>JAKOXH010000045.1 GCA_029781135.1 Planctomycetota bacterium
CATCGGCAATTCAGCATGCAACTCACGCACGATCTCCAGCGATACCCCGGCTTCCCGCGGCGTGCATGGCCCAGGCGAAAGTACCACGGCCTGAGGTCGCATCGCACGCACTTCGGCCACATCGACCGCATCATTCCGCACAACAGCCGTTTCCTGCCCCAACCGCTCGAAGTACCGAGCCAGGTTATGCACGAAGCTGTCGTAATTGTCGATCAGCAGGAGCATTGCAATAACACTGGACTATAAATGCCGGCGATCATCCGCGGGAAACGAAGTACCTCATTGTAGGCGATCAATCGATGTCCGCCAAAAGCCCGGGCTGCAGTTCGGTCTGGCGCCTGCCTTCAATCGCTATTTTCACCCGTCCGCCCGTGTTAGAATTCCAAAGACGATGAGTACGAGGTCTGATATGCCATCCAAACGAGTTCCGCTCGACGTTGTCGATGACGATGTTGCCGAGATATTGCGACGAAAAACGCCAGCCGAGCGAATTCAAATGACCGCTGAGGCGAATGAAACGGCGCGAGTCCTGGTGGCGGCCGGGATTCGCTACCGGCACCCAGGGTGGCCCGAAGAACGCGTTCAGTTCGAAGTCGCTCGGAGAATGCTCGATGCGGCAGATTGAGTTTCTCGCACATGCGCTTCGCGTTCTGGAGAGGCTGCAAATTCCCTATGTCGTGGTTGGCTCATACGCCAGTACAGCCTGGGGCGAACCGCGGATGACCCGCGATGTCGACATCGTGATCGCCCTGACTGAAGGGCAGGTTGATCATCTATGTGACTCGTTTCCCGACCATGAGTATTACGTCAGCCGCGCCGCCGCCAACGAAGCCGTGCGTCATGGCAGCCAGTTCAATGTCATTCACCCGGCATCTGGCAACAAGATCGATTTCCTGATCGCCGGGCAGAGTGAGTGGGTACGACGTCAACTTTGCCGCCGACGAAAAACCGCCTTTGAGCCGTCGGTGTCTGGTTATGTCGCCTCGCCAGAAGATGTGATTATAGGCAAATTGCTGTACTATCGCGACGGCACTTCCGAGAAGCATGTTCGCGATATTCGTGGTATCCTTAAGGTTTCAGGTCAAGATCTTGACCGCGATTACATTGCCAGTTCCGCATGTCAGCTTGGCGTTCACGATCTATGGACCTCGATTGCCGCCGATATCGCCAATTAGTTATCGGTGCTGACCGGAATGCTCCTCGCCTATAACACCAACGGCCTCGCGCACCATTGCTTGCTCGATGCAATCGAGCTGCTGGCCGATATTGGCTATCGCGGTGTTTCTATCACGCTCGATCATGGCGCCTTGAACCCGTTTGATCCGTCGCTCGACCAGCAACTCGACCGCGTGCACGCTGCTCTGCGGAAACTCCGGATGCGATGCGTCATCGAGACCGGTGCTCGCTTTCTGCTCGACCCGCGCACGAAACACGAGCCCACGTTGGTGTCGGCCGATCCGAGCGCGCGCGCCCGACGTGTCGATTTCCTCTGCCGGGCGATCGACATCGCCGACCGGCTTGGCGCGGACTGCGTTTCCCTATGGTCGGGCATCGCTCGCGACGGGGCAGGGCAGGCCGAGGCGTTTAGTCGGCTCACCGACGGGTTAACCACGGCGCTGAATCACGCCGACCGACGAAATTTGGACCTGGCGTTTGAGCCCGAGCCGGGAATGGTTATCGATACGCTGGAACGGTACGAACTGCTGGTGAAGTCGCTGGAGGAAAGGCGAATAGCCAGTTCTCGGCTTCGATTGACGCTTGATATTGGCCATCTGCACTGTCAGAAGGAAGTTCCGATTTCCGATAAAATTCGGAATTCAGCCGGTCGGCTTGCGAATGTCCACATCGAGGATATACGTGTGGGGGTCCATGAGCACCTCATGTTTGGGGAGGGCGAAATTGATTTTCCGCCGGTTATCGCGGCGCTAGCCCAAATTCGGTATGATGGCTTGCTGAGCGTGGAGCTGAGCCGGCATAGCCACGAAGGCCCCATTGCCGCCCAGCGTGCGTACGATTTCCTGCAGCCAATTCTCGCGGCGGCAGGCGTCACAAACCCTTAACCAGCATAACTTTCGGTCGCCAACCTCATTGAGAAGAGGTGCACCAAGATTCGGCGGGAATTGAATGTCTAGATTCGTCGTTTTGCTCTCGATTCCCGGTCTTCGTGCGCGCGATCTGTCTTCGATGCCCAACCTTTCGCGGCTGTTCGTGGGCGGGGGGCACGCCATCCTCGTTCCCAGCTTCCCGGCTGTTACCTGCCCGGTGCAGGCGAATATGACGACGGGCTGTCCACCCAGCGAGCACGGCGTCGTCGCCAATGGCTTTTATTGGCGTGACCAACGTCGCGTGGAAATGTGGACGGCCTGGAACGATTGCATCCGCAAACCGCAGATTTGGGATATTTTGCACGATCGCGACCGGGCGCTCACGTCGGCCGTGTGGTTTCCGCTCCACAGTAAAGGCAGTGGGGCCGACTACATCTGCACGCCCGCCCCGGTCCACAATGCCGATGGCAGCGAATCCCCCTGGTGCTTTACCCGGCCAGAAACATATTATGACGAACTCAAGACTAAATTCGGCCACTTTCCACTGCATCACTTCTGGGGGCCGCTGGCCGGCATTCAATCGACCACTTGGATCGTCGACTCGGCGATCATGACGGCCGAGAAGTACAAACCTAATTTCTTCTACCTGTATCTGCCCCACCTCGACTTCGCCGCCCAGAAAAGCGGGCCCGACAGCAAAGCCGCCCACCAAGCCGTTGCCGAATTAGATGCGGAACTAGGTAAGCTCATCAAAGGTTTTGAAAAAGCTTATAGCGAGAATCCACTGTGGCTAGCCGCGAGTGAATATGTGATTTCGTCGGTGAATCATGTGACCTATCCCAACCGTGTGCTGCGCGAGGCCGGCCTGCTGAAAGTGAGCGAAGCGGACGACGGCGAACACCTCGACTTTCTTAACAGCAAAGCGTGGGCGCTGGTCGATCACCAGTTCTCGCACGTCTTCGTGCAGGATTCCGATCCGAAGGTCGTCAAGAAAGTCGCCCGGCTGTTCGCCAAGCACGCCGGCATCGCGGAGGTCGTCACATCGGAGCACTTGGATCAATACAAGCTGAACCATTCGAGGAGCGGTGACCTCGTGTTGATTTCCGATCCGCACAGTTGGCAGGCCTATTACTGGTGGCAGGATGATGCCAAGGCCCCACAATACGCCCGCACCGTCGATATCCACCGCAAGCCCGGCTACGACCCCGTCGAACTCTTTTTCGATGCCCGTTCGAAGACCATTCCGCTCAACGCCAACCTGGTGCATGGCTCGCATGGTGCCCCGGCCCGCGAGCCGAACCAGCGCGGCGTGCTGCTCACCTCGGAACCCGGCGTCTTCCTCGGCGGGCAACTCAGCGATACGCAGATCGCTGAGCTAATTCTGAAGCAGTTTGCGGAGGAGTGATTGCCGCGATCGCATGGCGCTAACTCAAACGTTAGCATGCTCCGCGACATCCGGCGGGTTGAACACGAACCCGCGGCTTTGGCTGAAGAATGCGATCGGGTTCTCGTACACCACGCGGCGAATGAGGCTCTCGGCGTGGCCGCGGCGGCGCATTTCCAGGATGAAGTCGGGTACAGCCGTCGGCTTCGAGGGGCCCCAATCGCCGGCGGAGTTCACCAGTAGCCGTTCGGGGCCGTACATTTCGACGATATCCACTGCCCGCGCCGGCGTACATTTGCTCACCGGGTACAGCGTCATTCCGGCCCAAAAACCTTGTTCGAGCACCAGGCGTACTGTGTGCTCTTCCACATGGTCCACGAGCACGCGTTCGCGATTCACCCGGCCATCGTCGCACAACATATCGAGAATCATGCGAGTGCCCTGATACTTATCCTCAAGGTGTGGCGTGTGGATGAGAATTTGCTCGTCGGTCCGCAGCGCGAGTTCCACATGTTCCAGGAACACGGTGGCCTCGTTCTTCGTGTTCTTGTTGAGGCCAATCTCGCCGATTCCCAACACGCCCGGCCGATCCAAGAACTCGGGAATCATGGCGATCACTTCCCGAGCAAGCGAAACATTCTCGGCTTCCTTCGCATTGATGCACAGCCACGTGAAGTGCTGAATGCCGTACCAGCCGGCCCGCTTGGGCTCAAATACGGTGAGCTGCTCGAAGTAGTCGCGAAATCCGTCGACGCTGCCGCGATCGTACCCGGCCCAAAACGCCGGCTCGCTTAATGCGACGCAGCCCATTTTCGCCAGCGTTTCGTAGTCGTCGGTCGTCCGCGACACCATGTGAATGTGGGGGTCGATGTAGTACATGGTAGTTTTGGTGAGTAGGTGAGTAGGTAGCGCTTAATTCGACGAGCGATTCCCTATGGTTACTTACTCACCTACTCACTTACGCACCTCCGATACTCCCAACTTCTTCCGCCAGTCGTCTTCAAAAGGCCGGCTGAAGATCAATTGAATTTGTTCGGCACGATCATCTTCCGGCCGCAACAGAACCTGGATGGCCGCTTGAATTTTGGCGCGCCGCGCATCGGTCGCCAAAGAACCATCCGCCCTGTCCAGACGATCGAGAGCGGCGGCGACCTCAAGTAGCTTTGCTCGAACAGGCAGAAACTCTTGCTCAAAGACCGCGGCACTTTTGCGAACGTTCATGCTGGACGACCTCGCCGACTTCCAAGAACAACAGGACGCACGATACCAGTGTCGCGCGCTTTGCGTCTGTTTGCAACTTGCACATGCACCTTGCACACCAATCGTTTCCATAAAGCGTGGCAGCTGCGTGGCGTAAAATGCGAGCGGAATAAAGGAACACCGCAGGCAATTTCAGGCAGTCCGCAGAGGCAAGCAACAATACTCGTCAGCCGTTTGGGGGCTGCCTGCATGCAGCCGTAGGATGAGGCGCTGGCGATACCCCAAAATGGGACGGCACTATTTCGTCTTGGACTGACAGTGAACGAGCAATGCGCGCTTTGCCGACCACTGCGTGGTGCCCGGTCGCGGCTAAACGGCCGAACCTTGTCAATGCAATTATCAAGAAGACCTGCAACTAGTTGCTGGGTGTGGCCGCTGATCGTGGGCGGAAGCCGGTGGAAGAGCCCGCGCCGCCCGCGGCATCGTGTTCTGGCCGCGCCGGGAAATCACTCGCTTTCGCGCCAGCGCCCAAATGAACGGTGCGATCCTGCGGTCGATATCCCATCTGGTTCAGAAATTCGGGCAGAGTGATCGTTTCGACGCCGAGCGACGAAGCCGTCTTATACATCTCATTCGTTCCCTGTTGCAGCCCGACTTTTGCCGCTGACTTCGGCGCCTCGCCCGAAATCAAGTACCGCGTATTGGCGGTAATTTCACCTTGCACTTTGCCGTCATCGCCCAAATAGGCGTCGACTACGCCGCCGTTGAGCTCAATCAACTCGCGGGCCAGCTGCACATCGCTTTGGCCATCGCCGTCGAAATCGATCACGCCCGTCATCGCGAAATGGAGCTTCTTGCCGCGGTGCCACACTTGGCTGTAGATATTGTCGCCCGTGAGAATTGGGTTTTTGGGGTCGTCCTTCGTGATCCGGGCTTCCGCCATATGGTCGCCCAATAACCGGGTTACTTCGATGCTGCCCTTCTTCTTACTTTTCGCGGCATCGTGCAAATCCGCATCAAATACGCTGAATGTCACCTGCCGGCGCAGCGCATCGGCCGTTCCCAAATTGATCCACACAGTGCCATTCTGGTTGACCCAGGAAATCCGACCGTCGGCGACTTCAAAGCTCTCCGGCTCATCCTTACGATTCTCAATCAGATTTTTCACTGCCTGTTCTAATTTGGCGTTCTTGTCGGTCAGACCTTTGACCGTTGAATCGCGTTCGGTAATTTGCGCTTCGTACTTCGCTTGTTGATCGCCTAAGAGCTTCTGCAAATCCGCCTTCGTCTTCTCAAGCCCTTGCCGATCGGCGGTGAACTTATTCGTTTCGGCTGCTAAATCTTCTTGGGCCTTTTTGCGAGCGGCGTCGAATTCGTCGATCTTCTTTTGAGCTTCTGTTTGCACCGCCAACAGATGCGACTGACCCTCCTTAAGTTTATTCTTCAAGTCTGCTTCGCGTGCCGTCGCCGATACGAGTTCCGCATTGATTGTTTCAACGATCTTGCGATAGGACCTGCTATCTTTGTCCGCAATTCCGCCACCAAAAGTCTCCATGTCCTTTTCGACCGCCTTTTTCACATCGGCCGGATTGTCTTCACGGCCGATGCCGATGGCCTGCTGTAAATCACCTAGCTCCGCCTTTTTGGTCTCCAACTGCTGATTTTTGTCACTCAGATCGCTCTGCGATTTCGTCAGGCTCTGGCTCGCATCGCTGTAGCCGCGCCAGCCCAAATACGCGACGACCGCCGTAATCAGGAACAAGAAGATAAAAATGATCAGAAAGATTTGTAGAGTCTGATCTTGCCGCGCTGCCATGGCGTACCTCGTCGTCTGCTGCCGTACACGAAATTGCCCCGTTGCGGGACTGCAATCCGACCAGCCGGCGGCGGCCGCCACCGGTCAAAATTTTTCAGTCGAAAAACGAATGCGATTGTCCTAAGTCCAATTTAGTTAGGGGATTACCGCACGTCAACGAAACCGGTACGATGCTGATACATAGCCCGGCCGATTCGCCCGGGCGGACAACTTCGCCTGCCCGGAGCGCACGGAATAATCGGCACCACTACTCGCGGAACGGCGGTACCAATGGAACTCCGACCCAAAATGGGTCGGCTATATTCGATGGCTCAACGCTCCCAACAGCGGTCGCTGCCCGGCTTAGACGCCGATCCACCCTCGCCAACCCCGCCGGCCGAACCGTGCCCCCCGGTACCGGCGGTGGTCGATATCAAGGGCTGGAACGTCTACGCCGTCGACGCTCACTCGCTCATTTTTCAGGTCTTTCACGCCTTGCCCGAGATGAGCAGCCCGCGGGGCGAACAGGTGGGGGCCGTTTTCGGCTTCATCCGCGACATGCTGTACCTCATCGAAGAGAAGAAGCCCAACGCACTCATCTGCGCGTTCGATGTTTCCGGCCCAACCTTTCGCGATGAATTGTACGATGCCTACAAGGCCGAGCGAAGTGAAATGCCGGCCGACCTCGTGAGTCAAATTCCCAAGATCGAGCGGGCACTCGCGGCCTTGTCGATTCCAGTGATCTCCTGCCAAGGCTTTGAGGCCGACGACATTTTGGCGACCATCGCTCGCATTTGTGACGAGCAAGGCGCCAATTGCTTCATCGTCTCCGGCGATAAGGACTGCCGCCAACTCATCACCGACCGCGTCGCTGTGTACAACATCCGTAAGAATCAAGTTTTCGATGCGGCCGCCTTACGAGAAGAATGGGGCGTTGCCCCCGACCAAGTCATCGACTTTCAAGCCCTGGTCGGCGACAAGGTGGACAACGTCCCCGGCGTTCCCGGCATTGGTCCAAAAACCGCCCAACAACTGCTCGAGCAGTACGGGACACTTGATAACCTGCTCGATCATGCGGCCGAAGTGCCAGGCGCGAAGGGCAAGAAGCTGGCCGAGTCGCGCGAGATCGCGATACTTTCCCGCCAACTCGTGCGGCTCGATCCGCAAGTTCCCATCACGCCCGATTGGGATGGCAGCCGCGTCGGCGATTTCGACCACGACGCGCTGTCCGAGCTGTTCGCTGAATTTGGCTTTCGCTCGTTCGTCGAGCGCGTGGCGAAGCTTTCCAAAACGGTTGTTCCTTCACCCTCTTCGGCCAGCGGCGCTAAATATGAAGTCATCGCTACGCCTGCCAAACTCAAGAAACTGGTCGCTGAGCTCAGCAGCCAATCGCTCATCAGTGTCGATACCGAAACAACGAGCGTTTCGCCCCGCTGTGCCGAAATCGTAGGGTATTCTTTCGCCTTCAAACCCAACGAAGGGTACTACGTCCCCGTTCGTGGCCCTGCCGGTGATCGCGTTCTCGATCCCGAGGCTACGCTCGAAGCGCTGCGGCCCGTTTTCGAAAACCCGGCCATACGCAAGATCGGCCAAAACTTGAAGTACGACATGATCGTGCTCAAGAACGTCGGCGTTCATTTGGCCGGCTTGGCGTTCGACACGATGATCGCCAGTTACCTGCTCGACGCCGGCGGCCGCAGCCACAACCTGGACGATCTCGCTAAAAAGTTCCTCAATCACACGACGATCAAGATCGACGAGCTCATCGGCAAAGGCCGCAATCAAAAACGGATGGACGAAGTGCCGGTTGCGAAAGTGGGCACGTATGCCGCCGAGGACGCCGACATTCCACTTCGGATGTTCCCGATTCTCGATGCCAGGTTGCGTGAATCGGAACTCGACAAACTGAACGAGACGGTCGAGGTGCCGCTCATCGAGGTTCTCGCCGAACTTGAATTCAACGGCATCTGCGTCGCTGCCGATCGCCTGGCCGAACTCAGCCAACGCTACGGCGAGCGGCTGAACGTTTTGGAACAGGAGATCGAGGAACTGGCCGGCCACTCACTCAACATCGCTTCTCCCAAACAACTCGCGCAAGTGTTGTTCCATGAGTTGAAGCTGCCGGTCGTCAAGAAGACGAAAACCGGGGCGAGCACCGATGCCGACGTCCTGGAACAACTCGCCGAACTCCACCCGCTGCCGAAGAAGATCGTCGAGTACCGCCAATACTCGAAACTCAAAAGCACGTATGTCGACGCCTTGCCGGCGATGATCTACCCCATCACGGGCCGGGTTCACACATCGTTTAACCAGGTTGTTGCCGCCACGGGCCGGCTCAGTTCCAGCGAACCGAATCTTCAGAACATTCCCATTCGCACGGAAGAAGGTCGCGAAATCCGCTCGGCGTTCATCGCCGGCGCCCACGTGGACGCGTCTCTCCGAGACGCGGATTCTCGCGCTCGACGTGGGCCCGCGAAAAATGCGAGTCTCGGAGAGACTCGCCCACATGAGGTTTGGAAACTCCTCGCCGCTGACTACTCGCAAATCGAACTTCGCATTCTGGCCCATTATTCCCAAGATGCCAGCATGTGCGCCGCCTTCGACCGCGATGAGGACATCCACACGCTCGTTGCCAGCCAGGTCTTCGGCGTGCCGCTCGCCGAAGTCACGTCGGCCCAGCGCCGTAGCGCGAAGGCCGTCAACTTCGGCGTTATTTATGGCCAAAGCCCGTTCGGCCTGGCGAAGGGACTCGGCATTTCGCAAGAAGAAGCGGCCAAATTCATTGATGGCTACTTCGCCACCTACCGCGGCGTGGCCGAATTCATGGTGCACACGCTCGATGACTGCCGCCGCAAGGGGTATGTCTCCACCATCCTTGGCCGCCGCCGGGCGATCCAAGGCGTCCGCCCGATTGATCAACTCACGCTGCTCACCGACCAGCCCAGCCGCCGCCCGCTCACGTTGCCCGAACGCACCGCGGTCAACAGCGTCATTCAGGGCTCGGCCGCCGACCTCATCAAGCTCGCGATGCTCGCCGTCCACCGCCGGCTGAAGGCCGAAAATTCGCCCGCCAAAATGCTCCTCCAAATCCACGACGAACTTATCTTCGAAGCCCCGGAAGATTCGCTCGAACCGCTCGCCCAACTCGTCCGTGAAGAAATGCAGAATGTGCTGCAGCTGCGCGTCCCGCTAAGAGTCGATGTAAAAACCGGTGCCAACTGGGCGGAGTGCGAATAGAATACTACGGGGGTAAAATCAACATGTATTTCGCACGGCAGGAATCGAGACAAGTTCGGGTGCCCTGGCCACGGAGGCCGCCGACGTGGCCATGCGGGTGCGGCAATTCACATGCCCACGCCGAGCCGTGGACATGGCACCCAAGCAACGAATCATTTCGCACCGAACACAGCATATGGGACTAATTACTGCCGACATTCAGCTTCGCAATCCGCTCGACTCGCGGCTGGCCCCCTATTCAGCCAAGGCGCTGGTCGATATGGGGGCGCTTCATCTTTGCGTGCCGCAACATGTGGTCGTGCAACTTAGGCTGCAGGCCGTGCAGCAGCGGGAAGTCTCGACGGCCGACGGGCAGAAGCACGTTTGCGACTACGTGGGCCCCGTGGAGGTGATTTTTGAGAATCGCTCCTGCTTCGTCGGTGCGCTCGTGCTTGGCGATGGAGTGTTGCTCGGGGCGGTGCCGATGGAGGACCTCGACGTCGTCATCTCGCCAAGTCGCAAGACGATTGAAGTGAACCCCAACTCACCCAACATCCCCAGCAGCGTCGCCAAGTAGTTGCCGCATGAAAACCATTGGCCTTGTCGGCGGTGTTGCTAGCGGAAAGTCGCTCGTCGGGCGGATGCTGGTCGAGCTGGGGGCCGGCCTCCTCGACGCCGACCGCACCGGTCATGCCGTTTTGGCGGACGATGCCGAAGTTCGCGAGGCCGTCCACAAACGTTGGGGCGACTCGGTCTTGGCTGCCGATGGTTCCATCGACCGGTCGGCCGTGGCCAAACGTGTCTTCGCGGCAAGCGAAGCGGGAGCGGCCGACCGCAAGTTTCTCGAGCGGCTGCTTCACCCACGTATTCGCCGTCGGATCATGCGCGAGCGCGATCAGTTCGCGGCTGCTGGCAAATTGGCCGTCGTGCTCGATGCACCGCTGCTGCTGGAAACGGGCTGGGACCCACTTTGCGATCTGATTCTATTCGTTGAAGTACCGCGGCAAATTCGTCTCGAGCGCGCCAAAACCCGCGGTTGGAGCGAGGCCGAATTCGCCCGCCGCGAGGCCGCTCAATGGCCTGTCGAAAAGAAACGGGCGGCCGCCAGTGTGGTCATCGCCAACGACGGTTCGGAGGCAGACCTGCGCGCCGTCGTCCATGATTTCTGGCAGCGTTACATTGCGAATCCGTAGGGTGGGCATGGTCCACCCTGCATGCTCGTTTAACCCCGAGCCAGCGGCGAGGTGAAACGTCGCATGCCGTCGTCGTTGGCTCCGGGTTAAACGACCCGGGCACCCCTTACTGCTGCCAGCACTCAATTACAGTGAGACCGAACAAAAACGCGCCTCTAACCACAGAATCGCCCAACTCTCGTCTTCACAACCACCGCCTCGGCATGCAATAATAAGGTTTAAGAGGCACCTCATGGCCGGCCGTTCGCGCTGGCCCTCCGAGATCCATCTTGTTTGTTTGTCCCACCCCACCGGCGCCGTCCGCGCGCCATCGCTCTTTCTCTTCTACGGAGCGCACAATTCATGGCTGATTCAGCTAACCGCGACACGCGGCCCAGCCGCCCGCATCCACTCCACCGCCGCGCGCGTCCTGTCAACCGTAACGGCAACGGCGATGTTCAAATCGACCGCGAACTTTTGGCCGAACTCGATCGCGAGGAACCGCTGTCGCTGGCCGAGGAACTCGATAAGGCTGCTGAACGGGTCCGCCGCGTTGGTGCGGCGATCGCGAAGGACGATGCCCAGGATCGCAACATCCACATTGCCGAGCTGCAACGGATGACGATGCCCGAGCTGATTAAGACGGCCGAGAATGAGAACGTCCCGGAAATCAGCGGCCTCAAGAAGCAAGACCTCATCTTCCGCATTCTCAAGGAACGCGTGAAGCTCAAGGGCCTGATGTACGGCGAGGGGACGCTCGAAATCCTGCCCGATGGCTTCGGCTTCCTCCGCAGCCCCGATTACCATTACCTATCGTGCCCCGACGACATCTACGTGTCGCCGAGCCAAATTCGCCGGTTCGGCCTCCGCAACGGCAACACGGTGGCGGGCACGATCCGGCCGCCCAAGGAAAACGAGCGCTACTTCGCGCTGTTGCGCGTCGAAGCCATCAACGGCGACGACCCGAATTTGCTCGCGCGCAAAATTTTCTTCGACGACCTCACGCCCGTTCATCCCGATCAGCGGATCGTGATGGAAACGGCGGCCGAGCAAATCGAAACCCGCGTGGTCGATATGATCGTGCCGATCGGCTTCGGCCAGCGCGGCCTCATCGTCAGCCCGCCACGGGCCGGCAAAACGATTTTGCTGCAGAAGATGGCGAAATCGGTGCTCGCCAACTATCCGGACGCCTACGTCATTATGCTCCTCATTGACGAGCGGCCGGAAGAAGTGACCGACATGGAGCGGCAGATCAAAGGCCCGCACTGCGAGGTCATCAGTTCGACCTTTGACGAAACCTCCGCCCGCCACGTGCAGGTGAGCGAAATGGTCATCGAGAAGGCCAAGCGGATGGTCGAATACGGCAAGGACGTAGTGATCTTCCTCGACTCGATCACCCGGCTCGCCCGTGCTTGGAATGCCGAGTGCCCCCATTCGGGCAAAATCCTTTCCGGCGGCATCGACGCCAACGCGATGCAGCGGCCGAAGCGGTTCTTTGGTTCCGCGCGCAAGGTCGAGGACGGCGGCTCACTGACGATCGTGGCCACCGCCCTGATTGACACGGGCAGTAAGATGGACGAAGTGATTTTCGAGGAGTTCAAAGGCACCGGCAATCAGGAGATCATCCTCGATCGCCGCCTGGTCGACCGCCGCGTTTGGCCGTCCATCGATATTAGCCGCAGCGGCACCCGCAAGGAGGAAATGCTGATGGACCCCGAGGAACACCGCCGCATTTGTTTGCTCCGCCGCGTGCTCAACGAAATGAACGGCCCCGACGCCATGGACCTCCTCGTCAACCGCCTCCGCAAGACGAAAACCAACGCGGAGTTCCTGCTAAGCGTGAAGGAATAACGATCTCCGCCATCTCGGCCAATTGAACAAATTGTGAGCAACCACAATGACTACCGCGGAACTTCGCCAAACCGCCAAGGATACATTGGATGCTCTACCACCAGCACAACTTAAGGTGGCAGTCGAATTCCTTCGGTTCCTCGACGAACGCATGAGCGATGAGGCAACAGAAGAACTGTTGCGAATTCCTGGCTTGCTGGAGGACATCCAAGAGGCCGAGCGCGATTTTTCGGAAGGCAAGGGGGTCCATTGGCGCGAGGTGCGCCAAGATGTATAAGGTGGAACTTTCACCCAAGGCGCACGAGTTCTTTCGCAAATGTGCTCGGCCGCTTGCGAAGAAGCTCGCCCGATGCTTTGAACAGTTGGAATAGAATCCGCGAGAACACGCAAATATCAAGGGACTTAAAGGCAACTTGGCGGGGCTTTACCGTTACCGGGTCGCCAACCATCGCGTCATTTATCGAATTGAAGAACAATCCGTCAGAGTGCTCGTTCTCAAAATCGCTCACCGAAGCGACGTATACGAGTAATGCGCCGATGACCCATTGAAAGTGCAACTCTTGAAGTGAGTGAAGGAAAACTACGACGTCGAACCCTGTCGCTTGTTGCGGAATGGGCGGAAGCACATCGCGACGAGTTGCACGAAAATTGGCGGCGGGCCGAGGCGCACCAGGCGTTGAATGAAATCGCCCCGTTGGAGTGACCATTATGCACCGCGTTACATTCGTAAGAGCCCTGGACGGTTTTCGCCTGAGCATTGGTTTTGACGATGGCAAGCAGGGTACGGTTGCGTTGGAAAGCCGATTGTTCGGGCCGGTCTTTGAGCCGCTGCGTGATTCGAGTAAATTTCAACAGGTCTTTATCGACGAGTTCGGTGCGGTCGCTTGGCCGACCGGCGCGGACCTTGCTCCTGACGCCCTTTACGAGACGATTTCCTCTGGTGCGAATGTGGCGGTGGATGTGTGAAGCGAGGCGAAACGACTGGACCCGCCGAAACCGTCCGTGGCCATCGTTCCGCTTGGTGCCGTCCCGCGTGGCGGCCCATGAATCTCAACCCACTAAGCTGTGCCGCTCCCTTGGGCCGAAACTCGCACTTGAAGCGTCCTACTCGAGATGCTCCTTGCTACAATACGATGAGGAATGCGCTCATGCCCCTCACCATCGAACTTATCCCTGACCCCGATCAAGGTTGCTTCACCGCCCGGCTGCCGAATGTTCCAGCCTACGGAGAAGGTGAAACGGAAAACGAGGCGATCGACGATCTCAAAGAAGCACTACGGGGGTACGTCGAGACCTTTGGACTGGAAGATGTGCTGAGCCGGCTGGCCTAGCCGCAGTCAACCGCATCTGAATAGCCAAATTACTCCTCATGCCCAACATCATCGCCATTGCCGAACTCGACCCCAACAATCGCTTCGCCATTGTGGTCGCGCGGTGGAATGAGAATATCACGCGCAAATTGCTCGATGGTGCCGTGAAGACGCTGAATGAGCAGGGCATCGCCGACGAGTCGATCGACGTTGCCTGGGTTCCCGGTTCGATGGAATTGCCACTCGTCGCCAAACGCCTGGCGGCCTCGCAGCGATACGCCGCCGTCATTTGTCTAGGGGCCGTCATTCGCGGCGAAACCACGCACGATCAACATATTAACCGGGCGGTCAGCCTCGCCATCACGCAGATCAGTCTCGACACGAACATCCCCGTGTTGTTCGGCGTACTCACCTGTGAAACAATGGAGCAGGCCCTCAATCGTGCCGGCGGCCGTGTTGGCAACAAAGGCGCCGAATGTGCCGAAGCGGCAGTGCAGATGGCAGCCCTCCTAAAAAACCTACCGTGAAAGAAGCACCAATCACCAAATCCCAATGACCAAAGCCGAAGATTCTTCCTTTTGGTCATTGGTGCTTGGTATTTGGTCATTTCCCCCGCCATGTCCCGCCGTTCCCGTGCTCGCGAAGTCGCCCTTCAAATCCTCTTCGAGGACGATGTGAACCCGCGCGCCACGGTGGCCGACATGAAAACGTTCGTTCATGGCCGCCTCAATTCGCCGGAACTCGAGGAGTTCTGTATGTCGCTGATTCTCGGCGTCCGCCGCAATCAAGATGAGTTGGATGCCCAGCTCTCGCAAATCGCCGATAATTGGAGCGTCGCCCGCATGGCCGCCACCGACCGCAACGTTCTTCGCCTCGGGGCGTACGAGATTCTGTACACCAACACGCCCGACCGCGCCGCGATCAACGAGGCTGTCGAACTTGCCAAGCGCTTTGGCACCGCCCAATCGGCCCAGTTCGTGAACGGCATCCTGGATAAATTCCTCCACCGCAAGTCGCCACCAAGCGCATAAGGCCGCGGCGGCCGGTCGCACATTGGCCACGATTCCGATGGCGGTGTAATTGTTTCCGGAGGTCTCACGAGCACATTTCCATAGGACTGAAGTCCCATGCGGCAATTAAGCCTATTTAGTCGTCCCTGAAAAACTGCGTTGTGTCTACGAATAGGGGGTGCGTAGCGGTTGTTGTGGCGCTAAAATTTGCCAGGTTTTGGTTCCTATGTCCTCGAAAGCTGGCGAAAAATGCAACCCAAGTCACGTTCTCCGCAGATTGAATTGTTTGGTGCTCGCTTGAGCGAACTGTTGAATCCGGAGCATCCGCTGTAC
>JAKOXH010000059.1 GCA_029781135.1 Planctomycetota bacterium
CCACCTCACTTCCGCCAAACACCTGCACGGACAGTCGCAATTGTCGGTCACGTTCGGTTTGCTGCCCATCTCGGCCACATTGAATTCCCATAGCAGCGGCCCCCGCCGGTTTCGTCCAGCAGATCTTATGCAAAGTGCCGTCGTCCGTGCTCGTACTGCCTCACCTACCGTGGCACTTCGCATAAGATCCTAAGAGTTATCATAATCAAGCCGGGGCCGATCACTGGGGTGGGGGGCGGCGGGGTTGCGGGCTAAATGGCGTGGCAGCTGGCAGCCTAAATGGCATTCTATGGAGAGTATGTGTGGGGGGCGTGACCTTTTGGGAAACGCTCGGAGGCGGTTACCTACTCACTGACTCACCTACTCACCCCGGCACGGCCGACGGCTAAACGATTACCAACATGACGGAAGACAAGACGGAGATCGTACGCATGATTGATGCCGGCGAACTGATCGTCGCGGGAGCGGAGCTCGATCCCAATCGGATGCCGCCGATTCTGGCCGGACAATCGACGAAAGCGGTCGAACGCCGCGTCGAACGTTTTTACTTTTCCGTCGGTGAAATCTTCGAGGCCTGGGTCAAACGCCGTCCCAGTCCGCACACCCAACGCGCTTATCGCCAGGACGTCGAAGCGCTGATTGCGTACCTGAAACTCGACTGGCCCAAGGAATCGACCGAGATGCTCGCCGTCTCGGTGGCCGATGTCATGGCTTGGCGGGACAGTTTGGAAGCCACCGGTACGGCTCCTAAGACCATTAACCGGCGGATCTCGTCCGTATCGAGCTTCTATAAGTACCTGCAGGCGGTGGCGGCCGAGATGCGGCTGCCGATCGTGGTGCCCAATCCGGCCCATGCCCAATTCATCGGTAGAGGCTCCCAGGATCCCGTCGACGAGACCAAGGCTCTTACTGCTACCCGCGCTCGTCAACTTATGGGGCTGCCGCAAGGCGATGATGTGATCGCGTTTCGCGATCGGGCCATTTTGAGGTTTTGTCTCTATGCCGGCGTGCGGATTGGGACCGTGTGCCGAATGCGGGCCCAAGATTTTCATGTTGAAGGCGATGAGGCCACGATTCGCATCGCCGAGAAAGGTGATAAGCGGCGGACCATTGGAATTCACTTCGCCGCCGCCGAGGCGATCGGCGCGTACATGAAGCAGGCCGGCATCGAATCGGGTCCCCTCTTTCGGCCGCGGAGCGGACCGCACAGCCTCACGCTCGCCAATCGGCACATGACCGAAACCGGCATGTATCTCTTGATCATGAAGTATTTGGAGCAGTTGCCCGGTTCGATGCGGACCAACGAGGATGGACAACGCCACTGCCTCTACTCCCCCCACTCGCTCCGCGCGACGACAGCCACGCTGCTCTTGGAAGCGTCCGTCGATATCCGCAAGGTTCAGGAGCTTCTTGGGCATCGGCATGTGACGACCACGCAGGTCTACGATAAACGCCGCCGGACGACGAAGGAATCGGCCAGTCATGACGTGCCGATCTAGCGCATCGGGTTCGAGTATGGATGGGCAGCACTTAGCAATGCCCAGACGATCTAGATTTACCAGCGTGGCGGATTTCTACTGGACTGTTCGCATTTACCTGGTTTGGACCCCGCGTGATGTCTCATTTTAGGTGACTTCCGTTCCTGGGAGCGCGGCTCGGGTCGTCGAAACATTGACTTGTCGTCCCAGACGATACAGGTATTTGGTGAGTCGGTCGACGGTCATGTGCGAGACTTTTCCATTCAGGAGCTCGCTGGCTCGGGGTTGGGGAATGTCGAGTATTTTTTCGAGTTGCCGAGAAGTCAGTTTCTGCTTTTCGACAACCTTCATGAGTTCGTTGTGGAGGGTGAGTTTGACTTCCAGCACGGCAGCCTGTTCTGGCGAGAAGCCCAAGTCTTCAAATAGCGTGGCAGCGGTGGAGACATGGGTAGGTTTATTGGCTCTTGCGTGCATGTTTCTTTTCCTCCATCATTCTTGCCCTTACCGTCTTCAGTCGTGCCGTGGCAATGGCAATGTCATTACGACTGGTCTTAGCCGATTTTTTCTCAAAGGCGTGCAGCATGTGCAGCGTATCGCCGATGCGCGCCAGATAAATCAGTCGATACCAGCCCCGTGAGTCCCGTTGCCGCAGTTCGAACACCCCTGGGCCAATCGACGCCATCGGGCGACTGTCGTAAGGTCTAGAGCCTTGTTGCAGGCGACGAATCCAATTCCTGTCGCACGTGAGGAGGGAAGGTCCTAATAACCTCCAGGCAATCGCCTTCCCAGACGACTTTGGCAGCGGGGGTCGGATCCTCGTTCATTCTTAAATAAGTATACCATATTCCGTATGAATGTCAAGGGCGAGAGTGGCTTGACCCGAATGTGGGGGCCGAACCGGGTCGCCGCAAAAATGGCGACTCATACTTGCACGATGCCAATTCTCCCGGGCAAATCCTTTCGCTATTTTCAACTGCCGCTGGCCATTGCACGTGGAATGAACGCGAAGTTGTTGACGTACCCCCGCGGCAAGAACACCGGGTCTGGCTCATCCAGATGTTGATGGACGGCTGGGTCGAACTCACTGAGCGGGCGGCGAACGCGGTTCTCGAAAAACGTGCCCTCGTAGCCGAGCGCCTCCAGAAACGAAAACACCGGTCTCACATCGCGATCGGGCCGGTGGCGCGCTTCACATTCGAGAAGAACCGCCGGTCGCGATTGTTCGAGCGTGCGCCGGGCACCGTGGAGCACGGCCAGTTCGTGGCCTTCGACATCGATCTTAAGGAAGCTCGGGCGCTGCGCCTTGGTGGCGAAGAAGTCGTCGAGCGTGGTGACGTCGACGGCAAGCGCAGGGCTGGGGCAAGGCTGGGAGCTGGGGGCTGGGGGCTGGGGACGCCTGATCGTTGTCTCGATGGATATTGGCGAGCGCATCACTGCCGAGAGTTCCAGTGAGGCGCCATGCGTTTTGCCGAGTCCGGGTGGCAAGAACAGCGGCATGGAACCGATGTGGTCGGATAAGGCCAAGGGGACGACTTCGACGTTGTCGTACGACATGGCGGCAAAGACACTGCGCAGGTAAGCCACCTGCCGCGGCTGCGGCTCGAAGGCGTAGACGGCGCCCCCGGGGCCCACACGTCGCCGCATCCAGTAGGTATAGGCGCCCTTGTGGCAGCCGACGTCCACGGCGAACTGGCCAGTGCGTAGCGAGTCGCACACGAACCGAATTTCGGCTGGATCGATTTGCAGCCGATAGCGAATTGCGCGGTGCAGGTAATGGAGCTTGAGGAACATGCGCCCGTATTGTTGAACGATGGGAGGGCTCAATGCAACGGCAATCGGCGGGAAGGGGCCGCCAAACGCTGCTCAGGGCGCGTTCGCAGAAGCCGCAAATCCGCAGTTGAAATGGGAGGGCGGGTGTTGCGCGTGACAAGAGCCTGGCCACTTTCGCGACCAGGCTCTTTCACTCCCCCCCAAGATACGGTATCCCACATCGATCCAAGCCAGTCGACGGGCAATGGGAAATTACTTCATGGCCCCTTCGTCGTCGGTGACGACTTCGTAGCTGGCTTGCTGCGCAGCATGTTCGATGGGCGCGATGCGGAACGGCTTGGCGCGTTCGTACAAGTGCATGCGGTCTTCGTAGGCCGCGCGCTCCTCGTCGGAGGCGACATCGATTGCCTTGCGGACCGTGTTCATCGCCGCTTCGAAATCGCCCGCGTTGGCTTGGGCCGCGGCAAGTGTGTCGAGGTTCAGGGCATCATTCGCGCCGCCGATTTCAATAGCCGATTGGGCACGCTGCATCGCCAACTCGGAATTGCGGATTTTTTCATCCGGGCAAGTGGCGAGCAGCCAGGCGGAACCGGTGAGGGCTGGCGTCAGTTTTGCATCCAATTCCAACGCTCGGTTGTATTCCGCCAGGGCCTCCGAATAGCTGCCCAGGTCGGTCAGCAAATCGGCGCGGCAGGCGGCGGCGAAGGCGTCCTCGGGAGCGAGTCGAACGGCTTCATCGTAATGCGCTTTAGCTTCGTCGAGTTGACCGAGCAATTGGCACACGCGGCCAGACCCGCGCTGGGCGATAGCCAGGTTCGGGTCGAGTTGAATCGACTGCTGATAATCGTGGAGGGCCGCGTCTAATTTGTCGGCGATTAAGAGGAGGGCCGCGCGGTTCGAATAGGCCTTGGCGAAATTTGGGTTGAGGCGAATGGTGGCGCCGAAGTCGTCGAACGCCTGTTCGAACTGGCTGGACTGGGCCAACAAGACGCCCCGATTATGGAAGGCCCGCCAACACGTTGGATCGGCCTCGGTCGCGGCGGTGAAGTCCTGGATGGCATCTTCGTCGTGACTTGCTTCCGCTTTCAACTGACCACGGCGATTCAACGACCAAGCGAGAAGGTTTTTGGCAAATTGAGCCGTCGCAGGATTCGGCTCGTTGGCAAGAACCTGTTGGCAAGTTTCGATCACTTTGGTGAAGTCTTGATCCGACTGCGCATTGGCGCTCAAGTCGTGAGCCTGCGCCGCGAGCTTGTCGGCAGTGGAGAGGGGAAATGGCCGGGCGGCCGGCGCCGGGGCAGGCAAGACGGCCCGGGCGGGCACGGCGACAGCCGGCTTGGCCCAGGGTGATGTCGAAGGCGATGTGGGTGCCATCGACATCGGTCGCATGCCGCTGGGTGGACGAACGTAGGAGCGGGCGGCGCTGTTCGGCAATTGAGCTTGTCGCAGCGGCTGCGGCATCTGGCCGCTGGGCGTGCGGGAGTAGGAATTTGTCATTGGCCTGGCAGTTGATTTACCAAGCGGCATGGGGTTCGACGACGAAAAACGCGGCTGCGAAGCGGAGATACCCGGTGCAATCGTGGGTTGGGGAGTACGTTGACTCGCCGCACTGGTTGCGGGTGCAGTTTGTCGTCCGAATGGCAGCGTCGGCATCTTCACCTTTTGCCCGTGGAAGAGCGGCGCCTTCTTGTCCGACGTGGCGGTCTTATTGGACGAGTTGGAAGGCGTGTTGGCGGTGGTGTGTTGCCGCGGCCGCGAGTCATAGTACCCGGCAGGCTGGACGGCCGAATCGCTGATGTAGTTGCCGTCGTCGAGATCCTTGGCTTCGGCAAGTGCCGATGCGGGGATGCTGTCGTAAGCAGTTGCGGACTGTCCGATGAGTGTCTGGCCAGCGAAACTGACCAGTCCGACGATTATGGTGCGAAAGACTTGTGGACGACGCATGGCTAGGCTCATCCGACGGATTAGGGGGAACAGGCGAACTCACGAGCGTCGTGCTGCGGTTGGCGTCATGTCGCCGTTGAAGCAGCCTCAGCACGCTGTGGCTTGTCGAAGTGTATCGGCCGGTCGCGGGGCTCAACCTAATCCGAATTGTCAGAAAAGTCGGCGAAACCGGCAGAGTTTACCAAGTCGATGCCATGCGATTGCAGGCAGAGCAAGCAGACACGCGGTTTGCCGCACGTGAGTGAACGGCGAAATTCAAGCGTTGATCGCACACGGGCGCGAACCTACCGTGCAATACCGCTACGCGGCGCCGGTGGCATTGCGGGAGCGATCGGAGAAGTGGCGGGAGCTTCCATCGCGGCCGTGCGAACGTTGCGCGGAGGCGCCGGAGTTCGGTACGCTTGCTGCCGCTGATATTGGGCGAGCCGCTCCTGCAGAGGATTATTTAGGTTCCGCGGTGCGGACGCGAGCGCCTTCTGCTGCAACTCCGCCGCCTTAGCGAAATTGCCGTTGCTGGCTTCGGCAGCTGCGAGCGTATCGATAACTTGGTAATCGTCTGGCGAAAGTTCGGCGGCCCGCTGGGCGGACGCCAGCGCTTGGTCCGGCTTACGGTATTTCGCATCGGGGCAGGTGGCCTGCAGCCACCCGAGACTGCGATGGGCCTCGGCGAGTTTGGGGTTCACTTTGAGGGCTTGCCGGAAGTCTTTTTCCGCGTCGGCGAATCGGCCCCGATCGGCTGCTAAGTTGCCTCGTTGGACCAAGGCGGCCGCATCGTTGGGTGTCCGCTTGAGTGCCTGCTCGATATCGGCGGCAGCCCCGGCGAAATTGCCTAGCCGCTGCTTGGCATGAGCCCGGGCGAGGTACAACGCCGCGTCATTCGGCAACGAGGCGAGCGCGCGGTCATAATCGGCGAGTGCATCCTGCGTCCGATCCAATGCGGAAAGCAATTCGGCTCGATTGCGATAGGCGATGCCTAGCCCGGGATTGAGTTCAATGACGCGATTGAAATCGCGAAGGGCGGCCGCATATTGATTTCGCTGGGCGAACGTGACGCCGCGGTTGTGGAACGCGAGCGAGCACTGGGGATCGAGTTCGATGGCGGCCTGAAAATCGCGCAAGGCCTCGTCGAGGCGCTGGGAATCGGCGAGCATTTCGCCGCGACGATTGTGTGCCCAGGCCGCCAGGCGTTGCAGTGGAAGCTGCTGGGTAGCCGACGGTTTTTGGCCTAAGCCGCGATCGCACAATTCAATCACGTTGGTTAAGTCGTTGACCGAATTAGCGTGAGCGGCGGCCGCCTGGGCACGAGCCAAACACGATTCTGCTGTGTTGGTGCGGTCGGCACCGATCGTAGGCACCGACAAGTTCGGTTTTGCCGTCGCTCCACTCGCAGATGGCCGCGACGAACCGGCGGATGTTGCTGCGGGGAATGGGGGGCCATTGCCTACTGAATCGGGTTGCACGAGAGCCGCCGAAGCGGCCGGCGTTTGTGGCTGGGGCGGCAGCGCCGATTTCGCGAGCGGCGTGTTCGCGGCCGGAGTTGTGTCCTGGGCTTGCTGGCCGACCGGCGAGACGAGCGACTTTTCGGGCGGGGGCGGAACGCTTTCGGCCGGGCCTGGCGGCTGCTTAATTGCCACGGGTTCCGAGGGCGGCGCTACCCAGCGTGGGATTGTCGGGCGGCGCCATTGGCCGGCCGAATGTGTTTGCAGCGCGCTATCCATCGGCGGAGCTTTCGCTTCCGCGCCAAAGGGGTTTTGGTAAGTTGGCCGAGTCGGAGTGTTTGATTCCGACGGACGTGGTACGGCAGGGGATTCTGGGCGATCGGGTGCGGTCGCGTCGGAAGTGCGACTTGCAGTGTCGCTTGCGCGCGCGGCGGTCTCCACTGCGGCGACATGCGCCGCGGAGATGTGTAACCCGGCAGCAACTGCCAACAACAGGCGAAACCGAGCCATGAAATTTGGCATCCAGGCCTTCATGGTTGGAACTCCATTTCCAATCTCGAATATGAACGCGCGGCGAATATCAAGCGCGCGGTTCGGTCATTTTCCAGGGGTCCAGGGCGTCGTCCAACTCGGCCTCGGGCAGCACTTTGCGCTCGCGGCAAAGTTCGCGAATCGTCTTGCCGCTCTCAAATGCTTCCTTGGCAAATGCCGCCGCCTTTTCATAGCCGATCTTCGGCGCGAGCGACGTGACCATCATGAGCGATTGATCGATCAACTCGCGGCAACGTTCTTCGTTGACAACCAAGCCGGTAAGAAGCTTGTTCACGATGACGTTCGTCACATTGGCCAGTAGCTTCACCGATTCAAGGAACGCGTCGATCATCACCGGCATCGCCACGTTGAGTTCAAAGAGCGAGCCGATCCCGCCGAGCGCGGCCGTGGTCACGACCGTATCGTTGCCGAGCACACGGCACACGACTTGAACGGCCGATTCGGCGATCACCGGGTTTACCTTGCCCGGCATGATCGAGGAACCGGGCTGGGTGGCCGGTAGGGAGAGTTCGAATATGCCGCAGCGCGGGCCGGAGCCGAGGAGGCGAATATCGTTGGCGATTTTCGAAATGGAAACGGCAATCGTTTTCAGTTCGCCATGGGCCTCGACAAACGAATCCTTGGCGGCCTGCGCTTCGGGATGGTTGGCCGCTTCCTGGAAGTTGCCGCCCAGTGCCTTGGTGAGCCCCGCACATACCTTGGAGGCAAACTGCGGGTGGGTGTTGATGCCGGTGCCGACGGCCGTACCGCCGATCGGCATGTTTTCTTCGAGGCGTCTTAGCGCGCGGCCTGCCCGCACGACCGCGTACTGGGCCTGGGCCGCGTAACCAGAAAACACTTGGCCCACACGGATTGGCGTGGCATCCATCAAATGCGTGCGGCCGATCTTGACGACCTTGTCCCACTGCTTCGCCTTGGCCGCGAGATCGGCGTGCAGGCGTTCGAGCGCGGGAATCAAGTCGCGCGAAATCGCCACACTCGCGGCAATGTGCATGGCGGCTGGGAACGTGTCGTTCGACGACTGGCCCATGTTCACATGGTCGTTTGGGTGGACCGCGCCCTCTTTGCCCTTCGCCCCCACGCCGAAGCCAAGCTGCTCGTTGGCCAGATTGGCGATGACTTCGTTGGCGTTGGTGTTCGTGGACGTGCCGGAACCGGTTTGATAGATGTCGACTGGAAAATGCACCTGATGTTTCCCGGCCGCCACCTCTTCGCACGCGGCGACGATTGCCTTGGCGTGCTTTTCACTAAGTTTGCCGAGTTCATGATTAGCACGAGCGCAGGCGGCCTTCAAATAACCGAATGCTTTGATGACGGCAGCGGGTACTGGCTCCAAAGCGACGGGAAAATTCTCGATCGCTCGTGCCGTGGACGCGCCGTAGAGCGCGTCGGCCGGCACTTGCATTTCGCCCATCGTGTCGCGTTCGGTTCGGAAGTTGCTCATCGTGAATTCGCCTGATCAAAAAACGAGTCGGCGGTCGGCGCACGGAGTGCTTCGCAGCGAACCGGCAAATCGCTAGCAGCCGTAATCGAGGGCGGATGATACCGTTGCGTGCCGCCAAACGGAATGGGAAATTGCGCCGGTGAACGACTCAGGATGTTCCTGATGCCATCAACGATAGCGTTTTGGCGGTAGTTCGGTAAGATGGGAGGTTGTGCAGGCGGCACGAAGTTCCCGAGTCGGCGTTCAAAATCGCGTAAGTTGGGCCTTGATGAAGACTTCCCAGTTACTCCATTTCGCGTTTCGATCTCACGATCCCCTCCAATTGGGGCGGTGGTGTGCGACGGCAGACGGCGTACCACGGTTGCTGTTTGAATCTCGTCAACAACAGCAACAGCAGCAACAATCGTAAGATGTCTACAATACTCGACAGAATTGTTACGAAGAAGCGCGCAGAGATCGCGCGGGCCAAGGCGGTTGTGCCTGAGGCCGAGTTGCGCGCGCGGCTCAAAGATGCACCACCTGTTCGCAATTTCTTTACGCCTTTAGCGGCGGGACCACCGATTCGACTGATTGCTGAGGTCAAGAAGGCAAGTCCTTCGGCCGGTATCATTCGGGCAGATTTCAACCCGGTCAAGATTGCCAAGATTTACGAGGCGCACGGAGCGAACTGCATCAGCGTGTTGACCGACGAGTCGTTCTTCCAAGGGAGCCTGGAGTATTTGCGACAGATTCGCGCGGTGGTTGGTTTGCCGCTGCTGCGTAAGGATTTTGTTCTCGATCCGTACCAAGTTCTGGAGGCTCGCGCTGCCGGGGCGGATGCCGTGTTGTTGATTGCCGAGTGTCTTGATGACTGCGGCCTGCGGTCGCTCTTCAACGCGATTTGCGAATTGGGGATGACGCCGCTCGTGGAGTTGTACGAGCCGGCCAATTTGCAACGCGTATTCGATGCTGGTGCGACACTCATCGGCGTGAACAATCGCAACTTGCATACCTTCGAAGTTGACCTGGAGCATACGATTCGCATGCGCCGGTGCATCCCGGGTGAATGCGTGCTGGTGGGCGAGAGCGGCATCAAGTCGCACCAAGATGTTGCGAGGTTGCAGGAAGCCGGCGTGGACGCGATTTTGGTCGGCGAATCGCTCATGCGGCAGCCAGATGTTGGCCTGGCAGTCGACAGCTTGCTGGGTCGCTTAACGGCGTAAGTTAATGAACCGATGACCGAATTTCTGCAAATCACGACGACCACTGGCACGCGGCAGGACGCCGAGCGAATTGCCACCGAGCTAGTATCTCGGCGACTGGCCGGGTGCGTGCAAATCAGCGGGCCAATCGCCAGCACGTTTCGCTGGCAGGGAAAGATCGAAACTGCGGAAGAATGGCTGTGCGTCATTAAAACGGAACGCGACCAACTGAAGGGAATTCGAGACGTATTGGCAGAAATCCATCCGTACGAAGTGCCGGAGTTGATCGCCAGCCCGATCGTCGACGGCGGCGAAGCGTATTTAGGTTGGCTGGAAGACCAGTTAGGCGAGTGAGCTGCGACGCGCGCGAATTGAGAATCTCGATCCTCGCGCTTCGTAACTCGCGCCTGAAATTAACCAATCACACATCGTCATTTCGCCCATCAGAAACAACCAGACAACCTCCCATGTGCGGTCGCTTTACTTTACGCACGCCACTCACTGTTCTTGTCGAGCACTTTGATCTCGATGTGCGGGGCGACCGGCAGTTGCCGTTGTTCGAGGCGCGGTACAACATCGCGCCTACGCAAGATGTGTTTGTCGTGCGGACTGACCCGACCACGAACACGCGATGCGGCGCGATGTTGCGGTGGGGATTGATTCCCACGTGGACTACGGCCGACAAAATTGGCGCGGGGCCGCCACTGATCAACGCGCGGTCCGAAACCCTGACCGAGAAGCCGACCTTTCGCACTGCATTCCGCAAGCGGCGCTGCCTGATTCCCGCCGACGGCTTCTACGAGTGGCAACAATCGACGAGTGGCGTCAAGGGCAAGAAGCAGCCGTATTACATCCATCGTGCGGATGGGGCGCCATTTGCATTCGCCGGGTTGTGGGAGCACTGGACGGCAAAGGAAGCGGAACCCTCCCCTAACCACTCCCTAAAAGGGAGAGGAATTGCCGATCCTGGCTCACTGATCATCGAAAGCTGTACGATCGTGACAGCGGCCGCCAATCGCATGATGAGCGAACTGCATGAGCGGATGCCCGTGATTCTCTCGCCGAACGATTACGCCACGTGGCTTGATCCGCGCATCGAAGACACGAGCTCGCTTCAGCACATGTTGGCGCCGTGCGGTGAAGATGAATTGGTTGCCGAACCGGTGGGCACGCATGTCAACAAAGTTGCCAACGACGATCCGCGGTGTATTCAAGTTCAGCGTTCGCTCTTCTAACTTGCAGAACGCAGAACGTTTAGCGGCCGCGGCGCATGCTCGGCCCATCCAGCAACCCGGCGGCCGGTCGCTCTCTATCGCGCCGACGTTGCTTTGCCGCGACATCGGCTTGCTCGATCAAGGCAATTGAGCAGCATGTTGAGTCGTTATTCCCGTTTAATGCGCAAGTTCAAGCAGGCAAAATCGTTACCGCCCGCACAACCGGCCTGAATGGGTGGTTAATGCTTGACATACCAGAGGGGTAATTAGCATGGAGTTTCTAGCCAGTTTGCTCAGCCCGCACGGTTTAACTGCCCTGTGGCAGTTCTTGGTTTTGGCGTTGCGGGCTTACTCGTCTGTCAGCGGAAACGATTATGCCCCACCACTTTCTCGAAAGTCTTCGCCGTTCGTGGCTGAAAGTCGGCGCGCGTCCGGCTCGTAAACGACGTAGAACGCGTTCTGGACGTAAGTTAGCGCTCGAGTCCTTGGAAACTCGGCAGATGCTCTCGATCACGCCGCTTGCCGACTTGATTTCGACAGAGAACTTTGGCGAGAAGCCGCAGTCCAAGGTCTTTCAATACGCGGGGCAATGGTGGTCGGTGGTTCCGAACTCGGCCGGCACCTCGGTGTTTCGACTAGATGGCACAAGTTGGACGGAAACGCAGCAGATTTCCACCAATACCAAGGTGCATGCCGACGTGAAGCTCGTCGGCGACTTGGCCCACGTGCTGTTGTATGACGGAACGAATTCGCAAGTGGCCACGTTGCAGTACGATGCCGTGGACAATCGCTTCGAGCCCTGGGCGTTGCAGCCGAACCTCGTCGACGTGCAGCTTTCGAGCGGCGTCGAGACAGCGACTCTGGAAGTTGATTCGACCGGACGCATGTGGATCGCCTCCGACGCTTCGACCTCGATCGAGGTGCGGTACAGCGACGGGCTGTACACCAGTTGGAGCGCGCCCATCACGATTGCGTCTGGAATATCGACCGATGACATTTCCGCGGTGGTGACGATGCCCGGCAACAAGATCGGAGTCATGTGGTCGGACCAAAGTGCGAACTTATTTGGATTTCGAGTGCATATCGATGGCTCGAGCGCGACGGATTGGTCCGCGGATGAGCACCCCGCGGGTCAATCGGCCTTGAATGTGGGCAGCGGCATGTCCGACGACCACATTCATTTGGCCACGTCCACGGACGGCACGTTGTATGCCGCGGTGAAGACGAGCTACAACAAATCGGGTTACCCAAAAATTGCGTTACTCGTCCGTCGTCCGAGCGGTGTCTGGGATAATTTGTATGAAGTCGATCAGAACGGGACTCGCCCTGTCGTTGTCGTGGATGAAACGACGGAGAAGCTGATCATCGCCTACACTTCGACCGAGAACGGCGGAGATATTCTATATCGCGAATCGCCGCTCGGTGCGATCAGTTTTTCACCTGTCCACACAATGATGACAGGAAGCCTCAACAACGTGACGACGGCCAAAGTCACGTCGACCGATAGCGTCGTGTTTATGGCAGATTCGAAAGGCGTGTTGTATACGTTTGATCCCGCGGTACCGAATTTGGCCCCGGTCGTGAATGCGGGCGCCGATCGCTCGGCCACCGTGGGAACAGCCATCACGCTAAGTGGCTCAGCCACCGACGATGGCCAGCCGACGACGAATCCGCTGAGCTTCCAATGGAGCACGATATCGGGGCCGGGGACGGTTACCTTCGGCAGTGCGACTTCGGCCTCCACCTCCGTTGGATTCAGTGCGGCGGGGACGTACGTCTTGCAGCTCGCGGCGAGCGATGGCCAATTAACGGGCACCGATCAGGTTACGGTCGTTGTGTCGGCATCCGACCCCGGTGGTTCTGGATCGAGCACCGACAAACAGCTCGCCTTCCAGAATGGACTGTTTCCCAATGTGGCGTATGCCGGTTCGATTGACACCAAGATCGCCGCCAAGAGCGCGAAATCGAACTACGGCAACAGTACGAAATTTACCATCGATGGGAGCCCCGACGAAGCTGGCCTGTTCCGGTGGGATGTTTCAGCAATTCCTGTCGGCGCCACGGTAACATCGGTAACTATCGATCTGACGGTGAGCACGGGCAGCACGGATTCCTACGAGGTATATGCACTACGGCGTGCATGGGACGAGCTCTCGGCGACGTGGCAACGCTATGCGACGGGGAAGAACTGGTCGGTCGCGGGGGCCAGCGGATCGGCCGACCAGTCGTCGGCAGTGCTGGGGCAATTGGCTGCAAAGAATACTGGCCTGTATCACATCAATTTGAACGATGCGGGTGTAGCCGCGGTTCAAGCCTGGATCAATGACCCGAGCCAGAATTACGGGATCATCATCAAGGACTACGCCGTTTCCAAGGCGGTCGAAATTCGGACCAGCGAGTACGGCACGGCCTCGCAGCGGCCGAAGTTGGTCATCAATTACACCGATCCGCCCCCGCTCAATTTGCCGCCAGCGGTCAATGTGGGAACGGATTTGACGGCTCAGGTCAATATGCCGCTGGCAATTGGGGCGACCGTGAGCGACGACGGTCGGCCCGGCGGAGCGGCCCTGCTCACCGCCCTGTGGACGGTCCAATCTGGCCCCACCACCGCGACATTCGGCGATAGCACGGCAGTGAATACGAATGTGACATTCAGCACGCCAGGCATCTACACGTTGCGGCTGACCGTCTCGGATAGCGTACTGAGTGCATTCGACGAACTTTTGGTAACCGTCAGTTAATTGCGCTGTTCTCGGCATTCAAAGGCACAGACTTTAGCACGGGTCCGTTGAGCAGTGTTTTTTTTGTGCCGATTGGGAAGATTGGAAAGGACGTGCGCGAAGCGCTTGATCCAACAGCCTAATCGGCTCCGAAACGGACTAAGTGAGACTAGGTCTGAAGGATCGACCTGCGATGACGGAACGGGACCGCGTGCTAATACTCTGCGGAGGGCTGCAAAGCGGCGGCACGACGCTCGTTTCGTATTGCTTCTTGCAGCGTGCCGATACAGACGGTGTATTGGACGCCGACAACGATTTGCTCCCAGCGCTCGACCGGAGTCTTGCTCGACCTATTGCCTGGTACAAGACCACGGTGTGCTGTTTTCGGCTGAGCGAAATCGCGCAGCATTATCGCGACGCAGGTTGGAACGTGAGAACGCTGTTGGTGCTGCGCGACCTGCGTACCGTCTGGACATCGCTCCGAACAAAGCCGTACGGCCGCAATGGCATTACGGCCGAGGATCCCCCGCTCCGCTTGAGAGTGCGGCGGTTCGTGGAAGATTGGCGCGAGGCGCGAGCCGCACGAACAGCCCTGCTCCGCTACGAAGATTTTGTGTCGGATCCCGCCGTCGCTCTGCGGCAGGCCTGCACGCAGTTGGCGTTGCCTTGGGATGAAGCCATGCTCACGTGGCCGAAAGCGCCTGAACAGATCGCCGATTGCCGCAATGGCAACGAATCGTTTTGGGTCACACGCGGCACGAACCTGATGACATCGTTAGCTCAATTCCGCGAAAAGGGGTCGCGACCCCGACTTCCGCAAGACGACCTACGGTGGTTAGAGACGGAATTTCGCGATTACAACCGGGCGAACGGCTATCCAGAATCGATTTCGTTTGCAGAGATCGCGGGCACTTCGCTGGTCGAGACCTTTTCGTGTGACCCCAGTTTTGAAGTGACGCGGCGTTACAAGTGGGAAACAGCCCAAAAGCCGTTTCGCTGGCTGCTCGCCCAGTTTGGACAACGGAACACGACGCTGATCGAACGACGCAGTTGGAAGCGGGCCGCTTAAGACATGCGTGTAGCGATAACCATTGATGATCTGGACCGGCGCCGCGGCGGCATGAGCGAATGGTGCTGGCAATTCATCCAGACCGTCGCCAGACGTGGCGTCGAACTGCATGTCGTCGCCCAGGGATTTGGCGAAGAGGCCTTGCCGAAAGGGGTCATTCGACACCGAGTGCCACGTACGCGTTCGCGTCTCGCGTTGGCGGCCAAATGCGAGTCCATGCTGCGAATGATCTCACCCGACGTGACGCACGACACCGGCATTGGCTGGCACTTCGATATATTTCAACCGCACGGCGGATCGTATGCCGCGTGGATGGCCCGGCGGCTGGATATGTATCCGGCGTGGTTCCGGCGAATCAAGCGGCCGATTGACGCGGCTTTGCCGCGGCAGCGAGATTTTGCGCCTCACTGGTTACGCCAGTGCGCGGCTGTCGAAGATTCCGGCGCGGCGATCATCGCGCTTTCGAATTTGGTGGCGGATGACTTCTTGGCCACGAAACGGATTCGGCCAAACCGCATCACCGTGATCCATAACGGCGTCGATTGCCAGCGGTTTTCGCCCGTTCATCGTGCTGCATTCCGCGCGGTGATTCGCCGCCGACTGGGCATTCCTGACGATGCTCTCGTATTACTGATTGCCGCTCATAATTTCCGCCTCAAGGGCGTGCCGGAACTGCTCCGCGTTGCCGCGAGACTACTGAAAAATGGGCGACGATTACACGTGGTCGTCGCCGGCGGCAGGCGCCTCGACCGCTGGCGTTTATTCGCAGTCTGGCTGGGATTAGGCCAGCACGTGACATTCGTGGGCACCATCACCGATATGGTGCCTTACTTTTCGGCCGCCGATGCGTATGTGCATCCGACGTATTATGACCCGTGCAGCCTGGTACTTCTGGAAGCCGCTGCTTCGGGGCTGCCAATCGTCACCACGCGGCAGTTCAATGGCGCGGTTGAGCTGTTTCGTGAAGATGAAGAAGTACTGACTGTCGAAGCTCCGACGGACTTTGCGGCTCTACTCGAACGAGTCGAAGCACTGTTCGATGAACGCCTGCGCGGCCGGCTAGGGCTTGCCGCACGCCGCGTGGCGCTGCGCAATCCGATCGAGCGCAATGTGGCCGAGATCGTGCGGCTGTACGAAGAGCGCGGGCAACGCCGAATCGCGGCGTAGTGGAAGTTGCGCGCCGCCGGTCATTGACCGGCGGCTAAATGTTCCATTCTCAGCTGATGTTGAGCGAGTCGAAGCGCGAATTCGCGTTGATCGTGCCAATACCCACCGTGCCCGTGCCGATCGACTTGTAGGTATAGCTCAGCGAAGTTCCGCCCGAACCGAGCGTCACCAACCCTGACGTGCGGTTGATCGCCAACGACAGTGGAATCGTGGTGTTGGGTTGGGCTGGGAAGGCCCTCTGCTGCAGATACTGGACCTTGCCATTGACAACTTGGCCGATGATCAATCTATCAATGATTTCGAACACGCCGGCAAACTTGTAGTTCGTCGGCGAGACGTAATCGAACACGATTACCGCATTGCTCCACAAGGTGGAGCCGTTGCCGCCATTCGTGCTGACGTTCACGTTGACGTTGGTGACGTTGCTGGCCGTGGTCGGCAGGCCGAAGTTGACGGTCGCCACGGGGCGATCCCCAACGTTTGGTCGAGTGGCCTGGTAGCTCGTCGTGCCGGTGATGGGGTTCGTCGTGGTGGTGGCAAAGCCCGGCGATTGAACGACGATGCGGGGATCCACTGTACCTTCGAATTCTTCGTGAAACGGCAACTCGGAATTGGAGACGACGATGTTGAAATCGTCGAAGACGGAGCCGCCGGCGGTGTCGGTCGCGGTGACGCGCACGGCCACGGTGCCGACATCGCCAATGGCCGGCGTGCCGGTAAAAGTACGCGTTGCCGGGTTAAAAGTGAGCCAAGCCGGCAGCGCTCCGCCGCCCGCAAGCGTGGCGGAATAGGTCAGCGTATCGCCGTTGGAATCGTGGAACGTATTTTCGGCGAACGTGAAAGTAAACGGAACACTGACCGTTGCCGTGGTATCCGGAATCGCATTGGCGACGGTCGGCGGCGGATTCGTGGTAACGGTCAGGAGGAAGTCGTCGGAAACGACGCCGCCATTGCCGTCGCTCGCCGTGACGCGCACCGTAATGGCACCGACATCGGTCGTCGTGGGAACACCGATGAACGTCCGCGCCGCGGCATTGAAAGTCAGCCAGGTGGGCAAAGCCCCGCCGCCACTGAGCGTCGCCGTATAGGTAAGTGGATTGCCATCCGCATCGGTAAACGTGTTCGCCGGGAAGGTGAATACATACGGCGTATCGACAATCGCGGTTTGGTCGGCGATGGGGTTGGCGACCACCGGCGGATTGTTGCCGGGCAGTGCCGGTTGGTACTCGAAAGCCCCCATGTCGACGATGCTGTTCGACACGCGCACAAAGGGCAAGCCGCGCTGGTCGCCAAAGCTAGCAGCCACGGCCAGGCTGTTTTTGCCTTTGTCGATGGCGATGCCGCCGACGAGCAGGGCGATTGTCGGCGTGGGGCCGCCGTTATCGGCGAGCGCACCACCGCCGGCACCAAACACGTTGGTCGCGGTAATCGCGTTTGCACCGCCCGGCTGGCCAATGAAATTGCCCGAGCCGTTCACGGGGCCAGCGGGGCCAGTCACCGTGAACTGAGCACCGGCGGGCAAACCCGTGTTGTTGGAAATGATGCTCGATTTGACCTTGCTGTTGTTGCCCGCGGGAATTTGCAGTTCGGGGTGAGCCGCTATGCCGGTGTTATTCACGATGATTGAATTTTGCATCGTGAACTTGTTGGTGGCAAACACCGCGCCGCCGCTTCCTACGAGGCCAGCATCAGTGTTGGCGATATTGTTGGCGACCGTGGCGTTCTGCAACGTCACATTGGCGGCCTGAATGCCGCCGCCATTATCGTCGGCCGTGTTGCCTTCGATCGTGCTGTTTTTCACGATAGCACTGACGTTGGCAAAGATACCGCCGCCATCGGAGCCGGTGTTCGTCGCATCATTCCCGGCCACGGCACTGTTCTGCAGCATCACGCTGTTGGCGAAGATACCGCCGCCGTCGACGGTGGCGTTGTTGCCGTCGGCTGGGGCCGTACCGCCGATCGTGGTGTTGGTCGCGTTGACGTCGATCAGGCTATAGACGCCCCCACCGTTGCCGCCCGCCGTGTTGCCGGAAATTTTCGCGTTCAGGAGCGTAACGTTGCCTTTGGCGTAGATGCCGCCGCCGTGGTTCGCCGTGGCCGTATTGCCGGATATCGTGCTGTTGGTAATGCTGGCCGTCACAGCGGCGATGCCGCCACCCGACGATGTCGCGGTATTGCCGGCCCCGGCCGCAGCGCCACCGATGGTGGAGTTTTCGATCGTCGTGATCCCGGACGCGTAGACACCGCCGCCGTCGCCGCCAGCCGTGTTGCCGGAAATCGTGCTGTTGCTGATGGTGACGTTGCCGCCGGAATAGACGCCGCCGCCATCGGCCACCGCCGTGTTGTGGAGGCCGGCCGCCGCGCCGCCGATCGTCACGTTGACCAGGGAGAGATTGCCGGAGGTGTAAATGGCGCCGCCATCGTCGCCAGCGGAACTGCCGGTGATGGAACTATCGGCCACCGACACCAGGCCCAACGATTCCGAGTAGATCGCGCCGCCGTCGTTGAGTGCGCCGGCCACACCCTTCGTGAGCGCGAGCCCCTTGATCGTGACATCACCCGCTTCATCGGTGAGATGAAAGATGCGCGAGATGGATGCCGTCGCATCGATCGTCACATTTGCGATGCCAGGGCCGTTGATCGTGAGGGGATCGGAGATCTGCATTTCGCCGGCGCCGGCGGGCATCGCCAATGTGCCGGTCAGGCCGGCTTGGAATTGGATCACGTCTGGGCCGGCCGAGGCATTGGCCTGGTTAATCGCATCGCGGAGTGAGCCGGCCGGAGCCACGGCGGCGTCGCTCAAATTGGTCACGGTGAAGACGGTGAGCAGGTGGCGTGCTTCAAGTTCCTCGAACAGCGGACGCCGACCACGTGTCAGCCCGTTCTTGCGACGACGTTGTGAAGTTAGTTTCTGGGAATCCGATTTCCTGTTACCTAAGAAAGTCCATGCCATGGCGTCTCATCTCTGCTGCAAATAAAGGAAACGAACTTGGCCCGGCGTTGGCCGAAACGTAATCACTGATCGTACCACGGAACGTCGGTGCGTCAATGTGCAACGATTGGCGTGACTTTGCCGGCGACGCCCCACGGCGGGGGTGCTAACCGGCAGATCATTTGATTTTGGTCGCTGAAACTCGCTGCTATCACGACGTGGGGTCCAAAAAGCACACCACCAGCGACCGGGGACCGTGGGCACCAATAACGAGCGTTTGCTCGATATCGGCGGTCTTCGACGGGCCGGAAATAAAGGCGCCAAAAACCGGCTCGGAGAAATCGTTTCGTTGGCGGCCGTCCTTAGAACCTTGTGGCTGGCCGCCAGTTTGCATCAGCCGCTCATAGGCTGCATGCATGTGGTCGACGATTTGATCGGCCGGCACAACGAGAATCAAGTGCTGACAGAGGAAATACAACACGCGAAATGGCACCTGCCGGTCGGTGACCCAAACAGCCGCATTTTCAGCCACGGCGAATTCGCCGGGCAGGATCGCGACGTCGACAACTGCCGTGCCGTGCGGTGAGTCGATCGTCGACAAATCAACGTTATTCGTGCCGACGCTAGGGACGAGCGAAACGACCTTCTTGGCGACAGCATATTGCGGTAGTTGCGACAAGTGCTGGTTCAGATCATCAACACTTTTGGCGCGAATCGCTCTGCCGCCGACAAGTTCCAGCACTTCGGCAAACTTGGCATGAGGGTCAGCGAATGTCGTCCAGGCGTGCGCGACCATCGGCAACTCGGCGGCAGCCGGCCGATTGCGGCGAAGCAATTGCAGGATGTGGTCTTTGCTGGATGGCATGTGAGCGAGCGATCTAATGGACAGCCATCGGCGAATGACGCAAAACTCGTTTAACCCCGAGCCAACGGCGAGGCAGAACGTCGCGCACCGTCGCCGTTGGCTCCGGGTTAAACGACCCTCAACGGTCGTTACTCCATACAGTCATCAATAGTTCTTTGTGGAATACCTTTGACGAACCCTCCCCTTACCCCTCCCTATAAGGGAGGGGAGGTGTTTTTTTTCGAGCAGCGTACAATTCTCGGAACGTGCGGCGTGGCGGTGGCGGCAGGTCGCGTTGCCGACCCCAAATGTTGAAGCGGTTATAAATTGGCCAGCGTGGCGAGATGCGAAGCGCGAGCCGGGCCGTGCTTCCAGCGAATCGGTACAGCCACGGCCGCGCGAGCACGGCCGCCACCACTCTCAGCCCGAGCCGCTTGCTGAATGAAACAAGCCCCAGGTTCGCAAGTTGCCGGCGGGAAATAAATATCTGGTGATGCAGGTCGATCTTCACCGGGCAAACGTCGCTGCAAGAAGCACACAAGCTGCATGCAAACGGCAAGCTCTTGTGCTGCCGCGGTTCGCGGGCCGAAAAGATGATCGAGCCGATCGGCCCACCGAACGTCGCGCCATAACTAAAACCACCGCTACGACGATACACGGGGCACGTGTTGAAGCACGCACCGCAGCGAATGCAATTGAGCGTGCGGCGAAAATCGCCGGCGCCCAGCATTTCCGACCGCCGGTTATCGACCAGCACAATGTGCAGTTCGCCGCCTGGCCGTGGGCCGTGGAAGTGCGATGTATAGGTTGTGATCGGCTGGCCCGTGGCCGAGCGGGCCAGCAAGCGTTGGAAAACGCCGAGGTCGGTCGCACGTGGGACGAGTTTCTCAATTCCCATGCAGGCGATGTGGATTTTCGGCAGCGAAACGCCGAGGTCGGCATTGCCTTCGTTCGTACACACGACGAAGCCGCCCGTATCGGCAATCGCGAAATTCACGCCGGTGATGCCGGCCTCGGCCGCGAGGAACTTTGCCCGCAAGTGCCGCCGGGCCGCCTCGGCCAGGTACTGGGCGTCCGTTGCCCCGGCATCGGTGCCGAGCTTCTCGTGGAAGAGCTCGCCCACTTCTTCTTTGCGAATGTGGATGGCCGGCGTCACGATGTGACTCGGCGGCTCGTTGCGCAGCTGCACGATCCATTCGCCCAGATCGGTATCGGTGACTTCGATGCCCTGCGATTCAAGATGAGGATTGAGGCCGCACTCTTCGGTCAGCATCGATTTGCTTTTGACAACCCGCCGGACGCCGTGCTGGTTAAGAATGCCGGCCACGATCGTGTTGTGTTCCGCTGCGTCCCGGGCCCAATGGACGTGCGCACCCAGGCGCGTCGCGTTGGCTTCGAATTGCTCCAAATACTCATCTAGCCGCGACATCGTATGCAGCTTGATTTTCGAAGCCAACTCGCGGAGCGTTTCCCACTCGGGCACGCCGTGCGACGCCCGGTCACGCTTGGTGCGGGCGAACCAAATCGCCGAATCGTGCCAGCGCACTCGGTCGCCATTCGCGATGAACGCGGCAGCGGCAGTCGAATGGTCGGCAGTTTTAATGACGTGCATCGGTTACGTTTTCAATTCTTAACAATTGCGGCAGCTAGAATTTCGGCAATGTGTTGAATGCGGATGCGCTTGTTCTCGCGACGGATAATCCCATCCAGGTGCATGAGACAGGACATATCGACGCCTGTTAGGACCTCCGTGCCCGCCCGTTCATGATCGTTCACGCGGTCACGGCCCATCATGCAGGAGACGGCCTCTTCGGTAACGGCAAACAAACCGCCGAAACCGCAGCACTCGTCGGTTCGCGTGAGCTGTGTGAGTTCGATGCCGTCGAGCAACTCTAATAGTTGCCGCGGTTTGTTGAACTCGGGTCCCACGAGTTCGCTGTTGGCCGCCAAGCGCAACTCGCGCAGTCCGTGGCAGCTTTGATGCAAGCCAACGCGATGCGGATACGCCCCGGTCACGCGATCGACTTTGAGCACGTCGGTAAGGAACTCGCACAGTTCGAACGTCCGCAGCCCGACGCGGTCGAGTTCGGCCGTGTGGCCCAAAATCTGCTCGTAATGGTGGCGAACCATCGATACGCAGCTTCCGGAGGGGCAGACCACATAATCGTACGGGGCGAAAATTCGCAAAAACCGCTCGGCCAGCGGCTTGGTTTCCATGTGGAGGCCGGCGTTCGCCATCGGCTGGCCACAGCAAGTCTGCTCTTCTGGAAACTCGACTTCGACGCCGAAATGTTCGAGAACGTCGACCGTCGCCAACCCGACCTGGGGATAAAACTGGTCGACGTAACACGGAATGAACAACCCAACTCGCATGGCCTGATTGTAAGCCCAATCGCCGCGCATGCCCACTCGTTGATTCGCCTGCGGCGCCCGCATACGATAAGCAGCATGTCTACAGGCTATCTGGCGATTGATTTGGGTGCCGAATCGGGCCGCGTGATTGTCGGCATTTTGGAAAACGATCGGCTGCGGCTCGAGGAAATCCACCGGTTCATGCACGAGGCCGTGTGGCTGCCCACCGGTCTGCATTGGAACATCACGGGCATCTGGCGCGAGATCATCGCCGGCTTGCAGAAGGCGGCCGGTTGGGCGAAGGCGAACCATGTCGAGCTGGTGTCGGTGGGCGTCGACACGTGGGGGGTCGATTGGGCACTCGTCGACAAGGCGGGCGAGCTCGTGGGGTTGCCGCATGCCTACCGCGACCCGCGCAATAACGCCGCGTACGAAGAGGTGCTGGCCAAGCTGGGTGCGGAGCGGATTTATCAAACGACCGGCATCCAGTTCATGGCGCTCAACACGCTGTATTCGCTCTACGCGCACAAGAAAGCGGACCCCGGCGCGTTGGCGGCAGCCGACGCGCTGATCTTTATCCCCGATCTGCTGCACTACTGGCTCAGCGGCGAGCGCTGGATCGAAGCCACGATCGCCTCGACCAGCCAGATGATCGATTGCCACACCGGTGATTGGGCGCGCGACATGCTCGGCGAACTCGACCTGCCCACAAACATTTTGGGTTCAATCACCGCCCCCGCAAGCGTGATCGGAACGCTCCGCCAACCGATTGCCGAAGAGACTGGCTTGCCGACGACACTGCGAGTCGTCGCCCCCGCGTCGCACGACACGGGTAGCGCCGTCGCCGCCGTCCCGGGCGAGCCGGCTTCAGCCGGCGGGGAAGCAGACTGGTGCTACATTTCAAGCGGCACCTGGTCGCTCCTCGGCGCGGAGCTAAAAACCCCCTGCGTCACGCCCGCCGCGCAAGCCGCGTCGTTCACCAATGAACTCGGCATCAACAACACTTTTCGCTTCCTCAAGAACATCGCCGGCCTGTGGCTCGTGCAAGAATGCCGGCGCGATTTGGCACGCCAGGGCACCGAACTCGATTATCCCACGCTGGCCCGCTTTGCCGAGCAATCGCCGGCGTTGCGAACGATCGTCCATCCCGACTACGCCCCGTTCCAAGCACCGGGCGCGATGCTGCAAAAGATGACGGAATACGCGCACGTCACAGCGCAGCCAAAGCCGACGTCGCCAGGCGAGTTCGTTCGCTGTGCGTTGGAAAGCTTGGCGCTCGCGTACCGCGATAAGCTCGCAACGCTTGAGTCGATTCTTGGCCGGCGGTTTGAGGTCATTCACATCGTTGGCGGCGGCGGCAAGAATACGCTCCTTTCCCAGATGACAGCCGACGCGACCGGCCGACGTGTGGTAGTTGGCCCCTATGAGGCCACGGCCATCGGCAATGCGCTCGTCCAGGCGATGGCGATCGGCCAGGTGCGCGATCTGGCCCACCTGCGCCGGATCGTGGCCGCGTCGAGCGATCTGGTGGTGCACCAGCCAACGCACACCTCGGACTGGGACACCGCGGCGGAACGGTTCAAGGGATTGACAGCTCGCGCACGGATCAGCTAGGCGCGGCGACGCATGCGGCGAGCGGCCTGCCCTCGCTCGCGCCCACATGCTCACACGAAACTTGACGCTCGAGCGAGCGTGGGCGTGTCTCTGGCTCGCGACAGCATCGCACTCGTCGATCAGACGTCACAAACTAGACTATTGACAGCCATGCATCACGTTTTCCACTTCCGGCAGGGTGGCATGGCCTCGGAGGTACTCCGACGTGGCCATGTTTCTCGAGCGATTCCCTGCTCACGCTTCGCGAGAGCATGCCACACTTCGCGCTCAATATGAAAAACTGATTGGCCCTAGGCCGGCATGGCCGTTGATTGACCCCCCTTCATGGGTAGGCGATAATGAAGGATCAGGCGGGCGGACAGGATTTTTTGCTTTTTTCTCGCCGTGCGAGCAATGCTTGAGCAGGGTGAGGCTCCCATGCTCGACCATGTTTTGATCTGGATCAACGGCCGCCGCCACGAAATTCGTGGTCGCGAGGCGTTTCGATCGCTCTCCGATTATTTGCGCCGCGAGCTCGGCTTCGTGGGCACCAAGATCGTCTGCAGTGAAGGCGATTGCGGGGCCTGCACCGTGCTCGTTGGCCGAGTGGCCGCCGATGGAAGTCGGCTGGTTTACCGCCCCGTCGATTCGTGCATTCAATTTCTCTTCCAACTCGACGGCACGCACGTGGTTACCGTTGAAGGGCTAGGCGGCGAAGCGGACCCCAGCCCCGTGCAGCAAGCGATGATCGAACATCACGGCTCGCAGTGCGGCTACTGCACGCCCGGTTTTGTCGTGGCGATGACCGGACTGCTCGAAGAGCGCGATCACTTGGATGACACAGCCATGCGCTGCGGCCTTACGGGCAATTTATGCCGCTGCACGGGCTACTCGCCGATCTTGGAGGCCGGCCGACTAGTCGATGTTAGCCAGCATGAACGGATCGAGCAACGATTCCCCAGCAACACGATGATCGGCGAAAACGAGCGGCGGCGTCGCGAATCGATTGAAGTGACGGCGGCCTGGGACGATGAGCGGCACACGTTCATTTCACCGCCCGATTTGGAAGCGGCGTTGAAAGCGATCGACGCGCATCTGCAAGCAACGCTTGTTGCCGGTGCGACCGACATCGGTGTACGCATCAATAAATCGCTGGCGGTTCCGTCCATCATCCTCGATCTCAATCGCATGGAAGAATTGGCGGAGGCACGCATTGAAAATGATGAGCTGGTTCTGGGGGCGCGTGCGAACTGGACGACGATTGCCGACCTCTGCCGCGACGCGATTCCTGAATTCCACAAAATCATCAGCGTGTTCGGCGCGCCGCAAATCCGTCACGTCGGCACAATCGGCGGCAACATCGCTAATGCCTCGCCGATTGCCGATTCATTGCCGTTTTTGCATGTAATGGAGGCCGTGTTGGAACTTCGCAGCGTGCATGATGCGCGCGAAGTGAACATCAACGATTTTTATAAGGGTTACAAGAAGTTCGATCTGCGACCCGGCGAATTGATTAGCCGCATCCGCGTACCATTGCCCACCGAGGAAGAGTTGCTCAAGTTGTATAAGGTGTCGCGTCGGCGCGACTTGGACATCGCCTGCTTCACCGCCGCGATTCGCCTGCGGCTCGATGGCGAAACCATTTCGCGAGCGGCGATTGCGTTCGGCGCTGTCGGCCCAACCGTGATCCGCGCTCGCAAGACCGAAGCGTTTCTACAGGGACGAGAATTCACCGAACAAACGATGCGCGAGGCCGGCAAGATTGCGGTTACCGAGATCACGCCGATCAGCGACGTCCGCGGCTCGGCCGAATACCGTTATCACTTGACTAGAAATATTCTCACGAAATTCTGGTATGAAACAGTAACAACCACGGCGATCGCAGGTGTATGAAGCCCAAATTGGATCTCACGCAGAGGCGCAAAGACGCAAAGGACGTCCGTTGTGATGATTAGCGACTCGACGTTCTTTACGCCTTGGCGCCTTGGCGTGATCCACGGTTGTGCGCAGCAGGTAGATTGAGCGATGCCCAGCGTCGGAAAATCTGTTCCCCATGATGCGGCACTCGGCCATGTGACGGGCCAGGCGCCGTACTTGGACGACCTGCGCCCGCTGGCCGGCGAGTTGATCGTGGGCTTCGTCGGCAGTCCCGTGGCTGCCGGTGAGTTGCTGGGTATCGATTTCGCCGCCGCCCAGGCCGTGCCCGGCGTCATCGCGTGCTTCACCGCGGCCGATGTCCCCGGCCGCAATATGTTCGGCGTGATCACGCACGACGAACCGTTTCTCGCTGACGGCAAATTGTTATATCGCGGTCAGCCTGTCGTGCTCATTGCCGCCGAGAATGCGGCGGCCTTGGAAAGGGCTCGCAAGTTAGTGTGCATCGAATATCGCGAAAGCACGCCGATCCTCGATGTCGAAGAATCGATCCGCCAGAAGAAATTCATCGGCCCCCTTCGCCGCATCGCTCGTGGCGATGTCAACACGACTCTCGCTGAAGCGCCGCATCGCCTCCGCGGCACGTTCACCAGTGGCGGCCAGGAGCAATTCTACCTCGAATCTCAGGCGGCCATCGCCTATCCGGGCGAACAGGGTCAAATCGTCGTCCACTCGTCGACGCAGAATCCGACGGAAATCCAGGCCCTCGTGGCCGAAATGTTGGGCGTTGGCCAGCACGAGGTGGTCTGCATCTGCAAACGGATGGGCGGTGCGTTCGGCGGCAAGGAATCGCAAGCGGCGATTCCCGCGATGATGGCCGCGCTCGTGGCCAGCAAGACGGGCCGCTCGGCCCGCGTCATCTACAACAAAGATGACGACATGCGCGTCACCGGCAAGCGACACGCTTATTTGAGCAAGTGGGAAGTTGGTTTTGATGATAACGGACGCATCGCGGCACTGCGCGTTGCTTACTATTCGAACGGCGGCATCTCGACCGACCTCTCGCTTGCCGTGATGGAACGCACGCTGCTGCACACCGACAACTGTTACTTCCTGCCGGTCGTGGAACTCACCGGCCAAGTGTGCTTCACCAACCTGCCGTCGAACACGGCGTTCCGCGGTTTCGGTGGGCCGCAGGCGATGGTCGTCATCGAGAACATTTTGCAGGCCATTGCCGAACACAGGGGCCTTGATGCCTTCGACGTGCGGATGCGAAACCTGTACGGCGTCGGCGAACGCAACGTCACTCCGTACGGGCAACTCTTCGATCGTAACCATCTGCCGGAAATCTACGCCACGCTGGCGGCACGTTCGCACTATCGTACCCGCCGCCAGGAAGTTACGACGTTCAATCGCGAATCGCGCACGCACATTCGCGGCTTGGCCATGACCGGCGTGAAGTTCGGCATCTCGTTCACCACCAAATTCCTGAACCAAGGCAACGCGCTCATCCATGTATATACCGATGGCACGGTGCAGGTTTCGACCGGTGCGACCGAAATGGGCCAGGGCGTCAATGTAAAGATTCGTCAACTGGTGGCCGACGAATTTGGCATCGACGTCGGCCGCGTGATGCTCATGCCCACGAGCACCGAGAAGAACATCAACACGTCGCCCACGGCCGCGTCGGCCGGCACCGACCTCAACGGCGCGGCGGCCGTGAAAGCGTGCCGCGAAATCAAGCGGCGTTTGCGGCAGTTCGCTGCTGGGCGGCTCGCCGACGCAGCGGCCGGCCTCACGCCTTCTGCGTCGCACATTCAATTTCGCGAGGGGCACGTCCGCGATAGCCGCCGGCCCCAGCAGCGAATCGAGTTCGGTCAACTCTGCGCGGAGGCCCGCCGCGAACGGGTCGACCTGGGTGCCCGCGGCTTCTACGCCACACCGGGCGTCGATTTCAATCGTGAAACCGGGCAGGGCACGCCGTTCTTCTACTTCACGCAAGGCGCCGCCGTGGCCGAAGTTTTGATCGACCGCTTCACGGGCGAACTCAGCGTGCCACGCGTCGATTTGCTCATCGATATCGGCCGCTCGCTCAATCCAGGCGTTGACCACGGGCAGATTACCGGCGGTTTCATCCAGGGCATGGGTTGGGTCACGACCGAGGCACTCATTTATGACGCCAAAGGCGAACTGCTGTCGCACTCGCCGACCACATACAAGATTCCCGCGATCACCGACGTGCCGCCGATTTTCAACGTAGCCACGTTCGAGAACAACGACAACACACGAAACGTCTACCGCAGCAAAGCGGTGGGCGAACCGCCGCTGATGCTGGGTATCGCCGTATGGGCGGCGGCGCGAAACGCACTGGCGTATTTTTCGCATGAAGCGTCTACCGCGCTGCGTCTACCCGCCACTGGCGAGGAGCTGCTGCGATGCATTACGCTTGGTGAAACTGAGCTGCAGCAGTCATTGGAATCGGTGGAAGCCGCACGGTCGGCGGGTGGCATCATTGCGACCAAGTAGATTCGGCCTGGCGGCCGACGCTAAGGAACAATTGTGTAATGGGCACACCGCACGGATTCGTTGAACGCCTCGCTGAACTCTCGCAATCGGGCGTGCCGTTCGTGTGCGTCACGATGGTCGACGCCGTCGGCAGTACGCCGCAAGATGCCGGCAGTAAGATGCTGGTGACCAACGAAGGCCTTGTTACTGGCACAGTAGGCGGCGGCAAGGTTGAACTCAAATCAATTAAGCATGCGCAAGAAATGCTGGCCCGCCCGGTGGGTCACGCGCCGCTTACCGAGTTTGTCGAGTGGAATCTCAAACGCGACGTCGGCATGACGTGCGGCGGCAGCGTGAAGTTGTTTTTCGAAACATACAACCATAGCAATTGGCGTGTGGTTGTGTTCGGCGCGGGTCACGTGGCGAACGAGGTCGTCGGCTGCCTCGGCCGGCTGGAGTGCCACGTAACCTGTATCGACCCCCGCCCGGAGTGGCTCGATCGCATCGCGGCCACCGGCCGATTGCGTAAGATTTGTCACGATGATCCTCGGACATTGGTCGCGGAACTTTCAGACGATTCCTTCATCGTCTGCATGACGATGGGCCATGCGACCGACCGGCCAATCCTCGAAGAAATCTTTCGCCAGGGTCGCAAATTCCCATTCCTGGGAGTTATCGGTAGCCGCGCCAAACGTGCGGTGTTGCTGAAAGAGCTTACCGCCGCCGGCATATCGCAGGAACAGGCTGAAGGATTTCACTGCCCCATCGGACTCGACCTCGGCACGAACCAACCCGGCGAAATCGCGATTAGCGTCGTCGCCCAACTCATCCAAGAGCGCGATCGCTGGCGGCAGCGGGTAGGAAACGGACCGCGCACCAAGCACGACTAAATTTCTGCCGCACGCAACGCCAATCCGGCCGTCTCGCCATCGCCACGATCCTGCTGACCCCCGAACTCCGCGAAATCGCCGCGCAGGGCTTTGAGCGCATAGCGTTCACGGTCAATCTCTGGGGCGGTTCGAACCCCCCAACGTCGAAAGATGGGTAGCGGCGGGCACCACCCTTGCACTGCATGTTGCAACAGGAAAGCTGCCACGACGCCGGGCAACGCAAACCACCGACGATCCACCGTTGCCCCCAGTGTAACGCCGACGAGTGCGACCGTAGCGGCATTGGCTTCCAATACTCGCTCGATATCCCATTCCTCGTCCAACTCTCTTAACCGTTGTTCGATCGCCGCCGTCCCCGCGTAGCGTAGCCGCCTTACGTTCAGTTCCGTTTGTCGGCGAATCCGGTCGTTTACTTCGTCCGACGTATGCAGCGGCACCCGCTCTACGGTGGTTGGTATCATGGCAGCCTCGCGGTTCGAGGGGTACGTGGGAAAGGATACCCATCTATGAGAGCAAACCGCATGCCACACGGTCTGGCGGCGATTTGGCCACAGCCGATGCAAATATCGCTCCACAGCCGCTTCGACGATTATGAGTTCGCGGCGGCGATGGCTTGAACTAACTGATAAGTCCGATAGCCCCCGCCCACGTTCACAGCATTGAAGCCCTTCTGCCGCAGGATGCGCGTGCCCAAGTAGCCCCGCTGGCCTACTTGACAATAGACGGCGATCTGCCGGTCTTTCGGCAACTCGCCGAGCCGACCGCGTAAATCGTCAATCGGGATATTGATCGCATCGGGAAAGTGGCCGCGGCCAAACTCTTCTGGCGTGCGAACGTCCAACAAATACGGCCGTTCGGCGAGCACGTATTCGACATCGACTTGCGGATGGTCATCGCGAATCAACCCAGCCGCGACAAAGCCGGCCATGTTCACCGGGTCTTTCGCCGAGCCAAACTGTGGTGCATAGGCGAGTTCCATTTCCTCCAGGTCAAATACAGTCATGCCCGCCTGAATTGCGACGGCAATCACGTCGATGCGTTTATCAACGCCCGACCCACCGACCGCTTGGGCACCAAGGATCTTGCCCGTTTCCGGGTCAAATAGCAGTTTGAGCGTCATCGCCTCGGCACCGGGATAATACCCCGCGTGGCTGGCCGGGTGGATGTAAACCTTGCGATAGGCCCGCTTCACCCGCTGCAGCGTTTTTTCCGATGCGCCGGTAAGAGCCGCCACGAGATCGAACACGCCGACAATCGCCGTGCCCTGCGTGCCGCGAAAGCGCGAATCCCGGCCAAAAACATTATCAGCCGCGATGCGGCCTTGCCGGTTGGCCGGTCCCGCGAGCGGCACTTGGGTAGGCTGCCCCGTCACGAAATCGGTGACCTCGATGGCATCGCCCACCGCATAGATATCCGGATCGGTCGTCCGCATTTGGGCATTCACGCGGATGCCCCCGCGGGGGCCAACCTCCAAACCGGCATCGGAGGCCAACTTACTTTCCGGCCGTACGCCAATCCCCAAAATTACTAACTCGGCATGGAGCACTTTGCCGGAATTGAGTCGCACGGCCACACCGTCCGCGGTTTTCTCGAACTCTTCGGCCGACTGCCTCAAGAGCAGCGTCACCCCCTTGCTTTTTAGCTTCTCGGCAATCGGTGCCGTCATCTCCTTATCGAATGGCGGCATCACCTGGTCCTGCAGTTCCACCACCGAAGTGTGTACACCGCGCCGCACCAGGTTTTCCGCCAGCTCCAACCCGATGAACCCAGCACCAATGATCACTGCTTGTTTCACATTGGCCTGGAGGGTCTTGATGATCCGGTCCATGTCCTCCAAGTTGCGGAGCGTGTAGATGCCCGGCAGATCGATGCCGGGCAGCGGCGGCCGCAGCGGCGCGGCGCCCGGTGCGAGAATCAACTTGTCGTACGATTCCTCATATTCGCGGCCGCTGGCCAGATCGCGAATACGCACTTTCTTGGCGGTTCGATCGATCGACTCCACCGAGGATCGCACGCGGACATCCAGGTTGAACCGCTGACGCATTCGCTCGGGTGTGACAACAAGCAGTTTCTCTCGTTGGGCGATTTCGCCGCCGATATGATACGGCAGCCCGCAGTTCGCGAACGAAATGTCGGGCCCGCGCTCGATGAGCACGATTTCCGCATCCTCCGCCAGTCGCCGCGCCCGTGCTGCCGCCGAGGCACCACCCGCCACACCACCCACAATCACTAGCTTCATCGCTGTACTCCGTTCCAGATGTGAGAATTCTCTTCAGCCATCAATCTAGGCGACGAGTACCGCGCCGACAAATGGCGATGTGCCGATTCTCGCACCACGGCAAATCGGTGTAGTAGATGACTCCCCGTCAATGGGGTAGGGTTTCGCGCGGATCGACAAGTCCACCGTCGAGTTGCCCTGAATCGACGTAGTCAAGGAAGTGCCTGCTGCCGTAAAATTGAAGCGGATTTCAAATAATCGATCGCGAAGGAGCAGTTGAAACATGAGTCTGCAAACCATTTCTGCCGCGGGTTTGGCCGAACGATACAAGTCGGGCAAACCATGCGAATTGATCGATGTCCGCACGCCGACGGAATACCGCGAAGTCCACGTCGAGTTCGCCAAAAACGTGCCGCTCGACCAACTTGACCCGGCGGCCGTGATGCGCGGTCACAACGGCAATTCGAGCGAGCCGTTGTACATCATCTGCCTGAAAGGCGGCCGCAGCAAACAAGCGTGCGAAGCGTTTCTCAAGAAGGGCTTCACGAACGTCGTCAGCGTGGAAGGCGGCACGACGGCGTGCGAACAAACCAACCTGCCGCTAGTAAGGGGCAAGAAGACAATTTCGCTCGAGCGCCAGGTGCGCATCGCCGCCGGTTCGCTCGTGCTGCTGGGAGTGATCCTGGGCTGGCAGGTGCATCCCGGCTTCTATGGGCTCTCCGCATTCGTCGGGGCGGGCCTGTTGTTTGCCGGCCTCACCGATACCTGCGGCATGGGCATGTTGCTCTCCAAGATGCCGTGGAACCAGTGATTCGCCGTTGGCTCCGGTCAACTGAAAAACTGGCCGCTGCCCACCGGGGCGAACGCATTCTGGAAGTGTTCGATCACTGGCGGTTCGTGCGCATCGCGCCAAGTGACGGCCACCACATCGAACCTCGCGGGCGTTTGCAATAAGTTGTGCGCCTTGAGGTACGCGAGCGCCGCCTGCGTCATCCGCCGCCGTTTCGTGGCATCGACGGCGTCGGCCGGATGGCCGGCATCAGAACTGCTTCGTGTTTTGACCTCGACGAAGACGATTGTCCGGCCGTCGATCGCGATGATATCGATCTCGCCGAGCGGCGAATCGTAGCCGCGCTCCAGAATGCGATAGCCAAGCTGTCTCAAGAATTTGGCTGCCACGGCTTCACCACGCCGGCCGAGAGATTCGCCGGTGTTGTTTCCTTTATGAAACCACTCGCGCAGTTTGGTGAGCAGCGACATGGCACAGCAAACTCGGGTTGATAAAGTGTGCCACTGCTGGTTCGTCCAGCAGTGGAACCCGGCGCACCAGTTGTCTAGAAGCAACCGCAACGAAATCGATCACGTTCAACGAACAGGGAAAACTATACCTCTCGCAGTCGGGGGCGAAACGTTTTCGTTTAACCCGGAGCCAGCGGCGAAGGCGTTGTACGCAAAATGCTTCCGTCGCCGTTGGCTCCGGGTTAAACGATTCCGTCGCAAGCGCGCGGTACAACGACTCCCCTACTCCACTCCTGCCCTACTCCCCTACACTCACTCAGCGCCGCCATCGCGGCGGCGTTCCTTGAGCCGCACGGCCTTACCAACGCGATCACGCAAGAAGTACAACTTCGCCCGGCGGACCACGCCGCTACGCACGACTTCGATCTTTTCGATCTTCGGCGAGTGCAGCGGGAACTTCCGCTCGACGCCCTCATTGGCCACGATCCGGCGAACCGTGAACATCTCGCGGCTACCAGAACCGCTGCGGGCGATCACGACGCCGGTGAAGATCTGAATGCGTTCTTTGTCACCTTCCAGGATCTTCGTGTGGACATCGACCGTATCGCCAATGGCAAAACTCGGAATTTCTGTTTTGAGAACTGGCTTTTCCACCAGCTCGAGAATTTGTTGGCTCATGTTTGAGTCCTTAATAACTGTTCTTCTTAATGGCTCTATTATTCTGCCACAAAGGACACAGAGATCACAGAGTTGTTTAACCGCTAATCTGCGCTAATGATCGCTAATCGATTATTGTCGACCACCATCGGGGACATTAGCGCACGCTTAGCGGATATTAGCGGTCTTTCGTATCTGCTCCGTGTTCTCTGTGCCCTCTGTGGCAAATCTTGAATCATCGAAAATGCTCACACATCCGAACGCCTTTCCGCCGGGTCGTCGCCCAGCAGGTCGGACCGGCGTTCGCGTGTTCTTTGCATCTTTTGCTCCTCGCGCCAGCGGGCGATTTCCGGGTGATTGCCGGACATCAGCACCTCGGGCACGGTGCGGCCCCGGTATTCGCGAGGCCGCGTGTATTGGGCGAACTCCAGCAGCGGCGGGTCGCCCGAAAATGAATCTTGTCGGTTACTCTCCTCGTCTCCCAAAACTCCCGGCACTAATCGCACTACGGCGTCGACCAAAACCATCGCGGCCACTTCGCCGCCGCCTAAAATGTAATCTCCAATCGAAATCTCATCCGGCTGAAGGATGTCAATCGCTCGTTGATCGACTCCCTCGTACCGCCCACACAGCAAAATCAATCCCGGCTTCTCGGCGAGTTCTTCAACAATCCGCTGATCGAGCTTTCGGCCCTGCGGCGTCAGCAGCACCAAATGCCCTGCTTCGCCTGCTTGGGCCCGAACTGCCTCGACGCTTTCGACGACTGGCTCCGGCCGCAACACCATCCCCGGCCCGCCACCAAATGGCCGATCATCAACTTGTCGATGTTTTCCCTGCGCCCAATCGCGGATATTGTGCAACCGCACGTCCACGATTCCGGCATCAATGGCTCGCTTCAGCAAGCTCTGACCCACATAACCCGAAAACATTTCCGGGAACAAGGTCAGCACATCGATTCGCATACCATACGTAACGTAGGACGGACATTCCTGTCCGTCGGTGTACGAACATTACGGGACGGACAGGAATGTCCGTCCTACAAGTTTAAGCACCTTCCGCCGCCACCGCTGCCTCGACGCCTTCCGCTGGCGCTTCCGCGGCAGCTTGGGCTGCCGCCTGCTCGGCCGCAATTTCTTCTTTCGTCTTCTTCGGTTTCGGCAAGCTGGCCGGCGCGCCTGGATCGGGAACCGCCTTCGGAGCGCCCAACCGCTCGAGCGCCGCCTTCTGGGCGGCCAGATGCGTGCCGTTCGTGCCATACTTCTTGATCAGCACGGCCACATTATCCGAAGGCTGCGCGCCGACGCTCAACCAATAATCCACGCGATCCGCCTTGAGAATCGCGCGGGCATCGGTTTCCTTCACCCGCGGATCGTAGGTGCCCAATTCCTCGAGCACGCGGCCATCGCGCGGGGCACGTTTATCCGTAGCACAAATGCGGAAAAACGACTGATGGGATCGGCCCATCTTCTTCATGCGAATGCAAACTGCCACAATGAACTCCTCGGTAGGTCGGACTTCAGCCCGACACGAACATATACAATGTTAGACGAAGTACGTCAGGCTTTAGCCTGACATGCCTGAGTACAATGTCGATATGCAAAGTCAGGCTAAAGCCTGACGTACGGGCAAGGGAATCCACCATTTTGCCCCAAAACCGCCCCTTTCGGCAAGCCCTACTAGAACGTGAAAACGCCGTACGTCCCGTAGGACGGACATTCCTGTCCGTCCGTCGTTATTCCTCGACCCGAATCCCAAATCGGACGGACAGGAATGTCCGTCCTACGCGACCGCTTCCGGGCATTTGCAGCCGCGCAGGCGCACGCCGCCAAAACCCTTACGCTACAGCCACTATGGAACACCTATCAGTCAAGGAAGCACGGCAGGCCGCGTCGGTTGGGAAAGATGTGACGGTCCGCGGTTGGGTCCGCACCCGACGCGATTCCAAGGGCGGTTTCAGCTTTGTCGAGGTCAACGACGGCTCTTGCTTGGCCAATCTCCAGATCGTGGCCGACGCTAAACTGCCGAACTACGAGGCCGAAATCAAGCAGCTTTCGGCCGGCTGCAGCATCACCGTTCACGGCGAAGTAAAGGCCTCGGGCGGTAAGGAACAGGCCACGGAAATCCACGCTGCCGACGTCATCGTCCATGGCTGGGCCGACCCCGAAGCCTACCCGCTGCAAAAGAAGCGGCACTCGTTCGAGAAGCTCCGCGAATGGGCCCATCTGCGGCCACGCACGAACACGTTCGGGGCCGTTGCCCGGGTGCGCAACCGCATCTCGAAATCGATTCATGACTTTTTCCAAGAGGAAGGCTTCCTCTACCTCCACACGCCGATCATCACGGCCAGCGATTGCGAAGGCGCCGGGGCGATGTTCCGCGTGACGACGATCGACCCCGCCCAACCGCCACGCAACGACAAAGGCGACGTCGATTACCAGCAGGACTTCTTCCAACGACCGGCCTACCTCACGGTTTCCGGCCAGTTAGAAGGCGAAATCTACGCCACGGCCCTCGGCAAGATCTACACATTTGGGCCGACCTTCCGCGCCGAAAACTCCAACACTACGCGCCACTTGGCGGAATTCTGGATGGTCGAACCGGAAGCCGCGTTCTTCGAGCTTACAGATAACATGGCGCTCGCCGAGCGATTCCTCAAGCGCATCTGCCGCGATGTACTGGCCGACTGCCGCGACGACCTGCAGCTTTTCACCGAACACGTCGACAAGGCCGTGCTCGACCGCTTGCAACACATCGTCGATCGCAATTTTCGTCGGCTAAGCTACACCGAGGCGATTGAGATTCTGAAATCGAGCGGCAAGGCGTTCGAGTTTCCCGTCGAGTGGGGCCACGACCTTCAGGCCGAGCACGAGCGCTACCTCACAGAAGAGAAGTTCAACGAGCCTGTGATCTTGTTCGACTACCCCGCCGCCATCAAGCCGTTCTACATGCGCGTGAACGATGACGGCAAAACGGTACGGGCAATGGATGTGCTCGTCCCGGGCGTCGGCGAAATCATCGGCGGCAGCCAGCGCGAAGAGCGGCTCGACGTGCTCGAAGCCCGCATGCGCGCCCAGCACCTCAACCTCGATGATTATTGGTGGTATCGCGACCTGCGCCGTTTCGGCACGGTGCCTCACTCGGGCTTCGGCCTGGGCCTGGAGCGCATGGTCCAATTCGTCACCGGCATGACCAACATCCGCGACGTCATCCCCTTCCCCCGCACCCCAGGCAACGCCGAGTTCTGAAGCTCACATTTCCCTCCATTTTAGGGAAGGGGCCAGACCAGGGTTCTTCTGCGATCCCGACCGGCGAGTCAACCTGACGTTGAGTGTGCCATGCCCACGGCTTAGCGTGGGCATGTGCTCGGCAACAGCACGAGCATGGCCACTCCGAGCAGTGGCCATGGCTCGCAGAGGCTCATCGGCAATGCTGTTCTCAAAAGTGTGTCTACTATCTTTGACCGAATGCACGGCCTGTACTGATTGTGGCGAACGCCAGCCCGACTTTCCGCGCCTTCCGCGACAATCTGCCTAATCTCTCTGATTTGCTCCCCCCAAATTTATAACCTACCTTTTCAATGGCGAGCGCTGCATCGCGCCAACATCAGCGAACTGCAATCGCCCCAACTTTTCCATTCGATCTCATCATCAGCTATGTTGCTGGCCGTTTCGCACGGTCGGTAAGAATAGCCCGCGGCACCCGCGGCCTGAGCAATGTCTACCGTCATCACCAACCCTGGCGAAGCATTGCGCGATACGTTTCGCGCTTGGCATGCGGAACACGAATCCGTCGATGTGCAGCTGCGCGAGTCACTCGAGGCCTTGTCGGCCTACCAATCGCATCTTGACCAGTGGCAACAGCAACTCGCCAACCAACGCGGGGATTTTAAGACCGAACAGGAACAGCTTCAAGCTGAACGGGAACAGTTATTACGCGAATGCGCGGAATTACAGTCGGCTCGACAGCAGTTTGATATTGACCGCGAAGCCTTGGAGGCTCGACGAGTCGATGTCGATGCGGAACTCGCTCAACTCCAATCGGAGAAGGCGTCGATCGAGCGGGAGCGAAACGAACTCAACACCTCGCGCGAAGCGTGTGAAAGAGACAAGAGCAAGGCGACGGGCAAACTCGCCGATTTAGAGCAGCGCGAAAAGGAACTTCTTGCCAAACATCACGAACTTGCTAGCCGCGAAGATGAGTTCCAGGCACGCCAATCGCAATTCGATCAGGATGTCGAAGAGCTCGATGCGCTGCGCCTCAATTTGGAGCGGTTTCGCTCGGAGAGCCACGCCGCCGGCGAACAAGTCAAGCAGGAACGCGCCGAGCTCAGTGCCACGAGCGAAAAGCTCGAACTGGAACGTGCGGAACTAAGTGCGTCGCGTGAAAAACTCGAATTAGAACAGGCCGAGCTAAACGACGCCCAGCAAGAACTCAATCGGGAACGTGATGAACTCAACGCCGCACGCCAACAACTCGAGCACGATCGCGAAGGCCTGAGGACGAAGGAATCGGCGACGGAAGCCTCGCTCAAAGCCGAACTACACGCCGCCCGGGAGAAAATCAGCTCACTTACCGATAGCTTGCTCAGTCGCACCGAAGAACTGCGCACACTCGATATTCGCCGCGCCGAAGCCGTGGCCGAGCTGGAATTGGTCCGCGCCCGCGAAACCGAGTTGAAATCGTCGTTCGAAGACCACAAGCATACAGCCGAACTCGATCGCCTCAACTGGACGGCCGAAGTCCGGCAATTACATGATCTATTGCAGCGGCGGCCCGAACCGGCGCTCGTTGAAAGCCGTGAACCCGCTGTTGTGCCGGAGCCGGTTGTCGCACCGGCAACCCCGCCGACCCCGACCGCTACGCCAGCCACCAGCAAGAAACCCGCCTCGGCAGCGGCCGCGACTCGCGGCAATCCGGTGCTCGGCTCGATCGTTCAACAATTCGACAAACTGCGACAACAGCGGGCCTCCGACCGTCAAACGGGACAAAAGCCTCGGTAAGAAACCATGAACGCCAAAAACCTCTTTCGCGGAATTCGAAATTGGACCCAATGGGCTGGCGCCGCGGTTGCCATCACGGTATTCGCGTGCGGATTACTATGGCACAACCCAAGCCTGCTGGGTGGCGGCGCAGTTGCGCTTTGTCTGGCGCTACGGCCAACCGGAATTTACTACGACGCTGGCTCGAAGCGAGAGATGCCACGTCCTAGCAAGAGCACGAAAGGTGAATCGCCTGCGGAGAGCAACACGCAATTACTCGAACAATTGCAGGCCAACGCCACGCCCCAGAGCACCGATGGACTCGTCGACGAGTTGCTCGCATCGGGTCGCTACGCGCTATTACTCCGCCCCGAAACCAAACAGCATCTCACCCAGCTGCACGTAGTTCGAGCCGTTCGGCAGCTCGATGAGAATATGGCGCTGGTTCCGGCCGGTCGCGTATTGCTGGGGCAACTCGCCGAGCAGTCGCACGCGGCCTGCGGTCCGACCGACACCGACGCACGACTCATCGACCGCAATCTGGTGAATGTCGAACCGGTCTACTTCGATCGTTTCTGCGTAACCAACGAAGATTATCAGCGTTTCGTCGATGCGGGGGGCTATGAACAACTTGTGCTGTGGCACGAAGAAGCACTGCCGGCGTTGCTTGATTTCGTCGATTCCACCGGTCTCCCCGGCCCACGTCATTGGTCCGACGGCCAATATCCCGCGAACGAGGGTCGGTTGCCGGTCGTGGGGCTCAGTTGGTTTGAAGCCTCGGCCTATGCCCGTTGGGTCGGCAAGCGTTTGCCGACCGACGCCGAGTGGACCAAAGCGGGGGCGTGGCCCGTGGAATCGGCCCCGGGCCGCATTGCTCAACGGCGCTACCCGTGGGGCGAGTCGTTCGACGTGCGCCGCGCTCACCTGTACGGTTCGGGAAAGCAAGGTCCCGTGCCAGTGGATGAATTTCCTGGTGGCGTCAGCGTCGGTGGCATCCATCAACTGATTGGGAACGTGTGGGAATGGACTTCGTCATCGCTTTCTGACTTAGGCGACTCCACGCTGCATGTCTCGGAATCGATCATGAGCATTCGTGGCGGCGCATTTGATACGTATTTCGAAAACCAGGCCACCTGTCACTTCCAAAGTGGCGAGCATGTGCTCGCGCGGCGGCGCAACATTGGCTTTCGCCTCGCGCTGCCGATGAGCGACTTGGAAGCCAAAAGTGACGCGGAAGACTCGCAACCGGGCGACGAACTGGCGACGTCGGTCGCCGAGCCCGAACTTGCCACCGCAGCCACCTAACCACCAATCTCAGATCTTCTGCCCGTGCCCCCTGCATCCCGTATTCTGCATCCTCCGATATGACCCAACTTGCCCAACTACCACTCGAAACGTACCTGCTCGCCGAGCAAGCGGTTCCCATCTCGTGCCTCGTTTGCGACCACGAAAACTGCTGCTCCGCATCGCGTTGCCGACACTGCCACGCCCCAATGTCGTTGGCCCATAATGTTCGCTCCGTGAAAAAGAAGCCACACCTGGTGGCCGTCATTGGCGCTAGCGGTGCCGGCAAAACCGTGTATTTGGGCCTGCTGATGGATTTGCTGACCCGTCACGTTGGCTTATTGCGGTCGACGGCTCGCGGGCCGATGTCGATTTCGCTGCAGCAAACCACGACGACCGCTCTTTCGACCGGCTGGTTTCCGGAAAAAACGGTGACGACGCCCGAACAATGGCATTGGGTTCATTGTCAATTTAATTGCCGGCGGCGACGTCGGCCGCTGGAGCTGGTAATTCCCGATGTCTCCGGCGAAGCCTTGGCCACGGAAACCGAACGCCCCAATCGCTATCCCGCCATTCGGTCGCTGTTGGCCAAAGCGGCCGCCGTGTTAGTGCTGGCCGATGCCGAGAAACTCCAAGCTGGCGATCATTCACATGACTTTCTCATCCTCAAATTGCTGTCGCTCATCGGTGAACTGCGCGAAGAGCATTCAACGGTGTGGCGCAAGCGTAATGTCGAACGCCGGCCGCTCGCGCTCGTGCTCACCAAGAGCGATAAGTGCGACGGCTTGCAAGAAAACCCCCGCGAGTTCGCCGAATCGCACGCCACGGCAGTGTGGGTGGATTGCCGCGCCCGTTTCCCGCGACACGAAGTGTTCGCGTGCTCAGTGACGGGCGCCACGGCCTATCGCGATAGTTACGGCCGCCGCCAGCAGGTGCCGCTGCGCATTGAACCTCATGGAATTATCGAGCCATTCGGTTGGCTGATGTCGGAACTCGACGAGAATTGGAACAAACCTGGTGTAGCGGCACGACTGTGCCGACGGTGAGATATGACCGCGAATGAATGTGGACGAATCGATGCCGGCATGCCCCTGCCGGCCTTCCTCCCCGCGCCAAGACAAATCGCTGCAGTGCCGTTAGCGGCATCCGCGGTTGCGCACGCGCATTGGCCTTGCCATGCGGAAACAGATGCTGACCTGGTGGCCCGCCTCGAATGGCTGGACGACTTGATGTTTGCCGCGATCGACGGCGACCCCGCCGCGCTCGACTCGGCGGCCGAGGCCTGGAAGCGGTCACGCGAGGACTTGGGCGATGCGGCACTCGAGGAATCGCGGCAGCAGTACGTGCGACGCGCGCAAACCGTTTGGAATTCGTTACGTAACCAGCCGAATCATCCGCCGCACAAGGTGTTTGCGGCAATCGAAATCATTTCGCTCTTGGCGAAGAAGAACAAGTAGGGGACCATCGCCCATCACCGGCTCCTGGAGTTGCGTGGTGGGCGATGCCCGCCCCTGTGCTGTGCCAAGAGTCGTAGCCGGATTCGCACGAATCCGGTCGAACTGGCGAGTCCGAATTCTCGCGAATTCGGCTACCTATTACGCTCTTGCCCCGACCGCCACGTTCATCGATTCGAGGAACTGGCGGAAAAGATAATGGCTATCGTGCGGCCCGGCCGAGGCCTCGGGGTGATACTGCACGCTGAACGCTGCGAGGTCGCGGTGGGCGAGGCCTTCGATCGTGCCGTCGTTCAGGCTGCGATGCGTCACCCGCAAAAATGGTGGCAGCGATTCCTCAGCCACGGCAAAGCCATGATTCTGCGACGTAATCTCTACCAGCCCGTTATCTAAATTCTGCACGGGGTGGTTCGCACCCCGGTGACCGAACTTCAATTTGAAGGTGCGCGCACCGCAGGCGAGACCAAGTAACTGGTGGCCGAGGCAGATGCCAAACACCGGCTTTTTACCCAAGACGCCGCGGATCGTACGAATTGCGTACTCAAGCGGTTCCGGATCGCCCGGCCCATTGGAAAGAAACACGCCATCCGGCTCGTGGCCGAGCACATCGTCGGCCGAGGCGGTGCCCGGCAGAATCGTCACGCGGCAGCCCATATCCACCAAGTGCCGCGGAATGTTCCACTTCATGCCGAAGTCGAGGGCCACTACGTGCGGCGAGGGGCTGGGGGCTGGGGGCTCGGGGCTAACAATATTCTCCCTGCTCCTTGCTCCCTGCTCCATGCCTCCTTCTCGCTCCTCGCTCCTCGCTCCTCGTCCCTGCAAGTGCGTCCATTCGCTGAGCGGTTCCTGCCATTCGAACGGCTGATCCGGTAGCACTTCGCGCACGAGGTCGCGGCCAACCAGGCCGGGGCTGGCATGCGCTTTGGCAACGAGGCTGGCGTCGTCGAGATCGACCGTCGAAAGCACGCCCTTCAACGCTCCGCGGGTGCGCAGCCGACGCACCAACGCCCGCGTATCAATCGATTCGATCGCCACGATGCCCCAATGCTCGAGATACTCGCTCAGGCTTTGTTCGGAGCGGAAATTGCTCTGCGTGCGGCTGTGCTCGCGGACGACGAAGCCGGCCAGGTGGGGCCGCTGGCTCTCGACATCCTCGGCATTCACGCCGTAGTTGCCGATTTGCGGGTAGGTCATCGTGACGATTTGCCCGCGGTAACTGGGGTCGGTGAGGATCTCCTGATAGCCGGTCATCGAGGTGTTGAAGCACACCTCGCCGTCGACTTCGCCCTCCGCCCCGATCGAGGTGCCGGCGAACACGGTGCCGTCTTCGAGTGCAAGTTTAGCAGGTTTGAGCATGAAGACAGTATAAGGGGTCGGGGGCCAGGGGTCAGGGGGCGGGGGAGTCGAGGTTTGAAGAGCGGACGGATCCCCGACACAGCCGCGACCACCGGTAGCCGTCTTGTTGAGGGTGCCGCTGGGACATAGTTCTAACGGAACCAATTGGGGCGCCCTGCGCTCAACCGCAGGCATCCGGCGCTGGGATTGATAGCACGTGGCGGTACAACTCCGCTTGCAACTTTGTGCGTAATTTACTAAGAGCCGCGTGGAATAGTGCGCGCTCGCTCCACACGTTCTCAACGGAGTTGCGGCGGTTGGCGGCAGGGCGGGCCGTCGGACCTTCCTGGAGCCCATGAGGAATCGGCGATGAAAGTTGTGCTATCTCGGCGGGATTGGATGGGAATTGGTGCGGCCGGTGTGCTCGGTCTTGCCACGGGCTGCGGCACGATTTTGCATCCCGAACGTCGCAACCAACCACCGGGCGGCGACTTGGATTGGGGGATCGTCGCGCTCGATGCCGTGGGGCTGCTCTTGTTCTTTATTCCCGGCATCATCGCGTTCGCGGTCGACTTCAGTACGGGCGCTATCTATCTGCCGGCATGCCAGAGCTACGGGAGCGATGAGGCGTCATTGAAAGATGAATCGCTCGTTACCGTGGACGTGCCAAAGAAGGAACTTACGCGGCAACGGGTCGAGGAAGTGGCTTCGCGGCACTCGGGGCGCGAGGTTCGGCTGGTGACCGGTGCGTACGAAACTTCGCGGCTCGCGAAGCTGGATGACTTTTGGACGACGCTCAAGTCGCTCGCTGCGGGGCGGGCGTAAAGGTGGCGTCGTTTGGCAGAGTGTCGCGTGGTCCGTGATTAACGGTCGCGAGTTTTTGGGGAGAGACGGACAGGAATGTCCGTTCTACGCCGTTTACTTCTCCGACCGACCATCCTGCGGGCGGAGCCTGTCGCGGTTTTATGGAGATGCTAGGCGGCGGTGGGGAGCGATGGTGATTATTAGTACCGTGGTGAAAAGAGCGAGCGAGGTGGGTTCGGGGACCTCGGCGAGGTAGGAGCCGAAAACGCTGATGTCGCCGGCGGCATCGCGGATGCCGAAGAAGTATTGGAGCGGCGGCAGGTCGCCAGCACCCGAGGCGAAACCGGCAGCAACACCAAGGGAGTTGCTGACGGTGGGAGCATCGAACACGTTCGGAAAGTACTGGTCGATCGACGTGAGCGGGATGGCGATGGCCACGGCGGCAGCCGGCGAGTTGGCGTTGCCCAAAGTACGGACCTTGGCAGGCAGCAAGATCACGTTGCCGATGCGGTCCACGTAGTAATCAAAACCTTCGTCGGCAACGACCCAGAAATCGGGCTCGCTGCCGGGAATGCCGTCGTTATCGAACGCGAGCAAGGCGGAGCCGGCGACGAAACCTTCGGGCGGGATTGTGGCGGTGCCCACGTTCTGGGCGACAAGTGCCGAGGCACTGGCGGCACTGCTCGATGAGAGGATGGCTTTCAAGGCGATGCCGGTTGAGGCCGTGTCGACGCTGTAGAGTTGCGAGACGCCCTGAGTTGTAGCGGCCTGAGAGATGATGGTGGCCTGCTGAAGCTGGGTTGCGGTATTCGACACGGCGCTAGCGAGCGCTTGGGAGGTTGATTTGAAGAGGTTGCCCATCGCAATTGTGGGAGCGTCGGCCAGGATCTTGGTGTTGGCTTGTGTGATCGAATCGGCGATCGAAGAGCTGACGGCAGTGGGAAACGCGGCGGACGCCGATTCGGCGCTGTAAAGTGCGAGGGCGACAATGGTCATGATCGAAAGGAAGCTGCGGATAACAGTAGGCATTAGGTCGTCTCAGAGGTGTTAAAGTGTTGCGATCCTGATGTGGAAGTGTTCGAGTTTAGCTTCGTACGGGGGGGTGTCAAGGTGGAAGAAGGAGTGGGGCAAGGTGAGGCGAGGAGCCAGCTGGGGTGTGTGACGAGTCTAGGAATCGAAGCGCGGCACGAGGCGGTCGACGACTAGTTTGCCGATGTTGAGGGCGGCGGTGGCGGCTGGGGAGGGCGCGTTTTCGACATTCACGACGCGGTCGGTTTCGTCGATGACGAAATCGTCGAGCATCGCGCCGTCGCGGCCGACGGCTTGGGCGCGGACGCCGGCGGGGGCCCAATCGAGGAATCGCGATTCAATGGCCGGCACGAGTCGCTGTAGCGCGCGGACGAACGCGGGCTTGCTGAAACTGCGGTACATTTCGCTCGCGCCGATTTTCCAATAGCGACGGGCGAGCCGCCAGAAGCCGGGGTAGGTGAGCGTTTCGGCCAGGTCGCGGAAGTTGACCGTCGTGTTGCGGTAGCCCTCGCGGGCGAAGGCCAACACGGCGTTCGGCCCGCACTCGACGAGGCCGTTGATTCGCCGCGTGAAGTGGACGCCGAGGAACGGGTAGTTCGGGTCGGGCACCGGATAGATGAGCATCCGCACGAGGTGGCGGGCTTCTTCGCGCAGAGCGTAGAATTCGCCGCGGAAGGGCACGATCATGGCTGAGGGTTTCACGCCACTGAGCTTCGTGACGTGGTCGCTTTGCAGCCCAGCGCAGTTGACGATTTGTTGGGCGGCGAATTCGCCGGCGGTGGTTTCGACGATGGCACGGGCACTGGCAGAGCCAGTGGCACCGGAAGCACTGGCAGAGCCAGTGGCACGCAAGGTGTCTCGGCGGATGGCGGTGGCGCGGGCGTTGGTGACGACCTGGCTGCCGCGCGCGGTGATGATGTCGGCGAGGCGCTGGCAGACTTGGCCGTAATCAACGACGCCGGCTTCAGGAATGTGGATGCCGGCGATGCCGGCCGCGTGCGGTTCGAGTTCGCGGATACGCTCAGGACCGATGCGTTCGCACACGACGCCGTTTTTGGCGCCGCGCTCGAGCAGCAATTCCAAGCGGGCGAGTTCGGAGGTTTCCGTCGCAACAATGATCTTACCGCAGAGGACGAACGGAATGTTCTCGCGGCGGCAGAAATCTTCCATCGCCTGTTTGCCGGCGCGGCAGTTGATCGCTTTCAGCGAGCCGGGGCGATAGTAGATGCCCGTGTGGAGCACGCCCGAATTGCGGCCGGTTTGGTGGCGCGCGATGCCCGCTTCCTTTTCGACCACGGTGACGCGCTTGCCCGGATAGCGTTCGAGAAAGCGATACGCGGTAGCGAGGCCGACGATGCCGCCGCCAATGATGATGAGGTCGGATTCGTGCATGAGTTTGCGGCGCGATTCGCGGAGTCAAAATGTGTGGTGCGGCACTGGCGCAATGGTATAATTGCAGTTGTTCCAATTCAATGAGGTGGAACCCTATCCGGAGAAGGAAATGCCGAGCAGCGAAACGATGAACGTAGCCCGAAAGGCGCGTGCAATCTACGATGCGCGATTGAAGGTTGATTTAGAGGCGACTCACAGGGAGGAATTCGTCGCCATTGAGCCAGAATCTGGCGACTATTATTTCGGCCAAACATTGAGCGAAGCCATTCAAGCGGCGCGAACATCGCATCCGAATCGTTTGCCGTTTACGCTGCGGGTCGGCCACGGCACGACGGTTGACTTGGGGTTGCTCAGTCCATGAAGGGCGAAGTTGATGCCGACGGGCTCGCTGTCGTTGAGCTTGCGCTGAGGCCGACGTCTTTCGGCCGGCCGCAGACTATTTCTGTTTGGAGTGATACGTGGACATTCTAATGTCAGCGTCGTACATCTCGACCGCTTGCGCTATTCTGCATTAGAATTGAATGCCCGGCGAACCGTAGGTTCGCGGCTGATGCGTTGCCGAGCGTTGTTCCGAACTCATTCCCTGGTCCCTGTCCCCCGCCCCTGACCCCTGCTGACATGTTCGAAGCCCTGCAAGATGGTTTAGGTTCCGCGCTCAAGACATTGCGTGGGCAAGGCAAGCTGACCGAATCGAACATGCGCGATGGGCTCAAGCTCGTCGAGCGGTCGCTGCTCGAGGCGGACGTGAGCTTCCCGGTGGTGCGCGAGTTCATGTCGCGGGTGAGCGAGCAGGCGGTGGGCGAGAAGGTGCTCAAGGCCCTCAACCCGAGTCAGCAGGTGGTGGGCATCGTCTACCAGGAGCTCGTGAATTTGATGGGGCCGGTGGATCATTCGCTCCACCTGCGCGGGCCGAACGACATGACCGTGCTGATGATGTGCGGCTTGCAGGGTTCGGGCAAGACGACGACTACCGGCAAGCTCGGGCGGATGCTCAAACAGCGGGGCCGGCGGCCGCTGCTCGTGGCGTGCGACTTGCAGCGCCCCGCCGCGATCGACCAGTTGCACGTACTGGGCGAGCAGTTGGAGATTCCGGTGTTCTCCGACCGCACGAACAAGGACCCGGTCGCGGTGGCCAATGCGGCGGTGCGCGAGGCGCGGAAGCAGACCATCGACACGGTGATTTTAGATACGGCCGGTCGGCTCCACATCGACGAAGAATTGATGGCGCAGCTCGAGCGGATCGATCGGCAGATCGGGCCGCAGCAAGTGTACCTGGTCGTCGACAGCATGACCGGCCAAGATGCCGTCAATAGCGCGAAGGTGTTCAACGAGCGGCTCGAGCTCGACGGCGTCATCATGACCAAGCTCGATGGCGATGCCCGCGGCGGCGCGGCCCTTTCCGTCAAGCAAGTGACCGGTGTGCCGATTAAGTTCATCGGTACGGGCGAGCATCTCGATGCGCTCGAAGAGTTTCACCCCGACCGCATGGCCGGTCGTATTCTTGGCCAGGGCGACTTGCTCACGCTGGTCGAGAAGGCGCAGCAGGAATTCGATCAGGACGAGATGGCCCGGCAGGAGGAGCGGCTCCGTAAGGGCGAGTTCACGCTCGACGACTTCCGCAAGCAGCTCTCGCAGATCGGCCGGTTGGGGCCGCTGCAGAAGGTGATGGGCCTCATTCCCGGGATGAGCGCGCTCACCGACATGATGGGCGATGTCGATCATGAAAAGGACATGAAGCGGCTCTTGGGCATCATCGATTCGATGACGCCGGCGGAGCGGCGGAGCCCATCGAAGACGATCGACCAAAGCCGGCGGCGGCGGATCGCGACGGGCGCCGGCGTGGAGCCACGCGAAGTGGCCGATCTAGTCCGGCAGTTCGACGCGATGGCCCAAATGATGACGTCACTGGCCGGCAAGGGCATGCGGGAGCGCATGAAAATGATGCGCGAACTCCAATCGGGAATGATGCAGAATCCCGATGGCCTGGCCAAAAAGAAAGGGAGCACCGGCAAACGCCTTACGCCGAAGGAGAAGGCGAAGCTGAAGAAGGAACGCGAGAAGGAAATGCGCCGCCGCAAACGCGAACAAAAACGCGGCGGAGATGGCGATGGCACCGAGGAGTAAGGTGGATACCGCTCACGAGGCGTAGGGTGGGCACCGTCCACCATCGACAACTATGAATGGTCGGCGTGCTCTCTCTTTTGAATGCGCTCTTGAGTCCGCAGATGGCGCAGATGTTCGCAGATAGTACATAGTGAGCGCGCTTTGGCTTTCCATTGGTAGCAGATCTTGCCCATGGATATCTGCGCTCATCCGCGCCATCTGCGGCAAAAAACAAGCCGCGAATAACGCTGTGTTTTCGCGCTGGTGGGCGGTGCCCACCCTACGGCATCAAGTCACGATCGCGTCGGCTTCGATTTCGATGAGGGCCTCGCCGTCGATGAGGCGGGGGACTTCGACGATCGTGGTGGCGGGGCGGATTTCGCTGAACACGCTGCCGTGAACGCGGGCCACCTCTTCCCACTTGCTTACGTCGACGACGTACATCCGCGTGCGGATGACGTGCTCCAGCTTGCCGCCGAGGGCTTCGACGGCGGCCCGGATGATGGCGAGCGAGCGGGCCGTTTGCTCGCCGACGTTTTTGGCGTAACTGCCATCGGCGTTGATGCCGACCGAGCCGGTGACGGCGATCGTGTTCCCGCTGCGGACGGCGCGGCTGTAGCCCATGATCGGTTCCCACTTCGAACCGCTCGAAGCACACTTACGGCCGACACGTTCTTGAACGGTGATGTTGATATCGGACATTTGATTCTCGTTGAGTGAGCTGTGGATGGATAGTTGAGCCGCGGATGAACGCAGATCAACGCGAATACATTCTCTTAAAACACTTATCTTCGCTAATCAAGGAAAAAAGAGATTAGCGACAATTAGTGAGGATTAGTGTTCCGATTATCCGCGTTGATCTGCGTATATCCGCGGTTCCATACGATGTTCAGTGATTCCCCTGGGCGGCCAGCCAGCGTTCGGCGTCGAGAGCCGCCATGCAGCCGGTGCCGGCGGAGGTGATGGCCTGGCGATAGTTGTCGTCGGCCACGTCGCCAGCGGCGAACACGCCTTCGACGCTGGTTTCGGTGCGGAACGGTTTCGTCCAGCGGATGTAGCCTTTTTCGGTGAGGTCGAGTTGGCCTTTCAGGAAATCGGTGTTCGGCGTGTGGCCGATGGCCAGGAATACGCCGCTGGCCGGTAGCTCGCGGGTGGCGTTGTTCACCGCGCTCCGCAGGCGGACGCCGGTCACGCCATCTTTCTCGTTGCCCAAGACCTCATCGAGCGTGTGATTCCATTCGATTTGGATCTTGGGATTACCGAGCGCGCGTTCTTGCATGATCATGCTGGCGCGAAGCTTATCGCGGCGATGGATCATGTGAACTTTCGATGCGTATTTGGTTAGGTAAGTTGCTTCCTCGACGGCCGAGTCGCCGCCGCCCACGACGATGAGCGGCTTGTTGCGGAACCGCGGCAGCGCGCCATCGCAGACGGCACACGCACTGACGCCACGGTTCTTAAAGGCCGATTCGGAGGGAAGCCCTAGGTAATTCGCCCGGGCACCGGTGGCCACAATGAGGGCGTGCGTTTGGTGCGTGCCGCCGTCGAGCGTGCGCAGGACGAACGGCCGTTTCGAGAGGTCGATTTCGACGACGTCGTCCGTGACGATCCGCGTGCCAAAGTTGTAGGCCTGTTGACGCATGAGTTCCATGAGTTCGGGGCCGGTGACAGCATGTCGGCCCTCGTGGATGTTCATGTACTGAGCGCGTTCCGAATCGATGGCGGTCGTAAGGAACTGCTTCAGGTCGCCCGTGGGGAAACCGGCGTAGTTCTCGACTTCGGTCGTCAGGGCAAGTTGCCCCAACGGAAGCGTACCTTGCAGGCGGTTCTCCTCGGTGATGGCCCCTTCGAACAGCAGCGGTTTGAGTTCGGCTCGGGCGGCGTAGATTGCGGCGGACCAGCCCGCTGGACCACTGCCGATGATGATGACGTTTTCTACCACGCTGGCGTCCTTTCAGTGAGCGAGTCTATGCAAGGCTCGAATTATAGTGGTTGAAGGGCGGAGGTCCAACCGCAGAGCCGATCAGTTATTCAATCTAGCCAAACGATGTGGGAGCCAAGCTATGTGGGAGGCGTCTCTGACGCCGATTTCGCGTGAACTTCGTGACCGGCTTGAAGTGCGACGCCTCATCGGGGTCGGAGACCCCTCCCACAAGTTTTCCCAGCTTCAATAACTGATCGGCCCTGGGTCCAACTGGCCGCAACTTGCTGAGTTTTCGCAGCACCGGTATTCTTAAACTGCACAATCGGAGTCGTCCGCGTGAATTCACTTTGGCTCATTCTCGGTTCGCTGGCTGCCTTCGTCGTGGCGTATCGTTTTTATGGTGCGTTTCTGGCTGCACGCGTGGCGATGCTCGATGACCGGCGACCAACGCCGGCGTATCAGCTGCGCGACGGCTGCGATTACCACCCGACCAACAAATGGGTGCTGTTTGGCCATCATTTTGCGGCGATTGCCGGGCCTGGTCCGCTGATTGGCCCGGTTCTCGCCGCCCAATGGGGCTTCGCACCGGGGTTCATTTGGCTGGTGATCGGCGCGTGCCTGGCTGGAGCCGTCCACGATTTCGTGATTCTGTGGGCTTCGGTGCGGCAGCGCGGATTGAGCTTGCCGAAAATCGCGCGGCAAACCATCGGGCCGGTTTCCGGCGTGATCACCAGCATCGCCACGCTGTTCATCATTATTTGTACGCTCGCAAGTGTGGGCATCGTTGTCGTCAAAGCGCTCTCGGAAAGCTCGTGGGGCATGTTCACGATTCTCGTGACGATACCAGCAGCGCTCGTGACCGGGTTGTGGATGTACAAGATTCGGCCAGGGAAAGTGGCGGAAGCGTCGGCGATCGGTGTCACGATCGTGATGCTGGGCGTGATTCTCGGCCAACCTTTCGCTCATTCGGCCTGGGGAAATTGGCTGCTGCTAAAACCGAAGACGCTTTCCCTGTTGTTGCCCATCTACGCGGCCATTGCGTCGATCTTGCCCGTCTGGGTGCTAATGTGCCCGCGCGATTATCTTTCGAGCTATATGAAGATCGGCGTGATTCTGGTGTTGGCCGTCGGCATCGTCGCGGCGCATCCCACGCTCAAGATGCCGGCGATGACGCCGTTCGTTGCTGGTGGCGGGCCAGTGATTAGCGGACCATTGTGGCCGTTCGTGTGCATCGTGATTATGTGCGGCGCGATTTCTGGTTTTCACGCGCTCATTGCCTCGGGGACGACGCCCAAGATGATCGAACGTGAATCGGACATTCGCCCCATCGGCTATGGCGCGATGGTGGTGGAGGGGTTTGTCGCCGTGACCGCCCTGGTGGCGGCCTGTGCCTTGGAGCCAGGCGATTACTTTCTCATCAATGCGGACCAAAAAAGCCCGGGGCTGCATGCGAATTATATTGCCATGACGCAAACGCAGCCGGAACAGCTTGGTTTCGATCCGCAGCCGCGCGAACTGGAAATGCTGGAGAAAGGCACCGAAGAGAAGCTGGCCAATCGTACCGGTGGTGCGGTGACGTTGGCTGTGGGCATGGCCAAGGTGTTCGCCAGCGTGCCGGGCATGACAACGCTCATGGCCTATTGGTATCACTTCGTGATCATGTTCGAGGCGCTCTTTATCCTGACGTTGCTGGAGACGGGCACGCGCGTGGCGCGGTTCGTGTTTCAAGAGGCGTTCACGTCGTTCGGGAACGAGGATGCTGCGTTAGCGGCGAAGAAGCAGGAAGCCGCGGGCGGTACTCACGCGGCGCGATTGGTGCATCGCCCCCACTGGGGACTCAACATCGTGATGAGCGTCTTGGTGTGCGTGGCGTGGGGCTACCTCTTGTACATGGGCACGCTCGACACGCTGTGGCGAATGCTCGGAATCGCCAATCAGCTTCTGGCCACGATTGCGCTGGCGGTCGGGACCACGTACTTACTCCTACACGCCCCAAAGCGCCGCTACGCACTATGCACCGGAATCCCATTTGCCTTCGTGCTGGTCACGGTCATCACGGCCGGGATCATGAGCGTTCACGGCTGGTGGGTGAACGATATTCCGGCCGCGCCGCCGGAAAAGGTGTATCTGCTCAAGCTGCTGTGTTTCTTGGCATCGACGATGCTGGTGCTGACGATCTTGATCACGGTCGATGCCATGCGGCGCTGGATCGAGATCGTTTCCAGCCCGGTGCCCGTGCGCGAAGCGGAGCGAGCGGTCGCGTCTTATCCTGTGTTCGGTGAGAAGTGATTCGTTTTTTGGGTGCCATGCCCACGGCTCGGCGTGGGCATGTGAATCGCCGCACCTGAATGGCCACGTCGGTGGCCTCCGTGGCCAGGGCACTCGAACTTGTCTCGCTCCTTGCCGTGCGAAGTATAACTATGTCGCACTTTTATGAGTTGATGAGGCCGACGACCTGAATCGCCTTGCGCCCTTTGAACGCGCCGGGCTGGGCGTGGAACTTGGGCCGGCCTTCGACCGAGACGACGAGCGGATGAGCCACGTCCTTTTCGGTGGCGATGATATCGCCCACGCGCAGGCCGATGAGGTCGGACGTCGAGATGTTCGTTTCGGCCAGATCGACCACGACCTCAACCTTGGCGTCGTTCAGTTGCGTGCTAATCCGCCGCATGTTCTCGGCAGTGGCTGACTTCTTGCCGTAACTCATCCAGCTATTGGCCAGCAGGCGGGAACTGATGCGTTCGATCGAATTATAGGGAATACACAGGTTCATCATCCCCCGGACTTCGCCGAGCATCAGCTCGAAGCTGATCAGCACAACCACTTCGTTGGGAGGCACGATTTGGACAAGTTGCGGATTGCTTTCGACCCGGTTTACGGCGAGATTCAGGTCGAGGACGTTTTCCCAGGCCTTCTTCAACTCTTGGCAGAACAGGTCAGTGATCCGCGAGACGAGCCGCAATTCTATTTCCGTAAGCGGCCGACGTAGGGGCGTGCCGGGGTCGCTGCCGCCGCCAAGCAGCCGGTCGATAATGGGGAACAAGAGAGAGAGATTGATATCCAGGATCAACTGGCCTTCGAGCGGCGGCGCGTCGATCAAATTGAAGCAGGTTGGATTCTCGAGGCTGAACACGAACTCGCTGTACGTGAGTTGGTCGACACTGGTGAGTTTGAGATCGATGATCGTGCGGAGCAGCCCGGAAAGCGAAGCGCCGAAGTTGCGGCCGAAGGCCTCGTGCATCGTTTGCAACGAGCGCATGGCTTCTTTGCCGACACGCTCGGGCCGCTTGAAATCGTAGGGTGAGACCTTGCCGCGGTTTTTGGCGCGGCTGGTCGTGGCTTGGGAGACCACATCCTGATCGCGCTTATCCATCGCACTCAGCAGACTTTCAACTTCCGCTTGACTGAGAACGTCGTCGCTCATGGCGCACTCCGTTGCGAATGAGGGTTCGGGGTTCGGGGTTTAGGGTTTAGGGTTTAGGGTTTAGAAAGCGTGTATCCCGGTCCCTAGAACTTTATTCGCGTATCTGGCCGCTTCCGTGGACCACATATTTGTAGCTAGTTAGTTCCTCAAGGCCACAAGGGCCGCGGGCATGAAACTTGTCGGTGCTGATGCCAATCTCGGCGCCGAGGCCGAATTGGCCGCCGTCGTTGAACCGCGTGCTGGCGTTGATCATGACGGCCGAACTATCGATCCGTTGAGCAAATTCCTGCGCGGCGGTTTCATCGTTCGTGATAATTGCATCGGTGTGCTGGGAGCCGTAGCGGTTGATGTGCTCGATGGCTTCGTCCAGCGAGCCTACCACTTTCGAGGAAATGATCGGGCCCAGGTATTCGGTGGCGTAATCGGCGTCGGTTGCGGGCTTGGCTTGCGGCACGAGTTCACAGGTACGATCGTCGCCGCGGACTTCAACGCCCCGTTCGCCGAGCATGCGACCGATGGCGGGCAGGAATTCGCCGGCCACATCGGCGTGGACGACGAGCGACTCGGCGGCATTGCAGACGCCCATCCGCTGGCACTTGCTGTTGAGCAAGATGGTTTCCGCCATGGCGAGGTCGGCAGACGAATCGACGTATACGTGACAGTTGCCGTTGAAGTGCTTGATGACCGGCATCTTGGCTTCGGCGGCCACGCGGCGAATGAGCCCCTCGCCACCACGCGGAATGGCAAGATCGATGAACTGCGGCATGCCCAAGAATTTGCCCACGGCGGCGCGATCGGTCGTGCTGACCATCTGCACGGCGTCGGCTGGCAGGCCAACTTCTTCCGCGGCTTCCGCCAACAAGGCGACGATCGCCTGGCTCGAATGAAGGGCTTCTTTGCCACCGCGCAGGATGACGGCGTTGCCCGACTTTACGCAGATGGCGGCGGCATCGGCCGTGACGTTCGGCCGCGATTCGTAAATGAAGAACACGACTCCGAGCGGCACTCGGACCTTGTCGATCTGCAAACCATTGGGGCGATGCGTCGTGCGGATCACTTCTCCGATTGGGTCGGGCAAGTCGGCGATCTGTTCGAGGCCCACGGCAATCTCCTCGACACGTTTGCGATTGAGCGTGAGGCGGTCGATGGCCGCGTCCGTAAGGCCGTAACCGGGAGCGGCGGCCAAGTCGCGCGCGTTGGCGTCGATGATCTGCTGGCACTCGTCGCGCAGCAGCTCCGCCGAGCGCCGCAGCCACTGGTTCTTCACGTCGGTCGACGTGTTCGCCAACCGCACGGCGGCACGCTTCGCACGGGCAGCGACGTCGGTGCAGTATTGATCTAAGTTGGTTTCTGTGGCGGTAGCCATAACACAGTTCTTGTAGGGTGGGCATCGCCCACCACCGATCGGTCGCACTTCGTGAAACAGCGATCGCCAGGTAGCGCAGTGCGATTTCTGTAGCGAACCCATTAAGTATCGATAAATTCACGACTTGCGTCAATGTTGGCTTGCTGGGGTGCCAACGCTTCTGGTCGATTGAAGAGACGTGCAAAAGCAGCGATTTGGTGGGTTGACGTAGGTCACACCAACCGAAACGGTTGGGCTATTTAAGACCGCCGGTTGTCTCGAAGACCAGGAGCGCTTCGCGGACCAGGCGAACGTCGTGGACGCGAAGAACTTGGATGCCCTGAACCGCGAGGCTCAGCGACGCCCACACCGTGGCATTCAGGCGGTCGCCCTCATTGTCGCCGATCAGCTTGCCCAAAAACCCTTTGCGCGAGTGGCCGACCAGGATCGGGCAGCCGAGCGTATGGAAGCGATAGCAATGGCGCATGAGCGCGACGTTGTGTTCGCGCGTCTTGCCGAAGCCGATGCCGGGGTCGAGGCAGATGCGATCGCGCGGGATGCCGGCGGTTTCGAGCGCATCCCGCCGCTGGCGCAGGTATTCGCGGACTTCGGCAACGACGTCGGTGTAGGTGGGATTGACCTGCATTGTTTGCGGCGTGCCCTGCATGTGCATCGCACACACGCCGACGCCGGTTTGGGCCGCGAGCCGTACCATCCCGGCGTCGCCCGTGAGGCCGGTGACATCGTTGATGATCTCGGCCCCAGCTTCGATGGCTGCGCTGGCGACTGCTGCTTTGCTGGTGTCGATGGAAATCGGCACATTCACTACTCGGGCGAGTTGTTCGACAATGGGTACGACGCGGTTCATTTCTTCGTCGACGGCAACCGGCTGCGAATAGGGCCGCGTGCTTTCGCCGCCAATGTCGAGGATGTCGGCACCATCGGCCACCAATTGCAGCCCATGAGCAACGGCGGCCGCGGTATCAAAAAACTCCCCGCCATCGGAGAAGCTGTCGGGCGTCACATTGAGAATGCCCATCAACAATGGCCACCGCGGGAACTCAAGCACCCGCGTTCGCAATCGCCACAACGGAGCGCGCAATGCAATTCTGTTGATCGATGCGCCAGCAGATTGATCCGCGTCCGAATGCATTCATGTAGCGTAACCGGTCGTCCAAGTTGTTGCCACAAGCTTCCTGCATCCGGCAGGGCCGATCAGTTTTTCACATTGAGCCCGAAGTGTGGCATGCTCTCGCGCAGCGTGAGCAGCAAATCGCTCGAGAAACATGGCCACGTCGGAGTACCTCCGAGGCCATGCCACCCTGCCGTCGACAGAGTCATTGCCACCAGCCCCGCATCCTGCCCCAGCTCCAAGCCCCCAGCCCCAAGCCCCCAGCACTCACCACGGTGCTTCCATCGAGGCCACGATTTGCTGCGCCAGCCGCTGAATCGCCTGTTGCTGGGCGGTGGCGACCGATTGGCCCGCCTCGGGAATCAAATTCGAGGTGGCGTTCATCAGCACAAGTTCTGGCGGAATGGCGAGGGATTGCGCCGGTCCCAATGGTTGCCGACGACGATTGAGCCAAGTTACCTTGGCGTGAATTTCCGTCTCTGAAACGCGCGGATCATCGTACGCATTTTTGACGAGTGTTTTCCGTGTGTCGCGAACGAGCTGCACCGAGAGCACGCTATCGGCATCGGGCGTGCTGACGACTTTGTACGGCGTTTTGAGTTCGATCTCTTTATCAACAGCTTCGGTCAAGCGTTCTCCCAGATCGCGACGGTAACTTTCCGAGTCGATCATGGGCACGTAAACCGTGGCGACATCCGGGGCATAGAGCGAACCCGTGCCGACTTGATAGCCAATGCAGCCGGCGGATGCGAACATCAACACGCAGGCCATGCCAAGCAGGGTCTCACGCCAAGACGCAAAGACGCAAAGAAGGGATTTCCTAGCAGCATGTTGAAAAAGTGGACTGGCTCGCGGTCCGTCGACGAAAACGTCGGCGATTTGCTGTTTCGCGAGCGTACCTGTCCCCTTTTTCAACGGCCTGCTGGGGCCAGTGTGAGTTGAAGGTGAATTCCGGACCATATTAATTCACCCCTTGCTGACTTTGCGCCTTGGCGCCTTGGCGTGAGCCAAAACAAATTGCGCGGTGCCCACTACTTCATTATCGTGGGGTTTGCATTGCTGTCGGTGGTGCCGTTCTTATCGGGTACTTCGGCCAGGCGCGTGCCGCCGTTCTGCAATTCGGGAATGCGCGCTACCCGGGTCCGTTCGCGGCTTTCCGGCAAGCGGTCGACGATAAATGCCAGTTTCTTGGCCGGTTCATCGGGCTCGCCGGCAATCGCGGCCGTACGTTCGCGGGCTTGTTTGGCGATGTCGGTATCGGGGTATTTGCGGATGACCTCGGCGTAATAGAACTTAGCGGCGCCGTATTCAGCTTTCTTATCGTAGTATGCCGCCATCCGGTAATCGCGACTGGCAATTTCCTGGTTCAATTGGGCTTCGACCGTCACGAGTCGATCTTTTTCTTCCTTGCTGAGGCGACCCGAGAACTGCGAATTGAGCTGTTTGACTAAGACTTTCGCTTCTTCCAGCGGGGTGCCATCGTAGTCTTCACCCTGGTATTTGCGCAGTTTCGCCTGTAGACCGAGCAGATGGGCCTCGAACTGCAGTTCGCTGCGCGGATACTCGCTCCGCAGCAGTCCATAATTGTAATCGGCCTCTTCGAAGCGCCCGCGTTTGAAGTAGACATTCGCGGTGGCCATGATCGCGTCGTCAGCCCGCGGGCCCGTGGGATCGTTCAGTCGAATGCTCTCGTACGCCTTGATCGCGTGGCCGATCGTATCGAACCACGGCCGCGTCTTGTCGTAAACATTTGGCGTCAGCGGCCAGTGCGGATTCTGCTCGTCGCGTTTTTCCCAGTACTGGGCGATCTTCCATTCGCGGTCGATGACCGTGTCGAGGTACTTCGTGTTGGCGAATTCTTTCACGAGTGCGTCGTAAGCATCGCGGGCTTTGATGTACCGGTCGTCGAAGAAGTAGCTTTCGGCGAGCATGAACATTGCATCTTGCTCAATCGGCGAGTGTGGACCACGAGAGACGGCGGTACTAAAGTGCTCGGCCGCCGCCTTGTAGTTCTTTTCGCGGAAGAGCCGATCGCCTTCCTTGTATTCGCTCTTGGCATACTCTTCATTGGGTCCCAGGCCGACGGCAGCCTTCATCTTGTCGTACTGCACCTTCGGGTCGAGGCCGGGGATCAAACCGGTTTCCTTGGATTCATCGTTTGCTTCCAAAACACTTTCGACGGGCGCGGGCGCGGCGATCGGCCGGCCATTGCCATCGAAGTAACCCTCAACGCCTTCGACTTTGTAGCCCTTGCCAGGTTCGAACGTGGCGTTACTTTTGTTCTTCTTCCACCACTGGGCGGAACCGACACCATCGTCGGCCGCTTTTGTGCTCCAAGGCCAAGCCGCATGGGCAGCTCGTGGCAAATTGGCCGCGCCGCACATCACCGTGGCGATAAGCAAAACATTCAACCACGCGCGAGCGCGAATCGGGCCGAAGTGCGGCATCGAATATCCTATACCCATACGGGAAGACCGAGCGCGGAGTGAGACTTTTCCGGAGGACGAGGGCGGAAAACTACGCGGAATGCTAGCGCGCCGTCAAGAGCAACGCGGCCACGATGAACGTACATTTCGCTAGCGGTGCAGGCAATTATCCAAGCGTTTGATCGGTTCAATTTCTATGCGGTACACGGGTGCGACTGAATCGTTTAACCCGGAGCCAACGGCGACGGCGTTGCACGCAAAATGCTTCCGTCGCCGTTGGCTCCGGGTTAAACGAAAACGTCTCAATTCTGATTGCGAGAGGTATATCTGCCAGCACAATGGCCTTACACCGCTTCCAGCGATTCCTTCCGCACGCGTTCCAGCCGCACGCGGTTTACGCGGCGGCGACTGGCTTCGAGCACAGTGACGCGAACCGCATCTTGCCAGGTAAGTGATTCGCCGACCGTGGGCACGCGGCCAAATTCGGTGAAGACGAAGCCGCCAATTGTGTCGAAATCTTCTTCCTCGGGCAGGCCAAAGGCCATGATTTCATTGATCTCATCGACATGAGCGCGGCCCAGGGCCTCGCAGGTGTCATCATCAATCTTGCGGACTTCATCTTCGGATTTCTGATCGTACTCATCGTCGATTTCACCGACGATTTCTTCGAGGACGTCTTCAATCGTTACAAGGCCCGAGACGCCGGCGAACTCATCGAGCACCACCGCGACGTGCGTGCGGCTCTTTTGGAAGAGTTTCAATAGATCATCGACCGGCTTCGTTTCGGGCACGAATAATGGCTTGCGCAGTAGTTCGACCAGCGGCCTCGGCTGCTGGCCCGCTGGCTTGGTCAGTTCTGGGAGCAAGTCTTTGCTGTAGAGTATGCCGACGATTTCGTCGCGCGTTTCGCCATAGACGGGGACGCGGGTATGGCCAGACTCGACGATGTTCTCAATGATTTCATCCCACGGCGTTTCGACATGAATCATGTTGATTTCGGTGCGCGGCGTCATGATGTGCGAGACGGTTGCGTCGCCCAACTCGATCACGCCTTCGATCATTTCGCGGGCTTCTTCCTCGAGCAGGCCTTCGCGATGACCTTCACTGACGATCGTGCGGATTTCTTCCTCGAACGTGTCTTCATTGGCTTCGTGGGGCGGGCGACCGGCGAGCCGATGAAGCAAAGCATCGACGATACCGGCGGCCCACACGAGCGGCGTCGCGAGCCTGCCGACGAAACTCCACAAGGGCCAACTCCAGTACAGGAATTTGGCCGAACCGATGCGCGACATCGACCAAGGAAGCCAAACCGTCAAGACGGCGACAACCTGGCCGAATATCAGTGCAGTCAAAAGCAGCGCGAGAAGAGGCTGTTGGAAAGTTGACGCGAAAGACCGCCAGGCCCACGTGGTGCCTGCGCTGACGGCCAGTACCGCGAACATCATGGCGAACATTTCCACGCCCAGGGCGACATTTTCGTGTTCGTGCAGGATTGCCGTAAACCGCTCGGGCGTTTGCCGAGCCTGGCAAAGTTCTTCGAGTTCGTGCCGCGAGAAAGAGTGGAGTGCGCGCGCGGCGATGGCGGCCGCACTGGCGGCGACGAGACTTGCAATTGCCAGCCAGAAATACGCGTCGGCAATCACTGGCGTTTCGCTCCCTCGGGCAACTCTTTAGGCTCCTCGTCGGAATCGACACTCTCGCAACAGCCGCCGTGGAAAGAAGCGTCCCAGCCGAATTCGCTAAGAAAGCGTGCTTCGGCAATGCGCATTTGTTGGGCATCGGCAGGTGTCTTATCGCGATAGCCGACCAGATGCAGCAGGCCGTGGATCACATACAAAAGTTGCTCGGCGGCGGGAGTACAGCCCAGCTCCGTCGCGGCGGCCGCTGCCGTATCGGCACTGATAATCACTTCGCCTTCCAAGTGGCTGCCATCATCTTGCAGGGCGAAGCTCAGCACGTCGGTCGGCCAGTCGTGGTTGAGAAATTGGCGATTGAGTTCGTGGATCGTCGGGTCATCGACGACGGCCAAACTGATCATGGCGGAACAGAAATCCGATTCTCGCAGAACGGCGAGTGCCGCCGCCACGAGTTGCTCCTCATCGACCGCATGCTGCGACTGGCCATTCGAGAGCAGTACCTCGAATCGGTCGGGACAAGCAGCTTCAGTAGGGATTTCTTCGAACATGATGTGGTGGTGGACGGGTGAGTAAGTGAGTAGGTGAGTAGGTAAATCAAAACATCCACTTACTCACCTATTCACTTACTCACCTACCTACCTCTTTGCCTACGCCGTTTCCTGGTCCGGATATTTTACCCGGCCGTGGTACACGGCGGTGAGCGATTTTACGAGGCTATCGCCGACGCGGCGAACTTCTTCGAGCGTGAGGCCGCATTCGTCGAACTGGCCATCGAGCAGGCGTTTGCGGCTGATGTCTTCCACAAGGCTTTCGATGCGCGACGGCGTGGGTTCAACCAGCACGCGGCTCGCGCTTTCAACGGCATCGGCCAGCATCAGGATACCGGCCTCTTTCGTTTGCGGTTTGGGCCCAGGGTAGCGGAACGAGCTTTCGTCGACCTCGCCGCCGTTGGGGTCGGTCTTCTTGCTATCGCTCGCCTGGCGGTAGAAGTACTCGACCAGTGTCGTGCCGTGGTGCTGCTGGATGAAATCGATGATCGGCTCCGGAATCTTCGCCTGCCGGGCAAGATCGGCGCCGTCCTTCACGTGGGCAATGATCACGAGCGTACTCATCGCCGGCATGAGCGAACGGTGGCGGTTATCGCCCTGCCCTTGATTCTCAATGAAATAGCCCGGCTTGAGCATTTTGCCGATGTCGTGGAAGTACGCCCCCACGCGTACCAGCAAGCCACGTGCGCCAATGGATTCGGCGGCCGCTTCCGCCAAGGAAGCCACTGTGATCGAGTGATTGTACGTGCCGGGGGCGCGGCGAATCAGCTCTTGCAACAGGGGGTGAGCCGGGTCGCCCAGTTCGATGAGGCTGAGGTCGGTTTGGACGTTGAACGCGCGCTCGACCATCGGCAACAGGCAGGTCATCAGCGAGCCCGCGATCACCGACCAGAGCGCCAGTTGGCCGGCCGTTTTCAGCGTCACGGCGATGGGGTCGCCCACGATGGTTCCGACGCCCAGGGTCGTCAGCGCCGCTACGATCGCGGTGACGAAGCCTACGGAGAGCAATTTGCTGCGGCTGCGCACGCGGCCGAGCAGCAAAATAGCACCCGACGTGGTGGCCATTAAAATGACCATTTCGCCCAGGTCGTGTCCGAGTGCAATCACGGCGATTAGCGTCACCGCCGCTGAAAGCAACAGCGCGAATACCTGCTCATAGGCGATCGCCACGGTCATGCCGAACAGAATCAGCGAAACAGTTTCGGCCCGCCAGTCGTTGCTGGCAATTTCGATGAGTGCCACGGTGACAACAACCAATGCCAATAGTGTTGCGAGGCGACTCAAGTCATCCACGATTTGTGGATGACGATGATGCAGGTAAAAGCCGCACAAAATAAGGAGCGCGGTGTACATTCCCAGCACGGCCAGGGCATGCAGGGCATCGGCGGACAGCGGTCGTTTGTTCATTTCCGACGCGTATTCCAGCCGCAGTTTGTTGAGTGCGGCTTCCTCGACGAGAAGTGGCTTGCCCTTTTCGTCGAAAGCGTGCGCTAACACGGTGCCTACCGTGAACTTCTGCATCTGCGGCTTCACTTCCGCGGCTCGTTCTTTTTGCTCTTTGCGGGTCGCGTCGACGTTCAGTTTTAGCGTGGTCGTGGTCGAGAGTTGCGACTTTAGCCAGGCGAAAATGCGGTCGGCAACGTCGGTGGAAGGCATGTTGCTGGCGAGCGTCTTCTGCAATTGGGAAACCACGTTTTCAACGAGCACATCGCTGACCGGCACATTGCGCGTGAACTTGTCATCGGTTCGCACGGGATGCACCGAGATCGTCTTTTCGTTGGCATCGTGCTGGGGCGGTAACTTTTCGATAAGACCTTTATCTAGGAGTGGCGCAAAGGTCTCCTTGAGAGCTGTTTTGAATTTATCGAGTGCCCCTGGCGCGGCCAGAGCGTCGTGAAACTTTTGAAATTGCTGCTCGCGTTCTGGGCCGGTCGGTTCCGGGGTGCCTTCCGCCAAGGGCAGGCGGAAAGTACTCCACAGCGCCGCAACGTCAGTAAACTTCTTGGCGGCCACCAGTTCGGTTACATCATTTTCCAGCTTGGCCCGAAGCTGGTCTAATTGCGCCGGATCATGGTCATAAGTGGCGATCGCCAATTTACGAGCCTGATCGCGGGCCTTATCGGTGGCGGCCGGGTCTTCCTGCTCGAATTCGGTGCGGGCAACAATATCGCGCTGGGGCACATCGCCCAGATGATACGGCATCGGCGGCGCCCAACCGCGGGTGATCGCGAGCAACAGCAGTGCCGAAATGCTGCACATCGCGACGCGCACCAGCACATGCCCCCGGCGCAAATGCCCCAGCAAGCTGCCCATCACACCAGGCGGCAACTCCACCGAGGTGACGCGATCAATGCGCCGTTTCTTTTTGCTGCCCGTACTCATGGCGGTTGTGAGAAGTATCGTAGGTCAGGCTTTAGCCTGACTTCAATGCGTCAGGCTTTAGCCTGACTTCAATATGTCAGGCTGAAGCCTGACCTACCTAGCGCTTCTTCTTTGGCCCCTCCTCGTAAGCTTCCACAATTTCCTGTACCAGCCGATGCCGCACGATGTCGGCCCGGCCGAGCGTGATGCTGGCGAAGCCGTCGATATCCTTCAGCCGGTTGAGCGCGTCGATGAGGCCACTCTTGGTATGCGGCGGCAAATCGACTTGCGACGTATCGCCCGACACCACGACTTTCGACTGCATGCCCATGCGCGTCAGGAACATTTTCATTTGCGGGACGGTCGTGTTCTGCGCCTCGTCCATGATGATGAACGCGTTGTTCAGCGTGCGACCGCGCATGTAGGCGAGCGGCACGACTTCGATCACATCGTCGGCCATGTAACGCTTCACTTGCTCGTAGTCCATCATGTCGCGCAGGGCATCGAGCAACGGCCGCAGGTAAGGATTGATTTTGGCCTGCATGTCGCCGGGCAAGTAACCGAGACTCTCACCCGCTTCGACGGCCGGGCGCACGAGCACGATCTTGGCAATCTGTTTTTGCTTGAGTGATTCGACAGCCGTTGCCACGGCCAGGTACGTCTTGCCGGTGCCCGCCGGGCCGTTGCAGAACACAAGGTCGTGCGTGCGGATGGCCTCAACGTACTCGGCTTGGCCTGGCGTGCGTGGCCGCACAACGCGACCGGCTTGCCGTACGTCGACAGGGGCGATCCGACCATTCGTCGGCACGCCGGTGACTTGCTTAATGATCTGCGAAACCTGGTCGGGCGAAACCTGGCCCTCGCGCGTCGCGGCACTCTTGATCTTCTCAATGATCTCGGTGGCCTGGAGCACGGCCTGCTCATCGCCGCTGACGTGAATCTTGCCGTCGCGCGTCGAGATTTTGGCCGGCACCGAATCGCGAATTCGTCGCAGATGCTGGTCACTCGCGCCCAAGAGCGTGACCAACTCGTCGGCATTGCCGACCGGAATCGTCGCTTCGATCATTAAAAGCCGTGGCGGCCGTCGTGCCGCCGCTCGCGTCCCCAGGTGAACTTACCACTTACAACTATACCCAATCCGTAAAATTCCGCACTAGCGAATTGCCAAGTCGCGGCGTAACCGATTGGCGTGAAAGCGTTTACAGACAAGCGAACAATTATACGGACAGTTCTAGTTGTGCCAATTGCTCTTGCGGGAAAGTGTCGGCGATCGGGCCGAACTGGCTAGAGAGGCCGATTCGGTGAATTCCCAACGTCGCGGGATTGCCCATATTGACGTGTTCATCTCCAAATCAGGGCCGGTCTACCTGCGAAAGGCAAACACATTACCACGTTTCCCTTTGGGAGATGGCCAGGGGGAAGGTGCCTAGGAAATGGTGTTGTTCCTGTTACAACGCATGAACGCCGCCTGGCAGGTGTTCGTCGGGTCTCGATGCCGTCCCGACAACGCGCTCGCGTCTTGTCACGATCGGGCGTGCCGCTATGTTGGTTGGTCGTGGCATCAAGCGTTAATCGATCAGGGCATCGCGACCCATGTCAGCCGATTCTCGACCTCCGATTGTCATTGGCACGCATAACCGCAAAAAGGGCGCGGAGCTGGCCGAATTACTTGCTCCGTGGGGCTTTCGTGTGCTCACGCTCGAGGACTTCCCGAACCCGCTCGATGTCGTCGAAGACGGCGATACTTTCGCAGCCAACGCGGCGCTCAAGGCCACTCGGCAGGCGAAGCACCTGCAACAGTGGGTGCTGGCCGATGACAGTGGTCTCGCGGTCGATGCGCTTGGCGGCGCGCCCGGTGTCTACTCGGCACGCTTCGCCGGCCCAGCTGCCACGGATGAAGACAACAACCGCCGGCTGCTGGAAGAACTCGGCCCGCTGCCGCTCGAAAAACGCACGGCCCATTATGTGTGCCATGTTACGGTGGCCGACCCGACAGGCGAGATCCGGGCTGAAAGTCATGACCTATGCCACGGCCGCATCCGCTTCGAGGCGGCCGGCGCGAACGGCTTTGGTTACGACCCGCTGTTCGAGTTGCCCGAATATCACTACACGTTTGGTGAACTCGGCCCACACGTCAAACGAGTCCTCAGTCACCGTTCGCGCGCGCTGCGAGCGATCCTGCCGAGACTTGTGGCGCTATCCGCTTAGCGTCGGTCGCCAGACCGAATCTACCACCAATCAAACCGAACACCGGCACAGTACACTGTAGCCACCGTCGCCAGACGGTGGACGAACTATGAGGCAACTCTCCACGTTCAGGCGAGCGTGGCTACGTTCGATACGTTGCGGCGTCGGGTGCCACTGGCCCTGCCAGTGCTCTTCCTCGTCCACCAAACAGCAATCCACGTTTTCGAGTCGAGCATCAGCTTGCGCCGACCATCAAAAGTTGGATCGTCGGTTCTTAGTATTAGCCACAAGCCACTAAGTGAAAACATACCGGCAAAGCCAGTGGCGCCCGGCGAGAGGAGCCAGATGCGTTGCAGCGCACGAGGCGACCTCGGTAAGAAAATGTGGTCGCCCGACCATATCGGGGCGCCAGTTGCCCGATTCAGCTGCGGGGAAATTTGTCGTCGGAGTGATCCTCGAGCTCGCCCATGCCTTTCTTGAACTCGACGAGACTTTGCCCCAGCGAACGCGCAAGTTGCGGCAAGCGCCCGCCGAAGAGCAACACGATCACCACCAACATAATTATCCAATGGCTGATGCTAAGCTCACCCATAGAACCAACTCCAAAACGCGGGGACGATTGAGACGCGGTGTTAGGAAATCATCTACCTTGATCTTCGCTAAACCGGCTTCGTTCGTCAAATGAAGAAATGGACGAGGGCGGCGATTTGCCTGAATCCCGATAAATCCTCCTGTCGCGGGTGCCCACGAGACATTCCGTCGAGGAGGGCTAAACAGAACGACGTTACCCCTTAGCGTCGGTCGCCAGACCGAATCTACCGCCAACCAACCTAACCACGCCGCTACTTAGCGTCGGTCGCCAGACCGAATCTACTGCCAACCGACCCAAGCACTCCGGCCATAGCCACCGTCGCCAGACGGTCGACGTAGCGGAATTCGTGCGAATTATGCCCTATTTCCAGCTACTGAAAACTTTTCCACTATTTCCTTGCTTTTGTGCCACCACCTGTGTTAGAGTCGCCTTCACAAATGACCGTGCGGGCGCAGTCTCTGCCAAGCAGACGTCTCGCCGGGACAATGTCAGTTGGCGACCTCTCGGATCGGAGCCGCAGCGCGGCCACCACCGCTGAAACCTCCGTCAGCCAGACACCCCGGTCCCGCGGAGCAGAGCCGCACTCGCCCGGGTGGAGAATCGGTCCGCAGCTCGTTGCCATCCGCCACCGGCGGATCATGCGCGCCAGCTCACCTATGACCGACGCCCCAATGGGCCCATCATTTTTTTGGAAAGCTGTTAGTCGTTAGCTGTTAGCTGTTAGCCAGAAAGTCCGATGACCAAGCACCCCATGACCACTATCTACTATCAACTATCTACTATCGAACCCCTGAACCCCGAACCCGATGCCCCCACGCTTTTCACTCGCCTGCTAAAATAAAAGAGCCTGGAGGGCCGCGATGATTGGCCGCTCCAGGCTCAATGAGAGAGTGAGAAATGAATGCGAGTAACATAGCGCGCGCTGGCCAACGTTGCAAGCCCTTTCAACGAGGAAATTTGACCGTGAATTTGGCGCAGATTTGCTCGGCGGCCAGTGTCGCTCGGTGGCGTGCCTTCGTCATTCGCCGTTCGTCATTCGTCATTTGCATGCTGCTGGGCCTCATAATCATCGGTGGGTTCGCCCCCCTGCCCTGTGGGGCCGCGGAACAGGCAAAGGCCGGCGACGCGGCAGCGTGGGTCAAAGAGAACATGCCGAACCTGGGCGAGTTGTATCGCCATCTTCACCAGAACCCCGAACTTTCCAAGGAAGAGAAAGAGACATCGGGCCGGATGGCGAAGGAGCTGCACGACCTGGGCATCAAGGTGACGACGAACATCGGCGGTTACGGCGTCGTCGGCGTGTTGGAGAACGGTGCCGGCAAAGTGGTGATGCTCCGGTCAGATATGGACGCGCTCCCCGTGGTCGAGCAAACCGGGCTGCCGTACGCTTCCAAGGTTCGTGTTCCGGATGCGCGCGGAGCGACCGTGGGCGTGATGCACGCCTGCGGGCATGACTTGCACATGACGAACCTCGTCGGCGTGGCACGATATTTAGCCACCCATAAGGATGGATGGGCCGGCACGGTGTTGTTCGTGTTTCAGCCGGCCGAGGAACTGGGGGCGGGGGCCCAGGCAATGATCGGCGACGGTTTGTTCGCGAAGTTTCCGCGTCCCGATTTCGCCGTGGCACTGCACGATTCGGCCGACGCGCCGACCGGCGAAATCGATTACCTGGCCGGCTATGCCATGGCGAATGTGGATAGCGTCGACATTGTCATGAAAGGGCGCGGCGGCCACGGGGCGAGTCCGGAATCAACGATCGACCCGATCGTGATTGCCGCCAAGCTGGTGCTCGATTTACAGACGATTGTCAGCCGCGAAGTGAAGCCGACCGAACCTGCCGTCGTGACGGTGGGATCGATTCACGCAGGGACGAAGCACAACATCATTTCCGACGAATGCCGGCTGCAACTGACGTTGCGGAGCCTATCGCCCGCCGTGCGTAAGCAATTGCAGGAAGCGGTGCGGCGGAAAGCATTGGCGGCCGCACAAAGCGCGGGCGCGCCGGAGCCGACGGTAACGATCAGCGAAGGAACGCCAGCGACGTTCAACGATCCGCAACTCACGCAGCGGTTGGCGACGGCGCTCAAGAAACGGTTTGGCGAGGATAAGGTGAAAGAGGATGAGCCGGTGATGGGGGGCGAAGATTTTGGGCGGTTTGGCTCGACCGGTGTGCCGTGCTGCATGCTGCGGTTGGGCGCGGTCAGCCAAAAGCGGCTCGACGAGTTTGCCGCTCGCCACGTGCCGCCAAGCTCGTTACATTCGTCGTTGTTCTACCCGGATTACGAGGAAGCGCTCGCGACCGGCGTGCCAGCAATGGTCGAGTGTGTACAGGAGTTGTTGCGGAAGCAATAAGTAGGTCAGGCTTTAGCCTGACCTTTCGCCTGACCGATCTCGCGGAATTCGCCGGTTGAAAGCCAAACCTACCGAATAAGACCTTTCACGATGTTAGCTAAATCGCGAAATAGATTGAACTGGTGGATCAGCGGCTACGCGATGTTGGTCGTGGGTATTATCGTCGTGATGTTCTGGCAACGGCAGAAGGTTTTGCAGGAGTATTCGACGCCAACTGCGCTAGCCGAGTGGAAGGCGTGGCGCGACGAGGTCGAGAAGGAACAGGCGAATCCTGGGCCGGTGTCACGGCGGGTGCCGAAGAGTGTTGAACCGCCGGCGTTGGTGCTGATGCGTGATTATTTTGGAGTGTCGCTCGTGGGAGCCGTTTTTTTTACGTCGATCTTGTATTGGATTATTGTGTGGTTCGTAAGTGGCGCGTTGCAGAGCGATTATCAATTTAAGACCTGACCCTACTCACCCACTCACCTACTCACAAAAACACCCTCAACCATGAGTTCGACCATTCGCAGTACGACCCCGCCATTGCCGCCGCAGCCGGTGCCTGCGGGTACGTTGCGTTGGCGGAGTTGGCCCTTAGTGGATCAGCCGGCGTGGTCGTGGGTTGTGCCGCTAGCGATTCTGCTGGTTGGTGTGTGGGTTTATGTGGCCGATGGGGGGTGGCCATTGGCTATCGGCGCGGCCGCCGCGCTGGCTGTTTCGCTGCGGTCGTTTCTATTGCCCGCGACGTTTGAAGTGGCCACGTTAGGTTTGCGACGCCGTGCGCTGGGGCGCATTCGAATCCTTCCATGGCAGGCGATTCGGTCGTACCAACGTCGGCCGAGCGGGGTGTTTCTATTTCAAAATGCCACACCCACGCCGTTCGATTGGCTGAATAGTTTGTTCGTGCCGTTTCCGCCTGATCCTGAGGAACTGCTAATCCCTTTACGGATGTATCTGCCGCATGCCGTGGAAGTGCGGCCCGAGGCGCGGGAATCGGACCGCGATTCGACGCCAACGCACCGCTGATGCGAACAGCGCTGAATCATCCGTTGCGGCGGCCGGCCAATTTTGGGTCGAGGGCGTCGCGCAGGCCGTCGCCGAGGAAGTTGAGTGCGTACAATGTGATACCCAGCGCCGCGCTGGGAAAAACGATGAGCCACCAGTAGATCTTCACAGGCGTGATCACCTTGATGCCTTCGTTGGCAAGCAGGCCCCAGGAGACGTCGGGCGGCTCGACGCCCAGGCCCAGGAAGGAAAGGAACGCCTCGAAGAGCATCACGCGTGGGATCGTGAGCGTGAGGTACACGATCACCACGCTCAGCAAATTGGGCAGAATATGCCGCCAAATGATCCGCGTGCGTCGCACGCCGATCGAGTGAGCGGCCTCGATGAACGGCTCCGTCCGCAGCGAAATCACCTGGCCGCGGACGACGCGAGCCATCGTCAGCCAGTAAATTGCCCCCACCACGAAGTAGAAGATCGTGATGCGGTCGATGCCCATTTGTTCCAGGCGGGCCTTGGTGTGCTCCTCGCCAAGAATCGTGATAATGAAAATCACCAGAAAGATGAACGGCACGGAATACAAAATGTCGACGAAGCGCATCATCGCATCATCGACCCAGCCGCCAACGAACCCGGCAATGGCGCCATACGTTACGCCGATCAACAGCGAAACGAACGTGGCGACGATGCCGACGATGATCGAGATGCGGGCCCCCCAGAAGACACGCGACAGCACATCGCGGCCGAATTCGTCGCGGCCTGCCAGGGAGCCAAGCGTCCACTCGCCGAAGAGGTGCGAACGGGTGCGGATCATCCAGCGGCTGACGAGGCCGACATCCGGGAAGCCGGCTTCACGATAGGGCCGCAACAGAATATTGCGGCGTTCGTTCTTGTCTTGCACGCCGTCGAGCTGGGTCGAAGTTCGGTTAATGGCTGCCCAATCGAGTTGGAACGTTTTGCTGACGAGTGGTGATAACCGCGGCGGTTCGTATTGCAGGTCGGTGTGGTGGCGGTCCGGCGGTGCGAGCGGCAAAAGCGGCGTGAGGAACGCGAGAACGCCGATAATCACCAGCGTGATGAGCGAAGCCATCGCCGTGCGATTGCGGCGGAGGCGCCGCCAGGCATCTTGGCCGAGCGACACGCCTTTGACGGGCGGTGGCGCGGTCAACTCAGTTTGTTGGGGGACGGCGGTGGGCATTTTGAACAGATAGCGAGGGCCGTAATTTATGCGTTGAGAGTTGCTTACTTGAGTTCCACCCGTGGGTCGAGGATTCCGTAGGAAAGGTCGACGAGGAAGTTCATCACGTAGAGCAGCAGTGTGTAGAGCAGTACGAGGCCCATGGCGAGTGTGTAGTCGCGTTGCAGGGCGGCTTGCACGAAGTGCCAACCAAGGCCGGGGATCGCAAAGATGCGTTCGATGACGACCGAGCCGGTGAGAATGCCGGCAACCGCCGGTCCCAGGAAGGAAACCACGGGCAGCATCGCCGAGGGCAAGGCATGGCGCAGCGCAACCGCGAGGTGGCTGAGTCCTTTGGCTCGGGCCGTACGCACGAAGTCTTGCGAGAGGGCATCGAGCATGCCGGTGCGGGTGATCCGAGCGATTTCGGCGGCGTAGAGTGTGCCGAGACACATGGCGGGTAACACGAGTTGCCGCAGCGTGCCCCAGCCGGCAGCGGGAAACACGGGAATCGCGAACACGAACAACAAAATGGCCAGGCCCGCAATCACGAAACTAGGCACGGCGATTCCCACGGTGGCGAGCGACATCAGCAGCCAATCGGCCCACGAACCGCGGTAAAGTGCCGAGACGATCCCCGCGCTCAATCCCAGCACCAGGGCATAGGAAAGCGCAAAGATGCCGAGCGCGGCGGAGATCGGCAAGCCTTGCCCGATGACTTGATTCACGTTGAAATCGAGCAGCCGCATGCTCAGGCCAAAATCGCCGTGGGCAACGTTGCCTAGCTCAATTAGGTATTGACGGTAGATGGGGAGATCGAGCTTATACCGATGCTTGATGTTCTCTTCAATTTCCGGCGGCAACTTGCGTTCGCCAGAATACGGGCCGCCCGGCACTGCCCGCATCAACAGAAACGACACCGTAAACACACACCACAGGGTGAGCACCAATCCCAAACAGCGCCGCGCGATAAACCAACTCACTTGACCGGCTCCATGTATTCGTTGGGGCGAGGAGAACGGTCATCGACGTTCGGATCGAGCCACAGCGCATGCAGCGGGTGCGTATCCTGCAAGTTGTTGAAGAACCCGCGCACGCGCGGCCGCACCATGTTCCGCGAGACGTAGTAATACACGGGAATGATCGGCATCTCATCCATCAACATGCGTTCGGCGCTTTCGAGGAGTTGGCGTCGTTTGGTTTGGTCGGGTTCCTTGGCGGCATCGGCAATGAGCTTGTCGTACTGTCGGTTGCTGAAGCCCGTGTTGTTGTTTTCGCCGTTCGTGACGTACATGTCGAGGTAGGTATTGGGATCGAGGTAATCGCCCACCCAGGCCCGGCGCGCGACGAGGTAGTTGAGCTGTTGTTGGGAATCTTGAAACGAGCCCCATTCTTCGTTACGGAGCGAAGCCGTGATTCCCAGTTCACGCTGCCATTGTTTGCGGACGAGTTCGGCAATCGCTTGATGGGCTTGATCCGTGTTATAGAGGATTTCGAGTTTGGGGAAGCCGCGGCCATCGGGGAAGCCGGCCTCGGCAAGCAGCTTTCGGGCCGCGTCTGGGTTGAAAGGCCGGCAGGGTTGCTGGGTGTAATTGGGCATCGAGGGGGGCACGAGACTGAGGGCCGGAATCTCGCCCGCGCCCGTGGCGACGCGCGTAATTTCCTCCCGATCGAGAGCCAGGGCGAGTGCCTGGCGGACCCGTTTGTCATTGAGTGGTGGCCGGGTCGTGTTGAGCAGGAAGAAATACGTGGTGAGTTGCGGCGCGGGATTGAGATCGTTGCGAGGCGGCTTGGTCTTGAGGAACTCGCGTAGCACCTCGGCCGGTGGCACGGTGACCCAATCCACCATGCCGGTCAGGTACAGGTTCAACGCCGTGGTACGATTGTCGACCGAGAGGGCGTCGATCACGTTCAGTCGCACGTGGTCATGGTCCCAATAGTTTTCGTTGCGTCGTAGCCGAACGCGATCGCGAATCCGCCGGGCGACGAGTCGGTAGGCGCCGTTGGTGATGATGTTTTGCGGGAGCGTCCAAGCGGGTTTGCCGAATTTCTCCACGCAGCCACGGTGGACGGGGGCAAACGGGTAGAAGCCCAAGAGCTCGAGGAAATACGGCGTGGGGTTCGTCAGCCGGATTTCCAGGGTTCGGTCATCAATGACACGCACGCCCACCTGCCGAAAATCGAGCAGCACTTGCCGGCAACGCTCGACGCCGTTCGCGACGGGCTGGGTCTCGTCGGCAGCTTGGAAGCGGTGTTCTTGGCCATCGATTTGGACGACGAACACGCGCTCGCGCGCCGTTTCTTTTTCGTCGTTCGCCTTCTCCTTTATTGCCGGCCCGTCGATGCGAATGAGTTTGCCGTACAGCACTTCGCCACGCACCGTGTTCGTCGCGCCCGCGGGCGGATTGAGTTCGATCTCGACGGCGTCGCCCGGTTGGAGCGTGCTGCTGCCCAAGTTATAGCGTTTGGCGTTTTCGATGTACCACGCCTGGTAGGAATAGCGCGAAAACGTGAGCGGATCGATGAGCCGACGAATTGAATAGGCGAAGTCGTGGGCGGTCACCGGATCGCCGTTCGACCAGCGCGCATCCTTGCGGAGATGGAAGGTGTAGACGCGGCCGTCGGGCGAGATTTCCCATTTCTCGGCCGTTCCCGGTTCGGCCTTGGTGTCTTCGGCACGCAGTCGCGTGAGACCTTCGAACAACGCGTTGACGATACGGCCCTCCGGCTGGCCGGTGATGAGGGCCGGGTCGATCGAAGCCACTTCGGTTTCGTTGACAAACGTGAAATCGGCGGGCGGCAAGCGGCCACCGTAAATGGCATAGCCGACGGCGGCAAAACCGCCAGCGAGCATCACGATTAGGAACCAGACACGGCCAGGCATGAGCATAATTTAGCGGTAGGGAATGGATTGAGCCAACCACAATTCGATACGCACTGCCCAGAGTTTGGGTCGTGCGTTAGGCTAGGTGGGATGAGTGATTTCGTCCATGAACGCCACAAGCCGCCGCGCCAACTCGACCGGCCACGCGAGTTGGTGCTTGTGTGCGCGCCGATGCGGAGCAACGTGAACCTATCGCGAATTGCCCGGGCTGCCGGATGTTGCGGGCTAACGCGACTGATTTGCTGTGGGCCGGGGCGGCTCGATCGCAAAATTGCCCGAGACGCGGCCGATACGCTGGAGATTGAATCGCATCGCACGCTCGAGCCGGTGCTCAAGAAGCTGCGTGATGATGGCTTTCGACTCGTTGGTTTGGAACAGACGAGTCATTCGCACGATTTACATCAGTACAAGTTCGAACGACGCACGGCGCTTGTGATTGGGAATGAACGCACGGGACTGACCGACGATTCATTGGCGTTGCTAGATGATGTCGTCGAAATTCCCGTGTGGGGGTTGCCGTACAGTTACAACGTGGCGACGGCGACGGCGATGGCGCTGTATGAATATTGCCGGCAGTTTCCGGCGGGATGATCGTTGTCGTGCAAAGTGCAATTCAGCCCCCGGCTCTGCCGGGGGTATTTCCCAAGCAACGGTGAACTCGCTAACCCCCGGCAGAGCCGGGGGCTGACGGCATTTAGCGTCGTTGGGCTATCCTCTATTTCGTCGCAGTGCGTGGGGCAATGATGACGCGGCCGACGATTTTGCCGGCGAGGATTTTGGCGACACGGTCAGGAAGTTCGTCGAGCGTGATTTCGTCCGCAATGTCGTTGAGTTGGGAGATGTGCCACGGGCCGGAGAGCTTCTCCCACATTTCTAGCCGTTCGCGGCGCGGGCATTTGGCCGAGTCGATGCCAGCGAGCGTGGCCCCGCGCAAGATGAAAGGGTACACGGTAGTGTTCAAATCCGTGCCGGCGACCAAACCACAGGCCGCCACACAACCACGGTGATGCAATGAGCGCAGGATTGTCGCCAGCGGCTGGCCACCCACCGTATCGACGGCCGCGGCCCAGCGCGCGGAGAGTAAAGGCCGTGTGCTCGTGTCGAGCACGTCGTTACGGTCAAGCAACTTCGTGGCGCCCAGGTTTCGCAGCCAGTCGTGTTGTTCCGGCTTGCCGGTTACTGCTTCGACTTCATATCCAATTTTGGCCAGAATGGCGACGGCGAGGCAACCCACGCCGCCAGTGGCACCCGTCACAACGACCGGTCCGTTGGCTGGCTCGATGCCGCGGTCCACGATGGCAGTGACACACTGGGCGGCCGTGAATCCGGCGGTGCCGTAGATCATGGCGTCGCGCAGCGTGAAACCGTGGGGTAATGGCACAATCCAGTCGGCCGGCACTCGGGCATAGGCCGCGAAGCCGCCCCAATGCCCGGCCCCGAACTCGTAGCCGGTCACCAGGACTTCATCGCCGGGATGAAAATTAGGTGAGCCGCTTTCGACGACGGTGCCAGAGCAATCGACGCCCGGCACATGCGGCAGCGAACGCACAACACCGGGATGGCCTTGGGCTGCCAAACCGTCTTTGTAGTTGAGTGATGAGTACGCAACGCGAATCAGCACGTCGCCTGCCGGCAAGTCGGACGCTGCGATTGATTCGATGTCGGCGGCGACCCTTCCGTCCGCGTCCTTGCGCACCAAATAACATGGGAACCGTTCGTTTGGAGACATCGTATCACCCTTTACGCTTGGCTGCCGTTTGGCACGGCAACAACTTGAACGGCATCCGATTATTCTTTTTTGGGTGGAGCGGATTCCACCGGAGCGACAGCATCCGTTGGGACGGTAGTTGGCGTGGTGGCCTGTTTGGTAGTGGTATTTTGAGCTGCCGCCTTTGAAGTTGCGGAGTTTGGTGGCTCGGCTGTCGTGGACGCGGTACTCGGCGTTGTCGCCTCCGCGGGTGCCGGCGGCGTTGGCGAAATGTGCCGATTCAGCACCCAATACAACGCGAAAGCTAACAGAATCACGATCAGCAGCAGAACGACCGACACAATTAATTGGTTGCGGCGACCGCGTGTATGATGAGCTTGTGCCGAGGATTCCGCGGGACTTTTGGCAGGTTCAACTCCCAAACTATGGACCGTTGTCGGCAAGATCGATTCTGGCAAGGTATCGGCCGTCCCCGAAGAGATTTGGACATGCTCGGCGGCCGTGTGGGGAAGAATCGACGACGGCAATAAATCGATACTGCCCAATTCAAGCGCGGGCACCGCGGCCGTTGGCAAGGAGCGAGTGCCGGGACTTTTGGCGGATGCCGGCGCTTCTGTTTGAGCAGGTGGTTCGGGAACTACGACTTTTGAGCCGCAGTGCGGACAAATGGCGCGCTTCCCCGCCAAGTGCGCTTTGACGTTCAGTTTATGTCCGTTGGGACAGGAAAAACGAATACCCATGGGAAGCGAATGGCGGTGGTCGGTTGGCACTTCGCGCAAGCGTGAGATACCGCCATTATAGACGGTTTGTGGGCTGCGAAGTAATTGCCTGCACCGGTTGGGTGGCTTCCCGCGTTGCGGCTGCCCGCAGTAGCAGCCAATCTTACTAAATATCGTGGGAAGTTGCTCGCCAAGATACTCGGTTTTTCGAGTTGTGCATGTTATGCTGCTTGTGACACTTATCGGGAATGCGGGAATTAATCGGGGAGGAATCAGCGCAGCGCCGGCAAAAACCGGGGCTAAAAACTGGCACGTTTTCCGCGACTTTTCTAAAATGGAAAGCGTGCCCCGAGGCAGTGGGACGGCTGAGATCATTATCGGGTTGAAACAACATGAACGACCGCGCAGAAGAAGATGAGGGCCCCGTTGAAATCGCGATCGTGGGCGATTTGACGGATACCGAGGGCGAGTTGACCGATCGGTTGCTCGGCGTGGAACCGGGCGGCGAGTGTACGATCTATTTTGACTCGCCGGGCGGCAGCCCATATTGCGCGGTGTCGCTGATGACGTTGATCAAGCTGCGTCGGCTGCGGGCGACCGGAATCGTCACGGGTGAGTGCTCATCGGCGACGTTGTGGCCGTTTGCCGCTTGTCGTCGCCGGATTGTTACGCCTTACAGCGTGATGCTGTTCCACCCCATGCGTTGGCAGAGTGAAGAAAACGTGGGGTTGGCGGAAGCCTCGGAATGGGCGCGGCATTTCGGCCAATTGGAACGCGATATGGATACGCTGCTCGCTCATTTGTTCGGCGTTCCGGCCGACATGATGCGGAAGTGGATCATGCCGGGGAAGTATGTTTCCGGCCGCGAATTGGCCGAGGCCGGCATGGCCGAACTGGTTGAATTGGATGAGTTGCATTTGATCTCGCTCAACGGCGAAGCGTCTGAGAAGAATGCGAAGTTGGCGAACGGCCGGGAGGAGGTGGCGAAACCTCTTCGTCCGGTAAAGGTGCCCGCCCGGCGGCGTTCGCGCAAGCGGTAATCGGTTATGCGGTCAGTGGAAGCGGAACTTGTTCGAGCGCCGCACAGCATTCGGCAGCGAGTTCGATATCGTTCTTGCGCGGCAATATCGCTGCATGAATCCGCGCGCGGCGAATCACGCCCTTCTCCAGAAACTCGGCAAAGAGTTGCCACACCAGTTGGGAGTGGCCCGGAGACTTTGTGGCCAACTGTGCCTTGCGGAAGTCCGTTGTGGGCACGATTTCCAGGTAGCTCAAACCGTTGTTGAGCCGTCGAAGTACGCCGCACATGGTTCCCCGCGGATCGATGGTGCCGTTCGGTTCGAACGGCACGACTTCACTTCGTTCGCCATCGGCCCAAAAGAAACGGAGTTGCTCTTGGCAATCCACTTCGGTGCCGACACAGATCCGCGGATGGGTATCGAGCAAGTGCGTTTGTACCGAGATCAAGAACGATAGTGATGCACAAACGCCGTCGATAACTGTCAGCGGATTCGCTTGCCAATAAATGATCGGTGCATACGGCCAGTCGTCCGTCGGTCCGTAGCTCGCGACCAGGTCTGGGCCGCGGGTGTAAACATCGGTTAGCGGGAGGGGCCATTCGTTCTTGGCGAGGCCGTTACTCGCACGGGTCGCGCGGAACGGTCGAGCGCCAATTACCGTGCGTTCGTGCGTAAGTTGTTGCAGCCCCAAATTTGGGTGCGCGACATCAACGTGTCCGGTTAGTGGGCCGCAGTGGAGCTGTGCAAGGGTGCCGCTGAGAGCCCAGAGCGACGGCTGATCATGAGTGTCGTCCATGATGACAAGCGCGTGATAACGAGTGATCGCGTCAGGCCAATAAAAAACCCCGTCGAACACCGCAAGGATGTTGCGACGGGGCCGGAACAGAGAAGAGGCCGATGTTTCCGAGTGAGGGGATAAAAAAAATCAGGCAATCGCCGCCCGCGAACGCGGTTGTCACTGTCTCGGTACACACCAAGCGAGGACTGTTGTTCCACTACCGATGATACCTATTTTGGCTGTCGTGTCCATAGTTTGGACAAAAAAAGTTCGATCTATTTTCGCCCGAAGTCGCTATTTTGGCGTTAATCCTTACAGATTAGCAGTTTACGTCGAGACCGGAAAGACTCTGCAAATCAGGCAAAATTTTCCTACCGGAAGAGGGAAAGTCGTTCGCATCCCAGTTGGTTGAAAGTCGCTATCGGCGCACTTCTCAACCCGATCCTGGGCTGCCATAACTGGCATTTCCAGAGCGGCTTATGACTGGCAGCCTATCACGCTTATCGTGCCGATGTTCTCATTCTTGTTGCGGAATAGTGCTCGGCAGAATCGCGGCTGCGAGCGATAGCGGTTTGCGGTTGGGTTGCGTTGCGAAGCGTGTCTCGGAAGGTTGAAGCAATGGCCGACGAACCACTCAAGAGTTGGCTCGAAACTTGTGAGGTTGCCGCGCGCGCTGGCGGAAAACAATTGTTGGAATGGCGTGGCCGGTTTCGAACGCGCGAAAAAGGTGCGTGCGACTTAGTGACGGATGCCGATCTTGCCTCGCAACAAGCCATTCGTGCGTTGATTTCCGAGCGATTTCCGGACCACGAATTTCTTGGCGAGGAGCGCACGGATCATGAGTTCGTGAAGCGCCCGGATCAACCGGATCAATTCGTGTGGATCGCGGATCCACTGGACGGCACGACCAATTACGTGCATGGCTACCCGCTGTACGCGGTGTCGTTAGCGTTAACGCGGGGTCAACAGGTTTTGGTGGGCGTCATTTACGACCCGTTGCGCGATGAGTGCTATTCAGCGGCGCAGGGTGGCGGTGCTTGGTGCAATGGCCGGCGGCTCAAGACAAGCGAAACGACGCACCTTGCCGAGGCGCTCATTGGTGTAAGCCTGCCGCCGCGAGTGCATGGCGACTCAGCGGACCTGCGCGACTTCGTGGAGTTGGCGCAGGTAAGTCAGGCCCTGCGTCGCTCGGGCTCAGCAGCGCTCAACATGGCCCACGTGGCCAATGGCACGCTCGACGCGTTTTGGGCCACGCATATTTATCCCTGGGATGTGGCGGCAGGCGTGCTGCTCATCCGGGAGGCGGGGGGCGTCGTGACGGCCCGCGATGGGGGCGAATTTGATCTGTGGAAACCACATTTGGTGGTTGCGGGCCAGGCTGGGTTGCATCAAGAAATGTTGGCGGCAATGCTGCCTTTTGAGCGCAAATAACTCTCTGGTTTGCGAAAAACAAGACGAGATATCGCACCTCGCCACGGTGCGGCGCACTTTGTCGGGCCAGCATTCCTTGTTTTGCCGCAGGTCGTGGCTGAGTAGAATAGATCTTGAGTTCGGAAGGCTAAACCGGCGTGATGGAATTCACACGTTTTCACGCGTGGGCGTGCCAAGCTCTTCTCTGCTTCTTTTCCAGATGTATTTTGATTCCCTTGGGAACTGCCAACAGGCACGCGAGGGGATTCTTGCCGGAACGATGAGTCTTTGCCCTAAAACACGCGCGAGTCGCCCCGGGCGTCCGAATTGGGCGACCTGGGCGAAGATCGTGGTGTTGGTAATCCTGTGGCATGGGGCGGTGCCGGTTGTTCGCGGACAACAGCCGTCGGCCCCTAAAGATCCGACGGCCAGTAAGCAAGATGAGGCCAAGCCTGAGCCGCAGACCGAAGCGGAGAAGGCCTCGAATAAGCCGGCCGCCGAGCAAGGAATGCCAATGGTTGGGCCGGATACTTATATCCTGCTTGATGCCGAGGGGCATCCCCAGCCCGTGCCCGGAATGACATACGAAGATTTCATGGCGGCATGGAAACGGCTCAATCAACTGGGGACTACCGATGAACAGCCGAGTTATGCCATCGAAGACATGACGTTTCGCGGCCAGGTCATTGGGCAGCGCGCGGAGTTGGAAGGCCGCATCGCAGTGCGCCTCATTAGAAACGGGCCGATCCGCGTGCCGCTCGGATTAGTAGGCGCAATCGTGCAAGGCGAGCCGAAATTCTCGGCGTTGCCGACGAGTGCCGACGCGAAGTTACCATCTGCTGAAGTATCAAAGAACAATGGCGAGCCGGAATTTCTGACATCGGACCCAGAACACGGCGGATATGTTGCGCAAGTTCGCGGAACCGCTGGGGAACGACGATTGCTGACGATCAACATACTGGTGCCGTTGGCACATGATGGACCAGAAACTTCCTTGCCAATCAATTGTCCGCATGCCGTTTCATCTCAGCTTGAGCTCGACATTGATTCCCAAATTGGCGAGGCGCGCGTGAATGCCGGTTCGCTGGTAACTCAAGAGCCAAATACCAAGGGTGGCACGCGGGTGAAGGTGGCTGGACTGAGCGGTATGTTCCGGCTCGCTTGGCAGAATGCGACGAAAGAATCGTCGGCCATGGCATCGGTGCTAAGTGCGTTGGGAACGATTCATGTGACGCTCGACGGGCGAGGTATTCGCAGCGATGCACGGTTGACGGTGCGAAGTTATGGAGGGGCGTTCGATCAGTTTCGTGTGCGGTTGCCTGTGGGTTCCCAACTCGTGCAAGCCAAACCCGATACGTCTCAATCTCCCCATGTGCAGTACCGCATTCGCTTAGAGAATAAACCATCGGCACCAGCGGAAAAGAACGCTGACAGCCGGCCGATTGTCGTGGTGGAACTGGCGGAGAAGCAGCAGGGGCCGGTGATCGTGGACTTAGCCATTGAGCATCTTGGCAATCCAGAAAATCGTCGTCAAGACATCGATGTTGGCGGCTTCGAGGTATTAGGCGCCGTGCGGCAATTCGGAGATGTCGCGCTGAACATCGCGGATGATTGGCAAGCGCGCTGGGAAATGGGCGCTTTTGTCCGGCAGGTGGACCCGAACGAACTCGACTCGGCATTGCAGTCGTTCAATCCGACGGCGGCGTTTCAATACGATCGACAGCCATGGTCGCTGAATGTGCGATTGGCACGCCGACAGTTGCAGGTTCATGTCACGCCAAAATTTGAGATGGAGTGTTTGCCAGACGAGGCGCGGTTAACGGTCAAATTGAATTATCAGACCTTTGGCGCCCGAGCGTTTGAGTATCGTGTCGCGCTGAATGGTTGGGAGTTGACGGGCGATCCGGTCGAGTCGGCTTCGTTGGTGGATACAGACCGCATCTCGGTTACGTCTGAAGGCACGTTGCTGCTGCCTTTAGTTCAGGCGTCGGCCCGACGGGCGGAAGTAACCTTTTCCTTGCGTCGGCCATTGGTTCGTGAGGCGCGGCAACTGCAAGTGCCATTGCCCGTGCCCGTGGCGGAATCGATCGGCACGGGCGAGTTAGTCGTGCGTGCCGCACCGGAAGTCAGTCTATTGCCCGACCTGACAAAATCGACGGGTCTAACGCCCGTGACCACGATCGCCGGCGGTGAGAACCAAACCAGCGATGGGGCGACGGAATTGCGCTACCGGACCTTGCTTCCGGCGGCGGTTTTCGCGGCCGATCGAACGAGGCGTTCACGCGACATTGCAACGCAATCGCTCATGCAGATCGAAGTTGGGGAAAGCGATGCCAAGATCGAGCGACGTTTTGATTACTCGGTGCGGTTCGAGCCGATTAGTGAACTGACCTTTGAGGTGGCAGACGATTTTCCCAGCGATGCGGTTGGCGTGACTGCTCGCTTGGCGACTGGGAATGGCGCCGATGCCAAGCCGAATGAACAAGCGATACCGCTCCAGGCCAGTTTGATTGACGCAGCGGATGCCGGCTCGGTCGACGAGTCGTCGCGATTGCTGCGCTTGACGTTGCCGCGCCCCCTGATGGGCAAGTTCTCGGTTTCGATTCGCTATCGTGCGGATCTGCCGTCACGTGGGTCGAGGGATCTGCATTGGGAAGTGCCGACGATGCGTTGCACCGAGGGGCGGTTAAGTTCTGAATCGTCGAGAATTCACTGGACCGATCAATTATCCGTCGTACTCGATGAGGGGGCGGCGAATCAGTCGTGGAGATTGGCCGCGTCGACCAAGCCGCATGAGGAGGGGTTGGCGCTCGACAATGCGGGTGAACATTTGGGCTCATCGCTGCCGCTAATTATCCGTTCTGCCGCGCCGCAACCGCCAGCGGCGACGGTCGTTGAGCGGGCTTGGCTGCAGACATGGTTGTCCAAGGGGATCATCCAAAATCGGGCGGCGTTTCGCATTCGCACGGCGGGAAGTCAAGCGACCATTGAGTTACCTCCCGATACGACGGGAGCCGAAACGGAAATACTGGTGAACCATGAGCCGGCGCGAATCCTGTCCCAGGCACCGGGCCGCGTCGTGATTCAACTAAGTGGTGGCGGAGATGCGGTGGCCGGCGATCGGACGGCACTGCGTTCGATTTACACGATTGAGCTGCGAACGCGACAAGAGTATCGGCCCAGTCTGGTCACGCTGCATCGCTTGACGCCACCGCAGATCGAGGGTTCGATTGTGCTGTCCCAGGTTTATTGGCAATTCATTTTGCCCAGTGACGAGCATGTCATTAGCGAGCCTGCGCAACTGACATCGGCCAGTGAATGGCAGTGGCTGGGAGCGTTCTGGGGGCGACAGCCACTCAAGTCGCAGGGGGAGTTGGAAGAGTGGTCGGGGGCATCGCAACAGGTAGCACCCACGGCATCGCAGAATCAGTATTTGTTTTCGGGGATCACGCCCGTGTCATCGATCGAGTTAACGACGGCGCCTCGTTGGCTCATTGTGCTCGTTGCCTCGGCATGCGTACTCGCTGTGACGATTATGTACAGGTGCGTTCCGCAGGCGCGGCGAATGTGGCTTTTGGCGGTGCTGGCAACGGTGCTCGTGTTGGCGGCCATTACCTATCCGGGAGTCACGCTGTTGTTGGCACAGGCATCCGTGCTGGGCCTATTGCTAGCGGGGGTGTCGTTGATCATCTCGCGCGTTACGGCCAATGTGCCCGGCTATCGCGCGGCGCCAGCAGTTATCTCGCCGAGTTCCCAGCGGATCGTAACGCCGCGCTCGGAACCGCTGCTGATGACGCCCCTGGCGGGCGTGGCGAGCACGGCGCCAACCGCATCGCTGCGCGTGTCGGAGTCTTAGCGATGAGAACCCGGCAGACTCGCTTGTGGATTGGCGCCCGCACCGCCGCGCGGCACCTGGTAATGATCATGGTTGGGGCTATGTCCGTTGGTGTGGGGGCATGTCGGGGGTGGTGCGATCCGCCGCCAGCGCACACTTCCGCCCAGGAGCAATCTCCCAACGACACGCGGCGGGCCTATCGCCGGATTTTCGTGCCAGCGGATCACGTTGATATTTGGCCGCGCGAGGGCCAAAAATACATCCCGGTTGAGGAGAAGGACTTTGCGAACTGGGTGGCGGCGGTAGACAACAACACCAACAGGCTGCAACCGTCGGTTACGATCGACGAAGCCACTTACCAGGGTGGATTGGGCGACGCCGACCAACTTGCCGGACACGGTGCCTGGAAGATATCGGTTCGCGGGTCAGGCTCCGCGTTTGTGCCGCTTCCAGGCGAATCGCTGGCGATTCGGAATATTCGGTGGAAAGATCGTGGTGACGAACCGGTGCGACTCGGTACCTGGGGAACGGACGACGGCGCTCCGAGAGCATATGGGCTTATGGTATCGCATTCGGGATGGCTGGAATTCGACTGGAGCGTTCGCCGGCTACCAAGAGAAAGGTCGTTTGACGTTCCCTGGGATGTGCCAATCGCACTTAGCACGCGCCTCACACTGGAACTGCCTGAAGGCCAAACGCCGAGTCTCGACGACGGTGCGATCGTTGAGTCAACTGTTCTGGCGCGGAATAGCGGCGTAGCCAGCGGCCTTTCGCCGCAACGAAGGTGGGTGTTCGCCCACGGGCCGGCGGTGGGGCCCCGAGTCTTGCACATTTCCAGCGGTGCCGAGTCGCGCGTCGGGCAACCGGAACGCCTCGAGCTGCGAGGCAAACTGACCTACCAGGTTGAGCAACGAGGAGTCGAAATTCAGGCCGAATGGAAGCTGGAAGGTCAGTATCGCGAGCAGCGTGAATTAGCCGTGCCATTGCCGGCTGGACTTCAGTTGCTGTCGGCCGCAGCCGAAGGCCAAGAACTGAGTTGGCGAATGGTGCGAAGCACTTCGCCCAAGGCGGATCAAGCTTTGATCTCCTTGCCGCGCGACAGTGACAGCCGATTGCTGAATCTCAAAGTGGCCCTCTGGCAGCCGACAACTTTTGACGAGCCCTGGCAGCTGCCGAATGTAGGGCCGGACAATGTCTCTTGGCGAGCGACGGAGTTAGTCCTTTCCATCGCTCCAGAGTTAGAGCTGCGGCGCCTCGAGCCAGTCGATTGCCAGCAAACGGGTGTTGCACATTTGGGCGTGGATTCCACAGAACCGGAAGTGTTTTCTTTCGCAGCGTTTGCGCCTACGTCGGCCATACGAGTCGTTGTCGGCCGACGTGCGGCTGATGTGCGCGTGCGGACAGGTACTTCGTTGGCCCTGACAGACCCGGACGTCATCGGAAGACACGTCGCTCGTTGGAGCGTTTCGCGTGGCCAGGTGCATCAACTATCCGGCGCGTTGGGCCGGGGGTGGACGATTGAAACCGTGGAAACGATTCCCGCGGATGCCGTGGCCGAATGGTTTATCGAGCGACACGATGATCGTCGAAACCTGGAAGTCAGGTTAACCGATGCCGTGACACCGACACGTGAGATTTCCGTAGTCATCACCGGCCGACTCCAGCGTTTCAACGCGGCAGAGCCAATGTCGGCGGACATGCTGCGCATGGTGGACTGGAAGGCGGCTCGTGCGACCAGGCAATTGCTTTCGTTGCAATCATCCGAGCCGTACATTGTCGAAACAAGCGGCGGCGCCGTTGCTGTGCCCCGCGACGCTCTGGATGGAAGCGACCTGGCGCTGCTGGATGAAACGGCTGAAAAGGCTGGGATCTTCGACCTGGCAAATGCCGGTAAAGGCACGAGCGTACGACTCGTGGCCAAGGGCGGGCAGTATTCGGCTGAAATCGAATATGAAGCCGAATGGTCGGGGGAAGGCCTGAAGCACTCGTGGCAGATTGCTGCGCAGCCGCGTTCGAACACGATCGATCGGTTACTTGTGTATGCGACGGCGCCGCTGGGAAGTTCGGCGCGTTGGAGCGAAAAGGCCACCGATTTGCCCATATCGGCGGAGTTGTTATCTGCCGATGCCCCGCTGCGGAAGAACCTTCCACGAGAAGGGGAAGTATGGTTGCTGCGGTTACCACGATCCGCGAGTAAACCGGTGACGATATTGCTCTCGCTCGGCGGATCGTTACCAAGCCGCTCGACGGTACCGCTACTCGCTCTACCCGAAGCGGTTGACCAAAGCGGACTAATCACGGTGCGAACGCCGCCGGACGTCATGCCGACGGTGGAGGCAACGGGACTACAAGCGTTGCCATTAGCCTTGGAAACCGGGGATTCGAGCGAGCGGCCGCCACCGGCGGCGCGATTGACCTACCGTTATACGCCGCAAGATTGCTTTGAGCCCTCGCGCGCACCGCGGCTTGAGTTGGGCGCCGTCGCCAAGTCTGGCATGCCGCTACTCACGATTCGGCGGTTGAATATCGAATCGTTTTGCCTTGCCGGGGATCGCACGCGACATCGGGTCAGTTACGAACTGCAAAACCTTGGGGCATCCGAGTTTAAAGCGATGTTCAACGAGGATGCCAAAGTTACCGCGGTATATGTCGATGGAGTGCCCGTTCCGCTCGCGACAAGTACCTCGCCGACGCTGTCGGTTCCATTATTGTCGCGCGTGTCATCGCCGAATGTGACTTTCTTTCTTGAGACGCCCGAACGACGCCTCTCGGTTTACTCGACGCTTGTACCCCCGATCACCCAAGAACCCTATCCAATTCTCGCATCGGAATGGCTGACGTGGCTGCCGCAGGATTTGGCTGCGGCGGAGGACGAAGGATCGGAAGGATCGTTCAATTGGCGACAACGAATTTTTGGTTTTCTTGCGCCCGAGGGGCGTCCGCGTGCGCTCGAATTTTCGAAGTTGGCGAGTTGGACGGGCCTTGGTAACGAGTCGGTCGAGCGTGGCGCAGGTGGAATGGTCGTTCGGGAAGCCGCGGATCGTGATGTAACCGACAACCCATTCGCGGGTACGCTATTTTCAATTCCTATGCCGAGCGCTCCCGCGGTCAATTTAATACCGGTCTGGATGATTGCGCCCCAGAGTGGCACTCATGCCGCGATATCGAACTCGGAGTTATTGGGTTGGACCCCGGTCGTTCGCCACTTTGTGGGAAGTGGCCCGCACGGTGTGATCGCGATCAGCCGGCCCGCGACCATTCGAACTTGGGCGATTGCCTGTCTATTGATGAGTTTCCTCATTAATCTCTCGAGTCGAGTTGGATGGCGCTTCCGAATTATTGAGATCTTCGCGGCGTGCTGTTTGGCGTTAATCCTACCAACGGCGATGGCGCCCCTGGCCACTGGATTTATTTGGGGGGCAGTGCTTTCTCAACTTTGGAAGGGGTGCATGCGGTCGGAGCAGACGATGGCGTCCGCGCAGTTGGGTGTGCCGCTGCCAGCTCCGACATTGTTGGCACTCGTGCTGTTCACGTTCAGTGGCAATCGGTTGATCGCTGCCGAGGCCGGGGGCAAAACTGTTCCGCATGCCGACGGGCAAACTGTGCCGACGCAGATTGAAACCGTATTAATTCCCGTCGATGCGCATAGAAAACCGGTGGGAACGAAAGTATTTCTGAGTGAACAGTTCCTGCGGGAATTATTGGGGAAATCACCGGGCTCGACTTCTAACAGTCATCCTTGGTTGATTACGACCGCGTCGTACTCAGGTGAGTTAACCGAGGCGCGACGATCGTCCGATTTCGCTGCTAGCGACTGGACACTGGCTTTCGATTTGGAAACGTCGGCGCGCCAAACGCGTGTTCGATTGCCGCTCGTTCGCGAGGAAGCGAGATGGCAGCCGACCGCCATGCTGGATGGGGTGCCGCAACCGATCGATTGGGCGCAGGATGGTCGATCGTGTGTCGTAACGATTTCCGAACCTGGCCGTTACGTCCTGTCCATTTTCTGTGCCCCCAAAATCAATCAAGCAGTTGGGCGAGGACAAATAAGATTATCGGTTCCACAGTTACCACTTGCCAAACTCACGCTGCAACTTGCGCCCGGGCTTGGGGGCGTTCAGTTTCCGAACGCGATCTTGTCACCGCCAGCCAAAGATCGTGCCGGTTTCCTGACCGGTGAGCTGTTTCATAGTGATCGCATTGATCTAAGTTGGGACATGGCTGCTGCGAGGGAAGCAGGTGCTCAACGGCTGAACATCTCGGAGTTGAGTTGGCTAAACGTCGGCGAGCGGGGTATTGAATTAACCACGAAGTTCATTGTGGAAGGCGGCGCGCGCCGGCCGGATGCAATGACCGTTCGCTATGACGATCGTTGGACTTTACTCACCGAGGGCAGGCAACTTATCAAGGAATCGCGACCGGCGAAGACGGACCATTTTCTTTTCCTGCAGCTCCCCTTTCCGCCCGACAAAGCAGATCGTCAAGAACTTGTCGTTCGTTGGCGACTCAGCAATGCAGCGGAGATCGGCAACATGCGGGTCGATCCGATTGCCATTTCGCCGACGCCGACAACACAACGCTGGTTCGCGGTATCGGCCGACGCGCGCTTCGATTGCGCCTTGTTAGATAACTCGACGGCGACAGCAACGGCCAAAGAGTTTCAGAGTAAGTGGGGGGAACCCGCGGAACTGCCGGCACCGCAAATCGCGTTGGCAAATGTGCCGGACGACAAGGTCTTGACGTTTTCGATTCGACCGCGCGAACAAACGACGGCGGTTCGGGAACAGCTGCAGATCGCGGCCGGAATTCCTGTGACCCGTGTGCTCTATCAGGCGGATATCGCGTCCGGTCCGGCAGACGGATTCCAGTTTCGACTAAATATTTTACCCGCTCTGAACATCGATCGGATCACACTATTGGCCGGTGACCAACAAGTGCCCATCCGTTGGACTCGCGACGAGGCATCGCGAATTACGGTGTTTTTCGGCGGGCCGGTAAAAAACGATTATCGGCTGGCTGTTAGCGGCAGTATTCCGGTCGCCGCGGGCCAGCCGTTTGCCGTGCCGCGCGTATCCGCGTTGCAAAACGGGGCATTGTCGCAAACGGTGCAGCTGTATCGCGACGATGATGTGAACCTCAAGTTGCCGGGTTTTCCCGAGCCAAATGGTGTTAAACCCGGAATCTCGAGCGCACCGCCGATTGAATGGCTCGTGCGACCTGCGGGGGTGTTCACACTAAACGAAACAGCGCTTCAGGCGGGCCAAATAGTCGTCGAAGCGAATCGGCCGGTGGTTCAAGGCAATTCACTGACTCAGCTTTCGTTTCAGGACGGCAAATGGTGGGCAGAATTGCGCACGCGCCTAGTGGTCGAACAGGGCAATCTCGATGTGCTGCAACTGAGCGTGCCGAGCAGTTGTCCAGGACCATTTGAAATTGAAGCAAGCGTTCCCGTCGCGACCGACGCGAAGCGCCCAAAGGATGGCCGACAGGTGTTGGCAGTGCGCCTCGGAACATCGCTTGCGAAAGGCAAAGAAATGGTCCTGCGGCTACGCACGGTGCTGACACCGCCCGCCGGTGCCGCTCCCGCGGCACCAGACATTCAAATCGCGCCATTTAACGGTCGGCGATTGATCGGTGTTCCAAGATCCTCGAATGCGCAATCGCTTGGTTGGACCAGCGTGGGAGCTAAACCGGCCGAGATTTTGGATGAGTGGCGGCGGACAATTCCCGATACTGCGGCCTATTTATTTTTCGAGACGGCAGACAGTCCCTTCACGATTGAGTTACAATCGCCAACCGTCCGCCAGCCAACTCCCGGCATCCGTCTGGCCGAGACCTATGCGGCCCTAGATCAAGATGGTGGGCAACTTCTTGTTTCCCAATTTGCCATAGTACCGGACGGCATCGCACAATGTATTTTGACGCTACCCGCCGATCAGCAGTTGATATCGGCGGTCCTGGATAGCCAACCCGCTGTCGCCGTGCCAACAAGTGCGACGGAGTGGAAGGTCACTTTGGAGTCGGCGAATTTGCCGCAAATGCTCACGGTAGTTTCGCGAGCGTCCGATGCAACGTCGCCTCGGCGAGCGACGTTGGAGCGACCAACGTTGCGAACCGAGGCCGGGCCGCTGCCGATCGATATCAGTCTCTGGTCGTTGATGCAGTCCGAGGGCTCGGCGCCAGTCGTGGCGGAAACAGCGGCGTCAGTGAGCTCGGTTGATTTTGCCGCGTTGAGATTCGATCGGTTGGTCGGCCTTGTGGAGAGAGTTGCCTCTTCGCTCGACGGTGTACCTCGTGCCAACGCTGCACGTTGGCGGCACGAATGGGACACGATCGTGCGCGAAGCTCAGGCAGTGGCCGTGCGCGCCGACAACATGTCCACAACAGTTCCGACGATTGCTCCGCCTTCGTATTCCGCCTCAGAGCAGATTCAACTTGCCGCCAAACGACTGGAAGCGTGGAGCAAAACGTTGGATGCGAACATGATTTCGTCTCAATCTGCGCCGTCAGGAGCGGTTTCGTGGACCGAGTTGACGCGGCGTTTTGATGTTTCGGCCGAAGAAGGACGGCGGAACGCGGACGTTACCCATTACGTGTTTGACGGCGATAAGAAGAGCCTCTTGCTCGAAACGCCGGGAATCGTTGCCGAGACGAATAAGCTGCGCTTGCTGGCCATTGGGATCGTCGTCGCAATTGGGGGGCTACTTATTTGGTTGGTGTCGAATGCCGATGCGGTCGATTTCGTATGCCGTTGGCCTCAGGCAATTGGCATAGTGAGCGGCATATTTTATTGGACGTTTTTATGGCCGAGCTGGCTTGGGTTGGTCATCGTTGCGGCAGGTTTATGGTTAAGCTTGCGCAGTCCTTGGCCAGGAAGTGAGATTCGACCAGAGGCCAGCACCGTACTTCGTTCGACGCGAACTCTGCCCACGCAATAGGCTCGATTGCGGCGGCCTAGGCGGCGAACTTCGAGGCCGAAATTGGCGTAGGCGTTTCACGTCGAGGCAGCGCTCTCACGACCATCGTGAGTCGTTGGCCCAGTTGCGGCCGGCAGAATCAAGCAACCAAGGCACGTGCGTTCGCAACTGGCGGAGTGGAGGAAATGGAAGGCCCTTTGCTGTCGCGTCACCGAATGAATCATTTCCGTGCCGACTACCGCGCTCACTACTAGCAGCATGCCCTGGTCTGGCTTGAAGGAAACTCGTTCGTGTACTTGGAACGGCACCAAAACCGTCGCTGGGCCGCCCTCGTCCCCGGCCGTCTTCCAAGGGGAGAGCGAGTTCCTAAGTCGAATAATCACCGAAGAACGAATCGGGCAATGGCCGTTCGGCAATCCGTCCTAATTCGTTGGGGGCTCGTCGCTGACCAATCGAGTGCCAGGCAGATACGTCTTTCAGTTCCGGCATGACTTCGACCAGTTGGTCTTCGAGCATCGTGGCAAAACGTTGAATGGCACTGCTCGTGGCCGATTCGTGGATCGCCTTGACGGTCTTCATGATTCGCAAGAGCCGCGCGCGCGTCAGCACGGGTTCGGAAAGCGGCGATTCGCTTTCCACCAGCAAATCGGCAACCGGTACCTCGAGGGCTTGCTGCCACCGCAAGAGATCGGAAAGCATCAAGTCGCATTCCGGTTCTTCCTGCTGGCGAACTTGATCGATCGATGTGTGCATTCGTCGCGCGACGCTGCGCACGGAAAGGCCCTGTCGTTTGCGCACGTCGGCAAGGCGATGGAGCGGACGCTTGGCTTCTGGGGGGGCCGCTTGCGGCAAAGGCAAGTGGCCCAAACTGGCGTCCAACGAAATGTCATGAGCGATACTCATCGAAATGCCTCCTGTTGTTCACTGAGGGGTGAACGCGACCATGAAAGATGAGAATGGTCAAAACTGTTCCGAGAAGAGAGAAACTGCGCACGAAATATCCATACTGGCGGCTACCGTTCCGTGCGAAGAATCGCGGGTAGTCAGCAGATACTCACCACCGCGCCGCGTTCCCACGCGTCGTGCGTAAGAAACATCCTGCCGCGCGAAAAACCACTAGTGAATAATTCGCTAGTGACTTTTCAACCCCATTGTTCCGGCTACATAGAAGTCAAGCTGAAAAGATTGGCCCTTGCCGGTCGCAAGCATGGCCACGACGACAGCGTTTCCTGCTTGGACGTTCTCATACTATGCAGCGTTTTCGAGCGATGCAAGGTCTTGCGAGCGAATTTTCTGGAGTGTGGAGATTACGGCGAATGAAACCAAATTGCCTGTAGCAGGCCGCAACAAAATCGAGGTCACTGTAAAACACTTGAACGGCCAAATGCTCAATTCTGCGCGTGGAATTGCCGCGATTTGCTACATGCAAAAATTTTTTCTGCTGGCCCCCGATAGCGGACCAAATGACAGCGATTTCATTGCTGTCTAGTTCGCTGCCGCAGTGCTTCGTAGAACAACACGGCGGCCGTGGTGGAGACGTTGAGGCTATCGGCAATGCCGTGCATCGGCAATCGGATGGGTACGATTTCGGCCGCGCGCCAAGCATCACTCAAGCCGTGCGCTTCACTTCCCAAAATAATCACTGCGCCGCCGCGCAGATCGACCGCCGAGTAAAGCAACTCGGCTTCGGGACGAGTGGCATAGAAGGCCAGCGATCGCTCCCGGAGCCAAGTGATTGTGGCCCTCGTTGTTGCGGCGCAAACGTTCGGCTGAAACACGGTGCCCAAGCTGGCGCGGATTGTGTTCGGGTTGAACAGATCGGTGCCGCCATCGGCGACGATAACCGCGTCGACGCCGGCCGCATCGGCACTCCGCAGAATTGCTCCCACATTGCCGGGTTTTTCGATGCCCTCGAGCACCGCAATTAAAGGACGTTCGGGCAATGTAAGAGCATTCAAATCGCGCTGGGGTGTTTTGGCGACCACGATCACTCCGTCATTGCGGTCGCCGTAGGCTAACTTGGCGAATACCTCGGGCGAGACCCGGAAGACCTCGGCTGGATTCCTTTCAATCTGCTGGATGGCTTGCCGGCAATCGCTTGAATCAGCGAACGTGTCGCAGATGAACGCTTCGATCGGCACAATTCCCGCTTGCAGAGCGCGCAAGATTTCGCGGGCACCATCGACGATGAATCGGCCAGTTTGCTGCCGCTCGCGACCCGCGCGCAGCCGCACCACTTGCTTGACGCGTGGATTCTGGCGGCTAGTAATTCGTAGCGGTTCGCCCATTGTTCCATCATCACTTGAGACACCTCGCACGGTCAACTCGCGATACATGGCAAGCATGGCTGACAGCGACTATGATCCGAGGACGCATGGTCTTTACCTACGGCTCATTGATGGCGCCCGAAAATTGGCGCGACGAAAAACGACGGAAAAGGCTTCGGGCACCGATAGGGCGCAACCAACTCGAACGCTGCTACGACGCGGACGGCCAGTTCGACCAGGCGTAACGCAGCGTCAATCCCGTACGTTCAGCCCGAACCGAACTTGACGTGTGTTCGCAAATATGCGAACATTGTGTAGGAGGCGTGGATGCCAGCCACGAAGGTAGTTTTCTTTCAGGATGATGACGGCGGAGTTCCGCTCCTGGAGTGGCTCGACTCCCTGCCCAAGAAGCCAAGGGCCAAATGCGTTGCACGCATTGAGCGGCTTCGCGACTTGGGACATGAGCTTCGTCGCCCCGAGGCAGATTTGTTGCGTGACGGCATCTACGAACTTCGCGTCGGCTTGGGCGGGGTGAACTACCGTATGTTGTACTTCTTTCACGGTCAGACGGCTGCCGTCGTATCCCACGGCTGCACGAAAGAGCGGGGCGTTCCGGTCCGCGAAATCGACCTGGCCATCCAACGGAAGCACAAGTTCGAACGTGCCCCGATACGGCACACCTATGAGGAGGAATAGATGGCAAAAACCAAGAAGGCCAAGTCAACGGTTCGCAAATCGACGAGCGACGCAGTCGAGATTCTCCATCGCCGCTACGTCGACAATGACCCCGACATGGCTCGCCTTGTCGCGGAGGAGGTTGCCAACCTGCAAATCGCTCGGAAAATCTATGACCTGCGAACCAAGGCCGAACTGTCCCAACGTGCCCTGGCGAAACTGATTGGTACAACCGCGTCGGTCATCTGCCGTCTGGAAGACGCCGACTATGACGGACACTCGTTGGCCATGCTCACGCGAATCGCCGCCGCGTTGAACAAGCGCGTTGACATCCGCTTCCTGTCCGTCAAGGGCACGCCCCAACACGCATAGCGGCGCCCGACTGCCGGCAATCACCTTGGTAAATTCGATGCTCTCGTCGACTCTTGCGACACGTTGCACGGTCAACTCGGGACATGTGGAAATCATGGAGAGCGACGAGTATGATCCGGAGATGCATGTCTTCACCTACGGCTCTTTGATGTTTCCCGAGATTTGGCGGGTTGTCGTGGGGCGAGAATCTGCAACCATCGAGGGAACGGTGAGCGGGTATTCGGTGTATCGGGTGCGTCGCGGTGCCTACCCGGGGATGATCGCGTCGGTTGCCGAGGACGTGGTGTGCGGGCTGGTGTATTTAGACGTCGATAGCGATTCGATTGCTCGACTCGATCGCTTCGAGGGACGTTTTTACGAACGCCACACAGTAGAAGTGACCTGTATGGACGGTCAACCGAGAGTGGCCGACGCGTACGTGGTGCCCAAGCGGCACACCTATCGGTTAACCTTGGAGCCTTGGTCCGCGGAAGAGTTCGTGGCTCGAGGCGGAATCATCGACTTCACGCGGCGATTTCAAGGATTCTCGCGGCTCGAAGCAGAAGGCTGACGGTCGGCCGACGTCGCTTCGCTGCCGAAAATGAAGTCGATCACTTGTTGGCGGTGGCGATAGTAGATGATACCGCCGATGATGGCCAGTACGCCGACGACGATGAGCGTCGCCATGAATTCGGCATGGCGGACCCATTCGCGGACGTTGTCGCCAAACACATACGCCAACCAGAAAACGGCACTAACGACGGCAGTGGCACTGATCACGTCGTAGACCAGGAAGCGGCGGTAGGGCATCCGCACCACGCCGGTCATCACGTACACCGGGGCGCGAATGCCGACCAGGAAGCGGGCGAGAAACATTACCTTCAAGGCATGACTATCGATCGCTCGTTGGAAATGTTCCTCGTTTTCCGGGGAGAGCAACTTGGCAAAGCGCGGATGCGATGTGAAGATGCCGTGGCCCCAGTGGTAGCCGATCGCGTACATGAAGCTATCGCCCACGAGAGCGCCGGCCAGGCAGGCGGCAAAAGCAAGGCCGGTTATCAAGTGTCCCTGCGCACTCAGCACGCCAGCCACGACGATGGCGGCCTCTTCGGGAATCGGCAATCCACAACCGGTGGCGGCGATGAACAGGAAGATGCCCAGATAGCTGCTGGGGTGGAAGAGTGAGGCAAGCATGCGTAACCAATCGGGACATCGAGTTCAGTTGTCAGCCAATCGTAGCCAACTGCTGGTATCTTGGCCAAGTGCGATTAGCTGGACATCGCCGGCGCGACCGCCCGGGGCGACGAGGAGGGCGGCGATTTCCGGTCGGACGGCGCAGTAGTCTGCCGCCTTTTGCGGCCCCATCACGTAGAAGGCCGTGGACAGCCCCTCGGCTTCGGTGGCGGTGGGGGCAATTACGGTTACCGAGTGTAGGCCGTCGGCAGGTCGGCCGGTGCGGGGATCGAGAATATGCCCGTAGCGTCGGCCTTTGCGGATGAAGAACTGGGTGCCGGCGCCCGAGGTTGAAAGGGCTTGATTGCGCAGCGTAAGCTCGGCCAACTGTTCGCTGGTTCGCAGGGGATGCCGCACACCGACGCGCCAGCCGCCTTCGGCAACGCCAGGCTGGGTGCCGCGGGCGAGCACGCTGCTCTTGCCGCCTTGCAATAGGATGTCATCAACGTCGTGGACTTCAAAAAGTTCGGCCATGCGGTCGAGCGCGTAACCTTTCCCCAGACTATTGAAGTTGACCGTCATACCAGGCCGCAGGAACCTGATCGTATGCCCAGCCGCATCGAGTGCGATGAATTGCATGCCGACGCGCTGCCGCGCGGCTTCGATTTTCTCATCGCTGGGCACTCGACCCTCGCGCCGCGAGAATCCCCAAACTTCCGAGAGAGGGCCACTCGTAATATCGAGCGCACCCTCGGTTTGATGCCACAATTGTTGAGCTAGTTCGAAAAGACCAAACAGCCGCGCCTCCACGGCAACTGGTTCCGTCGCTGCGAGCTGATTCAAGTGGCTGACTTCGCTGTCGTCGCGATAGACGGTCAACTGGGCGTCGAGGGCTTCCACCAGATCGAGCGCGGCAAATACCTGCTCCATCGAGTTGTCGTTGCGTGAGGCGGCAAGCTGCACTTCAAATTCGCACGCCATCGCTCGACGGCGAACGCTGACAATCAACTGGCGACGGGCGGCAACGACAGCCGGGTCATCGATTCGCGCAACACGACCCGCGAGCTCGCGTGAGACAGCCTCACCCTGCAAGAAACTGCGGCGTGTGTGGCGCTCTGGATTCATGCCAATCTTAATTGTAGTCCGGACGCCGGCGGGCGACACGGCCTGCTATCGTAGGATTTCGCCGGTCCGCATATACTGCGACAAACAAATAAGCTGGGAGTTTTGCAACCGTGATGGAACCAATCATTAGCGTTTCTGGTTTACGAGGCGTAGTAGGCGATACGCTGACTCCCACGGTTGCATTTCGCTACGCTGCCGCGTTCGCCGCGACATTACCGCCGGGGTCCGTGGTCATCACGAGAGATGGCCGGGCGAACGGGCCGCCGCTTGTGGAACCGATTGTCCAGGGGCTCTCCCAGAATGGTGCGCGGCAGGTGTTCGATGGTGGCATTGCGGCGACGCCGACGACCGGCGTACTGGTGCGACAACTGGCGTGTGCAGGGGGGATTCAAATTTCCGCGAGCCATAATCCGGCCGAGTACAACGGCATGAAACTCTTTTCGGCCGTGGGACGCGTGGTGCCGGCGATGGTCGGGGCAGCGGTGCTCGAGAAGTACCGAACGCTTGATGTGGGAAATCCAAATGGGAGCGAGGAGCGAGGAGCGAGCGAGGCGCGAGGCGCGAGGCGCGAGGCGCGAGGAACGCGGAGTGAATACGTCGGCGATACGGTGTCGGCACATCTTGCGCTTGTGGAACGCGCGGTTGATGTCGAGCGAATTCGCGCGCGGCGATTTCGAGTGCTGCTGGATGCGAATCATGGGGCGGGCAGCGTGCTCGGGCAGCCGCTACTCGAGCGATTGGGTTGCGAGGTCACACTGCTGGGCGACAAGCCGGACGGGCAGTTCGCACATCCGCCAGAGCCGACGGAAGAGAACTTGGCGACGGTCTTACAACAAGTTACCAAGGTGGGGGCCGACGTCGGTTTTTGTCAGGATCCGGATGCCGATCGATTGGCGCTCATTGACGAGCGTGGCCGTTACATCGGCGAGGAGTATACGCTGGCGATTTGTGCCGACCATGTGCTGCGTGCAACGCCCGGGCCTGTTGTAACAAATTGCTCGACGAGCCGGATGACCGAGGATTTGGCGCGCAAGTACCGTGTGCCGTTTTATCGCTCGGCGGTGGGCGAGGCCCACGTCGTCGATGAGATGCTGAAGCGCGGCGCGATCCTTGGCGGCGAAGGCAACGGCGGTGTGATCGATCCTCGGGTGGTACTGGTGCGCGATAGCTTCGTGAGCATGGCCTTGGTGCTTGCGGCGATGGCCGAACGACGACTGCCCCTGAGTGCGCTGGCCGACGAACTGCCGCGATACGCGATTTACAAGACCAAGGTGAGCGTCGCTCGAGAGCGCATCGTCCCCGCGTTGGATGCGCTCGAACAGCATTTTGGCGACGCGGCGGTCGACCGCCTGGATGGACTGCGACTCGATTTTACGCGCGCCGATGGCAACCGGAGTTGGTTATTAGTGAGGGCCAGTAATACTGAACCGATCGTGCGGATTATCGCCGAGGCGGCCACGGAAGCGGAGTCGCGCGAACTCAGTACGGCTGCGGCTAAGGCAATTTCCGGCCTCGACTAGCGGTGGGCAAGGCGCGGGCCACCTAGACGGAATCGACGAGCCTCAAGCGCGACCGATGGCTTGCCAGCGGGTGGAAATGGGTGCACCGTGAATTTCGGCCTCGGGCCTACTTCGGAAGCGTGCCTTGTCAATACCACCTAAGTATTAGCGCGAGCTTCTAAACGGTTGGCACTATTTGGTGCTATCGCGCGCTAACTACTTCGGGTGGTAAGCGCGCTTCATACATGTTCCGCACAGCACAGTAAGTGTGCGTTTCGAATCAGTTGGACAGACGATGATAACACGCGCAAAGAAATAAATTGGCTAATAACCGCAAGTTGCGATAGTCCGGTCGTTTTGGCGCAGTTATTGCATTCGTGACGCCCAGTTGTTTTTATGCGCAAACAGTAGTCGGAGGCGACCTGGCATTGCTGGGAACATGCTGGCGGGTACGTTGCCGCTGGCGAGGCCGTAGGGACGATTGCTGCAAGTTGCAACTTTTGAATTCATCAACGAAAGGGTGATGCTCATGAGGTTTCTAACTTTAGGATTGGCCGCAGGGCTGGCCGTAATCCTGGCAACGCAAGTTGCTCAGGCCACTCCAAGTCGGGCGGGCAACTGCTCGTATTGCCATACGATTAGTGCTGGCACACTCGATGTTACGGGCAATCAAACGGAAGAGACTGTTACCTCGGGAAGTACCTCGACGACCTATAAGACCTATGTCGTCGAACCAGGTGGAACAACGCAGTTTTCGATTGTGGCCACGGCCGGGCTGACTAGCAGCTTTACGATCATCTTGAATCGGCTCGATTTGCTCAACGAGACAATCCAATACTCGCCGCGCCTGTATACTCCCGATTCAACTTGGAGGTCGGCAAATACGAGCGGTACTTCCCAGTATTTGAGTAATCAAGGCCGGTATTACACCAAGTCGGCCACTGGGGACGGAACGTACCTGTTTAACCTGACGCTTGATCCGACGGTCAAGACGGGCTTCTACACGATTCAGCTCCGCTCGGCAGCTGGTAATCCGGACGCCGACCCAGCCACGGGCTGGAATGCGACCTACACGTTTGGTTTGCGAGTGGGTTCAGTTCCAATTCCGGAACCGGCTACCGCAGGGCTGTTGATGCTGGGCTTCGTGCCGCTGTTCACACGGCGGTTCGGCCGATAAGCACGAGAGTTTGGGTTGGTTCCGTCATGCGCGGTGACGGAACCGACCATCGTTTTTGGGCACGCGATCCGTTACAGCGGGTCGTTTTCGAGCCAGCAATGAAAGTCCAAGACACATCAACGAAAGGGTGATGCTCATGAGATTCCTAACATTAGGATTGGCCGCAGGCTTGGCCGTAATCCTGGCAACGCAAGTTGCTCAAGGCTTCCCGAGCCGGGCGGGAAATTGCTCGTATTGTCATACGGCTGCCCAAGGCGAGCTTTCCATTACAGGCAATCAGACGGAGGAAACGGTCGGCAGCGATACGCTAAAAACCTTCGTCGTGGAACCGGGCGGCAGCACCAAATTCACGCTCACGGCGGTTTCCAAGGGCGATGGCCGTTATGCGATCATCTTGAATCGCCTCGATTTGTTGAATGAAACCGTTCAATACTCACCGCGACTCTACACACCGGATGCGACTTGGAGTTCGAGTCGCCCCACTGGCGAGCAATACCTTGGCAATCAAGGTCGCTATTACTCCACCGCTGTGACCGACGTTCTCAACACCTATATGTTCAATTTGGGAGTCGGCCCATTGGTCAAGCCGGGCTTTTACACGATCCAGGCCCGGATGGCTGGCGGAAATCCGGATGCGGACCCGGCCACGGGCTGGAACGTGCTGAGCACGTTTGGTTTGCGGGTGATTCCGGAACCGGCCACGGCCTCGCTGCTGATGCTGGGCTTCGTGCCGCTGTTCACACGGCGGTTCGGCCGGTAGCGCGATTGGTTGAATGTTCCTGGTTCCGGACATTTACGTGGCGGAACCAGGATTCAATTTTGATTGAGAACAGGCGGAGAATGGGCGCCGTTTCGACGGGGCCGGCAGAGAAAGTGCTAAACACAACGCCCGATGCGAACGCAAGCGTTCGCATTGGGCGTTTCTTGTTGCGCCCTCACGCGGCGCCGCCGAGGCCGACGTGCAGGCCTTCGCCGAAATAATGCTTGCGGGCTTCCGGGTGATTGAGAACTTCGTTGCGGCGGCCGTGGCACAGCACCTGGCCGGCGCGAATGACATAGCTGCGGTCGGTGATTTCAAGTGTCTCACGCACCTGGTGGTCGGTGATGAGAATGGCGATGCCGCGATCGCGGAGGTCGCGAATAATGGCTTGAATGCTGTCGATCGTTACGGGGTCGATGCCCGTGAACGGTTCATCGAGCAGGATGATCTGCGGGTCGGAGACAAGTGCCCGGGCGATTTCCAAGCGCCGGCGTTCGCCGCCGGAAAGAGACATGGCCCGGCTGCGACGGAGCTTGGTGATGCCGAACTGTTCCATGAGTTGTTCGGCGCGGTGCTTGCGCAGCTTGCGATTCATGCCGAGGAGTTCCATGACTCCGAGCAGATTCTTCTCAACGGAGAGCTTGCGAAACACACTCGATTCCTGGGCGAGGTAGCCCATGCCGCCTTCTTTGGCGCGGCGATACATGGGCCAGCGCGTGACTTCCTGGCCAGCAAGGGTGACTTGGCCGGCGTCGGGGTCAATCATGCCGCAGGCCATGCGGAAGGTGGTCGTCTTGCCGGCGCCGTTGGGGCCGAGGAGGCCGACGATCTCGCCCGGATTGACTTCAAAATCGACGCCATCGACGACGCGGCGTCGGCCATACGACTTCACCAAGCCGCGAACTTGTAAAAGTGCCACTGGGGTGTCCTCCATGACTGCGTGGTCGAGGGCTGAGGGTCTAGGGTCGAGAGCCAAACGATGATTCTGGCCCTCGACTCTCGACCCTAGTCCCTCGACCATCCTCATCTCACCAACCTCATGTCCATGACGTTGGGGAAGAGCGGGAAGGGGATCGGGGTGCCGGGAATTTGATTCCAGGAATGGGGCCAATAGACGCATAGCGCTTTGCCGATGAGCAAGCGGCGATCGAGATACGCGCCGCCGGGGCGGCCACGATCGCTGTTGAGCCACAGGCGGGCATCGGAGCTTTCGGCGCTGTTATCTCCCATGACGAACAGTTGATCTGGCGTGAGCGAGAATTCAACCGTTTGTCGTTCGCTCCAGCGGCTCCAGGTCGATGGGTCGCTGGGCAGCCGCAACAGACTCAGGTCGAATGGATGACGGAAATCGGTGACGACGCCGTCGCCCATGCCGCTGCGCAGCGAGCTGTCGGCGATGTAATAGAGATCGCGCCACAGCTGCAATCTGGTAACCACGAGCTTGGCACCGCGAGCGCCGATTCCGGCCGGCGCCAGGTCGCCCAAATCCTCGCTGCTGGTTTGCGGTAGAATATTCTTGCGATCGCCGAAGATCTTGTTCACGTCAAACGCGGTGCCGCCATCGAAGGCAATCGATTTGCCGCCGACCCAAACGAGCAGTTGATCGTCGACGTTCGCGAACGTGACATGGTATTTGCCAGGGCCAGTGATCGACGTCTTGGCCGTGGGTGCGTAATCGGTCAGGCCGGCCGCGCTGAGCTTGGCTTCACCCGTTTTGACATCGATCGTGCAGGTAAAATGTTTGCCGCCCTCAACGAGATCAAGGAGCAGTTGCCCGTCGGCAGATTGCACGTCGACGTCGGCTTCGAGCATCAGATCGCCGACCCAGTGCAAACCCTGCCGAAGCTGGTCGATTTCCAACTTGTCGCGCGCGCTGACGACGCGACAGCCGGAGTTCAAACGCAGGCGGTCTTCGCGGCCGTTATAGGGATTTGAGTCGGTAATTAGCCGGCGGAGTTTGCTGCGATCGACATTGGCAAAGGGCGGCGCAGTTTGGCCGGTCGTGCCGCCAGAGCCGGCGACTTTTTCCCAAGTATCATACTGCGGCACCAAGTGTTCGTAGCGCAGCCAGGTTGTGGTGTCGGCCTTGGCAGCAACGCTGTACCGTTGGTTCACAAGCGTTCCGACAACTGATTTTTCCAGTTGCCAGGCATTCGGATCTCCTAGTGGGGCGTGCCAACGGAGCGGCCAACCAGCCGCCTCGAGTTGGGCCGGGTCGTGGTCCGTATCGTGCACGAGTTGGCGTACCGCCAACACTTTTTCCGGCGGCTTGCGTTCAATTGCAAAGCTCGCGTTCTTATCATCTCCTGGCGGACGGATGAAGATGTCACCCTGAAAAATGCGCAGCGTTTCGCCGGGCAGACCGACAAGCCGTTTGATGTAATTCGTCTTCGCATCGCCAGGGAACTTGAAGACCACCACATCCCAGCGTTTGGGATCGGTGAACGAATAAAGGTATTTGTTCACGAGAATGCGATCGCCGTTGTAGGAGGGTTGCTTCTTGATGTCGGCGCGTTGGCCTTCAAGAATGCCAAGCGGCAGGTCGGGCCGCATCGGTATTACATAACGACAGAGCGGACACATGCCGGCAATGCATTCGGAAGTCTGCCGACGAGGGTCTTCGCTTTCCTCTTCGCTGGCGCTTACTTGAAAGCGATGTCCACACTTCGGGCAGACGACATCCTTGTGACGGCCCATGAGCGTGGGGGCCATCGAGCCGGTGGGGATGACGAATGCTTCCGCTTCGAACGTGCGGAATAAGAACGCCAATACGAAGGCGATGACGATCGACTCGACCGTTTCGCGGAACGCGTGGGTTTCGGTCTTGGGTGAATCGGCCGCCTTGCGGTCTGGTGCCTTCACGGGGGCCGCGGCAGATTTGGGAATGTTCTTGTATTTGGACATGGTATGAATTCGCGCCCGGCAGTGAGGAATTCCAGTGGGGTGGCACATCCTGAGTCTTCGAAGGGTGTGGCGATTTTGAGAACAGCCAACCACGCCCGTCGCAAACCCTCCGGGCGTGCCACCCGGCCTAAATCTCAGCGGCTCGCGGCCGCACAAGGGTATTCGCTAGCGGGCTGTAAATATAGGCCAACTCGGGCCTAATTCCCAGCTTCCGGAGCGGCGGCGACACCGTCGCGGCTTGCTAGCAATGAATTTTCGCGTTTGGGCGGCAGAAAACCAGCCGTCCGCGGGGCCGTCTGTAGCTCGCGGCGGGTGGCGGCGAGAGACTGCGAAATACGCTTCGTGACCAGAGCCACCAGCTCGTCATCCGAGAGTTTGGCGTACTGCGACGGCGAAATCGGTGGGCCGAACGTCAGGCCGATCGAGTGGGGACGAACAAGAACGCTGCCACGGGGCAGCGCAGCGAATGCGCCTTCGATGGCCAGCGGCACGATCGTGGCCTGGCTGCGGCGGGCCAACAGGCAGAAGCCTGAGAAGATTTCGTGGAGCTGGCCATCGGGCGTCCGCGATCCTTCCGGAAACACGAGAACCGCGTTGTCTTCCTTGAGCAGGCCAAGCGTCGTTCGCAGGCCGGCGAGCGCACTGCCTTCCTGATTGATCGGCACGGCACCCAGGGCGCGAATCCACAAATTGAAAGGGAAGAAAAATAGCCCATGCCGCGCGAGAAACTTCAATTGCCGTGGGCAGGCGAGTCCCACCAGCACTGGATCAAGATGGCTTTGATGATTCGATAGCAATAACACCGGGCCGTTCAATGGAACATTGCCCTTGCCCGAGTATTGAAAACGGAACAAGAGTTGGCTCAGCGCGTAGCAGGGGCACCAAAGGATGGAATACCAAAGTCGGGCTGCCAGGTTGTTTTGCATTGTGCTACGGATTCTGGATGCCTGGTGGGCATGGTCCACCGTTGCCGTACGTGATGAAACTGTAGCACAGCAAACCAACCGCTTCCATGACTATTTCTGGAGCCGTGCTCGTTCGCGCTGCAGAGTGTTCCGGCGCAAATGGCGCCACGTCATGTATCACTTTTTGGCATCCCGGGTCGGGGCGAAGCGAAGGACAATCAATTTTTCTAAGAAGTTCAGGCACGAGACATCGTCTAACCCGGTTGGTTGTTTTTGTATGTCGAAGTCGTCGCTGACCGCCATCGCCACTTGTGCAGTTCGCGCATGTTCCGGTCCGTTGATCGCGCAGCGCTCAATGTGGTAAACGTGACTACAAGGGCGCTTCCTCGCTAGCTGTGTCCCATGCAATTCAGATGATGAAATATATTTGCAGCCAAGTGACGAACATGTTACGGTCAAGGCGCAAGAGCAATGCGCATCTATAAGTGAAAGAGTCATGAAACGCTATCTATTCAACACGGGTTTTGTGCTCGCACTAAGTGCATGCGTCCTCACACGCGCTGACGCTGATGACACAAAGCCAAAAATAATTCCGCTAACGGACGTCTGGACTTATGAAATGCCAGGTACCAAAAATGTCCGCGAGCTTGAACCGAAGCTCGACGTACACGATCCGAAGTTCAAAGAAAAATGGGAGCGCTCCTTAGTTCGGCAAATTGTTTCGTATTTGTCGTCCCCGGCCCCGCGGGAGCGGGAGAAGCCGCGTCGCGGCTTTGTTGTTATTGGTACGGGCGGAGAAGCCCTGACGAATGCCCACGCCACATTAAAGGGTAAGAACAACGTGGAGGGGCAGCAGCAAGTGCCGCAGAATGCGGACCTTTCCTTAGTCTTCTTCCATTACGTCACCGGTTGGCACCCGCAGCTGACCTCCATTCAACAATCGCCTGATGCGATTGTTGTGAAGTACAAGTTTATTCGACCAGAGGAGCCATCATTTGGGGCTGCGCGATTTGCGCTTATCCCGCTGGTAAAGTTGTCGCGGGGCACGGTAAACGTGAAGTATGAACAAGAGCAACCAGTCGATTACCGAGGGCTGCGATTGAATCAAGAAACCAATGCGGAACGGTTAGTATGTGGTTCGTTTTCATTTGAAGTCAGATGAAGGAGCATGCCATGCGCTACACTGCCATATTACTTATGCTTGTCGCCAGAGTTGTATTTGGTGATGCGAGAACGATTGGCCCCGAAGGCATTGACTCTAAAGCAACCGGGCTTGATGGTAGTACCGCGGAGACGGACGCGCCAGGAATTGAAATTGGTCAGGTCGAACCAGGACGGTCTGGAAAACCAAATTATGGCGTGCCACCCGAACCAGCAGCATCTAACACGAAACCAGCGGGAGTCTACTTCAGGGCAGCAGCCGGAATGGCGAATCCTAACGAAGCTGATGGTGATCATGCCACGCAAGTGGCGGGGATAATGATTGGCGACAACACAGTGGGTGGCGGCGCATTTGAAGGCGTAGCGCCGAAAGCAAACCTTCACTCAGGAGCGATCGGTCAGGGCAGTGCTGATGATGTTCCGGCGGCGGCGGACGTAGATTTTGATTTGACCGCTAACAAGATTGCCCATCTCAGCGGGCCAGGTGTTCGTGTGCGAGCAATCAACTTAAGTGCGACGAGAGGCTTACAAGATTTCGTTGAGCAATTGGACGGAAACACTCACATGACGAAGTTCGTCGATTGGTCAGCACGACAGCACGATATTCTGTACGCCATTGCCTGGGGAAATGACAGTCGACCAGCAAAACAACACCTACTGATAACTTTAACGGGATGACGATTGCAGCTTCCGAACAAGGCGATCCAACGAATGGCGATCACGTCTATCGAAAGTTCGGCAGCATCAATAACCTGCAAGGGCAACCAGACTTCCCCCGCACTGCTATAAGCCTAATAGCCCCAGGCCAAGACGTTGCGGTATTGGGTCACGGCGACATGGCAACTCTTGGAAATGGCACGAGTGCTGCAACTCCCCACGTCACGGCGACTGTCGCTCTGCTGCAACAATACATGGTGCAACAAATGTCGCTGCCGACGCCTAATCCGCGCTTCGGTCCCAACTCACAGCGGCACGAAGTAATGAAAGCTGTCATGATGAACGCGGCCGACAAACTCAATGGTGTTCATGGCTCGACACGTGACATTCTAAGCTTGAATGGGATGAATTGGTTGTCGTCTCCCGCGGCCACCGATGATTCCGTTCCATTAGACCCCTATATAGGTGCCGGTCACTTGAATGCAAAGCGGTCGGTCCAGCAATATAAGCCTGGCGAATACGACCCCGGAACAGTCCCACCGATTGCGTGGGACTACCACAGCGTCGGAGGCAGCTCAACACAAGAATACATATTCAATCAACAAATCGGCGGTGGCTACATCGCTGCCACGCTAGCTTGGGACCGAAGAGTTGTGAAAGTAGGTTCACCGAGTCAAACGAACTACTTGGAAGGTGATGAGTTCGTAAACAATGATCTTATGCACAGCCTAAATAATCTCGACCTCTATTTGATGCCGGCAACGTCTAATGATTTGTCTCAGGCGGTCGCTAAATCAATTTCGACAGTGATGAGTGTGGAGCATATTTTCTTTGACATTCCGTCCGCTGGAAATTACAAGCTGGTTGTCCATAACAATCTGACTGGCGGCATTGGGGACTCACAAAATTACGCAATTGCGTGGTGGTTCGGTAATGCTCCACCGCTCTTTTCGCCGGGGGATTACAATAAGAACGGTTCGGTTGGTCCTGAAGACTATGAAGTTTGGCGGCAGAATTTTGGAGCATCGAATTCCGAAGCCGACGGCAATGGGAACGGTGTCATCGACGCGGGCGATTACGTCGTGTGGAGAAACAACCTGGCTGGCGTGGGAACCGCCGCGAATGTTCCAGAACCAACTTGGTGGTTGGTGGTGGCACCAGTCATTGCGGGTATGACACTTTTTAGGCGTCATTCCCTGAAATGATTTCAGTAATTCGCAGCGGCGACGTAGTGCCTTAATTTAGGTTGTTCGCCACCACGCAGGAGAAGTGCAAACGAACTTTTCCAAGGCACCCTCACCCCGGCCCTCTCCCCAAGGGAGAGGGAGTTTCGTTACCCCGGCCCTCTCCCAGAGAGAGAGGAAATTGGTCTCCTAGTTGTTTTGCTTTGACCGCACGATTTGTTCGAGGCGAGTGACGACTTCGTTGGGCGACAGGCCGTCGGTGGAGACTTCGATGGCGTCGGCGGCTTTGCGTAGCGCACCCACTGGGCGCGATTCGTCGCGATGATCGCGCAGCCGCTGGTTGGCGAGCACTTCGTTGAAGGGGATGTTTTCGCCGCGGTTGAGCAGGTCGGCGTGACGGCGGCGGGCGCGTTCTTCCTCGGCGGCCGTCAAGAAAATCTTGCATTCGGCGTGGGGAAACACGACGGTGCCCTGATCGCGGCCTTCGGTGACGACATCGTCGTTGGCGGCGGCAGCGCGCTGCCAGGCGACGAGTTCCTGCCGCACGGCCGGGTTATCGGCCGCGTAATGAATCGCGGTCGTCACGTCGAACTTGCGGATCGCGGTGGTGACATCGCGACCATCGAGTAGCACACGATCGCCGTTGAGTTCGACGCGAATTTCGCGGGCGAGTTCGGCCAGTCGTTGGCCGTTGGGCAGGTCGTAACCGCGCTCGATGCCAGCCAGCGTTACCGCGCGGTACATGGCCCCGGTATCCAGGAAGCGGAATCCCAGGCGCCGCGCCAGCTCGCGAGCGGCACTGCTCTTTCCGGCGCCAGCAGGTCCATCGATGGTGACGATCATGGGAGGGGAGGGGCTGGGGGCTGGGGGCTGGGGGGACAGTTAAAAACAGGTGCGTTAACAACTCTGGTTCATTTGCACACGTTTCTGGCCATCGACCCTCAACCCTCGACCCTCGACCCACTCACCATTCGGCTTCGATTTGCAGCCAGCGGTTGGGGCCGAGATCGAGTTGGGCCGCGCCATCGACTACTGATAATACTTCAAGCGGCTGGCCGCGAAAATCGGTGAGGTTGGCCGTGCGGAAGGGGTGGAAAGCACTGACGGTGGTGCGGGTATCGCGGCCTGCGATTTCGAGAATGCGCAATCGCACACCGTTTGGTGGGGTGCCCAGTGGTTCGATATGCGTGATGATCGCGTTCTTTGCACCGACGTGCAGGAACCAGCCCTTGGGTGCACTTGCCGCGCCGGGCATCTCCGCGATAACCGGCCGACTTGCGGATAACAAAGCACAGGCTGCTTGAGCCGGTGTCGGCACCTCTAGCCCGACTGCGAACTGGAAACGGCGACGTTCCTCGCCAGCCGGTAGCAGCAACGTATCGAGCCAAGTCGTTGACGATCGCCGGTGAAAGGGTAGCCCCAGCGGAAATATGGTGATTCGCCCAATGAGATCATCGATTTCGACCCACTCGGGCGACTCGATTTGTTCGCGTTCGGTTTCGCGGCCCGACCATTGAGCGCCCACACGAATGCTCAGCGCATCCTCGGCCCAGGCCACGCGGCTAGCAAAGTAGGAGGTCCACAGGTTGCCTTCGGGCAATTGCTGCGGGTCCAGTTCGACCTCAATGATAATGGGTACGAGTCCTCTGACAACACGCACACGTTGCGTGTAGTTGGCGAGTGGTCGACTCTTGGCGTCGAGAATCCGCCCCATCGATGTGATTTCGCCGACGAGCTCGTCGTTGCGGGTAATTTCAACTCGCCCGGCGACCATTTGTGAATCGCCCACGGGCCCACGCGGTTGATGAAACACGAGCCGCTGAGAAACGCGTGTGCTGCGATCGCGGTGCAATCGCAACGATTGAATGCCGCCCGTCTTTTTGTTGACGGTGAGTTCGAAGCGTTCATTGCGAAGCACGAGTCCTTCTGCCAAAGCCACGGGGTTGATTTGCACCGCTGGGTTAATTGCCCGATAGCCGCAGCCGAGGACATCGGGCACAAGTGAACCGCCGGCATTGTTTGAGGAATGTGCGGTAGTCGCCGTTTCCGCGAGCGGGTCAACACCGATGAGGTAATTTAACGGAAAATTCCAGCCGTTAATTGCAATTTGAGAGTCGGAAGTGGGATTCAATTGGTCGGCAACCGATAAGGACGCCGTTTGCGCTAGACCTTCACCGAGTTGACGATGTGTGGCCAGAAGTTCCTCGCGATAGGCGTTCACGGCTAGCGAAATCGCATTGGCGGCCACGGCAAACTGCGAACGATTGGGATAAGCGCGCGGATTGAAGTGGACCCAGTCGTCGGTTTGGCGCGACACTTCAAAATACTCGTCGAGCGTGATCAGTTTTCCCAACACGGTTCCAAAGCGTGCGGCGCGCCGCAAATCGTCGAAATACTCGCATTCGGCACCAGGCCAACTTGCCAGCAATAGGGTGGCCACGTGGTCGCGGGCCAGCGTATCGCCGATGCGCTCGGCGAGTTTTAGCCAGGTTTCCGGCTGCGCGGCATCGAGCGGCGGAGCGGTGAGCGCTTCAATCGCCGTCGACTTATCGGCTCCCCAATTGGTTTTCCGTTGTTCGGCCCGGGGAAGTTTGGCGCCATCGAACGACGTATGCAATGCACCGCGAAACCCTAAATTTCGCAGTGCTTCTGGCAGCAGCGGCGTGAAGGTGGAATCGAACTGGCCAAAAATTTGGTACTCGCGTCCCAGGTGCTGTTGGGCAGTCGCCTGGCCACGGCGGAGTTCCGCCAAGAGCCCTTCCGGTCCGGGAAATGTGGACGTGGCCCGATGGAACTTCCCACCAATGATCGCCGCCGAGCCGGCCGCAACTGCCCGTTTCAGTTCGGCAAACGTTTCCGGATGATCGTGGGCCAGCCGTTCGATCTGCTCGCCAGCGATCAGCAAATTGGCGGGACTTCCGGCGGCGAGCTTGGCTCGAAGTGGTTCACCCAAGGTGCTGTCGGCGAGTAGCGTGAGATCGACGACGTAGAAATCGACCGAGTAGACATGATGCCGCGCATCGGCCAATAAGTCGAAAGCACGAGTTAATTCATCGTGGGCTTCCGTGAGATTTCCAGCGACAGTCGCCTTGGCGGCGGCAACAGCCGCATTCTGGAACTGGGCCGTATCCAACACCGAACTGTAGCGCATGGCCCGAGTGAGCAGTTCGACCACCAAATAGGCGTACCCCAACGCGAGAAAGTCGGCGGCCGTATCGGCATCGACTCCTAGCGGAGCTTTGCCGGCCGCGGCGAGAGCGATCGCGAGCGTATCCACGCGCGAAGCTGTGGTTTCGACCGGCGGCGGATTGCCGGGGGCCGTTGCCCGCAACCGGTCGCACCAATCCGCTGGCATGCGATCTCGGCTCGGCCGCGGAATCAGAATCAACTCGTTGGCGAGCGAAGCGGGGTCGGGCGGTTCTTCCGCCTGGTGCCAACCGGGGAGGCAGCCGGTGTCGGCCAGAAACGAGGGATGCCAAGCCGCCGTCCAAGCTGTGAGCAGCTCGGCGGCGGCCTCATTGCCGAGGTGGGTCGGGAATTCGTCCCACCCTTTACCGGGCAGGAGGACGGAAATGCGTGTTAGGGTCATAATCGTAACATAATATCTCGCCGGAATTTAAGGCGAAAGTGAGGCGACACCGCTGTTGGGAAGAGTTTCCCGCCCTAGAAGCGAATGATGGGGGGAAGCAACAATTCCGAATTGCGGGCCAGCCGTTGCTACCCAAGACGAGATCGACGAGTAAAATGAAAGTTGCCGGGGTATCGGTTGTTTCGAGAGAGTTCTTGTTCGGACGGCCGGCAAGTTCGTAACGTCTTTTCCTTACGAGTGTTGGGGATTGGGGCCGCCGCCGCGGCGATTGGCCGGCGGGGCCACGATTGCGTCCAATCACCGACAATGTAATTCATCAAACCAGCGAGAGGCAGCCGGCGATGCGTGGCAGCGTCGCGGCGATCGGGATAGAGGTTCTGACATGGCGAAGAGTGACGCCGTTTGGGGAATCGACATTGGGCAGTGCGCGCTCAAAGCGTTGCGCTGTCGGCCGCACGACACCGAAAGCAAGATGGTGGTCGAGGCCTTCGATTACATCGAGTATCCCAAGATCCTCACGCAGCCCGAGGCCAATCGCGAGGAATTGATTCGCGAGGCATTACAGCAGTTTGTATCGCGAAACGACATCGCCGGGGAAAGTGTGGCGATTGCAGTTCCCGGCCAGAGCGGTTTGGCCCGCTTCATCAAGTTGCCGCCCGTCGAACGGAAGAAGATTCCCGATATCGTCAAGTACGAAGCTCGTCAGCAAATTCCGTTCGCTTTGGAAGATGTCGTCTGGGATTACCAGCCGCTCGTCGGCAGTGAAGAAGAGGGATATGCACTGGAAACCGAGGTCGGGTTGTTTGCGATGAAGCGCGACCAGGTTTCCCGCTCGCTCAAGCCGCTCGAAGAAGCCGGCATACCGGTCGATTACATTCAGCTTGCGCCGCTGTCGATTTACAACTTCATTTGTTACGACCGGCTCGATGTTTCGGGGCCGTACGATGCGGCAAATCCGCCGAAGTCGACGGTGGTGATTTCGCTCGGCACGGATACGACGGACCTGGTGATTACGAACGGTTATCGGGTTTGGCAGCGGAGTATCCCGATCGGCGGCAATCACTTTACGAAAGCGCTCACCAAGGAACTTAAGCTCACGTTTGCCAAGGCGGAGCACCTCAAGCGGAACGCCATGAAGGCGGAGAACCCGAAGGCGGTGTTCCAGGCGATGCGACCGGTGTTCAGCGATTTGGTGGCCGAAATTCAGCGCTCGATCGGCTTTTTCACAAGCAATAATCGCAACGCCAAATTGGGTGATATGGTGGCGCTGGGCAACCCCATGAAGTTGCCGGGTTTGCAGCGATTTTTGACGCAGAATCTTGATCAAGAAGTCAAACTGATCGATCAGTTCAACAACCTCGTCGGCGGCACGGCGACGGCAGGACCCCAGTACAAAGAAAACCAGCTGACGTTTGGCGTGGCCTATGGCTTGTGTGTGCAAGCGCTCGGTAAAGCGCAGTTGCACACGAATTTGCTGCCGGAAGAGATTGTCACCAAGCGGCTCGTCAAGGCGAAGAAGCCCTGGGCCGTGGCCGCGGCGGCACTACTTTTGGTTGGGCTGACGATCAACTATTTCGGTTATTACGCGACGCTCGCCTCGGCAAATATCGACGGGCAAATGAAGCAGCAACTGGCCGCCGCGACAAGCGCTGCCACAGCGGCGAAGGGTTTCGCGAGCGAGTTGGCCACGCTGAAGACCGACTTTGAAGGCTACTTGAAGACCGGCAGTGAATTGCAGAGCAACGTGGACGGCCGCTTACTTTGGCTGGAGTTGCTGAAAGCGGTCGATGCCGCCATGCCGAAAGACACCCGTAAGCCGGAAGAACGTAAAGCCGATGAGGCCGACGTTGCGAAGCGGCCGGAACTGCACATCCAAACGATGGATTGCGAGTACTTTGCGGATTTAGCGCCGTGGCGGGCGAGCATCGCCGCCTATTTACCGGCGGCGGCCCCGGCGAACGGAGCGGCACCGGCAACGGGCGATGCGGCGACGACCGGCGGTGGCGCTGCGCCACAAGCTCCGCCCGCGGCGGATGGTACCGCTGCAACGCCGGGGGCGCCGGCGGCACCCGCACCAACGGCCGAAGCTTCATCCACACCAGCTGCGGCGGGAACACCAACTTCTCCGGATTCGTCGGCGGCCCCAGCGGAGGGCGCGGCGGGAGCGGGCGCAGGTGGCTGGGTTATCGAATTGCGTGGTTATCACCTGCACAATAATCCACCCGATAAGAAGGATGTCAATGTCGGCGACGAAGGCGGTCAGTTTGTAAAGAATACGCTGATCAAGAATTTGAAATCGGGCAAAGTCACGCTGCCGGATGGTCCGAACGGGGCACCGATTGAGGTCTCCATGGCCGACCTGGGCATTAGCGATCCGGTGATCGTCACGAGTGAGAAAGTGAAGGCCGTCACCTATTTGGCCGAACCGGTCGAATCGGCGGATGGATCAACGCCGATGATGCCGATGGCTCCCATGCCGACCGCGGTGCCGGAAGGGGGCGTTGCCCAGCCTGGAGCAACTCCTGCGGAACAGTTGCCCAAGACGCTAAAGCTGCGGCAGTACGATTTTATTGTGCAATTCTGTTGGCAACCGAAGCCGCGGGGAGACCGTCTAAAGGCCCTGGCCAGCAAGGCGCCTGTGCCTGGTGGCGCAACCGCGGCCGAGAGCGCTCCGGCACCGCCGGCTGCTGCTGGTGGAACTCCGCCAGAAGCCAGTTCGACCGCCGCCGCGGGCGCGCCGCCAGCGGCACCCGTACCGGCTGCGGCCGCAACTCCGGCCGCGCCACCTGCGGCACCTGCTTCGCCGGCCGCGCCGGCAGCAACGCCCGTGTCGGCGCCGGCCCCCGCTCCCACACCACCGCCGGCTGCACCTTCCGCAGGTGCGGCGGCAACCGGTGGCGAGACAACCACTCCCAAACCAAGCTCTTAGTATTTTTAGGAACAGAAGACAATGGACAAGGTCCGGATGGTTCTCGGTTGGCTGAAACGTCACCATTTTTGGCTGCTGCTCGTCCTCGTTGCGCTCATTGCCGTGGTTTGTTGGTGGAGTGCGTCGGGTAAGGCAATTGCCGGATTCAACACGGCCAAGTCAACGATCACGGCGGGTTTCAGTGAAATCGAATCGGTGCAGAGTGCGTCTTTTCATCCCAATAGTGAGATCAATAAACGGCAGACGGAAGAAAACGCCAAACAGCAAGAGAGCGTGCAGAAGCTGTGGCAATTTCTCTACGAGAAGCAACGCGCCGACGTACTCAAGTGGCCGGTTGCCCTGAGCCAGGCGTTCCGCGATTTTGTGGAGAAGAAGCAATTCGGCGATAATATTCCGGAAGACCTGCGCGACAACTATCAAAACTACATCGAGCAGCACTTTCCCAAACTGCCGGAAAAAATCAACGCACGGGCGTTGGATATCAATAACACGTCGGGTGCCGGTGCTGGTGCTTACGGTGGGGGAGAGTATTCGCGTGGTCCGGGAGCGTATGGGCCCGGCGCATACGGTGCGGCCGGTGCCACGGGAATGCCGGACGACGATGATTATATTTGCGAATGGTCGTTCGCCGATCAGCAGGTCATTCGCGACGAATTGAATTTTCCGCAACGTCCGTCGGCACTTCGCATTTGGGTGACGCAGGAAGACCTGTGGGTCTATCACACGCTACTGAATGTGATTGCGAAGACGAATCAGGCCGTGAATGCAACGCGGAAGTCCAATGCTGCCATTCAAGCGGTTTCGTCGATTGAAGTGGGAAGTCGGGCGGCCCAATATAGTCGGAGCCCAGGCCGACTGCTCGTTGCGCCGGTCACTGCTGCGGGCGGCGGTGTGGAAGGTCCGGGAGCTGGCGCAAGGGGACCGGGCCCGGGCATGGGGATGGCGCCTGGCGGCCGCGGCGAAGAACGCGGCATGGGAATGGGGCCGGGAATGGGAATGTCGCTCGCGCCCGGAAGTGTTCTGACTCCGGCGCAAGAGCAGGGGATGCTGATGTCTGGGCGCTATATCGACGACAAGGGGCAGCCGATCGCGGTCGGCGGCGGCGATGCAGCAGCAGGCGCACCAGCGCCCGAGGCGAGTGCTCCGGCGGCCGCGGAAGCACCGCCACTTGATATGTCGCAATTTGGCGCTGGCTACAAGCGGCTTCCGATTCGCATGGTGTTGCGAATGGATGTGCGAAAGTTACCGATTTTGATCACCGCTTGTGCCAACGAGCCACTACGGGTGGAGGTGCAGGAAGTGCGCATCAATCCGTCGGACGCTTCGGCGACAAACGGTGGGATGATGGGGGGAATGATGGGCGGTTATGGCGGCGAGCGGGGTGGTCCTGGCGGTGGCGGAGGGTACCGCCCGAGCGGCATGATGGGTGGCGGCTCGCCGGGGGCTTCGTTGTTTCCCGATCGGACCGGCATCCAGACGTTTTTGGCTCGCCCGTACGAAGCCACGGTGGTAGTCCAAGGCATCATCTACATCTTCAAGAAACCGGAACTGAATAAAGCGAAGCCCGCTGGCGAACAACCAGTGGCGACTGCGAATTGATTCCGATAGGTTTGCAGGAGTTTTTCATGGCAGGCAATCTCAAGGGTTTGAATGGCGTGAAGGGGCTCGCATTGCGGCATGGCGAGAAGGTCGCAATTGCGCTGGTGGGGCTTGTGGCCTTATGGCTGGTATACAAATCGACCTCCTTGCCGCGGTTGGAAGACAAGTACCAGGCCGGCGAATTGGCCAAGAAGATCACGGCCACGAATGCCGCCGTGAATGATGCCAAATGGCCAGAGCCGACGAGCGAGTCGGCGAAAGAGGTGTATCATTCCCAGCCAATCGATGCCAAGGCGGACAATTCGGTGAATCTTCGCGCGTATCAGCCGCCTACGGCCCAAGGGATGGATTCGCCGATCGTGACGCCCACCATTCCGCGCGATGATCCGAAATTGCTGAACCCAGTCGCAGTGCGAGCAACTGGCGGGGTCGGACTGTTTGCATTCTTGGATGAGAAGATTCGCAAAGAGCAGCAGCTAAAGCTGGCGGCGGAAGCGGAAGCGGCTGCGAAGAAGCAAGCCGATGAGGTGGCGAAGCAGGCAAAAAACAATGCCGGTGCGAATGGGCCTGGCGAGAGCGGTCGCCGGAATCGAGGTGTCGAGCCGGGATATAGCACATTACCGGTGGATCCGAAGCATCCGAAGCGGCGGATGATCGAAGGGATGACGCGCCCCGTGGGAATTCCACTGCAGGGCGGCGAACGTATCGAACAAGCGTACTGGGCATGCGTCGTCGCCAAAGTGCCCATTCGCGAGCAATTGAAGCTGTACCAGGACGCTTTCGAAAAGTCCAAAACGGGTTTCGACATGGCCCGCGACATGCCTCAGTACAAAGGCTTTTTGGTACAGCGCGCCGATGTCATTCCCGGAAAGGAAATCAAAGAAGAAGACTGGAAGCCGGTGCCCGTTTATGACGGCCAACATAAGTCGATTATCGCGAAAACGCCGCTGCATCCGAGCGTGATGGCAATGAGCGTCATGGCCCAGCTTTATACGGCGGCTCAAAGTTTTTGGGCGGGTATGTCTCCCGATGTGATTGATCCGCGCTTTGTCGATTACGTGCTGACATCGCCGTTGCCGCCGCTCGTGGGGCGCGACTGGGGAGCCGAGGCTTCGCATCCCGATTTCCCCACGTTGGCAAACACACCACCGCTCGAGCAGGAAATGGTGCCCACGCCGGGTACTCCGCCGGCGACAACCCCCAAGAAACCAGCGAATACGGACGAGAATTCGGCGTTATCGGCCGCGGGCGATCCGAACGCCGCGGGGGTGCCCGGTGCCAATCCGGCGATGGGAGGATATGGCGGAGCGGGCCGCTACGGCCCAGGGCCGGGTGGTGGTCGAATGGGAGAGTATGGAGGAGGTGGCTACGGTCCGGGAATGGGTATGGGTACGGGTATGGCCCCTGTCGGTATGGGCCGCTACGGTAGCGAAGGCGAGGGTCGTCGCGGCGGATATGGTGGCGGCTACGGCGGGCCGGGGGGTGGCGAAGGTCGCTACGGCGGTGGCTACGGTGGAGGTGGTGGCTATAGTGGCGCCATGCCGACGATGGGAACTCAGCGGACAAGTCTGGCCAAAGGCGTCGATTACTTGCTGCTGCGTTTCTTTGATTACACGGTCGAGCCGGGCAAGAAATACCGTTACCGCGTGAAACTGGTGCTTGCCGACCCGAATTACCAGATGCCGGAAAATGTGGTCGCCGCGTCGGTACTGGAGCGACGCAAGAAAGAAGCCCAGGAGGCGAAGGCCCAGAACCGTCAGCGTCCCGATTTTCGCCGCACGGAAGGCTGGAGCGATCCGAGCCCGGTGGTGGGTATTCCGCTGGCGGGCGGGGCTAAATTGGCCGACGTAAAAGCTCCTTCGGGCGACAAAATTGGCGATGAGCCGGTCATCAAGTTGCTCGTCGATTCGTTTGACAAAGACAGCGATGGCAACGCGATTCAAGCGGCCACCGAGAAAGAATTTCGTCGGGGAAATATCGCGAACTTCACGGACGATGTCGAGTATGTGGTGGCGGTGCCGCCGTCAATCGATACACATCAGGGCTTCAAGTTCGCCACGGGCATCACGGTGGTCGATGCGGAAGGGGGCAAGAAGTTGGGGAAAGACCTGGCCTCGCCAGGACGCGTGATGTTAATGGGGCCTGCCGGCGAGCTGTTCATTCGCAAAGAGTTGGATGATAAAGCGGCCGTCGAGTATCGAAAAATGTTGTTTGCCAAGAATCCGCTGGGGGCCACAGGCTACGGTGGGGAAGGGCCTGGATCCGGTCGAGGGCGGGGTCCCGGTCCTGGCGGCGGGCCGGGTCCTGGCGGGCCCGGTGCTGGACGAGGGCGTCTGTAAGATCGCGCGCCGAAACGACGCTTTCGTGGCGTGGTTATTTCGCCTTGAAATAGCAGTATTTGCGGGTACTATCGGCAGAATCTCTGCTTCGCGAGCGCCAACTGGCGTCCAGCATGCCGATGGTCGCCGAATTCTTTCCGCGGCATTAGTAACAGTTTGGCCGTAGGAAGTGGTGACGTGTTTTCAAGTGAGTAGGTGAGTAAGTGAGTAGGTGCGCAGGGATCGGCAAGCGGTCTGGTCGTTTCCCAAGTTCTGGGACCTACTCACCTACTCACCCAAGATATTGCCCGACGTTAATCGGCTAAACTGTTACCGGCATTTGTCATTCGCGACGGTACTTTACAGGCTGTGCTGCTAGCACAGCCTGTTCTAAATTTCTTGGACGACGGCAAAAGCGGCCTTGACGCGGTTTTGTGCTGCCGTTAATTTCCCGCTCCTCATCTGCCGGGAACAGGCTGCCCCAAGACTTTTCACTAGTTTTGACACGATGCGTCAAACCGTTACTGGTCACCACGCGGTCGGTTCCCACGAATCCTAACTCGACGCGTTTTTAGCACGGTTACCTGTATTTGGCCGACATGTGAACGCGATGGGGTGTTGCGCTTGGAACGAGCGCCACATGGGCCGACGCGAACCGTCGCTAGAAGGAGAAGCGAGTTGAGCGCGAAACTTACTCGACACGTTTTATGTCTGACCCTGACACCAATCGCCTGGCTGGGCAGCACGTCCCTGCTGTGCGCGTCTACGCCGGCCATGGGCGCCGCCACGGCTGCGTCTTCCGCGCCGACGGTGGCGCTGAAGCCGATGACGCGCGAAGAAGCTGAGTTGATGCTCAAGCAAGCGCGCAGCGCTATTGCCGAGGGCCGCTTGGAAGAAGCCGACAAGATTTTGACGCGCGTGGAAAACGCGCATATCAACTTCTCGGTCTTTCATGTGGGGCCAACTCCGGCAACGGTTCGCCGCGAGTGGACGCGCGCCAAGGGCGCGGCCAAACCAGGAAGCTACGGGAAGTCGCCGGACGCGAGTGCTGGCGGCACGGCGCGGTCGCCATTTACCCGGCCGGGCACGAGCCAAACCAAACCAGTGACCGATCCGTTTGCGGCCCAGAATGCGGCGACTTTACCTGCGAATGCCGATACCACCAATCGAACGGCGGCCGCACGCAGTCGAACTCTAGCGCCAATTTCGGCGCCGGGCGAAACTCCGCCCGCCACAACCCTGGCAACTGCGCGTACCGCGTCCGATCAGCGCTATCCGGTCGTTCAGACATCCGCGGAATCGAATCCATTTGCGGCTCCCTCGGCGAACGGTTCAAGCCGGTCGGCGGCCGCCTCGCCGGCTACCGATGACCCTTATGCGGTAGATGGAGCGGCCAACGATCCGATTAGCCCAGTGCAAGGCACTGCCGGCGCACCGGCTCAAAGCAAGACGATGGACGGCAACGTCTCGCGGCCGACACCGAAGTCGCAGGCGAAGGCCAAGCTCGCGGAAGCACGACAGGCGCTGGCCAAAGGCGACCTGGACCTGGCTGAGGTGCTGACACAATCGGCCAATGCGATGGGGGTGCCCGAATCGCAGTATTTGCCGGATGAGGATCGTCCGTCGATCGTCGCCTGGGAAATCGCAAAGGCCAAGCAAAAGCAATCGAGGAGTGCGAGCAAAGCGCCGGTGATCGAGCGTTTGCCGGCGACGACTGCCTCGCGTTATCAGGCGCCGGCGGCGCAACAGGCCGATGCCGCCGTAGCCGCCGCGCCGCCGAGCGGCAACGATTCGCCAGCCGGCTATCGTTTGGATGGTAATCGTTTGGCGGAAGATCCGGTGCCGTTAACGATTTCACCGGCGTCGAAGCAAGCAGCGTCGACCATGGCAAACCCGGTGGCGCTGCCCGGCGAGTCGTCCGCAATTACGGAAGCAACGGCGTCTCCGAGCGGTCCCGATGCGCAAATGCTCGCGGCTGCCGAACCCGGCGCCAATCAACTTGCGGAAGCGTCAACGCCACCGGCGGCCACGCCTCCGGCCGCGGCGCCAATCGCAGAAAACCTGCCGGCACCGGCGACGAAACCCGCGTCTGCCAAACCACTGGCGGCAGGTACCGCGCCGGCCGATCCATCCACGAAGAACAAGACTTCGTTGATCGATACTGCCGACGCGAAGCAGCAAGTTCTGGCGCGTCAGCTTTCGGCGGAGGTCGGCAAGCGGCAATCGGAAGCCCAGCGCTTGCAAGAAAAGGACCCCGAGCGAGCCATTGCCACGCTGCACGAAGCGCAGCAATTGGTGAAGGACTCAAAACTTTCCGACTCGCTGCAACGCGAGCTGCTGGCGCGGATTCAAATCACGCTCGGCAAGGCCGAGCAGTACTCGAAAGATCACAAGTCGGAAATCGATCTCGACAAGCACAATCAAGCGGTGCTGGCCGATGTGAATCGCGACCGCGAGATGAAGCTCAAAACGAAGCAGAAGATCGCCGAGATGTTGAACGAGTTCAACCGGCTGCGCGATGAACAGCGCTTTGCCGAAATGGAGATCATTGCCCGCCGCATGAACGAGATGGCGCCGGATGACCCGGTCGTGCAACAAGTATGGCAGAACGCCAAGTTCATTCGCCGCGAGATGATGAACCGGCAGCTTGCCGACAACAAGGAAAACAGCTATTGGGAACAGATGTACGCGACCGAGACGTCGGCCGTCAACCCAGTGGCGAAGGATGGTCGCGAGTTAGCATTCAACGAAAAGTATTGGAAGGACTTCGCACAGAACCGCAAAGGCTCGCGCGAACGCACGGAGCGCCGCACGCCGCGTGAGATTGAAATCGAACAGAAGCTCAAGACGCCGGTGCTCCTGAAGTACGAGAATACGCCGCTGAGCGAAGTGGTTTCAGGCCTTTCGGAATTGGCGGGCGTGAATATCCACCTCGACCCGCGCGGTCTCACGCAGGAAGGTGTGAACAGCGATACGCCGGTGACGATTACGCTCACCAAGGAAGTAACGCTGAAGAGCGCGCTCAACTTGATTCTGGAGCCGCTCCATTTGAGCTACGTCATCAATGATGAGGTGCTCAAAATCACCAGCGAGCAATTGCGCGATGGTCAGCTCATTACCAAGCCGTACAACGTCGCCGACCTGGTGACGCCCATTCCGAACTTCGTGCCCAGCAGCAACATGGGTTTGCAGGGCTTGATCAATGATTCGATGGCCGCTGCCGGCCAGGGAAAAATTGGTTTCGGTAGCACCGGGCCAACGGTGTTGGTCAACGATCGCCATCCCAAGGCGGCCGGGGCTAATGGCAATGTGCTAGCTCAACAGTTCAATGCCGCAACGCCTACTAACGGAAGTCCGTCGTCGGCCGTGCCCATCGGCGCGGGCCCCGGCGGCATGGGTGGCGCCGCAAATGCCGACTTCGATTCGCTCATCGACTTGATTGTGTCGACGGTCGAGACCGATACCTGGGCCGAAAATGGCGGCGGGCAGGCGGAAATCCGCCCGTTCCCCACCAATTTGAGCCTGGTGATCAGCCAGACACAGGCCGTGCATGAAGAAATCGCCGATCTCTTGCAGCAGCTGCGCAAGCTCCAAGACCTGCAAGTTACCATCGAAGTGCGCTTCATCCGTCTCAACGATCGTTTCTTCGAGCGGATCGGCATCGACTTCGATATGAACATCAAGGATGTCGGCGTGAACACCGCGAACGCCGACCAGTTCCAGCCCAACAATGCCACTGGTCACAGCAACACGGTGGGCCTGTTGCCCGCAGCGGGCACCAATACGTTCCCGAACTTCACGAGTGACCTGAGTATTCCGTTCCGTCAGGGCAGCTTCGATTCGGCGATTCCACCGGCATTTTCCGGCTTCGATCCGAATACGGCCGCCACGATGGGCTTCGCAATCCTCAGCGACATCGAAGCCTACTTCCTGATTCAAGCGGCCCAGGGCGACGCTCGCACCAATGTGCTGAACGCTCCCAAGGTGACACTCTTCAACGGCCAGCAAGCGTTCGTGGCGGATACGACGCAGCGACCGTTCGTCGTGGGTGTCATCCCGGTCGTCGGCGAGTTCGCCGCGGCCCAACAGCCGGTGATCGTCGTGCTCAATGAAGGGACGATGATGACGATTCAGGCCGTTGTATCGGATGACCGCCGCTACGTGCGGATGACGATTGTGCCGTTCTTTACGCAGATCGGCAACGTGGACACCTTCACGTTCGAAGGTTCGACGTCTTCGACAAGTTCCAGTAGCGCCACCGACAACAACAACGACGGCAAGAATGAATCGAAAAACACCAACGACGCGAAATCGAGTAGCGGCGTCACGGTGCAGTTGCCTTCGTTCTCCTTTGTTTCGGTGGTGACAACCGTGAGCGTGCCCGATGGCGGCACGGTGCTGCTGGGCGGTATCAAACGGCTCTCGGAAGGTCGCAACGAATTTGGCGTACCGCTCCTCTCCAAGGTGCCGTACATCAATCGGCTGTTCCGCAATGTTGGTATCGGCCGCGAGACCGACAGCCTGATGATGATGGTGACGCCACGGATCATCATCCAGGAAGAGGAAGAAGAACGGCTGGGCGTGCCACCCACGAGCGGCTAAACTACACGCTGAACAGCGAGCGGCACTCCCGGCCGCTTGCTGTTCGGCTGTTCTTGCCGGGTGTTCGCTGTAAGCCTTGCTGCCATGTCTTCGTTGTCTCGCCGCTGGATCACAATCGGCGCCGTGCTGGGCGGGTTGGGTGTCGCGTTTGGCGCCTATGGCGCCCATGGTCTGAGCGGATTCTTAGAACGCAGCGGTTACTCGGGCGACGATCTCCACCGTCGCGTCGCCATTTTCGAAACGGCGGTGCGCTATCAAATGCTGCACGCGATCGCGCTGGTGCTGGTCGGCCTGGGATTGCAGCTTAGAGACTCTTCTTGGTGGCGAATGGCCGCCTGGGCGTTCCTGTTCGGCGTGCTTATTTTCAGCGGATTGCTAAAGGTGCTGGCGTTTGCCGGCCCGCAATGGAATTGGCTGGGGGCGATTGTTCCGATTGGCGGAGTTCTCATGATCGTCGGTTGGGCATTGCTGGCCGGGGGCGCGCTTCGCGAGTGATCGCGAATTCCCGTTCCATGAACGCTAAGGACGGCAAGGCGGACGCCGGGTTCGACAGGGCGATTGGCGAAGTAGCACGCTATTTGCCGAAGGAAGACGGCACGCCCACCAGATCGGGGCGTGCGACTCGTGCCGGTCGTAACAAATTGTGCTGCCAACGCACCCGCAATGTCGGTTGATGAATTCAGCCGGTTCTTTCTCGGGTCGTCGGCCGGCACGCGGCACGAATCTGTACGCTACATTTGCTCACTCCCTTTTGCAGAACCATGTTCCACATCTCGATCCCCGTTGGATGACCGAATGACCGCAGCCACACTGGCCACGCCGGAAATCAAAGCCACCATGCGCGCGATTCGCGGAAACACGTCGCCGGCGCTTGTCGAGTTCGACGACGAAGCAGTGCGCAACTCGTTGATTCAGGCCGCGGCCCGCGAGTTATCAATGGTGGCCGATTCGGCTCAAGGGTCGCTGGAGGACCAAACTTCGGCCATTTCGCAGACCACCGTCGATTTCGACGCGATCATCGCGCGCATGACTTCCATGATGAGCTCGGCCCACGACGTGGAAACGTCGGTGAGCGAAGTGGTACGCGATTCGGAAGACACCTCACAAGAGCTAGAGAACGTCAGCACACGGATGCTTTCACTGGAAACGCAGTTCGGCGCGATCGACCGCTTGGTGGGCACGATCAACAAGGTGGCCGACCAATCGCGGCTGTTGGCGCTGAACGCGACGATCGAAGCGGCTCGGGCCGGTGAAATGGGAAAAGGCTTTGGTGTGGTGGCTCACGAAGTCAAGGAACTTGCCGCGACGACGAAGGAAGTCAACGAAAAGGTCCGCGGCACGTTAACGCAAATCAATTCGGCGTTGCGCGACTTGTCGAACTCGGTCGGCAAGAGCGTGAAGGTCATGCAGCGGACGATTGACACCGTCAACTTGGCGCGTGAGAAGGCTGCGAGCATCGAACAGGAAACGACGCACTTTAACGACCAATTGCATGTCTCGCTGGAGCACTTCCATCGGCTTTCGAGCTCGTCGGCCAAGGTCAACAACGAGTTGAACGAGGTCAATACGATTGGCGAGACATTCCGCTGCCTGTTGGAGCTGATGGAAGCGCGGGGCGCCTTTGGCATGGGCCTCGATCCACTCGAACGGCTTGGTCCGCTCGTGGAACAGAGCACGTTCTATGATCCCACGCGGTTTAACGGCGTGGAACCGGAGTATCTGCTGACCGATAACGACATTCTGATATCGGCGACCGATGCCAAGGGTATCATCACCTTTGCGAACAACAAGTTCTACGAAATCGCCGAGTATGAACCCGGCGAACTGGTGGGGCGTCCGCACAACATCATCCGACATCCGGACATGCCCAAAACGGCCTTTGCCGACTTATGGGCTGTCATTCAAACCGGCAAAACCTGGCAAGGCTACGTTAAGAACCGGGCGAAGAGCGGGCGAATTTACTGGGTCAAGGCGAACGTCTTCCCGTGTTACGAGAATGGCCGCATCGTCGGTTATATCTCCATCCGCACGAAGCCCGACCGCAATCGCATCAAGCAGGCGATGGAAGCCTACCGCCGCGTGCCCTGATGCGGTTGGGTGGTAAAGCAGGGCCGATCAGTGATTCACACTACGCAAATGGGTGGCACGCCCAGAGGCATTGCGATGGGCGTGGAGTCAGCGCTGATGGCCGCTTCACCAGGCCCTTCGCCGACTCCGGGAGTGCCACCCAAATGCAACAATTAATCGGCCCTGGGTGGTAAAGCCACCGTCGGTGCGGACATTGCGTCCCACGCTACATGCATGCCACCCATCTTACTGGTTATTTCCAGCGCGTGGGGATAGGTGTCACCAGGGTCGCCGTGTATATTGGCGGTTCCAATGGTCGGCACGCCAATACCTTCGTCAGTGGGTTCCAACGCCAGTAAATCTGGCGGCCGGTTGCTTTCTCTAGATGCTTTTCGCGGCCTCACGATTCTGGCCATGGTGCTGGTGAATAACCCCGGCAAGTGGGGCGGCGACTATCAGTACTGGCCGCTGGAACATGCGGCTTGGCATGGGTGGACGCCGACCGACCTCATCTTTCCGTTTTTTTTGTTCATCGTCGGCACGTCGCTCGCGTATTCATTGCGGAAATACACGAACCCTCCCCTCGCCCCTCCCTACGAGGGAGGGGAAACGCGTGTCGACCCGGCCGTTTATTGGCGGATCGGGCGGCGCACCGCCATCCTTATTTTGCTTGGCTGGGCACCGTTCCTGATCATCCAAATATCGAGCTTGCTGCGCGGCGAAGGATTTGATTTGAGCCATTTACGCATTTATGGCGTGCTTGTGCGCATCGCGCTGGTGTACTTCTCCGCTGCGCTGATCGTGCTGATGGTTCCGCTACGTGGCCAGATCGCAATCGCGGCGACGATACTTTTGGGCTACTGGGCCCTCTTGGCTTTTTTGCCGAATCCGCACGACTATCAGAGTAATCTCAGCAACAAAGGAAACATCGTCGTAGCGTTCGATCGGGCGACCGTTGGGGCGTGGAAGATGTATCGCGGCGATCCGCCGACCGATCCGGAAGGATTCCTGAGCACATTTCCGGCGATTGTGAATGCGCTACTGGGCTATTGGACTGGTTTGTTCATTCAGCGCAGTGGGGCGACGTATCGCACCGTCGCAATTATGGCTGCCTGCGGTTTGGCACTGGCCGTGATAGGCCAAAGTTGGCACTTCGCCTTTCCCATCAACAAGAAGATTTGGACCAGCAGTTTCGTACTGCTTACCAGTGGCCTGGCGATGGTCGTGCTTGCAGGCTGTTTGATGAAGTTCGACATTTGGGGCTGGCGCCGCATCGCCCGCCCGTACGAGATCGTTGGCATCAATGCAATTTTCGTGTTTGTCGGCTCGGGCTTGATGGCGATCTTGCTGAGCCGCATCCAAATCGGCCAAGAATCGGCGCATGAGTGGTTGTTCCACACATGTTTTGCTTCGTGGATCACCGATCCGAAACTGGCGTCCCTAAGTATGGCGCTGGCGACGGTCGCGTTTTGGTGGTTCGTGTGCTGGGTGATGTCGCGCTTCGGTTGGGCAATTCGAGTGTGACGCCGCGTTTGAAATAAGATGGCGAATTTATACTGCACACGGGTGCGACTGAATCGTTTAACCCGGAGCCAACGGCGACGGCGTTGTACGCAAAATGCTTCCGTCGCCGTCGGCTCCGGGTTAAACGAAAACGTCTCGATTCGGGCCGCGAAAGGTGTAGCTTCCGGTCAATGACTGGGGGCTAAGTATGAGAGTTCGATGCCCCGCAAGCGTCTAGTCGATGTCGCACTTCAATCGCACGACATCGCGGTTCCCCGGGAAGTTGCCGCCCTGCTGGCGGATGCCCATGAACGCATCGAGGCGATGGATAATTCCATGCGGGTGGAAATCCCCGCGTTCGTGCCGAGCAATTTCGAAGTCGTCTACCACGCGCTCGCCGAAATTCAGGCCGCGAATCTCGCGACCGGTCGGCGGTTCGTCGAGTGGGGCAGCGGCATCGGCATGGTGGCCTGTTTGGCATCTTGCGTGGGGTTCGATGCGGTCGGCATCGAGATTGAACGCAAGTTAGTCGACATCGCCCATGAGATTGCGGACGACCATGACATAAGCGTGGAATTTGTATGCGGTAGTTTCGTGCCGGCCGGCATTGTGCCCCGCGTTGATTGGGTCGATGGCGTTGCCTGGCTCACGACCGAAGGCGACGACGGCCATGATGAACTCGAACTCGATCCCGACGATTTCGACGTGGTATTTGCCTATCCCTGGCCTGGTGAGGAACAGGTCATTTTCGACCTCTTCGCCGATGTCGCGGCGGTTGGGGCGCTGTTGCTGACCTTTCACGGTATGGAAGGGGTCAAACTGCAACGGAAGGTGAAGAGGTAGTCCGTCCAAACCGACAACGCGAATCAACTGCATAATTGTTTACCCAGCAATCTCCTTGTCTCCCCCTCTCCCCCTCTCCTTGTCTTCGACAACCCTGCCCCCTGTATCCCGCATCCTGTATCCTTTCATCATGGGCTATCGGACTCTACGCGACTGCATCGTCGATCTGGAACGTCACGGTCACCTCGTGCGCCTGGATGCGGAGGTCGATGCGCGTTTGGAAATCGCGGAGATTCAGCGGCGGGTGTATGCGGCGGGTGGGCCGGCGCTATTGTTTGCACGCGTTAAGGGCTGCCGATTCCCGGTCGCCTGCAACTTATTTGGTACGATCGAGCGGGCGCGGTTCATGTTCCGCGATACGCTCGAGCGAGTACGCCGGCTCATCGAGTTGCAGATCGAACCGACGGCCGGGTTTCGGCATCCGCTGCGATATGTGGGTGCGCCGCTGAGCGCCCTTTACACGCTGCCAAAATTCGTGCGGCGGGGCGATGTGATCGCAAATGAGACGACGATTTCGCAGTTGCCGCAACAGGTCAGTTGGCCGGCCGACGGGGGGGCCTTTATCACGTTGCCGCAAGTTTATACCGAGGACGTCCATCGGCCGGGCTGGAAAGGCTCGAACCTCGGCATGTACCGCGTGCAACTTTCGGGTGACCAGTATGAACGCGACCAGGAAATCGGGCTACATTATCAATTGCACCGTTCGATTGGTGTACATCATGCGGCCGCGATTCGGGCCGGCAAACCGTTTCGTGTGAACGTTTTTGTCGGTGGTTCGCCGGCCATGATGTTGGCGGCCGTGATGCCGCTGCCGGAAGGGATGAGTGAGCTCACGTTTGCCGGCGCGCTGGGCGGGCATCGCATCCGGATGCTGCCGCGAGCCGACGGCCTGCCCATTCACGCCGACACCGACTTCGCGATTTGCGGAACGGTCATTCCCGGTAAGTTGCTGCCCGAAGGGCCGTTCGGCGATCATCTGGGGTACTACAGTTTGCAGCATGATTTTCCAGTGCTGCGCGTTGAGCACGTGTACCACCGCAGCGACGCCGTCTGGCCGATCACGGTCGTGGGGCGACCGCCGCAGGAAGATACGATATTTGGCCAGCTCATTCATGAGCTTACGGGGCCGGTGATTCCGACAGTGCTGGCCGGCGTTCATGGCGTGCATGCCGTGGATGCAGCGGGCGTCCATCCGCTGCTGTTGGCCATTGGCAGTGAACGGTACTTGCCGTTTCTCGAATCGCCGCGGCCACAGGAATTGTTGACGCAAGCGAATGCAATCTTGGGTCAGGGGCAACTCTCGCTCGCGAAGTTCTTGCTGATTGCCAATCACGCGGATGATCCGAAGCTGGATCTCAACGACGTCGCCGCGTTCCTACGCCACATTTTGCAGCGGGCCGATTGGACACGCGACCTGCACTTCCAAACGCAAACCACAATCGACACGCTCGATTATTCGGGCAGCGGCTTCAACGCTGGTTCGAAAGTTGTGATTGCCGCCGTCGGTCCAGCCCGGTTTGCACTGGCGGCTGAACTGCCCGGCGACTTGCGATTGCCGGACGGGTTTCGCAACCCGCGTGTCGTGCTGCCGGGCGTACTGGCGGTGGAAGGGCCACCGCGTGAGAAACCGAGTTTCGAGCGCAATCCGAAATCCGCAATCCGAAATCCGAAATCATCAAATACGACAACGGCTGGCGACATCGAACGGTTCTGCTCGGCATACAAATCGGACGCGCCAATCTCGCGGTTCCGTTGGATCGTGGTGGTGGACGACAGCCAATTTGTTGCCGAGTCGCTACGCAACTTTTTGTGGGTAACGTTCACACGCTCGAATCCGGCGGCGGACATCCAGGGTATCGACGCGTTCATTGAAGAAAAGCATTGGGGGTGCCGGGGGCCGCTCGTGATCGATGCTCGACTCAAACCACACCACGCGCCGCCGCTGGTGGAAGATCTCGATGTCTCGCGGCGCGTGGACGAACTGGCGGCCCTAGGCGGCCCGCTGCATGGGATCATTTGAGCGCGGTGTGAGGTGGCGTCGTTGCACGTAGGTCAGGCTTTAGCCTGACCATTGAAAAGACTCTATCGGTCAGGCTGAAGCCTGACCTACTTCGCGGGCTGAAGCCTGACCTACTTCGCGGGGTCTAAATGTCGTAAACTCGCAGCATGGCATTTTGGATTCTGCAGCTTGCAATGTCCTTCCGCACGACCGACCGCATGCTCACGAGCGGTTTGTGGTGGATTGCGATTCTTTGGCTGGGGATGTTCGGCGGGGCGGTGGGCAGCTTTCTCACGGTGGTGTGGGACCGGCTGGGCACGGGCGAGGGCTTCGTCGTGCCGCGTTCGCGATGCCCGGAGTGTGACCATTTGATCCGCTGGTACCACAATGTGCCGGTGGTGGGCTGGCTGCTGTTGGGTGGCCGGTGCTACGATTGCGGCAGCCGTATCCCGGTGAAACACCCGCTGATTGAACTGGCGTTTGCCTTGCTATTCATCCTAGCTGGCATGGCGACGCCCTGGCTATGAAATAGAGGAAGCCGTAGGGTGGGCACCGCCCACCAATTTGGAAATGAACTTTTGGTGGGCGATGCCCACGCTACACGGAATTTGATTCGATGACGAAACGCAATCAACCGCGGCATGACAAAGCCACACCGGCGATCAAGGATCCGACGCGCAAGATCGGGCCGGGATTCGAAGCAAAGTTCGCTAAACCGACGGGCACGGGCGGACCGGAACGGGCGGAGGACTTGCAAACGCCGCCGGTTGGAGACGAAGTCGCCGCTAATCGCATGGCAATCTTGAAGTCGCCCAGTTATCAGCTGGCCGAATTGGATATCGACTTCTTGGGGCGGAAAGAAAATCGCCCGCTGCGTATGCAGCTTGAGCTATTGAAGACGGAAACGCTGCTCCGCGAACATCAGATCGACTCCACCGTGGTGGTCTTTGGCGGCACGCAAATCATGCCGCGCGAACAGGCCGAGGCCGTGCTGCGCGAGGCCAAACTAAATGCGGAGCGGGCGCCGCGCGATCATCGCGTGCAGCGGGCGCTCCAGCGGGCCGAGCGGATCATGGCCAAGAGCCATTATTACGATGAAGCCCGCGAGTTTAGCCGACTGGTGTCCACGTCGAAGCAGGTGGATGGCCATCCCAAGCTCGTGGTGATGACGGGTGGCGGGCCGGGCGTGATGGAAGCGGCGAACCGCGGGGCATTCGAAGCCGGCGCCAAAAGCATTGGCCTCAACATCGATCTGCCGCACGAGCAGGAGCCGAACCCGTACATCACGCCAGACTTGTGCTTTCAGTTCCACTATTTTGCGATGCGGAAGTTTCACTTCGTTTTGCGGGCGGCGGCGCTTGTGGTGTTTCCCGGCGGCTTCGGCACGCTCGATGAGCTTTTCGACTGCCTGTGTCTGCGGCAAACGCGGCGAATGCAACAGATTCCCATCATTCTTTACGGCCGCAAGTATTGGGACGGTGTGATCAATTTCGATTTCCTTACCGATGAAGGCGTTATTGATGACGAGGACCTAAAACTTATCGACTACGTCGAGACACCGCAGCAGGCTTGGGACATCATCGCCAAGTTTCACCGGTTGGTGTAAGTTTGGCGATTTTTTTGAGTTAGCCCCCGGTCATTGACCGGGGGCTAAATGTCTCTTGTTCGCAACATCAGTCCATCAAAAAACGTGATGCCAACTGCCGAACAACCCGCTGCTATCGTTACCGGCGGAGCGATCCGCGTCGGCGCGGCAATCGCGCGTGAGTTGGCGGCCAACGGATATCGCGTTGCCGTTCATGCGAATACCTCACTGGATCGTGCCCAGGAACTCGTCGCTGAATTGAAGGCTGCTGGCCATGAGGCGGTGGCATTCGGCGCCGACTTGCGCGATGAAGACGCCACACGGGCGATGATCGACCGCGTCCACCGCCACTTTGGCCGGCTCGATGCGCTAGTGAACAGCGCCGCCGTGTGGTCGCCGACGCCGCTCGCAATGGTCGCGGCCGATGATCTGCGGCGGTTTTTCGAAATCAACACCGTCGCCACGTTCATCTGCTGCCAGCACGCAGGCGAAATCATGCAGCAGCAGGAAGCGGGCGGCGCGATCGTGAACATCGGCGATTGGGCGGTCGAACGGCCGTATCGAGACTATAGCGCCTACTTCGCTTCGAAGGGCTCTATTCCAGCACTCACCCGCGTGTTTGCGGTGGAACTCGCGCCAAACGTGCGCGTGAACGCCGTGCTTCCAGGGCCGGTGATGTTGCCGGAGAGCGTTTCCGAAGCCGAGCGACGGCGGGCGATTGCCGGCACGCTGCTCCGCCGTGCGGGTAAGTCAGTGAATGTGGCCCAGGCCGTCGTGGCCTTGCTCAACAACGATTTCATTACGGGGGTCTGCCTGCCCGTCGATGGTGGCCGAACGTTGGGTGAAACGACCTGATGCCTTCTCGTAGCCGAATTCGCAAGAATTCGGAAATGGACCGGGACGGGTGGCTGGGGTCGAGCGGAGCGAGCCCCAGCACTTTTCCCATTGACCAACCTGCCCGCGGCACATCCAATCTTGTCGCCGCGCTAGTTTGTTCGGTATAGTAAACGCCTGTTTACTATTTGCGAGATGTGACGGATTGGCTGTGGGAGGCCTCTCTGAGGCCGATGGGGTGTTCCATTGGATCGCGTCATCGGCGTCGGAGACGCCTCCCACAAGATTTTTCAGAGTGTATTGTCTTCAATACTTGGTCACACGCGCACTTGGCAAGGAGCCAATCATGGATGTCTCGGCATTACTCCAACGGATTCAATCGCGTCCCGATTACGGCGGCCAGTTACAACATGTCGAAGTGCTGCCCGAGCGATCGGGACGCTTTGCCGTGCCCGCGCGGCCGCTGCCTGAGCCATTAGTGCGCCTGCTAGCGGCACGTGGCATCGAACAGCTCTATTGTCACCAGGTCGCGGCGCTCGAGGCGGCCCGTGCGCGGCAAGACCTCGTCGTCGTTACGGGCACGGCCAGTGGAAAAACACTCTGCTACAACTTGCCGATCATCGAATCGGCGTTGGCCGAGGGCGGCCGTGCGCTTTATCTGTTTCCCACCAAGGCACTTGCTCAAGATCAATTGAAAGGGCTGCTAGACCTCGTCGCTACTGATGAGGAAGTCGCCCGCGCGGTTCGCCCCGGAGTGTACGACGGCGATACGCCCACCGCCCAGCGGCGGCGGATTCGCGGCGAAGCGAATCTTGTGCTCTCGAACCCCGATATGCTGCACGCGGCCGTGTTGCCGTACCATCCGAAATGGGCGACGTTTTTCTCCGAACTGCGATTTGTGGTCGTGGACGAAGTCCACACGTATCGTGGGATTCTTGGTGCGCACGTTTCGGCGGTGCTACGGCGGTTGATGCGCGTGTGCGAGCACTACGGCTCGCGGCCCGTCTTCTTGGCTGCCAGTGCCACGATTGCGAACCCGGGGGAACTCACGTCGCGCCTGCTTGGCCGCGATGTGACCGTGATCGATGACGATGGCTCACCGCGTGGCCGAAAATACTTTGCGCTGTGGAATCCATCGCCACTTGGCAAGGATTCGCTCGCTCGGCGAAGTGCCAACGACGACGCAGTGACATGGCTGGTCGAGGCGTTGAAAGCAGGCGGTCAAGCATTGGCCTTCACCCGCACGCGGCAGGCGGCGGAATTGATCCATCGTTACTCCCGTGAAGAGCTAGCGGCCGAGGATTCGCCACTGGCCGATAAAGTGCGGGCGTACCGCGGCGGCTATTTGCCGAATGAACGCCGGCAGATCGAGCAGGATTTGTTTAGCGGCAACCTGCGGGGCGTCGCGGCGACCAATGCGCTGGAGCTCGGAATCGATATCGGTACGCTCGATGTCGCGTTGCTCGTCAATTACCCGGGCACGATTGCCAGCAGTTGGCAGCAGGCCGGTCGCAGTGGCCGTCGGCACGATGAGAGCCTGGCGGTGCTACTCGCGGGGAACGACCCCGTCGACCAATACTTGCTGCGGCATCCGGAATATTTTTTCTCACAGTCGCCCGAACATGCGGTGGTCGATCCCGATAACCCCTACGTGTTGGCGAAGCATCTGCCGGCCGCGGCGTTCGAGTTGCCATTAAAACCAGAGGATGATTTGGAGCGCTTTGGTCCGCTCGCGCCGCCCATTGTGGGTGCGCTCAACGATCAAGGTGTCATCGCGAACGTGAAGGAACAATACTACTTTGCCGGCGGCCAAAACCCGGCGGTCGGCGTCAGCCTGCGTCACATGAGCGACAACACGTTCAGCATCGTCCTGATCGAAAGCGGCAATCATCACCAGCGAGCCGGGGCGTCCCCGCCCCCGGCCCGTGGTTTCACCGACCACACTGTCATCGCCAATGTCGACGCCATCAGCGCCCCCGAACTGGTATATCCCGAAGCTGTTTACCTGCACAACGGCGAAACTTATCTGGTCCGCGAGTTGGATCTGCTGGGCAAAGTCGCCTACATTGAACGCCGCGAGACGGATTACTACACCCAGGCGGTGCTCGAAAGCAATGTGCGCATCACCGGCGAGCGTGCGACGAACCCTGGTTTCCAGCGCTCGATGTTGGGGTATGGCGATGTCGATGTCGCCTGGCAGACCGTGGCGTTCAAGAAGATCAAATTCGCGACGCGAGAGAACATTGGTTTGGGGCCGGTGAACATTCCGGCCCAAAATCTGCAAACGACCGCCGTCTGGCTGACCCCAGATGACGCCACACGCGCGGAGATGAAGGCGGCCGGCATGCGAGCGAGTGAAGGCGTGGTCGGTCTACGAAATTTGGCCGTGGTTGCCTTGCCGCTGGTGGCGATGTGCGATAGCCGCGACCTCGGTGGCGTGGTCGATAGCAAGAACTTGGGCCACACCACGATGATTCTCTATGACCGCTATCCCGGCGGCCTGGGTTATAGTGAACGCGGTTTTGCCAACATGGCCCAACTGCTCGACATCTGCCTCGAAATGGTTCGCGATTGCCCCTGCGACGACGGCTGTCCCAGTTGCGTCGGTTTGCCGAATCTGCGGCCCGCCATCCACAGCGACCCGGACCTCACCCGCGGCCACCCGATACCGGACAAAGTCGCCACCATTCGGCTGCTGGAGTTGCTCACTGGTGCCGCCGCGACTCGGCCCGCTGCCGCTGCCGCGGTACTCCAAGCTTGATTTTGGCGAAATTCCAGTAGCGCGGTATGATGCAAGTAGGACATCACGTGGTTGGGGAGATGAGTCATGTCGCTGTTAGTGTTGGATCAGGAGCTTGCGCGAGAACTCCGCGCCGATCGCAAGGCCCGTGGTATCGACCGGCATGATGAAGTGTGGGAGGGTGTTTACGTGATGTCGCCAATGGCAGACGATTCGCATCAAAGGATCGTTTCAAAACTCACCTACGTGTTCGAGCAAGTCATCGGGGAAACGGGGCTGGGCGATGTGCGTCCAGGTATCAACGTCAGCGATCGCATCGCACGGTGGAAGAAGAACTTTCGCTCGCCAGATGTCGTCGTGATTCTCAAGGGCAGCGCGGCCGAAAATCACGGCACGTTCTGGACCGGCCCGCTCGACTTTGTTGTGGAAGTGATCAGCCCGGGAGATCGGAGTCGCAAGAAGCTGCCGTTCTACTCGAAAATTGGCGTCCGCGAGGCATTGTTCATTGAACGCAATCCGTGGCAACTCCGACTCTATCGCCACGACGGTTCAAAACTTCAGCTTGTTGGGCAGTGCGAGGCCGTGAACGCTCCATCGATGGATAGCGAAGTGCTGCCTTTCTCCTTCGGCTTGGCGGCGGCGGACGATCATGATCGTCCGTTGGTCTTGCTAACCCACCAGGCCGATGGTCGCACGTGGCGGGCATAAGGGCCTTTACAGGTGTTCTTTCCGCCGAGGTGGCCAGCCTCAGTCTGGCGTGTTCGTGAGCGCCACTAAGACACGAGAAAGGTGGTTCTTCACCGCGCTCGTAATGTGGAATCCCAACACGCCCATCACGATGAGCGATGCCACGATCGTGCGAAACGTGCCATTTGCCACGTTGCCGAAGAGCAAAAAGACAATCGCCGACAGCAATGGAATCGAAACCGCCAACAATTCGATACGATTCAGCTGGCCGCTCACGGGCTGTAATTCCTCGCGCGCGACATCGGTGAAGTTCTGAGCGTCGCGCCACATGCCAGGATACAGCCCGCGCAGCACCACGAATTCGACGCCACACAGCGAATAGGCCAAGGCAATTAGCCCGGATAGGCAGAATGACACGAAAAAGTGTGCCGCCATCAAGAAACTAAGCGGGGGCGTAGTGAGTTGAATCGCCAGCGGGAAGATCATGCCGCCCGGAAACCAGCCGAACGCGGTGAGGCCGGCAATCCAGCGCGGCAACCGCAATATCTTACGGCGAGCCACTTGGACCTCGCCCTCGGGTAAACGAACACCCGCTTGCAGTGCTTTCCAACTCCGCCACACCCGCCGTACCACGACCACAAAGATCACGACGGCAGTGGGATAGACGACCGCGTTATAGGCGAGCACCAATCGATTGAACTGGACCTTTTGAACGTCGCTCAGCTCATTGACGATTTGCGTTAGGTTGTAAGTGATGTTGACCGCGCTGCCGATAAGCTGCGGCACCACGACCAGCACCAAGAGCCACAGGAACGGATGCCGCAGGATCGGCCGAAACATCTGCGGCACCACGGGCAATTTAAGTTCCGCCTCGCGCAGCCGTCGGCAGCCATCCAGTTGAGCGGCCAGCGCGGCGCCACTCGCGAATCGATCCCCCGGACTCGGCTCCAAGCAGCGGCAAATCGTTCGCTCAAGCGTCATGCGTGCGCCCGGCGTAGCAGGCGTACACGGCGCACCAGCTTGACGGCGCTTATCCGCAATCGCCCGCAGCGTATCGCCCAGCTTCGCTTTGCGCACGATCGGCGGAAAACTGCTGCAACCATCGAGTAATTGCCGCAGCACCAAGCCGAGTGAGTATAAATCGGACAGCGCCGTAACTGCCTCGTGGCCGGTCGGGTCGTCGGGATTGAATGCATCCAAGTGTTCCGGCGCCATGTAAGCGAACGTGCCGCCGAACATCTCCTCGCCACTCGTTTCGCTGCCGACCGGTTGCGAGGAAATGTTGAAGTCGGCTAGCATCGGCCGCCCGTAGGGATTCACCAAGATATTCGCCGGCTTGATATCGCGGTGGAGCACACCGTTGCGATGGGCGAAATCGAGCGCCTCGGCCAGCCGGGCGCCAAACCAGGCCGTGGCTTCGATGGCGTCCATTTTGGCCAGTGCTTCACGATCGTGGAGTGCGGCCGGGTCGAGGGCCGTGGGCAACGAACCGCTACTGTCGATGATTTCGAGCAGTTCGGCGCCGGACCAGGAGGAGGCTCGGGGGTGGGGGCTGGGGGCTGGGGAATTGCCTGCCACCTGTTCTCGCTCCTCGCTCCTCGCTCCTCGCTCCCCAAGCTTTCCGATCAATTTATCCAACGCCATGCCGGGCACCATCTGCATGCACAACAACCGCTGATTGAATTCTGGGTCAACTTTTTCGGAGAACACCTGCACGATGTGCTGATGCTCGAGCCGTGCCATCGTGCGACCTTCGCTGCCGCGGTTGGCCGAAATTTTCAAGGCAACCAGTCGATCGAGCGAAAGCTGCCGGGCGAGGTAGACGTGACCAAATGCGCCCCGCCCGAGTAGCTTTACAATCTCGAAGTCATCGATTTTTGCTCCCGGCAAGAGCGCCGTGGGGCCGCGATCGTTGTCCACTCGTTTCGCCGCGGGATTGATCTCGATGGTCTTGGCCGCACCACCAAGATTTGCAGGCGCGGCCGGTATTCGAAAGCTCGGCGCGGCCCCTGTCTCCTCGTCCGCCAGTCGCACATCCGAAAGCGAAAAAGAAGCACATGGTCGCACATCCGTCGGCGCATCGGCCAGGACCAAATCGGATGCATGCGGCGACATTAACGGACTAATTTCTGTTGGCTTACTCGTGTCACTTGGCGCGTCGTCCGGCGCACTGTGAGTGTTGGCGGCAGCCGTAGCCTGCGTATCCGGCCACGCACTCTCAGCAGCCGGATCGCTTCCACGACCGGCATCTGGCAAACTCGTGTGTGATGACTTCTCTTCGGCCATGTATTCGTATTCACCACGGAGGCACGGAGGACACGGAGAATAAGACTTGTCATTGAAGGCATAGCACTTGTTATTGGCCAGGTCATAAATGGCCACATTTCACATGTCAATTGCCAATGACAAATCTGAGTTTCCGTGACCTCCGTGCCTCCGTGGTTATTTGCCTTTCGCTCGCCGCGCATCCAGTGCCGGCCGGCAGTACTCGTGCAATTCTAGGTCGATGAGTTCCTGTTCGGCCTCATCGAGTGAACCGTCGGCAAGCGATTCCACCACCTCATCCAGCAGAATCTCCGCGAACAGTTCGCGCGCGCGGTGCAGCAATACGCGAACCGCACCCGCGTTAATCAATTTGCCAAGCTCTTCAGAAAGGCCATTCGCCAATTCGGGCGAACGCAGTTCGGGGTGAGCAACACGGTACCGAAGCACGGTGTGGTACGGTTTCCGGGATCTCTTCTCATCCGCTTCCAATTTCTGCCAGCAGCGCGCGAGCAATTCGTCGCGCCAACTTGTACGAAACGCTTCATCGTCGCCGAGGGTTGCGGCCGAATCTTCCGGCTCGGCGACATTCGAATGCATGGCTCCCTCGCGGCCTAATTTCTTGGCGCGCCGTTGGTAATCGACGATCAGGCGATAGACGACTGTCTTCACAAATGCCCGAAACCGGCCGCGTTCCGGATCGGCCTTGCCGAAATCGCCGCGGACGAACCGCAGGGCAAATTCCTGGAACACCTCGTCGGCCGCGTCCTCGTTCCGCAGGGCCGACAAGGCGTATCGCCGCACCGCCCCACCATAACGGTCGAGCAGGCGTTGTTGGGCCGATTGTACGGCGGTGTGGTCGCCGTGGGCCTCACGAACCATCGACCAAGCGGTCATGATCCGGCTGATGTGTAAGTCATCGTCCATCTTGACTTCCTCAAGCTTTGTACGGTTTGGGTCGGTCGCCCGCCGCCTGCTAGCGCCCCACCTATTGTAACTTGGTCCGTGTCCCCGTCATGGGGGCCATCCCCGGCGGGCACAATGCGAAAATTTGCCTTGGTTTGCGACGTCTTTGCCATGGTCCGCATATCGTGTGGAGGCCGGAGTCACTGGCGGCGAGCCTGAACACGCCAGACGGCTAGCCTCTGTAGGCAGGGCCCTGGGTGTTTAGTAGGAGCAGCGAATTTGACGGCATTTTTTCAAATTTCTAAGCGATTGGCAGCAGTTATTTAGGATTCTTGGCGTCTGGTTGTAACGCCAACGTGGCTGGCCGTAAGAGACGGTGTCGCAGGAAACAACGACATCCAGTCAATCAACCATAAGCAACCAAAACCTTGAAATTCGGAGCCAGAACCATGAAGACCTCAATCCTCATCGCCACCTTCGCCGCCGCCGGCCTGATTTCGGTGAGTCCAGCCGCCGCCAGGAATAACGGAAACAACGGAAATCACAACAGCCTCAAGGCCAGCTTGGCCGGCAATAACAATGTCGGCCGCATTGTCACCCAGGGGCTTGGAATTGCCCTGAGCAACGGCGGAAATCAGAACGGCAACCATGGTTGTGGCAACAATGGGATCAACAACTGCAACAACAATGGCGGCTGCAACAACGGCGGATTGAACAACGGCACCTGCAACGACGGTGGCGTATACAACGGAGGAATGAACGGCGGTTATGACGGCAATGGCGGAATCGTCAATGTTGAAAACCAAGCGTTCCCTGGCAAAGCTTACGAACCGTTCCACAGCAGCTACGTCGTGCTGCCCGGCGACTCGTTCTACGAAATCTCGCTGAAGGAATACGCAACTAGCTCGAACGCCAAGTACATCGCGCAGTTCAACCACCTGCCGCAGACGGCTGCTTTGACGCCCGGCCAAGTGTTGCGGCTTCCCTCGATCAGTGCGACCCGCCAACTGTCGCCGTCGCGAGCCCCAGCGGCTGATTCGCTCCAGAACACGGCGAGCCCCTCGCAGGTCACGTCGAATGGTTCTAGCAGCGCAGCAACCACCGCAGCTAACGAAGCTCCGCGTCCAAAGGTCAACGTCGGCGCCACGCTCTTGGTCGACGGCCAAAAGTTCGGTGACAAGCAAGGTGCGGCTCGCCTGCGAGTTGGCGGTGCGGCCCTCAAGATCGAAGTGCTCGAATGGAAGACCGACGCCGTGAAGATTCGCCTCCCTGAACTCGCCTTGGATAGTGCTGCCAACGCCGACATCGAAGTGGTTCGGGCCGATGGCAGCCTGGCTTCGAAGACCGGAATCGAACTGAGCACCGCCGCCGACGTGGTCGCCGCCCAGTAACACAAAGTCTCAAACCTACAAATTGCCACAACCCCTGATTGAGACCCGCCTATGCAGCACCTTCCCTTAACTCGCTCCTAACTCTCAATGCCTCCGCGAAATGCCGCCCGACCGAATTGCCCCGGTCGGGCGGTTTCTTTTTGCACGCTCACACTACCGGCTCCGGGCCGGATGCATGGCGATTCCTCCGCGCGTATCGGTCGAGTGATAGCCGCGTGAATGGACAAGTCGGAGGTGTCTCCGACGCCAATGACGCTAGCCATTTACAAACGTCATCGGCCTCAGAGAGGCCTCCCACACCCCCCTGGAAATCTAAATTGCAAGTAACGATCTCAAAGTGGCCGCAATATGACGCACTGGCGCGCGAGACGCAACATCGCGCTTGGCGAAATTCAGGGAGGCGCTACAATAGCGGGAATGAAAGTCATCCAGCGATTCGGCAGAAGGTTGTGGCGCGCACACCTGGGCTTCCAAGACCACGAGGGCACCTTATCGGCCGCGGGGATTGCCTACTATGTGGCCCTGTCGTTCTTCCCGCTGCTGCTAGTGCTCGTTGCCGGATTGGGATCGGTGCTGGCTTGGACGCAGGTTGGGCAAGAGGCCCAGCACGAACTCTTAGTGACCATCGGCCAACAAGCATCGCCCGACCTGGCCCAACAAGTAGCGCACGTACTGAATGCGGTTAAACAGCGAGCGCCGGCGAGTGGGCCCATTGGGTTCATCGCCCTGCTGATCTCGGCGATTGCTACCTTCGCGCAGCTCGATGCGGCGTTCGACCGCATCTGGCGACTGCCGGCGGATCCCCATGCCAGTTGGGGCGAATGGGTGGCCCGGCTCGTGTATCAGCGCCTCAAGGCGCTCGCGATGCTTGTCGGCGTCGGTGGTTTCATCGTCCTGGTGATGGTGACGGGAATGGTGTGGTCAGGCGTCGAGCAAGCCATCGCACCACAATTGGCGGTCGGACCCTGGTTTCATTGGGCATCCAGCTTGTGGATCAATCTGCTACTTAATTGGATTGCCTTCACGATTATCTTCCGAGTGGTGCCGAAGGTCCGAATCTGTTGGTGGGATTCCGTCCGCGGCGGGCTCTTGGCAGCGGTTTTATGGGAAGCCGGTCGACAGGCCCTGGCCGCTTACATGCTGCACTTGAATTATCCGAGCGCGTACGGAATCATCGGCTCGTTCATCGCCGTCATGTTGTGGGCCTACTATGCCGCGCTCGTGATCTTGTTCGGCGCCGAGTACGTGCGCGTGCTTGGCGAAGAGCGCCAGCAGCAAAAAGAACTGCCACTGGAAGGCGTTAGTCGTTAGGCGTTAGGGGTCTACCATAGCCTAACGCCTAACGCCTAACGCCTACTGCTTCAGCGTATCACTCATCGCCACGGCGATCGGCCCGAATAGCATCAGCGGCAGCCAGGCCGCTAGCGTCGCGTCCACGAGACCTTTGGTCCCCAGTTGTTGGCTGCCGAGTGTTGCGATCATGAAGATCGAAACGACACCAAGCGACATGCCAATGGAGATAAATGGGTTGCGATTGGTCCGTGTTACGACAAACGGTAGACCGAGAAACAGTAGCGTTGTATCCAGAAACGGCTGAATGAACCGGCTGTGGATGGCGACGCGGACATCGGCTCCCAGATCGGTGCTCGGGCTGCGCAGTTGATCGATCATTTCCTTCGTGGAAGCAAAATCTCGCCACGTCGCACCAGCGGCCAGGAATTCAAACGACACGCCGCTGACGACAAACACCTCATCGGGCTTGAGCCAGTCGCTGCCGATCGGCGTGTAGATGACCGGCCGGTTATCGAGCATGAGGGCTGGGCTCTTGAGAATGGCTTTGGGTGTGGTGATGCCACTCATTAGGTAGCCGCTTGGCAGGTCGCCTTTCGCGGGCAAGTAGGTCGCTTCCTTGGCGGAAAGTTGCCGACCGAATTGGGCCAGCGGCCGGGGCAGCACGAAGTTGGCGTTCACAATTTTTTGCGACGCCTGAACGACCTGCTCGCCGCCAATGAGAATGTCGGTTTGGCTATCGAATCGCGACTGCATGTTCAGCGCGAGATCGCCGCCGAGGTTTCGGCTGTCGGTCGCCAGATGCTCGCGAATATTCGGCATGACAATTTCACGATTAGCGGCCGCAAACAGGCTCATGAACACCCCCGCCAGCAAGACCGGACGGAGCACGCGGACGCGCGAGATACCCGCCGCCAACAGCGCGGTCATTTCGTTGTGCCGTTGAATCCACGTGATCGTAAACATCACCGCGATGAGCGTGAGAATGCCGGCCGTTCGATCGAAGAAGGCGACGGCCCGATAGGAATAATAGGTACCCATGATGCGCAGCAGGTTGCCGTGGTGTTTGTCCGCATAATCGACAAAGTGATCCAAGTGGCCAAAGGCATCGATTACGATGTACAGGCCAATCAAGCTCATCAAGCAGATTGTAAGCACCTGAATAAACTGCCGCAGCATGTAGCGATCGATGATGGTGAGCATGGGAGGAGGGGTCAGGGGACAGGATGCAGGGGACAGGGAGGCAGCGCACACTCTCAAATGTGAGTAGTGCATTACACTTAGCGTCGGCTGCCAAGCCGAATTTCTGGCTGCCGGTTGAAACTTGGAAAGAGTAGTGGAACCACCGTCGTTGGGCAATATGAATGCAAACATCTTCCATAAGATGATGTGCCAGCAGATTTTGGCCAACGAGGTTTCGCCGTTGCTATCGGTCGGACTCACAAGAAATTGCTGATAGGCGGGCCATGCGGCAGTGGGCCACCGGCAACTTGGTGTTTACAATCGATATTGGTCGTGCTTGACTTGACGTTTTGCTGGTTTGCTTGAAGATGCCTTTCCCCCGCATTCTCGTTGCGCTCGCCACGTACAACGAGATTGAAAATGTGCCCAGTCTGGTTGAGGCAATTCTTAAGATTCTGCCGTCGGCCGGTGTCCTGATCATCGATGACAATTCGCCCGACGGCACCGGCAATTGGTGCGATGAGCGGGCCACTACCGATTCTCGTTTGGCGTGCGTGCATCGCCCAGGCAAACAAGGTCTTGGCTCCGCCACAATTGCCGGTATGCGTTGGGCTTTGGAACGAGATTACGACGCTATCATCACGATGGACGCCGATTGGAGTCATCACCCCCAGCATCTTCCGGAGTTGGTGAACGGACTGGAGGCGGCCGACGTGGCCATTGGCTCGCGTTATTGCGCGGGTGGCCAAATTGAAGGTTGGCCGCTGCATCGGCGTATGATGAGCCATACCATCAACCGCCTCAGCCGGGTGCTATTGCGATTGCCCGTTAGCGACACCAGCGGCGCGTACCGCGCGTACCGCATTGCGGCATTACGAAAGATCGACCTCGCGAATATTCAGGCCGCCGGTTACTCGTACCTGGAGGAAATCCTTTGGCACTTACATCGCGCGGGGGCGACTTTTCGAGAAGTGCCGATCACGTTTCGCGAGCGACGAGCCGGTTCTTCCAAAGTGAATTTGGCTGAGGCAGGCGGCAAGATCGCTACGCTTTTGCGATTGGCCCGTACCCGATAATGGCCCTTGCTAAACGGCCACTGACTGGCAGGACCGATCAGTTTTTCACATGGAGCCCGAAGTGTGGCATGCTCTCGCGCAGCGTGAGCATGGAATCGCTCGAGAAACATGGCCACGTCGAAATACCTCCGAGGCCATGCCACCCTGCTATAACTTCCCTAACCTAATAAACTGATCGGCCCTGCATCGACTGATCCCTCGATTTGACACGCCCTGCCGGTACAGTAAAATCGCAGATTCCGTTAAATCACAGCGCTTTTCGCAAATAGAAAGGTTCCCATGGCGGCGGCACACGGCGGGCAAATCGACACAGTCATGCATGAAGAACGGCGATTCGCGCCGCCGGCCGAGTTTGCCCAACAGGCCCGCATCAAATCGCTCGACGAATACCAGGCACTGTGGGATCAGGCGGCCGCCGACCCGCCAAAATTCTGGGCCGATCTCGCGAAGGAAGAACTGCACTGGTTCCAACCGTTCAACGAAGCCTTGGTTTGGAAAGAACCGTTCGCCCAATGGTTCGTCGGCGGGAAGACGAACGTTTCGTACAACTGCCTCGACCGCAATCTGGCGGCCGGGCTTGGCGACCGTACGGCAATTCTCTGGGAAGGCGAACCCGGCGATACGCGAAAACTCACTTATGCTGAACTTCATCAGGAAGTGTGCAAGTTCGCCAACGTGCTCAAGCAACTCGGCATTCAGACGGGTGACCGGGTTTCCATCTACATGCCCATGGTGCCGGAGCTCGCCATCGCGATGCTGGCCTGCGCCCGCATCGGTGCAATTCACTCGGTGATCTTCGCCGGCTTTTCGGCCGAAGCGATTGCCGAGCGCAACCGCGACGCCGCCGCAAAGCTGCAGATCACGGCCGATTTCGGTTGGCGACGCGGCAAGGCGCTGGCGCTGAAAGACACCGTTGATGAGGCACTTGCCAAGAGCCCAACGGTCGAGAAGTGCATCGTTTTTCAACGCGGCACTGGCAAAGCCAGTGGCACCGGCAGCGGAGCCAATGTGCCGCAGGCGAAAATGCAACCCGGACGCGACTTCTGGTGGCATGAATTGATGAAGGAGGCGTCAGCCGAGTGCCCCGCCACGCCGCTGGATAGCGAAACGCCGCTCTATATTCTCTATACCAGTGGTTCAACCGGTAAGCCGAAGGGTATCAAGCACACGACCGCCGGTTACAACCTCTACGTGAAGAAAACCTTCCAATGGGTGTTCGACCATCGCGAGGACGATATCTTCTGGTGTACGGCCGATATCGGTTGGGTCACAGGGCACAGCTACGTTGTCTATGGGCCGCTCTCGGCCGGTGCCACCGTCCTCATGTACGAAGGCGCGCCGAATTATCCCGATGAAGCCCGCTTCTGGCAGCTCATCGAAAAGTACAAGGTTACGATCTTTTACACGGCCCCCACGGCGATCCGCGCATTCATCAAATGGGGCGATCAGCATGTGAAGAAGCACGACCTTTCGAGCCTGCGACTGCTCGGCACCGTGGGTGAAGGCATCAACCCGGAAGCGTGGATGTGGTACCACCGCACGGTCGGCCAGGAACGCTGCCCGATCGTCGACACATGGTGGCAGACGGAAACGGGCGGCATCATGATGAGCCCGCTGCCGGGCGCGATCGCCACTAAGCCGGGCAGTTGCACCAAGCCGCTCCCGGGTATTATTCCCGCGATTGTCGATCCCGATGGCGAACCGGTCGGCACGCACCAAGGCGGCTGGCTGATCATGACCCACCCCTGGCCCGGCATGTTGCGCGGCATTTGGGGCGACGATGGACGATTCAAAGAGGTGTACTGGACTCGCGTCCCCGGCAAATACCTGGCCGGGGACAACGCCCGTTGCGATGATGACGGTTACTATTGGATCATGGGCCGAATCGATGATGTGCTCAATGTTTCCGGCCACCGGCTAAGTACGATCGAAATTGAAAGCGCGCTGGTCTCGCACCCCGATGTGGCGGAAGCGGCCGCGGTCGGCCGGCCGGATGATCTCAAGGGCGAAGCCGTCGCCGTGTTCGTCACGCTGAAACGCGGTGTACCGAACGATGCCATGCGTGAGGAATTGAAAAAGCACGTGCGTCACGAAATCGGCGCGCTGGCCCAGCCCGATGACATCCGCTTCACGAACGCGCTGCCGAAAACCCGCAGCGGCAAAATCATGCGGCGCCTGTTGCGCGATATCGCGGCCGGCAAAGAAACCAGTGGCGACACCACCACGCTTGAGGATTTCACCGTACTGGCCAAGCTGCGGCACAATGAGGAATAACCGAGGCCGTTCCCTTGTTCGCCGCGTTGTAAGAAAGAGCTGTGGGAGGCGTCTCCGACGCCGATTGCGCTAGCGAATAGAACACGTCATCGGCCTGGGAGAGGCCGCCCACAACTTACTTCGGCACGAGTTTGGCTATTCACCGCGCAAATTCGGCGATATATTGCTTTTGGCCACGACGATGTGTCGGGCAAACACGTTGGGAAGCGTGTTGTTCATTGTCCATTCCTTATCTTGTAAAGGAACGCAACCATGTCACTTCTCCCCTTGATCATTCAACTCCTGGGCGGGGCGGCCGGCGGTAACATCGTCGGCGGCCTGTTGAAAAATGCCAATCTCACGACCATTCTCAAAACGGTGCTGGGCATCATCGGCGGCGTCGGCGGCGGGCAATTGGCGGCGCGGTCCTCACAGCGATTGTGGGTATGATCAAGCAATCGATGGATAAGTCGACGTGAGCGCAAGCTCGATTGGTGAATCATCGGCGTTAGCCGTTGGTGCAGGCCGGCGGTTAACGCCGTTTTTTATGTTGGCAGTGCAATCGTAGCGGCTGCAGTTCCAGATGAATTCGCTTACGAGCCAATTTCTGTTTCTCGTTCAAGTGAGCCGACCGATCATCTGGCCCGTATTGCCGTTGGTCTACGCATTGGGGATGCACGCTGCCCACGCACGCCTCACCGGCCCCGCCATGGGCCAACTGCTGATGCTCACCTTTCCGATGAGCCTCATCGGCTGCGGCCTCAATGATATTTACGATTACGAATCGGATCGTCGCTCTTCGCGTCGCCGAGCGATTTGGGGAGCGGTCGTCACGCCTTCCGAGCAGCCGCTTGTATTTAGCGCTTGTGTCGCCATGGTTCCGCTCGTGATTTTCAGTGCGTGCCTCACGCGCAACCGCGACAATTTCATGGCGACGGTTTCGCTGGTTGTGATGGCCTGGATCTACTCGGTGCCGCCGTATCGGCTCAAGGAACGCCCGCCGCTGGATTCGCTGGCCAATGGCCTCGGCTATTTCCTATTGCCGCTAATGATGGGCTACAGCCTCAACGCCAACTATCAAGACATGCCGCTTCGCTATTACCTGCTCGCGTTGTGCGTCGCCGGCATTCACGCCGTTGCCACGGCCGCCGATTACGACGCCGACCTGGCCGCCGGTCACCGCACGTTGGCCGTCGTATTTGGCAAGCGAGCCGCCGCGGCATTTGCTTTCGCCGCCTTTGCATTCACCGGCTGGTATACCGACTTTGGCAGCCTCGCGATTCGCGTGTACCTCGGCAGCTGCGCTGCCGCAACATTCGTCGCGATCCTCGTTCCGCAAGCCTCGGTCATTACCGGCGTTTGCGTTACGACGTTTGTTGGTTTTGTCTTGGCGGCAATTGGTTACTTGGCGGGATGGTAACTGAGCATCTATCCTTCGCACGGTAAGGATCGAGACACGTTTGGGTGCCCTGGTTACGGAGGCCGCCAACGTGGCCAGGTTGGCGCGGCAATTCACACGCCCACGCCGAGCCGTGGGCATGGCACCCCAAAAAAGAATCATTCTTCATCGAACACGGTATATGCGAGTTATTTGAATTCGCGGACCCGCCGGGCAATTGACGCCACCTGCTTTCACTCGATAATTACAGCGAGTCGCGAAGGGCAAGTTTCTCAACATCAATCAAGAACGCATCTGTCATCTCCAGAGGGTATTACGACCGTGAATTTCGCTCGCCTTTGGGCGCCCTGGCGGCTCGAATATGTCACTGGCAGCGCGGAAAAGGCGGATCCACCACCCGCTCCACTTCAATGGCACGCCGGTGCAGATGCAAATTGCTTCTTGTGCCGCGCAGCGGCGCATTACGAGCCTTCGGCCGACGTGGATCGCCAATTGATGGTTGCCTGCCGCAGCGACCATGTCGTCGTCGTGCTCAACCGCTTTCCCTACAACAATGGCCACCTGCTGATCGCACCGCTGCGGCATGTGGGCGAACCGAGCCAATTGACCGACGACGAGCATTTGGAATGCATGAAGGTGTTGTCGCGGCTCACGCTGGTGTATCGCGAACACATGAATGCCGAAGGCTTTAATATTGGTTTGAATCTAGGCCGCGTGGCCGGTGCCGGGCTGCCGGGGCACCTGCATTGGCACCTCGTCCCGCGCTGGGGCGGCGATAATAATTTCATGCCGGTGCTCGCCGGCACTCGCGTGATTCCCCAGTCGCTCGAAGCCCTGTGGGAGTTCTTGACCACCGTTCTTCCATCGGAGAAGTCGTGAGGCCTGGATAGCAGGTTCTTTGTGGGAGGCCTCTCCGAGGCCGACGACGTGATGCCGAAGTGACGTGGCATCGGCGTCGGAGGCGCCTCCCACAGATTCTTTCGCAGAGAACTCTTCATTCGCACGTTAGTATGGCCGACCAGATCGATATCCTTTCTGAACGCGAGCGGACAATCTTGGCGCGGTATGCCATGCATAGCGCCGATTCCCGTGGGCGGCGTCACCCGGAATCCCCTCACCCATACCGCGGCCCGTATCAGCGTGATCGCGATCGCATCTTGCACAGTGCTGCCTTTCGCCGGCTGAGCCAAAAGACGCAAGTGTTTGCCGGCGAGATGGGCGACTATCATCGCACGCGGCTGACTCATACGCTCGAAGTCGCCTCGATTGCCCGAACCATCGCCCGCGCCCTGCGGCTCAACGAAGACCTGGTCGAAGCCTTGGCTTTCGCACATGACTTGGGCCATCCGCCCTTCGGCCACGCGGGTGAAGCTGTGCTCGACGAATGCCTCCGCGACGTGGGCGGTTTCAACCACAATGCCCAAGGGGTAAGAATTTGTGAACTCTTGGAATCGAGTTATCGCGAATATCCAGGACTAAATCTCACCGATGAAGTCCTCGAAGGACAACGGCAGCGTGCCAATAAACGACATCACTACACGTACGGCTCGAATTCGACGGAACGAGTGTCGAGTCCACTGCTGGAGGTGCAAGTCGTCGATGCCGCCGACAGCATCGCCTACGACGCCCACGACGCCGACGATGCGTTGGAGCTTGGGCTGCTGAGCGCCGAACAGTTATTCGAAGTGCCGCTCTGGAGCGAAGCGCGTGAGCGAGTCTTAGATCGTTTGCCTGTTCTCAATAAGCGGCAGTTGTTGCGGGCCATCGTCCACGAAATCATTGATTGGCAAGTAAGTGACCATATCGAGCAGACTCAACAAACGCTCTCGGAAGGTGCCGTGGCAACGACTGACGACGTGCGCCGTGCACCGATTGTTATTTGTCCATCCGAAGAATTCGTGCAAAAAAAAGCAAATCTCGAACAGTTTCTGTTCGACAAAGTGTATCGCCATCCGCAACTCTTGGCGAAGCGAGAACACGCCAAACAGGCGATTCGCGAGATGTTTGAAATCCTAATTGCCCAGCCAGAAAAGCTGCCCCCCAAATTCCAACGAATTGCCGTATTCGAAAATCTGCCCCGAGCGGTCGGTGATTACTTGGCTGGCATGACCGACCGGTTTGCCTTTGAGGAACACCGGCAACTGCTTGGCCAATGAGGCCATTGGTAGTCGGTCGGCTGGCTTGATAGAATAAATGGATTCCACGCTGGTTGAGGGGGCTCGTGCCAGCGACCAGGCTCGGCGCCTCGGGCGTCGTTCATAGCCATTGGGTAATTGGAGTTCATAATTTATGGCGCTGATCGTGTTGCGTGTCGTCTTCATGGCCGTGGCCATCGCGCTAGGCTTCCGCCTGGCCCTGTCGCCGCTTCTCGAAGGCACGGCTGGATGGCTGACGTGGACCGCATTTTTGGGCGTATTAGCGGTGGCGGTGGGCGTGTTGATGGCCGATGTTGCAGTTCGCCGCAAGCGGTTGGAAGCGATTACGTCTGTTTTTTTTGGAATGATCATTGGTCTATTTCTGACGTATGTTTTCCAGCTAGCTCTATCGCCGCTGTTACCGACGAGTAATTCTTGGTTCGCGAACTGGTTGAGCCTCGCGCTAGCCACCATCATTTGCTATTCGTGTATCAGCATCTTGCTGCAAACCAAGGATGACTTCCGCTTCATTATTCCATACGTTGAATTTGCCAAGGAAGTGAAGGGCCTCAAACCCTACGTGCTCGATACGAGTGTCGTGATCGATGGGCGCATCGCGGATATTGTCGAAACTCGCGTCATCGACAATCAACTCATCATGCCGCAATTCGTGATCGCTGAACTGCAGGCAATTGCCGACTCGAACGACAAGCTCAAACGCAATCGTGGCCGCCGCGGACTCGACATCCTCAATCGGCTGCGCAGCGATCCGAAGGTCGACCTGATGATCTACGACCGCGACCTCCCGGAGTTTGCCGGTCAGCCGGTCGACCAAAAGCTGGTGCTGCTGGCAAAGCACCTGGAAGGAAAGGTTGTGACGAATGATTACAACCTGAACAAAGTGGCGAAGCTCCACAACGTGGGAGTGATCAACCTCAATGATATTGCCAATTCGCTGAAGCCCGTTTTCTTACCAGGCGAAGCGATCGATGTCCGCATCGTGAAGCCAGGCGAAGAATCGGGCCAAGGCGTTGGCTATCTGGAAGACGGCACGATGGTCGTCATCGAAGGCGGTCGCGAGCACCTTGGCGAGCAAGTGGCGGCAATCGTTACGAGCGTGCTCCAAACCAGCGCTGGCCGCATGGTGTTCGGGCGATTCGTACGCCCAGCACCTCCCGCTGCTATGTGAAATTGGTATCAATTTGCTCGCCATGGGAGCTGGCGGCATTGCCGCCAATTCGAGCGTTGCTGGCTAATACTGCGAACTGGGCCACAGTTTGCCGCGGATCCAACCGATTGTAATTGCCTTTTCTCGCCGCAAGCGTAATGATGAACTTGGCGCGGATTTCTCTTCTACTACGGCACGATGTCGGCATGGGGAACACAATGCACATCGTGAAGGATTTTTTGGCCGCTCTTTTCGCGGTACTACTCGCTTGGACTGCGCAATGGCTACTGAAATCGTTTCTTAACGACCGCGTACCGTTCATCACGTTCTTTCCAGCCACATTCGTGCTGGCCTGGTGGGGTGGCTTTCGGCCAACGCTGATCGGCGTCATCTTGAGTGGCCTCGTTTTGTCCTATGCGATTCTGGAACCAATTTACTCCTTCAGAATCGCCGGCTACGAGTATCAAATTGGGTTCGTTATTTACATGTCGGTCTCGCTCGCGATCGGTTGGCTGGGTGAAAAAGTGATGCAGTCCAAGCTGGTCGCCAAGCAAGCCACGGAAAAGGCAATCAACGAAGGCAAACAGCTGCGCATGAACGTGGCCAACCGGGTGCGCGCCGAAGAGGCCCTGGTATTCTTGTCGAATGCGAGCACGAGTTTGGCCGCCCTCGTCGACCGCGAGAGTGCGCTGCAACAGGCCGCCCGCTTGCCGATTCCTTTTCTGGCCGATTGGTGCGTCGTCTATGTCGTGGACGAAGGAAGAAGCATCGAGTACCACGCGCACGCGCACATCGATCCTGCGAAGGACCAAGTTTTGGGCGAGATGCTCAGCAAATTCCCGCTTGACTGGGATTCGAGCACCGCCACCGTTCGCGCGTTGAAGACCGGTCAATCGCAACTGCTGGAAAGTATCTCCGATCCGCAATTGCAGAGCTTTACCCAGACTGACGAACATCGGGCGATGGTCGCCCAATTGAAGCCGCACGCCGTCATCAGCGTGCCGCTCAAGATTCGTGACCGTACGATCGGCGTCATCGGCCTCGTGGCTTGCGATCCGCAGCGGCGTTACACGCAACGCGAAGTGGCCCTGGCCGAAAGCCTCGCCCAGCGCGTTGCCGTGGCGGTCGACAATGCCGGCTTGTTTCAGGCAGTCAAGGACGCCAGCCGCCAAAAGGATGAGTTCTTGGCGATGTTAGCGCATGAGTTGCGGAATCCCCTGGCCGCCATTCGCTATGCGGTAACGCTCGGCCAAATGTCACCGGACGAATCGGCTGATGAGATGTTCGGCGTGATCGATCGCCAAACCGGTAACTTGGCCCGCCTCATCGACGATCTCCTGGATGTCTCGCGCATCAGCCGCGATAAGATCACCCTGCAGCGGCGCAATGCCGATATTCGCGCTTTGATCGATGGCGTTACGGCCACGGTCCGTCCCACCCTCGAAGAAAAACACCATGAACTGATTCTCGAGATTCCGGACGACACCATTGTGGTGTATGTCGATCCGACGCGGGCCGAGCAAATCCTGGCGAATCTTCTCCTCAATGCGGCCAAGTATACCAATCCGGGCGGACGTATTACGATCCGTGTTCACGCGGAACAGCCACAGGCGATTATCCAAGTAATCGATACGGGAGTGGGACTCACGCCCGAGATGCTAGAGCACGTCTTCGACTTATTTGCCCAGGCCGATCGTTCGCTCGACCGTTCCCAGGGTGGGTTGGGAATCGGCCTGACGGTGGCCCGCAAGCTGGCTGAAATGCACGGCGGCACGATTTCGGCCGAAAGTGAAGGCCTCGGTCGCGGCTCGACGTTCACCGTGCGGCTACCGCTCGCGGAAGATGCGGTCATCCTGGAAACTCCCAGTGCCAAGAGCGCCCATTGTGATATGCTTGGCCGCCGGCGCGTGTTGGTCGTTGATGATAATCGCGATACGGCCACCGCGTGTGCCCAGCTGTTCAATGCCTTGGGGCATGACGTCCGCACCGCATTCGATGGCTTCGAAGCCATCGAAGTCGCTCACTCGTTCCGTCCCGAAGTGATTTTTCTCGATATCGGTTTGCCCGGCATGAACGGCTACGACGTCGCCAAGACGCTACGCAAAGAAGGATTCAACGACGAGTCGATTGTCGCCATCACGGGTTATGGTCAACCAGAAGACCGCCAGCGTTCGCAAGATGCGGGGTTCGACGAACATCTGGTAAAACCAGTCCAGCAGGAGGCACTGGTTTCTGTTCTACAACGCGTCGCGGCCACGCAGGAAATCGCCACGTAAGGTGACGAGGAGATTGGCTGGGTTCCGGCATTCCAAAGTCGTAGTCGGTCTCTCATCGAGGATTGACGGCGCACGAAAATTCAATACAACGTGGTCTTATAGTTCTTCCCTGCGTGGCGACTTTTTATGATGACTGCATGGAGAATGAAACATCTCGGATCGTTTAACCCGGAGCCAACGGCGACGGAATGCAACGTTTCGTCTCACGGTTCTGCAAGTAATTGTGTCACCGTACGCAACCATAGGCCAAGCAAGATATGAACGACACCACTCAGCCGCCGGTCGGCATCCTAATGGGCTCCAAGTCGGATTGGGAAACCATGCAGGCAGCCGCCAACATCCTTGATGAATTCGGTGTTTCCTACGAGGCGAAAGTGGCGTCGGCTCATCGCTCGCCCGAGTTGGTGACCAAGTTCGTCACAACAGCCGAACAGCGCGGGATGAAGGTAATTATCGCGGCGGCCGGTCTGGCGGCTCATCTGCCGGGCGTGGTTGCCGCGCAAACGCTGCTTCCCGTTCTGGGTGTGCCGATGCCCAGCCAAGCGCTCGGCGGCCTCGATGCGTTGCTCTCGATCGCCCAAATGCCCGGCGGCGTGCCGGTGGGAACGCTCGCCATTGGTTCGCACGGCGCGAAGAACTCAGCCTTGCTCGCCATTCGTATGTTGGCTACTTCGCGACCCGATCTACGCGAGAAACTCGCGGCCTATCACAGAAGAATGGCCGATCAGGTTGAGAAGGAAACACTCGGCTAACCGACGGCGAGGCGCTGCTCAACGTGCTAGACCGCCAAATCGGCGGTGTCGCGTAGCATAGGCGCGAAGAGCGTCGTGTAGCGTGGCCTCGTCGAATTCCGGCCAGCACTTCTCGGTCACCCACAACTCCGCATAACTAATTTGCCAGAGCAGGAAGTTGCTGATCCGCATCTCGCCGGCCGTGCGGATGAGCAAATCGGGGTCCGGTGCACCCGCCGTGTACAAGTGTTCGGCGATGATGTTTTCGTCAATGTCGCCGGCCTTCAATTCCCCTGCTTCGATCTCGTCGCCAATCGCTCGCACGGCGTCCACGATTTCTGCCCGGCTGCCGTAGTTGATCGCCAAGTTCAGCCACATGCCGGTGTTGGTGCTGCTCAGCCGCACGGTTTCGTCGAGTTCGCGCAGCACTTGTTCGGGAATATCGTTCCGCCGGCCTAGCATCCGTACCCGCACGTTGTTTTCCATGATCGTCGAGCGTTCCTCGATCATGTACTGTTCGAGTAGATGCATCAGGAAGTTAATTTCCGTCTGCGGGCGTTTCCAGTTCTCGCTCGAAAGGCAGTAGAGTGTGAGTTGCCCGATCTCCAGCCGCGCACACTCTTCCGTCGTGCGGCGAACGGAATCGACGCCGCGCTGATGCCCGGCGACGCGCGGCAGGTTTTGCCGCTCGGCCCAGCGGCCGTTGCCGTCCATGATGATCGCGATATGACGCGGCAAGCGATCGGGCGAAAGTTCAAGTGTCGGCGGCGCCACTTCTCCGGCCATCGGATTACATCTTGCTAACGACAATCGTTTGTTCGCGTTCCGGACCAACCGACACCATGCCCACCGGCTGTTTCACCAACTCGCCGATGCGGCGCAGATATGCCCGGGCGTTCGCCGGCAGTGCTTCGTACGTGCGGCAGCCAGTGATTTCTTCCTTCCAGCCGGGCAGCGTTTCGTAAACGGGCTTCGCACGCCGCAGGTCGTCGACGTGGCTCGGGAACCGCACCGATGTCTTGCCGTCGATCTCGTAGGCCGTGCAAACCTGAAGGGTTTCGAGGCCACTCAAAACGTCGAGCAACATGACGGCCAACATATCGACGCCGCTCAAGCGGCTGGTGTACCGCAGAGCGACGGCATCCAACCAACCGCAGCGGCGTGGCCGGCGGGTCACCGTGCCGTATTCGTTGCCGCGGTCGCGGAGGTATTGGCCGGTGGGATTATCTTGCTCGGTGGGGAACGGGCCGCCGCCGACACGTGTCGAATAGGCCTTCACGATGCCGATGCAGCGGTTGATATGCCGCCCCGGCACGCCCGACCCGCTGGCGATGCCCACGCCGGAACTATTGCTGCTCGTGACGAACGGATACGTGCCGTGGTCCACGTCGAGCAGTGCTCCTTGAGCACCTTCGAACAGCAGTCGTTTGCCCTCCTCGGCTGCGGTGAGCAATAGCTCGGTCGTGTCGCACACATGGGGCCGCAAGCGTTCGGCGTAACCAGTGTATTCGCGGAAGATTTGGCTGGCGTCGAGCGGCTTGAACTCGCCCGGCGGGTAGAGAACTTCGAGCACGCGGTTCTTGGCCGCCACCACGTGTTCGACCTGCGAGCGAAATGTCGAGCGGTACATGTCGCCGAGGCGAATCGCGTGGGCCCGGCCAACCTTATCGCGGTAGCAGGGACCGATGCCGCGGCCGGTGGTGCCGATGTTCTCACCGTCCGACGTACTTTTATCGAGTGCGCGGTCCTCGGCAAAGTGCCAGGGGAAGATCACGTGGGCCCGATCGCTGATGCGTAGGTTCTCAGGATAGCCGGCACCGCGCTTGGCCAAATCGTCCAACTCCTCGATCACGCGGGCCGGATTGACCACGACGCCGGAAGCAATCACGCACGTGACGCCCGGCGTCAAGATGCCGCTGGGCAGGAGTGAGAGTTTATAGACCTGATCGCCCACGACGACGGTATGGCCGGCGTTGGCGCCACCTTGATACCGCACGACGAAGTCGTGCTCACGCGTGAGCCGATCGACGATTTTGCCTTTGGCCTCGTCGCCCCATTGTAAACCAATTACGCAAGTGCCAGGCATGGGAGTTCCGTTGAAAACAGGGGCTGAACGCGAGCCGATCGCCGAATGCGACCACAGTCCCCAATTTTACGGCGAGGGTGAGAGGCGTGATAGTCCCAGCCGGAGGGACGGGAATTGCGGCGGGAATTCGTGGAGCGGGGCAAGTCGACGTTTGCGGCGTGGCGATCTGCTATTCTCTCGAGTGCCGCGATCGATTGCTGGGATCGCGCGGGGTGGCGAACCCGTCCACCAAGTCTAGTTTTGCCATTGCTCTGCTGGTCGAAGACTTGCCGACAAGCAGATTCGCCGCATGCTCCGAGTGCTATAAACTAGTGCAAGGGAGAATCGGCTTCAGCGATTAGCGGGAGGTTTCGATGGTTCGTCAAAAACACTGGCGAAGCCAGTGGCACCGAGCGTGTGTGGCACGGCCTGTGAGTTGGTTGGCGCTGGGGGCGTTGTCGTTCGTGGTTTTGGTTCGCGCTGCGAATAGCGAAACTGGCGGCGGTGCGGAGTCATCGTCTGCAAAGTCGGTACCAGTGACGATGGCGGAGCTGGCCAAGAAGACCACGCCGGGCGTATGTGCCGTCGAGGTGAGTGACTATGCGCCTGGGCACTATACGGGAGCGCTTACGCCCAGCCCGCCGCATGCCGACATGAATGCGAAGCGGGCCATCGTCGTACGGTGGAAGGCGAACCCGTGCCAGTTTGTGTTCAGCCACGAGGCCAGCTACTGCCCGTATTACGAGCTGCCGAGTGGGGCGGCGATGTGCAACCAGTTCTTCGAAGGCAATTTGGGCGAGGCGGAACTCATGAACAACATGGGCCGCAAGGAAAAGAATAGCTTTGTCGATGTCCTGGAGAGCGGCCCGGGGCGCGTGTGGGTGCGGTGGAACTATTTCGCCGTCAATCAGAACGACGATACGCAGCCGCGGTTGCGGGGAACTGAGGATTACTTCGCCTATCCCAACGGGCTAGTGCTGCGGCGAATGACATACACGAGCCTCATGCCCGATAAGGTAATTGGCTACAGCACGCAGCCGGTCGAGTTGTTCGGCATCTTGCCGCAAGGGTCAATGGTCAAGGACATGTTTCGGAAGAACGCGGCCCACGGCGACTACTGCACGCATGTCGCGCTCGACCTCTACAGCGATCGGAAATATGAAATCTTTTGGGATGAGCAAGGCGGCGTGCGGCGGGCCGGCAGCGATGACGATCTCGCGGCGATTGCTCGGTCGCCCGGGTATGCGCTCGTGCTGCCGTTTCGCGAGCGGCTCTTGTTTGCCGCGATGGGTACGGCCAGTGGTTTTTCGCCAGCGCGAAACCAACTGGTCGACCATTGCACGCCCGGGGCGCGCGGCGGGGCCGGTTGGGGCCAGGGCAGGTGGGATCATTGGCCGATCGGCTGGCTCAATTCGCAGACTTCGCTGTGGAAGCCGGGGTCGCCGTACGCCTACAGCTTCGGCTCGATCGGCCAGTTCTTTGTGCCGGAAGGGAAGCGCATCGAGTCGTTCGCCCGCGACTATCCGGAATTCTGTAAAGACATGGAGCTCAATCGCTGGACCGAAAACCGCCTGTTCCACGTGCTGATCGGCTCGGCCACCAGTTGGGACGAGATCAAACGGATCGGCCGCGGTTGGCTGGACAAGGGCCCGGCGTGCGTGCAGCCGGAGAGTGTTGGGGAGCTTAGGTAGGCGAGCGAGAGCGTTGCGTCCAAGCTGCGCGAACAACCTATCTGACGAGTCAATACGTGTCGATCGCTGCCTGTGCTAGGTGGCGAACTCGTAGAATCACCACGTCATGAGTGCGAACCGTGTAGACTATTCGGTGAGTCGGCTTGCGGCCGATGCCGAAGTTGAGTTGCCGTAACTCGTATGGAAAACGGGCGTTTTCTGGGGCCAGAACGCAGCGTTCGGGATTTTGCTCCAGCGATTGTGTCGCGTTCACGAACACGTCGTACCAGCGGGCTGATTGCTCGCGAGAACGATTTTCTGCCCACCAGTCATGATTGGCCTGTGCTTCCTGTTGGGCCCGCGACGTGATGAGAACTTCGTATTTCATTCGGCCACTGGAAGCCCGTTGCGTTGCCGAAAGTCGCGGTCGAAAACTTGAAGGGGCAGAACGCGACCCGCTTCCATGTCTTCGACGCCTTCCTTGATCGCGAGATATTCCTCTTCGCGAAAGCGCAATGCGGCGAGGGCTTCGCGCAGCACATCATCGGGCGAAGCATATGCCCCGGTGGCCAACTGCCGTTGAAGCTCATTCCAGACATCGGGCGCTAAATCGATACTCATAACGGGCCTCCGAGGACATTATAGCACAAGTGTGATAGCGGCGGGGCGGGGCGGCGGGGCCACGGCATCGTGAGATCAATGATACGACGGCCCGTGCAATTTGCGGGCAGTGGGAGTTGCCGCGGTTGGGATGGGCGGGCCGAGCGGCGGAATACCAACAGTAATGGGGGCGCCGTTGCGGTGAACACAATCGATGGATTCCTGCTTCGCGGTGTGTCCATCGTCCGAAAGTTTTCGTTCGCGAAGTTATGGCCGATTAGTTAGCCAACAGTCGAAGCTTCTGTGTTCGACTTGCCAGCATTTCATTGACCTCATCTATGCGATCACGTTGCCGCTGCTGCAGCATTTCAGGCGCGAGAATCTCGAAAAGCATGTGTGTTGCCGATCTTCCTCCAAGATATCCGACCGTACCTGCCACTGCGCCTGTAACAATTGCTGCACCTCCGACAACCCATCCAGGTCCCGGCATCCATACCACCGTTGCACCGCTCGCGGCTAGACCAAATGCAAGTCCAGTAATGCTCCCCGCAACCGATTCGTAGAACTCCGGGTTCGTCAAAGCGTGACTCCAACCGTGCTCGTGCAAGAGCCACGCAGTTTCAGTAATAGCAATCGCTGTTCCGACTATAAGATTCCCGCGTAGCGTTCCTCGTAATGCGCCATCTTTAATCGTAACGAGTGCCAAATTCGTTCCAACGCCGACTCCGAGCAAGCTAAGCGCGCGCGTCGTGCGATAAACGGCCTGATTTGCCGGAAGATTGCCATTGGCCCAGTCCCATATTGTTGGGCCCACAGCCAGCGCAAGCGACGCACCAAATGACATGTACGTCGCATACCGTTGTCTGATTTCGAACTTTTCGGCGGTACGTCTTGCCGCGAGGACTTCTTCAGAAGTTGCGCCGGTGCCTCTCACTCGGGCGTAATCTCGCCACATGGCTTTCGCGTTAATTTTATCGCCTGCAGCAGTAAGGCGCTCAGCGTCAGCTCTTAGGTAAGCCTTTGCGGCCTCGACATGATCGTCAGGAATGAAAATGCGATGTGCCCGAAAATCTCTACGCATATCTGCGACGTACTTTGAGGGATTTCCGTCTGCATGAAACTTTACTTGCCCCATTTCCGGCGCCGCTCGTCCCGGAAGCCATCGATAAACGTCGTGCTGCGGAGCATTCGGGTTCTTGACGTAGCCCCATTCCGGATTCCGTTCGACGAAAAGTGCCTCATTCATGGCTCCGTTGAGGTAGTTTCGCCCAATCGGATTCTTCGACATTCGAATAATGTGTTGCCTGGCTCGCGACGTCGTCGTTACAGCACTTGGCCGCTTACGCAACATCGCATCTTCCAACAACTCGACCTCCAACGGTCGAAGGCCGGCAAGTTGCGGACGAGCCGATGACGCGACTGCTCTTGCTTGCGCCGCCGTTTGCGACTGGCGCGTAGCTTCCCATCGGCTGAACGCTGCTTTTTCCGGATCGAGCCACGATCCGAACGGCTGATAGACCGTGGTTTGTGCACGTCCAACCGTGGTGATAATTAAAATCACGAGGACGAGAAAAGGCCGCATTAGAAATCTCCTAATGTCTTACGGCGTATTTGTGGATCCGTCAGCTGTTTCGCAAGCTGAACCTTCTCCGCCTGCGAGATGCTCCCCTTCGTAAGTTCAATGATGTAATTCAGTAGTTCCAAGTTTGCCTTACGGTGACCACTCGACGTAAGGCATTGAACCATCGTGGTATAGGGTTTGAATCTCGTGAACGATCCAGTCCAACATGCGTTTGAAGCGGAGTCGTTCCAAGCGGAGGGTTACGGCATCGCCGCAACCGTCCGCCAGCCGAGTGAGGTGCATCCAAACCCAGATGTTGCGCAGCACCA
>JAKOXH010000055.1 GCA_029781135.1 Planctomycetota bacterium
GATGTACGCTACGCCACCGTGTCCCAGCTTTCCGGCCTCCACGGCGGCGTAGCGTCGACGATCTTTCTCCGACAACGATCGGTAGAAGTTCACCATCTGAACTTCCACCCGACTCTCATATCCGTCCATCGCCACACTCCAACGATCAGCCCCCCTCAAAGTGTAGCAATTGCGGAAGTTATTTTTGAGTCGTCCCTAAGAAGCTGCGTTGTTGGTTTCCCTCCCCACAGTTCAAACAAATGTGCTTCACGCCGCTTCCCCTCATCGCGTCCAAGCTGGGCCAAAAGCGTCGTGAGCCCGAAAATAAGATACGACTCCAATTAGTAACTGAAGGCCGGAAAAGTCTGAAAACAAACTCGCGATCGCGAGTGCCAATGGGAGGCTGGCTAGCAGGGCCGGCCGCAGCCGTGCCTGTCGCTCATATTCATCGCTAATAAGTTTTGGAAACACTACTCGCTCGGAGGTTCGCGCGATGGTTAAAGACCGAAGCTCGGCCACGCGTTGAAACTAAACAACGCCGTCGCAACCGCCCTCATGGCAGCGCCGTCACGGACAGAACCGGCAAAGGTGGGCCCGAAATGGCAGCCGGTAGGAAGGTGCCCCCCAAGCGGGCAAACGATGCGCCATAATGGCGGGGCGCCAAGCTGACCCAATCCGCCGCGCCCCGGAAATGACCATGTTTTCGTGCTGCGGCTGGACCTTCTAAGCAAATATTATAGCTTTGCTACCGTTTAGATTTGCATGCTGCGATCGCGCGTAATGTCAAAACGGCAGGAGCTTGGGCGTCAATTAAGTATTCCGGGGTTCCCGCGTCGGTGCTAATTCTGTGGTCGGCAATTTGTCCAGAGACGCGACCAAACCATCGATTCTTTCGCGATGCGTCGAGATGTGCCGCTTCATCGAGGGGCTATTTAACAAAGCGATAATGTCGTCATGACGACACGCCTTATATTTCGACATGATCCAAACAAATTCCGCCGTGTAGTCCGGAATCATCTTGAGCAATGACCGGCGCGCGGATTTCATGTCGTATTCACTCGGCTCCCATTTTCCGCCGTACTTTGCGACCAAGTGAATCGCCTTCAGGTTTTGCCGGGCGCGCTCGTTATCGATATTTCGTTTTTGTAGCCTCTCATCCCATCGCCAACTGGGAATCACCCAATCCATTCCCGACAGCCAACTCTGAATGGCGGAGCATTTGCCGTCCTCGTCGTTGGGATTGAGGCCTCGGGCTAGAAAGTCTTTCAGAATGTCAAATCCGTCTTCGTCGCCTAGCGAATACACGCAACCACTTAAGCCCGGATGGGTCGGCTTGGAGCGAATTGGCTTTAGCTTAAAGACGTCGTGGTGATTGTAGATAGCCGCGTATTCGACCGCCGATATCCCTTCCTGATCTTCCGACAACGTTTCCGAGGAATCGCTCGGTCCTGGTTCATATGGGTCGGCTCCGGCCCACAGCATGAGCGAGATCCATTTCATGTTGCCGTTCTTACAATGGAATCGCAGGCCGGTATTGGCTTGCGCCTGCAACGTTGGAAACCGTTCGCGGTAGCGCTTGTAAGCGTTAAGCGCCGTCCTGATTTGGCTGCAGAAGGCCCAAGCGAAGGGATTGTCAGTCTCGATATCGGCGCCGCGCTCAATGAAGTATTCCATCAGTGTGGGGTCCCACGATCCGAAGACCCAAGTCATCTCCACGTTTGCCGGCACAAACCCATGCTCGACCAGTAACTCGACGAGGTCGCGCCGTCGCTTGCTTATGGCCAAGCTCATTGGCGAATCCACATCATCGGGCTCCTGGATCGCTCCGCCCTTAAGAAGGACCTCCGCCAGCGAATGAAAGCCTTGATCGACCGCAACCAGGAGCGGGCTTCTGAACTTCTTGCGTTTGGGCCTTTCGGCAGGAGGATTGACCGGCTTCCCTGCAGCAATCCAGTCTTCGACATCGAAAACCTTGCCCTGTTTGCAAAGCTCGAAAAGTGGCGCAAGCTCCTCGAGCGTTTCCGCTCGAAGGGGTTGCTTACGATTTTGGGCAATGGGCCGCGCCATTACCACCTCCGCGGTGCCGGCGGCTCGAGGTCCGGCGTGTATTCATCCAGAATTGAATGCGGACTTTCCTTAAGCGGATCGAGCCGATTCGCCTGCTGCTCGGCCCATTTCACCCACTGCTCAAATTCGTTGCTATCGTTCGAAAATTGGAGTTGCCGCCTGGCCTCGATAAAATCCCGAATCGTCTGGCTACGTTTCCAATTGCGGGCGTCCCGGCAAAGCGCCTGCACGCGCTTTCGCTCGGCCTTGACGAGGGCGAGTTTTTCAGCGCGCAGCTTGGCTTCCTCCTCGCGGCGTTTCTCCTTTTCCTTTCGTTCCTCCTCTTCACGCTCCTCCTGCACACGACGGTCCTTCACTCGCGCCGCAAACTTCAAGACGCCTTCGATGAAGCTTTGTAGCCTTTCTTCCAGTGGCTTCTTGGCGTCGCGCCATGTATGGCGGCACATACCGGACCAATACAATGGTGGCCCGGTGATATTGAGTGCAAGGTGGCCTGAAGGTATTCGCGTTTCCTTGTACCTGCTATGGAAAAAGTCGTATCGGCCGTCGAGATCGTGATCGTCCAATTCCTCGCGTTTTTTTTCGAGCGTCTCGGAAATGCCAAAGCTCACATGAACATCCATGACTCGGACTTTCGGTCCGCTGCTGACTTTGTAGCCGCGCTTCTCAAACGCCTTGAGCACCGCATCGACGATCAGCAATGCCCGGCGCAGTGTAGACTTCGATACGTGGAGGTCCAAACCAGCCTCTTTAGGCACAACAATAAAGCCATCGTCGCCTTTATCGGCGCCTTGCAATAATTGGTTCGCTTGCGAAACCAATTCGTGTGCGCCGCGCAGTGTCTCCGCGACTACAATGGGCGAATTGTCTTTACAACCTTTTTGAAGTTCTTGTTGCAGCGCCTTGTTGACCCCAGTTGGCGAACCGGCGAGTGGGTCGGGGTCCCGCATAGGTATTTCGTAATCTTCATCGGGATTGGGGAGCGGCGTTTGCCGTGGCGATTGTCCGGCTTGCCTCCTGGCCCAATATCCACGCGCCGGTCGCGGAATGTCGTGCTTGCGGCACAGCTTTGCCAGTCCTACATCGGAGATTGCATAAGACTTGGCAAGTTGCACCATAGATTGTTGCCATACCTGGGCGTAAAGCTGGCTGCGCAAAACGGTTTTTGTTTCTGGCATTGGTGAAGTCCCCAAGATGCCGAATGGGTTTACAGACAAGATACCCGATTCTCTACCGCTGTCGGCGTGCCCGAAAGTCCGCAAAATCAAACTTGAGATTAGGTCCAAGTATCTAAGGGAAACATTCTATGTCCATCGCTACCAGCCAATCGGATTCCAAAGTGAATATCACGGTTCAAGCCGCTGGACCGGTTCGACCTCGAACCAAGTACAAGAAGCATAAGTTGCTGAGGGCGGAAGGCAGCATCACGCTGCCTTTCGTGCCATATCCAGGACTCTTCCTCACGTTCGAGAAGCCTAAAAAACGTGGGATGCCTCTAACGTTGTATTTGCGAGTCCGCAACGTTGAATGGAATATCGCTTATCGTCGATTCGAATGTGTAGCTGACGAGGTGCTCGGGGACCGTACGTTTTGGGAGAGCCATGAAGTCCGTGGTGGGGCTCGCATCGAGCAGCACTTCGTGGAACTCCAAAAAGCCATAGCGACATTTGGCTTCGACGTGATCACCGACGCCGCCGCCATAATAATGGCGCTCCACAAGTACGCGGACGGCAGGATAATTGAAGGGGCAGAGCACGTTAGAAATTAAGAAAGAGCAGATCGCGAGTCGGACTAGGGCACTTGTGGGCCAATAACGTCGACTCTCTCCGCCGTTAGATGCCCTTGAACTCTGTTAACCGGTCCGCCAAATTGACTCTCAACTCTCGGTTGGTGAACCATTCCGACCGGAGTTGGGAGGAGGAAGCTTTCACAACTCCTTGCCGAAACGCAACTTACGCTACCTGCCGATGTCGGCAGTGCGGCCTAAATGATTCCTGAAAACCGGTAGACTACCGGTTTTGGGGTTAGAAAGGGTCGCATCGTGCCGAATCTCTGTTCCCCCGAGCGCGTCCCGCGCTATCGACTTCACAAGCGCACCGGTCAAGCGGTCGTCACCATCCACGGCCGCCACATCTACTTGGGTAAGTATCGTACGGCCGCCAGCCGGGAAGCGTACCGCCGCACGATTGCCGAGTTCGTGCAGCACGGCGGCAAGCTAAATCCCGCGCGTCATGCGGCCACGGTGACGCCTTACCGGCGCGCGCCCCGGTGAGATATGCGATATGCGGCCGGGTGACGTGAACCGCAAGGCGGAGTACATCCCCGGCAGTCACAAGACGGAGCATCACGATCGGCCGCGCGTGATCTTCCTTGGCCCGAAGGCGCAGCACATCTTGTTGCCGTATCTCTTGCGGCCGGCCGATGCGTATTGCTTCTCACCCCGCGAAGCGGAAGGTAAATGACGCGCCGCATAGCACGAATCGCGCAAGACTCCGCTGAGCCGTGGGAATCGTCCCGGTACAAATCGCAAGGTGAGTCCGCGGCGCACGGCGGGTGAGACGTACGACCGCAACAGTTACGCTCGCGCGGTTCGCCGTGGTGCCGTGAAAGCAGGCGTCGGTACGTGGTCCCCGCATCGGCTGCGGCATACGTTCGCAACGGAGGTTCGCAAGGTGTACGGCTTGGAGGCCGTGGATGGAAACGCGAACGTTGTTGTGGTAACTTCCTGCATGGTGGCGTACTCCTGGGAAAAATGGTCTTCGAAATCAACCAAATTCAAACCCACGTACGCCGCCCTTTTTCAACTCCTCATCCACAACTTCTGGTTATATTTCTGCACAAGCCCCGTCTATAGACAATAACAAACCTACTTCATACCAGGCCAATAATAAAGATCTCCACTCCTTCGCCCATTAAGAGTGAAGTTCCGTCGGTCGAAAAAGTGATAGCGGAACAGTCGCGGTCCAGCCGCAACGTTTCGTCACCAGTTACACAGTCGAAGATCGTGGTAAACCCAAGCTTAGACGCAACCGCGAGACGTTGACCATCTGCGGAATATTTATGGGCTGCGGTACCACCACGTTCATAACTTCGAATCCGTTTTCCAGTTCGCGCGTTGAACTCGATTGTATCATTAGCTAGGACTAGAAACTTCGAGCTGTCCATTGAGAATGCAGCTTCCACCGCCGGAGTCGTCAAATCCAGACAAACAGTCTCCTTCCCGAAAATAGAGTGCACTGCTGCTGAGTGATCCTCATGCAGCCCGCAGCACCGGTTGCATCTGGTGAGATCGCAAGAATGATAGCCGGCACGTTCAAATCCCGGCACGGCATTTCACTTCGGAGTTGCAGCGGGCTTATGCTCCAAATGCGAAACATGCCATTACGGATTTGGACAATTTGTCGTTTGCCATAAATAACTTGAATGCAGTTTTCCGTGCTGCTTGGAGAGACGAATCCTTCACGATAATTCTGGCGCGGACGGAGAAAACAAGCGTTCAAGTCCTATTGAGAGATAAGCTCATGGGCCGTACCCCCAAAAAGCATCTTCACCGCTGCCTCGAAATCGCGCGGTAAGTGCGACGCCAAAACATGCTTATTTGGAACGGCTTGAGCATTCGTTAATCCAGGCATCATGATTGCCAACGTATATCAGACCTAGCCGAGTGGGCGGATCGCTCTGCAACAGGAATTCGGCTGCGACCGCGACCGCGGCGCGATCCATCCGCGCCGATTGTTGCTTGACAACGGAATGAAACCGTCATCGTCGCTGGCTAAGCGGCGGCGCGGCAGAAGTATTTCAGCAATCCGCCGAGGCAGGACTCACACGTGACGTCGGTGAGCCAGAGCGGCGCGAAGTCGGTCTGCGCATCGGGCGCGGTTTACCCCAACGGCCGGCCGAATACGGTAGCCAGGCCGTTGGAACGACCGCACCCGCCCATCGATGACGCGATACCATTGCGCAATATCGCGAAACTCGGGTATGCCCCGCGGGTTTAATTTGTGAGCGATCTAGCGTATTCTAACGCGCTGTAGGTCAGGCTTCAGCCTGACTTGCTCGCGATTTCTGTTAGGTTAAGAGCCTGACTAACGCCATCATCTCGAGGCAAAGGGGATCATCATGCACCGATTGGCAACTGCTATGGTAGCCATCTTACTGACCGGAACGGGATTCGTTCTGTCGAGGCCGGCATCGGCCGCCCCGCGACCGAACATCATCATGATCCTTTCCGACGATGTCGGCCTGGGCGACATTCACTTCTCTGGTGGGCCCTTCAGCACACCGAACATCGACAAGCTTGCCGCCAGCGGCACGAAGTTCACCTATTGTTATGCGACGCCGCTGTGCGGGCCATCTCGATGTGAATTGCTTACCGGCCGCTATCCGTTCCGCACCGGCCTCATCAGCAACCAAAGCCATACCGCTGTCGATCCGAAGTCCGAAATAATGATTCCCACGGTGCTCAAGAAGGCCGGTTACGTAACCGGCAGCGTCGGCAAATGGGGACAGATCCAGCTCGGCCCCGGCGAATGGGGATTCGACGAATATTTTGTCTTCCCGGGCAGCGGACGCTATTGGAAGGAACAAAACTTCAAGTACACCGTCGACGGCAAACAACATGAGCTGAAGGAGGGCGAGTACTTGCCCGACTTAATGCACCAATGGGCCGTTAACTTCCTCGAGCGCCACAAAGATCGGCCGTTCTTCCTCTACTACCCCATGTCGCATGTCCACGGCCCAATCCTTCGCACGCCTGATAGTAAGCCGGGCGCCGATAAGGATCAACTTTACGCGGACAATGTGGAATACATGGACAAACTGGTTGGTAAGCTCATGAAGGAACTCGACCGGCTACATTTGCGCGAGAAGACGGTCGTACTCTTCACGGGCGACAATGGCACGGCCCGGTTCGGCGTCGAAAAGGCGACCGTCGATGGTAAGCCCATCAGCGGCCAGAAGGCGACCATGCTCGAAGGCGGCAGCCGCGTGCCGCTGGCGGTAAACTGGCCCGGACACGCTCCGGCCGGCAAGGTGAACAACGATCTCACGGACTTCAGCGATTTCTTCGCGACGTTTGTCGACCTAGCCGGGGCCAAATTGCCGAATGGCGTCAAAATTGATGGGCACAGCTTTGCACCGCAGATCCAAGGCAAGAAGGGATCGCCCCGCGACTGGGTCTACGTTGAACTGAATGGCAAATCCTATGCGCGAGACGCGCGCTACAAACTCCGGCCAGACGGCGAGATGTTCGACCTGTCCGACGCGCCGTTCAAGGAGATTCCCGTCGCGAAAGACACCAAGGATCCCGAAGCCATCGCAGCTCGTGAGAAGCTGCAGTCGGTGCTCAAAACGCACAAGGCGCTCCCCAGTAAGCCCGTGGATCAACAACAGCAACAGAAGCGCGCCCAAAGGCGCCAACAACGCGCGCGCCGACTGCAAGATGCGTAAAAAGCTGGTTAGAGCCTGCTGCCTTATCCCCTGCCGCCGCCTGGCACACAAAGAATGCGAATCGTAAATCATTGAGTCGAATTCCCCTGGACAGGCCATCCAATAGAGGTGTACTCCGGATCGCGTAGTGCTAACAGCAGGGCAGAATTAATTCGCTGTATATCGGTAATTTAAGCTGTAAAGCACGCCCCGCCGGGTTCCATATGGATAGTCTTACCAAGCCGGGCTCTCTCTCTTTTTTCGCGCGCGAGCGCGGTCCCTGTTAAACTGAGAGCGCGGAGTTCTCAAATGGTTTCTTTCGGTCAATCCTTCACCGAAACGGATGCGAACTCGCTCGTCGATTCGCTCTCAACGAGTTACGAATTTGCGCTCTCGTGAAAGTTCGTAAATGGGTTCTGTACGGGGAGGGAAGGTGGCATTGACGGCTGTTCTCCGGCAAGCTGAGCGAGAGTTTCGCCAGCATTTGCCATCGACACGCGCCTCGCGTCCGAAAGGCTTTGCCGCGATCTGGTGATACTGTTCTAAGAGTGAACTTGTCGGCGGTATAAATAGCCATCACCGTTCGTAACAATACAAACGGTGATGGTTCGAGCGTATTTGGGAACTTTGTCGATCGACCATAACAACTATTGCATTCTGAACAGTAGTTGATCGCGATCGTATGAAGCTCTCGACGGAGCTCAGTTGGGACGACTATGACTCTGATTGGACGCCGCAGGACGTAGTTTTCTTTGTGCTACTAGGACGTTCAAGCCAAGTAATACAGGCGTGAAGACCGGTGGCTCAGGAACTGCGATGCCCGCGGCCGACAGCCGACCAATGGTGGTAACGGGTTCGATTCCTGCGTTGTTCCGCCAGACCACGTAGTCGGCGGCGTCGGTGATGCCGTTGCCGTTGCCATCGGCGAGGCCGGCGGGGTTGCCGAACTCGCCACGCCACACCTGGTAATCAAATCCGTTAACGTAGCCGTCTTGGTTGTAGTCGCCGGCCAGGTGATCGGGCGGCGCGTTGTAGCCGATGCCGCCGATCATGATGTCGGCTGGCACGTTCCAAGCGCTTTGCGTAAAGCCGTTGGTGAGTTGGGCGAGGTTAAGGCCCGGTGCAGTGAGAATCGACAGCGCCATTGCGTGGTCCGAAAAATTCCCACCTGTAGGCGATTGCTGTAACACGTTGTCATGGGCAAACGCTTCGAGAAAGGTGGGCGTTTCCGAATTCGGAAGTTCGCGTGTTGCTCCGTGATTGAGCAAGCCGAAGCTATCGACTTGTGCTTGCAGGGAAGTGTCGCCGACGAGGTACTCATCGAATGCGGCATGCAGGCTGATGTCGTTCGACAAGCCGCTGACGTTTACCATTCCGCCGCTGAAGCGAAAGCGTCCATCTGATTCAACTCCCTCAAGCGTGAGCGGAGAAACGTTGAGAAAGGCACCCAGGAGTTGATCGCTGGCGAATTGCGGATCGACGCCGTGGCTCATTCCGCCTTGCTGGTCGAGCAAGTCGATGCGGCCCGGCTGGAATGTGAGCATGTTCGTCAAGGCGTCGAAGCTTACGGTCGAGCCGAGAGGATTGAACATGGAACTGGCCGAGGCCAGCGTGGAGTCGATTCGCCAATTTTGAAATTCTTTAGGCGTGGATTCGCTGTGACGTCCGATGACATCGACTCTGCCTCCCAGTGTGCCCGTAGCACCGACGACGGTGTACTTCATTTTTGTGCCGACCACGCCATAGTAGTCGCTGTGCGGGGGTGACTGTCCTAAGTGCTCTTGGCCACCCCATGTCGAAACGTTCGCGGACCGATTTACGGGAATATTGATGCCTTCGGTTGCGATTTCGGCTAAGGCGTTGGGACCTTCGAAGTGTTTGGGGATGGGCACCTGAATGTGCGTGCCCGCCACATGGAGCTGGGCGTTGACTGCCTGATTGCTCTTGAATTGAGCCGTGTGCCGTACCGAGAAACTCCAGTTCGCGCCGCCCGCGGCTGGTGGTGCCAGCGCGGGAACGCCGTACCACGGCCCGTCGACATCGGCTGGCGGATTATTGCTCCAAGCATTCGACGTGTTGACGGGCCCTGTGGCGTCGTACTTTAGCGGCAGGTCCGTGGTGGTCACCATAAGGCCATTGACAACGGGGGCTGCATTTGAATTTGTGTTTGCGGCCCCGATTACCTGAAGCCAACTTGCCACCAGGATTGCGGTCAACTTGATTCGTCCGGAAGCAACGAGGTGACCACGATGGGATGGGTGATGTGCGGTTACCATGATTTTGCCCTTTCTGGAGCTGGAAAGCCGGTGTTCTGGAGATGCAAGCTGCCGGCCACTGCGGCCGCGCCGTCCATATTCCGCTTTCCGACAAGTACATGGCGCAAAGCGCGGCCGACCCATCATTTGAGAGATAGAATTATGAACGATGGTTGGCACGCGGCAGGTGAACGGCCAATTTGTGCTGGCCCAGAGAAAGTCAGCTAACGTCGCTACAAGATTATCGGTGGCGAACGGCATAAAGGGCCGATGAAACGGCACAACTTTAGGTACGGTTGGCCATTACCAGTGCGGTGTGGTGCCGAAATCTGGTGTGGCACCGAACGTAAAAGAAGCCACCACGCAAACGAAGTGCATGGCGGCAATCAGAGCTAAAGCGCCATGTCTGGGGCGCGTCGCCGGTCGGGTTCGTCGATACGTCGAGTCAAATAGGAGTCGTGCCAACTTCGCAGCGTTTATGCCGTAGCCGGGCAAAACCGAGGGGGATGATCGTCACGATCATCAGTAGCGAGGCGCCGCAGGGCTCGGGGACTGAAATACTCGTCAGTCCTGCGCTTAGCGCCGCGCCGGCGCCTGGTCCTGCTCCCATACCGAAGTTCGCACGCCAAATTGCGTAATCGAATCCGTTTACGATTCCGTCGCCATTGCCATCGGCACCGCTGCCCGCCGGCATGACGGGCATACCGAGACTATTGCGCCATGCGACGTAGTCCCGCGCGTCGACACGCTCGTCGCCCGTGAAGTCGCCGGCCTGACCGGGGAACACGTCGAGTGCGTCGAGGTTATCCATCGGCCCCAAGCCGAACGCCACACCCGGAATGTAAATTGTCGGCAGTCCAAAGGGCATCGCCATGAGCAGGTCGCTGGGCGTAGCGCCAATAGCGGCGAGCGTGGGACTGCCAGGTGCTAACGAGAACACGACGGAGTCGATACCTGGCATATACATCGCTGCTGGCCCGATATCTTGTGTGATAAGGGCATCGATGTCGTCGGCCGGCATGAGGCCAAGTGCTCCGGCCGGCGCCCAAGCCGCACCGAAAGGAAGTGCGGGCGAGATTATGTCGGCAGGTGAATAGGGCGGCGGCACGGCACCAGCTGCACCAATCGAGTATTTCAGCATCGCCGGTCCACCCATCGGCATTCGCATGACGAGCGAGCTAAGATCGTCGCCCACATTCAGTCCAAGAGTGAATTCGTCGCGGTAAATGGGTCCTGCCATTAAGGGCCCGGCAAGAGCAGGGGTGCCAAATATGGGATGGGTCCCACCAGTGACGAAATTTGTGCGCGAGACAAACACATCTCCCATTTGTTCCATCGGTACGCCCGGTCCAGGAACCCCTGGCGGCAGCATTTGAGATGGCCCGGTGCCGAGCATGGCTTCGGTCATCACCTGCGAACCAGGGAAGCCCACGGAGCCTGCGGCGACGCTAAACATATAACGGTTGCCTGCTTCGTTGCCGGAACTCAGTGCATCGACGACATACATTCCCAGGGGGCCGGCCGGCAACGGTGCAAGCGGCGGTGCGAGGATGACGGTCGGCCCGAATCCGGCTGGCGGTAACACGGGCACGCCAAAGGGCGGCACGAAAGGGCTTGGTGGGCCAAACGCGGGGCCGAAGACGGCATCGCTCGGGTAGCCCGAAGGTCCGCCAGGCGCAACGGTGAAGAATTGGGCCTGAACCGTGGCGGTGACAAAAACAGCTGGCAGCGTTACTGCAACCGCTGCGACCAACATCCGGGAGCGTCGGCAGGTTCCGACGATCGGCGCTATAGCCAAGCCAGCGATCGGGAATGCTAGGCTCGGAGGCCGGCCACCGGAGGCGCGAATGATACTTGTCTCGTCTCTCATGGTCTCGTCCTTTCTGAAGAGAAGCTGAGCAGAATCGCGGTCTTTCGAGATGTCTGCCACTTTGGCCCGCCCGCCGCAATCCTCTCCTGGACAAGTACATGGCGCGAGGCCGCCGGAACCCATCATCGGTTGAGAAGAAAATCTCTCTCGACGGGGCGCGACGGCCTCATGGGCTATCACGACACAGCTTCAAATCTGCCCGCTGGCAACGCCATCCAGCGGTCGAGCGCGCTGAGATTTCTTTCGGTGAATCAGCAGCCCCGGCCTATTTTGGCCGAACGGAAGAATAGCGAGAGTGCAATCGCGGTAGCGCAGATGAAACTGCGTATTGAGGGTTCTGGCACCACAGTCGCCGCACCGAAGCCGGCGATTTGGCCCAGGTTGTTTCGCCAGATCACATAATCGGCGGCGTCGACGGTGCCGTTGTGATTGTGGTCGGCAGTGAGGTTTGCCACTGAATTGAAGTTCGTTCGCCAAACCGTGTAATCGGACGGTCCGACCATGCCGTTGCGATCGGCATCGCCCGGCAGCACGAGCGGGTGGATGTACGCATCGATGTTGCTTGAGTGAACGCCGCGATTGTCGTGGGCATTGAGAGCCGCATCGGTCGCATCGCCGAAGACGACCCACGTGTCACTCGTCGTATCGGTGGCGTGGTTCATTCCGATCGGACCGATTTCGAGAAAGAGTCGCGTTTCGCTATTTTCGCCAGTCGCTAGCACGTTGTATGTCACTTCGGCAATGAGCCAGCTATCGTGCGTGGCGTCGTGGAGAGGGTCCGTTGCATTTCCAATCCCTACGGCGGGAATCGCCCCACCTTCGAAAATGCGTAACCCCTCCACGCCATCAATTCGTGTTGTGCCGAGGGGAAGCGGCGATGCTCCTGTGGAGTCGTCGACATATTCGAACCGCTTTACCGATGGTGCGCCGAACGTCGGATTGTATATCGTCACATTTGAGAAGTTGATTGCACTGGGAACAACGCAGGCCGGCGAACAGATGGGTTGCGTTTCCGCCACGAGGTTGAGCGACAAATCGACGAGCGATGTTCCCGCCTCCGGCCGCCCCCAAATGTAGATCTTTCCCACGCCGCCAATGTACGGCTGGAAATTGGTGACTGCCGTCGACGTTGCTGGTATGTCGCTGCCAATGGCCGTTGTCGCCGCGCTGGAAAGCCAGATATTGTCGGAGGCCGCAGCCAAGCCGGGCAAGATAAGAAAGATCGCAGTAGTGACCGTAGCGTGACGTAACACGGTCATCTCCCAGAGGACGAAGACAAGAGCGAGGCGAATCGGTCGCCCAGCGCATTATCCGACCGGTATGCGGTGTTGGCTACACAGTTTTTCCCGGCAACGGCCGATCTTGATGGCAAACTAGGAACCGCCGGTTTTCGACAACGATCGCAGCGCGCCCGGCGTCACACCGGCCCACAATGCGGCAAGTTGCAGGCGGAATTTTCATTTTTTTGATGGGTTTTACCTCGTTATGGCCATTTACTAGTTGTATGAGACGAACGCGGCTAGAATAGGTTGGTTGCCAGAGGGCCCGGGATACGCTGGGTGCCATCGCGGACCTCTCGACGAGAGCGTACGGCAATGACAATTCACTCCAAACTTTTGCTTCCGAGCGGCCGTTTATCGCCAAGGCCGGTTCTGGCTGCTTTCATGCGGTGCCGCGACTCCTACGCCAGCATTGGGCACTCATTGTTGCGGGATGCAGCACATTTGGCGATATGCGCGGCATTATGGGCACTGGCGCAGTCGTATCAGACCGCAGCCGTGGCGAGCCCGTTTGTGTTCGGCCTCGATAACCGGCCGCGCGCCCCGCTTGGACCAATTGACCCACCTGGGAGTGGTAACGGCTCGGAAGATCCCTTTGGTTTGGTGCCTTCGCCCACGAAAGTAGGTCCATCGCCCTCTCTCGGCACGACGCTATCCGACGCGGATATCCTTAAACCAGGGGCGACTGGGCCGGTCGTGGATACGATGCGTCCGTTCAATACAAACTATGTCGATGAGATCAGCAGCAACCGTGCCGTCGTCGATGGCCGGCCGTTGCGGCTAGCATTCAGCGTCGACCGGGCGAGTTCAGGCGTTTCGCTATCGGCCGTTCACGCGCAATATCAGTTGAATCAGCAGCCGGGCGATATTTTTGTTTCGGCGCGCGATTTTCCCGCACCCGTTCAATATGTCGGAACCATTTTCGGCTTCGGCTGGGTCGGCAATTTGTCGAGTGTGGGCAGCGGCAGCAGCAATTTGCTGTTATTGAACCAATCGCAATTGAAACTCAAGGCTGGGTCAAGTGGCTTCATCAACTCCACCACATTAGCGCCACCAATTACCCCTGGTTCCCATGATAACGTCGACGCCTTTGATATCGCGCCCGTTGATACCACGGGTGATCATGTGGGCGACAAGCAGATGTATTTCTCGGTTAATCCTGACCAGGCTGCTTTGACGCCGGGATTGTATTCCAGCCCTGCGGGCATCTATCAAACCGCCGCCGGGTCGACGACGCCGACGGTGTTCGCGTCTGCGAGTTCACTGGGCCTTAACCCGTTCAGCGACGATGTCGATGCACTCGACTTATTTGATCGCGGAACCATTGGGCAGGTTGATCCAGGTATTGATTACGCGCTGTTTAGCTTGGCCCCCGGTTCGCAAACACTCTTTAGTCATTCAGGATTGAATGCGGCGGACATCTATTTCACTGATTTTAGTGGTGCCTTTGCCACCTTCGCCAGCGATGCCGATTTGGGCCTGAACGGTACAGTGAACCCAGCGGAGCTTGATGGCGGCGGCCTTGGCGGAGTCGGAACCGGTGCAGGCGTCGGCGGCACCGATAACCTCGACGCACTTGGCAGCTATCCGCTCGGCGATATGGACTGGAGCGGTAGCCTCGACCTGAGCGATGTGGACGATTTCGTTCAAGGTCTGACCCGGCCAGTCGACTACCGCGATGTGAACATCGATCACTTTGGTCAGCCCGCCACGATACTGGGAGATTTTTCCGTGCCGCGGGACGGAATCGTGGATTACGACGACGTGGTGCCGTTTCGTGCAGCGGTTCTGGGTGCGGTGCCTCCGGCGGCCGGCCAAAGCCAGAGTGTGCCGGAACCAGGTACCGTGTTTTCCCTCATGATGTCACTGGTAGCGCTCGCGAAATGCCGACATCGGGTGTCGTCTCGATTTCCTGGATGATTTCACGCACTTGTCTTGTCCGTTCGTTCGATGCCTGGCACATACCAACACACTTGGATTCGGCCTGCCGTTCGTTCGCACGTCGGCTATGCCGGGCGAGGTGCGTATACGATCGTCGAACTCTTGGTGGTCATTACGATCATCAGTGTCCTGCTGGCACTTATATTGCCGGCCATTCAAGCGGCGCGAGAATCGGCACGCTCCACACAATGCGCCGACCATTTGAAGCAGCTCGTCCTTGCGACTCAATCGTACCACAGCGCGAACAATCGATTTCCGGCCGGCAGTACGCTTGCCCAGCGCGAGGACCAGGCCGGCATTAGTTGGGTTGTCTACTGCCTGCCGTACCTCGAAGAACAAGAAGTTGCCGACCGCATTCTCAAGAAAGGCGAGGCATTGGCGCCGCCGCTGCCCTTGCTGTTTTGCCCGAGTGATCCAGTGGTGATCGGCAGCGCAACCGATCGGCACGTGTCGAACTATTGCGGTTCGAGCGGGGCGGGTAAAGACCCTAATTACCTTATCGACTTGGAAGATAAGTTCTGTGGCGACATTTACACGGACGGCATCTTCTTCCCCCTCAGCAAGACCACGGCAAGTAGCGTCACCGATGGGCTTACGCACACGCTTGCGATTGGTGAGCGAACCTACATCAAGCACATCTGGGCTGACGGAGCTTTTTGGGTCGGCAGTGCCGACCAGCGGCATTGCACGATGTCGTCAAAAAACGTGCGCTGGCCCATCAATGCGCCGGTCACAACGTCGGGCTATTACGTCTTTGACCGAGATGCACCCGCGAGTTTACGCACGATGCGAATGAATGACATGTACTTTGGCAGTCAGCATTCGGGCGGAGCGTGGTTTGCCTTTGCCGGTGGAAATGTCGAGTTCATCGCTGACGAGATCGCGTTCAGCGTCTATCAAGATCTGGCCTCGCGCAACGGCGGCGAACCAACGCAGTGACCCTGGCGGAAGGACAAATAGGAAGTGTCGGTTCTGTGGTGCGTCATCTGCGCAAGTCACCTGGCAGACGGACTCTCAGTAGACAAGCTGGAAGGTAGGTCTTGCGTTAGCCACGGACGGCTGTTCGTTAACTCACAGGCCGCTTCGTAGAGTTGTTTGGCATCATTCGGGAAAAGAGCGTTTACATCTTGCGGTGGCGGTTTCGTCGTTTTTTCCGAAAGCTCATCCAACAACTGCCGTTTGCCATGCTCATCCATCGGACTCGACGGTTCGAGCTGGCCGCTCGCCGCCTTGCGGTAAAGCGCAAGTGACGGATTGACTGTGTTCAGTTGCCGCCAGATCTTCGCGGCCCGCATCGCATTTTCACGAGATGCATCCGCGTGTTGCAGCCGACTGTAGACGTGCCTCAGTACGTCGCAACATGAAGCGAGTGCCGACTGCAAATGCGTATTTGTGGGGGAGATCTTCGCCACCTGTTCGAGTTCTTCGCGTGCCCGTAGAAGCAGTGGCAACGACTCCTCGGCCGGCAACACCTCGACCGCCAACATCGCCCGCCCTAGTTGGATCTGGCAACGTTCCTCGGGCGACTTCGCGTTGCGGAGCATCGGATCGACCAGCGGCACATAGTGGTCGTACGCCGTGCGAATCAGTAAACGGTCGGCGGCGGAGAGAGCATTGGAAGCACGCAAGAGAGAATAGTCGGACGGCAATGCCAATTGCCTTTGCAGTGCTTCCCGATAGGAATCGCGATCGACGGTTAGTTGTTGGATAAGGCGAGTGTTGTCGGCATTCAACTCATCGGACCGAAATCGTAGACGTCGCTCGCGTAACGCCACGATCGGGCTCGCAACCACGATGACCGCGAGCAGAGCCGCCGCCGCAGCGGCCATTGGCTTTCGGCGGCACCAACGCCACATTCGCTCCATGCGGGAAATCGGTCGGGCCACAATTGGTTCGTGCCGCTGGAAACGCCGTAATTCATCGGCCAACTCTTGGGCAGTCGCGTACCGCTTGGCCGGGTCTTTTTCCAGGCATTTGAGGCAAATAGTTTCGAGGTCTTTGGGAATGCGGTCGTCGAAACCGCGCAGGCTCGGCGGCTCGGCATTCAGCACCTTATCCAGCAGCATCATGGCGTTGCCGCGAAACGGCAGTTCCTCGGTCAACAGTTGGAACAACACAACGCCTAATGAATACACATCGGTCCGCCGGTCGGCATGGTGCCCCTCGCCCCGCGCCTGTTCAGGCGACATGTACGCTGGCGTACCGAAGACTTTGCCCTCCTCGCCGATCGTGGCCTCGACCATTTCGCGCTTGGCCAAGCCGAAGTCGGTGATGCGCGGCTCGTCGTTCTCGTCCATGAGCACGTTTGAGGCTTTCATATCGCGGTGCACGATTCCCGCCTCATGCGCGTGATGCAGCGCATCGGCGATCTTGATGCAAACGTCAACACACGTTCTCACGGTTGGCCGACGTGCTTCCAGCCAATCCGAGAGCGTGACGCCGCTGACCAATTCACTGACGATGTAGAGCGTGTCCTCTTCGCGGCCAACTTCGTAAATGCTGACGATGTGGGGGTGATTCAGCCGTGCTGCCGCCCGGGCTTCGTTGATGAGTTGTAGCTCTTGGCGCGGATCGAGTTGACTGTTCCGAGGAATTTTCACCGCTACGGTGCGGTCGAGCTTCGTATCGACCGCCCGCCACACGGTGCCGAAACCTCCAACGCCAATCCGCGATGTCAACTCGAAGTGGCCGATCGACGCCAGCGCATTACTCTCGCCTTGCGGCTGGCTGCCCGCCAGGCTGAACTGGCTGCCGCACACTTCGCAAACCACACCGGCGAGCGGCGCATCGCTAGCCACGTCCATTGCTTCATGGCAGTGAGGGCAGCGAATGTGGAGGCGTCGGCTGCGGTCGGGCAACCACGGTGGCTTACGCTCCGCTCGCAGTTCGGTTGCGTCGGCGTCGCGAGGCGAATGACGCCACAAGCGCGGTTCCTTCGCCAATTCCTCTGACACTACGGCAAACTGTGGAAACCGCTTCTTGTACTCCGCAAAATCGGGCCGTTTGCCAGCGTGATCCAGATAGTGCAACTCGATAAGCAGCAATTCTCGAAAGAGTTTTTGCCGCTGGGCTTCGCCAACTCTTTCCAGAAAGCTTTCCCACAATGGCTGGATTCCGTCCAGCAAAGCTTGTTCGAATTCATCGCACAGTTGCTCACGGAGTAAGAGTGCCGCCTTGTGCTGTGCCGATGAATCGGTCGTGGTATTTTCCATCATGGCAACACTTCGGCGCTCCAAAGCTCGCGAATCGTCCGCAGCTTTCGCTCGACTGTGGGCACCGACTTGCCGATGGCCACCGCGATTTCAGCATTCGACTCTCCTTCGAGCTTGCGGTATGCCACCTGGCGCAGCAGATCGTCCCCCAGCAAATCGAACAGCCGTTGGATCTCTTGTTTGGAAACGATGTCGAATTCGGGACTGGGACTGTCATCGGAAACTTGCCCGACATCGGGCGATTCGCCAGGACCACGGCGACGTCGCTCGCGACGGGCCAGCCGGCTGGCTTTGCGAACCGTGATCGTCGCCAAAACTTTCCATAAATCGCCACGATCCTCCAAAACTGGGAACTTGCCTGCGGCCGCTCGTACGCAAAAGCTTTTGAATGCACTGAGCGCGACGTCCTCTTCGTCGGCGGCACCGCGTGGTGCATCACCCAGTAGCTTGCGGGCCAGGCCAACCTGGCGTTTCCGGAAGCGATCCCACAGTTCTTGCACTGCTTGATCGTCGCCCTGCTTAAGTTGGTCAAGCCACTGTGAAATAGTTTCTTGGTCGGACATGGAGGACTCTCCAGACGCCGATCATAACATCTGCCGAAACGTTGGCAATGCTTCATCTAATTCGCGATGTCTGCCGCCGGAAAACACAGAAATTGGGGTTCAGTTGTCGAAAACGGCTGAAGTCGTTCGCGTCGCAAGTGACAAACTTATGCCATGTTCAGCGGTGAATCGGACCGCAATGAGAAATGGCCCTTCCGAAGGTACGTCGCTTGCATCGGCCTGCGCGACTAAGCATTGCCGCTACACAACTGGACCAACATCTTTTGCATTGGCTCCGGGAGCGAGGCCGCTGCAGGAGATTCAGTTTTTCCGTCAGCAGTTCTTTGGCGATCTAACCGACGCACCGAAAAGACTTGCCGAAAAAAGTCAAAGTCGTCGTCTCAGATCGATTGATCGATTTTCATCCTCTTGTGGCGAAGACACGGAAACTTTGGCCTATCAAGAAGTCATCGGGTGTAGGCGAGAATCAGAAGTTAGAGCATTGTCAAGATGGACATCGGTGACGAAGACCTTTCCTTGGGATACGACCGGACGCGACCATCCAAATCCTACCGGGCTGCGCCAGCGCACCGGCAACCCAGCGGCCGGCATCATTTCCAATATGCCCGACTCAGTCCAAACACCGTCCCGGTTCGGCCCGCGCCATTGCGGCCAATCTGTGGCCTGCGCCACAATGGTCAAGTTCGGGTTGAGGTTGATTACCGCCACGGCAGTTAAACCGTACGAGCGGACGAACCGTTTTGATGGCAGCGGACTCATGAAACGAATCCTATTCGCACTTCTGCTCTCGACCTCATTCTTCGTGTTCAACAGCACCGGACTGGCGGAGTCGCGCGACAAGGCGGCGGCAGAAGAGCGTCAGAACAACCTCGTCACTATATTGCTCAAAACGGGCAAAGTTGCGCAGCCCAATCAGTCCTTTGCATTTCACCCGCGCCGAGGTGGTTTTGTTTTCCTGGCAGTCGCCTGCCAAGGAAAGGGGACTGCCACGTTTCGCCTCGACGACCTGCCGGAGCCAATCGCGGTTGTTCAGCGCACCGCCGATGGCATCGAGCACGCCGAGGCCCTGAAGGATGTTTCGGCGCAAGAGCACACACTCCATATCGCGTGTGACGGAGAAATCCGCATCGAGCAGTTGGTCATCAAGGCAATTCCCGAGCTGGTTTACTGCGGCCTGGGATTCGATCCGGCCATTCAGTCGTATGGCAAATACAATCTCGAATTTCTCAAGAAAGAAATCTTACCCAACGTCACGACCATCATCGTCCCGTCGAATATCGAACTGAACGCCGCGACCGTTGATGATTTGCATCGCCAGGGGAAGAAGATCATAGCCGAGGTCGGGATCAATTCGCAGGCCAAAACCGCTGAGGAACATTATGGCTTCTGGACGGGGTTTCTTGAGAAGTCGCCGTCACTCGACGGCATCATCATCGACGAATTCATCGTCAATAATCCAATCCGCGAGTGGCTTCCAGTTGTCACCCCGGAACGCCAGCGACGATTTGACGAAGAGCGAGCCCAGTACCCGCTATACGAACAGGCGTTTCGGAGGATTCGCGAGAACCCACGTTATCGAGACAAAATGGTGTACGCCTATATCGGAGGAAGTGGTAAACGGCTAAATCAGGAGATCATTGGGCCCACATTCGTTCATTCCCTGATCGACTGCAAATTTCGGATCGGCTTAGAGCGCTATCTGTTCGAAGTTTCCAGCGAGCAGAAGTCCCAAGACGTTCTGCAATCGTTCGTCGACGGAATCAACGATTGGTACACCAAGGAGCCGTTGGTTCGTGACCACCTGATACTCGCGCTAGGACTCTTTTCCATGCCGCCGGGCGGCATCAACAAATTGCCGAACGTCGATTTTCACGTGTGGATGGATCAGCAGATGCATGTCGTGGCCAATCATCCGGCAATGGCCGGGTTGGCAGGCCTGAATTGGTGGACTTCATCGCTGGCCGATGAGGAAACGGTGCGGTTCGTCGGCAAACTGTACCGCCACTACGCAATTGAAGGGAAAAAGGAGTTGTTAACGAAGGATCCGCTCTTTCTGACGCATATTCAGAACGCCGATTTTGCGAAGCAACTCGATGGTTGGACAATTCACGCAGCGGAACAGGGAAGCATTCAAGTGAAGAGCTTTCCCCGCTACGGCCGCATCGAAGGCCGCTATATGGGCTTGGGGCGACCAGCGGACCCGGAACACATCGGTGACACGTTTCTCTGGATGAAACGCAGCGCACGGGGACCAAACACGGTTTCGCAGCCAATCAAGGATTTACAGCCTGGCCGCTTATATTCCTTGAAGATGCTTACGTGCGACTACGAGGACCTGGTGCATCCGCGAAAGAAGACGAAGGAAGAAGCCCGTCCATTCATTGGGAACGTATCCATCACGGGAGTTGAGTTCGACAAGCAACGTTCGTTCCAAGAAGTTTATGCCTCCAGTCCTGAGCCTCCCATTCCCGTTTGGATTACTTATCACTGGATCGTCTTTCGAGCTGGTTCCTCGACCGCAACGCTCACCGTTTCCGATTGGGATGCAGACGGCAAGATAACGAACACGTTCGGCCAGGAACAGAGCTTTAATTTCTTGGAACTACAGCCCTATCACGAGTAAGAGTCAAACATGCCGTGTTTTGGTCGTGCCGCGCGCTCTCTTTCTTCGCACGCGAGCGATCCCTGTTAACCCGAGAGCACCGAGTTCGGAAACGGTTCCTTTCGGTCAGCACCCACCGAAACGAACTCGAACTCGTTAATCACTTCGCTCTCAACGAGTTACGAAATTGCGCTCTCGCGCGATAGTTTGTAAATGAGTTCTATACGGGGAGGTTGCCAGACGTTCAGCTAACAAGCCCGCAACCCGCGCAGGTCTCGGGGCGTTCGATCGCGTTCGGCCCGACGGGGTGTGAGGCGGGGGCAACGCCAAGAAGGGCCCGCTCGGCCGGAATCAACGCGACCAAAAATGCTCCGGCGGCGGCGTAGAAGGACTGCCGGTCGGCATTGACCAGCAGCCGAACAAAGGACGGCACCCACCAGACCAGGTGCTCGTGCAGAAAACGCGCTTGTGCATCGCGGCACACCTGCTGGCGATCGCCGCGGAGTTTCGCGTCTCCCTCGGCGGCCAGCCGCTCCAGCCGCAATAGCGAGGCCATGAACTCGAGTTCGAGCACAATATGGTCGGGCCGCTCGGGATTGCCCCGGGAAGGCGCCAGGCCAAACGCCCGATAAAACCCGCTGATATCGGCCAAGGCGTGGGACCGCTGGTACGTGTACTTGCTGTTGATGTATTCCGTTTCGTAGGGTGGGCAATTTCCGGAAATCACTAGCCCGAAGATGCGCTCGTACTGCGTATTGAGTTCCTGCTCGGAGCTCGGCAGAGCGTTCAACGCCAGCAGCGGATCGAGCATTTCGAGGGGAGATTCCCCCAAGCCAACCTCGTGCGGGCGTGCTTCGGCGAGGCTGCGAATCAGCGCCGCCCCGCACAACAACCTGGCGTCACCGCGCAGGGCACTGAGTTGGTCCCACGAACCGCGCCGCGGGTCGAGGAACGAGAGCGCGGCAAAGCGATACATCGCCTGCCGGGCCGCGTTCACCAGCGGGTCAAAACCCGTGGCCGGATTCGTCCCGGATTCGCTGCCGTCGGCTGCTGGAAGCGCCATGTCGCACCGTTGATCGTTAAATGGAATTCACGTGGGCCTCGGTCGGACGCTCGAATGTGGGTTCTTCGACCGTCACGCGGACGACTTCTTCGTTGCGTTGATTGTAGCCAATTACCGTGTCGTTGAACAATTCCTGGGTCTTCGCCTTGCCATCGGGCATGGTGACTTCAATTTCACCCACCTTCTTCCCCTGCTCGATTTCATAGCGGTAGATAATTTGCCGATTGGCGCGGAACAGTTGAAGCACGGCCAACAGTTCGCGGTCCGGACAACTATATTGCCCGATGGCGCGATCGACGCCCGGGCCGAACATTTGTGTGAGATAAGCGCGCGGAACCCAGCGGGGTGGAATGTAATAGCCGTTCGGCTCCGTGCCAAACTGCGGATAGAGCGGCAGGGCGACTTGCCGTTCGCGAATGAGGTAGTACAGCGGATTCTTCGGATCCTTGGCCCAGGTCCCGTCCTGATCGACTTTCACGAGCCCTTGCAGCCGAATCTTGCCGACGCAGGCCGACATGCAACGTGTTTCCGCCGGTGCGCTGGTCGGACTGATGGTCGGGTCTTTTCCCTCCAGTCGGGGAAAACAGGCGATGCACTTCTCCGACGTGTGGGTCGTTGGCCGATACATCGACTTCTTGTAGGGGCAGCCCTCGACGCATTTGCGGTAGCCCCGGCAACGGCTTTCATCAATCAGCACCACACCGTCTTCCGGACGTTTGTAAATCGCGTTGCGGGGACAAGAACCCAAGCAACCTGGGTACGTACAGTGATTGCAAATGCGCGCCAAATAGAAGAACCACACCTTGTGTTCGGGCAGTTGCACGTTGCCGCCGAACTGGCCCGCCAACTGGAAATGATTGCCCGTGGCCGTGTCTTCATAAATGTTGGGCGAGCGCCATTCCTCATCGGCGGGTAGATAGCCCAAGGCCTGCTGGGGGCCCTCGGGGCGGGGCTTCTTCTCGGCCGCGTCAAAAATCGTCATGCCCGTGAACACGCCGTAGGGCTTCTTCACGGCGTCCTTTTCCGCGGCTTCCCACAGCTGCCCGCTCGGATTGGCTTCTTCGAGCATGGCCAACAATTTGGCGTCCCAATGTTGCGGATAGCCGCCATAGGGTTTCGATTCGACATTGTTCCACCACATCAGCTCCTGGCCTCTGGAAAAAGTCCAAGTGCTCTTACACGCCATGGTGCATGTTTGGCAGCCAATACACCGATTCGGATTGAATACAAACGCGAACTGCCACTGGGGATGTCGCTCCGCATGTGGGTAGCTCATGTCGCGTCCGATTTGCCAGTTGTGAACCATAGGCATGTACTTGTCTCCCAATCGGGTTAACAGGCGAGCCGCCTGCCGCTCCGTTCACTTGGCCGGTTTGTCGATCTGCACCAAATACTCGGTGGTCGCCGCTGCTTCCACCGCTCGCACACGTATCACACCGCAACGCGAAAGGATGTTGCCAATCCGCCGGCGAAGCTCGTCCTTGCCAAGGGCTTGCGATAATCCATGGAATGCCGAATAGTTCGGGTCGCCCGCCAGTTGCATGATCTGGTCGAGTCCCCAACCGATGCGGGCGTATTCCTCGACCAGCATCCGCAGCATGAGCTCGGGATCGCCGCGGACCTCGAGCCCATGCATCTCGAGCGGATCGTCGGGCAGTATCTCCCGCGAACTCGGATGAATTTTCGGCGTCCCAATTACTTCGGTTGTCTCGCTCATCGACCGGTTGTTCCGTCCAGAGTTGAGCCGACCGCGGCTCACGAATTGACCACAATGTACCCACCCGCCAGATAACGCTCGTTCTGAGGCGTGCCTTCGCCGGGGGTATACCCGGTCGTAGCGGGCTTCCAAATACCGACGCCGCCCAAGCCGCCAGCCTCCGCCTTGGTAATGCGGATCAGCGTTTCCTTGGGCACGGTGTTGACCGCGTGATTGTCCACGTCGAAGCCGAAAGTAAAACCCATCGCGCCGGTCTTCTTGTGGAACAACGTATCGGTTTGGTGGATCGGCATTAACCAGTTGCGCGTGATGCTCTGGTGCGAACCGTACCGATAACTCGCTTGGTAGCCCGTATCGGCCGCGAGTGCCCGCCCATCGGGCCGCGATTCGTGCGCTTTGACCGTGCGCTCCGTCGCGATCCACCCAGTGTGCTTCATGATCGTAAAGTTGTACGGCAAACCCGGGTTGTATTTCACCCGCACCAAACAACGAAACGCCTTGTGACGTGGGCCCGTGTCGTCCTTCCAGCCGATGTACGGCCGGTCGAGCTCGTTGGCATCCACGTAGACGTAATCGCCATCGTTGATGCCCGCGTCTCGGGCCGCTTGGGGATTCATGATAATCTCGCGGTCGCCGACCCCCGGGGCCCGCTTGTCGGTACGATGCGGATCGCCAAAGTTATCGCTCCAGATCCAGTTCCAATCCACGGTCGACCACGAGGAATGGGTCGAATGGCGGCTCTTCGGCGTCGTGCAGAAGAACACATAACCTTGTTTCCAAAGCGGATTCGCCGTCTGCTTGGCCTCCGCCCACGACATCTTCACGTTCCGCACTTGCCGCAACTCGGGGTCGATCGTGTCGAGAGGAATGTTGAAATTCACCGGTCGAACGAACGGACTCGTCGACACAATGACATTCGGCAAGTACGGCGTGGCCTCCACGCCCTCGCGGTGAACGACAAGATTCTCGCCGTATTCGATTGCCTCGGGAATGTCGCAGTAGCTGTGGAGTCGCCCGCTGTCGGTATAGAACGGAATCGAATCGTGAACCTGTTCGTAGAATGGTACGCGCGGATACGTGCGGAACAGCATCAACGCCGCGCCCGGCTCGCCGCCGTACTCGCCGGCCATCAGCTTATCGACGTTGTACGGACCATCCTTGCCGCGCGTGGTTGTCGAGTTGTCGAGCACCCGCTGGATGTAAACCCTGTTTTTGCCCTCAGTCACGAACTTAAAGTAATCCGAGAATCGCTTGTCGCCCGTCTTGGTCGCCAGCGCGTTGGCCACCTTGGCAAACACCATGCCATCGTCCACCGTGTCGTGGACCGGCTTGATGCCGCCTTTCCAAACCTGCAAGAACGGATTCGAGCAGGAAGCCCCGCACTCTTCATCCTGCAGCTCGACCCACGAATTCGCCGGCAGCACCACGTCGGCATACTCGGCGCTGCCCGTCCATTCAATTTGCTGATCGACAATCATGTCCACCTTGGGCAATACGTGGACGATCACGTTGTAAATCCATTTCGCTTGGTTCAGGAAATTGGCGTTGTTGTACCAAATGAGCTTGGTGGGCGTCGGCATGTGCGTCTTACCTGTGAAGCAGCGTTCCGACCCATCCGGCAGCTTCACCGCCAGCGTTTGCTCGCCACAGGCCCAGTAGGACGGGTCTTCCCCATCGTTGGTGTGCCGCAGGTGCTCGTGGGTAATCCGGGCCGTTTCATCCAACACCGGGTTGAACGGATCCTCGGCGGTGTAGCTTCCCACGCCCGGCCCCGACCACGCCGAGGCCTGCATCAACGCCCCCTTGTAGTTGCCGGCCCAGGTGTGCGAACCCGCTCCGTGGATGCCGATGTTGCCGGTGAGCATGAGCGGTAAATAGGTAGCACGGTTGTGGAGGGTCGCGTGGAAGTAATGGTTGATTCCCTCGCCAATGTGAATGGCCACCGGATGGCCCGCCTGCGTCGTCTGCCAGATATCCTCGGCCAAACGGCGAACGAGCGGCCCCGCCGCGCCAGAAATCTCCTCGACCGTCTTCTCGTCGTAGTCCTTTAGGTGCCGCTTGTACATCTCCAAAACGGGCATCACCTCGACGGTCTTGCCATCGGCCAGCTTCACCTCGTACACGCCTTCGAGCGCCGCCTCGATCTTCATGTGGTTGCCCACCTCATCGCGGCTGACGAACGCCACTTGCTTGGCCGCGCTATTCCACACGCAGAAGTCGCCGATCTTCTGCCGCTGCTCTTCGGTGAGCCCCTGGATCTTGTACGACGGACCTGCCGAGATGTCCTTCGGGCGATAGTCGGCTTGCACGTGCTGGGGCCGCAAACGCTGCAGCGTGTCGGTCCGCACGAGCAGCGGGAAATCGGTGAACCGCCGGCAGAAGTCGGGCTTGTACCACTTCTCGTCCAGCATGATCTTCGTGACACCCAAAAACACGGCCAGATCCGACAAGCCCGGACGAACCGAAATCCAATAATTCGCCTTCGTGGCCGGGCTGTTGTACTCCGGCGCAATATCCACCAGTTTCGCGCCACGCTCCATGCACTCGTTGAGCCAGTGCGATTCGGGCATCTTGTTTTCGACCAGGTTCTTCCCGCATTGGATCACCAATTTGCTGAAGCGCAGGTCGTTGAAATCCATGTCGGATGTCTGCAACCCGTGAACGAACGGGTGTCCCGGCGCCTGATCTCCGCGCCACGTATATTCGTTCCAGTCGCGCGCGCCCCGCGCCTTCTCTGGCGGGACCTTGCGAACGTGATGATCCACCAACCCCAGCAGGTTTCCCATCCGATAAATGCCGAACTTCCCGACAATACCGTGGATTGGCAAGTTCGAGCCGATCTTGATCGTCCGCGTGCCGGCCCCCTCGACCTTGTCGATCATCCGCTGCTCGTAACCGTCCTTTTGCAGACGCGTTGCGCCGGCGGCGTCGCTGTAGGTCGCGGCGATCGCGTACAACCCTTCGGCCATATATTTGGCCGCCTCGTCCCACGAGACGCGCACGAACCGGTCATTGCCGCGATCGTCGAACATGAACTTCGTCCGCAGTTGCGGATCGTCCGACAACGACGGGCAACCCGCATCCACCCAGTTCTTCCACCCCTGACGCAGCACCGGACCTTTCAGCCGATAGGGGCCATAAATCCGCCGCTGCATGGTGAAGCCCTTCGGGCAGCCGCGCGGGTTCCAGGCCTTCGTCGCCTTGTTGCCGTACAAGTCGCCATAGCGATCATGGTCGTAGTTCTGTTCGCTGCGAATCATCACCCCGTTGCGGACAAATGCCCGCAGCCGGCACATATGCGTATCGTTCGGCGCGCACACCCACGTGAACGTGCTGTCGTAGTGGTATTGGTCGAGATAGATCTTCTCCCAACCTCGATCCGGATAGGCGCCCAACGGATTCTCGACACTCACCGGCTCGAGCGCCCAGGCCTGTGGACCCGAAGCGAGCAACAAACCACCGCCAGCAGCGCATGCTTCGAGGAATTTTCGCCGCGAAATATCCATGTCTTGGTTCCTGCAAAGGGCGTTCAAATGCTGAAAATGCTGGTCCGCTCCGTCGGTATTACCGCTCAAGCTCGAAGTCTTGCCAAATCGTGATCGACTTCTGCCCGTTGCGATCCCGATGCCCACCATCCCACAAGGCAAAAGCCAGCGAGGCCCGACCACCCGGCTCGAGCGAAATCCTGTCTCCAGCCGACGCTGCCACCGCGAGCGGCCGAGTCATGACGACCGTCCAGCGCCCGTCCTTCCACGTGCCTTTCGCCTGTACCAGTTGGCTCTGCGGAGGACGGAAAGTCACCGTTCGTGGTCCACCGGCGGTGAGTGACGACCCGCCGGAACCCGCGTTGCGGGGCACAATCTGGTTCCCGACCGCCCGGGCTGGTAGCGAGATATCCGGTTGATCCGCCAGGCGTGCCCCGGCGCGGGTAAGTTCGGCGCTCGTCACCGCCGCTTCGCTAAACGGATAAACATCCGTCACGGCATTGGGATGTAGTTTCTCCACCGCAAGCTGACCATTCTGCCGGTCGGCATCCCAGAACCAGACGTCCACCGGCGCCGTCAGACTTCCCATCCCCAAAAATGGCTCGGAATCGCCTTGATAAAGCTCCAGGGCGACCGCGTCCTTGAACGACTCGCTCTGCCAGGCCTGTTGGTCCTCGGTCGCATCCAGCCACGAGAACCGCACCGCGAGCGTGGTACCATCGTGCACCGCTTGCACCGCGAAATCCGCGCTGGTGTCGGCACGCCACCACAGTGGCGTCGTCCGCAACGACACCGATTTTACGCTCGACCATGCTTCGGCCGACTCCGAGCCGGGAATCGAACTCACCCGCTGGGCCACTATTTTCTCCCGCTTGGGGACCGCGGCTTGCCGCTGCTCCTCGGTGGATAAGGAACGGATGTAATGGACCAGGTCGACCATTTGCTCGGGCGTCATGGCGCTCGATGCCGGCATCGGCGTGCCGGGCATGCCGAACGCAATGCGGCGGTAGAGCGACGCAGGGTCGGGATTGCCCTTGAAGATGCCGAGCGTGAAATCGCGCGGACGAGTCGGCGTCCCATCGTCATCGTTCATGGCTTGCACGCCGTCGCCGCGGCCGGTCTCGCCATGGCACGAGATACACACGAATTTGGCGTAGTTCTCCTTGCCGCGGGCGATGGCCTCGGCGGTCGGTGGACCGATGGTCGGCACAGGTCGCACTTCGCCCGGTACGGAGAGATTATTGACGTAATCTTGAATGCTCTTCTGGACTTCCGACGCCGCGATTTTTTCGTCCGAAAGTCCTTCATCCTCCTTGAGTTGCCTGATGTACGCTTCGCGCACTCCTTCGGTCCGTAGTCGCAGCACCTCATCGACCAGCGCGTCGCGATCGCTTTGCGAGAGATGAGCCCACGGCGGCATTGCCGAGCCGGGCATTCCCCGGACGAGCACGGCCTGGATGTCGTCGCGCGTCGGCACGTTGTTGCTAGCGCTGACCAGGCGAAAACGGCCGGTCGTAAAATCGCGCGGCCGTGGAAATAGAAATGCTGCCGCAATGCCTTTGCCATCGCCGCGTTCGCCGTGGCAGGAAGCACAATGCTGTGTGAACAGTTGCGCACCCGTTGTGGTCAGCGTCGCAGGTTGCTTGCTTTCCGCCGGACCCGGTGCCGACGGCTTCGCCACCACTGCGTCCTTCGCCACCACTGCGTCCTTCGCCACCACTGCGTCCTTCGCCACCACTACGTCCTTCGTCGGCACTACGTCCTTCGTCGGCACTACGTCCTTCGCAGGCACCGTGTCTTTCACCACCAAGGTGTCTTTCACCGGCACCGTGTCTTTCACCACCGCCACGTCTTTCGCCACCACCGTGTGGGTGCCCGCGTTTGTAAGCGGCTTTGCCGAGTCCACCGCTGGCGACGACCGCTGGCACCCCAATCCGGTCACCAACGTGCTCGAGGTGATGAGTGCCCACAACAGAAGCCAGCTCGAGGGGCACTGCCGCGACCACCTTCGCTGTGGGTCCGCCCAACTCAATCCCGACAACAACGGACGTACGAGCGTTGCAAAATCGACGCAACCGCGGGTCACAAAACGTGTCATACGTTGACCTCTCTCGGACTGGGATTGACCGTTGACTAGGTCATTCCAGCACACCATGACGATGTCCGAAGAAAATCACGCACCTGCAATGAGGCATGAATTGGTATCAGTATTCAGGAAAAAATCCTACACGTCCAGGTGCATTTTTCCATAGACCGTTTGACTGCCGTTCCTCCCCCCTAGGGCGTTACCGTCTAGGGAAGCCATGTTTCCTTTGAAAGGAGGAACGTACAATGCCTCGAAGCGAGATTACCCGAAGCGATTCCGTGGCAGGCACGCCACGTGAGGTAGTGCGCAGGGCCGATTAGAAATTCAGACTGCGCAAAGGGTGGCACGCCCAAAGGCTTGGCGATGGGCGTGGATTTGTCGGGAATTACTTAAGTCCCGGATTCAGCGAAACATGATCAAGCTCAAGCGCGTTTACGAGAAACCGTCCCGAACCGATGGCCTGCGTGTTCTAGTCGATCGATTATGGCCACGCGGCCTCAGCAAGGAACGTGCCGATGTCGACCTCTGGCTCAAAGAAGTCGCTCCCAGCACCGAATTGCGCAAATGGTTCGGCCATGACCCAGATAAGTGGAAAGAATTCCAATCTCGCTACCGGAAAGAACTTCGCGCAAACAAGGACGCCGTTCAGTTATTGAAGGAAAAGGCCGCGAAACAAATCGTGACGATTGTTTATGGAGCGCGCGATGAGCAGCATAATGACGCGGTTGTTTTGAAGAAGGTCCTTGAAGGTCGCAAATCCTAGCCGGCACGGCCGAGCATCGTGTGGCGTACCATGCTGCCGCCAGCGACAAGCAGGCCGTTCTCGGCCGGTCATGCCCAATGGCGAAACAGCCTCTAACAGCCCGTTGAAAAAGGGGACAGGCGCGCTCGCGAGACAGCAAATCCCCAACGTTTTCGGCGACGGACCGCGAGCCAGTCCCCCTTTTCAACAGCCTCCCATCAACGCCCAGAACGACCGACTTGATATCTACACATAAAGGTGTAGAATTAGCGTGCTCGCGAATCACCGCCGGCTTGCCCAAGACGGCCGCCTACGGGCTTCGCACGATCGCCTTGCTATTCGCGCCAGCCCAATGGTTCGATTGGATGAGATAAACTAACCAATAGCCCGATTGAAGCGTCAGGAGAAAAGACTATGACTGCATTTCGTATTGAGAACACGGTGGGTGAAGTCGTGGCGCAGTTCCCCGCGTTGGCGCGCCTGTTTGAAGCGGCGCGCATCGATTATTGTTGTGGCGGCAAGAAGACCTTGGCGGAGGTCTGTCGGGAAAAAGGGGTCGAACCTCAGGCATTTCTCGCCATGCTGGACGAAGCTGCGTCGGCAAACGACGGAGGAGCCGAGATCGATGCGGCGGCCATGTCGCTCACCGAGCTGGCCAACCACATCGAGGCAACGCACCACGCCTACTTGCGTGACGAGTTGCCGCGGCTGAACCTACTCACCGAGAGAGTGGCTTCCGTCCACGGGGCCGAGGACGCCCGACTGCGCGCGGTTCGGGAGACGTTTCTTGCGTTGGCCGGCGAAATGACCAGCCACATGATGAAAGAAGAGCAGATTCTGTTTCCCATGATCCGACAGCTCGAGGCGAGCGACCGGCTACCCACATTTCACTGCGGCTCGGTCGCCAACCCGATCCGCCAGATGGAGATCGAGCATCACAATGCGGGCGGGGCGCTGGAGCGGATGCGCGAGTTGACCGACGAATATACGCCGCCGACTTGGGCCTGTAATACGTACCGCGCAATGCTCGACTCGCTAGCTCACCTCGAGCGTGACATGCACCTCCACGTCCATAAGGAAGACAATGTGCTGTATCCGAGGGCGCTCCAGCGGGAAGCCGAACTTGCCCAAGGAGCGCACGCATGATGGCCGTCAATCTGGGAGACAAACCACTCGCTGATTTCAGCCGGCCGCTGGAGATGATGTCGGACTGCCACCGCAGGATCGAGCATTTTCTCGACGTGTTGAACAAGGTGGACGCACGGTTTGGCGCGGGCGAATTGACGGACGAAGCTCGCCGGGCGCTGGAGGCGTCGCTCAACTACTTTGCGAATTTCGCGCCGCGCCACACGGCCGACGAGGAGCAGTCACTGTTCCCACGCCTGCGGTGCAGCCAGAGCACGGAAGCGCGCGACGCGCTGGCGGAGTTGGACCGTTTGGAGCGCGATCACCGCCAGGCCGAAGCCAATCACGCACTCGTGGACCGGCTCGGGCGTCAATGGCTCGCGGCGGGCCACATCGACGAGGGCCCCCGACAAAGCTTGCAACGAGCGCTTGACGAGCTGACCGCGATGTATGCCGCCCATATCCAATTGGAGGAACAGCAAGTTTTTGTCGTTGCCTCGCACATGTTGAAGCCAACGCAGCTGCGCGAGATCGGCGCGGAAATGAAACGACGGCGGTCGCTTACCAATTGCATAGTCCAGGCTGATGGCGTATAAGGATTTCGATGACAGCCCGCTCCTACGCGCGCAAATCGATTCAACCGGAGATGACGGTCCGCCAGATTGCGGCCGACTTTCCGGCCACGCAAGAGGTATTTCGCCTTCATGGCGAACAAGATGCGCCTCCGGCACGATTCGGGCATCTGGAACCGCTGACGCACTTTGCCCGCCGGCGCGGCACGCCACTCGAAACGCTCCTGTCGGAGCTGGCGAGCGTCACCGGCGAGCAGATCGAGCTTCGCGGCCGATTCGCCGAACACGCTCATCACGGATTCATTCTCTGGGCCATGATTTTGACGCTCACACTAGGCGCCGGCTGGGGAGCATGGCTGTTATGGCAGATCGGGATGCAGCGTCAATTCAGCGGCGTCCCGGCTGCTTATGTGATCGCCCATGGCGAAGCGCAATTGTGGGGCTTTATCGTCCTGTTCGTGATGGGTGTCGCGTTGCGGACCGTATTGCAGGGGGCGGTGCGGCACCCTCAAGGCGCTTGGGTCTGTCGCGTTCTCTTGACCCTGGCGCTGGTGGGCGTCGGCGGGAGCGTGCTGTGGTCCCTACTGCCGGAATCGTTTGTTTCCGCCGGGCTCATTAGTTCGGCGGCGCTATTGCTTTTGTCTTTAGGATTCTGGGGGCTGCAGATCGCGCTACTGCGAACCAAATGCCGTGCCACGTGGGCCCGCGCCGTTCTTGTATCGGGCGCATGGCTCACTGCCTGGGCAGTTATCACTGCGTGGCTTCGCTGGAGTGCCGGCAACGTCGGGCCAGGCGCGTATAGCAACGCCCAGCGGTTGTTGCTCATCGAGCTGGCGGTGTTTGGATTCGCCATGAACTCGATTTACGGCTTCGGCCAGATGCTGCTACCCGGCTTGCTGCGGATCGGTTCCACGCGCGATTGGGCGCTCGAACTTGCCCATTGGCTGCACAACGCCGGAGCGATCCTCGTGTGCTTCGCAACTGGCTTGGTCGCCAGCGGCCTCGGCATGGTCATCGGCAGCGGGCTATTGGTGAGCGGCGCGGTGCTATTTGCTGTCGGCCATCGCGGCTTCGTTGGCAGGCGCCGCACGTCGCACGGCGATGCAAAAGGTCATGCCCCACTCGACTTTTATCCGCCGTTAGCCTTCTTCTGGTTACTGGCAGGGCTGGCGCTGATGACCGGCGGAGTCGTATACGAGGCTGTCCATGAGGTACCGCTGCCACACGCCTACATGGGAGCGGTTCGCCACGCTTTGACAGTCGGATTCATGACCACGCTCATCCTCGGGGTCGGCCAGCGCATGCTGCCGGTTCTCGACCGGACCGTGCTGGCGATGCCGCGATTGACGGTTCCGATTCTCGTGTTGATCGGCGCTGGCAACCTCTTACGAGTCATCACCGAGCTGGCGACCATGCTTACGCCCGTAGCCTACAGCGTGATGCCGATCTCTGCCGTCTTGGAATGGTCGGCCCTCCTCTTATTCGCCATCAACCTGACCGCGACCATGTTCCATAGCGACCCCCTGCTTAAGCGCGGTCGCGTCACCAAGCGATCGTCGTTGGCCGTGCTCGTGGCTGAGCATCCCTGGATTGAGAACCGTCTCCGCCCCCTAGGTACGCGTTACTTGGAGCGAGCAAGAAGCGTCCCAGACGAGCTAACCATCGGCTCGTTCGCTGAGAGCGAAGGTTTCGACGCAGCGCAGTTTGTCTCCGAGATCAACGCTTGGTTGGCGGACGGACCACCGGTCATGTCATTGCAGAACCCAATGGTCAAGAACGTCAGTCGGTGACGGCGTGTGACAAGGAGCGGAACCCGACCAATGGATAGGAGACACACGAAATGACCAAGATCGAAGACGTCCCGAGACAAGTGATTGAGAAATCGGAGTGGGTAGCGATCGCCACGGCCGGCCCAGACGGGCCCCACGTCGTGGGCTGCTGGGGCGACTACGTGCGGGCCTTGGGTGTCGATGGCGATGAGTTGCTCATACCGGCCGGACGATTCCATAAAACGGAGGAGAACCTAAAACACAACCCGCGGGTCGAGCTGTTGTTTGCCAGTCGGGAAATGCCGCGTCCGGACGGTCAAGGACAGGGCTGCACGGTTTTCGGTAGGGGAGAATTGCAGACATCTGGTCGCGCTGCCGAGGCAGTTAAAGCAAAATTCCCCTGGGCCCGCGGCGCTTTGGTCGTGCGCATCGAAGCCGCCAAAACGCACCTTTGAGTCCCCTCGTGATCTTGCTCAACAAGAAACCGCCCAATCCTGGAAGTTGGCATTTTGTAATAGCTCGAAGAACGGTTGCCGTGTGTTGGGCGCCTGGGATGTGCATGGCCAGCGGATGGAAGGCTTGGGGATTTCACTCTGACTTAAGCTGTCGCGTCCGGCGCAAAAAAGGTCTCCGTCAGCCGATTCCAGGCATCGTCGTCGATCTGCCGGTAAAGATCCTGCGCCACGGTGCCACCATCGGCAAGGCAATTGTTGACTTCCTGGTCCGCATGAAGGCTCGTCATCAGCCGGTCGATCTCGCGCCCAAACCAAGTTCGCGCTTCGTCGCCGTGAAGCAGGCGTCGCCGGCCTGCGCTAACGTCTTCCGGTCGCAACCGCACCGCCCATCCGCGATGGAAGGGCTCCTCATTGACAAAGGCCGGGTGCTGTGCTAGCCGCTCGTTCGTCGCGATGACTGTTCCCGAGATAGGTGCCCGCACCTCCACGCAGCGATTCCCACGTCGAAGAGCGAAGAGCCGATCGCCTTCCTTGACTCGCTTTCCGATCGGTGGCAGGTCTACCGTCTGCACCGGACCAAGGACGGCCTGCACTAGATCGTCTGCACCAACCAGCACGTGCCAAAGCAAGATCCGAGCCCAGCTATGGTTTGGATGGAAGTCAGTCCCCGAGACTAAGCGGAGACCTTTATATTGAATTTGTTCGTCGATCTTCGCGTCGAGCTTGCTGCGAAAACTCGGGCTTAGGATATATAGCACGGCTGCCAACGCGCAGAAGGACGCGGCTAGCAGAGACAGCGGCCAGAAAAGTATGGCGCACAACATAATGGCGAGCAGGACGAAGGGAAACAGCAATAGCGCGACAAGTAGCAAGAGTCCTCGTTTAAGCCAAAGCGATGGCTGGGACATTGAAGTATCTCCTTTTCGCAGATTATTAGGTGACCGCCTTTTACGATTTGCAAAGCGTGTACCCGGCACCATGAGGAATACGCAACCCATTGCTGATAAGAGAGTTATGTATTTTGTCATTTCGTATGATAAGGGTGCAATGTATCCGAAGTGTAGAGTTATTCATCGCGCATGTTGAGAAATTAAATGGTTAACCAACATCAGTGAATCGACTCGCGTACAAGGGTCAGGTAGGCGCTACCCGCCAAAACCTGTCGAAGATCGGCTAATTCGCCGCCGTCAGGAAGGCACGGACCTATGCCGACAGTATCCGCCAGCAGTTGCAAGGCGACTCGTTGGCGAAAGCGGCGGAGGTCCATCCTTGTCTGTTTGCGAGCGTGGTGAGCGGTAGACAAGTTGCGAAGTTGTGACGGATCGTGGATCTGCAAATCGGCAATCCATCCGTCTCCCAACGGCGCTGTAACCAATCGATTTGGGTCGTCTTTGAGTACCTTGTTCTCGGCCGCCACTGTTACGCGTACCGGTGTGGCGACGGAAAGCACGCCGAGCCCCAAATCGATTTCGCACAGGTCTTCGCCCGGTCCCCGCTCAACGCCAACCTCTTGGGTGAGGACTTTGCAACACCTCCCGATGATTGCTGCGGCGAACGCGTCTAATCCGAAACGAACGAGCCGCTCATCACTCGCCTTCTTCGTTTGCACCCACGAGTGCCCGGGAGAAAAGAGCCGGTCATCGGGAAAGGACTCGGTCACTTCGCCGACCGACAAGAGCGCGGTGCCGCGAGGCACCTGAAGCGTTGGACCTCGAAGCGCGGCATCCAAGGGGCAATGTTCGCAGTCCAAGTCGCGATCGCACAACTTGTAACTTAAGAGTCCCGCACTCATCCAGATGCAGGGCAAAGTCCGTTGATTTGTAGTGAGTTGCACCACGGCGGCTGCTTTCCAGTTTGTGCGTTTTGCTGGTTCCGTCACTTCGTGATGCTGCTAGGACAATGGGAATTGCGGACCAAAAGATTCGGGATTTCAAAACCCACCGGGCTACCGCGCTCTAACATATTGCTATCACGAGAGTTATGAAAAATGACTGTCATCCGGCGGTCAATTTGAAGGGCTCACTGAATGCGCTGAATATGTCAACGCACCGTTGAATATTGCAGCATTACGTGGTAGCCTATGAATGGGTCTTTCGACGGATGTCACGGAAGATGCCGCAGACAGTTATGAAATCGCGACTCCCGAGTTTTCTGAACTCCTTGGTCCATTCACTGGGGATTCGTCTGTTGATCCCTCTGTTCGTGACGGTCGGGATCACGCTGACAATCCACGCTCTGATCAGTTTTCGCTCCACCAAAGAACACTTCCTCGAGCTTGTCGAAGCCGACATCGACCATTACGGCACCCTGATCAAGCGAGCCACGCGCGATGGGATGCTACTGAACTCAAAAGAAGAAGTTCAGGCTACTATCGAGCGACTGGGAGAGGGACCTGAGCTATCCACGATTCGAGTCTACAACCTTAAGGGCAAGACAATGATGTCGGCCCACCAGGATGAGATTGGGAATCAGATGGATCTGGATTCGGAGATCTGTTCGAATTGCCACTGCGCTGGCGGGGCGGGAGCCACGACGGCTCTGGAAAAGCGAAGCCTGGCACGCGTTCACAATCGGGAGGAAGTTCTCCGCAATCTGTCGGTTATCAAGAACGAGCCATCTTGCAGTACGGCCGCCTGTCATGCTCATCCGGCCGAGCAGAGGGTTTTAGGCATTCTCGAAGTGGAGATGTCGATGACGCCGCTCGAGATGACACTGCAAACTTCGCAGCGACAATTCCTCTGGACGACACTGTTCTTGATCGCTGTCGTGGGAATTGTCGTTGCAGTCTTCGTTCGCCGCCTGGTCCAGCGTCCCGTGATGCAACTCTACGACGGAACGTTGAAGATCGCCGCTGGCCACCTGGAAACTCGTGTCGAGCCGCGCGGTCGTCATGAACTGGCACGGCTGGCCGTCGCCTTCAATCAGATGGCGGCCGACCTCAGTGCCGCCCGGCGGGAAGTGACCGAGTGGTCTCAACACCTTGAAGAAAAGGTGATTGAGAAGACCGAGGAACTTAGCCGGGCTCAACGGCAGGTGCTGCACATGGAGAAGATGTCGTCGTTGGGGAAACTTTCGGCCACAGTTGCTCACGAGTTAAACAACCCGCTTACCGGAATGCTCATGTATGCGCGACTTGTGCGCCGGGAACTTGGGCAGCAGCCGCTGACGGATAACATCCGAGAAGAGCTTTGCCGGTATCTCAGCTTAATGGAGAAAGAATGCAGCCGTTGCGGGGCAATCGTGCAAAACCTATTGCTGTTTGCTCGCCAAAAGGGAGCAGTCATGGCGGTCACCGACCTCAACGAGGTGGTTGATCAAGCCCTCATGCTCGTACGTCATCACCTGACGATCAGTGGCATCACACTAAGCAGCACTTTGCTTGAAGCGGATAGCGAGATCGTTGCCGACGCCAGCCAATTGCGGCAGGCCTTGGTCGCGCTGTTTGTCAACGCCGTGGAGGCAATGGCTGGACAAGAGGGCGGCGCGCTGACCGTGAATTTGCGCGGCACGTCGGACGAGGTTTTCATCGACGTGGGAGACACGGGCGTCGGGATTCCACCGGAAGTGCTGCCACATATTTTCGAACCTTTCTTTTCGACGAAGGATAAGGAAAGCGGCGTCGGTCTGGGGCTGGCAGTCGTGTACGGCATCGTGAAACGGCACGGCGGCCAAATTGAAGTCGAATCGCAGATTGGCCAGCGGACTATTTTTCATCTCCGATTGCCACGGCACGCCGTGGCTACCGAAGAGGAGTCGGCAGCCGACACAAGTCATAGTCTACCGACGGCTTGAATGATGCCGCTTGGCCCGCGGCAAGGAGTTTGTGAACAACATGAGCACCGCAACTTCACGCATCTTGATCGTGGATGACGAATTCTCGATTCGGGACTCTCTTTACAACTGGTTCCGCTTGGATGGCTACGCCGTTACGGCCGTGGAGAACGCCACCGAGGCCCTGAAAGCGTTGCAGGAGACAGCCTTCGATGTCGTCCTGCTCGACATCAAAATGCCCGGCATGGATGGCATGGAACTTCAAGAGCACATTCGCCGGATTGACCCGCGAATCGCCGTCATCATGATCACGGCCTTCGCTGCCGTGGACACGGCAGTGCGAGCACTCAAGCAGGGTGCGTTTGATTATGTCACCAAACCAATCGATCCCGACGAACTGAGCCACTTGGTCCAGCGGGCGTTGGAGCAACGGCGACTTCAGAACGAGAATGCCCAGTTGCGCGAGAAAATCGATGAGCTGATTTCCGTCGACGAGATCGTCGGCGACAGCCCGCCCATGCGGAAGGTCTTGGAACTCGTCGGCCACGTGGCCAAGACCGATGCGACGGTTCTCATTCTCGGTGAAAGCGGCACGGGCAAGGAACTGATTGCTCGTGCCATCCACGCGAATAGCAAACGGCGCTATTTCCCCATCGTGCCCGTCAATTGCGGGGCCGTGCCCGAGGATTTGCTCGAAAGCGAGCTCTTCGGCCACGAAAAAGGCGCGTTTACCGGGGCTGCCTATCGCCGCAAGGGAAAGATTGAAATGGCCGATGGCGGCACGCTGTTCCTCGACGAAGTAGGAGCAATCAACCCGAAGATGCAGATCGAACTGCTGCGCGTGCTCGAATCCAAACAGCTAACGCGTGTGGGCGGCATGCACGGCATCGAGGTCGACTTCCGGATCATTGCCGCCACCAACGAGAACCTCGAACAGGCCCTGAAGGAGGGGCGGTTCCGCGAGGACTTCTTCTATCGCATCAATGTTTTTACGATCGAGGCGCCCCCGTTGCGAGTGCGACGGTCGGATATTCCCGCTTTGGCCCAGCACTTTCTGAACCGCTTTGCCCAACAGATGGACAAGCGGATCACCAAGATCACACCGGAAGCCTTGGAAATTTTGATGACGTATGATTGGCCGGGCAACGTGCGGGAATTGTCGAATGCTATTGAACGGGCGATGGTCCTGGGTCAGCCGCCGGCGATTCGGCCTGAAAATCTACCTGTATTTGGCGCGAAAAAGAACTACTTAGCGGCTGCGGAATCTCTAGCCGAGGTAGAAAAACGCCATATTGCCGCCGTGCTCGAGGCGACCGAAGGGAACGTCACCAAGGCGGCTGAGATTCTCGATGTCGATCGGGTCACCGTCTACAACAAGCTTAAGAAGTACGGTCTGCAGCGTTAGGCTCGACGCAATGATCACTGACCGCAGCTGAGCCTTTTTCATTCCACTTTTCTCATTGAGAGGCTGGACAAAATGACTTAGGTTCATTGACGTTGACCTCCTGCCGACAGGTTGTGCACAGGGAGCGTAAACGGTCGCTACCGCCCCGCCAGGGCGACAGGCGGATAATTGAAGGTGGGCTCAGTGGGCATCCTGCGATTAGTACCCATTTTGTGTGGCGATGCACGCGACCTTCTGCCACCGCTCGTCGAAGCGCTGGACAACTTATTCGGTCTGCAAATCGAGTTGCAGCCGCACTCGTTCGATCCTGAAATCGCCTTTGACAGCTCGCGTGGTCAGTACAACTCGCGAGTCCTGCTTACCGAGTTACTCCGCGAAACGGATCCCGAGGACACACGCATTCTGGGAGTTGCCGGGGTGGACTTGTTCATCCCGGTTCTGACCTACGTGTTCGGCGAAGCGCAACTCGATGGGCGCGCCGCCGTCGTATCGATTCACCGCCTGGATTCTCAGCTCTACGGCTTGCCCCCCAACCGGCCTCTCCTGCTGCAACGCCTACGCAAAGAAGTAATCCACGAACTGGGCCACACGTACAACTTGTTGCACTGCCATCAACACCGGTGTGTGATGATGAGTTCCACGTATGTCGAGGGCATCGACCTCAAATCGGATCGCTTCTGCGACCGCTGTCTCGCCCAACTGCGCCGAGCTAAGGTACCGGGCCGCGATGTCGCCGGCGCGTAAAGTGCCAGAACCATGTCGGCGGGAAAACCAATTGCGATTTTGTCCGGCATCCGCGCTTGACTTCTTGGTCGGCCAACACTGAAGTCTCCCGCGAGACAACGACTGGCGGCTGGCAATGCTCACCATACAGGCACGTCTCCACGGTGTGCCGCCACTACTACAATCGCCGTTCTCCACAAAGTATTGATCCGCAAAACGACCACGATGCTGCTCTGAAGTCGTGGAATGAACAGCGATTAACCGATGTCGGCAAGGCATTCATCAATGAGGAAAGTAAATACAGATGCACGTTTTGCGTCGTTGCGATCATTTGTCTTTCGGCGTCGCATAATCGATTTGTCCTTGAGTATGCCCGCTGCAAATCGCCGCGACGACTTCATTTCGTTGAGTCATCGAGTGGTTTGGCGTGCCGTGATTCTTTTGTGTACCGAATCAATACGGCACATGGCTGCGCAGGAAATGGGATCTTCAAACCGTTCGCGAGTAGCTCACGGCCGGATATGACTTCTGATTCCTTGGGTTTGTCGACGTCGGTTAAGCGATAAGTACTATTTTTGTCCAAGCCCACGAGTTTCAACTGCAGTGAATTGGTCGGACACATCGGACGCCGAAACGCTTGGATAATGCCAGTGCCGAGGTCCGGGCGGTCGAATTGCCAGGCAATCGTGTCGTTATCCGCGAGGCTGGATGGCGTGAGCGGATAGAAATCCCCCGCGTAGTTGGCGCGAAAGCCTTGGTACTCATCGAGCATTTGGTTCATGCGATTCCAGTTGGCCTGACTTTCGTTGAGGTTCATGGCCACGGTAAACACGGCCCCCAAGCCACTACGAAATGCGTAGGGCTCGGTCGTCACGGCACCCATACCATGGAAGGGAATCCAGTGCGAAAGCGCCCATTCTATCGCTTGATTGGCCGTCGCGTTCGCAAATCCGATGTCACTGCGAAACAGCGGCACCGAACGGCGAAGCATCTCGAAATCGATGCGGCGGCCGCCGCTGGCACAGTTGTCGATGAGTAGTTTCGGGTGCTTGGCGAGGAGATCATCCCAGAACTGGTAGAGCCCGGTGACGTAACGAATCTCATTCATTCCCTGGCGGTCTTCGGCCTCGCCGCGTCGCCAGTAGTACACGGGGAACATATTAAAATCTTGCCGGTAGACATCGAACTGCATTTCGTCGATCGCGCGGCTCACGTAATCGGTGAGCCATTTGCGGGCCGCTGGCTTGCCGAGATCAAGCAGGCGGAAGCCGTCGTGGTACATGTAGGTCAATTCGTAGGGCAAATCGGTCGGCGGCTGGATGAGCCAGTCGGGATGGTTTTTGGCGAGCCAGGTGTCGGCCATCACACGCTCGGGCTCAAACCAGAGCAGGAATTTCATGTTGTGGCGATGGGCGGCCTCGCCGACCGGCCGCAGGCCGTGGGGGTAGCGCACGGGATCGGGATCGATATTGCCGACCGAGCGGGCCCAGTTCTTGTTGATCAAACTGAACCAACCGGTGTCGATCCACCAGGTATCGAACGGCGTGTGGAGTTGGGCCACGCGGTCGATCGCGGCCACCATGTTCGCCTCAGTCGTTTCTTCAAACGGATACGTGCCGTGGGCGGAGATGGAGAGCGGCACTTCCAGCGGCTTGCCGCCGGGGCGCGGCGTGTAATGTTCGCGCAATAGCGCACGCAGCAAGTTGTGGCCGCGGATTGGATCGGGGCCATTCCAAAACACCAGGAGAATGGCCGGCGTGCGAATCTCTTCGCCGGGGTGCAGTTTCAAATGCGTATATTCCATGCCGGAGCGGATGTTCATGCGGCCATTTTCGGCGTGGCGGAAGCTGGCCGTCCATTGGCCGGTCCAGCCAATGCCGAGCATCAAACCACCATCTTCGTTTTTGAGCAGGTTGAAAAATGGCAGATACCCGTCCGACGAACGGCCGCCAAACGATGTGAACGTCATCGTTTCGGCGGGGTTGAACGAGCGCGTTTCTAAGAGCCGAAAATCATCACTGCGTTCGTGCGAGCCGAGCGCATAGCGGAGGCTGAAGGGCGCGCCGGGTTTTGAGTTGGCGAAGTCCGCATTCAGCGGCAAGATGCTCGGGAGAATCGGCGAATCGGCTGTGCCGTGGTTCTTCAACCGGAGCATCCACTCTACCGCGGGAAAGTCGCTATACTCGGTGATCTCACAGGTAACGTGGAGTTTGTCGCCGGGTTCGGCGAATTCGACTTTGTATTGCGTTCCACCGGCGATCGGCTTGGCGGGCGAGATGGTTCTCTGCCAGTTCTTCAGCACGTCAATCGTATGGCGACCGCCGTAGACAAAGTCGAACGGATACGGGCCGTGGGAGCGAAGCGTCGTGGAAACCCAATCACGAGTTGCTGAAAGCTCAGCGGCAGTCGGCGTCGCGGCGGAAGTCATCGTGGGGCACGCGAGAGAACATACGACGACGGCGATCTGCAATGAGCGATGTGCGCGAACGTGCCGGTCATAACGCGGATGAATCAACATATAGGTAATGGGCACTAGTCGATTTGCCCGGCAGCCTAATCGTTGAGCGATGGCAAGGGATTTTCCACGAGTTCACAAAGCGTGGTGAGCAGCGCGGCGGCGGTGGCGCCATCGACGATGCGGTGATCGAACGTGAGGCTAAGCGTGACGCGTTCGCGAACCTCGATGTGTCCGTCTACCACGGTCGGTTGCGGAGCGATGTGGCCCACGCCGAGGATCGCGGTTTGCGGCAAATTTAACAGGGGTGTGAAGGCCTCGACGCGGTAGCCACCGAGGTTCGTAACGGTAAATACCCCGCCACGCATTTCTTCGGATGTTAAACGACGCGACCGAGTTCGAGTGATGAGATCGGCTAAACGTTGACTTACCGTAGTAAGCGAAGATGCAGCGACGTCGCGCAATACGGGCGTGAACAGTCCGTGGGGCGTATCAACAGCAACGGCTATATCCAGCGAACTTGGAGAAACCAGGCCTTGATCCGTCCACTGTTGTAGAAGCGCGGGGTGCCGCGCGAGTGCCACGGCAGAGAGCTTTAGAAATAGGTCCGTGTAACTCGGTGCCAAAGTGCTCACCCTGGCGTTGGCCCTATTCTGATTGCGAAAGAATACGAGCGATGAGGCGTCCGCCGTGGCGGTCAATGTGACGGCGGCGGTTTGCTGGGCGGCGGCCAGCATGCGCGCGGCGATTGTCTGGCGGAGGGACGTGATCGGCGTCCGTGCGGTGGTTATTGCGTTTGCGGCTGGCGTTGTCGTGTGCGCTGTCGCTTGCCGTAGAGTCGCCACCGCGATAACATCGCGCTCGCGAATTCGACCGCTCGATCCGGAAGCGGTAACTTCCGCCAGATTCACGCCGAGTGTTGCCGCAGCGCGAGCGGCGCGCGGGCTGACACGCAGAGTCTCATTGGCCATGACTGTTGGTGGAACGGTAGTCGGGCCATGCCCGGCCGCGCGTACATCCGTGGCGGCGAGGCGTTGTTTTGTGGCGCGCACTTGCTCGGCCTTGATCCCCAGTTCGCGCGCGAGGCGGCGGGCACTGGGTGTGACGGGCGTTCGCCGTCCTGCGCTGCTCGGCGTTTCAGATATAGGAGTGGTGTTGGGACGAGCCGGCTGGGGTGCCGCAACGGCTGGCGGGCAAGACGGTGCGGCACTTGCGGCGGCCGCCGCGGCAGTAGAATTCGGTGACGCTGCAAATGGTGCTGCCTCGCCAGGCTGGCAAAGGTACGCGAGTCGGTCGCCAACGCGGACCGTGTCTCCCGGCGCTGGCCCGTTCGGCATGATCCGCAGGATGCCGGCGTCGAACGATTCAACGGCTTGCACGGCCTTGTCGCCTTCGAGCTCAAAGAGGGCATCTCCCTCTTCCACGCGTTCGCCGTCCTGTTTGAGCCAGCGGCCGAATGTGCCTTCGTCCATCGACCAGCCGAGCCGTGGGATAGTGATTTCAATGGCCATGATGGATCACGCTCTTCACTCGGCGGCAAGTTCGCGGATCGCCCGGACGATATCGGCGACTTGCGGCACAACGGCACTTTCGAGAACTGGGCTATAGGGCGTCGGGGTGTGACTGCCGTGGAGGCGGCGGATCGGGGCGTCGAGGTCGTCGAAACAATGTTCGACGATTTGGGCGGTAACCTCGGCACCGAGGCCAAACGGCGAAAACGTTTCATCGATAATAACGAGGCGGCCCGTTTTGGCGACCGATCGGGCGATGGTGGCAACGTCGAGCGGGGCCACGGTCCGCGGGTCAATGATTTCAACCGAGATGTTCTCCTGGGCTAAAATCGCGGCTGCTTCGAGCGTGCGATAGACCATTTGCGCCAGGGCCACGACGGTAATGTCGGTGCCTTCCCGCAGAATAGCAGCCTGGCCGAAGGGGGTTTCATAATGTTCTTCGGGCACGTTGCCGCGGAGCGTGAGGATCTCACGGTGTTCGAGGAAGATCACCGGGTCTGGTGAGTTTAGGGCGTGGGCAAAAAGACCCTTGGCGTCATAAGGTCGTGAGGGAACGACCACACGAAGGCCCGGGAAGTGGGCGTAAAGCGGATAGTAACTGCCGGAGTGGTGCGTGGCCGCCGAGTGGCCGATGCCGATGCAACCGCGCAAGACAACCGGCATTTTCAGCCGACCGTTTGACATGTACTGCACCTTGGCGATTTGGTTGAGGATTTCGCCCAGTGCGTCGAGGATGAAATCGGCGAACATGAAATCGATGACGGGCCGCGTGCCGGTCATGGCCGCCCCGGTACCGAGACCCACGAAGCCCCGTTCGCAAATCGGCGTATCGCGCAAGCGCTCGGGACCAAAACGGGCAAATAGATTCGTTGTGGTATTGAAATTGCCACCGCGTTCGCCAATGCCCTCGCCCAGGACGAAGATCGTTGGGTCGTGCTCCATCGCATGCGTGAGAGCAGCAAGCGTAGCTTCGGAGAAACTCATTTCACGTCCACCGGTCGGCAGTGCCGCCGATGCTGGCGTCGACTTAACAGCGGCGGATACATTCTTGCCGGGAGGTTCATCGCGAAATTCACAAAACACGTGGCTGCACGCGCTTTCGGGCTCCGGGAATGGCGCGGCCTGCGCGAGTTGATGCGCCTGAGTAACGACCGCTGAGATGTCGTCTTCGAGGGCATCGAGTTCGGCCGCCTCGGCCGCCACCAATTCCTCGCGATCCCCAACCAAGACGCTGCGCAGGCGGCGAATGGGGCAGCGTTGTTTCCAACTCTCGACTTCTTCCCGCATGCGGTAGGTGAAGTCGACCATGCCCTCGGCATGAGGACGAACGCGATAAGTCAGGCATTCGATGAGCGTGGCCCCGCCGCCGCGACGGGCACGGTCGATTGCTTCTTGAGCCGCTTGGTAGATGGCCAGCACATCGTTGCCATCCACTTCGATGCTGGGCAGGCCGTAGGCCAGGCCGCGATTGGCCACATGCGGGTTGCCGCTGGAGTAGCGGAACGGCACTTCCGTCGCATACTGGTTGTTCTCGCACACGAAAACCACCGGCAACTTCCAAATGCTTGCGAGGTTGAGGCCCTCGTGGAACGCGCCGTTGTTTACCGCGCCATCGCCAAAAAAGGCCACGGCCACCCGCTTCGTTTTGAGAAGTTTGAAGCTATACGCGGCTCCGGCGGCCTGCAGAATGCATGGTCCGACGATGCCGCTGGTGCCCATCATGCCGACTTCCGGCGCGAAGAGGTGCATGCTGCCACCGCGGCCGCGCGAACAACCGGTGACGCGGCCATAAAGTTCGGCAATGAGTTCTGCCGGCGGGACGCCTTTCGCCAGCGCATGGCCGTGGCCGCGATGCGTGCTGAACACAACATCGTCCGTGTTCAGATGGGCGCACACACCGACCGACACCGCTTCCTGGCCCACGCAGGTGTGGCAAGCGCCGTGCACTAGGCCCTGCTGATGCGATTTGGCGAGCTGCAATTCACACCGGCGCACGAGCAGCATGCGGCGGTAGAAATCCAATAGGACCTCGCGCTCAATGCCGTGCGTGGTGAATGCGGTCGATGCCATGTAAGTGCGTTCTTTGTTTCGCGCTGTGATGTTGATGCGAAGGTCGGCGTTCGCGGTTACACCGTTTCTTCGATCACCGGGTTGGTGAGCGTGCCGATCTTTTCGAGTTCGATCGAAACGGTGTCGCCATGTTTCAGGAACACTGTCGGTTTGCGGGCCGCCCCGATGCCATGGGGCGTGCCGGTGAGGATCACGGTCCCTGCCCGCAATGTCGTACTTCCGCTCAAGAATTCGATCAGCGTCGCCACGTCGAAGATCATGTCGTTGGTGTTCCAATCCTGCATAACCTGGCCGTTGAGGATCGTGCGGATGCCGAGATTGTTGGGGTTCGGGATTTCGTCGGGAGTGACGAGGCATGGCCCTAACGGTGCGAACGTGTCGAACGTCTTGCCGCGGCACCATTGGCTGCCGCCCCATTTACCTTGCCAATCGCGGGCGCTTACATCATTGGCACAAGTATAGCCAAGAACGTACTTTAGGGCGTCGGCCTTGCTCACGTTTTTGCACGCGCGACCGATGACCACGGCCAATTCGCACTCGTAATCGACCTCGTCGCTCCGCAATTTTCGCGGCAATACTATCGGGTCCAGCGGATTCTGCAGCGCGGAAGAAAGTTTCATGAACACGACGGGGTGTTCGGGCCGCGGCCGTCCCGACTCTTGTGCGTGGCGCATGTAATTGAGTCCGATGCAAACGATATCGCAAGGCTCAATCGGCGCGAGTAATTTGGCGACTTTGATCGGCTGGTGAGAGTCGTGGTATTCGTCCAATAATTCGCCGACGATTGCCGTGACGGAGCCATCGTCATGGCTACGGCCCAAGCACGTGCGCCCGTCTTCATTCAAACAGCGAATGATCTTCATCGTGAGTTACCCGTCCTTTCTTGCAAGGAGTTTGGTAGTTCTATTCCGGAAATGTTAGTCCTAATTCTTGTGCTAAATGCTCGAGTGAGTGTGTGACATCGGACGGCAACTGTAAGCCTTCCGCCGAAGCGCGCCGCCGGTGAGCCCATTCGCGCTCGCCGGGCAGCATTACTCGCTCACAACTGTCGGCTGGGGGAGCGCAGTGAATTTCGTCGATTAGCGTTGCCACGCGCTCGGCAAATTGTGTAGGGGCCATTAGGGATGCCACGTTGATGATGATAAACGCCGCGCCATGATCGGTCGGCTGCGACGGGTCGCCAAAAATCCAACTGCCGATACGATGGGTAAACGAAGCGCCCGACAGCAAGCCCGACAGCGTTTCAATGAGGAGGCCAATGCCGTAGCCCTTGTGGCCACTCATCGGCGCCAGGGAGGCGTGCTCCGGATAGAGCGCACCATCATTCGTGGGGCGGCCGTCGGGGCCGATGAGCCAGCCGGCGGGGATTGGCTCGCCCCGCTTCATGTTCGCATACACTTTGCCGCCGGCGACGGTGGCGAGCGAGATATCGAGCAGGATGGGGTCACGCTCGCCAGCCGGCACGGCGAACGCAATCGGGTTACTGCCAATGATCGCCCCGCGCGAACCGGGAGCCGCCACACTCGGCACATCGTTCGCCATGGCAAGGCCAATCATGTTCGCGCGCGCGGCAAGCCACGCGTAATAACCGGCTGCGCCGAAGTGGCAGCTATTCCGCACGCCGACGTAAGCGATGCCGCAGGTGCGGGCTTTGTCGATCGCTCGTTCAACCGCGAACGTGGAGGCCACTTGGCCAAGCGTCGATTGACCGTCGACAATCGCCCACGCGGGGCCCTCCGCGGCAATTTGCGGTGCACAATCGGAACGCAATCCGCCGTGACGTATGCGGCGGATATACCCGGCGAGTAGTTTCGTACCGTGCGTGAAGATGCCCCAGCTATCGGTCGTCACGAGGGCGGTGGCGGTCGTTTTCGCAGCGGACGGCGAGACACCAACTGCCGTTAGCGCACGCTCGCAGAATGACTCGAGCGCGTCGAGCGAAATTGCGGTCGTATTTTCAGGACTGGGAACCACCACCGCTTCTCCTGGCACTACCGCTTCGCACTAACAGGCACTTTGGTGACACCATTCACGATGTTCCGCAGCGGTTGCCCCTGCGCGGCCAAGGCAACGAGATTCGCCGCATCGGTACGGAGTTTCATGACGGCCGCCGGACTGGCCGATGCAATGTGTGAATGAATGATGACATTCTTCATCGTTCGCAAGGGATGATCGGCCGCGATTGGTTCAGTTTCCAAAACATCGAGCGCGGCGAATGATAGTTTACCGGCTTGCAGCGCCGCCACGAGACTCGTGGTGCAAACAACCGCGCCCCGCGCGAGGTTGACCAGAATTGCACCGTCCTTCATTTGCGCAACTGTGGTCGCATTGATGAGGTGTTTTGTCGACTCAGTCGCCGGGCAGTGGAGCGTCACGACATCGGATGCACTTAGCAGCGAGGCAAGGTCGGCCGGCTCGGCGCCTGCATTCGTAATCTCCGCCGGGGCCACGACCGGATCGTGGACGAGAATACGTGGTTTGAATGGTTTCAGGCGGGACACGACCTCGCGGCCGATTTTTCCGAACCCGATGACACCGACCGTCATCGAGCGCAGGCACCGCATCGCGGCGAGCGGGACGGCCAAGCCCCAGGAACCGTTGCGGACATGGTGCGCATTGGCTTCCACCTGCCGAGTGGCGGCGAGGATGAATGCCAGCGTGTGTTCGGCGACTTCGTCGATGCAGAAATCGGGGACGTTGCAGACGGGGATTCCCTTCTCACGGGCCGCGGCAAGATCCACATTGTCGACGCCAATTCCATACCGGACGATGATTTGCGCTTTATCGAGCGACTCAATAACATCGCGATTGACGGGTGCGAACTGCGTAATGACGAAATTGGCTCCCCGCAAAAAATCGATTAGCTCGGTGGATGTGTGGCAGTGCGCGCCCTCTACCTTGAGCCCTAAGGGCGTGAGGAGCCGCTCCTCGATTTCTAGCGAGGGAAACGTATAATCCGTGATGGCCACGCGGTGCATAGGACGGACCGTGCGGGTCTACCGAGGCAGAAGCAATTCATATAACAAATGGTAATTGTATTATAATTTGGTCCTGCTGCAACGGTATGCATATTCATATAATGGTTTAATCGGCACGAACCACGGCTACCCGATTCCACAGCAGTTTTACAAAGGCATTTATGGCCGGTGCTCGCTCGGACTCAAAACTGAAGAAAAGTGAGGTGGTCGCGGGGCGAATTCGCGATTACATCGTGAACCACGAGCTAAAACCGGGCGACCGGCTGCCGACCGAAGGTGAATTTGCGAAACGATTCGGCGTCAGCAGGGTCGCGGTGCGGGAAGCCACGACTGCGCTGGGCTTTTTGGGAATCTTGGATGCTGCTCCGCGCCGCGGCCTGACCGTCGGTCGGGTCAGCATGAAGAAGTTGTCGCGGTACCTGGGGTTTCACTTTGCCGTGGGCAACTATCCAGCGGAAGAGCTGATTGCCACACGAATCGTGGTGGAAACGGGCGGTTTAGCCCATGTGGTCGAGCGGATGGCGTGCGATCCTTCCATCTACCAGCAACTCGATGCAATCAATTCCGAACTCCGCAAAGCGCGCGAGTTGAACGAATGGATCAAAATGGACATCCGGTTCCATTGTTCACTCGTGGCTGCGAGCGGACTTCGCGGGCTGGCCGCGCTCAATGACCTGGTGCAGGTGTTCTTTCGGCGATTCCGCGAAGATTTCCCGAAAGCGCTCTGGAAGAGCGGTGTGGAGAGCCACCAGCAAATTATCGATGCATTGCGACGAGGCGACTGTGCCAAGGCCACGGAACTGCTTACCGAACATATTGGCAGCCATCGCGCTCGCGTCGGCAAGCCAGCAGAGGTGGAGTCGGACTTTGCTGAGTAGCGATCGAATAAGTTCCTAAATGTGTGTGGATAGCACTTTTCGGCCGGCACCTTCTCGTTTTCTTAGAGATGGGCACCCACCGTTTGCAACCGGATGCTCCATAGCGATGTGGTGGCGCCGATGAACAACGTCTGCCGATCCGGCATGCCGAATGAGCAGTTGCCGGCCGTTTCGGGCGTGTGAATTTTGCCGATGAGTTTTCCTGCCGCATTGAACACTTGAATGCCGTCGCCGGTCGTAACGAAGAGATTGCCCTGGACATCCACGCGAAAGCCATCGGGCACCCAAGGCTCGATGACCGTGAACACGTGCGGGTTCGCGATCGCCGCGCCGCCATTCACGACATCGAATGCCATGATATGGTGCGGGCGAAATTCGCCGTGCGTGCGGCCCGTATCTCCAACATAGAGGACGGACTCGTCGGGCGAAAAGGCGAGGCCGTTGGGTTTGTCGAACTCTTCGCACACCGACGTAATCTCACCGGTTTCCGGCACGACGCGGTAGAGGCGATTGCGATCTTGCTCCGGCTTGTCGCCGTGCCCGAAGTCGGGACAGAGGAAGCCATAATCGGGATCGGTGAACCAAATCGAACCGTCGGATTTCACCACGATGTCGTTGGGCGACGTAAGCCGGGCACCGCGGTATTGATCGGCAAGGGTCGTGAGGGAGCCATTCAACTCCTGCCGTACCACTGCCCTACCTCGTGTTAAACACGAGAGAATGCGGCCTTCACGATCAACTGTGTTGCCGTTGGCCGTATCCGATGGTTGCCGAAAAACGCTCAGCCCTTCCTGGGGCGACCATTTCATGATGCGGTTGTTGGGGAAGTCGCTGACGACGAGGAACTGGCCACGCGCCACCCAGCACACACCTTCGGCGAACTTGAACTCCGACGACAAAAGCTTCAGTTCCGGCGCGGGACCGAGGATGCGAGCAAATTCGTCCGCGAACACTTCAAATTGTTGAGCACACATTGATTAAGATCTCCTGCCGCCAATGAACCGACAATCCGCTGCCTCAAAATGAAGTCTTCGCAAGGTTCAAAAATCTCTTAAGAACCCTCCGGCAGTCCATCCGCCGTCGACGCAGAGGACTTGGCCTGTGATGTAAGCGCTTTCGGGCGCGACGAAGAAGAGGACAGCGTGGGCCATTTCCTCGACGGTGCCCGGCCGGCCCAACGGCACATGGCTGAGCATGCGTTGTGCGCGTCCTTTCTCCGCGGCGGTTTCTCCATAGAAGAGTTGTTTCGTGCCTTCAGTGAGCGTGGAGCCGGGGGCCACACAATTCACCAGGACACCAAACTCGGCAAGTTCAATCGCCATGGCTCGTGTCAATTGTACAACGCCACCTTTGGCGGCGATGAAAGCACTTTGCCGGCGAGCGGGCACAATGCCAAGCACCGAGGCAATGTTAACGATGCGGCCTGAGCGGCGAGCGACCATGGATTGCGAGACCGCGCGGCTGACGAGGTACGTGCCTTTGAGATCGATGTCGACGATTCGCTCCCACTCGGCCAGCGGAAACTGATCAATGTTCACGCGGTGCTTGATCGTGTTGACGCCGGCGTTGTTGACGAGGATATCGATCTGGCCAAAATGTTGCTGCACTTCGGCAATGGCAGCGTTTACCTGCGTTTCGTTGCTGATATCAACGGCGACGGCGATTGCGCCAGGTGTGCGTGAAGCGGCATCACGGGCAGTTGCAACATCGATATCGGCGTAAGCGACGCGGGTGCCGTTGGCGGCGAGCGTATCGGCAATCGCCTGGCCGATGCCGCGAGCAGCGCCGGTAACGAGTGCCGTTTTGCCAGTTAAGTCAACCTTCATCATGTTGCTCGGCCTCCTGGACCAAAGGACAAAGCGTATCAAGCGGCAGTTATTGCGACGTGCGTGCTTTCGCCGGTGCGGAAAATTATAATACAATTTCGGCTGTGTCCAATCAGTAGATTTCCCTTGCGGTTTCTGTCAGGTGGCGAAGATGTGGCGAAACTCATCCCAGTACTTGCTTGTCTTATTGGTAGTCGCGTTCTGCAAAAGCAGATTCACCGTTTCGGCAGCGTCGGCCGCGGAATCGCAAGTTGTTTCGCTCGATGGTACCTGGCAACTAGCCGTCGATCCAGCAAACGAGGGCCGCGAGCAGAGTTGGTTCAACCAGCCGCGGGCCGATGCTCGTCCCACGAAAGTGCCGTGGGTGATTCAGGACACTTTTCCGGATTATCACGGCGTCGTGTGGTATTGGCGAGAGTTTAGGTGCCCGCGAAATCCCGATCCGCAGGGCCGTGTGCTGCTCAAGTTTTGGAACGTCGATTACCTGGGAGAAGTGTGGGTAAACGGCGAGTATCTCGATAAGCATGAAGGTGCTGACGGGCCGTTCGTGTTCGATGCTACCGAGGCCGTTCACTTGGACGGTAAGAATTTATTGGCGGTCCGCGTATTGAATCCCAAAGATGAGTCGATTGATGGAATCGTGCTGAAGGAAACGCCGCACCGCAACAAGACGTGCGCGTTCACATTCGGCTGCGATTACAACCACGGTGGCCTCGAGGATTCAGTCGATCTGATGATCGTGCCAGCCGTGTGGCTCGCCGATCTGCACGTGCTCCCAGACGTTAAGACGGGCGACATCAAGCTATTGGCAACTGTGAAGAATGCAGTACCGAGTGAGGCACAAGTGCGTCTTACAACGGAAGTTGCCCCGGCCGTGGATGGCCACACGATCGACCGTGTCGAGGTGTTGAAATCAATAAAGCCAGGTGCATCGATCGTCGAAGCGAAGTTGCATGTGCCTGAACGAAAGTTGTGGAGTGTGGACACGCCGAATCTCTATCGAGTCACTGCACGCGTCTCGCGAAATGGAAGTGATGCGGCCGACGCGCAGTCAAGTCGTTGCGGATTTCGCGATTTTCGGCTTGAAAACGGCTATTTCGCGCTCAACGGCCAGCGACTTTTCTTGCGGTGTTCCCATACGGGCAACACCGCGCCTATTGGAATTCATCTACCCTATGATGCCGATTGGTTTCGCCGCGATTTGTTGAACGTCAAGGCGATGGGCTTCAATGCGATTCGGTTCATTGCCGGTTTGCCGACGCGACAGCAGCTTGATTTCTGCGACGAGTTGGGGCTGTTGGTTTACGACGAGCCGTACTCGGCGTGGTTGCTCGAGAATTCGCCCCACATGGTCGAGCGATTCGATCGGTCGGTCGAGGAGATGGTGCGCCGCGACCGAAATCACGCGTGCGTCGTCATTTGGGGATTGCTCAACGAGACAGGCGATGGACCCGTGTATCGCCACGCCGTCGAAACGCTACCGCTTGTGCGGAAATTCGACGATAGCCGATTGGTTCTGCTGAGTAGTGGCCGGTTTGACTGCCAACTCGAAACGGGTTCGACGGCAAACCCGGGCAGCGCTTCTTGGCAAGCCATGTTGGGTGCCGAAGGCGCGAAGCCGGCGAAGGAGTTGCACACGATCTACCCGTCATGCGAAGGATCGGGCGATGCCCACATCTATCCGCAGGTGCCGCACAGTCCCGAAGCGATTCGGATTTTGCGCCATTTTGGCGCGGGTCAGAAGCCGTTCTTTCTATCGGAATACGGCGTGAGCAGCCCGGTCGATTTGATTCGCGTGGCCCGCCAGTTCGAGCAACGCGGCAAGGAGTCGTGTCGCGAGGCGCGGTTCTATCGCGAGGCCCTCGATAAGTTTCAGACCGACTGGCAACGTTGGAAACTCGCTGAAGTGTTCGGGCGGCCGGAAGAGTTCTTCCACTCCTGCCAGAGTCGGATGGCAACACAGCGGCTGCTCGGTATCAATGCGATTCGCTCGAATCCGGCCTGCAACGGTTACAGTTTGACGGGCACGGTCGACCAAGGGTACAGCGGCGAGGGCCTGACGACCACATTTCGTGAGTGGAAGCCGGGAACAGCGGATGCACTACGGGAGGGATTGGCGCCACTGCGGCTATGCGCGTTTACCGAACCGTATCATGTTTATCGCGGCCAGCCGATTCATTTCGAAATCGTGCTGGCTAACGAAGATGTGCTGCAAGCTGGTGAGTATTCGCTGCGTGTCGACGTGATGAACGAGGAGTCGAAAGTCGTCCGAACGAAACTCTTGGCGATTACGATCCCTTCGGGTAGTGCGGACAAACCAGTACCGTTTGCGTGGCCGGCGCTCAACGAAGATGTAATAGCCGACTGGCCGACGGGTAGGTATCGTTTGTCGGCGACGTTTGAGCGTGGCGCGGCGGCAGCGGGCGGTGTGGCGGAGTTCTTCGTGACCGATGCCGCGGAGATGCCGAGGGTGGATGTGCCTGTCGTCGTGTGGGGTAATGATGAGGGGCTGCAAGCGTGGCTCAAGTCACATGGCTTCCAAGTTGAGAAGCTGAACGAAATGCCCGCTGCGGCACGGCAATTGATCGTCGTTTCAGGCAAGCTTCCGGCCGACGCAAAGAAATCTGGCTATCCCGATTTACTGACACGGTTGGCGAGCGGATCACCCGTCTTCTTTTTGAACGGACAGTCGCTGACTGATGCGGGGTTGCGGCTACCTTGTGGCGGACACATCGTCGGTTTGCCGAGCGGCGTGTATCACAAGGAAGAATGGAATCGAGCGCATACGATCTTTGCGGGTTTGCCGGCCAACGGGCTCATGGATTATGCGTTTTACCGCAACATCATTCCTGGTACTGCATGGCAGGCCGACAAGGATGAAGTACCTGCGGAAGTTATCGCAGGTGCGATTCACCCGGCACCCGGCACTGGCTACGCCAGTGGGTTGATGATGTTCAGCGACCGATTGGGCACCGGCAAGTATGTCGTGAGTACATTGCGGATTCGCGGGAATTTGGGGCAAGATCCAGCCGCTGAACGACTTCTGCGCAATGCACTCTTACTGTTGGGAAGCGAATTAAAACCAGTTGCCCAGTCAATTTCGGACGCTGACAAAGCGAACATCGATCGATTGCTTCAGAAGCCTGGCTCCTAAGTGCATCTGAGTGTGTCAAATACTGCACCTAATGTTTCTGCCACGACCGGCCAATTTCTTCGAGCGTGCGGCCTTTGGTTTCGGGCATGATCGTGATGCCGAAGAGGAATGAGAGAAAGCAGATGGCGGTGAAGAGCCAGAAGGCCGCTCCCACCGAGCCAACTTGCAGCGTGACGTTTGCGCCGGCGGCTTCCGCCGTAATGGGCGTAGTTGCTGCTAACGTCAACACGTCTGGTGTAACGCTGCTAACCGCGAACGTGCCCGTGTTCGAAGCGTTTGTGGCCCCCATGACGGTAACTTGATCGCCCGGGCGAAAACCAGCCTTTTCCAACTGCTGTTGCGAATCGCGAATGGTCGGCGGCTGGGTGTTGGCGAACGCAATCGAGTTGCTCGTGAGTTGTGCGTGGCGACTGGTGAGAAAGTGCTTCTGCGAGAAGCCGGTAATCATCGGGAACAAGTACGCTCCGCCGAAGATGAAAAGCCACAACACGGTGGTAGTGATGCTCACGGCCTTAGCCCGAATCCGCGTGGGGAAGAGTTCCGACATCATGAGCCACGGCAGACCGCCCAAGGCGATGCCGTGGGGGATGGTTACAAGTCCCAGGATCACAAGAATTGGCCAGCCGCTGACTTCGCGATAAAAGAGGTAGCCGGTGACAAACGTGATCGCCGCCATGAGCAGCGAGGCGAATTGCCACAGCGGCCGGCGGCCAATGCGGTCGGTCAGCGACATCGAGAGCAGCGTCGTGATGCCCATCGCCACGTACACGACGACGAAGTTCCCGATGGCCGACTCGCGGTTGAAACCGGCCAGTTCCAACAGCCGCGGAATGTAGCCGCCGATAACACTCCAGCCGGTCCAGTTGTTGAAGAACGTGAGCAGGATGCCAATGAAGAGCGCGAAGCGCATGCCAGGTGCGAACAGTTCCGCCCAGGAGCCGCGTTCCTCGTTGAGTGCGGAGCGAATTTCCGCCATTTCACGTTCGGCGTACTCGGGGCCGTCGACCATTGTCAGCACGGTTTGGGCTTCGTCGAAGCGGCCTTTCTCGGCGAGCCAGCGCGGGCTAAACGGCAATCGGGCTACGAAAAACACAAACGGCACGATGCAGGCCATCTCGGAGAAGAACATCCATCGCCACGGCTGGAGCCAAGGATTTTCAGGCACCATCGCCGGCGTGACGCCATACTTCACCCGCAACCAGTAAACAATGAAGAACGCGATGAGCGGAGCGATGGCGTGGCCCATCACAATCGCGAATTGGTACATGAGGCCGAGTCGGCCGCGGCGATCTGCGGGCGCGATCTCGGCGATGTACATTGGTGAGGCGACCGAACACAAGCCCACGCCCACGCCGCCGAGGAAGCGAAAAAGATTGAAGACAAATAAGGTCGAATCGCGGGAGCCAGAGCCGATCAAGTCGGGCACAGCCGTAACGATCGCGCCGATGGCGAGCAGAATGGATGCGATTAACATCGTGCGCTTGCGGCCAATCGCATCGCACAGCCAGAAGCCGATCGGCGGCCCGATGATGCAGCCCAACACCGCGCTGGCGGTGACGAAACCGAACTCGCCATCCGAGAGGTGGAACTGATCGCGCAGATAGATATTCGTCGCACCAATAAGTCCCAAGTCGAAGCCGAACAAGAAACCGCCAATTGCGGCCACGAAGGCCAATGCAAACGCATTCTGGCGACGCGCGCCATCGGAAGCTGCTGCCATGATTGGGTTCCGCCCGAGTTGACCGAGAAAAGGAACAGTGGTGACTCATACCCCCGGCACATAGCCTTTGCCGAACTGCACTCCAGAATCGGCAATCGGCTGGCGAAACTGGTCGCCAAACGGCATCCAGGAGGTGGTTCCGCCATCGACGACCAGCGTTTGGCCGATAATGAACCGGGCATCTTCGGACGCCAGAAACACGGCCGCCTTGCCGATATCCTCGGCCGTGCCCACGAAACCGCTGGGGATGCCGCGGCCCATCGCCTCGGTGTCGTACTTGCCGATGGCCTTTTCATAGTTGGCCACGGGCACGCAGCCCGGGGCAATGGCATTGACACGCACGCCGCGTGGGGCGAGTTCGATGGCCAGCGCGCGGGTGTAGGCCACGATCGCCCCCTTGGTGCCCGCGTAGATGCTGTGCTCGGGCATCCCTTCGAAGGCGTGGATGGACGTGATATTGATAACTGCGCCCTTGTTTTTCACCAACTCCGCGAGCGTGTGCTGGATCAAGAAATAAGCGGCCCGCACGTTGACGTTGTAAAGTGTGTCGAATTGTTCGGGCGTGGCTCGGTCGAACGGCACGTTGAGCGTGATGCCCGAGTTGTTGACCAGGATATCGAGGCCGCCGAGAAACGCCGTCGCTTCGCGGGACAGCCGCTCGACGGCAGGCAGGTCATTAAAATCGGCGGCGAACGCGGCGGCCCGCCCGCCCGCAGCTTGGATCGTCCGCACAACCTCCTCGGCACCTTGAGAACTGTGGGCGTAGTGCACGGCCACGGCAGCACCCTCGAGAGAAAATTCGCGAGCAATCCCTTGGCCGATGCCGGTACCTCCACCGGTGACAATAACTCGTTTACCCTGTAAACGTTGACTCTGGTTCATCGCAGCGCTCCCAACCGTTGAACGGACTGCAAGTGGATCGCAATTGCGCCGATACGAGCGCAAACTCTTGCGACCACGCGCAATTGTCATATAATTTTAATCGCTTTTCTAGTGGCGAGTGCTTTCAATTCGTTTCCAGCGATCGTGATTTTAGCGCAGCGGTCGCGCTCGCCGGGTCGCCGGTTGCTTGGAGTGCATCATGACCGAGACTTCGGATACGCGATCGAGCGATCACATCAGCAATCAAGCGGCGACCGGTTGGCAACAGCCCACGACCTGCTTGCCGCCGTGGGGCCTGGCCGATCTGCCCTCCCCTACCCTGCCCTCGCTACGCAATTGGTGGAGCTTCATCGGCCCAGGCATCGTGATGATGGGCGTGCAAATTGGCGGCGGCGAGTGGCTGTTCGGGCCCGAGATTACCGCCCGCTTCGGCGGCGGCCTCATGTGGCTCGCGACCTTCGCGATCGTCCTCCAGATCTTCTATAACTTGGAAGTCGGCCGCTATGCGCTGTTTTGCGGTGAGCCAGTGTTCACCGGCTTTTTGCGCACGCGCCCAGGGCCGACATTCTGGACCGTGTTCTTCGTGCTGCTCAGTTTGGGAGCGATGGTTCCGGGCCTGGCATTCCATGCGGCGGCCGTCATCGCGGGATTGTGGCTCGATCGGGCGCCCGAGGTGGGTGATCGCACGCTGGTGCTGGTGATCGCCTACGTTTGTTTGTTAGCAGTGTTTACGCCGGTGCTGTTTGGCGGCAAGGTGTACAACACGTTGCAGGCGATCATGACGGCGAAAATCGTCGGCGTGCTTTCCTTCTGCCTCGTCATCGCATTGCTGTTTGTGCATTGGCAGAATTGGTGGGATGTGCTGTGTGGCTTTTTGCAGATCGGTAACATTCCGTCGATAGACAAGTTGGGCGGCGGACAACTGACGAATGTTTTTGCTTACGCCGCAGAGCATCGACGATTGCCGGAAATCGAATGGGCGGACATCGCGGTCATCGGCGCGTTCGTGGGCTACGCGGGCGGCGGTGGGCTGGGTAATTCGCTCTACAGCAATTTCGTCCGCGACAAAGGCTGGGGAATGGGCGCCTGCGTCGGTGCGATTCCCAGCGCGATCGGCGGCCGGAACATTTCCCTATCCCATTTGGGAAAGGTCTTTCCACTCACCGATGCGAATCTCAAGAAGTGGGCGGGCTGGTGGCGGGTCATTTTGATCGATCAAGTGATTCTATGGGGACCAGGTTGCTTTGTGGGAATGGCCCTACCCGCACTCCTCTCGTTGGAATTCGCACCCAACTCGCCGCTGTTCGCGCCGGCTGGGCAAGCAACGGTTGCGGCCAGCGGCGTTCACGCCAATTCGGAGTGGGCCAACGCCATGATCATGGCCGATGGCATGCGCCGCGATGCGCGCTTTTCAGCCGTCGCGGGCCACTGCCTTTGGGTGGCGACGCTGCTCGCTGGCTTGCTCGTGCTGCTGCCCAGCCAGCTTTCGGTGGTCGATGAAGTTGGCCGGCGGTGGACCGATGTCATCTGGTCGGCGAACCGTCGCATCCGCGACTCGTGGGAAGAACATCAGGTGAAATTCGTCTACTATGGTCTGGTGGCGGCTTACTTTGTTTGGTGCGTTACCAGTTTGTATTTCTTCGGTGTGTACGGGACGCCGCGGCTGATGACGCTGGTCATCGCGAACTTGGGAAACCTGGCATTAGGAATTACGTCGTTTCATTTGCTGTGGATCAATTGCCGCTGGTTGCCGCCGCAGATTCGGCCGAATTGGCTGCAACGCATCGGCCTGGCTGGTTGTGGTTGTATGTATCTCACGTTTGCCGCTCTCGTCTTCGCCGAGAAGCAATGGCCAATGATTTGCGAATGGCTGTTTTGATGGTGTAAAGTCAGCCAAGCACGCTTGGCTTGTATCGGTGCGCGAAGACAAACGCCAGGCTGGTCCGATGAATTCCGCCGCGTGCCGCGACAACTCCAAATGGAAATCTAAGCGCCAATTCGTAGCTACCGGCCCGCCGACCTTATCAACGGACTGCTACGCCGCGGCGACGAATTCTCTCGTGGCGCGAAATCCCATGCGGCAAGCGGAACCTATTGGGGGCGGATGCAGTCGGTGGTGATGAGGGACTTGGGGTTGGGGAAGTCGGTCGGGATGCCGGGGGCGGTGACGGGGTCGCCGCGGTTGATGCGGGCGCCGACTTCGAGGTTGAGGTCGAGGAGTTGTTGGAGGAGGTCTTTTTTGGCGGAGAAGCCGTAGGCGGCGAGAACAGCGTCATCCAGGGCGGCATGGGCGTCCTTGAGTGGATTCTTGCCGGGGAGTTCGAGTGTGCGGTAGACGGCGCGGAGGCCGCCCTTCACTTTCTTCAGGGCCTCGTCGCGGACGCGGCGGACTTCGCAGCCGGCAGCGGCGACGGCGCGGATGTTCTTGGCCGTGGGTGATTGAGGCCAGGGAAAGGTGTCGAAGACAGATTCAGGCGTGTAACGAAACCGCTCCGTTAATTTCGAGCATTTTGCGACGAACCATTGCCAATGGACGTTGGATTGGAGGATGCCAAAGCTGTAGTCGTCGGCGAAACAGAACACTTGTAGTGCATCACCAGGCCGAATTGCCTTGGAGACAAAACTAAAGATTGGGCGCTTGGTCACTCGTGAGCACACCAAATAACGTCTTCGCAGTTGGTTGATGGCAGCGATCATATCGGCACGGTCCCACGCAAGCTTCCACCAGCGTTCGAGAAACTGCTTGTGGTGTGGTCGTACGGCGCCGATCGTCTCCAAGTCCTTTTCGGCATTCGCTTGTCGTATCGGTAGTACCGTCACCTCAACGTGCTTGAACGCCGCAGCAAAGTGTCTCGCATCGATAATGCTACGTTGCTCAAAGTCAATGAGGTAACGCGAGGGATGCCCGTTACCAGTCACGAGTTCCCTGCCAACGAGGTATGGAAAGATTACAGTCGCGGAATCCGAGTCGCGGGACAATAGTTTTGCGCGTTCTGCGGGTTTTAACGTGAATGCTTCATGGCCGGGCGTGATTCCCTGAAACACTAACTGAGGTTTAGTATTGACTTGCAGCTCTTTCGCGGTTGTAACATCGGTGCGAAAGGCCAATGCTGCGCTAATGCGATCGCACTCCGTATAGTCCAATTCGTACTGTTTATGCCGTGGACCGCTCGGTCGGTTTCGCACCTTGAACGGTTTGCTATCCGGATCGACCTTGAACCACAGTTTTCGCTTCGCCGGCAGCAGCATTCGCTCGCGGATGATTTTGCGTTCACGTTCGGTAAGGCTGCCGTTGATGGGTTCGTGCTTGACCCAATTGGCGATGGAGACGTGGACGTTGGCTTCGCCGGACCAGGGTTGGTTGTCGACGGCTTCGACGATCGTGCCGGATTGGACAATGTGATCGAGGCCGCCTTCGCGGGATTTGTTGTTGCGGATATTTTGAGTGCCGACGAGGCCGGCGCGGCCGGCGACGGGGTCTTCGGCTGTACAATTGGGCAAGTGGTCGTGGGCCCGGCGGAACCAGTAGACGCAGTAGTCGGCCATGCCGGGGATTTCGGGGTAGAGTTTGCGGACGGCGTTGACGTAGTCGGGGCCACGCTGGGGCTTCAGCAATTTCGCGCCGATGAAGGGTGGATTGCCGATGATGACGTCGGCGGCGGGCCAGAGTGTTTTGAACGGTTCGCCTTTGGCAGGGAAGGTGATGAGCGCATCGCCGGCGATGAAGTTGTCGTCGAGGTCGTCGAACGGCAGGGCCGGTTCTTCCATGTGTAGTTCCTCGATGGCGAGTTTGCGGGCGATCATCATGGTGACCTTGGCGAGTTCGACGGCGAAGGGAATGATGTCCATGCCGTAGAACTGACGGGCCGTGACGAACGACAAGCGGCGGGACTTCTTCGATTTACCCTTGGAGAGTTCGTCTTCGCGTTCGAAGAGTCGTTTTTCGAGGCGTTTGAGTTCACGGTAAGCCAGATACAAGAAGTTGCCGCTGCCGCAAGCGGGGTCGAGCACGCGGAAGTGCTGCATCCGCTCATGGAGTTGGCGGAGTTCGCGCAGCGATGCCGCACCGTTGATACGTTGTTCCCACGGTTCGGTGATCGTGGGTTTGATGACCTTCATGATGTCGACGGCGGAGGTGAACTGGATGCCGTACGCGCGGCGTTCGGGCGAGCCATGTTCGCCAACCGAATGCTCAAAGATCGTGCCGAAGATTTCGGGTCGGACGTTCGACCATTTTTGTTCAGCGGCTTTTTTGAGTTGGTTGAGTTCATCGGAGTTGAGTTCGACGTGGGCGGGCTTTTCGAAGATGCCGCCATTGAAGTAATTGACACCTTTGAAGCGACCGCCCGGGGTGCGGCCAGGCGTGTTCATTTCGTGGAACAGGCCGCCGATGAGGTCATAGGCTTTTTGGGGCGTGTCGCATTCGTCAAGGAGGCGCGTGAACAGGTATTCGTCGAGCAGGCCGATATCCTCAGAAAAGAGCGCGATGAGGCATTGGAGGATGAACCGTTGAGCCGTTTCGCGATCGACATCGGCTCGATGCTCTAATTTGTTGAAGAGTACAGCAAGGCGATCCGCCGCGCTGCGCGTAACCTCTTCCTGGTTGTTGCGGAAGACGGGTTTTTCGTCGGTGGGGAACAGGAACGCGAGCGGGCCGTAGCGTTCGGGAAGTTCGGTGAGTTTGAGTTTGTCGAGCGGTTCATCGAGTTGGATATCGAAGTCGTAGACCCAGAATTCATCGAAGTTGGAAAGAACGACGTAGTGCGGCCGGCCGGGGACGAGGCGTGTCCAGTAGTCGAAGGCTTGGCGGTAGGTGCGGCGGAGGTCAGTGCCGCGTTTCTTCATTTCGATGAGGACGTGCGGCTTCCAAACGTAGTCGGCGAAGGCGGTGCCGCCTCCATCTTCCTTGGCCTTGCGAACGCGAAATTCGGGTTGGCCGCCGACTTCGAGGGAGCCTTTACGGCCAAAGGCTTGGAAGAGGCGGTCGAGGAAGAGTTGGGCTTCGCCTTTTTCATCGCCGGTGATGTGGGCGGTGGTCCAAGCGACGAATTCTTGGAGGCGGGATTTGCGGTCGGTGGCCATACCATTGCGAAGGTGACAAAATGGGCAACAGAGATTGCAGTCACAAGTGCCGCAGCGCAGAACAAAAGCCGCAACCTCTTACGAGCTAGCGGCTTAGCATGTGCTCCCTGTTGGACTCGAACCAACAACCTACTGATTAAGAGTCAGTTGCTCTGCCAGTTGAGCTAAGGGAGCGGTGGTGATGCATGATATTGTAACGGATCGCACCGGGTTGCGCGAAGCCGTTGATTTCAAGGGCTTTGCTTCAATCGGAAGTGTCGTCTGGCCAGCCGCTTCGTCGCACGTTGCATTGGAAGTGCAAGGTTTCGCATCGCCACTGCTGCGCCTGGCGCTGCGCACACTCGGTAAAGCATCTTCGGTTTCTCTCGCGCGCACGCGTACGAGCGAGGGCTACGACTCCGGGCTATCCACCACGACTCTCTGCGACGGCTACGGCATTTGCTTGATGTTCAGCCGCTGCCACCGCCCGCTGCTGGGCCCACTCTGCCTTCGCGTCCAACATCGCCGCCAGGTCGCCGAGATAGTCGTTGACGTCCCAAAGCGTATCCATCGCTCGTTTCCACATCCGCCCCAGTTCATCAGCGGATGGACTTTCGGTAGCGCGGCGGAAATAATGCGTCCAATTCTTCTACGGTTGGCGTGAGTCGCTCGTACAGTTCCGCTACTCGACGGGCTTTCAAGATTGGTCGACCGGCCATTTGCGTGTCCTCCTTGACGGCTGAACTGGTAAGCTGACGAAGTTTGTTCAACTTCAGCAGAATCGAACTTCACGCAATCGGTGCACGGAATGCAAGCTCCGCAGGTCAGTCAGACGCCATTAAGAACGAATAATGCTGCGACGTTCGACGATCGATAAACTGCGTAGCGTCCGAGGTTGGCTTCGGCCGGAACAATGCTGCCACGTGCACCTCAGCAAGCGATTATGGCGGGGATCCGCTAGTGAACACGAGCGCACCGGGGGGCTGGCAAACAACCAGCCCCCTGGTGCAATTCGATTTGCTCACAGTATTATTCCGCTCAAGGTAATAGACGCTTACCCGTAGCGACTATGTTGACCGACAAATTCAGCCAGCGACATTTAGCGCTTTCGCCCCGTGGCGAAGGCGATTAGGCCGAGGCCCAGGGCAGCGAGCCCACAGGTTGCTGGTTCGGGAACGTTTGATACGGTGACCATATCGATCAAAATGCCCGCGCCAACGCCAGAGCCCGCGTAAGTGCCCGTTGGGCTTGCGGCTATATAGCCCGTTCCATTCGGGTCCCATGCCGCGAGGACGCGGAATCCAAAGGTCGCAATGTTTTCGTAACCTTGACCGGTGGGCAAGGTGTATGTGAATGATGCGTAGCCGCTGGGATTGGAATTGGTGTAGGCCGCCGCGTTCGCTGTGAACGAAATGAGGCCCGAATTGTTGATTGAGACCGCGGAGGGGGCTTCCGTGCCAACACCGATATCGGTCACAGCTCCCACCCCACCGCTGACCGGATTCCAATTTGTGCCGTCCGTAGTAGCGAAAATCTGCCAGAAGCGGCTAGCGTTGCGGCCCACTTTGAGTGCCGCGCCCACTTGAACCTGACCGGCTCCCGTCGTGTCAACGTTCTTGACACCAAAGCCATCCGTGCCGCTGGGATCGCCCACCGCTGGGTAAGTGGCTGCCAAGGCGGCCCAGTTCCCCGTTGCCGAGCCGAGCGGGTCAGTCAGCGATCCTGTCGGCCCCGACGCGGAACTCAAGATGCTGCCGGTCGTTAGCACGCCGGCGTAGGTGCCCGTGGTGCCGGTTGTTGGCACTCCAATATTGGCCAGGGAAACGCCATTCCAATTCCATTGGGAAATAATGGCGGCATGGGCCGGTTGGACTGAAAGCACCGCCAGGACAGCAACTGCAATAGGTGTGAAGCGTCGCATGGTTTTCTCCAGAATCAAAAGGGAAGCTACTCGTTGGTTGAAGGACAAAAGGTTACGGGAAATACGATGTTCGATTTGCAGGGATTACGAAATTGAGCGATTCTTTCGAGTGGACAATGACCGGCCACTGATCGTGGTAATGCCGATGACCACGAGCAGCCCGAACGCCGCGGGTTCGGGGACAACTGCCGTGGCGAAGGCCGGTGCTGATGACGCGAAGTTCGTCCGCCACACGGTGTAGTCGTCTTGATCGATCGTCAGGTCGCCGTCGCCGTCGGCAGCGAGGCCGGAACCAGATTGACCAAGCGAATTGCGCCAGATGATGTAATCCGCGGCATCCACGACACCATTGGCGTTGTAGTCGCCATGAAGCCCGGCCACGGGAGCGGCCAATCGAAAGCCCAATGAAGACAGTTCAGCGTCAGCCGCGTTTGGGGAACTATCGCGGTAGCTGGAAGTGCTTCGCGATTCGCCATCGTTATAGCCACCGCCGCGCCACATGCGTGCTGAGCCGGGAGAGTTCAATGAGTTGCCAGTGATTTCGGCGGTCCATTCCCGGACGTTGCCGGTCATGTCGAAGGCGCCATAGGGGCTGGGGCTGCCAGAATAGGCTCCGACATTGGCGAGGTAGTTCGCACTGGTGTTCAAGGGAGTAGGGCCGACGGCATAGACGTTGCCAACATTCCAGTTCGCTTGGTTAGGTGAACTGCCCATCGTTTGTCCGGGCGGCGAGTCGGACTGCGTCGCATAGAGGTAGTAACCTCCCGAACCGCCGTTCAACGCCGATCCATAGTAGGCCGCTTTGTACCATTCATCTTCCGTCGGTAGCCAATACTTGGCGTTCGCGGCGTGACTGGACGAGACACCGTTAAACGAACCGACGCCGTCCGCAACCGCGTCCCCGTTGGTGTTCGCCATCGTGAATTGGTTTGCGCTGGGGAGACTGGTGACGACACCGGTCACGTTGAATCTGGTGCCTAGCGAACCGCCATTCGTGAAGCCCGTGATCGATACTTGATCGCCAATCGCCAGCGTCGTTGGTCCGCTGGTCGTATACGTGCTCACGCCGCCCGACCGCGTTGCCGCAACCAAGTCACCGCTCGAAAGTCGGTAAGCCCCAGTTTCCGTGCTGCCCAGGCCTTGGCCATTGTGTAGCCAGTTTGCGAACCGAGCGGCATCGTAAAAGCTAACGTAGGTGATGGGATGGTTGGCGCTCGACTGACCGGGCGGATTATCCATCACCGAATAGGCATAGCTGCCATCGCTGCCGGAACGCGTAATTCCAGCGCTGATTAGGTTCGGCCCTGTCATCGACGAACTATAAAGACCATGCGGGTCACTTTTCGCGGTGGCATTGAGAAACTCGACCCATTGGCCGATCGTGACTTCGTACTTGCCGATCTGGTAATCGTAAGACACGGCGCCATAGCCCGTTGTATTGGCCGCATTACCGGCGTTGCCGACGGTGACCATATCGAGCGAAATAGCCGACACAATTCGACATTCACCCGTCGCTAGGGCCAGCACTGCGACACAAAGAATTGCGCGCAGCCTCCCAGGTTGACTTGTGGATACGATCTTATCGATTCTCATTAGCGTTGCTCCCCAGACGATATTTGAAAACCGTCATTGCTCCTTCAACAAAGAGGCCACCAGCGTCTCCAGGTCCGCGGCCGCATCGATCGAACGTAATACTCCCTTGCGGTCGATCACGAAAAACGTGGGATAATTCGCGATGCCCGCGGCCCTCGCCAAGGGGTGCGGAGCACCAATCAACGCCGCATGCGCATCGATCAAGTGCGGCCACTTGACCTCGGGATGCCGCTCCAGGAATTCGGTGAGGTTCTTTGCACCGCGATCGCTATTCACGGCCACGATCTCAAGCCCAGCGGCGTGGTGCTGCTCGTACAGTTTCACCAACCGTGGTAATTCGGCGAGGCACTTGGGCATGCGCGGAGACCAAAACGCCACCACAATTACCTTGCCGGAGAGACTGCCTGCATCGAACACAGAGCCGTCCGTCAGTTCCCCGGTGACATGGAACTCATTCTTTCCAAGCATGCTTTCGGTAGCACGTTGCCGCTCCGCCCGCATCGCCAAAGCTAAAAACATCTTGAGGGACGTCGAAGTCTTATCGCCGACCGAAGTGGCGGCAGCTGTGAGTTGACTGCGGAGATCGTCGGGACCGACTTTCCGCCGTAAGACCATTTCCACGGCCGTTGCCACGTCGGCGTCCTTAGGAGAATCTTTGAGTTGCTGTTCGAGGTCGGCAAAGAGTTTAGCCCGCTGAGCGTCGTCGACGGTGACGATGTTGGCCACGAGCGAGGAAGTCAGCTTTGGAAATCTAGCGTAACTGGCGATTGACGCGGCAGCGGTTTTCTCGCCGGCCGCTTCGAGAAGTGTGGCATACCAGCCGAGATTGTCGCGACCTGTAAACGGCAACTGGCCAGAGCCGCCGGCCAAAATGGTCATGTCATTATCGGCGAGCAACGCGGCTTTCCAAATTTCTGCTTGGGCAAGTTGCTCGACTCGCGGCACCGCGCTGTGAATTGCATCGGCAGAGAGATGGTTGAAGAACTGCAGTTCTTGTGTCCCACTGCGGCGAAACTTCTCCAACTCCACGAGCACTTCCTTGCGCTCCTGCTGCGCTTTCGTCAGCCGCCCCGACAAATCGGCGATTCCATCACTGAGGTTTGGCACCGGGCGCGCCGGCGTGATTGGCGAAGCGGCCTGCGCCTGCCAACCGAGTGAAAGCCAACACAAAGTGATAGATAACGTCGAGCAAGCGGCCACTGGCCCAGCTGTTAACTTTCGTCGGGTAATCATGGCTTGCCTCCCTCCACTGGTTCCTTTAGCAAATCGGCGACCGACTGCTCTAATGTCTGCCGCGCGGTTACCGACCGTAGTGTTCCAGTGCGGTCGATGAGAAAAAGTGCCGGAATCGCCTGAATACCCGACTTGCGAGCCAGTTCGTGCATCTCGGAGTTCGCGGCACTGGCGGCATCGAACAGTTGTGGCCAAGCGACTTCAGGATGCTTTTCCAAATAGGCCTTGAGTGCTTCCTTATCGAAATCGTTGTTAACGCCAATGATTTCCAACCCTTCGCTCTTGTGCTTCTCGCGAAGGGCCGCCAACCGGGGCAACTCCGCCACGCAAGGGCCGCACCACGTGGCCCAGAAGTCGACGACGACGACCTTGCCTGCGAGTGTGCTGCTGTCGAACGGCGTGTCATCAACAAGTTGGCCCACAACCTTGAAATCCCGTTTACCGATCAGTTGCTCGGTGAGGTTAAATTTCTCCTGCGACTTGGTCAGACGCACAAAGGCTTGGATCGCGACGGCACAATCTGGCGTCAGCTTCTCCATCCTGGCGAATAGCTGCTGACGCTCTTCGTCTGTGCCGAGTCGGCGCTTAACAACTAGAATCGCTTCGTCGGCGGTTACTTCATCAAATGGGCTGCGACCGAGGCGTTCGCTTAGATCAGCAATAAGCTGCTTCTGCTGCTCGGCGTTGCCCCGTAGCAATTCACCCCCGAATTTGGCGATCGCTGCGTCAAAGCTGGCATAGTCGGCCAGCATCTTTGCTCCCGCCTCGTCGCCCAGAGCGGCGAGGATCGTCGCGTTCCACTGCGAATTCTCAACGAATGTGAGCCCGTCGCCCGGCTTTCCGCCCGACGGGATCATCAAAACATTGCGCCGGCCGCCCAACTCGTGGCGAGTGATTTGGATTTGAGCTAGCTTCCGCACGGCTGCCACGAGCCTCTCCGAAATCGCCACGCGGCGTGCTTCGTCCCCGAGCGCATTGGGATCGGGTAGCAGACCTTTCACGTCGGCGGTTGCTGCCGTGGTTGCGTCACGCAGGGCGTTTAGGATTGCTTGACGCTCGTTAACGAGCGATTCCGCTCGGGCGTTAAGATTGTCCGGTAGTTCGCCAACGATCGGCGGGGGCGGAGAGGAATTCTTCTCGCCAGCACCAACGGCCTGTCCAAACGCTGTGGTTGACCACGACATGGCCGCCACCGCAATCAATGCAAATAATCGAGTTCTAAGCATTTTCAAACTTCTCTTGATCAATCAGTCACAGTCTCGGAGCCAGCCGGGGTCACCATTGACCAGAACACGACCGGATCAATGGAATCAGACAGCGTCCGAATACTGCTGTCGGCAAAGCCCGTACACATCACGCTTGGATGCGCCGACTGAAGTCGAGTTCCATCGGCATTAGCGGGATCGACGCCCGTCTGAAATGGCGGTGCGACGGCATCCACCAAGGCGTTCGGCGCCGCGGCATCGAAGTTGGGGTCCCATTTGGTAGGCGCGGTCGATGACGGCCTATTCGACCGGCCGACCACTGTGGACGAGGTGTTACTTGGATGAGCAAATGTGGCCACGGTCTTGGTAGCGCGGGCGCTAAAGGCTGTTTCCACAACTTGGCTGTTGCTGCCGCACACCGTGTAAATTTCGCCAACCGCAATGGTTTTCGAAAGTCCGTCAGTCACTTGGGCAAGCCTGGTCAGGCTAAAGAGCAGGCCGTTGGTTGCGTAACTCGTGAATCGGCGGCCCTTTCCCGTAAACTCATTGCGGCTATTGTCACTGGGGCATTGGAAGATCGGGACATCGAGATTGATACCAGGGCCGGGGATTAATGGATTTCCCGTGGCCGGATCGATCTGGAAGAGGTTGCGAATTGCTTCGTCCTCAATATACGGTGCAATCGCCAAGTGTAGCGACAGTTTAAGACTGCCATTGCCAGGGTTATCGAGCGCACTCGGTAACTTGCCATTCTTTGCACCGACGAAGTTTTGAATAGAAATGAGTAATTGCCGAATGTTGCTCTGACACTGCGAGCGCCGAGCCGACTCGCGTGCTGCCTGAATCGCCGGCAACAACAGCGCAATTAAGATGCCGATGATCGCAATGACCACCAATAACTCAACCAGCGTGAAGCCGTTTCGAATTTTCTTGGGATTCCACCCCGCACCTGCGTCCATTAGCGCAACCTCAGAAAACAATTAGGAACACCGCCTGCAGCTTTATCTCAACCTACGAATGCCAAGGACTCAATCGAACGAGGGCCCTAACACGATGCAGATTGCATACGGAATTTCATGCCAGGGCCCGTGATGCACATTGCTCCTTAGTTTAATCAGACACATTCATAACTCGTGAGAAATCGTCGGCACTTTTCATTCACTCGTTCCCGTCACGATTTCTGGCAAGCTGTCGTATTTGATGAGTAATCGTTGTTTGGTCCAACGCTCGTCGCGTCGGCGCTTCTTTCGTGGCAATTCGTCTGCCGAATCTCTTCGACCACCTAAGTGAGGGGGCAGTGAATTCATGGACTTCACTCATAAAAGCCCCGGCAAATTCCAGAATAATGCCACGTCAATTTCCTACAAGTGAAATTTCGTATTGTGGGACCAATTGCATTTCAGTGGGAGCAATTGCACTCGCGAGTTGTCTTGCATTCAGAAATACGATCTGCAAACGACGTTCTGGTTGGATTCCCCGCGGCCCGCTCGTTGCCGTGAACGTTAACTCCTCGGGCGTTGTCGTTGCCACGCTGCCTAGCCGCTATTGCCAGTCGCCAACATGGTGCTTCCTCTGCGCCGCGTCGTTTGCCATCATGAACGATACGGCTTGGGCTTTGTCGCAAGCGGCCACTATGTCCTCTTCCGCCACTCGCTCTGACGCGTATCGACCTTGGCAATTGAACGGCGATCGCGGTAACAATACTCTTCGTGAGAGGGATTATGATTAGCCTGAACGACACGCGTCGTGGTGATTCCCGAGGTCGTTTTGAAGAGCCATCCACAAGGCTCTACTTATGGGTTGTCGGTGCCATCGTACTGCTCCAGGTTTTTCCGATTGCAAACACCCTCTTTCAGCAGTTCACATTTCTGAACGACCGCCTCGATATGGGTCTTTCTAGCAAGTACTTGTGGACGATTGTCCCATTACGCCTGGGCAGTTGGTTGTTGTTGATCCCATTCATTGCTGCGGTGATTGTGTTTGCCAGGTCATCGCTCATAACCTCAGCATCGGCTCATCTGATGTTGATAGTGATTGCAACATTATTGTCGGGCCTGTTTCTCCATCGTGCTGAGCGTGTTCAAGCCGATCAGGTGATGCTATTACTAAACGGTGAGTCTAGTCTCGATCGTGAACGAGTTGCTGGCACGCCTGCCGCTTCATCTCAGAAAGCCAAAGTCGATCCTACGCAGGATACCACGGAACGCCGAGAAAAGAACTACAAACTAATCGCCCGCCACAACTCAGACGGTATGAGGTACTGGATTGTCGAGGGCCTAACAAACGTAATTACGTACTCGGCGATGATTGCGGCCGGCTACGCCGTACTCTACTTCCGATTGACCCAATACCGGACTCAGCAGGCTGAGCGGCTTCGGGCGACGATGCTTCAACTTCGTCACGAATCACTCTGTAATCGGCTGACGCCCCATTTTCTTTTCAACACGCTGAACACGATCAGTTCTTTAACGCTCGCCGATAGCGAAGCAGCGCGGGCTTGTATCAGCCAACTGGGCGAACTGCTGCGAGCTTCGATTGAGGCCTTGCCCGAGCGAGAAATTCGCTTAGAGCGAGAACTTGAGATCCTGCAAATTTATCTCTCCATTCAGCAGACACGGTTTGGCCCTGCATTGAAATACGAATTCGACGTAGAGGCGGGACTGGAATCCGCGATCGTGCCGGCTTTCCTCCTGCAACCGCTCGTCGAAAACTGCTTCAAGCATGGATTTCGTGAGCGGCAACGTCCTGCGTTCGTACAAGTATCCGTGAAGCAAGAGAATGGGTACTGCCGAATGGCCGTAACTGACAACGGAACAGCGTTCGATGTGCCGAAGATGCTCGATGAGAAATACGGGTTGGGCATTACGCGGCAACGTTTAGAATTGCAATATGGCGGGGATGCCGATTTGCGTTACGAAGCCAATCAGCCACGCGGGCTCACAGTCATTGCGCGGGTGCCTCTTCGTTTTGAGGTACATCAGACGACATGAGCGCAGAATTTCCCTACAGAGTCTTAGTCGCCGACGATGAACCGCATAGCCGGCGGTATGTGTGCGCCTTGGTTGAAAGAGATTCACGATTCCAGGTTGCTGAGGTCTGCGATAGTGGCCATGCAGCAATCGCAAAGGTACAAGACAATCCTGTGGATGTCATGTTCCTGGATATCCAGATGCCGGGGCTAGATGGGTTCGCGGTAATCGACGCAATCGGAGATATTAAGCCACTAATCGTCTTTGTAACGGCGTTTGGTGAGCATGCGCTCCGCGCTTTTGAATACCAAGCTTTCGATTATGTAAAGAAACCTATCGATCCTACACGCTTTGCCAGCGTATTGGATCGGCTTTGCCGGCGACTGAATGAAGGTCGCTCAGACACATCGCAACTGCCGGTTCCCGACGCCCGTGTTAACGCAACGACTTCCGCCAAGACGCATATCCCAATAAAGAAAGTCCTGAATGCAGTAAGGCAGGACGTGCTGTATCAAGAAAGTGAACTTCAAGTGGTGGAAAGCTCGGGCAATTATGTCAGTGTCCGGGTGAATAACGAGACTTTTCTTGTGCGGACAACCCTGGAGCACTTTTGCCAAGACTTGGATCCAGCTATTTTTGTTCGCGTTCACCGGTCCTTTGTTGTTAACATCCAATCGGTGAGGCGAATGCAGTACGGCAAGTTCGGCTCCGCCGAACTTTACCTCGCCGACGGATATATTGTTCCCGTCAGCCGAGGCCGTCGTAGTGAAGTTGCCAAAATTCTTCGCAACTGCAGCGAATGCTCAGAAATCCTGGAAGACGATGGCACAGATTGAAATGGCACTGCGACGGCTGTCCACAGCCGGAAACATAATTCTTATGAGCGGCTCAAATGGCCACGATGTACGAAGATAACCTCGCATTCTGTTATGCCACAGAACATATTCCGATCCCCTTGGTCCCGGTCCGGCTTAACAAGCGCCGCCCACACGTCTGGTGCAAGCTGGAGTACCACAACCCCAGTGGTTCGACCAAAGATCGCATCGCCCGGTTCATTCTGGGGAAGGCCATTCGCGCGGGGGCTCTCCGTCGGGGCGAGCAAGTTGTGGAGGCGTCCAGCGGATCGACTGCGATTTCCCTGGCCCTGATGTGCGCCCAGTTTGACTTGCGTTTCACGGCGGTCATGCCGCGGGGCGTCAGCAACGAACGGATCAGCATGATCCGGGCCTTCGGGGCCGACGTCGTACTGACGCCCGCCCAAGACGGCACGGTAGGTTCCATCTTGATGGCCAAACGCATCGCGAAAGAGCGCGGCGCTTTTGCCACCCGGCAATTCGAGAATCCCGATAATGCCGCGGCCCATCGCCATCAAACGGCCGTCGAAATCATCGCCCAAATCCCTTCCCGCCGTATTGATGCGGTAGTTAGCGGCGTCGGCACCGGGGGCACGCTGGTTGGCCTATTTGAAGGCTTTCGAGACTTTGGCTGCAATGTGAAACCGGTTGCCGCGATCCCGAGAAGTCACCAAGATTCTTATGAGCCAGAGTGTTCGAGTTTTAGTAAGCAGATTCCCGGGGTGTTGGATTGCTTGTCGACCATCTACCGCGAAGCCAATATGCCCGGGCTGGAAGAACTCGACATTGACGAGGAGATCGCCATTGCAACAACACGCCAGTTGATTCGCCGGGGCTTCCCGGTAGGCCCCAGTTCAGGCTTGAACTTTGCAGCCGCCGAGCGAATTGCCGAAACCCTTGGGCCCAACGCTTCTGTCGTGACGGTTTTCCCGGACCGCATGGAGCGGTACTTTTCCACTCCCCTTTTTACCAACTGGGACGGCGTGCAACGGATGAATCCATAGCGTTGCACAATTGGCCAATTAGCACGCTTCCTGAGTTCAGCGGTGACTCGGACCGCCGTTAGCAATGGACGTTCCGAAACTGCGGCGGCAGCATCGTCCTCAGTACTAAGCCGGCAGTGTTAACTCGCTGACGTCGTTCACACCGATTGCAACTCGCGGTAGCGAAAAGCGTGGTCAAACTGACGATACTTTGCAGCCTGCCGTGAGCTACGTTGGTGACTAACTTTCGAGCCGAAAATGTTGCGAGGCTCATATCGCTGGCCGCTTGGAAAGGACACTCTGAGACAGCAACCGGCCTCGCAATAGTACACGCCGGTGGCGTGCTCATTTCGCCGCGGGAACTTGGAAAAGTCTTTGATAGATGCGGGTTCTCTCGGTCCGCCGCCTTCGTTCTACCTGCCGCCCGCCCGCACCATCGCCAGGATTTCTGCCTTGACCGCCCTCGAAAGTGTCGGCCAGGCCTCGATCAACGTCGCAGGTCGGGGTCGGAAGACAGGCTTTCGAAGGCAATAGACGCACTAACTGCTGCGCCTAGCGCTGCCTTGAGAAAATCCAGTATCCCGATGTTTTTTGCGGTTCTGGACTGACTAAGAGTCAGTTGCTTTGCCAGTTGAGCTAAGGGAGTGGTGGTCGTGCATGGTATTGTAACGGATCATACGTGGTTGCGCGAAGCGGTTGAAATCTTCGTTTAGCGACGTGGCTGCAGGTCCGCGGTTGGGGCCGCGAGATTGTGCAGCCTCGCTGTGACCTCGTCGCAGTCTTGGAGTCTTGGCAACCTAATTGAAGGACGAATGTGGCGTCGTTCACGCCTTCTCGCGCCATCCGTTTCCCGCTCCGTGCTGGGTACTGCTGCGGCAGCGATTTTGGCCTCGGCTCGGCGCGCTGTCTGGCGACTGGCGCCGATCGCGCCCTCATGGTTGTCTTGCGTCGATTGTGCTCTCAATTACCACTGCCAAGCGGGCGCTCGTAGAATTAAACAGCGGTAACAATATCGCGTTCGGAGTTTTGTCATGGCGATTAGTGTTTTCGGTCTGTTTACGATTGGGATCGGGCCATCCAGTTCCCACTCAATTGGTCCGATGCGAGCGGCACGGCGGTTCGTCGAGCGAATGCGAGCGGCCGGTGTGTTGCACGAGTGTGCCGAAGTTGAGGTGCGGCTCTACGGATCGCTCGCGCTGACGGGCAAGGGCCACGGCACCGATAAGGCCGTTATGCTCGGTCTGGAGGGGGCCTCGCCCGAGAAGATCAACTGCGACGAAGTCGAGCCGCGGGTTGCTGAAATACGTTCGAACGGGCACTTGCAACTGTCGGGTGGGCCGGCGATTGTTTGGGACGAGGCGCGACACCTACTCTTCTTGCGCAAAGAGCGACTGCCACAGCATCCGAACGGAATGCGTTTTACGGCCCGCGATTCGGCCGGCAGCGAGATTTTGAAATACACTTGTTTTTCGATCGGTGGCGGATTTGTGGTGGATGAAGATGCAGCAAGTGCCGACCAGCTTTCGCCGCACGAGCATGCCCTGCCCTTTCCTTACAAGTCTGGCGACGACGTCCTGCGGATGGCCAGCGCGTCGGGGCTTTCGCTCAGCGAGATGACACTCGCCAACGAGCGCTGTTGGCGCAGCGACGCCGAGACTCGGGCTGGTTTGCTCGAGCGTTGGCACGTGATGCAGGCCTGTGTCGACCGTGGTTGTCGGCAAACGGGCATATTGCCCGGCGGCTTAAAGGTGCGGCGGCGGGCACCGGAGTTGTTTGAAAGATTGACGAAGCACTTCGTCGGGGGTGCTACGACGCCGGTCGCGGCAAACCCGCTCCTATCCCCTCCCTATCAGGGCGGGGAACGAGTAGCGGGCGATCCGCTGGCTGCGTTGGATTGGGTCGATCTGTTCGCGCTCGCAGTGAGCGAAGAGAACGCGGCCGGGGGACGCGTGGTAACCGCGCCCACGAATGGTGCGGCCGGAATCATCCCGGCCGTGCTCCACTACTACTGGCGTTTTGCGCCTAGGGCTAGTGAGGACGGCATCGTTCGCTTCTTGCTGACGGCTGGGGCCATTGGCATTCTCTATAAATTGAATGCGTCGATTTCGGGTGCTGAAGTGGGGTGCCAAGGAGAGGTCGGTGTCGCATGTTCGATGGCCGCCGCTGCACTCACCGAAGTGCTCGGCGGCAGCGTGCGGCAAGTCGAGATGGCGGCCGAAATCGGCATGGAACATAACCTTGGCCTGACGTGCGACCCGATCGGCGGCTTGGTTCAGGTGCCATGCATCGAGCGATGTGCGATGGCCGCGGTGAAGGCAATCAACGCCTCGCGCATGGCCCTCCGCAGTGACGGCACGCATCGCGTGTCGCTCGATCGGGTGATTCGCACGATGCGCGAGACCGGTCGCGACATGCTCACCAAGTACAAGGAGACTTCGCGCGGCGGCTTGGCCGTGGCCGTAACGGAGTGTTGAGGAGCGAGGAGCGAGGAGCATGGAGTGTGGAGTGAGATGCGAGCTACTTGCTCTCACTCAGGGGCGCGGCGGAATACAATATTTCAGCGACTGCCGATGAGCTTGGCAGCAACCTCGTGTTCGATCGTTTGTCGTCGATCGTGGGTGATGTCGCTTTCGGCCAGCAAAGTACTCAGCAGGTGAAGCGGTCGAAGTGGCGTGCCCGAGCCGAAAACAATCCGTTCCGACGAGCGGAGTGCCTCGTGCTCGACTTGTTTGCTGGCTGGCGAGTAACGCGAGAAATCAAAATAGACGTCGGTCCGGGAAAACGCGGCCTTCCAAGGTGAGATGTCTTCGGCGCGCGAGCCCAAAATCATCAGGCGTGGCGGAGTTGCCGGCAACGGCTGCCCGCTCCGCGGGCCAGCCAACGAAGAGGGGCTTAGGTCGGCGCTATCGGCAGCCGGCGTTAGCCAGCGGTGTCTTGCATCATCCAACCAGACCACCAGTTGAACAACGAGTTTGGCTTTAGCCGCCAGCCCAAGCAGTTGGGAGAACCGAGTGTCGGCCAGCGTGTAGCCGTGATAGCCGGGATGAAGGCGGATGCCCGGCATGTGATGCTTTTCATGACACCGGCGGAGGTCGTCCTCCCAATCGGGCAGCGTCGGATTCACAGCGCCAAATGGAATCAACATGCCGTCGCCATACTTTGAGCAACTTTCCGCCAATCGCGAGTTAGCCGCAGCGATATCTTTGTGAAATAGGCCGTCAAAACTGCCGACCCATGCTTGGGTGACGTTGTTCTGGCGAAGCAATTCACAGAGTTCGCGCGGCTCGCCGGCCGCAAGGCGAGCGTGAGGCCACTGACCAAGGTACACGTGCGTGTCGATGATCGTCCTCACTTCGACATCTAACGATCTCGTGGTTGCGTCCGCGCAAGTGCCGCGACCGACGATATTGCAGGCGCTTGCAGCAGCGACCGTTTGTGCGAGAAACTGGCGGCGGTTCACCGAATCGTTCATGTTGGCGGCCCGATAACTCCCTCGCAGCACGTAGTGAATTTCTGCGTAACCGCCTTACGACTTGACCGCGGGCAATAGCCGGCGGGCGTTTTCGAAGGCGATTGCACGCCGATGTGTTGCCGGAAGAACCGACTCCTTCATTTTGAGCGCGGCTGCTTCAAAATAGAAGCTGGGCGTGTGAGAACCAAACAGGATCCGTTCCAGCGGCACATTTTCGAGTAGGATTTCAACACAGGGGGCGACTTCCGACATCGCGATCTCGATGTAGACTTCTCCGCTATCCAGTAGTTGAAAGAGCTTGTCCGTACGATTGGCTGTTGAGGTCGCATTCAAGAGCACTAGTTTGAGGCCGGGCGTTTTGCCAACCACTTGCCGTAAAGGCGTGAGATCGACGGGCGGTACGCGCAGCAGCGGATGCATCATGCGCGCGTCTTCCATCAACACCACTAGTTGCACAATGAGTTTGCGCTCCGCTGCCGCCTTGAGCAGGCTCGCGAAATTCGGATGATCGAGCGGATAGCCGTGGTAATTCGGATGGAGCCGAACACCGGGCATGTGGTGCGTTTCGTGGCAGCGAATTAATTCGGCTTCCCAGTTCGTGGCAAGTGGATTGATTGAACCAAACGGGCGAAAGGCAAGCGCAGGCTGCGCTGGCGGCGAGGACGCCGTCAACTCTCTGGCTGCAGCAGCGAGGCGATCGTTGACCGCAGTTACGTCATCGTGGAACAGGCCATCGTAACTGCCAACCCACGCTTCGATGACGTTGTGCTCACGCAGTTTGGCGGCGAGCACTGCCGGTTCATCGCACGGAACGCGACGCATCGGCCACTGGCCGAGCGTGATGTTGACATCGATGACGGGTGTTTCGGCCATAACGCACGTATTAGACCTTCACACCTTTGACTTGCAAGATCGGAGACAACAGCCGTTTGAGATTGGCGGCACATACTAGGCGCTTTGCATCGTCATTGATAGCCGCCCCGTGAACTTTTCCCAGTTGGGAGGCAAAGCTGCGGCCCGCTGCATCGCTGCCGAAAAGAACTCGCTCTGCACCGAGTTCGCGAACGGCCATTTCCGTCATGCCGGCCACGGGGTCGCCGCCGCCGAGCTCGGCCCACACGTTCGGTTGCGATCGAATAGCGCGAATGCCTTGCTCCCAATCGCCACCCGCGTGGCCGCAAATGATTTTCGCGTTGGGATGGCGGGCGGCGAGCGCGGCGACATCCATCGGCGTCGATTCGCCCGGCAAATTGCCGCCGACTTTGATCCACGAATGTTGCAGCACGACCGCCTTCAATTCGGTCGCCCGTTCGACGATTGGATCAAGAGCGGCGTCGTTTGCACGTACCGCGACCCAAAGTTTGACGCCCACCATCGGTCCGTCGGCCACGCAACGATTCAGCTCATCAAGACATTCGCGCGGATGTTTCGGATTCAGATAGACGAACCCAAACGCGCGATCCGGCCAGCGTTTGATCGCCGCCAGGACCTCGTCATTTTGCTGGCGCATGTCGGCCGGCGACGGGTCATACGACCACTTGAGACCCATAAACACACAAACGCGAGCAATTCCCAAGCGGTCGGCAAGTTCCAGCAACCGCCCGAGCCGCTGCTCGGGAGTCTTGCCAGTGAGGTTCGCGAGATGGCAGTGGATGTCCCAGATCTCAAACATGATTCGCACTCAGCCGGCCGTGTCGAGGTACGGATCTTGGCTCATTTGGCGCTGCATTTTTTGCCGTTCTTTCTCATGGTAGAGCAGAACCTTGCGATCGCGGAAGTGGCGGCGTTCGACCTTGCGCTGAGCCTTGTAGAGCAGCGACTCATAGCCACCGATCGGCCCCGCGCCGGCAAGCTGTAGGCCCCGTTGCTTGAATTTCTCCCCCTTCTTTGGGCCATAGGCCGTTTCCAGGATTTCGTCATCGAGCGCGAGAAATTGCCGGTAGGTGCCCGGGTCGCCCTGACGGCCACAACGCCCGATGAGCTGACGATCAATGCGCTGAGCCTCATGCAGTTCCGTGCAAATGACATGCAGACCGCCAAGTTCCTTAACGCCGTCGCCGAGTCGGATATCGGTACCGCGGCCAGCCATATTCGTAGCAACCGTCACCTTTCCTTGCTCACCGGCCTGGGCGACGATTTCGGCTTCTTCCGCAATGTGCCGCGCATTCAATACGGAATGTTCAATACCGTGTTCCACCAGCAGCCGCGACAAAATCTCACTCTTATCGATGGACCGCGTGCCCACGAGTACAGGTCGCCCCAACTGATGCTGCTCCACAATGTCCGCAATGATTGCCCGCCACTTATCGTCGGCCGTGCCGAATACAAGTGTCGGCAGTTTCTGCCGAATCGGCGGCCGATTGGTGGGAACCGATACAACGTGACAATGATATATCTTGTGCAACTCGCGCGCGCTCGAGGACGCGGTACCGGTCATTCCGGCCAACCGGTTGTACCGCAGGAAGAAGTCTTGCACGGTAATCCGGGCCGCCTGATTCGTGGCGAACGTGATTTCGACGCCTTCTTTGGCCTCGACCGCTTGGTGAATGCCGGCCCGCCATTTACGGCCTTCCCCCAAACGTCCCGTGAACTCGTCGACGATCACGATTTCACCGTCGCGGACGACATATTGTCGATCCAGGAACATTTCGCGGCCAACTTTGATGGCTCGCTCCACATGCTCGTAAATTGTCGAGAGCGGCATGCGATCCATCTCGTCCGGCTTGCGCAGTTCACGGACTTTTCGGCGGCCTGGCAAATTCAGTTCGACGGTCTTCTCCTTATGGTCGTATTCGTAATGTTCGTCCTCCTCGAACTCACCCGCAACTTGAGCGGCCCAGCGATAGGCTTCGGCTTCGAGCTTTTCATCTTCACTGGGCAGCGCGCTGATGATCAGCGGCGTGCGAGCTTCATCGATGAGAATACTGTCGGCCTCGTCCACCAACATGAAGTGTAGTTCGCCTTGCACGGGCATCTCGTGGCTGCTGCCGGCGCGGCCGAGCATGGCGCCGAACAGGTCGCGTTGCCCTTCGCTGATCCGCCGTTTGAGCAGGCGATCCCGCAGGAAGTCGAATCCCATTTCGTTGGCGGTGCCGTACGTGATGTCGCACGCATATTGTTTCGCCCGGTCCGCCTGCTGCATTTGCGATTGAATGCAACCCACCTTCATTCCCAAAGTCTCGTAGAGTGGCCGCATCCAGTCGGCGTCACGTTGGGCGAGGTAATCGTTCACCGTGGCCAAGTGGGCGCCTTTGCCCTCGAGCGCAGCCAGATAAAGTGCCAACGTGGCCGTAAGCGTTTTGCCTTCGCCCGTTTGCATTTCCACGATCGAGTTATGATGCACGGCCGCGCCGCCAAGCAACTGCACATCGAAGTGCCGCATATTCAATTTGCGCCGGCCCGCTTCACGCACCAACGCAAACGCTTCGACGAGTAGCCGGTCGAGCGGCTCGCCGCTACGCGCCCGGTAGCGCAACGATAGACTTGTCTTCTTGAGATCGAAATCGGGTTGGCCCTTCAGTGGCTCTTCCAGCGCTGCTATTTGTGGAATATAGCGCGTCCATTGACTCATCCGCGTGCCGGTGAGGCCGCCGAGTAGGGAAGTCACGCGATGTGAAAAGCCATTTCGGATAGACATCGAAATGTCGGCCAAGCCGCCTAAATTTCTGCCGAACGGGTGCACTATGAATTATTGTACGCCGGCATTCCAGTGGCGGGTTCCGTGGTCAACAACCGACGATTTCAGGATCTCATTTTACTACCCGTACCGCTTTGATCACGATGGGTGGTTCGGGCGTCTGAGCCAAATCGCCACCTTGATTCGCGGTGGGTGCCTGCGAAATCTTCGCCGCCACGTCCAGGCCTTCGATCACCTCGCCGAAGACGCAGTAACCATATTCCTCGGCCGAGTCGCCAGTATGGTCTCGCTGGGGAGCATCGGCCAAGTTGATAAAAAACTGAGACGTGGCGCTATCGATGCGGTCCGGATCGCGGGTCATGGCAATCGTGCCGCGCGTATTCTTCAGCCCGTTATGGGCTTCGCTACGGATTGGCGCGCCCGGCGGCTTCGGGTGGCGGTCGGCCCCATAACCGCCCGCCACAATCATCTGTCCTGGGTCCACGAAGTGAATCAACGTATTATCGTAGAACTTGTCATTCGTGAGGTTCAGGAAATTGCGAACGGTGCCGGGGGCATGGACGCCATCCAAGCGAACCGTGATATTGCCCACCGTCGTTTCGAGAAGGATCGTGGGGTTTTCCAAATCGACTTTGGACCCTATTGGGGTAGCCGACAGCGTGCCCGTTGCCGCCTCAGCTCTTGCCGAATCTACCGCCGGTTTTTGCTCGCCGCGCTTACAGCCGCCAACCGCCAGCACTAGCATCGCCGCCGCGACCGGCACGAAAACCCGGAAGCCTCTCGGAACTTCGTCTGCAACCGCTTGAAAGAACTTGATCTTCACCGAAATTCCCTCCTTGGCATCACCAGCTTACGCCGCCTATTTGATTGACACAATGTCATCGTAAAGCCGTCTTCCACGTGAACAAGTAGGTGCGACTGAACCCTTTTGCATTTCCTCGCGTCCAACCCAAGATCAGCACGTTTGCTACGACTTCACTTCGTAGCTTTTTTCCCGGCCGTGGGATAAGATAGGGGCGTCGCCGCCGAATGGTGTAATAAGGAAGATCCGCTGAGGGCGCCTTTGGCGGCAGCGGGCGGAGCCTTCGAAGCTGATTCCGAATCGATTTATAGGACGCAGCCGGTATGGGCAACCGAATTTTCGTGGGTGTCGTTGTCATGTTGTGGGCCGGAACCATGTCCTGGCTCATGGTCACTCGGATCTTACCGCCATTTTTTCAAGGCGATCCGCCAGCCCATGGCAAACTTATTCGCAGCGAACCTACTTGCTGGGAAATCTTTGTCGGCAGCCGATCCATTGGCCATGCCGTAAGTCAGGCTATCCCAGGAGCCCTCGGGACGACGGAAATCCACAGTCGTGTGACCTTGAAAGGCATCGAAGTCAAGGAACTGGCGCCACAATGGTTGGGTGGACTGGTAAAGACGCTGGGTAATGTCGCGCTCGACACACGTAGCACCTTTGTTCTCGACGCGCTTGGCGACCTCTCCTATTTCAAGACGAACGTCCATCTGAACGACTTGCCGATCGTGATGCGCGTTACTGGCAAAGTGGAGGGCGCCGAACTGAAGCTCAAGGTTCAATCGGGAGACGTAACGCACGAAGTTGTTTACCCGGCGCCCTCGAAATCACAATTGACGAGTGAACTTGTGCCTGACCCCAAGTTGCTCCAGGTGTATGTTGGTCGTAAGTGGCAACAAGAGATTTATAGCCCGTTTCGCCCACCCGGCAATTCGCTGCAAATCATGCAGGCGGAAGTCGTCGAAGAACGCGATATCGATCATCGAGGTAAGCGGATTCACGCCCGCAAAATCGAATACCGCAACTTGTCATCGGCGGGGGTCTCCAACGATAATGCCCTGCACGCGATTGTATGGGTGGCGGAGGACGGCCTGGTGCTTCGCCAAGAGGTTCAGCTCATGGAAGCGAAGTTGCGGTTTGAACGCTGTACCGAACCCAGTGAATTGAAAATGGCCGCGGATTTGCTGAATATCGATTCCGTCGCCACCGTGCCGCTCCAAACTTCGAGCCGTAATGATTGAATTTCAGCAGGTTTATCGATCGTACGGCGACAAACTGGCCGTGGAAGATTTGAATCTGCGAGTAGGCTCCGGCGAACTCTACGCGCTGCTCGGTCATAATGGCGCTGGCAAAACCACCGCCATCAAAATGCTTGTGGGGCTGATTCGGCCTGGCCGTGGTTCCGTCCGCGTCGGCGGGTACGACCTGGTGACGCAAACCCGGCAGGCGACGGCTTTGGTGGGTTACGTGCCTGACCAACCCTACCTGTACGACAAGCTCTCGGGGCGCGAAATCCTCCACTTCGTCGGTCGCATGTACGGTCTCGAAAGCCAGCAGGTGCAACTCGCCATCGACCGCGAAATCGCCCGGTTCGAACTCGCCGATTTCGTCGACGAATTGACCGAAACGTACTCCCACGGGATGAAACAACGCACCGTTTTCGCCTCGGCGTTGTTGCATGTGCCGCGGGTGCTCGTGATCGATGAGCCGATGATCGGCCTCGACCCACACAGTATTCGACTTGTGAAGGATTTGTTGCAGACCGAGGTCGCCAGCGGATTGTGTGTGCTGATGTCGACCCACACGCTTCAAGCGGCGGAAGAGATTTCCCAACGGGTCGGCATTATGAGCCACGGCAAACTGCTGTTTGATGGCACGATCGATTGTCTGCGACAACGTTTCCCCTCCGCGCGCATGTCGTTGGAGTCGATGTATTTGGCGCTCACCGAAAAGAACGGCAACGCGCCCGAGGGTGAGTTGAAATGACGGCCGGCCCAGCCAATGAGTTCTTTCCCGCGGCCGAGCCGAACTACGGCGGGCGAGTCATACCGTCGGAGAGTTTTCCCGCGTCGCTACCCAACTTGCCCAGCGAAGACCGCGAGGCCCAGCTCTTGTGGCGCGTACGATATCGCATGACGCGCACTTTGTTGCGGCAACTTTTCGTACAGTCCCGCCTGCGGACATGTCTGGTGTTGACGCTCAGCTTGTTCTTTTGGATCGGGCTCTTTGTATTGTTCTATTCGGGCTTCAGTTTCGTTGTTGAAAATGTCGGGCAAGCCGGCGCACCCTATCATGCTCAAACGGTGAAATTCGTTTTCCACTTGTTCTTTGCTTCACTAAACGTGATGCTCATTTTTTCGTCGGCCATCATTCTCTATTCCGGTTTGTACAACTCTCCGGATACAACCCTGTTACTCACGATGCCGGTTCGCCCCGAACGAATCGTGCTCTACAAATTCCAGGAAGCCGTGTTTTACAGCAGTTGGGGCTTCTTTCTTTTGGCAAGCCCGATCATGTGCGCGTATGGCATCGTGGTCGACGCACCTTGGTTCTATTACCTGCTGTTGTTGCCGCTCATCATTTCTTTCGTGTACATACCCTGCGGCATCGGCGCCATCTTATGCTTGGGGATTATTCGGAAACTACCGCAATTGCGTCGCGTCATCGTCGCTGCGGCGGTGCTTGCCCTAATCTGCGTCGTTGTCCCGCTCGCGTGGCAAACCATCAACAGCCCGCAATCCAAGCTGTTTGGCAATGAATGGTTTCAGGCGACGTTATCTCGCTTCCGCTTCACGCAACAAGAGTGGCTGCCAAGCACTTGGTTAACCAGCGGCCTGCTCGAAGCTGCACGCCATGGGCACTCACCGCCGGTTACCCAGGTTTCCGATCTGCCGATTCTTCAAAGCGTGTTATACCTTGCCCTCTTGGTGTCCAACGCCTTGTTCTTTCATGTGCTCGTGGTTTGGGCGGCAAAAGCCTGGTTTCACGCGAGCTACGCCAACTTCGCCTGCCGCTACACGCCCAATCGTACGGTACGCAGGTCGCTCATCGACAACCTCGTTTCGGGACTACTATTTGTCTTCCCGCAGCCGATTCAGCTGCTGCTGATGAAGGATTGGCGACTCTTGCGCCGTGATCCAGTTCAATGGTCGCAATTCCTCATCTTCTTCGGGCTGCTGGGGCTTTATTTCCTCAACGTCGATCGCTTCAGCAACCCGAACAACGATATCGGCTACCTGACCTGGATCAACATGGTGAGCTTTCTAAACCTCGCCGTCGTGGGCCTGATACTCTCGACCTTCACCACTCGTTTCATCTACCCGATGATCAGCCTGGAAGGGCACTGTTTCTGGATTCTCGGCCTCTTGCCGGTAGATCGCGATACCATTCTCTGGAGCAAATTCTGGTTCGCTTCCATTGGATCGTGGATTCCTTGTGGCCTCCTCGTCATGCTCAGCGATCTCATGCTCAATGTGCCGCTGCTCGTCGTCGCCGTGCATCAACTGACATGCGTGCTGTTGTGCCTCGGCCTAGCGTCCATCGCCGTCGGCTTCGGCGCCATGATGCCGAACTTCCGAGAAACGTCGCCATCGAAGATCGCCGCCGGCTTCGGCGGCACGCTCAACCTCGTCTTGAGCGCGCTCTATATTATGGTCGTCGTCGTCCTGACGGCCCTCCCCTGCCATTTCTACCTGCTCGCGGGCAAAGGCCCCTGGGGCGCCGCGTTCGTCGAACCGCAATATCTGAAATTATGGCTTATCATCGGCACGGGGGCCGCGATTGTCGTCGGCGCAATTGCCACCGTCGTGCCGCTCCGCCGCGGCCTCAAAGCGTTTCGGCAACTCGAGTTCGCCTAAATACGCGGCGGCAAAGTAGCAGCAAAAGAAGAGTATCCCCGAGTGGATTCGAACCACTAACCTTCGGCTTCGGAGGCCGACGCTCTATCCAATTGAGCTACGGGGACGTTGCCTAGCGGGAACGCCACATCAACTACAAGTCTTGACCCGGCTCACCCGCGCTGGGCACGAATGGATGTCGATAACTCTAATAAGCTCCAGTAATGCGCCGCAACTGCTCGGTATTTTATCCTTTTCGGCCAGCCTTCGAAACCCCGCCTGCAAAGCGGTCGCTATTGCAGTAGCTCTTTCATCGCCTGCATCAAAATCGGCTCAACGCGGGCCGAAACACGCGAGACCCGCGCATCGCCCGTCTCATAGCCGCCTTGGGTGTAGGCGATCGCCGTGCCGATATAGCCCGGGCCGTAATCGCCGTAGGCGGCCATGCAGACAAACGCCTCGGGCCGCATGGCTTGGGCCGCCAACTGGTACTCGATGAACAACTCGCCCGGCATGTGAAGGATATCAATCGGTCCCAGCCGCAATCGGCCGATAGTGATCGCCGGACCTTCTGTCGCCCGCTTCGCCCAGGCGATATTGCGCGCCGCACGTAGCCGCGAAACCGGTTTCTCATCTTTGCTGTTGAGCAGCGCGGATTGCTCCTTCTCGTCATACCATTCGGCGAGCGGCAATTTCACATCACGCGTGGCCCAATCGAAGCTCAGTTTTCCGGCATCTACTTTTTGTGTCGCATCCCATGCGCGCTTCATCCCTTCCGCAAGTCGACCGGCTAATATTGGCCGATATTCATGGGAGCCGTCATTGTACTTACCGGCCGTCACGTTGCCGCCGGCGCCGTTAAAGTGGATGTGCAGTCCCGTCTTCTCCGCCGCCTCGGCCTGATCGCGGCCCATGCCGACAAAATCGGCACTGCACAGACCGGTGTAATAATAGCTTTGCGGATGCGTGGCGTAATACGACAACACCGCCAGCGGCCTGTCGCCGTTCCAAAAACTGACCAGTTTGACATTCGGATCGATCGTGCCCTCAGGCGCTTCGCGCGCCGCCGCATCGGTACCAGAGGAAGAGTATCGCACGATCTTCACTTTGCCGTCCGGACCCAAAATCCGCCGGTTCGACGCGACTTTTTCCACGACGCCTTTGCCGTACCCAACCTGCGTGACCTTTTCCAAATGCGTCATTGCCTCGGCCGCCGCCGCCGCCCCACGTTGGATGGCCTCGCGCGCATAATCAACCGGGAACAACTGATTCGGCAGCCCCGCTGCCGCGGCAATCTTCTCCGCCAGGAAGTCGCATCCCGGCGCATCATGCTGGTGCAGCGCGTGTACACTCACTCGCTCCAAGGGCATTTTACACGCAGCGGCAATGGCCTTTCGCCAGGCATCGTGGCCTTCATTGCCGATTCCCACCCAATCGAACGCGACCAGCACAACGGGCTTCTGGTCATCCGCGACAAGAACGATTCCCCGAGCCGAGAGCGGATCGTTAACACCTTTCGCGGCTGGCACCAAGGCGTCGCACAGCGGCGACCCTGGCGGCGGCGTGACGTCAATCTTGAACGTCGCCACGCGAAGCTCGACAGCGAAGCAGCAGGGGCTCATGAACCACGCAAATGCAATTGCTGCCAGCCAAACGATGAGCAATTTCGGATTTCGGATTTCGGATTTCGGATTGAATTCCGGTAGTAATCCGCAATCCGCAATCCGCAATCCATAGTCGTCGGCGGGTGGCTGGGGTCGAGCCGCAGGCGAGCCCCCAGCGCGGCTGGGAAGGCATTGCGCTTCACGCCAGCCGGCCGGATTGTCTCGCAATCCGCAATCCGCAGTCTGCAATCCGCAATTGACCGTGTCATCCATCGTCACACCTCCTCTGATCATTTCCCCGCTCCTTGCGATCCCGCCGTTTGTACCAAAAACGTGATGAGATTGGCCATCGATTGCTTGTCGATGAGTTTCTCAAACCCTTCGGGCATCAACGACTTTCCCGTCGTGTGCAGGTCATCGATGTCGACACGCAACACGGTCGTCGTCTTATTCTCCTGCCCACGGAGCGTCACCGCCGTTGACGTTTCGCCCGCGATCACTCCATTCAGCACCTGTCCGTCCTTCGTCGACAAAATGTATTCGAGAAAGCGTGGGTCCACCTCCATGTTCGGCGCCAGCACATTGTACAGCACCGACTCGGCTCCGCGATTCACCATCGCGGCCAGGTTCGGCCCCACGGCAACGCCGAGGCCTCCCACCTCGTGGCAGACGGAGCAATTCTTCTCAAACACCTTGCGACCTTCACCCGCATCGCCTTTGCCAAGCGCGATCTCGCGATACTCATTGAACACCTGCTGCCGATCGGCCGATACATTCTGCCCCTGCAATTTCTTAACAATCTCGCGCACCGCCGGCAGCGGGTAATTCACAAGCCTGGCAATATGCGGCGGGTCGAGCGTCGTAATTGGAACGTTCTGGTTCTGCAGATACTGGGCAAGTGCGAGCGCCCAGGCACTGCGACGAAGCAGCACATCGGTCGCCTGCAGCCGCTCACTCGGTGCGTACTGAGCCCATTGCGACAACACCAGCTCGGCCACCTTCGGCGAATCGAATTGTCCGCAGGTCGCCAGGACCGCGGCATGAACGGCAGCCGGCTCTTGCGATGCCAACAGCTTCGCGAGCAGCTGCTGCTGGGCATCGAATTTGTCAAGTGCTAGATCGGCGATCGCCGCCGCGCGGTCTTCTGCCTTGGCATTCGAATCGCTCAGTACGCGTACGGCTTCGGCGACAATGGCTTTGGCCGCCGTTTGCCGCAAGTCGCGCAGCTTGGCCAACTGCGGCGGATCATTGCCATTAAGGGCGTCGGCCGGCAGATGGCCAAGCGCCTTGAGCAGCGCCGCCGCACCCGCCGCATGCTTGCCCTGCGGTTGTTCGAGCAGTTGGACCAAGGCGCCCAAGTCGGCAGTACGCCGTTGCCGGGCGATCTGGCCCGTGATCGCCGCGATGACCGAATCGGCGCTTGGGCTCGCCACCCATTTTTCATCGGCCAACAGTACCGTCAACACCGCACCGGCACGGTCGACAAGCGAGGTGAGTGCCGCATCCACGATGTCGCGATTCGCCGATCGCACTATGATTGAAGCCAGTGCTCCTGCAACCGCGGAGTCGTGGCACTCGCCCAGCGAGAGCGCGAGTTGGAACTGGACGACTGGGTCACGATCAGAAACCAACGCCAGAACTTTGTCGCGTAGCGGCGTCGAGCGATCCAGCCGCGATTCACTCAACCGTATCGCGTGCCGCCGCACCTGCGGATGGATATCGCCGAGCGCTGTCAAGAGGTCGGCATCCTCCAATGCCTTAACGCTATCGAGCGCATACAGCACGGCAATGCGCCCCTCTGGCCGCCGTGTTCTTGCATACTGTTCATGCAATACCTTGCCAGCGTCGGGAGGTTGTCGCTCGTAAATCAGCCGCAGCGCCGTGGTACGCGTCCACTGATTCGCGTCATCGAGCGCCGCCGCCAGTTCGGCGACGCTTACCTCAGCCAGCAGGCGCGGCCGCACGTACTTGTATCCGGTCGGCACAATGCGATACAGCCGCCCCTTGTCGTCGCCGCTGGTCAAATCGAGCTGTTTCTTGATGCCCGCCGGCAAACTGAGCGGATGCTCGATCACCTCGCGGTACATATCCATCACGTATACGCCGCCCTCCGGCCCGAGCGTCATTTGCACCGGCCGGAACCAGATATCCTTCGACCGCACAAACTCGGTTTCCTTGTCGATGCGATCGCCGCGGTACGTCACGCCATCGGGCGTCACACGCTTGCGATGGATGAGGTTGCTGCCGACATCGGCCACGAGCGCGATGCTCTCGTCGTTATTCGGCCACAAGCCACCTTCGTAGAGCAGAACGCCCGTAGCACTCGTGAAGTAACCGGCCGGCCGGCCGCCGCCTTCGATCAATCCGGGCACGGCACCGGAAACACGCAGCTTCGTCCGCAGAATGCGCCACGCCTCCACCGGGCTGAGGCGATACACGGTCGCCTGCGGCCCGTCGGTCGCAATCGACCGTCGCGCGGAGACAACGGATTGAAATGGATTCCGCTCCAAGTAGCGTTCTTCAAAAACGATCGCCTGCAGGTGATCGCTGTTCTGGCAAACAAACCGGTCACCCCAGCGATTGAACGACATGCCATGTTGGCCACCACCCGTCGCTGTCGAAACCTCCAGCGTCTTCGGATCGAAGCAAAAGTCGCGTCCACTGAGATTACATTCCCAACCCGGCTTGTCCGGCCGCGTGAGCGTGGCGCCAGCGCTACTGGTCTGGCCATAAATCTTGTGGTCAAGGCCCCAGAGGAGCGTATTCATCATGCCTTGCACGTTCGAGCGGCTAAACCCCGTGTAGATCACCTTACGAATATCGGCCTTGCCGTCGCCGTTCGTATCCTTGCAGTACAAGATGTCTGGTGGTGATCCGACAAACACGCCGCCGTCGTAGCAAATCACGGCCGTCGGCCACGAGAGGTCGTCGAGGAACACCGTGCTGGTTTCGTAGCGGCCGTCGCCGTCCTTATCGCTCAAGAGCCGCACGCGCCCCAGCCTGGCTTTGTCCTTTTCCGAATAATCGCGCATCTCAACAACGTAGATTCGCCCCGACTCGTCAAACGACATGGCCACCGGGTCGATCACTTGCGGTTCGGTGGCCACGAGATCGATGCGGAAGCCGGGTTGTATTTCGGTGGCCGCGTGCGACTGTTCCGGCGTCATCGGCGGCACGCGCGCCAACTTCACCTCGGAACCCGGCTCGGGTGCGGCTGGCTTTGTCACGGGATTGGTTGCAGGCGACGTGCTTTCGGCTCCACATTGGCAGACGGCGCTCAATAACAACGTCGAAACGAAAACTAAACTTCGATTCAGCATTTTTTGGTGGCTCGTGGGAGATCAAGATGTTTATGTATTGCGATGGCGGTTGGCTTACGTGAAGGCTGCGCTGTTAACGAACCTGTAGGCGTCTCCCGACGCCGATGACGCGGTCCATGGTAACGCGCCAACGGCCTCGGAGAGGCCTCCCACAGCTCATTGGCTGCGCAGGCCTCTATCGGAGCTCAAATCCTCAGCTCGTCGTCGTGGTTTTCTCGACTGTCGAGATTTCATCGTCTCCCGAGTATAATCGCCGGGAACGCCATCTAAAACTCATCAGCCGCCCGTTCGAAAGGATACTCCCCATGCATCGCCGTGATTTTTTGCGAACTAGTATCACCGGCACCGCGGCGTTCGCCACTTTGCAGTCGCGGGCCTTTGCGGCCGCAGCCGAGAAACCGCTGCGCGTCGCTCTCATCGGCTGCGGCTGGTACGGCAAGACCGACCTGTTGCACTTGCTGCAAGTCGAGCCGGCGAATGTCGTCGCCTTGTGCGATGTCGATAGCCGTATGCTCGCGGCCGCCGCCGAACTCATCGCCACGCGCCAAACATCGAAAAAGCAGCCCGCGAAGTACGGTGACTATCGAAAACTGCTCACCACGGAACAGCCGGAGGTCGTGCTCATTGCCACGCCGGACCACTGGCATTGCCTGCCGATGGTCGAAGCGTGCAAGGCGGGTGCCGATGTCTACATGCAGAAGCCGATCAGTTACGACGTGGTCGAAGGCCAGGCGATGGTCGCCGCCGCCCGCAAATACAATCGCACGGTGCAAGTCGGCCTGCAACGCCGCAGCACACCTCATTTGCTCGCAGCACGCGACAAGTTCATTCGCACGGGTGCGCTGGGCAAAATCGCGTACATCGACATTCACTCGTACTACGGTGCGTCCGACCGATATCCACCCAGCGCACCGCCGCCAGAATATTTGGATTGGGAGATGTACGTCGGCCCGGCTGCTTGGCGCGATTACAATCCCGGTATTCACCCACGCGCCTGGCGTGCCGCTCGTGAGTTCAGCAATGGCCAAACCGGCGATCTATGCGTTCACTTCTTCGATGTCGTTCGCTACTTCCTGGGCCTCGGCTGGCCGCGCTCGGTTTCAGCCATAGGGGGCCGGCTCGTGCTCGACCGCTCCAACGTCAACACGGCCGACACGCAAACCGCCACCTTCGACTTCGGCGACCTGGAAGTCGTCTGGACGAACCGTAGTTGGGGCGCTGACCCCGACCCAAAATACCCCTGGGGTGCGACACTCTATGGCGACAAAGGCACGCTCAAGTTGAGCGTGCTCTCGTATGACTTTATTCCGCGCGATGGTCAGCCGGTGCATGCGGATTTCCTCGATGAGCGCGAGAAATTTCCGCAAGACGTGGAGCACAAAGAAACAGAGATCTTCGCCGCTCCGCCGACCCGCCGACACATGCAGGATTTCCTCGCCGCCCGCCACGAAGGGCGCAAGCCCGTTTGCGACATTGAAGAAGGTTACATTTCAACGGCTAGTTGCATTTTGGCGAATTTATCGATGGAACTGGGTCGCAGCTTGAAATGGGATGAAAAGGCCGGCGGCGTCGTCGGCGACGAGGAGGCCAACCGTCGTTTGGCTCGCGTTTACCGCGAAAAATGGGTCCATCCGACGCCGGAAAACATTTAGGTGTAACCAACCGCCGCTCCCGCGCCACTATCCCAATGTAACGCCTGACGCCGTTTACGAACGGCGTTCCGGGCCAATTTCTCACGCATTTGGAAGGAGTGAACAATGGGAAGGCGAACAATCGCTTCGCTCGGTGTGGTTGGTTTGGCATTGTGCGGGCTCGGCGCTGCGGCGGCATCCCCGCACGGCGATGAAGCCTTGCGGCCATTGCGGAGTTTCATCCAAGGCCAAGTCGGCCGCTTGATGACGCTGCGTTCGGAACTCGACGTGACGGCCGAACAGCGTGACGCCATTCGCAAGATCGTCGAAAGCCATCGTTCCGAAATCGTCGCGGTTGCCAAGCCGATCGTGGAAAAGAAGCGGGCCCTGCGCGAAGCGACGCTGGCCAAGGAGCCGAACGACGCGGCGATTCGCACGGCTGCGAACGACCTGGGCAAGGCAATTGGCGACGCGGCCGTGTTGGCCTCGAAGGTTAAGGGCGAAGTTGCTAAAGTGCTGACGCCCGAGCAAATCCAAAAGGTGGAGTCGTTCCGCGACCAATCCGATTCGGCAGTCGATGGCCTGATCCAAAAATTCGCCAAGCAATAATGATTGCCACGCAGCCAATGTGGACGACGCCTGCACTCACCTGGACGTGGGTGCGGGCGTTCGTCGTTGCGATGACGCAAGTGGGGAGGACGGCACGAACCGACTCGTGGTCGGCGAGCCGCGAGGAACGTCGTGTGCAAGCCGATATCGCCGCTTCCGCTGATGGCGATGGCGCGGCTTACTCGCGAATCATCGAGCGGTATCAGGCCGCGATCGCCCAGCGAATGCGGCGATTCACACGCGATGCGAACGTGGTGGAAGAGCTGACGCACGATGTGTTCGTCGAGGCGTATTTCAGCCTGCGAAGTTATCGCGGTGACGCGCCGTTCGAACATTGGTTGCAGCGGATCACCACGCGTGTGGCCTATCGGCATTTGAAACGAACGAAGCAAATGGCCATCGTGCCGTTCGATGAACAGTTTCATGGTGCGGCTGTCGATGATGAACAACCCGCGGATGTCGATGATGAAAAAGTGGCGGCGGTGCTCGCACGGTTGCCGGCGCGCGATCGGCTGGTGCTGACGCTGTTGTACCTCGAATCGCGGAGCGTAGCGGAAGCGGCCGACCTGGCCGGTTGGTCGCAAACGATGGTCAAGGTGCAAGCCTACCGAGCCCGCCAGAAGTTTCACAAGCTTTACACTTCGTCTCCCTCTCCCTCCGGGAGAGGGCTGGGGTGAGGGTGCCTTGGATGCGACGGTTATTGGGAACAAACACGATGCGACCTTTTTCGCGACTAGATCGCGAGGGTCGTCAACAGGACAGTTTCGAGTCAGGGTGGCATGGCCTCGGAGGTACTCCGACGTGGCCATGTTGCTCGAGCGATTCCATGCTCACGCTGCGCGAGAGCATGCCACACTTCGGGCTCCATGTGAAGAACTGATTGGCCCTGCCCAACCACCCCACAGCGTTGCGGAGATCGAACAATGGATGACCTGGAAGCCCTCAGACAATACGGCGCACGCATGCATTCGCAAACTGCGCCGCCAGTCGATGTGACGGCCCGCGTATTGCAGACGATCCGCAATCGCCGCGAGGTGCGGCCGCTCGATTCGGTGCGTCCGCTGGCGATGGTGATGGCGGCCAGCTGGGCGGCGGCACTTGGCGTCGGATTTTTCGTCGAGCAGGCGTGGTGGAATGTGCAAGACCCGGTGGCCGCGCTCGTAACTCCGATTTTGGTGGCATTGCAATGAACGCGGAACACGTTGAACCGATGAGTGAGTTGCTCCCCCCTGCCCCGCGGCCGCGGCGGCGCTGGCTGACGGCATTGTTGGGTACCCTCATTTTTATGGGCGGGACTGCATGCGGCGCCGGGCTCATGTTGGTGGTGGTGGATAAGCGGATTCAGCACGCGATTCATCACCCCGAGGAAGCACCGCGGCGAATTGCGGCGCGGCTCAAATGGCGGTTGGGCCTCGATGACGACGAGCAGACGAAAGTCGAGGCGATCGTGGCCAAGCATCAGACGGAACTGATGGCAATTCGCCGCGACGTTCAGCCGAAGGTTGTCGAGCAGTTGGAACAAGTCCGCGACGAAATCAACGGCGTGCTCACCGATTCGCAGCGTGAACACTGGACGAAGCTGTACGACGAAATTCGCGACCGCTGGCTGCCGGCGCTGCCGAAGTGAACGGTCGACCTTTAAGGACAATAAAGGCGATAAGATTCTATTTTCGGCTATACGTTATCACCTCGCAATGATCTAACTCGCACCCAGTCGGTCGGCAATTCCGCTAGCGAGCGATTCAAAATACGAGTCGCTTATCTCCAATGCGCCAGCGTCTTCCGATGCATTGTGGTGAGGGGGCGTCGCCGAGTTGTGCGGCGCGGCGCCTTTGGTTTGCGTCAGCAGCAGCTCGCCGAGCCCCGCCGACGGATTGCCGTGGACGGAACTCGCCAGGAACGACCGATGCGCACCTTGCGAACGTTGCGGCAAGGCACGTGCAACCAACCCCGAGCCGCCGAACGATTCCAAGGCAACGTCGAGGGCCGACACATTTGCGTGGGCCGACGCTTTCACTTGGAAACTCTGGCCGGTTTCGGCCGATGTGCTCGAATCAACTGCCGCAACTGCCGCCCCCTGCGCGAGAAGCGGACCCGATTCGGCAGAGGCATTTAGCGCGCCGCTCCCGCTACCCAGCGGAATCACATTGCCAAAATTGCTCCGCCAGAAATCGTAATCTCCTTGTCCGATCGTACCGTTGCCGTCTCCATCGGCGCCGCTGTAGGGTGTCACGGTGGTCCCCAGCGTCTTTCGCCACACCACGTAATCGGCGGCATCGACTTCACCATTGTTGTTGTAGTCGCCGGTGCTTTGTGGGACAGAAGAAGCGGCCGAGAATGACAAGTTATCGAGCGCCAAGCCGTCGTCATTCCCCGTCTCGTTGGCGTCGGTCCAACGCAGATAAAGCGTTTGGCCCGGCCCCCAGCTGATGCCGCTGATGGTATGAGAAAGGCTGGCTTGATTGGCGCCGAGGTTGCCATCCAACACCGCGTCGGCCGTCGTATTGCTGATGGGGGCAGTGAAATCGAGGCTGGTATCGGCGGTAAAGCCGGCGTCGGTCAAGCTCGCGGCCGTCGTGCTGTACTCGAACGTCAACTTGTTGGGGACAGCACTGGCGTTGCCGCCGTCGCGCCACTGTTCTCCTGTATATGCGAGAGTAAAGCTGTCATAGGTATGGTTGGAAGTATTAACCAAAGCCACTCCGTATTGCGATTTCAAACTGGCCGACGAAAGCGATCCGAGCGCTCGCTCATTGCCCGCCGTGGCTCCGTAAAGCACTGTGTCGCCGGTGCCGCTCGTGCCGTTATCAACACGGATGCTGGAATCGGAATTATTGCTGGTGTCGGCCGTTTCGACGACGATCCAACCGGGGGGCAAAACCATTGCCGAGGGCAGGGACGAATTATCGCCGGGAATCGGCGCGGGCAACAACTCATCGAAGTTCTGCGCATACGTGCCACTGGAATAAGAAGCGGTGGTCGGCGCCACGATGGAAATGTCCAACACAATTCCGATAACCGTGCTCGATCCGTCGCTCAAACTCAGCGTAATGCTGTCGGTATCGCCGGCATTGCCGGTGGTGGTGTAGCGCACCGCATTGGCCAAGGTGTCGCCGGCATTGAGATCGGCCTGGGTGAACGCGGTGATCGCGGCACTGTTTTTCGTGATCGAACCGCGCGTCGGGCCGCTGGTAATCGTGAAAGTCAGCCCGCCTGCCGACGTGTCGGGGTCCGTTGCCGTTAAAATGGCGCCGCTGATAGCCACCGACTGTCCGGGGTGTACCGTGATCGCGCGGTTCAGCGTGATTACCGGCGGCTGCACGATCGTAATGTTGAACGTGCCGTTCGTCGAATTACCGAGCGTATCGCCGACCGTGAAGCCAAAACCGTCGCTTGGGTTGGCACTATTATCATTCGAGTAGGTGAGCTCGTTACCGTCGATGTCCTGTTGCGTGAACGTGTCATTCACGGCCAGTGTCGTCACTCCCTTTTTAATTGTGCCGTGCGCTGGCAGGCTCGTCACGGTGTAGGTGATCTGCGCCGCCGTCTGCCCCTCGTCGGTTGTTTGCAGGTTGTTTGTGCCGATCAAGGCATTCGTCGCCCCCTGGGCAAACGTCCCGGCATTGTGCGTGATCACGAGGCCCGCGCCGCTGCTCAGTGTATAGCTAATATTCGGTGGGATCGCTTGTGCTCCCGCCGCGGTGAAGGTCGTCCAATTTCCGACCGTGTACACGGCGGCTCGGATCTGCGCCGCAGTCCCCATTACCGAGACAGGACTCGTCTCGGCGCCATTTTCGTTGCCTGCGCCATTGGTGATCCCCAACGAAAACGCGGTGTTGCCGAGCGTGAATGCCGATGGCAAATACGTCAAGCTCGATGTCGCGGCGCCACTTGTCAAGAACGCGTTCGTGGCGATTGCCGCGACCCAATTGGCGTCGCTGCCCGTTGTGGGTGCGGTCGAACCATTGTAAGCGAAAATATTGTCGCCCGAGGCATTCAGTGCGAAATTACCGCTCGTGACGTCGCTCAAATTGGTCGTCGTCGCGCCGATGGCCCACTTCAGACCGGCCGAACGCGTCGCGTCGTAGTTGAATTGGGTGCCGGCCGTAAATGTTCCCCCAAATGTAATGACGCTCGTCCCTTCATTCGTGTTGAGTGCGCTGCCGGTCCAGGCGTTATCGCTTAAGGTTAAGACGGTGCCAGCATCGACGTCTTTCAGCAGCACGAATGATACTTTGTCCGGCGCACTCGCCTGATAGCCGGTAAACGCAATGTCCCCCACTCCCAGATTGACCGTCAACATCTGTCTTGGCTCGAGACTTTCAAGGCGCAGCGTTTGGCGGTAACGCGACCGCAAACCAGTGCCTGATCGACGCCCTCCGGGGCGCCGGGATGCCTTCTTGTTGTGCTTACGCAGTCCAATTCGCGAATCAGCCATTGCAGAACTCCTATTTTCCGGGTGCATACTCCTCGAAATGAACAACGGAGCCTAACGAACACTTGTTAAGAATCGGTGCGGCCACGACGAAGTCTTGGGAAGTAACCTGAAGGAGGATGTTTCATTTCATCAGTATGGTGTCGCGTGCATATATTGTAAATGTGGGGGAGGCCGCTCAAGTCCGTGCGGAATTCAGCCAAATTAGCCTTTTCGAGAATCTACTTCTTGCGGCCGATTGGCGTAAGCGTTACTTGGCGTCGCGTTTGAGGCCGGAGCGGGTGGCGGGGGTGGTGAGGGGGTCGTCTGGCCAGGAATGTTTGGGGTAGCGGCGGCGGAGTTCTTTTTTGACTTCGGGGTAGCCGTTCCGCCAGAAGCTGGCGAGGTCGGCGGTGACTTGTTGGGGGCGGTGGTTGGGGCCAAGCAGGTGCAGGAGCAGTGGGATGCGGCCAGCAGCGATGCGCGGCGTTTCGGCGACGCCGAACATTTCTTGGATGCGGACGGCCAGCACGGGCGGCTTGCCGACTTCGTACGCGATCGCGTGGCGATTACCGTTAGTAAGTTCGAACTGCGCGGGCGCAAGGCGATCCACGTCGGTGAGACGGTCGTAGCCAACTTTGGCCTGGAGCGTCGAGAGCCAATCGGCATTGCGTAGGTCATCGAGCGAGCGCAGGCCGAAGCAGATATCGGGCAGCAGTTCGGCGAGGTCGTCGGTGAAACGCGGCAGGTTCAGGTCGGGAAGTGCGTCGGCGAGCCAGCGAACGCGGGCCAGGAAGCTGCCGGCGGCGGTGTCGGCCGCGGGCAGGATGCGGTCGAGTTGATGGCGGGCTTCGGCGGCCAGCTGTTCAGCGGCGGCCTGTTTATCGGTGATTGCCACCGGCGTTTCCTCGAGCAGCAAGTCGAGCCAGTACGTTCGCTGACGGGCTTCGACTTGGCCGCGTGTCGGATTGAAGAAAAGTTCTTCGCGGCGTTCGAGTCGCTCATCGGAAAGCCACTCACGGTTGATCGCTGAAACGGCGCGGGCGCGGGCTTCGCCGCCAACGTCGTTGATGTCGATCGCGAGGAAGAGCGGTTCGCCCCGGACGTGCGAACTGGCGTCGATCCGCAGGCCGCGGCCGCCGACGAGGAGCGCGCGGTCCTGTGTGCCTGAACGCAATTTCGCGAGCCGGTCGGGAAAAGCATCGAGTAGCGCCTGCATGAGAGCTTCATCGAGGCGCTCGGCCCGCGGGGCGCGGGGAAAATCGGTGAGGCGAAATAGTTGTTCGGCCGAGCGCAAGATGTTGCGGGCGGCCCCCGGTTGCAGTTCGAGCGTGCCGAGCGTCGTCGTGCCTTGAGCATGAAATGCCTGGAGCGCCGCGACGCGTTCGACGACATCCGAACGGCTACGCACCTGGCCGTATTCGCGTGGGCGGCCGGATGCACGTTCGGCCGAGCGAAACGGATCGCGTTCGGAGAGCATCGCGGCAGCAACCGACGTTTCGCGCAGCACGCCACGTTGAGCGCCGGCGAACAGGAGGCGGCCGAGGCGGGGGTGAGCGGGGATCGCGGCCAGCGTGCGGCCAAGCGGCGTAATCTGGCGATCGTGGTCGATTGCGCCAAGCAGATGTAAGAGGTGAAACGCCTGTTCGAGCTTTTCGGCCGGCGGCGGATCGAGCCAGGGGAAGTCTCGTAGTTCGCCCATGACGAGAAGTTGGAGCAGCGGTTCGGCGAGGTCGCCACGGAGGACTTCGGGCATGTCGGCGACGGGGCGGGCTTTGTGCGAGGCTTCTTCCCACAATCGCCAGCACATGCCGGGGGCGGTGCGGCCCGCGCGGCCGGCACGTTGGTCGGCCGAGGCCTGCGAGATGGGCACGAGTTCGAGTCGCGGCAGGCCGGTGGCCGGGCAAACTTGAAGTTGGCGGGCCTGGCCAGAATCAATTACGGCGGTGACACCGTCGATCGTGAGCGACGTTTCGGCGACATTCGTGGCGAGGATAATTTTGCGGCGGCCGATGTCGTCGAGCACTTGATCTTGCGCTTCGGCGGAGAGGTCGCCGTACAGCGGCATGAGGGCATGGCCGGCACGTTCGACGAGCGGGGTGACCGCGCGCTGGCAACGCATGATCTCACCTACGCCGGGCAAGAAGATGAGCACGTGGCCCGTGGTTTCGCGGAGGGCGAACGGTAGTTGTTCGGCGACGTGGTCTTCGATTGGCAGTCGTTCGCCGCGGCGACGCAGGTAGCGAATGTCGACGGGGAAGCGGCGGCCTTCGGCGTGGATGATGGGGCAATCGCCCAAAAGTTCCGCTACCGGCTCGGCGGCAAGCGTGGCACTCATCACGATGATTCGCAGGTCGGGCCGCAGTGTCTGGCGAATGCGGACCAAGAGGCCGAGGGCGAGATCCATTTCGATCGTGCGTTCGTGGAACTCATCGAGGACGACGGCGCCGACGCCTTCGAGCGTGATGTCGTCCAGCAGGCGGCGGAGGAGGATGCCGGTGGTGGCGACGACGAGTCGCGTATCGCGGCCGACCTGGGCATCGAAGCGAACGTGGTAGCCAATTTCGCCGCCGACTTCGCCGCCACGGAGGTGGGCAACGCGGCGAGCGACGGCGCGGGCCGCGAGGCGTCGTGGCTGCACGAGGACGAGTTTTTTGTCGGGTGGCAGGTCATCGAGAACGGCAGCGGGGATGAGCATCGTCTTGCCCGAGCCGGGTGGGGCCGTGACGATTGCGGCACCGGTGCGCGCGGCGGTAACCGCTTCAGCTAAAACGGCGGCGACGGGGAGATCGGGGGATAAGCGGGCGGTCATGGTAGCGAGTATACTGGGTGGGCGCAGCGGGGAGCAGGGAGCGGCGAGGCGCGAGTTGCGAGGAGCGAGTGATTTAGCGGCGGCGGCGACGCCGTCCAAACGCCAGGGGCCTCGTCTAGCAACGAGAAGCGAGCAGCGAGGAGCGAGAATGTGGAGTGGGGAGTGCGGAATTGGGAATGGGGAATGGGGAGTTAGGAATTCATAATCATGCGTAAGCGCACTGTTTGGCGGGAGTTCGTTGGGCTGTTCGTGATTTGCTTTTGCGTAGCGAGCGCGGCGCGAGCGGAAGTGCCGGCGGATTTTCCGCGGTTCATTGTGCCGGGGCAAGAAGCGGAGATGGATTCGCTGCGGCAACTGTTCTGGTTGCATTACGAAACGACCGGGCCGCAGATCGTGTTGTGGGATGAATGGTTGCCGAACGCGACGCTGTGGCCGGCGCATGGCAGCGGTGCGGCGCTCGATGACATGCGTCGGCGGTGGGCACAGGCGCTATCGGGCCGGATTATTGATGCCGAGGGGTACGTCCTTACGCAACAGCACGATGGCCCGGCACATGCGGAGGGCTGGCCGTTTCCCTTGTGGACGCAGGCGGGCGGAATCGGCTGGCACTTTCGACCACTGGGCGTGCCGGGTTACGAGGCGCCACTCACGAAACCGGATGGTTGGAGGTTGGATGGCGCGACGGCGAAGGGAGTGAACGACCGCGGGTGGCAGGTGGTGATCGATAAGGAATCCGCCACGCTCGAGCCGCCGGAATTTGCGGTCGATGCGCGGATAGCACCGTGGTTGCGGCTCAACTGGTGGGCCAGCAACCTCGGCAAGGCCAAGTGCTACGTCGAGTGGACGACGAAGGACAAGCCGAAATTTGGCAGCGACCGGCGAGCGTATTTCGAGGCGGCAAATGCCGAGCCTCCGGCACGCGAGGCGCGCACGATGGTGCGCATGCACACGCTGCCCGAGTGGAAGGGGACGATTACGCGGCTGCGGCTGACGTTTGAAAATGCGGCGGGCGGACAGATCGTGGTGAAGTCATTCCACACTGCTTGCGATACGCGGCATAACGTCAACAACCTTAACTTTATTCGTGGTTGCCGCGATTATTTTTTGTGGACGAAGGACATCGAGTTCCTGCGTGCGCAGATGCCACGGATTCGCACGGCGATGCAATTCGTGGAACGCGAGTTCAAAACGCGGGAGAAGAAATGCATCTACACGACCTGGCCAGGGCACGAGGGCCGCAGCGGTGTACGGCGCGTCGATGCTAAAAAGCAGATCGTGCGCGGCGAGGGCATCGGCAGTAACTACTGGGACCTGCTGCCGTTCGGCGGCGAGGACGCGCTTGCGACAATCTATTACTACGACACGCTCTTGAAGTTAGCCAATCTGGAGGAGTTGGTGGCGGCGCACCCGGAGTGGGGCGTATCCAAGGACAAGGCGTTCAAGCCGGATGATTTGGTGTTTTTTGCCACGGAAGTGAAGCAGTATTTCGGCCAGCGGTTTTGGAACCCGGCAACGGGGCGTTTCGGCACGGTCGATCTCGACGGCCAGTTGCACGATTACGGTTTCACCTTTCTCAACTGCGAGGCGGTAGCGTTCGGTATCGCGACGCCACAACAAGCGCGGTCGATCTACGATTGGCTGAGCGGCGAGCGAGAAGTGGAAGGAGATACTTCGAAGGGTGGCGACATCTACCACTGGCGGTTCGCGGCCCGTTCGACGACGCGGCGGAATTTGGATTACTATTTTTGGGGCTGGTCGAATCCGGAGAGCGTCCCCTGGGGCTATCAGGTGCAAGACGGCGGCGCCGTGCTCGGCTGGACGCATTACGATTTGATGATGCGGCTCAAGACGGCTGGGCCGAACGATGTGGCCAAACGGCTGATTTCGATCATCAGTTGGTTCGTCGATACGCAGCACGAAGGCGGCTATCGCGCCTACTACACCAAAGATCCATCGCGCGGCTCGCTGCAAGGCGGAAATGTCGCGGGTGGGCTGGGGCTGGATCGCGAGTTCATCGAGAGCATCTTGGCCACGCAGGTGATGCTTTACGGCTTCCTCGGTTTTCGGCCGACGGTGGACGGCTGCGAGATATCACCGCGCCTGCCGCAGAAGTGGCCGGAGCTAACGGTGACGCGGATTCACTTGCATGATGACGTGCTCGATATTACTGCCACCGACGAAGGTGGATTGAAGATCAAAGGCACGGGCAAGAGCAACGAACAAGTGGTGATTCACGCACCGAAGCATGTGCGACTGCTGGCGGCGGAGGGTGTCCAGGCGAAGTTGGTGAACGATTTGGAGAAGTGATTCGACCGTCGCGCGTGCCAATGTCGACGGATATTCCACTGGGATCGGATTTCAGTTTCGGCAGCGCACGAATATACTTCGCACGGCGAGAATCGGGGCAAGTTCGAGTGTCATGGCCACGGAGGCCGCCGACGTGGCCATGCGGATGCGGCAATTCACATGCCCACGCCGAGCCGTGGGCATGGCACCTAAGGAATCATTGTTCGCCGAACACAAAAAACGCTGCAAGCATCATGCGATACTTGCAGCGTCGAAACACATCCCAATTGTCATCAAGTGGCTCAGCCGCGTTTACTTGATGAACAGCATTTCCTGGTAGGTCGGCAGCGGCCAGAGATCGTCGGCCACCCAACATTCAAGCTCGTCGGCGTATTTGCGAACCATCGTCATGGACGGCAGGACATCGCTCGCGCAGTACGCGGCGGCAACGTGGGCACTATCATGTGGTGCCTTGTTGATCGCCATTTGCAGCACGGAAATGCTGTCTTGCAGCGATTTCACCAGCTCGGTGATTCGATCCAGCGTGTCGGTATCGAACTCATAGCCGACGAGCTTGAGATTCGCACAGGTCGAGGCCAGCTCGTTCTGGTAGCGAATCGCCGCCGGGAAGATCATCGTCTTGGCCATTTCCAGCGAGAGGTTTGCTTCACTATAAACGGTCTTGCAGTACTGCTCGAGATAGATCTCGTACCGGCTCTCCAGTTCACGCGGTGTGAGCACGTTGTACTTGGCAAAGAGCTCTTCGACCTTCTTATCCTTGAGCACCGGGAGGGCATCGACCGAGGTCTTGAGGTTGAGCAAGCCGCGTTTCTCGGCTTCCTTGTGCCAAGCCTCACTGTAGCCATCACCGTTGAAGATAACGGGGCTGCACTCGGTGGCAATTTCGGTAAGCAACGACTGCACGGCCGCATTGAGTTTTGCGGTCTCGCCGCCGGTCGCTTTTTCGAGCTTCGTCGCACAATAATCGAGCGACTCGGCCACGATCGTGTTCATCGCCACGAGAGGTCCCGCGATCGATTGGTTGGCGCCGACGGCCCGGAACTCGAATCGGTTGCCGGTGAAGGCAAACGGGCTGGTGCGGTTGCGGTCGCCGGCGTCCTTGGGCAGCGGCGGCAACACATCGACACCGACTTCGAGCGTGCTCTTCTTGAGCGAAGAGTTGGCGCCACCCTTCTTGATCTGCTCGAACACATCGGTGAGCTGATCGCCGAGGAACACCGACATGATGGCCGGCGGCGCTTCATTTGCCCCAAGGCGGTGATCATTACTGGCCGTGGCAACCACCGCCCGCAATACTCCTTGGAACTTGTACACGGCACGGATTACGGCCGCGCAGAACACGAGGAACTGAGCGTTGTCGTGCGGCGTGTCGCCCGGATCGAGCAAGTTGCCCTGCGTCGAACTGCCCAGCGACCAATTGAGATGCTTGCCCGAACCGTTGATGCCGGCAAACGGCTTTTCGTGGGTCAAACAAGCCATGCCGTACTTCTCGGCGACCCGCTTGAGCGTAATCATCATGAGTTGTTGATGATCGTTCGCCAAGTTGGCCGACTCGAAGATTGGGGCAATTTCGTACTGCGCCGGCGCGACTTCATTGTGCCGCGTCTTCACCGGAATGCCGAGCTTGAATAGTTCGCGTTCGACTTCGAGCATGAAAGCGAGCACGCGTTCCGGAATGGCGCCGAAATAGTGGTCTTCGAATTCCTGGCCCTTCGGCGGCTTCGCACCAAAGAGAGTGCGTCCAGCAGTGAGCAAATCGGGCCGGGCGAAGTAGAAGTTGCGGTCGACCAGGAAGTACTCTTGCTCTGGACCGGCAGTCGACGACACAAATGCACCGTCCGTCGCGCCGAAAATCTTCAGCACGCGCTGGGCCTGTCGATTGAGTGCTTGCATTGAACGCAGCAGCGGCGTCTTCTTATCAAGGGCTTCCCCGGTCCACGAAACGAACGCGGTAGGAATGCACAACGTCGTGCCATTCGGGTTTTCGAGAATGTAAGCCGGGCTGGTTACATCCCAAATCGTGTAACCACGCGCTTCGAACGTGGCGCGGATACCGCCGGTGGGGAAGCTGGAGCCGTCGGGCTCGCCCTGGATAAGTTGCTTGCCTGTGAATTCGGCGATCGCGCCGCCGTCACCATCTGGAGCGAGGAAACTATCGTGCTTTTCCGCCGTCGCGCCGGTCAGCGGGAAGAACACGTGGGCGTAGTGCGTGGCGCCCTTTTCGATCGCCCAATCTTTCATGGCGCTGGCGACGACATCCGCAATCGCCGGGTCGAGCTTTTCGCCCGATTCGATCGTCTTGCAAAGTGCCTTGAAAACCTGCTTGGGCAGCCGGGTCTTCATTACCTGCTTGTTGAATACATTCGAGCCAAACAGCATCGAGGCCGGCGTGTCGATGAAATTGAGGGGCTCGGATATCGGCCGGTAATTGGTGACTGCGGAAACGGCGGCCATGCGGGCCGACTTGCCGGCGAAGCCAATGCCTTGCGAACTGAGGCCCGCCGCTCCGCCTTGCGACGTGGTCTTCGCGCCAGTACGAGTTGAAGTGCTCACAAATAGTCCTAACCTCGGGTATCTGCCCGAGCCAAACGAGGAAACGAAATACCTGTCGCCCTAGAAGGGGGGGGCGACCCGCTGCCAATCGCTGGCAGTGAAATGCGAACGGCTATCACGTCCGCAAGTCGGCCTCAAAAGCAAAGCCCGTGCCCGCGACCGGGGACTTTCAACACGGACCGAAAAACCTCTGCTTTTTCTGCAATTGATCGGGGCCACCAGCGGAACATGAGTATGACCGAGGCCTAAAATTCGGGCAATAGTTGCACAAGAACAAGGCGAAATCGTTGTTAGCAAGAACAGGAAAACGAGCGGCCCCTCTGCCTGTTTATGTTGTCTGCAGCGTCTTAGAATCGTCTGATAGCTGGCTGCGTGGCAGGCGTTTTCTGCCCGTACCGCGGTAGCGGACCGATTTCCGCGGACGATGGGGCCGCTCTGCCAGCGTTGTTTGGCGCGGAAACTGGCGTGATTTGATAAGTGGAAGCAGGGGAGTTCGGCACGGCCGGCGGCAGTCCGCCAATAGGAGCCGGTTGGCTATTCGGACTCCCCGGCAACGGAGCTCCGGGCACCGCATTGCCTAAATCAATCAGTTGATATCCGTCCCTCGGCATGACCCACAACGAGGCCTGTTCGGGGCCCAGTTGATTAATTTGTACGGTGCCAAGATTGATTCTAAGCGCCATGTTGGCAGGCGGCAGTCGAATCGACACCAACTCGGGCAAAGATACCTGTTCGAGTGGATAATAGCGATGCGTTTCCGCCTCGGCACTTGCTAGCAGCGTGCGACCGCTTTGGTCGTACACGTATTGCCCGACGACCCAGGCGCGCCGCGCGTCGATCTTTGTCACGCGCTGCAAAGTTCCGTTCGCCGAGGGCAGCCAAGAGCGTAGTTCAACCGTGCCGTCATTGTGAGGGAGCGGCCCGTCGAAGACGCTTGCCGGGTCGAGGTCGACGATACCGATGGCCGCCAATAGCCACGATGGCTCCACGGGCATCATTTGGCGAATGTTGCTGGTGGCAAACTGACTATGTCGGCAGAAGTACAAGGCCGGCGGCTGGTTGCGACGCATGCACAGCCAGAAAAGTTCATCATTGCTGCCGAGATCGATTTCCTGACCGGTAACGGCGGTGCCGGCGGTCAGGCGAAATCGACCCGGACGCTCGGCCGCGATGTTCCCACTCAGCAGCGGTAGGCCGAGCGTATCGGGAACCGAGATCGTTGCTCCCGTTGCGGTGATCGAGCGAACGCGCGAGCTATTTTGGTTGACGGCGGCAATGATCTGCTCGCGAGTCGCACCTTCGGCGAGAACTTGCGGAGCGGCTGGTCCGGCCGCGGCAAACGGGTTCATGAGCATTTGCCGCTGACACGTCGCCCCACACGCTGAAAACACGCCGGCGACGGTCAGCAGCGTGAGCAACGACTTGGTTCGGCGGCTGGATGACACCTGGGCCTCGATTCTCATTCCGCGTCCGCAATTAACAATTGGCTGAGCTGTTGCTGGATTTCGTCGATGCGCTCGCCGCGCGGCATGCTGACCATCACTTGGAATGTCGTGTCTCGTTTGGGACAATAGACTGCCATTACTTCGTCGGAATTCTCGGCCTCGGATGAGGGTGACGGCTTTCCCAGTTCGTCGGTCATCACATCCACCCGCAAAACGCGCCGGCGTATGAGTAGCAAAGTCAGTACGTACCGCAGGTCGCTTTGATCGCTGCGCTCGGCGAGGTGTTCGAACAGCTCGAGCAGTACATCGTTCGGTGCGAGTTTGATCTTTTTGGCCGTCGGTTCAGGGACGCGTGACTTCCACCAACCAAACGCACCGCTCGACGCGCCCTGCCAGCCTTCAGCGCAATAATCTTTGCGTACAACGTCGGCTCCGCTGACTTCCAGAACGGAGTAGCACGTGTCGCCCGGCCGCAACTCGCGCTCGGTAGCGGCGCAGTGGCGCGAACATCGCTGCACTTCGAAGTCGAGAAGCATGAGGGCCGATTAGATAAATGGATGTGAAGGGACCATCGACGAGATAACAAAAGCACATCGTAAGAAGGTGGACGCGTACGTCGATCAAATGAAGACCGCGTTTGCCGTCGTTTTGCGGGTCGCATATTAGGAAATCATCAAAATGCCAGCAATACGGGACGGAGTCGATGCACTAGCGGCAGTAGCTAGGCTGATCTTCCGCAGCACTTGAGGCCAATAACCCAAATTATCACTGACTCCCAAATGCTAGGACGCCACGCTTCTAAATCCCCCTAGCAAACAACGTTCCGACGGGGTTTCTTCGTACTGTCTTGTTGTGTAGAATGGCGGACTCGGCTGTACGCCTTAGGGCAGGAAGCCGGACCCTTCGGTTCGCCGATGTCCTTTTTGGGTCGTGCCAGCGTAGCTTCAATCGGCAGAGCACCGCATTCGTAATGCGGGGGTTGTCGGTTCGACTCCGACCGCTGGCTCTTTTCGTGCGACAAACAGGTTTAATTGGTAAGGGGCGAAGCACTGGCCGGCGGCGTGCCAGGGCACATACGCGTCGCCCTTACGAGTTGGAGTGGAGAATTTTCGCGATGTCGATTGGCACTGACTCAATTGTCAAACAGATCGTACTTTCACCGAGCGGCTTTGGTCCGAACGAAATCGTGCAGATCGTCGGCGCGATCGGCAAAAGCTATGCGAACTATCGCGAATTGCGCGATGCCGCGGGCGAGTTGGAAGCCCAGCCGAACCGCAGCCCGGCCACATCCGCCCGGTTAGGCGTTTGCCTGTACTTGCTCGGTCGTTATAGCGATGCCATCGAAATGCTGGCCCATAGCGATGGCGGCGCCCTGACGCACTTCTATCTCGGCAAAGCCTACCTTGCCTTGGATAAGTACCCCGAAGCGCTAACCGCGTACGAGTCGGCCGAGAAGGCTGGCTATTCGCGAGATCACGTAGCACTGGCCAAGGTTGAAGCGCTGCGCTACAACGGCCGCGCGCAAGAAGCGATGGATTTGCTCAACCGAATGTCGGGCGCCGTCGAACAGACTGCGGAGTATCTGTATCAACGAGCCGCCACGGTTTCCGCCCTCGGTGGCAACCCGAACGAAGTGGTTGCGCTGTTGGAGCGGGCTGTAGCGGCCGACAACACGCATGCTGGTGCTCTATTTGGCCTCGCCTTGGAAAACGATCGTCACGGCAACGATAGCTACGCCCGCGATCTTTACGAGCGCGCGGCGAATCAATTCCCGACGCACGTCGGCACGCTCCTCAATTTGGGTGTGTTGTACGAAGACATGCAGCACTACGAACGGGCGCGGCAGTGTTACCGGCGGGTGCTCGATGTATTCCCCGATCATCCTCGGGCGCGCCTGTTTCTGAAGGATGCCGAAGCGGCTCGCGACATGTATTACGACGAGGATGCTCGTCGCCGCCAGGATCGCCTCAGCCAAGTACTCGGTATTCCCGTTACTGATTTCGAGCTGTCGGTCCGCAGTCGGAATTGCCTGCAAAAGATGGGTATTATGACGCTGGGGGACCTGACCCGCACCAGTGAACAGGAACTGCTGGCCAGCAAGAATTTCGGCGAAACTTCGCTTGTCGAAATTCGCGATATGCTGCATTCAAAGGGCCTGGAGCTGGGCCAATTCGCCGATCAAGTTCGCGAGGAAGAACCCGTCTACGATCCGGAAACGCTCTCGGCAGACGAGCGGGCCATGCTCGACCGCCCGATTGCCGACCTCAACCTGTCGGTTCGTGCCCGCAAATGCATGGTGCGGCTTGGCCTGTCGACGATTGGCGAACTCGTTCGCCGCACCGGCGATGACTTGCTCGAATGCAAGAACTTCGGCGTGACGAGCCTTAATGAAGTGCGTGAAAAGCTCACCATTCAGGGCCTCAAGCTGCGCGGCGATTGACGGCAATTGATGACGCCGGCGCGAATTCGAGTTCTCCTTCTCCCTTGGGGAGAGGGTCGTGGTGAGGGCGAAGTTTAGAAACCCAGGCCACCTCACCCTGCTCTCTCCCCAAGGGAGAGGATGCCAAAGCACAGATGACGTCGCACTTTTCGTTTCAGGTTGAGCACGTCGACGCTTCTTCGCACGCCCGTTTGGGAAAGTTCACGACGCCGCATGGCGTTGTCGATACGCCTGCGTTCATGCCGGTTGGCACTCAGGGGACGGTGAAAGGTGTCGACGCGGGCCGGTTGCGCGAAACCGGCGCCCAGATGATTCTTGCCAATACGTACCATTTGGCGTTACGTCCTGGTGAGCAAACCGTTGCGGCATTAGGTGGGCTACACGCCTTCATGAACTGGGATGGTCCCATCCTCACCGATAGCGGTGGCTTCCAAGTCTTTAGCCTTGCCGAGCGGGCAACAATCGATGAAACGGGCGTCCGCTTCCGGTCACACATCGACGGCGCGCTCGTCGAACTCACGCCCGAACGATCCGTTGCAATTCAGGAGCAACTCGGCAGCGATGTGGCAATGGTGTTCGATCACGTCGTTGCCCTGCCCAACGAACCAGCCGTTGTGGCCGATGCCATGCGGCGTAGCCTGCGTTGGGCGGAGCGCTGCAAAACTGCCGCCACCAGAATTGACCAGGCCCAGTTCGCGATCGTGCACGGAGGCTTAGATGCCGCCCTGAGGGCCGAGTCGGCCGATCGCTTGGTCGCGCTCGATTTCGTCGGTTACGCGATCGGCGGCCTGAGTGTCGGCGAGCCGCCATCAGCAATGTATGCGGCCCTGGATGTCACGACGCCGCTGCTGCCATCGGATCGCCCGCGGTACCTGATGGGAGTCGGGCGGCCGATCGATCTGTTGGAAGGCATTCGGCGTGGCGTCGACTTGTTCGATTGCGTGATGCCGACGCGAAACGGCCGCAATGCGCTGGCGTTTACCGATGCGGGACCGGTGCGGCTCCGCAATCTTCAGCACGCACTCGATCGCTTACCGCTCGATGAATCGTGCCCCTGCCCGGCATGCCGCCACAGCCGAGGTTATTTGCGGCATCTTTTCCAAGCGAACGAAATGCTCGGGCCGATGCTCGTTTCGGTACATAACATTACGTATTACCAGCGCCTGCTGGCGGAGGCCCGACTAGCGATTGCGGAAAACCGCCTATCTGCCCTAATCGACCAACGCCGCAAAGGTTGGGAGCGCGATGAAGGGACGAATGTCGAATGAGTCATTCTCTGCCTTGCCACGTCATTCCCCATTCCCCCTTCCCCATTCGTCATTCCGTCATTCGCTAGCCGCCCTTGTCCGTTGTGGCGCTTGACCTTATGATGATTGCCCTGCCCTCAAGTGGCGGAAGAACGTGGGGCTCGCCCAGCCTTTCTGCCGCCCCCATTTTGGCCCTCTTTGTCGCAGGTTCCTCTCCAAGTGTTTGCCCATTTTTGCCATTGTCTCGTTCTAGCTCAGGCTGCGGCGGCTCCTGCCCAAGGCCAAGCCCAGCCTCCGGCCGACGCCAACGCCCCTTTGCGGTTACTCGGTTGGTTGCTGATCACGGCGATCTTGTTCTATTTCATCATGCTTCGCCCGCAGAAACAGAAAGAGCAAGCGATACGCGACAAAGTGAATGCTTTGAAGGAAAACGACCGCATTGTAACCATTGGCGGAATTCACGGCGTGGTGACGAACGTGCAGCGGGATGCAGAACGTGTCACCATTCGCGTCGATGAAGCGACCGGAACAAAATTGCGGGTAAATATGTCGGCGATCGCTCGGGTGGTCACGGGCGATGACGACGAAAATACAACCGGTGGAAACAAATCCTAACGAGTTACGCCTTCAGCTGTTCGAGCAAAGGCGGGATGAGTAAACGATGAATATGAGCGAAGGTAATCGTGTTCGGTTCGGATGGTTGAAATTGGTCACTATGGCGGCGCTGGCCCTGGGAGCGAATTCCACCAGTTGGGCGCAAACGGCTGCGGCCCCGCCGGCGGAGAACAAGGCGGCCGCGGCCGCTTCGGCGCCAAAAGCGCCAGCCGCCGAGGCCCCCAAGTCCGAGGCGAAGACCGCCGCGCCGGCGAGTACGCCGGCGGAAACCCCGCCGCCGGCAACACCAGCTCCCATCGGTGCTGCCGATGTTTCCAAAGCGCCCTCGAACGCCGCGGCACCGGCGTCGACCGTCTCTAAGGGCGAGCAGAAAAACACGAGTGATTCGCAGTTGCCGGCGGGGAAGACTGCTCCCTCGGTGGCGACGAAAGCGCTGCAAAAAACCGGCGTCTCGCCCGAGCAGACCGGCTGGAGCCCGTGGCTCATTCTCGCCATTCTTGTGGGGCTGTTTGTTATCCCCATGCTAATTGGCAATTATCTGGCCGGTATCTGGCGGATGCCGGATCATGCTTGGAAGATCAGCCTCACGCTGGGTGTGTTGGCGGCTTCGATTCTGACCGTCGTGTTTGGCCAGTTCAAATACGGCCCCGATTTGGCCGGCGGCATCACGCTGATTTACGAACTGCAAGACACGCCCAAAGTCACGCCGGTGGCGACTACCGGGCCAGCGGCCAAGGGGGCGACCGCGACCAACCAGCAAATCAAGAGTGGCGAACGGCAGTTTTCCGTCAGTGAGCTAATAGGCTCACTGAAGAAACGCTTGGACCCAGACGGCACCAAGGAAATTACGATTCGCGAATACGGCCCGGCTGTGGAGATCATCATCCCTCAGGTCGGCCAGGATGAAATGGACTTCGTGAAGCAGAAGATCACGGCCTTGGGCCAGTTGGAGTTCCGCATCACGGCCGACCCTTCATTTACAAGAGATAAGACGGTAATTGAACTCGCCAAGCTGGCGCCGCCCACGCAAAAGGAAATCAAGCAGGGCGGCGCGGTCGTCGCTCGCTGGGTGCCGTACGATGTCGCTGAGTTCGGTCCCGTGGAGCGCGTTGATGGAATGGTGAAGCGCCAGGCCGGCGACACCGCCGAAGCGTTGGTGCTCATCGACCAGATGAACGTGACGGGCGATTATCTGACCTCGGCGACAAAAGGCATGGATGAACGTGGCGGCCCCGCCGTCCATTTTTCATTCAATAGCGCGGGGTCGCAGCGGTTTGGTCGCCTCACGGGCCAGAACACACCCAATCCGGCGACGCCCGATAAATACCGTCACTTGGGTATTCTGCTCGATAACCGCCTCGTGAACGCTCCTACGATCCGCACCCAAATTACCGACCGCGGCATGATCAGCGGCGGCAGCATGACCGACCGCGAAGTCGAATTGAACGTCGAGATTCTCAACGCCGGTAGCCTGCCGGCGGCCCTCAACAAAACGCCGATCAGCCAGGAAATCATCAGTCCGACCTTGGGCGGGCAAACGGTACAAAAAGGGAAACAAGCAATTATTGGGTCGCTCATTGGCGTCGTGGCGTTCATGCTCGTGTACTACCGATTTTCAGGATTGATCGCCTGCCTGGCGCTTTCGCTGAACTTGGTGATGGTGCTCGCGCTGATGGTGCTGATCAAGGCGGCCATCACGTTGCCCGGCCTCGCCGGCTTGGCGCTTACCGTCGGTATGTCCGTCGATACCAACGTGCTCATTTACGAGCGCATTCGCGAGGAACTGGAAAGCGGTGCGGCCCTGCGAATGGCCATCCGTAACGGGTTCGACCGCGCCATGCGGGCAATTATCGATACCCACTTGTCGACGATTATCTCCGGTATCGTGCTGTTCTATGTCGGCACCGACCAAGTGCGCGGCTTCGCCGTCACTTTGGTTCTCGGCATCATTACCAACCTGTTCACGGCCTTCTTCTGCACGCGGTTGATGTTCGATGTCGCCGAACGCCAAGGCCTCATCAAGAAACTGAAGATGATGCACATTTTTTCGAAGCCAAATTTCGACTTCCTGCGGCTGCGCTGGATCATGTTGGGGGCTTCGTGGACGCTGATCGCCATCGGCATGATCGCCGTCTATGCGCGCGGCACGCAGTTGCTCGATATCGACTTCACGGGCGGTTCGTCGGTCACCTTCACGCTCAATGATAAGGATCGGATGTCGCTAGCGCAAGTGCGCGATACGCTTGTCAAGACAGAACTCGTCGACAAGAACTTGTTGATCGTCGAGCTCGGTCAAACCGGTACCGCATTCACGGTCGATACGAGCGAACAATCGGTCGATAATGTGAAAGACATTTTGATCAAGGAGTTCGGCCCAAAACTAAAAAAATATTCGTTCCAGTTTAAAGATCTTAAGCCTGTTACCGAACCAGGTTTTATCGGTACCGAAGCAACGCTCGTGGTTAATTCGGGGCCCGAATTTCATGGCGAAGCTGGCTTAAGCCAGGAAGCACTACAGAAGCTGTTGCTCGATTCGTTCACAAAACAAGGTCAGAAGGACCAGCAGATTTCGCTTACCAATCCGAACCTGCGGCCGGGCAGCAGCGTTCGCTACAGCGAATGGACGGCCCGCTTTGCCGGACTCGATGAAGCCGCCACTCGCACCGCGCTCGACCGCGTGCGAGGGGAACTCGAAACCAAAGCGTTGTTCCCGTTGGCAAGCAACATCGGCGGACGCGTTTCGTCGAATATGCAACTTTCAGCCTTTTTAGCCGTCGGCATCAGTCTGATCGCCATGATCGCTTACCTGTGGTTCCGCTTCCAAAAACCGACGTACGGCATCGCGGCTGGCGTGGCGCTCATTCACGACGTGCTCATGACCGTCGGGATGATCGCGCTTAGTTATTACATTGTGAACGCCGCGCCAACGTTAGCTGCTTGGCTCAAGATCGACGCGTTTCAAATCAATCTGACGATCGTCGCCGCCCTCCTGACGATCATCGGTTACTCGGTGAACGATACGATCGTAACGTTCGACCGGCTGCGTGAAATCAAAGGCAAAACGCCGCAAATCACTGCCAAGATGGTAAACGACAGCGTGAACCAAACGCTGAGCCGAACGATCCTAACCGTGTTCACCGTGTTCATCGTCGTGGTGATTCTGTATTTCTTCGGTGGCGATGGGTTACACAGCTTCGCCTTTGCGTTCTTGGTGGGCGTCGTGGTGGGAACTTATAGTTCGATCTACGTCGCTTCGCCGGTGCTGTTGTGGCTCAGCGGTGTGAGCGCTTCAACGGCGACTGACAAACCACCGGCCACCAGCATGCAGCCAGCCCGCTCATAACGATTCAATGAAGCCGATCACCTCTTCACCCCCGGCCCAACCGGGGGTTTTTTTTGGCTCATCGGCGCGGGCCACGAGGCGCCCTCATTGCCGCCAGCAAATACCGCAATGTGATCTATCGGCGTCAAAGTTTGCCAAGGCCATAGAGCTTACGACCTGCGCAAGCTCGCTGTTATCGGCAACGGGAATTCTGCGATTGGCCTCGTTCGCTGCGAACTCTTGAACGGCGCATGACGAAGAATAATGCAGACCGTGTGATTCTTGCGGTCTCGATGCGTGCTCACGGACGACGGGCGTCGTACACCGAATGTGGCCGTGCCAGGCGGGTGCCGCGACATTCAGACGATCCTGAGGCTTGATCCGTGTCTGCAGTTCGCAAGCTCGTTATTGCATCGGCATTGGTGGCAACTGGTTTGGGTGTCGCCTTTCTCTTGGGTAAGCCCGGCGGCATCCAGAAGGTTTTCCATCCTGCTGTAACTCTGGCAAATAAGCCCGAGTCCGCATTGATTACGCCAGCGGCCAAGCCGCAAACAGAAATGGCCTTGGCTTCGGTCCATGCACAGCTGTTCCCCGAATCGACGAATCTGCCGAAAACTTCCGATTCGGCCCCCGAACCACCGGCGTTGATATCGTCCTTGGTTCCCGTCGTCACACCCAATGACGAACCGGCGGCGCGGGATGCTATGGTTGGGACAGCTAATGTTAACTCGTTGGCCCCACGCGCCTTCGAAAGCAACACGCCGATCGCCAAGCTCCGCAATGAGGCGCCACGGGCTATCGGAAATGAGCCACGCACCGTGGCTGTTATTCGTCGTTTGCCGCCAGTCGATAGCATGAGCAATGCCCTCGCAATCGGTGTTCCAGATCGCGCGAACGTGGCCAGCGGCGCCGGTTCCCAATCGCTATTCGAAGCAACCAGTTTCTCGCCCGATTCCGGCGCCGCCCCAGCGACTGTCGCCGCATTCGATTCACCAACGGCGGGTGGCCAGTCATGTATGGTTGCGCCGCCACCGTGGCCCGTAAGCGACGAGGCGCAGGAATCACGCACCCATGTTGTTGTGGATGGCGACTCACTGCAAAACCTGGCCGGGCGCTACCTCGATAATCCGCAGCGTAGCCAGGAGATCTTCGAACTCAACCGCGATGTGCTGGCGAATCCGGAGTTGCTCCCCATTGGGGCGGAACTGCGCATCCCCGAACGCTTTGCCCGCAGCTCGTGGAACCGGCAGGGGTATCGCCCAGCCGCGGTCGATGACACCACGATTCGTTCCGCCGCGAACGGCAATTTGGTGCCCATTCGTGCGGCAACGGCAGCCGATCCGTACGATGTAACGGCACCGCGAGCCCAACTTGCGCACCCGATCGCCGTTGAATAGTCTGAACACTTGCAGTCGACGTTTCGATGGGTACCACTACCTTAACACGACAACCGCATCTGCGCTAGACATCGCCGCAAATTCCGATACGATAAGGAGTTAGCAACTCCCCCGGAGGGTAAGCGAATTGGCTAGCGGCCACACTGGAAATGTGGTGCCGGGAAACCGGTTACGGGTTCGAGTCCCGTGCCCTCCGCTTTCACAGGTTGCATCGGAGAACGTCGCTCCCGTTAGCATTCGGCCACGTGTTACCAGGTTCTTGCTGCGTTAAGGATGTCAATAGCGACGAAATCAACTTCCACCTGCCGCCCCCTCGGCCTGCGGCACGGAAAACAGGATTTCTTTCATCCCAGCATCGGCCCCGGCGTCGAGGACCATCACGAACCGGCCATGGGTCGCATCGGCTGAGCCGTTGATCATGAGCCCCGTGCGTTCCTGTTCCTTGTTGGCCCTGCGGAGTTTCGACCGCAGTTCCTGCTCACTATGCACCTCTTCGTCATCGACGAACATGGCGTCGTCGGCGTCGATCGTCACGACGACAAAATTCGGATCGTTCGTGATTTCTGGCACCGCTTGCACGTTGCTCGGTGAATTCGCCGATCCCTGCGGCGTCGGCAAATTGATCACTGCTTCGATCGACTGCATCGACGTCACGAGAAAGAAGATCAACAGGAAGAACACGATGTCGACCATTGCCGTCATGTCGATCAGGTCTTTGTGCTCCGGGCGGCGACCGACCAATAGCAACGGATGATCGGCCGCCTCATGCCGCGAATCGACGCCGCCGGTGTCCTCAGCGGCCGCCTTTTCGGCAGTCGGCACCACCACCCGCGCCCGGCATTTCGGGCACGTCTTCTCCTTGCCGGCCGAAGAATCGGCAGCCGCCAGCTTCTTACCGCAGTACGAACACCGGAAGACAATGCTCATGGCGACTCCTTTTCCATGACGGCCACGTGAAGCTTCATCCCCTCCGCCGAAGCGGCCGTCGCGATGCGAAACAAATCAGCCAGTCGCACTTTCTTCTCGGCCTTCAGGAGCACGGCTTTCTTGCCCTCCGCGGCACCATTTTCGACGGCCGCCTGCACACGCTGCTCCTGCTGGGCGGCATCGTTGATCGGCTCCGTCTTCGCACCATCGCCAAGGTACAAAGTCACCGACTTTCCGTCCAAACTTCGCGCCAAGGTAAAGATCACGGCGCTATCGGCATCGAGGGCCGCCACATGTGTGGCCGCCGGCAAGTTCATTTCACCCAACGCCACGGTGACGAATGTCACGAGAAAGTAGATGTTCATCATGAACACCAGATCGACCATGGCAGTGATATCGAACTCTGGCATCTCAAAATCGGGGCGGCGCGCAAACAGCTCCTCCGAACCGGTGGCGCCAAAATTCAAACTCGCTGGTCGCATAACATTTGCCGCACCTAGCTGCGGCTCTTAAAGAAATCCAGAATTCGCATGAGGCCCGCGCCAAGCGCATCCTGGAAATTGCGAATCTTCGTGGAAAGACTCGCCAACAGGAAATTGAATGGAATGGCCGTGCCTAGCCCCATGGCCGTGCAAATTAGCGCGATGCTGATCTCGGCCGCAATTTGCGACGGCTGGACTTTTTCGCCCGTGCCGATCCGGCCGAACGCCGCCATCATGCCGAGCACCGTGCCAAATAGCCCGAGCAGCGGCCCACATTTAATCGACGTGGCGATCCAATTGGTGCGATACTCCAGGTCGCCCATCACGTCGCGCTGCAAAATCTCCATCACGACCTGCCGCAATTGATCGTATTTCAGTTGGCGATTCGCCGTCGCCAACTCGATGAGTTGGGGCAGCGCCCGCGGGTCATCGGCCGTCATTTCCTCGACTTCGGCGAACTGGCCGCCTTCGAGTTTCTGAACGACTTCCTCCGCATATTCCGCTTGCTCATCATGGTCACCAAAACTCAGTTCCCGCACCCGGCGAAAACCCATGATGACATTATAGAGCCCCCACAGAAAGTTGAGTGCTAAGAAGCCATAACAGGCGTCGCCCAGCAGTTTCGCCAGGTCATTGATACTCATCGCAAATGCCTCGTGGTTCCAATTGCCGCGTTTCGGCCCGCCCTTTATGTTAAGTTAAACCGCCGTACGGTGAACAAGCAAGTTGACAACCGCAAAAGCACCGTTTCCTACGGCACGACGCAGTCGGGACGGGATGTTGGTGCGATTGTCTTGTTTGGAATTTCTGTGGACGATGCCGCGGCTTCTCCGGCATCTTCCCCATGCCTACTAACCAGGTTGACGCCAGGTTAAACTGAGGGCAGCCCACGCCAAGCAGCCATTTTCACACTTCGCGGCCAAAAACCGAATTAATTCCATGTCCACCACACGATCTCTATGGTATCTGTTGGCGATTACTGCAGGTCTCGTAATCAATAATCCCAGTACGGCGGGCACTCTTTCGGAAGATCAAACTGCCGCCGTTAAGAAACTTGGCCTTGATGAGAAGCGAGTCGCCGAACTCGTCGATAAGCCGCTTTACACGTTCACCGAGGCCGACATCGACGTTTATTTGAAGTTCCTCAGTGCCACGGAACCCGACCTGCGCAAGCGAATTCTGCACCTGGCCCGCAAGAACATCGGCCAGCCCTACGAAATCTACTTGCTCGGCGAAATGCCGTTTGAGCCGTACGATCCACAGCCCATCTACTGCCTCGGCAAGAGCGATTGCCTGGTTTTCACCGAGCACACCTACGCCATGGCCCTCTCGCACAATTGGCCCAGTTTTATGAAGCTGCTACAGCGGATTCGTTACCGCGACGGCCACCTTGGCGTCACCACCCGCAACCATTACACCGAAGCCGATTGGAACATCTCTAACCGCTGGCTTGTCGAAGATCTTACCGCCAAACTCGCCGGCGACAAGGCCGTAAAGTTCAGCGAGAAGATCGACCGTGCCAAGTTCTTCAAGAGCCGCTACAAGCTAACCGTCGACGTGCCTGTCGAGAAACACGACGACATCTATCTGCCCTACTCGGAAATCGAACGGGCCAAAAGCCAGTTGCAGGACGGCGACTTCGTCAACATCGTTCGCGCGACGGTGAAGAAGGATGCTCCGCCTAATGAAATCTTCGGCGGCAGCGCCTTCGTTGGCCACGTGGGCCTCATCGGCCACGGCTCCAACGGCGAAGTCCACATGATTCACTCGACCGAACCGCGCGTGCGCGAAGAACCGATCGAGCAGTACATCGCCCGTAGCACGAAAGACAACGCCACCAAAGATGCCGCCGGCAAGCCGCGACTCGTCGGCTTCAAATTCCTGCGCCTCCGCGACGATCCGCTCAAAAACCTTAAGGAACTCGACGGCCCGGATGCCCCCCGCGTCACGCTACCCAGTGGCGATGAAGCGAAGTTCTAAATGATGGCAGAACGATGGGTGGCATGCTTTCGCCACGAAAACGTTGGGTGGCATGCTCTCGCCGCAACAGCGGCGTGAGCATGTGGGTTAGCTCGAACGCCATGCCTATTCGCTGTTGCGAAGAAGCATGCCACCCGCGACACACTTATTAGGCGTTTTCGACAACCGTCCGCAAGCAATCGTGGAACCGCCGCAGGCCTTGCTCCATCGGCATTTGATACGGCCCCTGGGCGTTCTCGCCGCGCTCGTACATCGCCCGTCGGCCCTCGTGCAACTGGATCGACGCCACATGATCTTCGCCCGTCACTTCATCCAGCACCGCCGCGGCCGTCTCGACGTAATCCCGCCGTGTTGCCGCAATTTCGCGGTCGAAAAAGTACTCGCTGCGGAGCCGGGTCCTCGTCGCCGAGAGCGGCGTGTAAGTCGTCGCGACAAAAGCGTACGGATACCATTCGAGGAGTTGCCCGGAAAACAGCGTCATCCAGATTGCGGCATACGGCGGCCGGCGGCCCTTCAGCACATCCATCATCACCCTTTGGAATGCAGCGAATGCGGGCGACGCCGGTGTCGGCAACGGCCAGCGCACGTTCACTTGCTCACAAAAGAACCGCTCGCCGCTGACAAATTGCAACGCGCCGCGCAAGTCATTCGGATCCACAAATACACGAAAGCCCGGATGCACCGTGCTAATGTGATAGTCTTCCAGATAGACTTCAAGGAACACTTTCCAGTTGAGGTCGTGCTCTTCCTCATCCACGCGTTCCAGCACGTAGTTCGAGGTATCAAGTTCCGTCCAACTCGCCAGCGGCGCGACCTCGCGGTGTATATCCCGCGGCCCAGCGAACAACAGGCCGTTCCACTCGGTGAGTTCGGTCCGCTCCAAATCCAGGCAGGGGTTCTCGGTAAACTGCGGCGCTGCCAACTGTTTGCCGTCGAGATCATAAGCCCAGCTATGGATTGGGCACACGATATTCTTCACATTGCCCTGGCCGCTCAGCATCTGCGCCTGGCGATGCCGGCAGACGTTCGAAATCATCTGCGGTTTGCCGTCGTGACGCACCAAGATCTTGCCAGCATGTTGCCCACTCAGCACGACATAATCGCCATCTTTCGGCACCATCGAAATATGCCCCACATATTTAGGGCCGGCCGCGAACAAATGCTGGCGCTCGATCTCCAAAATCTCCGGATCGAGATACCACGACACAGGGATTCCCACGTCCGATTGAAATTGAGTACCCGTATTGGCAAGTGATTGAGGCATGGCAGTTGCTCCCCAAGGCAAATGTAAATTCCTTGATCTCTCGCAATAAATGAACGTGTGGGAGGCGTCTCCGACGCCGATGTCGTGCCGCAACGATTGGCATCATCGGCCTCGGAAAAGCCTCCCACATTTCCTCAATTGCAAAGGTCTCAATGAATCGTCATTCAGTAGTTCCAAGTTTGCCTTACGGTGACCACTCGACGTAAGGCATTGAACCATCGTGGTATAGGGTTTGAATCTCGTGAACGATCCAATCCAACATGCGTTTGAAGCGGAGTCGTTCCAAGCGGAGGGTTACGGCATCGCCGCAACCGTCCGCCAGTCGAGTGAGGTGCATCCAAACCCAGATGTTGCGCAGCACCAGGGCCACGGCGACGAACAGTAGTCGCAAGTGGGGTT
>JAKOXH010000053.1 GCA_029781135.1 Planctomycetota bacterium
CATCGCCAAATGAAGCGCGCCCGTCACGGCCGGGCAACAGCACTCGCATCATGGACAATAGAGCAATCGCCATCAGCGACGCATCGTGCAAAGCCTGCAACTCGGATTCCATGAAGGCACCTACTTTCCGCCGAGAGGCCAGCCGGCCGATGGCAAGCGTAGGTGCGTGCTCGCCCATCGACCGGCTAACCCAAACCGCGGTGTACGGCCGCGGCGTCGGCAATTCGATTCTAACTCTTCGCCCCCTTCATACCAGCCACCTCGACGCGCTCAGCCGCCTTGCGGGCCATGCCGACGATGATCCGCCGTGAGTGAAGGGGCAGGCTCCGCCAATGTCTTACGACCGATGCCAAGCCGGGGGGCAGCCCGACCACTTGCACCGCTTTTTGCACCGCTTGGGTCGAAACTCGCGTTTTCCCCGATGAATCGGTTATAGTTTCGAGTCCAGTGTCGCCCACTACGCAGATACGTAGAAGTCTTGTTACACGCACGAAGTTCGCTGCCAGGGAATTCGTGAACGGGAGGAAACAGAGACATTTCAACCGCCAGCCACGTGGGCTGGAAAACTGCGCCGCTAGCGCGCGACCGCTTTTTTGGACTCGCCCTCTGCGCAACGCGGGGTAATTTCGGAAACGACCCTCAGTTCATGGAGGTCTCCGCTGCGCGCGTAGGCGAAGGTGATGCGTCGCGACGTGCTGGCTGTCGAGCGGCTGCGAACCATTGCAGGCCCACGAGCAGCAGCACACTTACGCTTGGTTCTGGCACCGTTGTGCTGCCGATTGCCATCGCGTTCTCGGTGCGGCCGAAATTGTCGCGCCAGAGATAGAAGTCATTCGCATCGACAATGTTATCTTCATTACCGTCCGCCGCGAGGTTGCCGGTTTGGCCAAGTTGCTCGCGCCACACGCTGTAGTCGGCGGCATCGACCTTACCGTCGCGGTTGTAGTCGCCGGGCAAGCCGTCGGAAATCAGCACCAGCGTCGTGACGCTCCAAGCCGGCATCGCGTATTGGAAAGAATTGACAAGATCGAGCGGGATATCGCCTTGCCGGGAAATGGAGGCCGAGCTGCTGCCAAAGCGATAGACCTCGGCGTGGTCGAAGATGCGATCGTTCGTGACGTTGATGGCCGCCGTTTGAACACTGCCCGTACGATTGATCGCAACCAGCACCATGCGATTCGGATTCGTGGAGTCGACGCTGGCGTATACGGCCGACGCGGCGATGTTGCTCGTACTGGCTGCGACCGACGTATCGCCGAACTTGCCGCCCGCACCGTCGTAATTGCGGTACAAGTTGAACGCGGAATTGACGTAGTTCGAGCCATTGCCGACGTCCCACCAGGCGGCGGCGAACACGCCTTCGCGGCCCAAAATGCCGAGTACATCGGCCTCGGCGATGCCGCCGGAGTAATGATTGCCGCCACCGTAGTTGTATTCCGTGATCGCGATCTTGGTGCCGGGGTTAAAGTCGTTGATATCGCGCTGCACGCGCGGCAACAGCTTCACGGGCCCCGGCGTGCCGGGCGAGCCGACCCAGGTGCCCCATTGGCTGATCCAACTGGTTTCGGTGTACGTGGGATCCCACAGCGAGCGCGGCGCCTGCACGCGCGCCGTGACCACGGCCGCGGTCGTTTCGCTGCCGGTTATCCGCACGCCACCGCCTTGGGCCTCGGGGTACCAGTGCAGATCGAGCACGTCCATGAGCTTGCGGCCTTGAGCAACTTCTTGCGCGCGGACCTGGCTCAGCAAATACTCGTAGTAATGCATTTCGCCGCTTTGGGCGTCGCCCCCCGGATGCACGGGGCTCGTCGTCTTGTCCGGCGCGCCTTGCAGATCCGTGAACTCCGCCCACCCATAGCCCACGCCGCCGAACACCAACGCGTTCGGGTTTACGTCCTTGATGGCGCTGGCATGCGCGATCGTCTTATCGCGCATTTCGGCAAACGTTGGATTGTACGGATGGATCGTCGGATGCGTCCGACCGCCCGAACTTGGTGGAATTCCCGGGTACGGGGGTGTTTCCCAAGGCCTCGGTTCAACACCCGATTGCCAGCCGGCGGGCAGCGCTTCGCCCCAGAGCGCGGGCTCGTTATCCAGACTATAAAACACCGGCTGATTCGGCTGCTTCGTGGTTTCGACCCAATTGGCGAATTCGTCGGTAAAAACGTAGCCATCAGTCTTGTCCGGGCTGGTGCTCAGCGGCGTGCCGGGGTAGATCGTCGACTTCTTCGCCACAACCTGCTTCCAACGCGGCGAGGGTGCGATTTCCGTTTCGTCCACGGTGCCGTTGCCGTCGGCGGCCACATAGCCGGCCATCGGAATCGTAATCACCGCGCCACGGCCTGCCGAGGCAGCGGCTTGAATCATGCCGCTAACCGCGGCGCCGGGCGGTTGGTTTGCCTGGCCGTTTGACAGCATGTAATCGCTGTGGTGATACCAATCGGCACCCGCATTCGAGGCGTTCGTTTCCCAGTTATAACCCGTGAGCCGATTTCCGCCGCTGCGATCCATGGTGCGATTGGTGATTGACGAAGAGTTCGAGCCATAGACGTACGGCGAGATGGCATGGACGCCGCTGGCCGAATTGATCGCGAAGGCGACGTCGGCCGCCTTGGTGGCAGCGACCATCAGCCCACCGGCAACGACTGCCAGGTAGTAGTAAAGCGCTCGTGGCGCCCATCGATTCTTGAAAATTGCGCACATGCCTTCCGTTCCGCCGTTCAATTTGGTGAGCTCGGTGTTACCGATAACCCTCATATCTAATTATAAACGATTCTGATTGGCTGCGGCCGCTGCGACTAATTGCGCTTCAGCTCGACGTTGATCGTGTTCTTGCCAGGCCGCACCTCGTATTCCAACCCGGACGTGGTGCTTTCTTCGTACTTCTCCGGGATTAACGACTTGCCCAAGGGAGGGCGGTCGCCTCGTTTCACATTCTGCGGCATCTCGCGAATCGACACCGCGACTTGATAGGTACCCGTGGCCAACCCCTGCGCGCGGCTCGTCATCAGCATGTAGGTGCCGTCGCTTTCGACGGAGCCGGTAGCCGGTTTTTTGTCGGCGCCCCGCGGCGCGAAAACAATCATGCCCGGACCAATGGCCTTGCCATCCAGCGTCACCAGGCCGGCAACCGTTGCTTCCATCGATTCGCGGTGGCAACCGCCTAGGAGGCACACGACCACGGCCACACTCAAATGTATGACTGTTCTACGCATCGCATCGATCGAGGTTCCGCAAAAGGGCATCCGCCGCGCCCAAATGCGACTGGGTAAAACGAATAATGTCGGGCTGTTCACGGTTCATAGTCGCCAACCGGCTCACCTTTCTTGCGCGTGGAAAGAGCACGATAGATTGGATGATCGATGTCATCGGGTACGAAGCGAACCGACCCATCGGCCATGGCGAATTGCACACCGCCCGGATGGTAGCTTCGAAAACCGCGCATGTTGTACCAGCACGAACCGGCCGGCACGCAGGCCGCGTAATTCTGCCAGTCAAAATTGATGCCGATGCCGCAAATCGCCCAGTCATCATCGGAACACCAGGCCGCGCTGTTGCCGTCGACGGGTGACGATTCGCCGATCAAAAATGTCTTGCTCGTGCCATCGACGATTTCGCGCATCCTCACGCCGCCACGATGGTAGGTGTAACGCCAGAAAATACCGAAGCAATCGACGCCGTAGTGGCAGTCCATTTTCTTGCCCGACCAAATAAACTCGGGCCCACCGCTCCAATAGCCGAGCGGTGTGTTGAACGGCGGCACGTCGTCGCTGGTGGCAAACGCCGTATCGCCCGCGTTCCCCTTGTAGCTGGTTACGGCCACCAGCGCCGGCGCACCGGGAACCTGGCTCGTCGTGCTGTAGGGGTATTGGTCGATTCGCGGCCCGGGGAACTCGTCGGACGGACAAACCAGCACCGCGGGCTGCGAGGCAATCGCTGCGCGCAACTCGGGCACGTTCGCGTTCATGCCTTGAAATACGCCCGACCATTTCTTATCCAGAAACGGTTTGAAACGATCGTACAGCGCTTGCTCTTCCAACTGCGGCAGCACTTCGACGATCCAACCAGCGCCGCTCAATTTGCCGGCGTCGCGTAGAGGATCGGGTGGTTGGCGCTGCCATTGGCCATTCGTCAGATTGATATCATCCGGAGGGTCGTCATAAAGATCCTCATCGACTGGAAAGTGCTTCCGCGCGTCGTGGTACACGAGCACTGCCAGGGCGACGTTCTTAATGTTATTGGCGCACCGTGCGCGGCGCGCCGACTCGCGGGCCGCTTGAATCGCGGGCAGCAGCAGGGCTACCAGGATACCGATAATGGCAATCACGACGAGCAATTCAACAAGCGTGAACGCCCCAGGAAAAGTGCACGGTCTTCGCGAGCCACTTGGCCGAAGACCCACGCCGCGGCACTTACCGGACATATTCGGCTCCTTCTGGCGACCTTGGGCCTCAGTTCACACCGGTAAGATCGTTCGTCTCGCCAAGCGCGAGACCGTTACGCGTGCCGAGACTATTAAAAACGATGACCTCCACATCGAAGTTCACAACATGGACCGAACCATCGGCAAACATCGCATTGATGCCGCCGGTATGGGGTGAGCCGAACTGCAGCACGTTATAGACGCCACCGACAGGGCCCGTCGCGAAGTCATCGCCAAAGTACTTCGTCAGCGACGTGCCTTGCCAACCGATACCGTCGCTGTCATTGACCGGCGTGAAGCAAGTGGACCGCATTTGATCGGCGTCCCAGCCATCCGACCAACCGCGGTCGTCCGAGTAATGATTGACCGCGTTCTCGACGTAATTGTCGCTGCGGACATATTTCTCGGCGATAACAAGGGTCTTGCTGGTGCCATCCGTTATTTTTGCCATCGAGACGGGCTGGACGACGTTGGCTGCCGGCTCTCCCACCCACGGCGCATTCCCACCGCCGCTCAAGTAGCGCCAGGTCGAGCGCACGATAACGCCGTCGTACACCGCGTTGTTGCGAGGTTCATTGCCGCTGCCGTTGCCGCCATTGAAGGAACCAGCCAGGTTCGAGATGGAAGCCGTCGTAAACGGTACATACTTCTGCGGATCATATTGGGGAAATATCGTCCGGCGACGCAAGTACTCTCGATCGGTACAGGGGACGGCACCGGCATAGTCCATCGTCGAGATCAAGCCAAAAGCCTCGCTGTAGCTAGTTCTTGGCAGCCGGCGCGAGGGACAAACGTAGATCGGCACGACAACTTGCTGCAATTCGGGCGTAGTCTTAATCTGGTACGCCGCGGTTTCCTCGATGTACGGCAACAGCTGAAATCCCCAGCCCAGCCCCTGCTTGGCGGGCCCCAACGGCCTGCCGCTATCGATGTTTTGCTCGACGCCAAACCCCGCTTGCAAGTATTTGGCCCCACCGGTGGGAAATACTTTTTGCGCATTCACGAAGTTCTGTACGGCCAGGCCAATATTTTTAAGATGATTCTGACATTGGGCACGCCGCGCCGCCTCACGCGCTGCCTGAATCGCGGGCAAGAGCAGCGCGACGAGAATCCCAATAATGGCAATTACGACCAGTAATTCCACAAGTGTAAAAGCGCGACGCATCTTATGCCTCCTTATGCGGCACTCCCACCCACCACAACAAGCGAAATTCCTCAATTTCCACGTTATCCGCACGCGCTGCTCGACAGCGGAGGGAAACCGCCGTCGAGCAGCCACTTTTCCACGGCTTCAACAAAAATTAACGACGCCCCCTAAAAATCGTTGCCATCGAGAGCACGGCTCCGAACGCCAGCAACATGGTTGATGGTTCCGGAACACCCATTGACGAAAGACTTCCCGAGCCAGGATTGGCAAAGCGGATGTTGTCCATGATCGTGGTAATCTTCGTATAGTCGGTGCCGAAATGCGCCCGCCACTCGTCATAGTCCGCGGAATCGACGATCCCCAGCGAGACGGTTTCGTTGGTCAACGAGGAACCGCCCAAGCTGTTTCGCCACACAACGTAGTCGGTAGCGTCGGCAAGGTCGTTCGCGCCGTAGTCGCCGGCCTTGATCGCCGTGCCTTGATCGCCACCCTGAAACACGAGATACAGCTCCCAATATGTGTTTGGGCCGCCACCCGAGTTGACGAATGCCTGGGCGTTGGCTTGGATTCCCGTGGACGCTAAATCGAGGACGACCGTTTGCGTGCTGGTTCCGCCGTCATCCGAGGCAACGGGAAAATCGAGCTGGTTCTGCTGCCAGCCACCTTGATTGGAATTGAAAATCGCAAACACTTGCCGCCAACTCGGCGACCACCCATCACCGGCCGTCCCCAGGTCGGTCGTCGTCATATCAAAGAGCATGAGTTGGTGTTGTGCGACGATCTGTGCCAACGGCAGGCCCGTTTTCAGCACCGTACCACCCGTCACCCATGTTGGCGAATGGTGGACCGCGAGTGCCAGGCCGCCCTCCGTGGCCCCGATGGGCGTATAGTCCGGAGTGACGGTCCAATCGCCTTCCCACGCACCTCCGACGGTCGTGGAAAGAGTGTTCTCGAATCCGGAGAGCAATTGCTGTCCATACACGGCTCGAGTGCCGTGAGACGCCAAAAACATAGTGGCACTTAAGGCTGCCACCACACCCAACTGCTTGTTCATCACAGGGTACCTCCCATCCACCAGGTCTAAGTAGGCCAGGCTTTTGGGCCTGACCAAAATTGCCAATGAGTTCGGTTGAAAGATCCTATTTGCCGTCCAAAACATCCTGCGGGTCCACTCACACTGCGCGCCGACCGTCCGCCCCCGGGTCAGTCAGACTCGGGTTGGCGGTGGTGCGTCCAGTCCCGCTAGTTTCCCAATCTTCCTTTCACACAATTTCAAAACCGTGAATAACAATAAGTCATCCACGGGAGTTGTCTGCGCTAACCCTTGCCCCACTTTCCCCACCGCGGACCCAACAACATGCTCGACATCACCATTACCAGGAGTGTTTGCGTCGCGGGTTCGGGGATGGCGCTAAATCGCACGTTGTCGATGGTGGTCGAGATTCTGCTGGCGCCGCCCACGTCACCACCTTGAAACGCCAGAAAAACTTGCCACCAACCTCGATCACCGGCCGCGGCATTCGCCTTGATGCCCGTCGCGACCAGGTCCAGAGTCGCGGTGCTGCTACCGGCCGGAAGGTCAAATTGATGTTGCGACCAGCTTTGCCCCGCGCCCTGCATGATGATGAACACCTGCCGCCAATCGCGCGTTTCGGGCACCCACGCATCGAGGCTGAACGAGTCGCTGCTGGCGACCAGATTGGCCAAGGCAGTTCCGCCGTCCAAGGAGACAAACTGCGACCAACCGGTGTTGTGTTCGAGCTTTAACGCCTGACTTCCGTCGGTCGCCCCGACGCCGTCGAAACTCGCGTTAAAAGGTGGACTGTCGATAGTCCAACTGGGGCCAAGAGTTGACGACAAGTCGCCTTCGAAGCTGCTTAACAGCGTGTTCGCCCCCAAGCAAGCCGACGGCAATACGCTCATGCCGAGCGCCGCCACCAACAACAGCAAAGATCTCGCCTTCATTGTGCTCACCTCCAAAAATGATAGATCCCCAAGAAACTTCTCTTCACGACTGCAACTGCCACTTCACTGAACCATCCGTGGTTTTAACCGGTTGCCATCCTCGCACGAACGGGCGCCGGGCCCGTCGAGCCACGAACAATTAGTTTGGGTTTAACGGCCATCTCAATAGCTTGTCGCGCGTCGATCGGCGTGCCGATATCCTTCAACACCAACCGCGCTCCATATTCACCGATCTTGGCGGCATCGAAGCCGACGGTGGTGAGGGGCGGCGTCATGTAGCGCGTGGCGAACAGATCATTAAAACCGATCACGCTAAGATCGGCCGGAATGGAAACGCCGTATTGCCACATGGCGTGAACGATCAGCGTCGCTTCGAGATTGCTGTAACAGACGATTCCCGTCGGTCGCTCACGTCCTCGGACCAGGATATCGATCACGTCCTCCTCGGACATCCGAACACATTCGTACCGTTCCGCTCCGGTCGCGTCGATTGCAGCGCGATAACCGGCCAATCGTTCCGCAATGCTGCAATGCGGCTTGACAGTTTGATGCACGAAAAACAGTATCCGCTTGTGGCCAAGCCCCAGTAAGTGTTTTGTGGCTGCATAGGCGCCCGCGGTGTCATCGACCACTACCTGAGAAATCGTGGGATCCGAGTTGTCTCCCAAAAGGACGAGCGGCAATTCATGCTTCTGCATGGCCGATAGAACTTCGGCGGGCAACGACTGGAATACGACTCCACCATCGATCTGACCGCCCAAAACGATTTCTTCCCAGGCGCCACTGGCGTCGATGGGTGCGAACACGAGATGGTATTTCGACTTTTGGAGGGCCCGCACCAAGCTGCTTACGACTTCGGTGTTCATTCCCTCGAAAATCCAGGCATCGTCCGTATACAGCAGGCCGATGCCGTGGGTGCGACCTCGCGAGAAAGCCCGCGCCCGCAGATTCGGGCGATAACCCATTTCCTTGGCAATGTGCCGAATGCGTTCCGCTGTTTCAGCGCTTCGCCGGTAAGACTCTTTGACGTCGCCGCGCAAGATACGCGCGACGGTAGAACTTGAGACACCCGCTCGCTCGGCGATTTCATAAATCGTTACCGACATGAGCCGATTCCTGACAGCGTCACTAATGAACAGCGATGACCGCGGCAAAGCGCTACCTGACGGACGGCCCCCAAACCGTCCCTCGCCGCACGCTGAATCAATGAATCAGTAGCGCAAACCTCCGAACGAAACCAACGGTCCATCGATTCTTTCACATCCACGCCGAAGTGCCGTTAAGTCATCTGACTTAAAACGCCACCGGTGTCATATTATTGACTTGCGGCAATAACGTCAAGGTTTTGTGAAGTATTTTTGTGCATTTGTCGCTATGAATTCCAAAAACCCCCTGAAACTGTGGTGATCCACAAGCTAGCGATACCGCGCGGCGATTCGTCATTCCCATTGCATGGGCTGACTGGATGCGAGATTCTGACGCCCCGTGGGAAAACTCGTTTGCACCGGTGCTGATTTAGAGGCCGTTTCCGCGCGAGTTCGCAGCTCAACCCAAAGGTGCTCTGGCCCACTTATTTCAGCTCCGAAGGAGCTTCGCAGTTCTTGTTCGGCCGAGCCTACTCAACCACATTTGAGCAAATGGCGGGACAGTTGATGTTCGAGCGACCCGATGCTCTCAGGTTCTGTCGTCTGTTCAAGCCTCGTCTGTACGGCGGCCACATTCACTTTGCCTCCGGTGGCAAAGTACCCGAATGGCGGCACGAATTGCTGGCTATTTCAGCAAGACGTCACGACACAGTTGTTACCGACCCATCGATCGGCGAATATAAAACAACGAGCGTACGCGCAATCACGAAAAAAGTTCGACCGATCTTCGAGGCTATCCGAAAAGTGTCTGGAAGACGGGGACAGTCCTTTCGCCGCGTCTGTCTGGAGTTTCGCCTGGAACAATGGTGACTGCCCCTCGGGCGCCGGCGAAACAGGGACCGTCCCCGACACTTTTCGGATAGCCTCTTAGGAATTCGAACCAGCCCGACTCTTCCATTCGCGGGTTTGGTGAGGCGATTTGCGAACGACTCCGAAAGAAACCTCTATCGACGTTGGTCTACGCTTCCTCCCAGGCTTTAATAACATCACGACTCGTTCGCAACTGATATTCAAGAGAAGGTTGTTGGCATGGGACTGCGCCGATTCAGTCAAATTCGCTGGCAGCGCCGCAGTACGATCTGGTTGTTGGCATGTTGCACTGCGTGGGCTTGGAATTATCGGCACGTTCCGCTTGTCGATGCCGCCGAGCCGGCTAAGCCCGCAACTCCAGTTGCCCTAAACAGCATCGGTTACTTGCCGTGGGCACCGAAATTCGCCACCGTTTCCGGTCGTGGAACCGCGTTCGAAGTTCGGGATTCGATGTCCCACGAAGTCGTCCTGCACGGCACACTGGCCCCAGTGGATAAGTCAATCGCGAACGACGACACGGCGACGATTGCCGATTTTTCGGCGTTACAACGCACTGGCAGGTACCGAATTTCCGTTGCTGGCGTGGGTGAATCCGCCGAATTCCGCATTAGCGCGGATCTATTTAATTGGCCCTTTTATTGTGTCATGAAAGCCATGTACCTGACCCGTTGTGGCTGTTCGGTGGATGCGCAATTGGGCGGCGTCACCTATCGGCACGCACCCTGTCATCTGGAGGACGCGTTTCTTGATTTTGCGGGCGGGCATCCCGGCGCGCGCAAGGACGGAGTGGGCGGGTGGCACGATGCCGGCGACTATAACAAATACACAACCAACGGTGCGTTTACGGTCGGTATGTTGCTGCAAACGTGGGAGCATTTTGGCGAACGACTGAAGTCCTTGACACTCGATCTTCCCGAATCGTCGAACTCCACGCCCGATTTCTTGGACGAAGTTCGTTGGGAGGTGGAATGGCTACTGAAAATGCAAGCTCCCGATGGCCGGGTGTACCACAAGCTTTCAACTCGCACATTCGGCGGCTTCGTATTGCCCGAGGCCGAAACGACGCCACGCTATTTCAGCCCCTGGGGTACGGCCGCAACGGCGTCCGTGACGGCGGTCGCCGCCCAGTCGTCGCGCGTCTTTCGACCATTTGACGTTGCGTTCGCCGACCGCTGCTTCGCCGCTGCAAAAAATGGCTACGCGGCGTTGGAAACCAATCCCCAGGAACAAGCGCCTGATCTATCGATGTTTTCCACCGGGCAATATGGTTCGTCAGACGTTGATGACCGCGTCTGGGCAGCCGCCGAAATGTGGGAGACGACCGCCGATGCCAAGTACCTCCGTGATTTCGAATCGCGAATTCTCAAGCTGCCGCCACGACAACGGCGCTTGCCAGCCAACGTCGTCGCTAGCGACTGGGATTGGCGGGACCTCCGCAATCTGGCGACATTCACCTATGTGTTGTCGAAACGCCCGGGGCGCGACCCAGAACTATTGAAACACTTGCAAGAAGCGATTGTTCACGGCAGCGACGAAATTGTTGAAGTCGCCCATCGACATCCCTACGAACGATCGCTCGGTGAGAAATACTATTGGGGGTGTAATGGGACCCTCGTTCGTCAAGCCATGAATCTCCATGTGGCCCGACTTCTGACGGGAAACGAACAGTACGACATTGCTATTCTCAGCAGCCTGAACCATGTGTTTGGGCGTAATCCTTTTGGGCGCTCCTTTGTGACCGGGCTCGGTCATTGTCCACCCACGGCGCCGCACGACCGACGCCTCGGGCAGCCAACGAACCGCAATCCCTGGCCAGGATACCTGGTGGGCGGGCCCTGGCCCACCGCTCGCGACTGGTACGACGATCGAGAAGACTTCCGCACCAACGAAATCGCAATTAACTGGAATGGCGCACTGATCTACGCCCTGGCCGGTTTCGTGCGGGCTGAAGAATTCGGCCAATCGATCGCGGATGCGAAGAACGCCATGCCCGCTACGAGCCAAGGAAAATGAATGGCCCTTCATCCTGTCGATATCGCCATCATCTTCGCCTACCTAATGGGCATGGTGGTCGTCGGATTCATCGTGGAACGCCAAGCCCGCAGCGGCATCCAGAGCTATTTCTTGGGTGGTCACCAGTTGCCCTGGTGGATTCTAAGCATGTCGAATGCCGCGTCGATGTTCGATGTGTCGGGCACGATGTGGCTGGTTTCGCTCTTGTACGTCTATGGACTCAAGAGCGTATTCATACCCTGGCTCTGGCCCGTGTTCAATCAAATCTTCCTAATGGCCTACCTGTCATCCTGGTTGCGGCGATCCCAGGCCACCACCGGCGCGGAATGGATTACGCTGCGCTTCGGCAGCGATTACGGCGCCGAGGCGTCGCGCATCAGCGTCGTTGTCTTTGCTTTGGTGAGTGTCGTCGCCTTCACCGGCTATGCGTTCGTGGGAATCGCGAAATTCTCGCAAGTGTTTTTGCCCAGCGTCGTGCCAGCGCACACGTATGCCTTGATAATTGTCGGCATTACCACGCTGTATACCACGGTCGGCGGTCTTTATAGCGTCGTGCTGACCGATCTGATCCAGTTCGTCATCAAATTCATCTGTTGTGTCGTGCTGGGCGGACTCGCGATGTGGAAAGTGTCGCCCACCATGCTCGCGGCCGTCGTACCACCTGGCTGGACGGATATCTCCTTCGGCTGGTGGCTGAACCTGAATTGGAGCGAGTTGCTACCAGCCGCGCAACGCAAGATCGATTCCGATGGCTATTCCATGTTCGGCGCATTCTTCATCATGGTCCTCCTGAAAGGCTTTCTGGTTAGCGCGGCTGGCCCTGCGCCCAATTACGATATGCAACGCATCTTAGCCACTAAGAATCCGCGGGAAGCCTCGTTGATGAGCGGCCTGGTCACCGTGGTCCTGTTCGTGCCACGATACTTCATGATCGCTGGAATTACGGTTCTTGCCCTCGTGTTCATGCATGCGGATGTGTCCCGCAGCAACCAGTTTGATCTTGAACAGGTGCTGCCGATTGTCATTCGCGACTTTCTGCCGATTGGCCTGGCGGGGCTGCTGATCTCCGGTTTACTGGCGGCCTTCATGTCGACTTTTTCGGGTACGATCAATGCCGCCGCGGCCTACATGGTCAACGACGTCTATCGGCGTTACGCGCGGCCCGCTGCCAGCGACCGCGAATATATCGTGGCAAGTTACGCGGCGTCGATCCTCATCGTCATCGTGGGGTGCGCCGCTGGCTACTTTACGCCCAGCGTTCATCAGGCGACCGACTGGATCGTATCCGCGCTCTGGGGCGGCTACGCGGCCCCAAACATCCTGAAATGGCATTGGTGGCGGCTGAACGGTTGGGGATATTTTTGTGGCATGATCGCCGGAATTGCCGGCGCGATTTCACTCATGGCCTTTCCCCAGGTGCAACCCTTGCAGGCCTTTCCTCTCCTCTTACTCATCTCCACCATCGGCGCCGTAGTCGGCAGTTTCGCCACAGCGCCGGAGCACGAATCGGTGTTGGTCGATTTCTACGCTCGTACGCGTCCCTGGGGGTGGTGGAGGCCGATCCTCACTGCAACCCAACGAAAACACGCGGAATTTCAACCCAACCGCAACTTCGGCATCGATATCTTCAACGTCCTGGTGGGCATCGTCTGGCAGACGTCATTCGTCGCTTTGCCAATTTACGTCGTACTAAAATCTTGGCCGGAAACAAGCATCTGCCTGTTGATCATCGTCATCACCACCGCAGTTTTGAGGGTCACTTGGTACCAGCGTCTTGAGAAGACTTGACCCGTTAAGAGGCTATCCGAAAAGTGTGGGAGAGGGGGACAGTCCCCATTTCGCCGGATCTGTCCCGAGTTTGGCCTGGAACCATGGTGACTGCCTCCCGGGCGCCGGCGAAATAGGGACAGTCCCCGACACTCTTTCGGATAGCCTGTAACTTGAATTCCTGTTGAATCACCGTGCCAGACCGAGTATCTCCGCAAGTTGGAATGCTTTCGAACCAGCGGCGGCGACTCTCAAAACGAGCGCGCGCATCGCTCGGCAGTGCTGACGCGCGGTCCACATCACTCAACCGGCACTGCGTTTGCCGCGTAACTCCTCGATTTCATGGCGACTTGGCGCCGACGGCTGCGCGCCGAACCGCGTGACGGAAATCGCCGCGGCCGCGTTGGCGAAGCGGATGGCCTCGGCAAGCGAAACGCCTTCGGCGATCGCCACGGCAAGCGCGCCATTGAACGTGTCGCCGGCGGCCGTCGAATCGACCGGCGTTACTCGAAAACCGGGAATAAGCTGCTGCGAATCGGTTGTCGCCAGATACGCGCCGCGCGCCCCAAGCGTGATGATTACGGTCCCGACGCCCCGGGCAAGCAAAACATCGGCCGCGCGCCGGCACGAGGCATCATCGGTGACTGCGATTCCAGTGAGCAGTTCCGCTTCCGTTTCGTTGGGAGTGATCATCGAGACATTTCGCAGAAGTTCGTCCGGCAACTTCTGCGCTGGTGCTGGGTTGAGAATCACAATGGCGCCACTGGCACGCCCCAGTTCGGCGGCCACTTGCACCGTTTCCAGCGGCGTTTCCAACTGCAAGACCACCACGCCCGCCGACGCGAATTTGTCCTTGGCATTCCGCACATCGGCGGGCGATAACCGGGCGTTCGCACCGCCGCCGACGCCGATGCTGTTTTCACCATCCTCCGCCACGAAGATGAGCGCTACGCCCGATGGGGCATCGTCATAAGTGACGTGGTCCACGCAAATGCCTTTTTCGACGAGTCCGGCGACGGCCCGTTCGCCGAACATATCGCGGCCGACGCGCGCCACCATTAAAACAGAACCACCCGCACAGGCCGCGGCAACGGCCTGGTTGGCTCCCTTACCGCCGGCGGCCGTCAAAAACTCGCCGCCGAGAATGGTTTCGCCTGGTCGCGGAATGCGGTTCACCTTAAGGATCATGTCGGTATTCGAGCTGCCGACGACGACAATATTCTTTGCCATATCGTAAATCCTCCCCATGCAGCTCAAGCGTTCTTTGCGTAAATGATGAGCCCCAACCCAATCACGAACAGAGCGAACATCAATGCCAGGAGCCGATTGGTACCCGGCCGCGCGGCCGCGAATTCCTTCCAAATGAAAACGCCCCACAGAGCGGCGACCATCGTGGCTCCCTGCCCTAGCCCGTAGGAGATGGCATAACCAGCCGCATCGCCGGCGAGAATTGCGAACGACATGCCCACACCCCAAATCGCACCACCCAGAATTCCGACCGCATGCAATCGTGGGCTGCCCTTGGTGAAATAGTCACCAAATGGCACCGGCTCGCCGACAAACGGCTTCAGCATGACAAGCGTGTTCACAATGAAACTAGAAAGAAACAGCCCCAGCGCGAAAAACACGAGCGCCGTATAGGGAGTCAATCGACCAACCATTTCTGGCGTAGCGATGTCAGCCATCGGCGGCATCGATGCTGCGACAAATGGAAAAAACTGCCCCATCAGCACGCCGCAGAGAATCGACAAGACGATACCTTTCACGGTTGTCGTTTGCCCGGTTGATGGCAGCCGCCGGTAGGCGAGTGCATCTAAAACGATGGCCGCCGCCACGCACGCCACACCGGCGAATAGTAGAACCGGATTGCCGGATGGATCGACGCGATAGGTTGTGATTACGCCAATCACCAAGGCAAGCCCGATGCCCACGGGAAACGCAACGGCCATCCCGGCAATGTCGATCGCCGCCACGAGCAGAATGTTCGCAACGTTGAAAATGACACCACCGAGCATCGCCAAACCAATGTACTTGCCATGCGCTTGCCGGAGGTCGGCCAGAAAGCCGCGCTCGTGCGTCCCCAGGCTGCCGAACGTGAACGCAAACACCAGCGTGAGCAACAGCACGCCCAGGCAATAATCCCAATAGAAAAGTTGGAACCGCCATTCCTTGCTCGCGAGCTTCTGCGTGTTGGCCCACGAGCCCCAACAGATCATGGTCACTATGCACATTAATACCGCAACGGAATACGATTCGACGAGAAACATAATTAACTATCGCCTCACTTGGTAATACGCCGCAATAGAGGAACGTCCGGCGAGCGTGATACCCCGTGCCGTTGGCCGTTCTTCGTTATCGTTGTAGCCACCGTCGCCAGACGGTGGAAGCGTTATTTGTTGCGGGTCCACGCTCTGGCGAGCGTGGCTACGAAGGGAGCGTCGCATCGCTACTTGGTTTCGTACGCAATTGCGTGCGACAATGTGATCTTCTTGCCGGAGCTGCGCGAGTCGGCCTCGCCGCGTACGACGAGCCGCAACGTATGTTCGCCCGGCGACAGCCCCTGAATCCGCCACAGGTCGTTGTCGTTCGTATCGGGTACGATGTACGCATCGGCGACGAGATCACTCTTCTTGCCATCGATGTAGACATCGGCACGCCCACCCTGTTGCGAAAGCTCGCCCGCCAGTGCTAAGCCGGTGCCATTGAACTTCAAGGTTGCCTCAGCGCCAGCCGCTGCCGACTGCTTTGCCGCTTGATTGTCGCTCGACCATTTGCCTTTCCACTGCCACGCCGCATCCTTTACCGGATACAACTTCTTCGGCACGCCGAAGTTCGCCAGTTCCAGCTTCGGCGCCCGCGGCGATTGCACGGGAATCACCACCTCTTGGTCCGTCACTTTACCGCCCGCGTGCTCGATGATCTTCAAGGCCCGCGCTTCCGTGGACTTTACAATGTCGTTAAACGAGTAGTGCGTGTGACTAAATTTGGTGTTCGCCAGTTTCGCGATGGCCGCTTTGTCCTTATCGGGCAACTGGTCAAACCCACGCATCGCCCCCAGCACTCCCAGCGCACTCGATGGATTACAGTCCGAATCCTGCCCACAACGCGTGGCGACTTCCATCGTTTGCTGCCAGTCGCGTTTTCCATACAGCACGCCCATGGCCACGTACGCCCCGTTCAACTTGGCATCGATATTAAAGGGCTGATTGACGCCGTCCGGGCAAACATCATCCTTATCCCACTTATCCTCGAGTTTGCGCCACACTTTGCGCCAATCGGGTTCACCCTTGGACCATGTCAGTACATCACTAATGACTTTCGCATAGGGACTTTCCGGAGGAATGCACGCCAGGCCGCCTTCGACCACTTTGCGGGGGTCGTCCTCGAAGTAGGCCGTCGCATACATGCCGCCGATGAACATGCCGCCGTAGAGCCCGTCGCCGTAATTCATGACGCGGCCCACGCGGTCGCAATACTTGTTCGACTCGCGCGGCAGGCCCGGGCACATGATGCCGATGAAATCGGCCTCGATCTGGAAATCGATGTCGTCCGAGTGCATGTTGTACTTGGGCGTTCCCGAAAGCGGCGCGGCAATTCCCCGGTTCAAATTCCGCCGCGCACCTGCGTTGGCATGCCACAGCGGATACTTCGAGTTCTTGAAGGCCTCGCCATAGTCGGCACTCTTGGCATCGAGGCCCACCGTATCCATCACGTAGGCAAACGTCATTTCCACGTACAAGTCGTCCTGGTCGATGGAGTTGGAAAGATCGTCACCCTTGATCGGGCCTTCAACCGTTTCGCCCAGTTTGGAAAACTCCGTCGGCGCGCCATACGAAACGCCAATCATCTGCGCCGCCCAGGCGCCTTTGATCTTGTCGTGGAGCGTCTTACGCGACAGATGCCGAGCGTCGTCCGCCCGAGACATTGGTGCAAACGCGATCAACACCAACGATCCAAAGATCGAGACCAAACACGCTTGAGTTGTTCGTTTCATCGGTTGGAATCCTCACTTGTCTATCGAAAATTAGGGTTTCAGCGTCGGCGGCTCACTCGCCAGCTCACGCAGCGCCTCGCGCACTTGAGCTTTCTGCTCGGGCTTGAGAATAAGATAACGGTGCCGGCCATCCGGCTGCACCTCGAAATTCGTAACGCCCTCGTCCGTCACCTGCACACGACCGGCGGGCGACAGCTCGAAATAGCCGTCGTTTGGTCGAATGGCGTACAGCACGCTCGTCAAATCCCAGCAAGGCCGCTCGTGCGGCGGCGGCATGTACAGCGTGTACGCTTCCGCCAGCGGATGATGGGCCACGTACCGGAAATCTCGCAAGATGCTATCGGCCGGATACGTGACGGCGAGCCCAATTTCAAACCCGCTGTAGACAATCGGCGTCGGCCAATCTTCCGCCAATTTCTTGGCCGCCGACACGTCGATCTTCACGTTATACTCCGGCTGACGCGGGCCGTTCGCCGGCTCGAACGCACCCGCCATGACCGAAAGCAGACGTACCTTCTGACGCACAAGTTCCACACCAGCAAGCGGACACACTTTATCCGGCGGCGAGGCCAGCAACCTTGCCAAGTTCGTCGAAAAGCCAACTTGAACAACAACCACCGAATGATCGCGCGCTGCCGCAAGCGTCCGCCGGAGAAGCGCAACCGCATCCTCGACGTCGCTCGGTTTGACCAAATCATGCGGAAAGCGGAACTTGCCGTCATCCTTTACGTTCGCCAAGCCGGTGAACTTGCTAGGTTCCGAGGGGGCGCCGCCGTGCACAATTCCGATCGGTATCTTGCCGCGGCCATAAAACGTATTCACGGCATCCACGAACTGGGCCGACAAAAACTCTTCCTTCGTAATCGTCACGGCCAAGAGCTCGCACTCACCGCGACTCATCAGGGAATGAATCACGCCCATTGCCAGCGCGTCATCGACATCGTTGCCGATATCGGTATCAAAGATCAGCGGCACCGGCCGCTGGCTATTTGCGGCCGGTTGAGCAACGGCCATCCGACCAAACATCAGCGTGCTCAGCAAGGCCACAAGCACCGACACGATCGGCCACTCGGAAGCAAGTGCGCGTCTGCTTAAGCGTTTCATCACAGACTCCCGTACGTTCCGCCTGCGGGCGGGATCTTCTCGACGCTATGGATCAGCACACTTGTTGTACCCGCATTTGCAGGAACGCGCCAAGCTTTTCAATTTTGCTGGCGATGTGGCCCACGCCCACGGCGCAATGATGCGCCGGACCATGCGAGTTCCATGCTTCGACGAAACGGCGCGCACCGATCGGAAAACGGTAACGGCTGTTCGTATTGCCGATTTCAAGGATCGGACCGGCAACCGACTCGGCCTCGGCAACTAGCAACTCCAACCGGCCATCCACCGTCTGCACCACTGAGAGCAGCGTCACCGGCCCATGTTTGACCGACATTTCCACCGATAGCCCCCGACCCACCTTACCGTGATACACCGCGAGCGGCCGCACCTTCGTCTTGCCTTCGGCGATCGCCAAGTGCCCCGGCCCATCGTGGCCCATCAGCACAATATCATCATCGTAATCCATGGCGTAGTATTCGGTGAACGAGCCGCCGACACCGAAGCTATCAAGGATCTTCATCGCCTGCGCGTTTTTGATTTCCAACTCGCCGGCCACCGGCACGCCGCGGGCCGTCAACAGCGAGTTCGCCAAGATGATCGAGCTGATGGCATCCTCGTTCGCCGCGTTGCCGGTTCCTTGATAGTAATACGCGAGCGAACCAAGATTGTGCCGCTCGACAAGTCGATCCATCGCGACCGATGTACGCGCGGCACGTTCCAACTCCGCCGGCGCGCAATCGGGTTGCACATCGAATTCACGATGAAACAGCGCAACCCGCTTGGCAATTTCATCATCAACAACGTGCGTGCGCAGTTCCGCGAGCTCATCCACTTCAATCAGCTCGACGTGCCCACCGAAATACGCGCACTGTTGCGTGAGGTCGGAGTAGATATCGAGCATGCCGCAATAGTAATGCCCCATGACGCCGAGCCGGTTGTGCTCCATCACGTGAGCGACACGCACCGCCTCGAGCCACTCACTCACTTCATTCCAGCAGGCCGGATCGTCATCGAGCTTGCCGGTCACCTGATGAAATGGAATCCGCGCCCGATTGAAGACATTCGCGATTTCCGGCACCGGGCAGGCGGCACAAAACGCCAGCCATTCGCCCGTCATCTTGGTACGATCGCCCAGTCGATTGAACGACTCGTAATCGATCTTCGCTCCCGGCTGCAAATTGAGAATGATCACCGGCATTTTCGCCCGGCGGACCACGGGCAACACCGTCGACGATAGGGCATAGGTCGTCACGTGCAGGAAGATCACATCGACATCGGCCCGGCGAAAATCGTGCCCTGCCGCGAGCGCCTTTTCGGGCGTATCGATGAGGCCCAGGTTGACGACCTCGACGCCGTGAGCCGCAAGCTTCTGTTCGGTCTTCCGCAGGTAGCCGGCGAGTCGGTCGCGCAGCCCAGCGAATTGCGGCCAATACGCATCGAGGCCAATGCCAAACAGGCCGACACGCGGCTGCAAACCATCATGCGATTTCATGCCCGCCATTCAACCCATTTGATTTTCAAGCCGTCGTTGCTGGCGGCGTCAAGTAATTTCCGAAGCCAATGACCATCGTCGAGGCGATCAATATGAGAATTCCCAACCACACGTACGACTTCGTGCGTGAGCTCGTGCCCCGCCATTCATGAAACACGAGTCCCCACATGTTGAGAAACACGACGATGAACGCCATGTGGATCGACCAACTGGAAAAGTCGAACTGTTTGCCAAGTTTCGTCTGCCCCATGCCGTAGAAAAAAAACTGGCAGAACCAAGTAACGCCCGCCAACCACACCAACAGCAAGTTTGGTATGTAATACGAATGAAAATTCACGTAGTCACCGAGCGTGCGATTGCGGACATTCATCACCAGGCAACTGAGCGCATTACTAAGAAAACCACCAGCCAGCACGGCAATCAAGACGACATTATTCGAATAGAGCGGATTGGTGCCATGCGCCACCGAAATATCCGCCATCGGCTTGCCGGCCGCCAGGCCAAAGCTGAAGCACGCGCTTAAAATACCAGCCACAATCGCCACGATGAAACCCGTCGTGAAATTGAACTGCTCGGCCGCGGCCTTATCGGTCCCGCTCGCCAGTTCGATTTCCCGACGATGCCCCGCCAGCCCGCACATCCCAATTCCCACCGCGCACAACGCGATGCCACCGAGAATGGTGAGCCCCGAAGCCGTGGACAGCAACTTGCCCGCCGTGCCCTCGTGAATCGGCGGCAGCAGCGTGCCGAACACCATACAAAAACCCAGCGCCACCGATCCGCCCAGTGCGATGCCCAGGTACCGGGCTGCCATTCCGTACGTCAGGTTGCCGAAACCCCACAGGAAACCGAACAACGCCGCGAACCCCATCGCGCGATATTGCGTCGCCCAACTCTCCCGCAATACGTCGCCCAGTTGTGGCGTGGTGAGCCACGAGGCAACCCACGGCGAAGCAAGCCACGCGGCCAGTCCCATCAGCAGCCACGCAGCCTCCCACGAAAGATTGCGAATCTTCTTGATTGGCGAATAGAAGCTGCCCGCGGCGAATCCGCCAATCGCATGCAGCACGATACCCAGAGCAGGATTTGGAGTCATGACACCTATTGTGACGAACTCGTGACGTTTATCAAGCGACGTTTTCTCTTAAGAGTCGACCTTACCGATTGAACCTGGGCTCCCAACTTGATAGGAAATCCATTTGCCACAGAGTTCACAGAGATCACAGAGAATATAGCCGACGGTTGGCCGCAACCAAAACACAACCATTACTTCAATCAAATCATGTTTGTCTCACGCAGAGGCGCAGAGACGCAGAGGTCAGGTCAAATCGCCGACGGGAACTCCGCGACTCTGCGCCTCCGCGTGAGACATATACTTGGCATCATGTGCAAGCGATGGTGCGAAAGCTCTGCGAGACCCAAAGAAACTGACGATTAGTATCGCAAAGTGAAATTCAATGACCAAGCTTGGTCATCGGTGCTTGGTCATTGGTCATTTGCATCGACTCCATGACCTCTGTCGCAACATTCTGACAGTGCGATCCAAACTCATGGGTCGCTATTGCGTACTGAGCGTCTCAATCTCCTGCACCCGCACCGGCCCCAACAAGCCCGATGGCACGAGTGAATCCTCTCGTTTCCACAACCGCCAACTCGTGAACGTGAACCGACCGGTCGGGCTCGGCTTGCCCAACCACTCCGGCCATTTCTTGAGCATTCCATTCGGGTTTCGTTCACTATCTTCGGGCAATCGCTCGTCGCCAATTTGCCGATTGACCCACAGATTGGCAACCTTAACCTCTAGTTCATTCGCCCCTGGTTGAATCGCGTCCGTCGCATCAACGCGGTAGGGCGATTTCCACAAAGTCCCCAGCGGCTTGCCGTTAAGCGAAACGTCCGCCATCACCTCGACGCGCCCGAGATCCAAAATCGTGCGCGTCTTTTCCTTTCCCTTCGCCTCCTTGTCTGCCGCCCACGAAAAACTTGTTCGATACGTCGCTACGCCCGAATAGTATTTGATGCCCTCTTCCGACCGCTTCGACCAATCATCGAGCGCCTTGAACTTGACATCCTTCGGCCCGCCGCGCCGCGGATCGAACACCACTTGCCACGGACCTTTCACTTCTTGTGGCGCGGCGACGTTCACCTCAATCGTTTTCGCCTTGCCGCTGGCAGTGTGAATCTCGTACTTGCCGCCCTCTTCGATTTCGCCCGGCGCGATATCCAACGGCAACGCTTCCGACGGTCCACCAGCGGCCAACTTTGTTGTCGCCGCCAGCAGTTCGCGACCATCGCGCTGAACACTCACGATCGGATCGACTCCCGTTGCGGGCTCACGGAATACGATGAACACCGAACCATTTGGTTCCAATGAGATTGGTACACGCGTCGTACCTTTACCCTCTGTGAACGCGAGCGCCTTCGCAGTGCGGCCCGTATCGGGCCACCAGAATTCGGGCCGCTTTCCCACCACACGAAACTCGGCGGTCGCCGTAACGGCGTACGGTTCCGGACTGGCAACGAAGTACACATCCGTGTCGCCAATCGCCCGGTGAATATAACGCAACGGCAGCGTCGCATCGAAATCGGCCGGCACGCCGTTGCGAACAAGCCACTCCTCCACCGCCGCCGCTTGGGGATAAATCGCCGCCGGCTCCGCCGGCACTTCGATCGTGCCCCACGGCGCCATGCCCAGCGGGCCCAATTCCTTGGCGGCAGCCCAGGGACCATTCGGCTTCTCCGCAATCTCCCACGCATGATCGGTCACGAGCGTCATGGTTCGCCCGCTCTGCAATTTGACCGTGAGCGTCCCAATCAGCCCCGCCGGGTTCGGGCCGTCGCCGCCGTTCGTCGCCGCCACCACCAACTCATTCTCACCCGGCTTGAGTATCGAGCCCACATCCATCACATAGCCACGACCAAAATTATCGCCATGGCCAACGCCCTTTCCGTTGACGCTACAATCAAACGAGTTGTCCGCCGTCATCACGAGTCGAGCCGACCGAATGACTTCGCCCGCCTCGATGTTCACTTTGCGGCGAAAATAACGCACGCTCGGCGGTGCCGTATCGGCGTCGCCCTCCTTCTCCCAGATCCAGCGAGCATTCGCCGAGAAAGCCGGCGCGTTCGCCTCGGCACGCTCGGAGCTCGCCTCACTATTTTCCTTCCAAACGTGCAGCCGGCCACCCTGCCATAGCTCGCCCGCAAGCTTCGCCACCTCCTCGTCGCACTGCGGATAGTTCGCAAGTCCAGGCGCTTTCTGCGGCGGCGCCGCCGCAAACACGACCGCTCCGGCACCCACCAACTCTTTCACTTTCCGCAACAGTTTCGGCGTCATCGTCTCCACTTGCGGGAGCACCAGCACCCGATAACTCATGCCGTCCGGCAACACGATCCGGCCATCCTTCACACTCGCACGCGTGAGCAGGACCTCCGGCGTGCAACCATCAAAGTTATGGCCGGGCCGCATCTTCGTCGGCGCCGCAAATCGCCGCGGCGCGCCCTCCGGCTGAAGATAGAGCACATCGGCCACGAACAACCCTTGCCGCAACAAATACTGACAGCGCGCCAAATACTCGTGCCACGCCTTCGATTGCTCCCACCACGTTTGCGTCCGCTCGTAGTGCAACCCCCACGGCCCCATACTCATGCCCGGCGCCACGTCGATCCACGGCTGGGCCGCGTAACGATGAAACACAAACCGGTTGATCCCCTCGCAAAACGCCCAGTCGCCCAGGCCTTTGATGGAACCCGGATACTCCAGCCACCGCTCCTTGTCATTCGAGGTGAACGCTTCCGCCCCCAAAATCTTCTTGCCATACGTGTGCGCCGCCGACGCCATTTCCGTACAGCTATATTCCGTGCTGAAGCCCACCTTCCAAAACTCGGCCATCGGCTCGTCGGCCTGCCCCGCGTACGTCATTTCATCGCACGGCACGCCATCATACGCCTCGATCGAGAGCCGCAGCCCATCCTTATTGGCCAGCCGGCGGAATTCGCCCGCATACACTTCGACGATCAAATCCGACACCGTTTGCCGCAAGTCCCACAGGAATCGCTCGCTCACTTCCCTACTGTCCACGACATAGCCGGCATACACGGGCAAGAACGGCAGCAACTCGTACCCGCGCCGCTCGTGAAATTCCTTGCGCATCCGCGGCGTCCAATTTTGCGAACCGACTTCCCAACTATCGATGTGCGTCGATACGAGCGATTTGCCCACGAGCGGGCCATAATCGGCAACCAGTTTGCTTATCAGCCCTCGGTAGTGCGCTGCCACCGCCTCTTTACTGAACTTATCGCACTCCAATCCGCGTCCCGATTCCGGCGCCGGGTGGTTGTCCTTCCCCGTCGTCGTGTGACCGAAGCGCATGACGAGCCACTTGCCCGCCGGCACGTCCCAACTCAGGTTGCCGTCCTTATCCATGTGAGCCGACACATCGCGAATCTGCTCGCGCGCGATCGTGGCCTCCTTCGGCACCGCCGCAAACTTGGCCGGCTGTGGCGGAAAGTGCTGCGGCTTGAACGACGCCTTTCCCTCGATCTTCTCGATCTTTACGTCCTTGCTCGGCGCCGGCATCGCGAGTACCGCGATGTCACGGTAGAAATCATGCTCGGCCTTCGGCTTCGCCAATTCCCCGGCAAACTTCTGTGGTCCTTCGATTACTTTCTCCGTCCACACGACTTTTTGCATCGATAGCTCGGGCGTGATCCACGGCCCGCCGCTGCCGCACCACCCCGCGTCGTTGTTCATATTGATTTCCAGCCCCAGGCGATTCGCCTCGCGGCCGGCGTGCAGCAGCAACTCGCGCCACAGCGGCCCGGCAAAGTCGGCCGGCCCGCGCGGTGCGCCCTGGTCGGTTTCCATGTACAACGCGCCGCCAATCCCCACGCGGGCCATTGCTTCGAGGTCGGCGGTGATGCCTTCCTTCGTCAAGTTGCCGTTGAGCGGAAACCAGTACACCCACGGCCGGGCTGCCGGCGGCGGCGACGCAAAGTTCTTCTGCAAATCATCGGCCCGTGTGGCAACCGTTAAACCAACGACACACACAACCGCCGCGAAAAATCGTTTCATGTTGTCCTCGCTACTGCTTGGGGGGTACTACCCATTTCAAACCGGGCGTCTTGCCATTCGCAATCGCCTGCCAGTACTCGGCCTTCGCCGCTTCATAAATGCCGAACAGTCCACGGGCATCGCGGTCGCGATCCACCGCGATCCAAGAATCCGGCTTGATATTCACCTTCTTGGGCTCCAAAAACTTGGCCCCTTCCTCGCGAATGACTTTCGTGGCCGGCCGATCCGTACCATCCGGCGCGATAATGCCGAAGTCGCTGCGCTCATTCAAGCGATATCCGCCCGGATACCACCAGAAAACCACGCCATCGGCCCCCGACTCATTCAACATGCGGTAGAAGTCGCGAAAGTATCGAGCTTGAAAATCCAACTTCGCCGCCGCGGGCGACATGTGCAGGTTGTCCCACACACTTTCGCCCACCTCGGCCCACACCACCGGCTTCGCCGCATCGCACAGCCGCGCGTAACTCGCCGTGAACCGGCCCGGCTTCACCTTCTCCCAATCGCCGATTCGACCATACGCCTCTGGCTCCCAGATATCCACGGCGTTGCTCAAGCCCGCGAAGTCATAGGCCAAAAACCACGTGCTGTTATACGTCGGGTCGCCCGCGTGCTGCATCCGAAAACTCACGGCATGGTGCGGATCGATCGACTTCACCAGCCGCCGGGCCTCGGCGTATTTTTCGCCCAACATGTCGTCGAGGAACTTCCGATAGTCGGCGATCACGCGCCGCCACGGCCCATCCTGCGTGAACCATTCGATCGGCGGCGCCGGCACGATTTGGGAATCGTCCAGCTTAAAGGGCGAATCCTGCACACCGCTGGTCCACGCCTGTTTGGCCGCCGCCACACTGCCATACCGCTTTTCGATCCACGCTTGCCACGGCTGCGCGTATTCTGTTTTCAACGCCTGCCGCTCATGGTGCGGCTCCCAAGCCAGGTCGTATGCGAAGACCGTGTCGTTTTGCGGCAGGCGTAAAGTCCCAATAATCTCCCGCATTTCCTCCCAGCGGAAATCAAGCGGCGTGCCAGGCCGCAACGACAAGTTCACCTTGATCCCGTGCGCCTCGCACCGCCGCAGAAAATCCAACATATGCTGGGCACGCAGCGAGTCGTAATACACAAACGCGCTCACGGCATTGAGATTCATGGCCTTGATCCGCCGCAGGTCGCGTTCGATGACCTCTGGATCGTACGCACCCCGCCCCACCCATTGTTCGAAATGCCGCCAGTTATCGAGACCAATGCCGCTCGACGGCATGTAGTTGACGCCGTGCGCCTTCCACGGCCGACCGCCCAGCCACAATCCGCCATCGCGCGCCTCGACGAACTCTGGCTGCGGCTTCAGCTGCCAAACGCCAATCTCGTGGCTCAGCGAGTCGATCGTTTCGCCGCCTCGGCTCAACGTCACTTGGACCGTGCCGTCCTCGCCTTTGGCAAGCATCGCCTGACCGTCAACAACCGCGGTCGCTCCTGCGTCAACCAAAATAGTCGCCTGCTTCAGCACCCGCGGTTTCGCACCATCTTTGCTTTTTGTTTCGATGACGACCGATACGTAGATCGCCTTCTCCTTGCCCGTATTGACGATTTGCGCACCAACTGCGAACGACTGCCGCGGAAACACCGTGAAGAACTCGGCACCGCCCTCGACCAGAAAAACTCCCCGCCGCATCCGCGTAAGCGTTTGCTGCAAACACTTGGCAACGACCGGCTGCCGATAAAACTCACGCTCCGCCGGCGTGAACGCCGCCCACACACCGCCCGCGTACGGCCCTTTCGCGTGGACCAAGAGCGCCGCAATCGCCCCGCGATAATCGCCGTTGGCCGAATCTCGTGCCGCCAAGAGCGGCTGCCACCGATACTCGCGTTCCTGCTTGAACCCCACGCCGCGCGGCCGCGGATGAATGCCGTAAAGAGACCCAGCAGCGTCACCGGATGAAACAGGCCAAAAACCATGAGGAGCGAGGAACGAGGAACGAGTTGCCGAAGCGTCTCGCTCCTTACTCCTCGTAACTCGCTCCTCGCTCCTCGCTCCTCGCTCCTCATTCGCTTCATCCCGCTCAGCCGTCGGCGAGACACCAACCGCTTCGATCGTCACAGCATTCTTGGCGTCGCCGCGGATCGGATAGAACAAGTACCCCGGCGACAACGATTCCAAGTGCGGCGCCGCGAACTCTCCCGGCATCGGCGCGTCGCCCAACGGATTGGCTGCCGTGCCGATATCCGCCAGCCAATATTCGTGCCGCTTGCCCTCGAGCGCCGTGTGCGATTGGGCAACGCCCACCACCAGCCGCACGGCGTTCTCCACCCGTAAATGATCGTCTTTTCCCGCGCGCGCCGGTGGCGGTTGCCATGGCTTGAAGGCCGCCGGCGGCAGGGCATAGTCTTTCCATTCCGGCGTCAGATCGACCGTCGCGATCCAACGGGACCCGTCGCGCTCCGTCCATTCGATAGCCAACTGCTTCGTGTTCGCCCCGCCTTTTGCCCGAAAGCATGTCAGCGTTTGCCCCGCCGCAAACGGCTTCGTCAGCGGCGGGCTGGCGAACGTTTCCCAACCCGGGTAGCGCGCAATGACCACATGCAGCGCCTTGCCGCCATCCGCCGGGACCACCTCGTACTTTGCCGGAACCGTGGAATCATCCGCGGCAGGCGTCCACTTGTCCAAATCGACCTTGCCGAAATCGAACAGCACATGTTGCGGATGGATCTTACCGAGCGCCTGCTCATACTCCGTGCGCGTCATCCACCGACCATTCACCTCAAACGTCGGCGATTCCCACGCGGGCAACCCCAGTGCTAATACGTCGCCGCCGTGCTTCAGATATTCGCTCACGACCGCCACCGCCGCGGCCGGCAGCGAACGTGCCCGCGGCAACACGAGCAAATCGACTTTTTGTGCCGTGAGTTCCTTCCCACTAGCTAGCGTATCGGCATCAACAAAACTAACTTCATACCCAGCCGCTTTCACCAGATCCGTAATATCCTTCTCCAGCGAATCGCCGCCCGCCGTCGTTGCACTCGCGAACACGACCGCCATCGGCACAGCCTCAGCCGCCACTGCTGCATCGGCAAAAAGCATCGCCGCCGATACCAGAACCAGCCTACCTGTGATCCACCTCGTAATTGCCGCAACGCAAGTGGTCATTTGCCTGCCGCCGAAATTCGCCATTGTTGTTCGTCTCTTACACGTGATTCGCCACCGTCGCTTTCGTGGGTGGCATGCCCTCGCTCGCGCCAACATGCTCACGCGAAACCTTCACGCTCGAACGCGAGCGTGGGGTGTCTCTGTTTCGCGAGAGCATGCCACCCTCGATTCGCACGTCTTAGAACGCTTGTTCCTCATAAAATACCTGCCGGGCAGCGGCGTCGATATATCCGTCTAGCGGTTTGCCTACGTACCCCCCACACGCTTGGACGCCCCTTTTGCTAAAATGCTGCATATCGTTCCTCGCCATTCGTCGCCTGATAAGGAGCCAATCATGCGAACCACATACGTCATCGTTCTTACATTAGCCGCAGCAGTCGCATCGTGCTTCTTCACGTCACCCGCCGCACGCGCCACATCCGTCGGCGAGTTACGTTGCGAATTCCTCAAGAATCCGCAAGGCATCGATACGCCGCAGCCGCGGCTGAGTTGGATTCTCTCCTCCGATGCCCGTGGGCAAGTTCAGTCTGCCTACGAAGTTCTTGTCGCCAGCAACGAAGCCAAGTTGAAACCGGGAAGTACCGACCTCTGGGACAGCGGCCGCGTGGCCTCCAGCCAATCGATCCACGTGCGTTACGCCGGCAAACCCCTCAATTCCGGCCAACCCTGTTTTTGGAAGGTTCGCGTCTGGGATAAGGACGGCAAAGCCTCCGATTGGAGTGCACCCGCCCGCTGGAGCATGGGCCTGCTACACGCCAGCGATTGGCACGGCAAATGGATTGGCAAGGATGAGGCCGTAACAAAGGGCGAAGATCGCCGCCTCCCCGCCCGCATGCTCCGCAGGGAATTCGACGCCACCAAGAAGATCGCCCGGGCCACGGCCTACCTCAGTGGCCTCGGCCTCTCGGAACTCTATCTCAATGGCCAAAAAGTTGGCGACGATGTCCTCTCGCCCGGTCTATCCGAATACAACAAACGCGTTTTCTACGTCACGCATGATGTCACCAAGCAGTTGCAGCCAGGCCGCAACGCGATCGGCGTCTGGCTCGGCAACGGGCGATACTTCGCCCCGCGTTCTTCCGTACCAACCACAACGCGCACCTACGGCTACCCCAAACTACTGCTGCAGCTCAACATCGAATACACCGACGGCACGCGCGACGCCATCGTCAGCGACGACTCGTGGAAGCTCTCGACCGAGGGCCCCATCCAAGCCAACAACGAATACGATGGCGAAGAGTATGACGCCCGACGCGAAATGAACGGCTGGGCCGCGCCCCAGTTCGACGACGGCAAGTGGCAGCCCGCGGCGGTCGTCGGCGAACCCGGCGGCCAGCTCTCCGCGCAAATGATCAACCCCATCCGCGTCACCGAAACGCTCAAGCCCATCGCCATCACCGAACCGAAACCGGGCGTCTTCATCTTCGACATGGGCCAGAACATGGTCGGTTGGTGCCGGCTGAAAGTCACCGGCCCGGCCGGCACGGCCGTTTCCTTGCGACATGCCGAAACGCTCAAACCCGATGGCACGCTGTATCTCGCCAACATCCGCAGCGCGAAGGTCACCGATATCTACACTCTCAACGGCCAGGGCGAGGAAACCTACGAGCCGCGGTTCACCTACCACGGCTTCCGCTACGTCGAAGTCACCGGCTTCCCCGGCAAGCCGACGCTCGAATCGCTCGCCGGCCGCGTCGTGAACGACGATGTCGCCACCGCCGGCGAATTCGCCTGCTCGCACGATCTTATCAACCGCATCTACCGCAACATCGTGTGGGGCGTCCGCGGCAACTATCGCAGCATCTCGACCGATTGCCCGCAGCGCGACGAGCGGCAAGGCTGGCTCGGCGACCGCTCGTCCGAATCGAAAGGCGAAACCTACCTCTTCGATGTTGCCGCCCTCTACAGCAAATGGACGCAAGACATGGCCGATGCTCAGCAAGATAACGGCAGCATCTCCGATGTCTGCCCCAGCTACTGGCCCCTCTACAACGACAACGTCACCTGGCCCAGCAGTGCGGTCATCATCCCCGGCTCGCTCCACGATCAATACGCCGATGAAGCCGTCATCGCCCGGCAATACCCGAGCATGGTGAAGTGGATCGACCACATGAGCGGCTACATCAAGGACGGCATCATCACCAAGGACAACTACGGCGATTGGTGCGTGCCGCCCGAATCACCAGAATTGATTCACTCGAAAGACCCCGCGCGCAAGACGGCTCCGGGCATCCTCTCCACAAGCTATTTCTGCCACTGCCTGAAATTGATGACGCACTACGCGCAGCTGCTCAACAAGCCGGCCGATGCCCCCCGCTTCACCGCCCTCGCCGATCGCCTTAAGAAAGCGCTCAACGAAAAGTTCTACAACCAGGAAAAAGGCTACTACGACAACGGCTCGCAAACCTCGTGCGTGCTGCCGCTGGCGTTCGATTTGGTGCCGCCAGGCCAACGCGACCGCGTGTTCCAACAACTGATCCACAAAATCACCGACGAAACCCACGGCCACGTGGGCACCGGCCTCGTCGGCGGCCAATGGCTCAATCGCGTGCTCACCGCCGGTGGCCGGCCCGACCTCGTTTACGGCTTCGCCACCCACCGCGAATACCCGAGCTGGGGCTACATGGTCGAAAAAGGCGCGACCACGTTCTGGGAACTGTGGAACGGCGACACGGCCGACCCGGCCATGAACTCCGGCAACCACGTCATGCTCGTCGGCGACCTCGTGATCTGGCTCTACGAAGACCTGGCCGGCATCAAACCCGACCCGCAAAAGCCCGGCTTCAAACATATCGTGATGAAGCCGCACGTCGTCGGCGATCTGAAATTCGTTAAGGCCACCCACCAATCGCCCTACGGCCTCATCGCCAGCCAGTGGCATCGCGACGGCGCCAACTTCGACTGGCAAATCACGGTCCCCCCAAACACCACGGCCACCGTCTACGTGCCCGCCAGTAAACCCGACGACGTCACCGAAGGCGACGCCCCGGCAGCCGACTCCCCCGCCGTAAAACCCTTACGCCACCAAGACGGCGCCGCCGTATTTGAGGTTGAAGCCGGCAAGTACCACTTCAAGAGCACGCTCCCCAACGGCTCATGATTAGCCATTTTCATAGAGTGCAAGAGCCACTGCCGGCTCGCCCAACAGTGCTGAATCGCCGCCACCACCTTGCGGCAGAACTCTTGATTCTTGCAAGCCGCGATGCTACGCATCGCCGGCGCAGCGCGGCCCCGTCCGATGCTTCCCCCTCCCCGCATCCTATCCCCGGACCAATCTGTTTCTGAGGTTAGGGAAGTTGTCGCCGGGTGGCATGGCCTCGGCGGTACTCCGACGTGGCCATGTTTCTTGAGCGATTCCCGGCTCGCGCTGCGCGAGCGCCACACTTCGGGCTCAATTTGAAAAACGAATCGGCCCTGACCGGCCACAAAATTATGTGGACTTCCGTTCAGTAACCTGCTACACTCATCCCCACGCTGCATCTCGCGGCTGCATGTTCCTTGATAACTCACCCCAACATCCGCCCGCTGCGCTCCAGCGAGACTTCACCTTCGCGAAAGTTCACCCACCTCAAGCTTAGTAAATCCCCCGGGGTTTTGACGCTCCCACACCACGCCAGAACCTGGTTTTTCCAGCGAATCTACAAAACCACCAGCGCAAAACCCAAGGAGATTTTGCCATGAAAAATCGTTTTTCAGCGCGCGTGTCAAATTCCCTGACGACGACTATCGGGCAGACATCCCGCCATCCACCGGGTAGATGCCCCCGGTGCAGAAGCGGCTTTCGTCGCTCGCCAAAAACACGAGGAGATGGGCGACTTCGTCCGGCGTGCCGTAACGCGCTAGCGGCACCTGCCGCTCGAGCCGTTCGCGCAGCTGCTGGCTGGCATCGGGGTCGGCTGACTCAACAACGCGCTGCATCATCGGGCCGTCGATGTAGGCCGGGTTGATCGCGTTCACGCGAATGCCGAGCGGCGCGCACTCCATCGCCGCCGACCGCATCAAACCAATCACCGCATGTTTACTGGCACTGTAGACCGAAGAACCGACCTTTCCCTTGTAGCCAAATATAGAGGATGTGATGACGATGCTGCCGCCCCCCTGTTCACTCATGATGGGAATGACCTGTTGCAGGCCCAGAAACACGCCCCGCACGTTCACCGCCCATACCCGATCGAACGTCTCGAGCGGGTACTCAACAATTGGTTTGGTCACACCCTCAATACCTGCATTGGCCAGAAAAATATCGACTCTGCCGTGGCGATCGAGCGCCGCCTTCATGAAACGCTGTGTATCTGCTAGCGTCGTCACATCCGCAACGACGAAGCTGACTTGCTCACCTCCAATTGTGTCCGCTGCCTGTCGCAGCGCTGCTTCCTCGATATCGACCAGCACCACGTGGGCGCCTTCCTCGACAAACAACTTCGCCGCCGCCCGGCCAATTGCCCCCGCACCGCCTGTTATCACCGTAGTCTTGTTCGCGAGCCGCGTCATAGTATATTCACCGTCGAAAAGCGCTAATAATTGACAGCCGCGCAGCGAATGACCGCTGGCTCGTTTAGCCCCGAGTCAGCGGCGAGGCGAACCTCGCATTCCGTCGCTGTCGGCTCCGGGCTAAACCACCTAAGACGATTCATTCTCCATGCAGTCATCTATAATGAGAAGACCTTGCGAAGAATTAGCATCGTTCGTGGATCTGGACGCGTCCTAGCCGGGGAAGATAAGAAACGGATCACAAACTGGCTCGCACTACTGGAAATTACGTGATGAATCTTGAAGCAAACGACCTCGCCGCACTCACCGAAGCGGCCAATACGCTCGAGCGGCCCGGCCTGCTGGTACAGATCACCAACGTCATCGGAGCCCCGGTCGAGTTCGGCATGGCCCGACTGCCGGATGCCGTCTCGAAACGAGTGCTCGAAGTAACGCACACCGCCCTGCAGAAGGCGCTCAAAGTCGCCGTCATGACGATGAGCAGCGAAAGTGGCACGATTCGCTCGAACAACATGCACAAAGTGTTTGCAACGCTCAGCGGCGCGATCGGTGGCGCATTTGGGCTACCGGCGCTGGCGGTTGAACTACCTGTTTCCACAACCGTCATGCTGCGTTCGATTGCCGACATCGCTCGCAGCGAAGGCGAGAACATTCACGACGTGCAAACCCAGCTTGCTTGCCTGGAAGTGTTTGCTTTAGGTGCAAGGTCGAAGTCTGATGACTCTGCGGAAACGGGCTACTACGCCACTCGCGCGGTATTGGCGCAGGCCGTATCGGCGGCGGCGAGTTTCATCACGCAAAACGGGTTGGTCGAGGAAGGAGCGCCGGCGATCGTGCGATTGATCACTAAAATTGCCACGCGGTTCAGCATCCCCGTCTCGGAAAAATTCGCGGCTCAATCGCTGCCGGCGATTGGCGCCGCCGGCGGAGCGGCGCTGAACCTGGTGTTCATCAACCACTTTCAAGACATGGCCCGCGGACACTTTACGATCCGTCGGCTCGAGCGCAAGTACGGTGCCGATGTCGTCGAGCGGGAATATCAGACGATCGCGGCTGGCTTATCGACCGGACCCAAATAGTCGGGCGATGGCTGGTCCGCGCCGGGCAGTCGGCCTGCCAGCAGGTCGCCGAGCCAGCGCGTCGTGCTAAATCGGCTCACCACAATGCGGATCGTAGCGACAATGGGCACCGCCAGCACCATTCCGATGACTCCCCACAATAACCCCCAGAACGCCAATGCCAAGAGAACCGTGACGGGGTGAAGTTCCAATCCACGGCCCATCAGTTTTGGTTCCACGAAGTTACCGATCGACATGTGGATGAGTCCGGGAATGCCGACGACGGCAAGAATCATCCACGGGTTACCTGCAAACTCCGTCAGGGCAATTGGAATCGGCAGCAGCGTGGCGGCAATCGAGCCGATATTCGGGATGAAATTTAACAGACACGCAAATAAGCCAAATAGCCAAGCCATCGGCATCTTAAGTGCCCACAGAATTACTCCCACCAGCACCCCCGTCACGGCCGAAATCGCGAACTTCGTTGCGATGTACGAGCGGATAGTGGCTTCGATATCGGCATAAATGCCTGTGTGCCGTGCATGCGGATCACGCCCGATCAATAGGAAGATGACAAAGATCATGATCAGGAATCCGCTCGAAAGCAGCGTGGTAATTGTCCCCACCGCATCCGTGATGATTTGCGGCAGACGCGCTTTAAGTTCTGACAACACGAGCGGTTTATCTATGTGAATCTTATAGGTTTCCAGGTCATCAAAGACTCGTTCCGTCAAATTCGTAACCCGTTCGCTGTATTCATTGGAGGAGTGAACGATCGTTTGAACGGCGAACGTCAACACAGCGCCGAGCAATACCAAGATCGCCAGTGCCAACATCAGCGCGATGAAGATTGCCAGCGGGCGTGGAAATCGCAGACGTGATACCTCAAAATCCACCACTGGCGAAACGACCGTGGTTATGAAAATGGCCAGGACAAACGGAATCATGACGCCGCGCGTGTAGATCAGCGCGATCGCAATCGCCACCGTGGCCAAAACCATTAATGAGCCGACAGCCAGCCAAGCTTGTTCATTGCGCAGATTGGTATTGAACATTCGTTGTGCCATGTTTTCCGCGGAAGATACGACGAAATCCCTGCCAGGAATACAATGGCATTTTGTCGGCCGTCGTACAAGATCGCCGTGGTAAAAACCAACGGGAAAAACGCGCGTTCCACCCCGCCCGCTGGACACATCCGACGCCGGCCACGCGAAACTGAAATGTCGCGAACTCGGTTGTGCGCACGGACGAACGAAATGCAGTTCAGTTGACGGCTTGTTTCGTCGCCAGCGCCGCACTGATGGCCCGCCCAACATCGTCTACCGTAGCGGGCTTGGTGATCCGCGTAACGACCGGCTCATTTTCAACAACGACTTGCCGCGCATCGGGATGCCCCGACACAAGAACTACGGGAATGCCTCTTTCGGCCATCACTTCGGCCGCCGCCAAGCCATCGACGACCGGCATATCCAAGTCGACGAATGCCACATCGATGTTTGCCGGTTGGCACTTATCGATCAACTCTTCGCCATTTTCGGCCGAACACACTACCGTGTGCCCGAGACATTCCAGCAATCGAACAAACGTCGTGCGGACATCTGGATCATCTTCCGCAACCGCAATCCGAATTGGCGCTCCATCCATCGTAGACATAGATAATTACCCGAAATTCAAGCCCTATCGGACAGCGGTGTTGCTGCACCCGAAGCATTGTACGCTTTCCGCGCGAGATCGTCGAAGCAATTCTTGCCCGCCAAAATGTCGGAGGCATTGCTCCCCGAAAACCGCCCGGCGTTACTTCGATTCCTTATTGAGCCGCTCGGCAGCTTCCACTGCCGCGGGCAAGCGCTCATCGGCTACGCCGATCGCGCCGCGACCTTCGCGCAGACGATCGCGAACATCCTCGCGAATGTCGTCCACGTCGGCCTCCCAAACACGCTTCTTGTCTTCCGCTGATAGCGGTTGCAGCGGACGCATGATACGCATCCCCACCGCAGTGGCCGGCTCCTCCGTATACCACCACGGGCTGAGTGGAATGTTCGGATCGGAGAGCTTCCATTCGTTGTTTTCCGATTTTTGCCGGGCCGCGCTGCGGCTCATCGCGGCTGGTTCATGCCAACTGCCGCCGCGAATTACGCGCGGGAAGACCTTAGTTGGCCAGCGGACGGCCGCTTTCGCCTCGACCGGCCCGCTGCCGAGTTTGGCATAGGCGTCGGGAAAGTATTCGTCGAGGGTCCACTCGGCGACGTTGCCATGCATGTCGAAGAGTCCCCAAGGATTGGGCTGCTTCGTGGCGACCGGATGGGTTTGACCATCGCCGTTGCCGTCGGTCCAGGCGTACTTGTCCAGGTCATCCGCGTTATTGCCGAACGACCAAGTGGTATGGGTACCGGCGCGGGCTGCATATTCCCATTCGGCTTCCGTTGGTAGGCGATAATTGCTGCCCAGAACTCGGCTGAGCCACTTCGTGTACTGGCGGGCAGCATAGTCGGTGATGGTGACCGCCGGCTGGTTCGGTTGATCTCCCACGCCGTAGGTGAAGGACGAATCATATAGTGGCGTCGGTGAAGTCACCGCATCAACATTCCAATCGGTTTCAAGTTTGTCGTTCCAGGCGTGCGATTGAATGAGGCGATGATCTTCGGCGGCAGCCGCCCCGCCGACTTCGGCCCCCGCGTTTGTGGACAGCCGCTGCAACTTCTTGAAGGCATCGTACATCGCCATGAAGGCGCGATACTCACCCCACGTAACTTCGCACTTGCCCATCCAGAACGGCTCGACTTTCACTTTCACTTGCGGTCCTTCGTCGTCGGCACGATCGGCTTCGCCGGCCGGACTGCCCATCAGAAACTCGCCGCTGGGCACCGGAATCATTTCGAACGTAACTTCGGTGCCGGGAATTCTCTCCGTGTAGGGAACCATGTAGCCGCCGTCGATTTTGACCGAGCGCACGCCGGGCGGCGGCTCGGCAACGATGCCGCGCTTCAGGCCCGACGCGGGATCCGCGCCCCAAGCGGCCGTGCTGAAAAGACCGAACACCCCAACAGCAAACGACGCGAGCTTCATCAACATGCCGAATCGAAGTTCCATAATTCCAAATTTCCGCCGCCTGTTATTCCTACTGTTAGTCGCTACATCCAGCCTTTCCAGAATGACCTAACCCGAGGTTGGAGGCAAGTCGCACAACTTGCCAGCCCCAAATCGTGGGGGCGTCGCGAAAAAGCTCGTTTCCGACTATGCTAGGAAAATGTTAATGGGTGACGAATTGCCGTCGCGGCGAAGGCTGTGAATCGGTTAAGGGTACGGAAATAGCGCGTCACCCCATCCCTCTTGGGCAACGCAAAGAGGGAGGTTCTCAAGTTCTCAATCGCAACGATCAAGGTCTAACTGTCATGGCCGAAACCGCTCCCTGGATCACGTATCGCCCCGAGTTAAAGGTTCTCGATTGCACCATCCGCGACGGCGGATTGATCAACAACCACCAGTTCAGCGAAGAGCTGGTGCGTGCCGTGTATGATGCCTGCGTGGCGGCGGGCATCGACTACATGGAGGTCGGTTACAAGGCCTCTCCGCGGCTGCACAAGCGTAGCGACTTCGGCCTGTGGAAATTCTGCGATGAAGACGTACTCAACCGGCTGTTCAGCGATCACGATGCGGATAAGACCGGCCTGAAGCTCTCGGTGATGGCCGACGCCGGCAAGTGCGATTGGCGCGAGCAAATCGTGCCGCGGCAAGAGAGCAAGCTCGATATGATTCGCGTGGCGTTTTACGCCCACCAGGTTTCCGAAGCTGTCGAGATGATCGAGCACGCTCATAAACTCGGCTACGAAACGTGCGCGAATCTGATGGCGATTTCGACCATCACCGAGTTGGAAATCGACACGGTACTCGCGGAGATCGCCAAGACGCACGCCGATGTCATGGTGATTGTCGATAGCTTTGGCAATTTGTATCGCGAGCAAGTCGATCGACTTTACGCGAAGTATTCCGGTGCGATGGCCGGCACGGGCAAGGATATTGGCATGCACGCCCACAATAACCTTCAGCTAGCGTTCGCCAACACGATTGAAGCCATCATTCTCGGCGCCAATCGGGTCGACGCCACCATGGGCGGGCTCGGCCGCGGGGCTGGCAATTGCCACATGGAATTATTGCTGGGTTTCCTGCGAAATCCAAAATTCCGTTTGCGGCCGGTGATCGCACTGTTGCAAGACCATATCGAGCCGCTGAAGAAGACGGTCGAATGGGGTCCGTTTGTGCCGTATAACATCACTGGCCAATTGAACTTACATCCGCGGGCGGCCATTCAGTTCCGGGCCGGTAAAGAAAAGGACGACTACGTGAAGTTCTACGATCAGGTCGTCGCGGATATTTAGATGTGAGTTCCTTAGCCATTCGATTGTGGGAGACCTCTCTCAGACCAATGACATGTTCCACTAGATGCTGGCATCGGCGTCGGAGACGCCTCCCACAGAATCGCCTATCAGTTATTCAATCTAGCCATACGATGTGGGAGCTAGCCAAACGATGTGGGAGGCGTCTCTGACGCCGATTTCGCGCGAACTTCGAGAACGGCTGAAAGTGCGACGCCTCATTGGGTTGGAGACCCCTCCCACAAGTCTTCCTAGCTTCAATAAGTGATTGGCCCTGCGTCGGGCACTAGCCACGTGGGCTCGCGCGCGGTAACTTGCCGGGATACACATTTCCCGGCGGTTAGCTCTGCGCTGGAAAATTCATGCGATCGCGATGTTCTGGCGAGGGTGCCGGGAGGCGGTCTTGAACGTACTCTTGATTTCGCCGCAAACTCCGACGACGTTCTGGAGTTTGAAGCATGCGGTGCGTTTCGTCTCGCGGCGGGCGGCGTTCCCGCCACTTGGTTTGCTTACTGTTGCGGCGATGTTGCCGCGCTCTTGGAACCTGCGTCTCGTGGATATGGACGTGACCCGGCTGCGCGATGCCGATTTGCGGTGGGCCGATTATGTGATGATCGGGGCCATGATCGTCCACAAGCAATCCATCGACGAGGAGATTATTCCGCGTTGCCAACATTTTGGCCGCACGATCATTGGTGGGGGGCCTTTTTTCACTACCAGCCATGAAGACTACGCGGGCATCGTCCATTGTGTGTGCGGCGAATGCGAAGACCTTGTCGGCGAACTAGTCCAGGATATGGAGTCGGGAACCTTGCGCGACCGTTACGAATCGTCGCGCGGCTTTCCCGACGTAACGCACACGCCGGTGCCGCGGTGGGAGCTCGTGAAGTTGCGTCACTACGCGACGCTCTCGATCCAGTTTTCGCGTGGCTGCCCATTCGATTGTGAATTCTGCGACATTGTCGTCATGAATGGTCGCAAGCCACGGATGAAGCCTCCGCAGCAGATGATTGCCGAACTCGATGCGTTGCACAATGCGGGTTGGAAAGGGACGGTTTTCTTTGTCGACGACAATTTCATCGGCAACAAGAAGCTCGTGAAACAATTCTTGCAGGCGCTCAGTGAATGGCGCCGGCAGCGGCGGCCGCAGATGGATTTCATCACGGAGGCATCGGTGAATTTAGCCGACGACGTGGAGCTGATGAACCTAATGGTGCAGGCCGGCTTTCGCCGCGTGTTCGTGGGGATTGAAACGCCGGCAGCCGAGAGTTTGCGGGAGGCACACAAATTCCAAAATACGCACGGCGATCTGGCGGAGAAGGTGCAAACCATTCAGCGCAGCGGCATGGAAGTGATGGGCGGTTTCATCGTGGGATTCGATAGCGATCCGCGAGAAATATTCGAGCTGCAATTCGATTTTATTCAAAAGACGGGGATCGCGGCCGCGATGGTCGGATTGCTGACGGCATTGCCGAAAACGCAACTCTACCACCGGCTGCTGGGCGAAGGCCGGTTGGATGCGAAGAGCACGGGCAATAACACGGAGGCGGTGCTCAACTTCATTCCCAAGCTCGACCGCGAGTATCTGCTGAATGGTTATAAATGGCTGATGTGGAAGCTGTACGAACCGAACACTTACTACCGGCGCGTACTGACGTTTCTGAAAGAATACCGGCCGCACGGGCCGAAGCTCAAGTTGACCGCCGGCGATATTCGAGCATTCCTGCGGTCGATGTGGGTGATGGGCGTGGTGCATCGCGGCCGCGTGGCCTTCTGGCGTTATTTGGCCACGGTGTTGGTGCGTCACCCGCGGAAATTGCCGCCGGCGATTGCGCTGGCGATTCACGGATTTCACTACCGAATGGTGGCCAAAGAGTTGTAGATCAACCCGCGCGGTCAGGCGTGCGGAACGCACTCTCCGAGCGACGGAATCAACTCGAACAGCGGTTCGCTGAGCGGCTCGGGATGGCGGAGCAGGTGCGTAAACAAATCGCGGCGGGTGATGACGCCCACAAATCGGCCATGATCCACGACCGGTAAGCGTCGCACGCCGTACATCGCCAGAAATTTGGCTGCCGTGGAAATTGGATCTTGAGGCTCGACCGTATGTACATCAGTCGTCATGAATGCGGCAACGGGTTCGCTACGGACACTTTCGTCGAATAGTACATCGTGCAAATTTTCGTCGGAGATAAAGCCGACGATTTCGCCTTGGGAGGTCACCACGGGCGCGCCGCTGATGCGATGGCGGGTAAGAGTTTTCACCGCATCCATTAGTGTCGCATCGGGACGGACCGAGACGACGATCTTGCTCATGATTTGGCGGATGGTAGACATCGGACGATCTCCTTGCGTTATGGCGCGAGCGCCGATCACTTCGACACGGCCGCCAAGACGAACGTTGCTCCGCATTCGTAGCAGCGTTCGTCGATGCGGCGGCAACGAACAACCTCGATTTGAAATCCCTTCGTTTTCGGCAGTTGAATTCGACATCGTTCTTTCGGCAGCAATTGAACAGGCGACAAGAAGCCAATCCCCTGCCGCGAAGCATCGGTTGTAAACACACCGAGTTGGTCGCCCCGACGATCCACAATTGCTTGGCCGCGCAAATAGAACCGCAGATACGCGCGGCGGCAGCCTTCGCGGGCGCGCACTGTGCCGTGCCGCTCGAAAAAGTCGGTGAACTTCTCGGGCAGGCGAGCTTGGTGCGTTGCACTGTCCCAATGTAGTTCAATTACGCACGGCTCATTGCGGCAATCCAACATTCGACGTAATCTCCGTCAAATCGAGTACCGGCATGTTGGCGTTGAAACTGCAACACGCTTTCCGGCGTGGCCGGGTGACGATGGGGACGTTTGGCCGTCATCAGGTCAAACGTATTCACGATCGACAGCATCCGAGCCCAGGGGTGAATTTCATCCTGAAGCACGCGTACCGGATAGCCGGTGCCATCGACGTGCTCATGGTGCTGATAAACCATCATTAGCTGCCCGACATTGAAATCACCCTGGTCGTACAGCTCGGCGTATCCACGAAGGGGATGTGATTCGATGAGCTCACGTTCCTCGGAAGTTAAGCGGTCATTCTTGGCTAATACGGCCGGGGGAATAAATCGCTTGCCGAGATCGTGCAGCATGGCCGCCGTCGCAATTTTGCGTAGTTCGTCGTGATCGGTGATTCCGGTCTCGCGCGCCAGGATGACGCTGTAGCTGGCGACGTTGGTGACGTGGGCAAAGGCGGAGGCATCGTGCCGAGCAAGCCGGAAGAGTTCACGCGGCAGTGGATCGCCGTCGCCGAACAGCATGACCAGGTCGTCGGCCACCTTGGTGGCCAACGCGCGGAATTTGCTGCAATCCATCAGTCGCAACGCTTGCTCGACCGCGACGGCGACCGCCAGTTGCAGCGCCGCGAATTTGTCGGCCGAGTGTACGAGAGGTTCTTTCAAGAGGGAGTCGACGGAATCCAGCAAATCGTTGCTGAACGTGGCGAAATCGGCGCCGCGCACGAACAAGTGTTGGACTCCAGCAGCGGAAAGTTCCGCGAATTGAGCCTCGTCGGGCCGACTACCCGCGCGGCTATACAGCCGAGGCTCGGAGCCGGGTTCGTACCGCAGGTACAAATCCACCGCATCGACACGACTCGAGCGTAGCGTGCTGAGCGGAACCGGCACGAATTCCATGCCGCGAGTCCCGGTCGAGTTTGGAGTTGACAAATCAGTCGCCACGGCAACATTCCGAATCAAAGTGCGCAGGCTCAGCCGGTTTGGCGGCGCCCATAGAGAGTTTAGGGCGCGCCGTACGGGGAAGTGGCGAGAACACCGCCGCGTGTGGCAGAACACATGGTTAGGGTTCTATCAATTATGCGGAACGTGCTTCGCGCGCCGAATAGACACTTCCACCGCGCGGATGGGACACGCCTAGCGCCCCGATTTTGCTGGCGAGGTCGCAGGTGTCGACAAAACCGCGGACGTTTTCACTACGCCGTTTTTTCCAGGTCGCTGGCTTGATTGAGCTTGTTGTAGAGCGTTTTGAGACTAATGCCCAGTTCATCGGCCGCTTTGGGCTTATTGCCGGCATTGCGTTCGAGAGCTTGATAGATGGCCTGCATTTCCAGGTCGCGCAGTGTGATTGGACCGGGATGGTGAGCGGCCGCGCCGGTAAGCTGCCGACGGGTGAAATGGGTAGGCAAATGATTAGCCATAATTGGACCGGAGTCGCACAAAATTGTAGCGTGTTCGAGCACGTTGGCTAACTCGCGAACATTGCCGGGCCAGACATGCGAGCGGAGCACAGCGATGGCGTCGTCGGAAATCTGCCGCGCGCCGTTTCCAGCTTTGCCGCGAAAACGAACCAAGAGGTGTTCGGCCAATTCTCGGAGATCTTCGCTTCGGTCGCGTAATGGCGGCAGAAAGATTTCGAACGTATTGATGCGATACATCAGGTCTTCGCGGAACTCGCCCGCCGCCACCATTTCCGGCAGGTCGCGGTGGGTTGCGCATACCACGCGGACATCGACATTCAGGGAGCGATTTTCGCCGACGCGGCGAATTTCGCGACTTTCCAGCACGCGCAAGAGTTTCGCCTGCATGGCTTTGGGTAGCTCGCCGATTTCATCCAAGAAGATCGTGCCGCCGTTGGCGACTTCAAACAAACCGACGCGGTGTTCATCGGCGCCCGTGAACGCGCCTTTGCGATGACCGAAGAGCTCGCTTTCGATCAACGATTCCGGCAGGGCGCCGCAATTGATGGCGACAAATGGTTCGCCCGCGCGGGGGCTTTGATCGTGGACGGCCCGCGCCACCAACTCCTTACCGGTGCCGGTTTCGCCCAGGATTAAGACGGTGGAAGTTGTCGGCGCAACCTTCGAAATGAGCGTACGGACACGCTCCATTCCAGCCGAGGCGCCCACGAGCCGCGGCGAACCCTCTATTCGCTCGAGCCGGCGCTTCAGCGCGCGGTACTGTTGCGTCAGCCGGCGTTTGTCTTGGACGCGGCGGAGGAGTGCTTCGATTTCCACGAGTTTGCATGGCTTGGTCAGGTAATCGAACGCGCCGTGCCGCAACGCCGCGATGGCTGTTTCTAGTGATGACTTGCCGGTGAGCACGACGGCTTCGGCATCGGGACACAATTCCTTGGCCTTGGCGATGACGTCGATGCCGGTGAGGCCGGGCATATCGAGGTCGACGAGCAAGCAGTCGAACGATTCCATTTCAAGCGCCGCGGCGGCGGTGAGGCCGTCGGGACAGACGGTGACCCGATGTCCCATGCGGGGAATCTCCAGCTTCATCAATTCCTGCAGCGAGCGCTCGTCGTCGGCAAACAGAATGGCCAAGCCTTTGGATTCGGAGGCAGCGTCATTGGTCGTCTTTAAGGTCATGGTAAGCAAGCTCGTGTATTGGTGAAATTCACTTAGGTTTTGCGATACGACATATCGTAGAATGCGAAATTGATGAAGGATTACGCAGCCACCTTCTGGCGCAGGTTTTTGGGGGTACGCTTGGCGTCGCCGCCCAGGGGAAGCGACACGGTGAAGCGCGAGCCTTTACCAGGACCATCGCTGTGCGGCACGATTTGGCCTTGGTGCTCTTCCATGATGCGATAGGTAATCGACAGGCCGAGACCCGTACCCTGCCCGCCGCGACGACGGGTAAAGAACGGTTCGAACAGGTGTTTCAGCACGTCGGGCGTCATGCCGCAGCCATTATCCTCGACAATGATTTTGGCCATGCCGCTCTGCGACAACACGTGGATGGTGACCGTGCCGCCAGGATCGACGCTATCCAGCCCATTGGTGATCAGGTTCAGGACGACCTGCTTCATTTCTTGCGCACAAATCTCGGCGATGACGGGTTCGCCCTCGCGCAGCACGACATGTTTGTCGTGATATTGGCCCAAGTGGCGGATCATTTCGATCACGCCCGTTACTAGTTCGCGGAGGTCGGCGTGGTGGCGTTCGGGGTCGCCGCGCCGGGAAAAGTCGAGGAGTTTTTCCGTGATTTGTTTGCAGCGAAAGGCTTCCTTCTGAATCATTTCGAGGTAGTTGCGGACGATGTCGCGTTCGCTCTCGTGCTCTTGGTCGACGTAGCGTAGTAAATCGGTGAGGCGACTTTCGAGCGATTCGCTACACATGGCAATCGACGCCAGGGGATTATTGATTTCGTGTGCCACGCCGGCGGCCAAAAAGCCGACACTGGCAAGTTGCTCGCTACGGACGACTTGCTGGGTGCGTTCGCGAACCTGGGCGTCGAGGTCATCGCGGATTTGCCGGAAGCGGGCGGTCATATCGTTCATGGCATCGGCCAACTCGCGCATTTCATCGGCGCTCTCCAATTTAATGCGATGATTGAAATTGCCGGCCGCCACTTGCCGCGAGCCACGCACCAGTTTCGCGAGCGGGCGGGCAATCCATTTGCGGAACAAGAGCACGGCCGAAACTAGTAAGATCGAAGCAAGGACCGTGGTCGTCCAAGCCAGCACGATGGCGAAGCGATATTCGTTGCGCACATCGGACGCCAATTCTCGGAACCGCTCGTGTAGATAGGTAGGTAGCTTGGCGGAAAGCCCACGCAACTGATCGACATCAGCCCGTAATTGGCTGATCGCTTCCTTGTTGTCCAAGAGCCAGTCGGGTTTGTCGCCGCCTTCGTATTTCTTAATCCGGGTGATGACATTATCGATTTCCGCGAGCGTTTGACGTTCGTTACGGTCGTCGTCGATCGTGGTTTCGACACGCCAGCGATTGGCGTCCAGTTGATCGCGATAGTTGCGGAGCGACTGACAAAACAGATCGAGCAATGCGCGGTACTTTTCCCGCAACAGAATGCCCGCATCGGTTTCGGCGACCGAACCAACCGCACCGAAGCCATCATCCAAACTCTGCTGATTCAGGATTTCGTGCAGACCGGCCACGTGGTCGCGAAGTTTATCGGCCAACGGCAACTCGGCGGACCGCGAACTAATACTCTTCACGAGGCCGCGGTAGGCGTACAAACCGTAGTACGCGCTGCCGAAGAGCGTGAGGACGGAGATGGCGAGCAGCCCGAGCCCGATCCGCAGTTTTTGGCGAATTGACCAGTGCGAGAACAGCACGTGCGACCTCCTTGTCGCGCGAGCGGCAACGGCGCCGCTCTTTGGCTTGGGGCAATGTGGGCTTCATCCTGAAGCCTGGGCACGAAGTGCGGGGTGGCAGTGTAACAGAATCTCGAAAATGGCGGAAGCGGAGGCAACGTGCTAGCAGATTTCCTGCCGACGCATGTTATGCGGATGCCGGCACGTCAGGGAATTGCCTGCCGCTAGTGGCGATTCACGCGGCGGAGGAGCCAGATGCCGGCCAATGCCAGCACGATGTTTCCGATCCACACGGTTTGCGGGGGAAAGGCACCATCTTTAGCTTGATCGACGCTGACGGCGAGCAAAGGGTAATAGGCGATCAAAATCGGCAAGAAGCAGATGAAGAAACTGGCGATGAAGTCGCTGTAGCGCATCCATACGGCCACGGGCACACCGACCAACACGAAACAGAGGCAGCTAAAGCCGTTTGCCCAGCGGCGCCATGGTTCGGTATACAGCCGATAGAGACGGGTCCTGGCATTCTCGATTTCGCGCTCATTCGCTTTCCAAGAAGCATTGGAAAGTGAATCGAAGTCGCCGGTGAGCATGCCGAAGGCCGCCTGGGCGACATTCGCCTGCTCGATTCGAGCCACCGCCTGCTTTTGTTCGACGATCGCGGGTCCGACTTCTGAAAGCGCGTAGTTCGACGGGCTGCGGTTCTTTTGGGCGGAACCGGTTATATCGTCGACCGATATTTCATATTGAAATTTGCCGGGATCGCTGTAGTTAACGGCACCTTGCAGCTCAAAATCGTAAAAACAAACGACGAGCTTGCCATCCTCCGGAACGAGCTTGATGTCGGCTTCGCGGGCCGCAATCGTCCAGGCGGGCCGACCACCCGAGCCCTGAAGAACCAGCGTTGGCGAGATCAAGCGGTGGCCATCCACGCTGCGCACGGTGATGTTCGCTTTGCCTAAACTATAAGTGTGGCGCAGGCTGAGTTGGCTGTAAGTCACTTCTTCGATCGAGGTCAAGAAGACCTGGCGGACTCCCATCATGCCCCAACTTACGGCCACGTCGTTGATGACGACGGCAATGAAACTAATGAAGGTGGCTAAAATTAACGTGGGCCAAATCACGGCCATTGGGGAGATGCCGAGCGCCTTGATCGCTACGATTTCGTTGTACGATGCCATGCGGCCGTAAACACTGGTGGTCGCCAACAGCATGGTACCAGGCACGGCGAACTGCATGGCTTGGGGTAGCAAGTAGGGCGTCATGCGGACGAGCGGACCGAGGCCGATGCCTTTATCCACGGCTTCCTTGCCGATCAGCACGATAAAGATCAGCAGTGTTAAGCCCGTTAGCGTTAGTAGAAAGACCTTTAAGAGGTCCGCCAGAACGTAACGAGTCAGGATCCGCATAGGAGCAGTTCGCGAGTTGGATACAGTGAGAGATGGCTGCGAGGGTAGTCTCGGTTCCACCGTGCTTGTACAGAACTATGGTGAGTTCAACAACGACAACCGATAGGAAAGAATCCCCTGCTGGCATCCCGCGAGACTGCTAGCATCGCGCGTGAAGACGTGCGTGTAAGAGGCTATGCGAAAAGTGTTTGGGAGAGGGGGACAGTCCCCGACACTTTTCGGATAGCCTCTAATTCGGCCTCGCGGTGGTTGCATCAAGAATGCGCGATTGACGGTCGAGCAATAAACTACTAAATGTCTCGTCGCCTTTTGTGCCGCGATACCTACTGTCTCATCCCCGGCATTTCTAAATAAATCAAGCAAGGCTCCCCCATGGCTACCACTGCGGATGCAACATTGCCTAGCAATCTCTGGCAAAAGTTCGTTGTGTTTCTCCTCCAGCGCCGCGTCCGGATCACGGCGTTTATCTTCATCGTCTTGATCGTCGAGGACGTCCTCACGCGAGTCCAACCCCATAGTCTCGTTGATTTGCGCAATTACCAGGTCCTGGGTGGACTGAGCCTCGTCTTCGTTGGCTTAGGTTTGCGTACTTGGGCGGCGGGTACGCTGCAAAAGCGTAAGCAACTCGCGATGAGCGGCCCCTATCAATTGGTACGCCATCCGCTTTATGTAGGCTCGTACCTGATGATGGTTGGCTTTTGTCTCTTGATCGGCGATTTGGAAAACCTGTTGGTCGTATTTGGACCGATCCTATTTCTCTACATCTTGCGGGCGGTATCCGAAGAGAAATATTTGGCGAAGTTGTTTCCCGATCAGTGGCCTGAGTTTGTCTGTCGCGTGCCACGATTCATTCCGCGGCGGCTGCCCACCGCGATGTTCCACGACTGGAGCCTTGCGCAGTGGCTTAAGAATCGGGAGTATAATGCGTTCGGAGCGGCACTGCTGGGCTTAGTGGCTATTCAGGCGTGGCATATCGCGATGTGAGCGTGTCAGATACCTGTACTTATTGAAGTCCGCGCAGCCAAAAGGCTGTGGAAGGCCTATCTAAGGCCGATTGCGTGTCCCATTGGACGGCGTCATCGGCGTCAGGAGACGCCTCCCACAGGTTCCATTCGCCACGCAGTTTTCAATGGATACTTGAAGAGACCATTGGCGGTACACCCTCACCCCGGCCCTCTCCCAAAGGGAGAGGCGGCCTGTAATAGCCGCTAGATTCGGTCAGAATCTACTTCGACCGTGGGCCGATTTGCCCGCAGTTGTTTCATGATCAAACGGATGGCCGCACTATAATGTGCGACGGCCGAGATGAAGTCGCCGCGCTCATTGGCAGCCCGGGCGTTGTTGCGCAACTGTTCGAACTCTTCCCAGTCGATTTCACGCTCGCCGTTGCGCGCATGCGGGTTTTCCGATAGTTGAGTGGCGATATCCGCCAAGGCGGAAACGATTTTGCCGTTGGGCTTGCAATGGAACTTTCGATACGGTCCATTCCCGTACGGACCGCCGATCGGGCTGATCGAAACGCATTTCGCGGCGGCCGAGGCCGAGAAGGCGATGCCGGCACTCACTGCCGCAAGTAACCCGATCGCGGAACCGATGGCGCCGGCCCAGTACTCGCGGGCCACACAATACGCCAGAATCGCCAGGCAGGCCCCGGCCGCTAACCATGCCAGCCACGGCGTTGCGCCGGCACGCTTCGCGGTCTGTTGTGAATCAGTTGGCGTTTCGGCGGCGATCTGAGGAACCGTTCCATCGATTTCGGTAACGATTATCGAGATATTATCTGGCCCGCCGCGGAAGTTCGCGAGATCGACGAGTGTGGCCGTGGCGTCGTCTGGGCTTAGGCAGCGCAGCATGATGCCGATTTCTTCATCGCTCACGGGGCCGCTTAGGCCATCGCTACAGACCAGGAATTTGTCTCCCGCCTGACAATTGAATGGTCCTTCCAGATCGACTTGCACGGAGGGATGTGGACCGAGCGAGCGCGTAATTACATTTTTGGGGATATAGGCCGGCACATCTTCTTGAGACATCTGCCCCGCCGCGGCCATCTCCCAAACCAAGCTGTGGTCGAACGTGAGTTGCTCGAGCAAATCGCCGCGCAGGCGGTACACGCGGCTATCGCCGATGTGGGCGACGAGGGCGCCTTGCGGCAGCAAGACGAGGCAGCTGCAAGTTGTCCCCATGCCTTGGAAACCAATGCTGCTCTGGCCCTTGGCATGCACGGCGTTGTTCGCATCGCGAATGGCTTGCCGCAGGGCGGCCGGCGGATAAAGATCGCGCAGCTTGAAGTAATTGTGCGTGATGTTATCGACCGCCAGTTTGCTGGCTAACTCGCCGGCGGCGTGGGCCCCCATTCCGTCGGCAACCATTAACAGGTGACCGCGCGACACCCAAGTGGACACATCCTTAGTGACGAACGCCGCCAACGAATCTTGGTTGTTCGTTCGGCGCATGCCTAAGTCGCTGACTTCCGCATGTTTCAAATCGAAGGTGGGGCAAATGCAAGTGTCGTGATTCGACATGCGCGGCGATTTCGAGCGAGTCGGGGATGGAATAACGCACGCTAGCGGCACCAGCAATGCCCGCGGATGCTGGGGAAAGGCCGGAAGCTGCGCGAATTACATTGTATCTGGTCGATTGAGCGCCGGAAACTGCGGCTCGGGTAGGCCAATGGGACCCTCCCAAGATACATGGTCAATCAGTTATTGAAGCTGAAAGAACTTGTGGGAGGGGTCTCCGACCCAGAGGGGCATCGTTCTTCGAACCATTCTCAAGTTTTGCGCGAAATCGGCGTCGGAGACGCCTCCCACAAAGATGCGAAAACGCCTCCTACAGAGATTCGGCTGGTGGATTTGGGGACAAATTCCTATACTTCGCCCCCTCTTCCCGTTCGCCGTCTCATCGACAGTCCGGAGTTCGCTATGCGTAACCTGGTACGCATTTTGTTGGTTATCGCAGTGTTCCTCCCGGCCGCTGGCTGCGTCAGGCGCCGGCTCAATGTGCGCACCAATCCGCCAGGGGCGTTGGTTTACGTCGACAATCAACAGATTGGCACGACGCCTTGCTCGGTCGACTTCACCTATTACGGCACGCGTGAAATTCGGCTGATCAAGCCGGGCTACGAGACGCTAACGGTGAATCAACCGATCCCAACGCCGTGGTACCAGTATCCGCCGCTGGACTTCATTAGCGAGAACTTGGTCGCGACCAAGATTCGCGATAATCGCACGGTGACATACAACTTGGCGCCGCAGATTATCGTGCCGCCGCAGCAGCTGGTCGATCGGGCAAACCAATTGCGGCAGGATGCGCTACAGTATCCGGTGACGCCGGCCAGCGGCGTTGCGCCAATCTCACCGCCCCCAACCGGACCGGCGCCCGCGGTGATGCCTCCCGGGCCAGCGCCCACACCCCTACCCAGCGTCACGCAACCGCCAGCGCCGGTTGTTGTGCCGCCGGCGGCTACGATTCCCAATCGACTACCAGCGTCGTAATGAACGGTAGGGCTAAACCGCAAGCGCGGAACTACGACCGCAAGCGATGCGGAAATCGTGCGCGATGGCTACTTCACATTGCTGGGCCGGACCGCTCCGCTGATGATGCGACCGGGTTCGGTGGCGACTTTGTCCATGAAGATGCGAGCATCGTGCACGACCGGCTTCAGATTGAACGTGAGTTCATCGATACTGGTAAGAACTTTGTTGGCATTGAACATAAGGATGTTCACGTTGTCGTAAAACTGTGGATCATGGATTAGCTTGCCGATGCTGCCTTCGTGGCTGTTGAGCGCGCGAGCAACTTGCCCAACCTCATTGACGAGTTGGTCAAGCCCGTTAACGACTTTCAGGAGCGCGTCGGCAAAGTCGCCGCCTTTTTGGCGCAGCGGTTCGGTGAAGCCTTCCAAATTCTTGAGATTTCGGTCGGCTGATTGGATCGCACCACGAGTATCTTGCATGGTGACGCGGAACTCGTGAATGGCGTCGGGCAATTCGTTGAGGCCTTGCCGTAACCGTTGCCGCATTTGCTGGCTGTTCGCGGGCGGATTCGCACTGGGCGCACGCTGGTTGTTCAGCGGTGGCGGGCCGACACCGGGTTGCTGCGCACCGGCAGGCTCATCGCCGATGAGTTCATTGAACGAGGTCATCGTGGCGGCAAACTGGTTCATGGCCCGCTCGGTCGTATCGAGCAGGCGTGTGACGCGGCCTTGCGTTTCGCCGGATTCATCGCCAAACGCCGTGTTGACGCGTTTGGCAAGTTTGGCAACTTCATCACCGGCGTTCGCAAGCGACTGGCTTGCTTTGCTAAACTCCTCTTTGAGATCGCCAAGTTGGCTGAGCGAATCGAAAGGATTTGGATCTACAAAACCGCGGAATACCGCACCTGGCTTCACGGCCTCAGCACCAGGGGCGGGTTGCCGACTGAGAAAATCGATCGTGGCATCTCCCAGAACGGTGGTGCGAATATGGGGTTCGTAGTTGGGGAACAGCGGGCGATTGCCATCGATCTCGGCCTTCAGCAGCACGCCGCCTTCCTGGTCTTCGATCGATTTCACGCGGCCGATGAGCACGCCGTTCTTGCGCACGGGCGTATTGGTATCGATGCCGGGAGCTTGCGGCACGGCAATGGCAATTTGGTACTTGCCACGGCCCCACGGCAACCACCCCGTCGGTAACGGGCCGTTGAGGCTGGCCAACAGTCCGCCGACGATCATCGTGGCGAACACGACGACGCCGACGCGGAATTGCATTTGACGTTCGTTCATGGTGGGGAGCTGTTAGGCGTTAGGCGTTAGGCGTTAGGCGTTAGGCGTTGGGCGTTAGGCGTTGGGCGTTGGGCGTTAGCCAGAAATAAAGACAAATAGTATATTTCTTTAGGTAACGCCTAACGCCTAACAGCTAACAGCTAACGACTAACGACTAATAGCTAATAGCTTCTTCCCGCATCTCGAGTAAGCGTTCGCCGGCTTCGCCGCGAACGAATTGGGAGACGCGTTTATCGTCACTTTCCATCACTTCCATCGGCGTACCGTCGAAAATGATTTGTGATTCATCGGGTCTTAGGCGGCTAAGCGGGTAGAGCATGACGACCCGGTCGGCCACCTTTTGCGCGGTTTTCATATCGTGCGTGACGACGATGCTGGTAACGGCGTTTTGCTCGCGGGTCCGCATGATTAGCTCGTTGATGACGTCGCTGACGATGGGGTCGAGGCCCGTCGTGGGTTCGTCGTAGAGCAGCACCTCGGGGCTCATGACGAGCGCACGAGCCAGGCCGACACGTTTGCGCATGCCGCCGGACAGTTGCGCGGGCCGCTTGCCGAGAACGCTGGCTGGCAGGCCGACTTGTTTGATGCGGTCCGAGACGATTTGTTCGATTTTCTCCGCGCGCATCCGGCTATTTTCTTTCAGTGGAAAAGCCACATTGTCCGCCACGGTCATGCTGTCGAAGAGGGCGGCGTTTTGAAACAGGTAGCCAAAGCGGCTGCGCAGGGTCGTAAGTTCCTTGTCGTTGAGCTCATCGATTCTCTGTCCGTCGACAATCACATGGCCCGACGAAGGAAATAGCAAGCCAATGATGTTCTTAAGAAGCACGGTCTTGCCGCAACCGCTCTCGCCGATAATGGCAATGGTTTGGCGACGGGGAATTGCCATTGAAATATCGCGCAACACGGGTTGCCGCCCGAAATTGACCGTGAGTTCACTCAGCTCAATGAATGCAGGCTCAACCGGCGTAGGCTTCGCGCGGCGGGGCTTCGAGATGGGGTTGTCGCTCGACATCACTTCACCTCGGGCCACAGCATGTGGTGAACGCTATCGAGGCCGATACTGAGGAAGAAGTCCAACATCAAAATGATCACGAACGAAAGCACGAACGCCGCCGTGGCGGCGCGACCAACACCTTCCGCTCCAGGAGCACAATTGAAACCCCGGTAGCAACTGACGATAGCGATCGTGGCCCCGAAGAATACGCTCTTGAAAATGCCGTAAAACAGGTCCCAGTTTTCGACGAACTGCTGTGAGTTGTGCCAATAGTGATAGGAGTCGATGCCGAAGACTTCGACGCTGTATAACCAGCCGCCGACGACGCCCATAAAAATGGCCATCACGGTGAGTGAGGGGATCATGAGCAGGCAGCCCAAGAAGCGCGGGACGACGAGGTAGTGAATGGGGTTGGCGCCCATCGAGATGAGCGCGTCGACTTGTTCGGTCACGCGCATCGTGCCGATTTCGGCGGCGATCGCGCTGCCCACGCGACCGGCCAGCATCGTGGCGGCGAGCACGGGGCCGAGTTCGCGGCACATCGAAAGATTGATGAGCGCCCCAAGGCGCGTTTCAAAGCCAAACTGCTTGAACTGCGTGTACGACTGCACCGCCAGCACCATGCCGATGAACGTGCCGGTGAGGGCGATCACGGGCAGGCTGAGGACGCCGATATTGTAAAATGCCGGCACAAGCGTATCGCGGCGCGGCAGGCGCGTGATGAGCCACGAGATGGTTCGCCACATGAACAGCGACATGTCGCCGAGCGTTTCCACCCAGCGGATCGTCACGGCGCCGACGTCGGCGACGGAATCGTAGACGGCGCCGCCCAGGCCGCGACGACGGTATTCGGTAGAGATATTGGTGGAAGCGGTGGCCATGGGGATTTTCCGTACGTCAGGCTTTAGCCTGACGCATTGACGGCTCGATGTAGGTCAGGCTAAAGCCTGACCTACGGCCGGCGCGCACGCGCCCCCCAAGGCGTACGTCCCAGTAGGTCGGCATTTGAACTTGTGCCGCTTGAGTAAAGTTTAGGGGCGAGTTGGGGATCGCCAAGTGCAAGCGGCAGATGCAGTGCTATCGGCGACCGACCGCAAACGGGCGTTTGACACGCGTTGTCGGCACGAAGCGAGTTAGAGTCGCAGCGGCTTGGCAGCCGCCGCTAATTGAGCTAAGTCAGCGATCAGGGGAAACAAGGAACGTCACTAAGTCGCGGAGATCCTCGACGGACAGCAGCGACTGAAAATTGTCGGGCATGATGGACTTGTCGACAGGTTGCCGCGATTCGACCGTCGCACTGGGCAGCGTGAACACGTTGCCGGCCGTGTCGACATAATCTTCTTCGCCGCTATCGCTCGCTTTACCGAGCCGCACGCCGGTGTAGGTTTTTCCGTCGTTCGTGGTGACGAGCCAGGGTTGATAATCCTGGGCGATTTCGAGACTTGGCTGCAGGATGGACGCAATTATTCGCTCGCGCGAGGCCACGCTGCTGATTCGCGTTAGCTCGGGAGCGATGCCGGCACCGCGTCCGGCGTAGGAGTGACAGACACTACAACGTGGGCCAACGGGGCTGAAGAAGAGGCGTCGACCGGATTCGGCGTCGCCCGGCGTGGACAGTAGCTTGTTCCAGGCTTCGAGGTCTTCGGCCGGAGGCTTTGCTTCCGTTGACGCGGGTTGTAAGAGAGCCAATCGCAGCGCTCGCGCGGCCTCGTGCTTCAACGTGGGATCGTCGCCGGCCGCGAACTTTTCCAGTAGTGCTCGATGCTTCTTGGCACCGGCCGAGAGCCCCATGATTGCCTCCGCGCGAATGTTTGTTGGCTGCGAATGATCGTTCGCGATATCGGCCAACAACTTCCACGACGCTTCGCCCGATTGAGCGGACAACGTTCGCACGGCTTCGAGGCGCAATGGAGCGAAATCGGATCGCAAATAGCCGGCCAGCCGTTCGGTCGTGAGAAACTTGTTGCTGGGTTTGAGCAGAGAGAGCGTCAGGGCGTGAATCTCGGGTGAGCGGTTGCTGTTGCTGAGCTCGCGGACGAGTAACCCTTCGGTAAAATCAGCCGTGTGCTGGCTCGGTTCGTGGGCGAGCCAATCGACGGCACCTAACACGGCTAGGTAAAGCCGAAAATTCGGCTGTGGACCATTTAGCAGTTTGGCCACATCATCGCGCAAGGCGGTGATGCGTTCGTCGGCGATCCAGCGCACGGCGAACAAGCGGACTTCGGGCGAATCATCGTGCAGAGCGTTTCGCAGCAGCGAAGCCACGTCGGTAGGCCGGTTGTGCCAGGCTGCTTCCAGCGCGCCCAAGCGCAAGCGGGGCGAGGCACCTGAGGGCAAGTTGAGATCCTTTTGGTGCGCAAGCTGGTTCACGCCGTGGTTGTGCAAATACGGATCGGGCGATTCGATATTTAGAACGGCTTCGCCCGCGTCATTCGAGGCAGCGAGGTCTTCTTTCGACTGCGGTGGGAGCGGTTTCTTTGCGTCGCCATCGGGCAGCATCAGCCGCCAGATTTTTCCATGGCCGTGGACCGGATAATCGTGGAGCACCCAATCGGCGAAGTAGATCGAGCCATCGGGAGCGACGGCCATTCCCGTCGGCCGAAACTCGCCGTCGCCCTGAACAATGATGGTGCGTTTCGCGCTGTACGAAGCGCCGCGGGGCACAAGTTCGTACCGTTCGATGCGGTGGTCGCCCCAGCTGGTTACCCAAAGCGCGCCGGCATGCGGAACGATCGCTGTGGGCGCCTCGCTCACGCCGCAGACCATGGGCAACGTGCCAGGGAGTTCGCCGTTCCAACATTGCAGCGGATGCGTGCCGGCGCGGCCGTATTGGTAGATGAAGCCGTAATCGCCGCCGGGCACGACATGCACGAGCCGGCAGGGTGGGCTGGCGTCGGGGTCATTGTCGGCCGTGAAGATGCGTCCGTCGGGCAGAACGCACGCGCTAAACGGGTTCCAAAAACCGCGGGCGAAACGTTTCAGGTTCTTGCCTTCAGGGGTAATGGTGTAAAAACCATCTTGGCCGCCACCGGAGTTGATCGTCGTGCCATCGGCACCGATCAAGCTGTACTTCTCACCGTGGTTTTCGGCTAGTGATACGATGAGATTGCCAACCTTGTTTTGGGCGAGAGCACCGAGCCCGTTGTGCGGGTAGTCGTCGGATGTTTCCAACCGCAACAGTTCCTGCTGCTTGTCGGCAACTCCGTCGCCATTCGTATCGCGCAGTACGACTAAGTTATGCCGTGAAACCAGGTAAACTTCGCCGTCACGGCCCACTAGGATGTTCATGGCGTGGCGGAAGCCCTCGGCAAACGTGCTCCATTGGTCGAGTTTGCCATCGCCGTTGGAATCGGACAGCATGCGAATGCGATCGTGCTTCAGGCCCTGGTATCCTTCTGGCGGCTGATGCGTGTGCGATTCGACAACCAGCAGCCGGCCCTTACGGTCGAATGCCACGCCCACCGGCGTAACGATTTGCGGCTCTTGAGCGATGAGTTCGAGTTTGTAGTGCGAGTCAGGCAGTCGTGGTGGACCGGCCAGAACTGATCCGTGGTTGAAGAATATGACAATCGCAACTGCGATGATGGCAAGCGTGTTTTTTTGCATAACTTGCATCTTAGCGGCCGCTCGGCACAACCGCGATTAAGTTGTAGGCCACGTCATTGCCGTGACTTTTCCAGTGGAGTGAGGTAAACTAAGCGTAACAACGGGGCATCGTGAGTTGAATATTATGAGCGAAATCATTTTTCTGGTGGAAGAAGCCGATGAGGGGGGGTTCACCGCCCGCGCGGTCGGCGATTCGATTTTTACGGAAGGCGATTCGCTCGAGGAATTGCGGCGCAACGTTCGCGAAGCGGTGGAGTGCCATTTTGATGAGGGTCAGGCCCCCAAAGTCATACGTCTGCACATCGTTCACGAAGAGATTTTAACGGCATGAGGCTGCCGCGCAATCCTTCCGGCGATGAACTCATCACTGCGTTACGCCGTTTGGGATACGAATCAACGGGGCAACGCGGTTCTCATGTGCGTTTGACCACGGACCAAAATGTCGCCATGACGTCACGGTGCCGCGAAGCAATCCGCTACGTATCGGTACATTGGCCGCGATTTTGCGTGACGTTGCAGCTCATTTTGAAATTGCGCGCGACGAGTTGGTATCGCGCTTATTTGAATAATTCTGTTGGACCGCGAAGTCGACTTGAGCGCAACAAAAAAGCCCCGAGTCACTGACTCGGGGCTAAATGTCACTTTCTCCAAAGCGAGAGTACTTACGAAGCGGTACTTTCGCTCGGGGGTGTCGCACCACCCGCACCAGCGCCAACCGGTTCGGGTTCGGCCTGGCCCTTGGTGACGAGGCCTTCGAACACCAACTGCTTCTTGTCGCCGACTTTCTTGACCTCGATCTTGACCGTGTCCTTGCCGGCGAACTCGCCCTTGAGCAGTTCCTCGGCCAGCGGGTCCTCGACGAACGTTTCGATCGCCCGGCGGAGCGGCCGTGCGCCGTAATCGGTGTTCGAGCCCTTCTTGATGAGGAACTCCTTGGCCTCGTCGGAAAGTTCGACCGCCAAGCCCTTTTCCTTGAGCCGGTTGCGCACTTTGCCGAGTTCGAGATCGACCACTTGCTTGAGATCTTCTTCCGTCAGGTGGCGGAAGACGATGATATCATTCACGCGGTTGATGAACTCGGGCCGGAAGACCTTTTCGATTTCATCGACCACGCGCGTCTTCATACTCTCGTAGCTGGCGTCTTCGTCGGGCTTGGCGAAGCCGAAGGCGGCTTCGTTCTTGATCGCCTCGGCGCCGGCGTTCGTGGTCATGATGAGGATCGTGTTGCGGAAGTCGATGTTGCGGCCGAAGCTATCGGTCAGCCGGCCTTCTTCCATCACTTGGAGCAACATGTTGAAGACTTCCGGGTGGGCCTTTTCGATTTCGTCGAGCAACACCACGGCATACGGCCGGCGGCGAATTTGCTCGGTGAGCTGGCCACCTTCCTCGTAGCCGACGTATCCCGGCGGAGCGCCGATGAGCCGGCTGACGTTGTGCTTCTCCATGTACTCACTCATGTCGATCTGAATGAGCGCCTCGGCATCGCCGAACATGAATTCGGCGAGCGCCTTCGCGAGCAGCGTCTTGCCGACGCCCGTCGGCCCGGCGAACACGAATGTACCGGTGGGCCGCTTCGGATCTTGCAAACCGCTGCGGCTGCGGCGCACAGCGCGAGCGATGGCCTTGATGGCCTCGTCCTGGCTGATGACGCGCTTGTGCAGCTCGTCTTCCATGTGCATGAGTCGTAGCGAATCCTCGGTCGTCATGCGGGTGAGCGGAATGCCGGTCATCTTCGAGACGACCTCGGCAATCACGTCTTCATCCACGACGCCGCCGTTTTCGCGCGATTTCTCACGCCATTCCTTGGTGATCGTTTGTTTCTTCTTCTTGAGCTTGTCGGCCTGATCGCGGAGGCGGGCGGCTTGCTCGAAGTCTTGGTTCGCGACCGCCTCTTCCTTTTGGCGGTTGAGGGCTTCGACTTCCTCGTCGATTTCCTTCAAATTCGGCGGCTTCGACATGCTCTTGAGCCGCACGCGGGCGCCGGATTCGTCGATCACGTCGATCGCCTTATCCGGCAGGCAGCGGCCCGTGATGTATCGATCCGACAGCTCGACGGCCGCCTGGATCGCATCGTCGGTGATTTGCACGCGATGATGTTCCTCGTACCGATCGCGGAGGCCGCGTAGAATTTGCACGGTGTCTTCCGGCGTGGTCGGGTCGATAAGCACTTCTTGGAACCGGCGGGCCAGGGCCGAATCCTTTTCGATGTACTTGCGGTACTCGTCGAGCGTCGTGGCGCCGATGCATTGGATTTCGCCACGGGCCAACGCGGGCTTGAGTACGTTCGAGGCGTCGATCGCACCCTCCGCACCACCGGCGCCGACGAGCGTGTGCAGTTCGTCGATGAACAGAATCGTGTTTTTCGCCCGGCGGACTTCGTTCATGACCGCCTTGATGCGCTCTTCGAACTGACCGCGGTACTTCGTACCGGCGACCATCATCGCCAGGTCGAGCACGACGATGCGGCGGTCCATCAGCAGCTCCGGCACGTCGCCTTCGACGACGCGTTGCGCAAAGCCTTCGACGATGGCCGTCTTGCCGACGCCCGCTTCGCCGAGCAGCACGGGGTTGTTCTTCGTGCGGCGGCTCAGAATTTGGATGGCCCGTTCGATCTCGTTTTCGCGGCCGATGACCGGGTCGAGCTTCTTCTGGCGCGCGAGTTCCGTGAGGTCGCGGCCGAAGCTATCGAGCGCGGGCGTTTTGCTGCGGCTCTTGCGGCCTTCGCCCCCTTCCTCGCCGACGCCACCGCGGCCACCGCGCTCGCTGCCTTCGGCACCTTCGATGCCGTGGCCCAGTAGGTTGAGCACTTCCTCGCGGACTTCTTCGAGCTTGAGCCCGAGGTTCATCAGCACCTGGGCGGCGACGCCCTCCTGCTCACGCAACAGGCCGAGCAGGATATGCTCGGTGCCCACATAGTTATGGTTCAGGTTGCGGGCCTCTTCCATCGAGTATTCGATGACCTTTTTGGCCCGCGGCGTTTGGGGGAGCTTGCCCATCGTGACCATGTCGGGTCCGCTTTGGACGAGCTTTTCGACTTCGAGCCGGATCTTGCGCAGATCGACGTCCAGGTTCTTGAGCACGTTGGCAGCCACGCCGCTGCCTTCCTTGATCAGCCCCAACAGCACGTGCTCGGTGCCAATATATTCGTGGTTGAAGCGCTGCGCCTCCTGATTGGCGAGCTGCATCACCTTGCGGGCACGGTCGGTAAATCGTTCGTACATTGATATCTCCGGTGTAAGCAGCTAGCAAACGCCACCGCGGGGCGGCTGGTTGCCAGTACGCAGTAATTGTATGCGTGGGGTCAAATCAGGCAGCGTAGGAATGTGAGGATTGTTTTTCGTCGCCAATATGCGGCTTCTAAACCGCGGATTTGCGTCAAGAAACCATCCAGCCACGATTGCTCGCGAACGCGGCCCCACCAGGGCGGGGAATCGGCGCGGGGAGCAATAGGCCTGAGAAAGTTTAGCCCCGGAATAGCGGCTCAGCAAGGCAAGGTGAATACCTGTTTGGAGTTACAACTTACGGCGATTTCCGGCTGGTTCTGTCCCGCCCCCGCACTGACCGTTATGATCGGTTTACGCAGCCTGCCCATTTAGGTTCGTTCCGCAACCGGAGGTTCACAGTTCCCCCGGGAGCGAAGCTGAGAATTCTCCATAATTTACAGCTCGTTGGCCGCGACCATCGCATCACCATTAATTCAATCACATCGTATTTGTCTCACGCAGAGGCGCGGAGGCCGCAGAGGTCAGAAGCCATCCGCGAACCAGTCTTTCACAGCTTTGCGTCTCTGCGCCTCTGCGTGAGACCTTTATTTGGCATCGTGTAAGCGATTTTGAGATCGCCATGCAAACGGCAATTTTACGAATTCTCGATGCTTCATTGAACCGGGCCACGGAGGGGCTGCGCGTGGTGGAGGACTACGCGCGATTCGTGCTGGATGATCGCTTTCTGACGACCGAACTGAAATCGCTCCGCCACGAATTGGTTGCGGCGGCAACTTGGTTGGAATCCGCCGAACGGCATGCCGCACGAGATACGCAACGGGATGTTGGTACCGCAGTTTCCACGCCAAGTGAAAATCGGCGGTCGGATGTTTGGGACGTGTGTGCGGCCAGCCTGAAACGTACCGAGCAATCGCTCCGCAGCTTGGAAGAATACGGCAAGATCGCAAATGCGGAGTTTGCTGGCCGCTGCGAGTCATTGCGCTATCGACTCTATACGCTGGAGAAGGCGCTTGATATCGGGAGGTCGAGTCGAGAACGGCTCGCGAAGACAACGCTTTGTGTGCTGGTCGAAGGCGGGCAATCGGCCGTTTCCTTTGAAGGGTTAATCCGAGCACTTGTTGATGCGGGCGTCGGCGTGATTCAACTCCGCGACAAGAACATCGATGACCGCGATCTCGTTGTTCGTGCCCGCACGTTGCGGCAACTCACGAGCGGGTCCGAAACACTCTTCATCGTCAACGACCGTGCCGATATCGCTGCCGCGACCAACGCCGACGGTGTCCACGTCGGCCAGGAGGATTTGAGCGTGAAAGATGCCCGCACGGTTGTGGGTCCGCGGGCCCTTGTGGGCATTTCCACGCACAACATCGATCAAGCTCGGACGGCCGTTCTGGACGGTGCGAATTACCTGGGAGCGGGTCCGACGTTTGCGTCGCGGACGAAAACCTTTGAGACTTTTGCAGGGCTTGATTATCTGCGGCAGGTTGCTGGCGAAATTCGGCTGCCGACGTTCGCGATTGGCGGCATTTCCGCTGAAAACTTGCCCGAGGTGCTATCGGCTGGGATTTCCCGCGTCGCCGTCGCTACGGCGGTTACCGCGGCTGTAAATCCGGCCTGCGCGGCACGGGAATTGTTGGGTATGCTGAAGTGATGATTAATTTTGCCCGCGAACCGCGACCGCCGGTCGCGGCTTTATGACGTCGCTTTGATTGGCCCTCAACCCTCGACTCTCGACCCTCAACCACCCCATGCTCCACGCAGTCATCATGGCCGGCGGAACCGGCACACGTTTTTGGCCGGCGAGCCGCAACGACGCACCCAAGCAACTGCTGCGGCTCGTCGGCGATGCCACGATGCTTCGCCAAACGCTCGACCGCCTCGGCGACATCACCCCGGCCGAACGACAGTTGGTGGTCACCAACCAACGGCTGGTCGCGGCAGTGCGTGAGCAGTTGCCGGAGTTGCCAGCAAGTGCTGTCGTCGGGGAGCCATGCAAGCGTGACACCGCACCGTGTATTGGATTGGCGGCGCTTTTGGTGAGCCGAAATGATTTGCAAGCGACGATGGCCGTCATGCCGGCCGATCATGTCATTCGCCCGGCCGAGGCGTTTCAGGCCGCGATTCGCCAAGCGGCGGCGATGGTCGACGAAGCGCCGGGGCGAATCGTGACGTTCGGAATCAAGCCGACGTATCCGGCGGAGATTTTCGGCTATATCCATCGCGGTGCGCCGTTGGCGAGCCGGGGCGTCCCCGCCCCCGGCCGAAGCGGCACGAAAGTAGACGAATCGGGGACGAGGACGCCCCGGCTCGCACCGGAGTATAAAGTCCAGCAGTTTCGTGAAAAACCGGACGCCGCCACGGCCAAGAAGTACCTCGACTCGGGCGAATACTATTGGAACAGCGGTATTTTCGTGTGGCGGGCGACCACGATTCTGGATGCCCTGCGCGAGCGGCAGCCCGAAATGCTCAAGCATTTGCAGACGATCGTTGATGCCTGGGATGCGAAGGACAGCGCCGCCGTTTTCGAGCGCGAATTCGCCGCCATCAAGCCAATTTCGATCGACTATGCCGTAATGGAACATGCCACCGATGTGGCGGTCATCGAAGCGCCGTTCGAGTGGGATGACCTCGGCGGCTGGCAGTCACTCGCGCGGCTCGTCGGCAGCGACGAAAACGGCAACACGATCGTCGGTCGGCACGTCGGCCTGAGTACGAATGGCACGATCGTCCGCACCGATGACGACCACCTTGTTGTCACGCTCGGCATGAAGGACTGCATCATTGTGCATACACCCAATGCAACGCTCGTGGCGAACAAGCATGACGAAGAGCAAATTCGCCAAGTTGTAAAACGATTGGAGGAATTGGAGTGGCGGGGCTATTTGTAAGCCACCATGCAAACTTACTGGTTTGTTCAACTGTTGAGGAAGTTTTCTTGTCCGCAGATGACGCAGATATGCGCAGATGGAATTCCCGACTGATAAACACAATGCCGGTACTTCTTGTCAGGCTTTTGTAATCTAAAACGTCGACAAAGAACATCTGCGTTCATCTGCGTCATCTGCGGACGAAAACAAACTTGTACCGCTATGCGACAACCGTTAGAACGAAGAAGTTTTGTAGCTTGGCTACTGGCATCTGCGTGCGGAGTGTCTCGGCTGTCGGCGGAAACGGCAACGGAGTCACCGGTTGCCATGCCTACGCTCGACTTCGATCCCACGCTGCTCTTGAGCAAGACCGTTGGCGGCCTGCAACTCTGGGCCGATGTGTGGTTCTTCCATGAATACCGTATTCAATGCCACGCGCTCGACAATCATTATCGTTTGCTTGATGGCTCCAATCTTCGGCTCGCGTCCGGCACATTCGATGCCTGCCGAGACAAGCTCGATGAAATTCGCAATGAGAAGAAGCTGCCGCCAATGGAAGGCAAGGCGGTCGTCCTGTTGCACGGGCTCTTCCGCACGCGAGCGGCAATGACGGCGTTGTGCAAATTCATCGATATGTCGGGCCGCTACAAGACGTTCTGCATGGGTTACCCCACCTCGCGCGGCAGCGTCGATGCGCACGCCCGGTCGCTCGATAGCGTCGTTCGTAGCCTGGAGGGCATGAGCGAAATCAACTTCGTGGCGCACAGTTTGGGGAACCTCGTGGTGCGGCACTGGCTCCACAATTTGAATGAAGAGAAACGTCGCCTGCCCCAGGGTCAGTCGTTTGGCCGGATGGTGATGCTGACGCCGCCGAATGGGCAGCCAGAGGTGGCGACGCTGCTCATCCGCGGTGCCGTGGTGAATTTCGTGGCCGGGCCGGCCGCCCAGGAATTGGCCACGGGCTGGGAAGGCCTCGAAACCAAACTCGCCACGCCGACATTCGAGTTCGGCGTACTTGCTGGTGGCCGCGGGGACGGCAAAGGCTTTAACCCGCTCGTTACCGGCGATGACGATGGCGTGATTACGGTCGAGAGCACGCGACTGGCCGGGGCACGCGACTTTCGTGTGCTGCCCGTGCTGCACACATTCTTCATGGACGACCAGCGTGCCCAGGAAATGACGCTGCGGTTTCTCGATAAGGGTTATTTTGAGAGCGACGAGAAGCGGCAGCCGGTTGGGTGAGGATTGAGTGAGGATTGAGGATGCGGGATGCAGGGGGCAGGGAAAAACGTACAATGGTGGATTGCCCCCTTCGCTTCCCTGTCCCCCGCATCCTGCATCCCGCATCCTTCCATGCGCATTGCCGGCATCGATTTTGGCACCGTTCGCATTGGCATCGCGCTGGCCGATACGGAGGTTGGCATTGCTGGCCCGTTCGAGAATTACAGTCGTCGCACGCCGCCGCTGGATGCCGAGTATTTCAAGACGCTCGCGCGGGAGGAACGGATCAGCCGCTTCGTGGTTGGGTTACCGGTCCACTTGCATGGCGGCGAAAGCCAGAAATCTAAGGAAGCCCGCGAGTTTGGCGAATGGCTAGCGAAAGTGACAGATTTGCCGGTCGAATATTTCGATGAACGCTTCACCACCGCGGAAGCGGAACGACTTCTGGGCGATGCCAAATTGACCAAGAAGCAGCGCCAGGCGCGGCGCGATCAATTGGCGGCACAGATTATGCTGACAGCATACTTGGAAGCAGGTTTGCGTAGCCAGGATGCGCCGGGGGCGATTGATTGAGTCGTTCCATCAATCCAGCACACATTGGCACTCCAAGAGACTTGGATGGAAGCCTTCCCAAAATACCCTCACCCCAGCCCTCTCCCAATGGGAGAGGGTGCATCGCGAGAGTGCCGTGCCCACGGCTCGGCGTGGGCATGTGGCGCTCAATGATGTCGGCATGGCCACTCCAAGCAGTGGCCATGGCACCCCACCGAGCGTAGTTTCTTGTAGTTAGCAATGTCCAAGTTAATTTTTGGTTGTGGATATTTGGGCTCACGCGTGGCGGCGCTATGGCGCGACGCGGGCCATGAGGTTGTGATCGTTACCCGTAGCCACAAGCGCGCCGATGAGTTCCAAGGCAATGGCTACCGAGCAATTGTGGCGGATGTGACGCGGCCGGCGACACTACGTGATTTGCCGGCTGCCAAGACGGTGCTCTATGCGGTCGGCTATGATCGATCGTCTGCCGGTGGGCCTTCGATCGAAGCGGTGTATGCGGGGGGCATGAGGAACGTACTGCAGGCGCTGGCCCGTAACGAACCCTCCCCTGGTCCCTCCCTAATAGGGAGGGGGAGTTCACTGCGGTTCATTTACATCAGTACGACGGGTGTTTATGGCAAAGGAAGTGGTGAGTGGATCGATGAATCAACACTGCCCGATCCGCAGCGTGAGGGCGGTAAGGCGTCGCTAGCGGCGGAACAGGTGTTGGCGTCGCACCCACTTGGCGTTCGCGGCATCATCCTGCGTTTGGCGGGCCTCTATGGACCGGGGCGCGTGCCGTTTTTGGAAAAGCTGCGCAATGCCGAACCGATCCCAGCCCGGGCGACTGGTTTCTTGAATCTCATTCATGTGGATGATGCGGCGGCGATCGTCGATGCGGCGGCCACGACGGATTGGGACACCGTCGGGTCGGGTCTCGTTGTCCAGGATTCGCTCGTAAGTGGCATGTCAGGCCCACGCGTTTACTGCGTGAGCGATGGAACTCCTGTTGTGCGTGGCGATTTTTACAGCGAAGTCGCACGCCAGATTAGTGCCCAACCGCCAACGTTTACCGAGCCAGACCAGAACACGCCGCGCTATTTGCGAGCCGAGAGCAATCGTCGCATTAGCAACGAGCGGATGCTCGCCGATTTGCGCGTCACGTTGAAGTACCCGGACTATCAAGTTGGTCTGGCCGCGATCTTATCCAGTTAAATACCATTAGTACGACTTTGGTGGGTGGTGCCCACCCTACATCTATGTCTTGTTCCCATGCTCTGCGAGGGAACACACGACTGCGACGCTCCGCGTCGTACGCCATGCAGGAGGCGGCCGCAGAGCGGCCAAGGATTGCGTTCCCACGCAGAGTGTGGGAACGAGTGAATAGCCACGCCCTTCGCAGAGCCTCAGGGCGTGCCACCCAGTGCGCAGGTTGCCGCTCGGCCCGCGAATCCCTATCATAAATGGCTGTTGGAATTGCACGTCAGGAACTCTGGCAACATCATTTCCAGGGCACCCTCACCCCGGCCCTCTCCCAGAGAGAGAGGGGAAGTTAGAGTTCCTTTGAAGGATTCGCATGGCTGTTATTAAGCGTCAACCGCTGTTTCCGCATGTCATCGAGCTGAACTCTCAAGCACGCCGGCGGATCACTTGCAGCGTTTATCTTATCTACGATGACGACAACAATTGGGCTCTCATCGACCTGGGCTACGAAGATGCGGTGGATGACTGTCTGGAGATCATCCGCCAGCTCGACTTTCCCTTTTCGAAATGCGTGACGCTAATCGCCTCGCATGCCGATGTGGATCACATCCAGGGTTTTGCGAAGGCCAAACAACTTTTGAAGACGACCGTCACGGCGCACGCGGATGCCGCCAAGCCGCTGGAAGCTGGCGACAAGCTGATGACGTTTGCCGAAATCGCGGCCCAAGAAATCCACTTGGACATGCCGACCGTGAAAGTGGATCGTCTAGTCAAGGACGGCGACCGTATTCGCATCGGCAACTTAGAATTAGAAGTTTGGCACACGCCGGGCCACACGAGTGGCCAGCTATCGTTCCGGCTGGGCAAGCTGCTGTTCTCGGGCGACAATCTGTTTCGCGATGGGTGCGTCGGTGCTATCGATGCTCACCATGGCAGCAACATTTCCGATTTCATTAAGTCGCTCGAGCGCATTCGTGCTAGCAACGTCGAGTGGCTGCTGCCAAGCCACGGGCCAGTGTTCCGCAAAGACGACCAACTGATCGACCGCACGATCGCCCGGCTCGAAAGTTACCTGCACATGGCCGATTTCGGCACCTGCGCCCTCGACTGGCCGCTGATGGACCAATGGGAGAAGGAGTTGGTGGATGGGAAGAAGCCGGGTTAGGCGAATGGGGAATTGGGAGTGGGGAATGGGGAATTCAGAGCCAAGCAAATGGGGAATTGGGAGTGGGGAGTGGGGAATCTCAAGCAACGGCGTTTAGATTCCGCATTCCCCATTCCGAATTCCAAATTCCTCATTCCCAATTCCGCATTCCCCATTACTTCCCTCCTAGTCCGCAAACCTTAACACGCTACCGGCCCGCGCGGGTCCGGTCGTGTCGGTTGTGCCGGATTTTCGCTCAATCCGGTTTATAACGCCGGTCGATGCTACTACGGACGCCGGCACACCGGCGGTGGCCAGCACTCGCCGAGCGAGCCCGAGCCACTCCAACCGCATTCGACTCAGGGGGGAAGTGATGTTCCGCCGGATTTACTTCGCGGCGAGCGCTGCGCTGCTGCTCGCCGTTTTGTCGTCGGCCCGCGAAGCCCAAGCTCAACAAGCGTACGGCCGCGCGTGGGGTCACACCTACAACACGACCGACTGGGAACGGTTCTACCACTATCCGTACGTGTACTATCCGCAGAACTTTTGGGGGAGCGAGTATTATCGCAGTGCGGATAGCCTGTATTATCGCTACCCTCCGGAAATGCGCATCCCCGTTTATAACCGCCATTGGTTCAGCGATTACCCCACGGCGCGCCCGTATTACCGAGGGGCCCACTTCGTCCTCGACATCTTCTAACCGCCGGCCGGTGGTTACGTAAGATTGTCGCCACAACAAATGGCGGCGGCGCGTCATCGTCTGGGGGGACACTTGTCGACGCGTGTCATAGGATGAGGCCAAGCAGACCGCGACGCTGGCAGACTGCCGGCGTCGCGGTCCTCGTCGTTTTCGAGGCGCGAGTTGCGAGCGGCGAGAGTCAATGCGATTCATGCTTACCCGCTGCTACGGGAAAGCATGCCACCCGAAATTCGCTCACGGCGATCTCAAACCTTCCGTGGCGATTCGGCAGAAGATCTCCACACCGAATCGTAGTTCTTCGATGTCGATGAACTCATCCGCGGTGTGGGCTTGGGCAATCGAGCCAGGGCCGAACACCACGGTTGGGATGCCATCGGCTGAGAGCGCTGCCGCGTCGGTGCCGAAGGGCACGCCGATAATTTCACTTGGCCGGCCCAGTTGGCGTGTTAAGCCCGAAAGGCGTTCGGCGAGCTTTCGATTCGTCCGATCGCTCAGGCCGTGGCTGCGCATAAACGGTAGATCATGCTCGACACGACATTGCCCGACGTTGGCTTGTTCCGCGATGTACTGGATCAATCGTTGATATGCTTCCTCTGGCGATTCTTCCGGCCCCAGGCGCCGGTCGATCTCGATCGTTACGTGCTCCGGCACCGTGTTGATGCCGACGCCACCGTGAATCGTGCTCACGCACGCACTTGGTCGTCCGCAAAGTGGATGCTCGGGCCACGCGGTACTTAGCAGCGTGTGGTAATGTTCGACGGCTTGAACGATTCTCGCCATCGCGTAGATCGCATTGACGCCGGCATCGGGCCGCGAGGTGTGGGCCGCTCGACCGAACGTGTGGCACCGCCAGCGCACGACGCCATGATGGGCCACGACGACGTCAAACTGCGTCGGCTCGGCGACGACGGCGGCATCGGGGGGCCGTGGAAATATTGCGTCGGGGGAAATGGTGCCAGCCGTGATCGTCGCCGCACCGCGTTTTTCTGGATGCCATAGATCACACAACGTACTTGCACCAGAAAATCCGCACTCCTCGTTGACGGTGAACGCAATCACAATCGTCGGCCGCCGATGGATTCCCCTCCCTGTTACGGAGGGGTTAGGGGAGGATTCGTTCGCGTCTTCACTCCTCCGCGAGGCGGCCGCCAGCATCGCGGCCAGCGAACCTTTCACGTCGCATGCTCCACGCCCATAGACGCGGTTATCGCGGACCTCTCCGCCGAACGGTTCGACCGTCATGCCATCGGCGGGAACCGTATCCTGGTGAACATCCCAGAGCAGCAATTCGCCGCCATCCGCAGGCAACGGATCGCCGGCCAGCAGCGCGACCAGGTTCTCACGGCCTGGTTGAACGCATTGCCGCAACCACGGCCAACCGTGCCGCTCGCAAATCGCCTGCAGTGCATCGGTGAGCCTGGCTTCGCCATGAATCGGCTCATTAAATGGCCGCCCCATGGGATTCACACTGGGAATCCGAATCAACTGCTGAAGCGTTTCCACGGGATCGAGTGCCATGCCGCAAATTGTAGCACCATGAGCGTGGTCGCTTAAGCGACCACGCCGACGCTTTGGCGAAAACCTCTGGTTCGGCCGCCAGTTGGCTTGCATACTTCGGCAAGATGATTCAGGCTGAAGTAGTTCGTTGATCGACAATATGCGTTTCATGCCAACTAAGAGATCCATCGCCGAAGAACTCGCCAAGTTGCTCGATTCGAGTGATCGACCACTTTACGTGATTAACGAGCAGCGGCAAGTCATTTATTGCAACGGGGCATTGGCTTCGTGGATCGATTTGGAGCCCAAGCGGATTATCGGCCGGCGCGTCGAATTTCATTCAGAAGCAGCGAAGACCGAGGAGTTACTGCCGGATGAATCTGCGCCGTTGACGGATCTATGCCCGCCGCCATCGGCTTTGGCAGGTGAAACGAATGTCGGCACGATCAGCTGTGCCACTCGCGATGGGCGATTGCGGCACCGCGCGGCAGAATTTGTCGCGCTCGGTCGTCGACAAAAGCGAACGACAGCCGGATTAACCTCCGATTCTGTCGGTATTTCGCTATTGGTTGTGCTAGGCTCCGCGGACTTAACGCCCCAAGAGGTGGCCGCGGAGGTTTCCGGAGAGGCTACCATTGAAGAATTGCATCGCACGATTCGCCGCTTTCGCCGCGGGCAAGCGCAGCGGTATTCGATGCAATCGCTGCTAGGCGCAAGTTCGGCCGTGCAAAAGGTGCGGGCGCAAATCGAGGCGGCGGCGGCGAGCAGGGCGAACGTGCTCATTTGTGGTCCTCGCGGTTCTGGCCGCTCCCACGTTGCGAGGGCCATTCACTACCAGGCGACAGGCGATCAAGACGTTCCGCTACTGCCGATCCGATGCGATTCGCTCACCAATGATCTATGGACTCGCACATTGGACCGCGTTCGGCTGGCAGGCTCTGATGGCGAACGGCCAACGCTGTTGCTTGAGAATTTGGAGGCCATGAGCGCCGAGCATCAAGGTCTCCTCCTAAATGCGATACAGCAGAAGTTGGTGAATGCTAGGGTTGTGGCGACGATCAGCACGGCCGAATTGGTGTCCGCGAACGAGAAGGATGGCGCGTCTGTCAGTGGCAGGACTGCGATTGACGCCAAATTGCGGAACTGGATTTCGACCGTTGAGATTCAAATCCCGCGATTGACCGATCGGCTGGAAGACTTGCCGATCCTGGCTCAGTATTTCCTGGAAGCCTGCAATCGGAACAGTTCGAAACAAGTGGGGTCACTGCGCGGCGATGCGTTGGATCAATTGGCGTTGTACAGTTGGCCGGGTGACGTAAGACAACTTCGCGAAGCTATTGAAGCGGCCCATGCGGCGTGTGGATCGCATGTTGTCGTGGCTGCGGACTTGCCTGCGATCTTCTTGCAGGCCGCACAGGCTGCCAGCCATATCCGCCATAAGCCTGAGCCAATCGTGCTTGAAGAGGTGTTGGCGTCGATTGAGAAAGACGCCATCGAACGCACGTTGATTGAGACCGGCGGCAACAAGAGTGAAGCGGCCGCACTCCTGGGGATGACGCGGCCACGATTTTATCGCCGCCTGGTGCAATTGGGTATGATTTCGCCTGAAGCGGAAGTTAGGCCCGCAGTTGAATTGCCCGAGTTCATCGAACAGGAAGATGCTGAGCAATGAGTATTCAATGCGGCGATCGCTACATATTCTGGTTCGTGTGTGAGCGAACGGGCCGTTGGGCGGCGGCGCTGCGGGTGGCCATCGCCCGCCACCACAGTTCCGATCGCTCTTGGATACCGCTTGCACGAATCAAAGAGGTTCGCACGCTAACGCAGCTAATGGGCTCATTGCTGCTCAGTAGAAAACTACCTGTGGGAGACCTCTCCGAGGCCGATGACGTGCTCAATTCCCGAGCAGAATCGGCGTCGGAGACGCCTCCCACACCAAGACGACCTGGTTTTCTCCTGAGCAATTCATTGCCCAAGGATCACCCTGCGATCGTTCTGGTCGAAGTGGGGGAGGAAAATCTGGCGGATGTTTTGGAATTCTTTTCCACCCAGCGCGATCAGAACTTGAGGTTCGTGGCCTTGATGGATGACTCGTTGGGAAAGTCCGCGGGAAATACCAAATCGATAGTCTACGACCGAGATTTCATTTGCGATGCGCTGTGCGAAGCTGGGGCAGCCGATATTCTTCAAACACCTCGCCAAATTGCCCGACTGCTGCCTTTGGCGGTCCGCCTCGCGCAGGCCAATTCTTGCTTCGGCAAACCGGCTCGCGATGATTCTATCGCGGAAATGGCGAAACTCGCTCTTCCTTGGCAAGACGACTGATTGTCGGTAGCTTGGGAAGCTCAATTCCGTTTTGCAGAAGAGGTTCAACCCAATGGCTGATACGCCCGTTTCCCGTGAACTTGTTGAAACCCTGTTGGGCGAAATGCTCGACCCCGAGACCGGCCGCAGCCTGGCGCGGATGGAGCAGATTCGGCACATCGCGATCGATGGCCGCGGCGTGGAAGTGACGCTGGGATTAACAACGTGGTCGAGTTTGCTGTGGGAAGAAACGCGGAATGAAGCCGAGCGGCTCCTGCGGGCGAAACTTCCGCCGGGCACGAATGTGCGTGTGCGCGTCGTGGAGTTTGTGCGGCCGCCGGAACGCATAGGCGAAATAGGTCTTACGGCGAAGAGCGTCATCGCCGTTGGCTCGGGGAAAGGGGGTGTGGGCAAGAGCACGATTGCGGCGTCGATCGCTTATGGATTGAAGAACGGCGGGGCCGCGGTGGGTTTGATGGACGCCGATGTCTACGGCCCGAGCGTGCCGCATCTCTTGGGTGTGAATGAACGGCCGCAATTGCTTGATGGTCGGTTGCAGCCCATTGTGAAAGACGACCTGCGCGTGATGAGCATGGGCTTTCTGGTTCCGCCTGGTGAGGCAGTGGTGTGGCGGGGGCCGATGTTGCATGGGGCCATCACGCAGTTCCTGCGCGATACGCAGTGGGGTGATCTCGATTATCTCATCATCGATATGCCGCCGGGGACGGGAGACATCGCGCTTACGCTTTCGCAGATTCTTCCGCTTACCGGTGCCGTTGTGGTGTGCACGCCGCAAGATGTTGCGTTGATCGACGCGGTAAAAGCCATCGCGATGTTCCGCAAAGTGAACATCCCGATGCTGGGCATGGTCGAGAACATGAGCTACTTCATGTGTCCCGATTGCGGTAAGCGGTACGACATCTTCGGCTCGGGCGGTGCGGAACGCCGTGCCGGTGAGTTGAGCGTGCCGTTCCTGGGAGCTGTGCCGATCAACATTGGCATTCGCGAGCGTGGCGATTCCGGTGAGACGGGCGGCAATTTCAGCGATGAAAAGACAGCGAAGTATTTTAGCGACATCTGTTACCGGTTGGTGAAGCAGATTAGTACGTCACACAAAGCGGAGCCGCCGTTGCCGACGCTGAACGTACTGTAGCGTGTTATTCAAATAGCCCGGCCGTCTCGGCCGGGCTATGGTATTGCCTACGCCGTTATACTCCGACGTTCCGCCTGCTGGGGGCTCGCCTGCGGCTAATTCCCCAGCATCCCCTCCGTAAACTCAGTTAGTCGTGCCAGGCTGTGGACGGACAGGAATGTCCGTCCTACCTACTCTCCCAAACGCACGGGGCGCTCGCTGCGCTCGAGCCTAGCCACCCCCTGCCCCGATTCCTGCCAGCCGCCGAACCGAGACGGCTCGACTATGTAGAGTGAGCGCAAAAAATTAGAGCCGCAAGGCTGTGGCCAGCGGCTCTTTCCCGTTAGTTCACGCGGCGGAGAGAGCTCTGGGGCTCTCCAACCCGCCGAGGCGATTTACCTCAAGGCTACATGGCCTTTTTGGTCTTCTTCTTCGCCTTCTTGGCCTTCTTCTTGGCGGCTTTCTTCACCGTCTTCTTGGCTGCCTTCTTCTTGGCGGCGCGTTTCTTCTTGGCCACAGTCACTCCTCCATAAAAAAGTTTGGGTGATTCACCGGCTGACACACCAATTGAAACTCACAGCCGTCATCACCTGATTAAAACCAACCGCCGCGTCCGCGGCAGTTCCGGTAACTCGCATTTCAATTCGCAGCTGAATCGATTTCCTCATCAACTCAACGCACATGAAATGCGCGAACACCGAAGTCACTTGACCGTAACTTTACGAAATTGTTGGAATTGTGCAACACGTTTTTGCAAAAATTTTTGCTCGTCGCAAAAAATTTTTCGTCGTGAGACAACTTTTTGCGCGCTCACGAACACTGATCGCGCGCGAAATTCTTTCTTGAGTACACTCGCAACACAACTCAGTACAACGAGATCGTGGTGCCATCGATGAAGCGTGCACACGGCTGCGCGGCACATCGTTTCATTCCAAACCGAGAGTACTCAAAAGGCGCTAAAGATGCCAAATAGGCAGTCATCAACAGAGATGATTTTGAAAATACAACCTGCTCGTCTTCATCGAGCCAGTCAGCGAGAATTGTCGGCCAGGCTTTGCGGAATGAACGACGTGTGACATGAATGGGATCGAACCCGTACCACGCGCCCGACGCTGAAATTACCGAGACTTTTTGTGGTTCAGCGAGCGCATCGAGCCGCTGGTTCATCTCGCGCATGTGCTGTTTCGCTGCCGCCAATGTGAGGTTGCTGCGCGGGAAAAGCATGGTGCGAAAGAGTGCAAATCGTCGTTGGCCAAGTCGCTCGATGCTCGCCGCGGGCAAGTGCGTGACGATCGTCGTCGCGCCGACATTTGCGAGTCGATTAACGCATTGTTCGACCCAACTCACGAGTCGAGCGGGCGTCACACCGTACAACAAATCGTTGCCGATATCGGTCACCAGCGCGGTTGTGGGGAGTGGTGCGCGCTCATGTAAATCTCGCCAAAGCGCGCAGGGAAAAATTCCGGAAATTTTTCTTCCGAAAACGGCAGAATCTTGACCATACGACCTTCCATGCCCCATTGCGACCATGAAATCGATTGGTTCGCACCACGTGCGGCGCACCGTTTCGACGAGCGTGGGGAACGCGCGCACCACGTTGCTCGCACCCAACAAGATGACTCGGCGAGTGGGAGACGGCGGGCTCATTGGATGGACTTATCCTTCGCAAGGTAAGGATGGATCGAGGCGGTTTCGAGCGCCCCAATCACGGAGGCCACGGACGTGGCCAGGCAGGTACGGCGATGCACATGCCCACGCCGAGCCGTGGGCATGGCACCCAAAAAACGAGTCATTACTCACGGAACACAGTATGAACTTGCAAAAAGTTGGTCAGGGCGCGATCAAATCGCTGTTGAATCGTAGCGCCACGGTAGATTCTGTGTACTTATTGATAACCGCATCGAGAATGAACGGTCGTGCGTAGTTTAACCCGGAGCCAACGGCGACGGAACGCACGATCGCCTCGCCGCTGGCTCGGGGTTAAACGAGCGTTAGGGTCTTTACTGCGCAGCGATCAATAGCTGGCTAGCGCCAGTGGTTGCGGTAGAACTGAATCGCTTGGAAGTTGCCATAGGCCAGGAAGCCGAACATCAGGGCGATGTAGATATCACTTTTCAAGAGGGCGTAGGCCGCCACCAGCACGGCAACGGCCGCGGACAATTGCAGTGATTTCAGCGTGCCGGACCGCGAATTCCACAGCAGGAAGAGTTGGCGCGCGACCTGACCGCCATCCAACGGATAGATGGGCAACAAATTCACCAGGCCCCAGAGGATGTTGACGACCAGCAAGTCCCAGATCACAACGTCGGCTATTGAATCAAACCAAATCCAGCGCACGGGGATCCAATCCAGCTCAAATGGCTGTAGCCTCTGCAGAGCAAACAAAATGGAAACGACAAAACCGGCGAGAAAGAAGCCGGCAAACGGCCCCGCTAGAGAAATGAGGATCTGGCTCCAGGGTCGTCGATCACAATCGTTGCAGGAAGCCAGGCCGCCGAAACTGTACAGCGTGATCCACGGGCGTCCGCCATAGAACTGTTGGACGATGGCGTGCCCCAGTTCATGCACCAGGATGGAGATGAATACCACGACGATCCAAATCAAAACATCGCGCGGGTCGGCCGGCCCACGTCCGCCGAGACCGAGAAACAACGCCACTAACCAAAAGAACGGATGAACTCGCACCGGAATGCCAAGCACCCGAAAGTGAAGGTCGGCCTGGGTCGGCGGCGGTTCGTTGAGAAGCATGAGGGATGTCAGATTTAAGATGTAAGATTGCAGATTTGGGATGGGCGGTAACGGAGCGAATAACTTGCACCAGCCCTGCCCTATTATCTGATCGGCAATCCGCGATCCGCAATCCGAAATCCGAAATCGCTGCCGCAAGGCCTCACGACTTTAGGCAGCGTCGCGGGTCAGAGTATTGGCGGCGATAGGTATTCGAAGGTGCGGCCGCAAGATTGGCCTTCGCTGGCCGTCGAGCGTTCGGAAGATGTAATCCGCCGCGCGTAGCGAAGCGCCGCCGTGGCCAACACGCTCCTTTAGTTCTGCCAAAGCGGCCTTTCGCGCCAACCGCTGGGCGGGTTCCGTGAGCCATTCGATCACATGCGACGCCACCTGCGCCGACTTATCCTGGCAGGTGAGATACTCGGGCATGAGGGCGTGGGCATCGACCGGATCGTTCGGGTCATAGGTGGCCACGCGTTTGGGGAACAAATCCGTCGCCGTCAGCAGGTTCACCAACGTGATATAGCGAACTTTGCGGAAGAAAGTTTGTACGAAGTAAGCGAGCCGTGAGATATAGTACAGAATCACGGTTGGAGTCGTGTGATACAGCAGTTCCAACGATACCGAGCCGGACACGGCCATCGCGCAATCGGCTGCTTCGATGATCTCGGCTGTGCGACCGACGTGTATCTCGACCGGCAAATTGATAGCTACCACGGCCTCACGGGCCATTACGGCTTGGCTTTCCTTGAATGAAGCGATCGCAAACCGCGCGTTTGGCACACGTGCGCGAACGATTTGTGCCGCCTTGAGGAAGTAACTGAGGTTGCTTTTGACTTCTTGCGTTCGCGAACCGGGCAGAATGGCGACCAGTGGCCCGCCATCGCCGCGCAACTGGCCGATAAAAGATCGATCGAGCTGCTCGGCACGCAGTTGATCAAAGTACGGATGCCCGACGAACGTGGCATTGCAGCCGCGCTCGCGATACCACGCTTCTTCGAACGGCAACTTGCAGAGCACGTGGTCAACGAACCGCCGCATTTTGCGCACGCGCCACCCAGCCCACGCCCAAAGTTGCGGCACGCCGTAATAGAACACGGGGATGCCATGTGCTTTGGCTCGCCTGGCAATCCACCAGTTGAAGCCGGGGTAATCGATCAACACGACCGCATCTGGCCGATGGTGACGAAAATAGCGATCGGCCTGGCCGACGAGCTTCCAGAACTTGTGGATGTTGAGTAGCGCATGGAGCAGCCACATCACCGCCAGTTTGGTAAGGTCTTCGTGCAGCGAGCAGCCAGCTGCCGCCATCCGCGGCCCGCCGTAGCCCACGCACTCACAATCCGGCCGACGCCGCTGTAACTCGCGAACGAGATTGGCGCCATGCAAATCGCCACTCGGCTCACCGACGGAAAAGAAGATTTTCATTGCGATTGCCTTTCGCCCCGAGATTCGACGACCGCCGTTTGGCGGGGGCGAAAGTATGGCAAAATGCGCAAGATTGGAAAAGCTCAGTTGGCAGACGGCTTGCCGCCACCTTTTTCGAGCAACATTTCCAAATAACTTCGTCGTTCGGTCGGGCCGAGTTGTAACTCAGAGGCGAGCGATGAGATTACTCGCTTCGTTCCCTCCAGTTCCGCGTCGTCGGAGATGAGTTCCAATTCAACGAACGTGCCGATGCCGTCGACTTCGTCGATGACCCCTTCCACCTCGCGGCCGGCCGAGGCTATGTGAAACGAACGGCGACGTTTGCGAACGGCCAGTACCGGCCTAAAGCCTAGCGCCTGCAGCAACTCCGCAAACTTCTCGCCACCGGTGTCGCTCGCTTCCAATGGCAACTCAAGCTCGCGACGCGTCTTCGTCGTGGTATCGATCTTCGGGCCTTTGAAGGTCACGAGGCTTTCACTATCGACCGTGCGAATTCGCAGGGCTTCATCGGTGCGGGCAAAGTCGCGGCAGGGGTGGGCGAAATATTGGTCGGCCTGCTCGACGGCCGGGCCAATCTCGACGCCGCGCTCGGCCAGCCGCTCCAGCAGCGCTCGCATATCCGGGACACGATGTTTTTGTTCGACTTCGTATTGCATCGATTTACCATTAGCCACAGAGGTCACAGAGAGCACAGAGAAGGTAATGCGGATTGCTTAAACGCTAATGTGCGCTAATTTGGCGCTAATGTACCTGGTAGTTTCAAACCGCCTCTGCTGAACATTAGCGTTCGATTAGCGCGGATTAGTGGTTTACTTCTCTTTCCGTGAACTCCGTGCTCTCGGTGGTGAAGAAAACGAATTGATTACGAAACGTCGTGCAAATAGGTAGGTTCGTCGATTTCTGTCGGTCGATCGGTACGTGCGGCCACGTCCTCTGCATCGAGTGCCCACAAGGGGCTGATCTCCACGGCGACACCGTCCGCGATTCGCGTGCCGGCGGCCTCCAGCCACTTGCGGTGTTGGGCCATGATGAATTGTCGCACGTACTCGGGCGTATCGCGTGGGGCCCCCGAGGCATTCTTGAGGGGCGCGAACACATCCTCCTCGGCGAACTCGACCACCAGCGGATTCTTCGCGTGGGGCATCAAGTCGAAAATGAATCGCTCGAATTTGAGCGCGTTCGCTTCGCGGGGTTGCACAAGTTGGCCCGCTTCGTCGATGTACGGCACTTTCTTGCGCGCGATATGAAACGGCAATGCGTCCTTGAGATGCAATGATCGCTCGAGAAACGCCACGCTGAACACATGCATCGCGATGCTGCCGGCCCAGAACTTGAGCGAACCATTGGGACTGCGGGCCTCGGCCACATCATCGGGCAGGTCGCTGTACTCGATGACCCGCATCTGGCCGTCGATCATCGCGAATACGCCGACTCGATCTTGCGGCGTCTGTTTGGCTACGGCCACGGAAGTTAGTTCAGACTCGGCCAGCAGATGATAGCCAATGAGTTCTGGGTCACAGATCGGCGCGAGTGGATTATCGACTTGCAGGTAAAACAAATGTTCGACACCGCGCTCGTGCATGTGCTCGATCGCACCGCTTGCCGCGAGGGCCGCCACGGTGCCGCCGTGACCATCGGGGCTCAGGAAAAGCGAGTCCTTCGACGCGAGTAGCAGTTTGCCGGTTGCCGCGTCGACCGCCGGCATCGTTCCTTGGCAAAATACGACGACATCGTCGCTTGGCATTCCGAAGAACTTCTGCCGGTGCAGAAACGCAGTTTGCTCGTCGTGCGAAATTGGGCTCGTCATCATGTACATGGGCACCGGCACGCCGTAGCGGCGGCCGGCTGCCAACGTTTTCTCGAAATGGATTTGCAGCAGAGTCGCGTGCGACAGCGGGCCGATGGGGTACATTCCTTTCGGCTGCTCGAACCCCAACCGGCTACCCTGCCCTCCCGCCACCAGTAGCACGCCAATCTTGCTCGCCCGCATGGCCTCGATCGCGCACCGACGCACGTCGGCTGCGGAGAACCGGCCGGCGCCTGCTAAGCGTTCGGCCAATCGCATCGCCGGTGGCGGAGTCGCCCGCCGAGCCATGCTGGCCCAATCGCAGCTGGAAGCGCCTTGGTGAAACAGATCGGTAATTTGCTGGAAATCGATGGCCGCGATTTCCTTCGTTAGCTGCGCGCGGCCGGCGGTATCAAGTTCATCCCAAAAGCGCAGCAAGTGCGCTTGGCCAAACGGTTCCAGCCGAGCGGCCAATTCTCGTCGTTCAGGATTCGCGTTTCTCAAAACCAACCTCGCACCCAGGCATAGGCCAACAGACACAACAGCGGAAACAACACAAAAATGGTCGCATACGTAAAGAGCGAAGTCCAAACGTGACGCGGCCAACGTGCCATAAAAACTCGATTTCGGTGCTACGAGGGGAATTAACTTGGGTCCGACCCACGGTACAGCGCCAGCACAATCGTGAAAACCCATCTAACACCGACAAATGGAGTTTGTAGGACGGACATTCCTGTCCGTCCGGTTCGCGCTTTGGACGGATTGGACGGACAGGAATGTCCGTCCTACGGTGGGGCAGCCGGTTGCCCGTGATGTCGCTTGCCATTTAGAATGAGGGTTCCGGCCAAAAGCCGCGGATGGCGGGTTGCCGCGGCAGTTTATCGCAATTTACTTCTTCGTACCCTTGAGGAGTGTTCACGTGGCATCCGGCAGGCATTTGTTTACGAGTGAATCAGTCAGTATGGGCCACCCGGATAAGTTGGCCGACCAAATCTCCGACGGCGTTCTCGACGCCCTCTTCGCCCAAGACCCGATGAGCCGCGTGGCCTGTGAAACGATGGTTACCACGGGCCTCGCGGTGATCGCTGGCGAAATCACGACCAAGGCCTACGTCGATATGCAGAAGGTCGTGCGCGAGGTGATTAACGACGTCGGGTACACCGAAGCGTCGATGGGCATCAGCGCCGATCACTGCTCGGTGCTCGTCGCCCTGCATGAACAGAGCCCGGATATCGCGATGGGCGTTGACTCGGATGCCGCGAAGGGCAAGGAAATCGGCGCGGGCGACCAGGGTCTCATGTTCGGCTACGCCTGCAACGACACGAAGGAGCTCATGCCGCTGCCGATTTCGCTGGCGCACAAGATCATCAATCGGCTTACCGACGCGCGGTTCAAGCGCGAAGTCGAATGGCTGCGGCCGGATAGCAAGAGCCAGGTAACAATTGAGTTCGATGGCGCGACGCCGATTCGCATTGATACCGTCGTCGTTTCGACGCAACACGCCCCGGAGGTGAAGCGGGCCGAGATTGAAAAGTTCGTGATCAACGAAGTGATCAACCCGATGCTGCCGAAGGAATTGGTCACGGGCAAGATCAAGTACCATATCAACCCGACCGGCCAGTTCATCACGGGTGGCCCGCATGGCGACTGTGGCCTGACGGGGCGGAAGATCATCGTCGATACTTATGGCGGCTGGGGCCGTCACGGCGGTGGTGCCTTCAGCGGCAAGGACCCGACGAAGGTCGATCGCAGTGCGGCCTATATGGCCCGCTACGTGGCGAAGAATATTGTCGCGGCTGGTTTGGCCGATCGCTGCGAAGTGCAACTCGCTTATGCCATCGGCGTATCCGACCCGGTAAGCGTGAATGTCGATACCGATGGCACGGGCAAGATTGAGGATGTTCGTATTTGCGAACTCATCCGCGAGCATTTCCCGCTTACCCCGGGTGGTATTATCAAGCATTTGGATTTGCGCCGGCCGATCTACCGCAAGACGGCCGCTGGCGGTCACTTCGGCCGCAATGAACCCGAGTTCACTTGGGAACGGACCGACAAGGCCAAGGAACTAGCCGCGGCGGCGGAAACTGCGGCGGTTGCGGCGCGGTAGTGTTTCGGTATCGTAGGTCAGGCTTTAGCCTGACCCGTCGGCAACTGTCAGGCTAAAGCCTGACCTACGCGAAGCGAGGACATCATGCGTGCCACGGACGGCACAATGCGAATCGCGGCGATCCAAACTGAGCCGTCGTTGTTGCGAGCTCGGTTTGCAGCGGTGCTGACGTGTTCGGTCGTCGCGATTGCCGCATTCTTTCTCACCCGCCGCGCGCTTGGTGCATTGGCGGCGCCGTTGCCGGTGTTGCCGTTGCTTGTAACCGCGCTACTGATTGGTGTTTGGGCGATTACTGTTCGCGAATTGTCTCATCAAAGCGCGATCGTTACGGCGCTGACACTGCTCAGCACGCTGATGTTCGCGGTTGCATGTTCGTACCCGGGAACGCGAGTTGTCGACTGGCTCATTTGGCCGCTGGTGATGTTCGCCATCGTCTTGTTGCCCCCGCTAACACCGCAGGCGACTGACGACTTGGAGAGTATCGATGCCGCCTCCGTCAAGATCTTGACGGACGAGGGGGAGGAAGCCGAAGAGGAATCGGAGCTCGTTTTGCAGCGGGTCACGCGGTGTCGCACCGCCGATGGACGAGAGACCATCTCCGGCCAACTGCTTGCTGAGTTCGTCCCCGGCGAACGGCAGGCCACGGTTTATGTGGCGTTTTGCCCGCCATTCGAGCGTATGCCAGAAATCGAAGTCAACTTAGCCGACGATTTCGACGCCACAGTGAAACCGACTCAAGTACTCCACAATGGCGCCCAGTTTGAAGTTCGCCTCGCCGAACCTGCCGAGGAGTGCCTACGCGTGCCGCTCGAGTTCGTTGCTACGGATGGCGAGCCGGCCTGAGGTGAGTTTTCTCGATGGATTGCCGCAGTGGGCCGCAGGCCAAGCCAATCAGTTTATCAAGTTGGGGAAGTCGTGACAGAGTGGCATGGCCTCGGAGGTACTCCGACGTGGCCATGTTATTCGAGAGGTTCCATGCTCACGCTGCGCGAGAGCATGCCACCCTTTGGGTTCAATATGAAGAACCGATCGGCCCTGGCCCTGCACGTGGCTCGCGTTGTCGCATTTTGGGAGAACGGGTATAATCCCCGCAAATTCGCTAAATTTCGCTAGCGGATTTAACGCCGACCTTCGCGACCCGGTAACCGATACATAGCCCGGTCGTTTCGGCCGGGCGATATATGCTGCCCGCAAGTTCCATTGCAGGAGACGAGACCACGAGCGACTTACGGATTGGACTTGGAGAAGATTCGCACCGCATCGAATCTGGTGGACCGTTGCGGATCGGTGGGATCGACGTGCCGCACGATCGGCATTTGGTGGGCCACAGCGACGCCGATGTCCTGCTGCACGCCGTGACCGATGCCCTGCTCGGCGCGGCCGCGCTGCCGGATATCGGTCGCTTGTTCCCCAACACCGACCCAGCCAATCGCAACCGTAATTCCGCTGAAATGCTGCGGGCCGCCGTCGCTCGCGTGAGCGAAGTGGGCTACCACATTGTGAACTTGGATTGCGTAATCCATGCCGAACGCCCGAAACTCGCCGACTACTACGACGCCATTCGCCACGTGCTTGCTGGAATCCTCCAACTGAATCCGCATCAAATTGGAATCAAGGCCAAAACTGGCGAGGGCGTTGGGCCCGTCGGTAATCAAGAACTAGTTGAAGCCCGTTGTATTGTGTTGTTAGAACGTGCCGGCGATGCGTAGCATCGCGGCTAACGAGGAATCCACGTCGTTTATCACGCGGAAGACTACTGAGAAGTCATTCGCTAACTGAAATTCAATATCTGAACTCGAACAATCCATGAGTGCTGCCATTCAATCGAAGCCGTCCGCCGTGCCCACTGCTCCCGCTCACCCCACGCTGCGCGTGTACAACACGCTTTCAAAACGTAAGGAACCGTTCGCGACGGTGCAGCCGGGCAAGGTCGGCATCTACCTGTGCGGTCCCACGGTATACGACAAAGCGCACATTGGTCACATGGTTGGCCCCGTGATTTTCGACTGCATCAAGCGGTACCTCAAGTACTGCGGCTACGACGTGACATGGGTCGTCAACATTACCGATGTCGATGACAAGCTCATCAAGAAAGCCACCGAGCGCGGCATTTCGATGTTGCAAGTCGCCGAAGAAAACATCGCCGACTACAGCTCGAATCTCAGGGCGCTGGGTGTGGATCAAATCGATTACTTTCCGCGGGCGACCGACTGCATGCCCGAGATTATTCAGTTCGTCGCGCAGCTCGTCGAACGAGGTATCGCGTATGCTTCGGACGGCGACGTGTACTTCGACGTCGGCAAAGACGCGCAGTATGGAAAGCTGTCGAATCGTTCGATCGAATCGATGCAGGGTGAAGGCGGTTCAACCGGCGAGCGCAAGCGGCACGTGGCTGATTTTGCGTTGTGGAAAACGGCCAAACCGGGCGAGCCTTCGTGGGACAGCCCGTGGGGCCCAGGCCGACCTGGATGGCATATTGAATGCTCGGCCATGAGCAAGAAGCTGCTGGGCGAAACGTTCGACATCCACGGCGGCGGTCTCGACCTGGTGTTCCCGCACCATGAAAACGAAATCGCCCAGAGCGAATGCTGCCACAACAAGCCGATGGTTTTGTACTGGGCCCATAATGGTCTGCTGCGCAAGGGCTCCGCAGCGGGGAAAATCGGTGGTGGAGATGCAGGCGAAAAGATGAGCCGCTCGAAGGGCGCGGGCGGCCTGGCTGACCTCATCCAACGTCAAGGTGGCGAACGCATTCGCTTCTTCTTGCTGCGGACACATTACCGCAGCACGGTGCTGTTCAACGAACCGGCGATCGAAGAAGCCGGCATCGGCCTCGAAGCCTTTTACCGCCTCTTCAAACGCTACACGCGCATCACCGGCAAGGACTTCTACGATCTCAAACCCACTCAATCGCGCGCCGATGGCGACACCACTACCGGCGAGCCCGCTTCAGCGGGCGGCAGTCCCGCGATCCAATCCGCCACGCGCTGCCGCGAGAAGTTCATTACCGCGATGGACGATGACTTCAACACGGGCGGCGCGATCGGCGAGCTCTTTGATCTCGCCACGCTCACGAACAAGTTCTGCGACGAGCACGACCTCGAAGGCAAAGGCCAGCGTGACGCTGCTGCCATCGCGACGTTTACGTCGTTGCTGACCACGCTGAAAGAGCTGGCCAACATCCTGGGGATTTTCCAAAAGCCACCCGTAGCGGCTGGCGGTTCCGATGACCTCACGGCCAAACTCATGCCGCTGGTGATTGAACTGCGGGCAAACGCCCGTAAGAACAAGAACTTCGCCGTGGCCGACAAGATTCGTGACGGCCTCACTCCGCTTGGCATCGTCCTGGAAGACCGCGCCGGCGGCACGGAATGGACGCAATCGCAAAATGCCACCGGCGAGCCCGCTTCAGGGGGCGACGGCCCCGCCGAGGGCCTCATGAAGCTCTTGATCCAACTCCGGGCCGATGCCCGCGCCGCCAAGGACTTCGCCACGGGCGACATGATCCGCAATCGTCTCACTGAAATCGGCGTCACACTCGAAGACCGCGCCGGCGGCACCGAGTGGACGCGAACGTAGTTGGTTGGTGCGGCCACGAACTGATGCCGTTTGACGTGCGACATCGCGGTGACACGCGGAAGGATGCGCGGCGTGTTCGCGCTATAGTCAACCTACGGAGAGACCGACATGAGTTCTGCAACATTATGCCCACAATGGCTTTCGCGACGGTCGATTTGTTATTGCTATCTCGGTAGCGTCTTCGCCGCAGTCTTGTTCGTTAGTACTGCGCACGCGCAAACCTGGGACGGCGGTGGAGTGGCGGGCGGCTCGACGAACTGGAATAACGCCGCCAATTGGAACCCCGACGGCGTGCCGGTAAGCAACGGCACGGCGAACATCTTCATGGTGGGCGCCATCGATGTTGCCAACACGGTCGATATCAACTTCGACATCGGTTCGCTCACGTTCAATAGCACGGCCGGGGCATTCATCATCAGTGGCTCCGGTGGTTCGACTCTCACCATTCGCAGCGGTGGCGTGGTGAACAACGATGTCGACACCCAGACGCTTAACGTGCCCATAATCCTCGATGCCACCCAAGTGTGGAATGCTGTGTCGGGCGTCATTGCCCTCGGTGCCTCGGGTTCGCTCAACATCGGAGCGAATCAACTAACGCTCAACGGCAACAATGGCTTCAATTTTGCCGCTCCAATTAGTGGCACGGGCACCATGAATAAGAGCGGCACGGGCACGGCCACCTTCAGCGGCACTACGGCCAACACTTTCACCGGCACGACCAACGTCAACGCGGGCACGCTGCAGCTCAACAAATCGGCCAACGTCAACGCGATTAGCGGCCCTCTGGTCGTCGGCGATGGCTCGGGCACCGACCGCGTGAACATCGTGGCAGCCGAACAAATCGCCGATTCCGTTTCCGTCACGGTGAACAGCGGTGCGATTCTAACCGTGGACCACGTTACGGAAACCATTGGCCCGCTCACGCTGGATGGTGGTACCGTGGCCATCACATCGAGCGGCACGTTGAAACTCACCAGCACGGTTACGACGCTTGCCGATACGATTGCCTCGCAAATCAACGGCGACGCGACCCGGCCGCTCGACCTGGGAGGCGCCGCCCGCACGTTCGATGTCGCCAACGGCGCCGCGATTACCGATCTTGAAATCAGCGAGGTTGTCGCCAACGGTTCGATCGTCAAGACGGGTGGCGGCACGATGCGACTCTCGGGTGCATCGGCCAATACGGCGAGCGGCGTCACGGTGAACGACGGCACGCTGGCCTTGGCGAAGAGCGTGGGCGTCAACGCGGTTTCGGGTGCGGTGACGATCGGCGATGACGTGGGCGCGGTCGATAGCGATGTGTTGCGACTCGATCAAAGCAACCAGATCGCCCAGGTCGCCGCCGATACGCTTACCATCAACAGTACGGGACTGCTCGACCTCACCACGTTCAGCGAAGGGCTCGCCAACGTGCAGCTCAACGGCGGCCACATTGCCGGGGGCACCGTCTCGTTCACCGGTTCGGTGACGAGCTCCGCCCAGCCGACGAGTGCCGCCATCGACTCGACGATTGATCTCCTGGCGGCAACGACATCGTTCACGGTAAACGATGGTGCCGCGAGCGATGACCTTATCGTTCGCGGTGTGGTGCAAAATGGCTCGTTCCAAAAACTGGGGCCGGGCACCATGCGACTGGCGGGCACCACGGCGAACACGGCCAGTATTACGCAAGTCGCAGCCGGCACGCTGGTGCTCGATAAACCAACCGGCGTGAATGCCTTGGCTGGCACCAATGTTACTGTTGGCGATGGCACGGGCGGTCCCCTGGCCGATGTGCTGCGTTACGGTTCCAACGATAACCAGTTGGCCGACACAGTCACCGTGACCGTGAACTCCTCGGGGCTCTTCGATTTGGCTGACCGCAGCGATACGATCGGCACGCTGACGATCAGCGGCAGCGGTGCGATCGAGACCGGCACGGGAGCACTCACCGTCGCGACCGCCGTGTCGTCTAGCGCCGCGGCAACTGCGGGCACGATCAGCGGCAACCTCAATCTGGGCGGCGACTCGCTGCCGTTCACCATCGCCGATGGCGCGCCGGCTACTGATCTCACGGTGGCGGCGAAAATGTCGAATGGCACGCTCCTCAAACAAGGGGCCGGAACACTGGCACTGACGGATGCCGCACTCAACTCGACCTCATCCTACCAACTCGATGCAGGCACGCTCAACGCGGCTGGGCTCACGGTGGCCGTGGGCCGGACGTTCACACAGAACGCCGGCACGTTCATTGGCCAACTCAAGAACTTCGGCACGTTCAAATACAACAGCGGTTCGTTCCAGGGCGAAATCGTGAACAGCGGGGCGCTTGAGTTTCACGCCGATTTTTCTTCCAGCGACGGACTCACGAACCATGCGTCGCTCACGGTACCGGCGGGATTTACACTAACGCTCGATAGCGGCGGCCTCATCAATTCGCCGACCGGCACCGTGACCATTCAAGGCGGCACACTCACGGGCAGCGGCCCCACCACGAACCAAGGCCTCATCTCCGGAAACGGCTCATTCGCCGGCACGGGCGGCTTCCACAACACGGGGCAGGTTATCATCTCCGATGGCGCGGTTACGCTCAGCAACACCGGCACGAACACCAACGCCGGCACCATTGCCGCGGGGCTGTCGCAGTCGCTGATCCTCGACGCCAGTCTTGCCAACACAGGGCTCGTGCTCTTGGCTGGTGGTTCCGTGGCGGGATCGAGCACGCTCACGAATTCCACGAGCGGTGAAATCCGCGGCGTGGGCAGCGTGCTCGCGCCGCTCGCGAGCGATGGCGGCCTCATCCATTCGACCGGCACCGGCACGCTCACGATTGCAAATTTCGTCGGCGCGAATACGAACGGTGCCGAACTGCGGGCGGATGATGGCTCGGCGATCAATGTTTCGGCGGCGTTCAGTTCAAACGGCACGATTGTCGTCGTCGGCCCGAATTCGCAAATTCTCGGCGGCACGATCTCGAATATGGGCACGATCCGCGGTCAGGGACGCGTCTCGAACGTCGTTATCAATTCCGGAACGGTGCGGGCGGAAGGCGGCACGCTCACGCTCGCGGCCCTCGGTAGTTCGAATGGAGTGGGGGCCCGGATTGAATCGGCCACCGGCACGCAGGTGATCTTTTCACGTGGACTCACCACCAACAGTGGCCAAATCGTGCTTACGGGCGGCGCGTTCGATAACAATAACTTCGCACTTGCCAACGCCGGCAGCATTGATGGTACCGGCTCCCTGCGCATTGGCGGTCTCGTGAACACGGGCAGCATCAACGCCAGTGGATCGCTCGATGTGTTCGGCCCTGTCACCAACAGCGGCGTCGTCAACGTGCAGCCGGGCGCGACCGCACGGTTCTTCGGTCCGGTCAGTGGCCCTGGCAATTACACGGGTCCCGGCACGACTTCGTTCCAGAATTCGTTCAGCCCTGGTGCGAGCGCGGCCCAAGTGAATTTCGGTGGCGACCTGGTGTTTGGCGGCGGGGCCAGTTTGGCAATCGAAATCGGCGGCGCGTCGCCCGGGACGCAATTCGATCGGCTGAACGTCGTTGGCACGGCGACGCTGGCTGGTGCCCTGAACATTTCGCTCTTGAACGGTTTCACGCCGACGCTTGGCAGTTCGTTCCAAATCATTGCCGCGACGGGCGGCATCGTCGGCACGTTCAGCAGCACTTCGTTTCCCGCGATCGGCGGCGGCCGCGGTTGGAATGTGGTCTACAGCACCGGCGGCGTTTCTCTCCAAGTTGTTTCCATCAGCGTTCCCGGCGACTACAACAACAATGGCGTCGTCGATGCCGCCGATTACGTTCTCTGGCGCAACGGCGGGCCGCTGCAAAATGAAGTGGCCACGCCCGGCTCGGTCACGCAACAAGATTATGTCGAATGGCGGGCCAGGTTCGGCAATAGTGCCGGCCGTGGCAGCGGGCAAGCGATTGCAGCGGCGGTGCCTGAACCAGCGACGTGGCTGCTTATCGTAACTGCATGTTTGACACTTGGGAATCGCGCTCGGCGGCTTCGCAATGGTCAAGATTTTATACCTCTCGCGGTCAGCGCTGAGACGTTTTCGTTTAACCCGGAGCCAGCGGCGACGGGGTTGTGCTCCAATGCTTCTGTCGCCGTTGGCTCCAGGTTAAACGATTCATTCGCACCCGCGCGGAGTTACAATTGACTGGCCACTCTTGCCCATTAAGTGCTAGAATGTTCTTGGATCGAGGTATTGCGACGTTCGCCAAACGGGAGGCTCTGTGCAGCCATGACAGATTTGCTTGAACAGGCCTTCAACACGGCCGCCCAACTGCCACCCGATGAACAAGACGCGTTCGCGAAATGGATGCTGCACGAACTGGCGTCGGAACAGCGTTGGAACGAGCTCTTCGCGAAGTCGCAAGACATGCTCGCCAAGATGGCCGAGGAAGCGCTGGCCGAGCACCGCGCCGGAAGAACGTTGCCACTTGATCCAGACTCTCTATGACTTCGCACACAACGCAGTCGTTTCGCGATGCCTTGGCGTTGTTGCCCAAGAATATTCGGATCCGGGCGCGTGCTGCTTACCGACGTTTTCTTGCCAACCCCAGTTCATCCGGACTGCAATTCAAGAAAGTACATCGCGATCGTCCTGTTTACTCAGCCCGAATCAATGATGATTATCGTGTCGTCGGCATGATGGACGGAAACGACATCGTCTGGTTCTGGATCGGCAAACACGAGCAGTACGAACGGCTGCTCAAGCAACTGTAAGGATGCAGTATGCGGTTTCGATTTTCAATTCGAACGCTTCTGCTCATCACAACGATGTTCGCAGCCGCTTGCTACTATTGCATCGTGTTGCCGAGCGCCATGGCACGACGATTTGTTAGCGCCATTAACACGGAGCGTTATCCCGCTGCCGATCACATGTTCTGGCACGACGCCGATCGAACCTTTGCCAAATGGAAGGACGAGCGCTGGGGTTTCGCTTGCGATGCGGAACTTGCTTCTTGGTCGGTGCGTCAATTTCTTTGCGGTCGACGCAACGTGGTGTTACGCATGAAATACTTCCAATTCGATGAAAACCATTACACTGCAATGGAGCTCGCCGCCACATCGTTTGGAATGCAGTCACCGCAAAACACCTCTGACACGACGGCAATGCTCTTCGACCGCACGGATCGCTTCGACCGCCCAAAAATAATCATCGAAAGGCGATGACGGTACAACGTCGCCGCGCGTCACCACTCCTATCCTCACACCGTAACATGCGTATTCTCGGCATTGATCCTGGCCTCAACACCACCGGTTACGGCGTGTTGGAATTCGCACGTGTGGGCGAGTCTCTCCGAGACTCGCATTCGCGTTTCGGCGAGACACGGCCACGTGTGCCGCGGCTGGTGGAAGCTGGGGTCGTGCGGGGAAAGTCGAATGCCGAGTTGGCGGAGCGGGTGAAGGAGATTCACGACGGCGTCGCGGATGTCATTGCCACGCTCAAGCCTGAAGTGCTGGCGATCGAAGAGTTGTATTCGCACTACGACCGGCCCACGACGGCGATTCTCATGGGTCACGCCCGCGGGGTTATCGTGCTAGCCGCTGCCGAGGCCGGCATCAACGTTGTGAGTTACCGGGCCACGCAGATCAAAAAGACAATCACGGGCAACGGCCACGCCGCCAAGTGGCAGATGCAAGAAGCGATTCGCCGCGAGTTGAATCTGCCCAAACTGCCCGAACCGCCCGACGTCGCGGATGCCCTGGCCATCGCTTTGTGTCACTGTTATTTGAGTAGGTTTGAGAACGTGGCAGAAAAGACTGGGGGCTAGGGGCTGGGGGCTAAGGGATTGGGGCTGGGGGCTGGGGGCTGGGGGTGGCAAACTGGTACGATGGGCGGCCAATGGGCGTTTTGCAGTTGAGCTACCACCGCAGCCCTCGCGATCGCAGCGGCGTCGCCGCCGCCGCTAACCCCGACCCCCGACCCTTGGCCCCTGACCCCTAAACACTCAACCCTCAACCTTCGACCCTCAACCCTCCGCATGATTACCAAAGTTACCGGCATTCCCGTCTCCCTTGCCACCGATACGCTCACGCTCGCCGTCGGGGCGTTTGAATATGAAATCCTTATTCCCGAGTTCGCTCGGCGAAATCTGCAGGATAAACTCGGCCATGAGGTCAGCCTGCACACGGTCGAGTACCTGGAAGGCAATGCGATGCAAGGCCGGCTCATTCCGCGGCTCGTCGGCTTCCTGAGCCCCATCGAGCGGGAGTTTTTCGACATGTTCTGCGAAGTGGATGGCGTCGGCGTCAAGAAAGCCCTGCGGGCGATGGTCCGGCCGGTCCAAGAAGTCGCCACGATGATCGAGGAACAAGATGCCAAGGGCCTGGCGACGCTGCCCGGCATTGGCCCGGCGACGGCCGAGCGGGTCATCGCCAAGCTCCGCCGCCGGGTGCCGAAATTCGCCCTGCTCGTCGCCCACGACACCCGGCCAGTGGCTGACGTTGAACGCGATCTGCTCACCGAAGCGTTCGAAGTGCTTCGCGTGCTGGGTCACAGCGATAGTGATGCCCGCCGGTTGCTTGATGGTGCTCTAGATAAGAAAACGAAGTACAAAGACGTCGACTCACTGCTGCACGCCGTGTACGAAAAGGCTCACGGCGAATAGCGTAAGCGCGTAAGTACCGCGTGAATACCACATCCAATAAGACACTGCCGCGCGCCCAAGGGTTTTCCGCCTGGCGGGTTGGCCGGGTGGTCGCGGTCGTTTATCTCCTCATTGTGCTGGGAATGATGTTCCTCGAAACGTGGCTCGTGTACCCTGCCCCGCCCCGCGATTGGGGCAACTGGAAGCCCACTGGCTTCAATTACGAAGACATTCACTTCACCTCAGCCGATGGGACAAAACTGCACGGTTGGTTCTTTCCCCAACCCAACTCGACGCGGGCAATTCTCTACTGCCATGGCAATGGCGAGGATGTGGCGGCCGTTGGCGAGTTCGCCGCTCACTTGAGTAACGTTCTGCCCGCCAACGTTTTTGCCTTCGATTATCGCGGCTACGGTCAGAGCAGCGGCAGCCCCACGGAACCGGGTTGCATTGCCGATGGCACCGCCGCCCAACGTTGGTTGGCCCAACGGCTGGGGATCGAACCGCGCGATGTCATTTTGATGGGCCGCTCATTGGGCAGCGCCGTCGCCGTGGCGTTGGCTGTGGAAAATGGTGCTCGGGCGCTCGTCTTAGAAAACGCCTTCACCACCATGCCGGATGTCGCTGCGATCCATTACCCCTGGCTGCCTGTCCGCTGGGTCATGAAGAACAGGTACGACAATCTGTCAAGGATCAAGCGATACAATGGGCCGCTCCTGCAAACCCACGGGACGGCGGATATCCTCATCCCAATTGCCCTCGCTCGTTCATTGTTTGATGACGCGCCGAGCAAGAACAAGAAATGGGTTGAATTTGCCGGCCGAGGACACAACGATCCCGAACCCGCGAGTTTCTACGCCGACCTGGATAAGTTCCTCGCTGCGGTATCACCCCCACTATGACTGGTGCATATACCCATAGATTCTACCGTTGCAGAAGCAGCTTTCCTGCAGCTAGCCTGACGATTTTCACGGTCAAACGGCCCGCATTTCTGCGTAGACCTGCCTAATCGGACGCCATTTTGGTACAATAAGCCTCCGCGCCTCGGTGCGACGATAAGGAACTCGGCTTTCCACTGTTTTGGAAAGGAAACCGTTCCTCCCGCCTTTGAATCGGTTTTGCGGCGTTCCCCCCACCTTTGCGGTCGCAATACTCGCCGGATTACGCCGTCAACCCGAACTTCGCAGTATTCCCACGATACGGCTCCGGGGATTTAACACTTCCCATCGTGCAAAATGCTAGCTATCCTGTGTTTTCCCAGTCCACGATTTCGGCAAAGTCCACCCAATCCTCCAATTTGACGAACAGGCACGTTCTTCCAACAATTTGACCTCTAGTTTGCTTGTTTTGGAAATTCGTGCTACAAGCTCCCACCTGCCACGGCCCTTGTGGCCCACCTCCCTATGCTGATTCGAATGATTGAGCGTTCGCTGGTGTACCCCCGGCCAGCGCGCGAACGGGGCGACTGGCGGCCGCGCTGGTTGCGGCCGCAGAACGTCTGGTTCCGCTCGGCGGATAACACGAAGCTGCATGGGTGGTACGTACCCAACTCCGATGCGCGGCGATTGGTCGTTTATTCGCATGGCAATGGCGAGCACGTGGCCGATCTTTCCGGCTTGGTGGTACGGCTGCAGCAACATTTGCACGCCACGGTATTCGTTTATGATTACCGCGGTTACGGCCGTAGTCGGGGCAATCCGGCGGAACGGGGCTGCGTTGCCGATTGCATGGCCGCCCAGCGCTGGCTGGCCGAGCGTGAAGGCGTCAGCACGGAGGACATCGTACTTGTAGGCCGTTCGCTGGGTGGCGGCGTTTCGGTGGCGGCTGCTAGCGAGCAGGGTGCCCGAGCTTTGGTGCTTGAAGCGACTTTTTCGCGGATGACGGATGCGGCCGCGGTGCGGTACCCTTGGCTGCCGGTGCGGCTGGTGATGCGGAACCGGTACAATTCGATCCGCCGCATCCAGAAGTACGCCGGCCCCACGTTTCAATCGCACGGTACCGATGATGAGGTCGTGCCGCTGTGGATGGCCCGCAAGCTGTTCGACTCGTCGCCGAGTCGCATGAAGCAGTTTTACGAGATCAATTTCGCCCGACATGTCGATACGCCGCCGCCCGCGTATTACGCGGCTTTGTCGGGCTTCCTCGACCAAGTTGACGAGCTAAGCGGCGATTTGCCCACCCGGCTGCGTCCGCGCCAGCGGCAGCTCGTGTCGTAAACGGGTTATTGAGAATCTGATTGCTAGAGTGGCACCCGCGCCGTTGGCCATCGTCTTGCCGTAGCTGAATTCGCAAGAATTCGGCCCACACGATCCGAATTCTTGCGAATTCGGCTACGGGGAGGTAGGTGCGTCCGCATTGGTTGGCGGCAGATTCGGTCTGGCGACCGACGCTAATAACCCTCCGAATTCTTGCGAATTCGGCTGCGTTCGGCGTAGGTTTTCTGCGGAGTTTTGCCATGCGCAGGTATTTGTTGGTTGTCCATTGTCCGTCGTCCGTTGTTTATTGAATAATGCTACGGACGACAGACCTGCGACCACGGATGACGCCTCATGCCCCGCGAACGAATTCTCTCTGGCGATGACCTGCCCGAGCCTGAACCGGTTCAAACTGCCGCGAGCCCTACCGGTAAGCTGCGCGACGATGAAATCGCACTGCGGCCGAAGCACATGAACGAAATGGTCGGCCAGCGCAAGGTGGCCGAGCGATTGGGAATTGCGGTGGATGCCGCCCGCAAACGGAAAGAGCCGCTGGGGCACATTCTGCTGGATGGCCCACCGGGCCTGGGCAAAACGACGTTTGCCACCTGCATTCCGCGTGACCTGGGAGTCGCGCTGCAAATTGCCAGCGGTGCGGCCCTGGCGGCCCCGAAGGACTTGCTGCCGTATCTTACCAATGCGGAAGAAGGTTCGATTTTGTTCATTGATGAGATTCATCGGCTGCCCAAGGCCGTTGAAGAGTTCATGTACCCGGCGATGGAGGACTTTCGCGTCGATATTACGCTGGGCGAAGGCGCCGGCGCCCGGACGGTCAACATGAAGCTGCGGCCGTTCACCGTCATTGGGGCAACCACCCGCAGCGGGCTTCTTTCAGCGCCGCTGCGCGACCGCTTCCAGATTCGCGAGCATCTGGAGTTCTATAGCAATGCGGAACTCACCGAAATCGTGGGCCGCAATGCCGCCAAGCTGCGCGTGGAAATCGAGGATGATGCCGCGGGCAAGATCGCCCATTGCAGCCGCGGTACACCCCGCATTGCCAACAACCGCCTGCGTTGGGTTCGCGATTATTCGACCAGCCGCGCCGGCGGCCACATCACGCTGGCGATTGCCGAAGCCGCCCTCAACATGCTCGGCATCGACATCCTGGGCCTCGATGCGCAAGACCGCAAATACCTGGAAACAATCAACCGCGTTTTCCACGGTGGGCCGGCCGGGGTCGAGGCGATCGCCCACACGATGAACGCGGCCCTCGACACACTCGTGGATGAGGTCGAGCCGTTCCTGCTGCGCTCGGAACTCGTCGTCCGCACGCCGCGCGGCCGCAAGCTTACCGCCCGGGCGTACGAACATTTGGGCACGGCACCACCGCCCGACGAGCCGCAATTGCCGCTGTTTTAGAACCGACGCCTTAACGACATCCGGATTCATTACCCTTGCTACCCTGTAGTGAACTGACACGATGTTGTGTTAGAATTGATGTTATGGCTACCTCACTTTCCGTTGAACAGCAACAGGCATTGGCGAAAAGTCCTGGAGAACCCCTCGAAGTCGTGGATGAGGCCTCGCAGACTCGCTATATTTTGTTGCGAGAAGATCAATTCGCGCGAGTGCGGGCTTTACTGGCCGGCGATGATTTTGACGTCCGCGATACGTACGCCGCACAAACCTCAGCGTTGAGCGCCGCAGGTTGGGATGACCCCGATCTAGATATCTACAACAACTACGACGCGCACGGCAAATGAGTGTATTCCGCGGCGACGTCGTTTTGGTGGATTTCCCCTTCGCATCGGGCGTCGCGACGAAATTGCGGCCGGCCGTTGTGGTGCAATGCGATGCGTTCAATTCCCGACTTGCCACAACCATACTTGCGCCCATCACCAGCAATACGAGGCACTTGGGTGAACCATCGCAAGTATCTATCGATCCATCCACAGCCGACGGATCGATGACCGGACTGCTGAGGCCTTCGGCGGTGAAGAGCGAGAATTTGGCAACGGTAGAAACTCGTCTTGTGCGTCGACGAATTGGCGAATTGTCGCCTGCACTCACCGCCCAACTGAACCGCGCGATTAAGGTATCTCTGGCTCTAACATAAGCCCCTTTCTTTCGCGAGCCGGCTTGTCGCACGCGCCGTGCCGTGAAGCATACCGGCACCATATACTTCGCACGAGAAGGATCGAAACAAGTCCGGGCGCCATGGCCGCGGAGGCCGCCGACGTTGCCAGGCTGGTGGGGCGATTCACATGCCCACGCCGAGCCGTGGGCAGGGCACCCGAAAAACGAGTCATTTTCACCGAACAAAGTATAGGCACAAGGTCAATTAGCTTTGGGTGCGGAACCCGGTGCGGCTTTCTCGGCCGGTCCTTTCGCTTCATCCTCCGTAACGCCGACCTCCGCGTTGGGATGCGTCTTGCGAAACTCGTCGGCACCGGCCTTCGTCACTTTGGTACTATAGGCGATCAGTGTGGACAGCTTCTGGCAGTTCGCCAAATGCTTGATCCCGGCATCGGATACCTGCGTTTGGATGAGATGCAGTTGAACCAATTCGGGCATGTCCCGCAGGTGTTCGAGTGCTGGATCGCCTATAGCCGGGTCATTATTGAGATTAAGAATCTTGAGGTTCTTCAGTCCGGCCAGGTGGGCGATGCCCTTATCGGAAATCTTGGTCAGGTTCAGGGCCACTTCCTGGAGCTCGTTCAGTCCTTCCAAGTTCACGAGCGAGTCATCGGTCACGTCGCAGCTACTGAAATTGATCTTCGCCAATTTGGGAAACGCCTTGAGATGCACCATGAGCTCCGGAACGCCGCGCACGAAGAAGAAATCGACATAAGTCACGTCGCCGTTGCTAACGGTCGTTTCGACGCCCTTGGCATTGAGTGCTTCCGCTGCCGCGGCCTGGGCGGGCGGCAAGGCTGAGCTAGCGCCCTTTTTTGGGCTACAGCCGACCGCCAGAATCACGGACGCCATGGCGATCACAACAGGAGCGGCGAACAACCGTTTTTTCATGTCAGGGGCTATCCGGAAAGTCGATTTTCGTGGCGACAGGCGGCTCGCCTGTCGCGATAATACCGAGCGCGAGTGACAGGCGAGCCGCCCGTCACGACGAGTTGCGGGGCTGTGCGGATAGCTCTCGCTCAGGGTTTCTCCACGACGAAATCGAAATGATTTTCGCCGTCGGCGGTGACCGTCGCCTTGAGCGGTGTCGTGGTGACCGTCGTGAACTTATTGGCAACCATCGACTTGCGGTTGGAACTCGAGTCGAAGACCTGCACGGTCACCAAATAATCGCCGGGCATGGCGCCATCGCCGGGTTTGATCGTGCGCAACGAATACGTGCCATCGTCGCCGAATGCGCCGGAGGCGCCTTTGGTGCCCGGCCCCATCGGGTTGGGTTGAAATGCGATGAGGCGTTCGACCCCCTTGGGCACGCTGCCATCGGCGAATTTCAAGGTACCGGTGACGGGGACATAGACTTTGCCGCTGCGTTTGCAACCGCAGGCCGCCACCGCCATCAGCAGCACGAGTAGATGCAAACGGATCCTACCATATCTCCTGGTCATCAGTCGTCCTCTAAGGAGACGGGGGAGCCATCGCGGGAAGCGACCAATCGGTCCCACACGCTGCAGCACGCGCCGCCCGGACCAGACGTGTTGATATCGTCGTTGATCCAATGGACGCTGCCATCGCACATGACGACATGGACCCCGCCTGGATGCCGGCTACGGGGAGCCGCTTGATAATTACGGCAGCCGTCGCAGCAGGTCATCCGTTCTTGCGTCAGGACCGCGGGACCCGGTCCAATTTCAGGTTTCCACATCAGATCGTAGCAACCGGTGAAGTCATCGGAACTTTCGTTGGCGGGGTTCGGCCCGTTACAATCGCCGCCGAAACCATGTGAAGTCAAATTGCTCGCGGCAGCGGTGCCCATGGCCCACACGCCACGCCGGTCGTATTCGTTCAGACCGATGCGGATTTCGGCTGCCAATAAGGTATGAGCGGTACCATCGGAGATCTGGCCAATTCTCGTGCGGGTGTTGATCCGCAAGACACCGATCGCCTGAATCCCAAGTTTTTTGCCATCTTCATATATCTTGGATGGTTCCGCGGGGCCCTTGTCGGCGTGCAAATTATCGCCGTTGCAAGCATAGTTGCCCCGAGCCCAATTATCACCCTCAACAGACTTCGTTTCGCCGCCACCGACGAACAACACATCGGCTCCCACATCCGACGGACACAACAGCGACGGGATACGTGTCCCACGCGGCGTGCGGTTCTTGTCCGCTGAGCCCGGCGGGCCACCTCTCGAGATATACGCCGTGAAGTCAAACGAATCGTACAATGGCTGTTGTTCCATGTAGGGCAGGATCTTGATAATCCAGTTGGCTCGATAGAACGGGCTCGAGGCGGCCTGGGGATTCGCCCCGGGGATTTTCACATCGAACACCATGCCTTCGGGGAACTCCTTATGCGCGCCATGATAATTCTGCAGGGCGACACCAATTTGTTTCAGATTACTCTGGCACTGGCTCCGCCGAGCCGCTTCGCGAGCTGCCTGAATGGCGGGCAACAACAGGGCCACGAGAATTCCGATGATCGCGATCACGACCAGAAGTTCCACCAACGTGAAAGCTCTTGGTGCGCGCGAAACCAGCCGCGGCCGGTCGTTGCCAAACGTCGGCCCAGCCAACGCAAAAACGTCCATCATGCGAACCTCCGCCGACGCGATGTCGAAAGACGAAAATCGAGATTTAGAAAAGTCCCGGATCGAGGTCGAGCGCGTATAAACTATCAGCTTTGCCGATGCCTGTCAAATCATCAGACAATTGGCGCGACAGGCAAAAAACGACGTGGTTTCTTGGCGCTCATGCGGCCTGGGGGCGCGGCCGCCAACCAGATGGATTAGGGGACCGCGGGGATTCTCTCAGCCGCGCGGACTACCCCCATTCAGGAGTAAATAGTTTCAACCACCTCCCATCACAAATCGATATCTGCGGAAGATTTTTCTTGACGAGCGGATTATATGATTATTAGAATGTACGCCGACTCATCAGACCTGGGGTAGGTGGAGTTCTTTTTCTTGCTGCGATTTGCATCGCTCACGCGGGACGGTGCCTTCGCTTGCTGTTCACAAGATTTCCTGCGGATGGGAGAGCATATGATGGCGGTCGCTAGACGAACGACGTACCTCTTGGCAGCCGTAATGGCTGTCGGCGTGTTTAGCCTCTGGGCGGGGCAAGCACAGGCCTCAACGCCCTTGGTGACGGGCGGACTCGTAATCTATTACGATTTCGATAACTTCACCAATACGGTTATGGATGGCTCCGGCAACGGCTTCAATGGCAAGGTTCAAGACGCTACGCGCAACATTCTCGATGGTGATACGGGCCGCAACGATATCACGACCACCGGTGTCATTTCGAACGATCACACGAATATGATCCGGGGCACGGGCGCGATCCGGTTCAATCAGTCGCTGGTGCTCAACGAAGATCCGGTGTTCGTCGACATGGATGGCAGCAAGATCACCGCGAACCATCCGGAGCTCGAACCTTCGTCGGCGGTTACATTCGCGGCTTGGGTTAATCTGGAGGCGCCCAATACCACGATCGGTGGGAATTCCAATTTGAATTCTCCGGCGTCCATCATTCAGGGAACAGGGGGGCCCGGCGCCCACGGCGTTCCCCACTTCCATGCGGAAGGGGATGGCAAGATTCGATTCACGATTCGCGATGCAACGGGCACCAACATCGTCAACTCCAGCACCGGCTTCACTGGCCACCCGTACCCCAACCAGCCAGATATTGATTCCAGTGGGGCATCGCCCATGCCTTGGCCAACGAACACGTGGTTCCACGTGGCGGCCACATGGGATCATGCGACCGGTCTCTACTCGATGTATTACAATGGCCGGCTGATTCGCCAATCGACCGAGTTGAGCGCAGGCCCGATGGGTCAATGGGATACGCACGCGTTTGGTGAGTATTTCGATGGCTTGGGTCTTGGTTGCGTGTACGATAGCGGCGGTCGCCGGACGCAGGGTTTGGAGGATGAATTGTACGTCTTCAACCGGGCACTCAGTGCGGCCGAAATTCAGACGCTGTACAACGTCGCTCCGGGTGTTGCCGGCGACTACAACGGCAACGGCGTGGTCGATGCGGCCGACTACGTTTTGTGGCGCAATGGTGGACCGCTGCAAAATGAAATCGATACCCCGGGTACGGTCAACGCCGCCGACTACACTGCTTGGCGTGCTCGCTTCGGTGCCACCAGCGGCGCGGGCCTCGGCGCCGCCCAGGTGCCGGAACCGGGTTGCCTGGCGTTGTTGCTGGTTTGCTTCGGTCTGGTGCCGTCCCGTCGGCACCGCTAATTGCAGGACTGGGGTAGACAACGAAAGTTGGCTTGTGCGTTCGCCGTGGAGCCACCTCAGGCCGGAGAAAACTCCGGCCTGAGGTCTTCTCGTTTACCGCGAGGAAAAGTGCTCAACGCGAACCAAGAACCGTCCGTGCTTGACTTCTCGAGTTACTTCTCTGAGTGCGCTTCCACGTTTTTTCTTGTTCACGTTCGTCTTGTCACATCATCCGTCGTAACGCCTGCCGTTCTGGTTGTACGACGCATTTAGGGAGTGATTGGATGGTGAAGCGTTTCTTGCGCTCGCAATGCGCTGTTGTTTTCAGGTATGTTGGGGCCGCGCGCCGAGCGGCCCGACGAGATCGTCCGCCTCGGCTCGGCGGACCTACTACCCTACATGGGTTCACGCTCGTCGAGTTGTTGGTGGTAATCGCGATCATTGGCATTCTCGTCGCCCTGCTGCTGCCGGCGATCCAGGCGGCACGCGAAGCCGCGCGCCGCAGCCAGTGCGTCAATCATTTGAAACAGCTAAGCTTGGCTGTCAGCCTGCACGAAAATTCATACAAAGTTTATCCCGACGGCGGCGAGCAGCAATGGTCGGGGAGATCCTTCTCGGGGACAGGGGCGGCGAAGCGGCCGCGGGTCGCACCCTGGCAGAGTTGGGGCTGGCCGTACCAGATTTTGCCCTACATCGAGCAGGCCTCGCTGTGGGGTGTGTTGGAAGACAACAAGGTGATGAACGTAACCCTGCCCGATTATTTTTGTCCCAGCCGGCGGCCGCCCCAATTAATTGATGCGCGCGCGATGATGGATTACGCCGGCAACGCCGGTACCAGCAAGGTCGGCAATATGAATTGGGGAATGATGGGGAACGGTAATGATGCGCCCATCGTCCGTCGCCCGGATTCGCGATTCAAGGGACGAAGCGCACAAGTGAACCCTGGACGGCAGATTGTGGATGGCACTTCGAAGACGCTGCTGCTGGGTGAGAAATGCCTGAATGTCGGGCTGCTGGGGCAAAGTCAGGCGGACGATGACAGCGGGTTCGTGGATGGTTGGGATTGGGACAACGTGCGCTGGGGCTACGTGCCGCCCTCTCCCGATTGGAGTGCCGGCGAGGGCGACCCCCGGAATGGCGATGTGACCTACCATAGCGCATTTGGCAGTTCTCATCCGGGGATCTTCAATGCCGCTTTGTGCGATGGGTCGGTAACCCAACTGAGTTACAACGTCGATCTGGAAGTGTTCAAGCGGTTGTGCTCGCGCGATGACGGGCAACCCCTTGATTTGTCGGCACTACAATAAGGACAGTGAATCGTGTTCCACACGGCTTTGCGATTACCCCTGGTCAGGCCGGTTCGTGGTTCCATCGTGAACATGAACCGATGCTTTTCGCGGTCCGGTGGGGAACATTTGCGTTTAACCCGGAGCCAACGGCGAAGGCAAGGTGCGCAAAATGCGACTGTCGCCGTTGGTTCCTGGTTAAACAATTCATTCGTGTCTGCGTGCGGTATAATTATCCTGCTGTTGTGCATCGTCGGCGGTTGTGGTAAGCAGGGCCCCGGCCGGTACGAGTTGACGGGGAAGGTCACGTTCCGGGGCCAGCCGGTGCCGAAGGGGTATATGCTCTTTGCTCCGGACCACGCCAAGGGGAATAATGGACCAGGGGCGAAGGCCGGGATTATCAACGGCAGCTATTCGATGATGCCAGGGCAAGGCATGGTAGGCGGCCCCCACGTGGTAACGATTGTCGGTACCGATGGTGTGCCGTTCGACCAGGGCGACGGCGTCATGAACCCGATGGGAAAGCCGCTATTCCCGGAATTCCAAGCGAGTTTCGACCTGCCCAAACAATCGGGGACGTTCGATTTCGCCGTGCCCGATGCAAAGAAGTAGAGATTTTATTGAAGTTTCGGTATACTGATTTGTATGATATTTCGGTGTACATCCATTTTTCCGTGAGAAGGGGACTGTGTCATGCGAGGCAATTACGCGGCTGGGAAGCGAGTTGGTTTTACCCTGGTTGAATTACTGGTGGTAATTGCCATCATTGGTATTTTGGTCGCGCTTTTACTGCCGGCGATTCAAGCCGCGCGCGAGGCGGCCCGCCGCTCACAGTGCACCAACAACCTCAAGCAGCTTGGCATCGCCTGCCAACTGCACGTCGACGCTCACAAGTTTCTCCCCTCCTCAGGATGGGACGACTGGTGGGTTGGCTGCCCAGATCAAGGATCGGGCGAGCGCCAACCGGGAAACTGGACCTACGCGCTGTTGCCGTACATCGAGGAAACGGCCAAGGCTGGACTTGGCCAGGGGTGGAAATGTGGGGATAAGACGGGAGCGGCTTTGATTGGCCAAATGGTGGGCACACCAGTGGGCGTGTTTTACTGTCCCTCGCGACGGGCCGTCCGGGCCTATCCCTGCGGCGGGCGAGAGTATCGAGACTACGTGCAGCCGGAGAATTGTGGAAAGACCGATTACGCGGCGAACATGGGGGACGTGCCCAATTTTAGTTTTGGGAACGGTCCGCCGAATATCGCGGGTTACGACGCTTGGGTTGGCTGGGGTCAATCGGGCCCGTTGTTCATCAATTTCGTGAAGAACACGTTGAAGATCAACTCGCCGACGGGCCACACGGGCGTGATTTTCCAGCGCAGTGAGATTAAGTACAGCCAAATCACCGACGGTACTTCCAAGACGTATTTGCTGGGTGAGAAGAACATGCCCGTCAACCATTACGAGGATGGTCTGGTGGGCAATGACGATCAAAGCATGTACAACGCGCAAGATCGGGATAATTTGCGCTCGACCTATTGCTGGATCCGGGGCGAGCAAAAGGCCAATGTTCCTCCGGCCTATCCGGCGATTCCCGATCAATTCTACCCGGATGCTGGCGGTCCGGATTGGGCCTGGAATTTCGGCGGCCCGCATCCTGGCGGTTGGATCGCGCTATTTTGCGATGGCTCCGTCCACTTCATGTCCTTCGACATGGCGCCCATCAATCATCAGTGGCTGGGTAACCGCCTGGATGGTTCGGCGCTCAGCGTGGACCTGTAGAGCGCAGCTGGCCCGCGGTGTAAGCGTCAGGATTGTGAGTGGACTAGGTCGCAATGCAGGAGGGCTTGGCCAATCCCGCAGAGGCTGTGATTTTTTTGAACACAAGCAAGCAGTATCTGGGGTGGCATGCTCTCGCGAATCGCTGCATGCCCACACTCGCGGCAACACGAGACCGATTCGCGTGAGCATGTTGTCGCGAGCGAGGGCATGCCACCCTCTTACGATAAAATCACAGCCTCGCAGGGATTGCATCATTTAGCCCAGGATGGCCGCGCAGCGGCCTACCCTGGGAAGACGGTTCGCACTAGCCGGGTACTCTGACAGAGTTCCATCCGACAACGTGTTCGATTCAACTCTTGCAGAGTAGGATCCGTGGATTCGCATCGTTACCCAGGGTAGGTCGCCGAGCCGACCAACCCTTGGGCTGAAAGATTGAACCCCGTTGGGATTCGCGGGCCGTGCGCGCCCCAACTCGCATCAGGGCATTTTTCCAACCACCATCGAGACGCTCACACTTGCCCGTGGATGGACGTGAGCTTGAAATCGGTCGAAGTGTTTGCCGCTAGAATAGGCGCCTTGCGTTACGAATTGATAGCGTGAGTGGTCGACTGGCGAGTGACGTGTCACGTGCGACGCAGCAACGATTCTACTGGCATGTGGGCGGCTTGCATCGCGCGCTGATCAGCAAAGGGACAATGGTCAGGATTTTCACTTCGCGGCGGGGGCTGGCCCGCTGGGCAAGGCGAACGTGCTGATTTTCCACTTATCCCCCTTTTTGACCAGCTTCCATTGCACGGGGCCGAGGACTTCGCGGGTGAGGAGCGATTCTAAGGTCACGTCGGCGGTTGCCGCCGTGCCGGCGTCGTCGAACTGGACGTTTTGGAGCCTCGTGGTCATCCCGTGAAGTTTGCCGCGCGCGGTGTCGTTGGGCACGGCGCCTTCGTCGAACAGAATCTTGAATGCCTGCGGACTGCTCTGATATTCCGCCACGTCCTCGACGAGCGCGCGGATTTTCGAGGTTTCCGCCGGCGGGAGTTTTTGCTTGCTGGCCGTTCCGCACCCACAAAGAACACAAATTGCCATTAACGTAAATAAGCGCATATCGTGCTCGCACCGTGTTAACGAACCGTCCCGTGAACAGCTTCAATCTTATCCTGTTTAACCGGCGTTCGCTATTCGGGAAAACACTTTTGAGCGGGAATTTTCCAGCTTCCGCCGATCAGGCGAGGAGTCCTGGCCAGCAGCGGTTGGCTCGCACGTGGAGGCTTACTGGCCCAGAGCCGGTCAATGATTCAAACTGCGCACAGGGTGGCACGCCCAAAGGCTTTGCGATCGGCGTGGAATCGGCGGTGATTCCTGCTTCACCACGCCCCTCGCAGACTCAGGGCGTGTCACCCAAATTGAATAATTGATCGGCCCTGCCCACTGGCCCGAAACACTTGCTGGCTACCGCGCGCCGGTCTAGATTGCAGGCAATGCGCAGCGATAACCCACCAGCATTTTTTGAGCACCGGCGAATGGCCAACGGCGATTCGGTTTCTATCTTCATTGTCGCGGCGCAATTGCCTCGTGCTAGTTCAACGGTTGCTCAACGATTTGCGAAAGAAGCGTCTAATGAAGTTGAATCCTCGCGCCGCACTCGTGCTGGCAGCACTTCTCGCCACCATCGGCAGTTCCGCGGCAATCGGCCGCCAAGTCGATGCCCAGCCCTTGGTTTTCGGGGGGCTTACTCTGTATTACGACTTTGACCAATTCAGCGATACCGTGTTCGACGGCTCGGGCCACGGCTTCAACGGCAGAGTGCAGGATGCGACTCGTAATCTCCTCGATGGCGACACGGGCCGCACGGAAATAGTTACGACGGGCACAATTTCCAACGATCATTCGACCTTTGTCCGCGGCGGCGGGGCGATCCGCTTTACGCAATCGATCGTTGCCGGTGAGGACCCGGTCTTCGTCGATATGGACGGTGGCAAGATCGCCGCGAATCACCCGGAGCTGCTGCCGACAACAGCCGTCTCCTTCGCTGCTTGGGTGAATCTGACGGGTTACAGTAGTGCGCCGAGCGTCGACACGACAATTATCACGGGTTCTTCAGCCGGTCATGGCGTGCCGCATTTTCAGATTCAGAACGATGGAAAGATCCGGTTTACGATTCGCGATGAAAATGGCGTGGACTTGGTCAATACTCTTCCAACCGGTAATGTTTGGTTGAATCAGCCAGAGATAAATAGCGGGGCGGCAAATATCGGAATCCCCTGGCCGCTCCATCAGTGGCACCATGTGGCCGTTACCTATGATCGCAACGCAAATGCCGGCGCTGGTCTGATGAACATGTACTACGACGGCCGCAAGATTTTCAGTTCCGCGAATACCGGTGCGGGAACAACGATCGGCCCCTGGCAACTACACGGGTTCTACGATTTTTACGATGGCTTGGGGCTAGGCTGCGTGTATGACAGTGGCGGTCGTCGTACGCAGGGATTGCTGGATGAGCTCTACATCTTCGATCGCGCGTTATCGGCGGGCGAAGTCATTGAATTGGCCCATCGCCCGTGGGTGCCCGAGCCAACGAGTTGCGGATTGTCACTCGTTGCCCTGGGCGCGATGGGCGGCTCACGGCGATATCGGCGGAGGAGTTGAGCGGAACGCCGCGCAGCACACCTCGCGAATGAGCGGCGACCCATTCGCGGATGTCGTGGGGTGTGTCATCTGAGCGGTTTATTTTGAGTCCGCAGATGGCGCAGATGAGCGCAGATTTTGGTGAATCAAGTTTTCGATAGCATCTGCGTCATCGGCGGCAAAAGACCTACGGCCGGAAATTCCGACAAACTGCCCCCAGCTAGCACGCGTAATGACTAGAGAGACGCACCGTTTCCCGTGATGCGGGAGGCCTTTACCGAGGCCGAGGGCGGGTTGCGTTGAATAGCGTCATCGGCGTCGGAGACGCCTCCCACGCGGCTCGGCATCGGCGCCTCCCACAACGGCTCGGCATCCTTACCGATACGCCACCTTCCGCGGCGCGCTGGGAATTCCTTGAGGCAAGAAGATGCTGTATGATTCCACTTCATCATCCACCGAAATCACCAGTTCGGCAGCGGACGGCGGTGCAGATTCGCAAGCCTCGCGAATCGTGATTTCCCTTGGGCCAACGTGCGACAACGCGACCTCCCGACCGCCGATCTTCAGCGCCAGTGCCACCTTCGGCGAATACCTCGATTGCGCGAGCATGTCGTACCGCCTTTCCCACTTGGCCCGGGCTCAATCCTACGCCGATGCTAACAGAATCGCGCTCCATCGGGAAGACCCGTTCGGCCACGGCATGGACGGCACGATCTGGCGCACAGCGCGTCATTCGGTCATCAAAGTGTTCGAGCACCAGCGAAACTACCGCGATGAGCTGAAGAGCTACCAGCGACTCGCCGCCGCGGGCGTTGACTCCCTGTTGGGTTTCGCCGTGCCGGAACTGATTGGGTTTCACGCGAGGCTGGGGGTGCTGGAAATCTCGATCGTCGCCCCGCCGTTTCTGCTTGACTTCGGCAAAGTCTACTTCGACGCCCCGCCGCCCTATTGGAACGACGCGGAAGTGATGTCTCACTGGCACGCCGAGGGACAGGAGGCGTTCGGGCCGCGCTGGCCGAAAGTGCTGGCCGTCATCGCCGCGCTAGAGCGATACGGCATCTGGTACGTCGACCCCAAGCCGGGCAATATTATGTTCGGCGAGTGACGTAGCGACAGGCGGCTCGCCGGTCGCACAAACCGTTGGATGGACAATCCTGTCCGTCCCTTCCGGCTTCGTTGATTTCAAATCAACCATGTAATTGGGTGGCACGCCCTGAGTCCGCGAAGGGCGTGGTGAAGCGGGAACAACGATAGCCACGCCCATCGCAAGGCCTCTGGGCGTGCCACTCCGTGATTCACTTGCTCGAAGCTCGCAGCGCAAGCAAGAGCGTGGTGCGTTGCCCGATTGAACGCACAATGCACTTGCTTGCGCTGCGTGCTTCAATTCCGGCGGTTTGCGCTATCGGTCGAATGGCCCTGAGCATACTTGCAGCGGCCTTGACTACCCCGCCCTGCCCGGTTTACGCTGGTGGATTCTCCAAAATCCACGTAGAACCGTCTGATCGGTAGGTGTTCCCATGGGTGTCCCCAAGCGTAAACAGTCGAACTCGCGGACCGGCATGCGTCGCGCGCATGATGCCCTCAAGGCCAAGCAGCTTCAAGCCTGCCCCAAGTGCGGCACGATGAAGCCCTCGCACGTGATCTGCCCCAACTGCGGCCAATACGGCGGCCGGGCGATTGTCGAGACGGAGTAACGTGTAGACAAGGAGACCGGGAGACAAGGAGACAAGGAGATTTGTTGGATGCCTTGGCTCCTTGTCTCCCCTTCTCCTTGTCTCCCTGTCTTTTTTCCGACATTTACAGCCCGATCTCGCGCGCATGTCCGACGCCGCCAAAATCGCGTTCCTCTTTCCCGGTCAAGGCGCGCAAGCCGTTGGCATGGGGGCGGCCGTGTGTGCCAAGGTGCCGGCCGCACGCAAGTTGTTCGACCGGGCGGCCACGGTGCTCGGATACGATCTTTACAAATTGTGCGTTGAAGGCCCGGCGGCCGATCTCGATTCCACGGTCCACAGCCAACCGGCGCTCTTCGTTTCGAGCCTGGCGGCTCTCGAAGTGTTGAAGCAGGAGTCGCCCGAGTTGGTCGAGCGCTGCTCGGCGGCTGCTGGCCTGAGCTTGGGCGAGTACACGGCCCTGGTGTTCGCCGGCGTGATGGATTTCGAAGCGGGCCTGCGGGTGGTGCAGGAACGCGGCCGGGCGATGCAGGCCGCGGCCGACGCGGTGGCCAGCGGCATGGTGAGCATCTTGGGCATGGAGCGGGAACAAATCGAATCGCTTTGTGCCCAAAGTCGCGGCAGCGATACGCTCGAAATTGCCAATCTGCTGTGCCCCGGCAACATTGTCGTTTCTGGTCACAAAGCGGCGTGCGAACGTGTTACCGATGCCGCGACCGCGGCGGGGGCGATGAAGGTCATTCCGCTGGCCGTGGCGGGCGCTTTTCATACTTCGATCATGCAGCCGGCGATCGAGCGGCTGCGGAAGGCACTTGCCGATGTGCCGCTGAAAACGCCGCGAATTCCGGTCGTTTCGAACGTCGACGCTCAGCCGCACAGCGACCCCAACGAAATCCGTGAACTTCTCATCCAGCAGGTGTGCTCGCAGGTCCGCTGGGAAGACTCGATGCGGTACTTGCTCGATCAGCAAGGCATTACGCAGTTCTACGAAATTGGCCCCGGCCGCGTCCTGACCGGCCTGCTGAAACGGATCGCCCGCAAAGTGCCGTGCGAGAACATTGCGGCGTAATTGGACAAGAAATATTTCACCCCAGAGACACAGAGAGCACGGAGGAAGAGATTTAAGATTGACGATTTATGATTTAAGATTTGGGGGACCGGAGATGAACCTTCATTCTTCAATCGTCAAATCATAAATCGTAAATCTAACCTCTGTGTTCTCCTTGCGCTCTGTGGTGAATCTTAACTCGGAATCACGATCATGGCAGACGAAAAGAATCGGCGGATTCAGGTTGATTTAAGCGAGCGGACGGCGATCGTTACGGGGGCATCGCGCGGGATTGGCAAGGCGATTGCCCTGCGGCTGGCGGCAGCGGGGGCGAAGGTGGCCTGCGTTGCCCGGAGTGCCGATAAGCTCAAGGAGACTGCCGACGCCATCATTGCGGCCGGCGGTGCCGCTGAAGTGCATCCGTGCGACGTGACCGATAGCGCGGCCGTCTCGAAGTTGGTCGAGGAGCTCGCTGAGAAGTGGGGCGGCCTCGACATCGTCGTCAACAACGCCGGGATCACCAAGGACACGCTCATTCCGCGAATGGAAGACGAGGCGTGGGACTCGGTCATCGCCACGAACCTGCGGAGCGTGTTTCTGTTCACCCGGGCGGCATCGCTGGTAATGATGCGGAAGCGGTCGGGGCGGATTATCAACATTTCGAGCGTTTCGGGATTGATGGGGAACCCGGGCCAAGCGAACTACTCGGCCTCGAAAGCCGGGGTCATTGGTTTGACTCGGACGGTGGCCCAGGAATTGGCTGGCCGGAAGGTGACGGTAAACGCCGTCTGCCCCGGTTTTGTCGCCTCGGAAATGACGGAGGCCCTGGGCCCCGCGATTTTGGACGAGGTCAAGAAGCGGATCCCGGTGAAACGGCTGGGGGAGGCCGACGAAGTGGCGGATGCCGTGTTGTTCCTGGCGAGCGATTCGGCGGCCTATATTACCGGCGAAGTGATCACGATCGATGGGGGTTTGACGCCGTAAAAGGCAGGGAGCCAGGGGCAGGGAGCGGGGAGGGAAGACGCCGAGGCAGGTCGTGCGGGCCGTCTCGGCCGGGATTTCAAAAGGTGTTTGAAAACTCGCGGATATTCAAGGGCCGACGTTGCGCCGACCCGGGACGGGTCGGCTATATGACGGCCGGGAACTCGCCCTGGACAGCCGGGGCGGTAAATTGGTATATCTTGACCTCGCTTACGGAAACGCTCTATCTTAGGCGGTTTACGGCGCGGCGTCGAAGGCGGTCGCTGGGGCGATCGGTCTCTTCCACGTTGCGTGCATGGGTACGATTTTGTCGGGCAGCCGCGGCTGCTTTCACAATATAGAGAGCTAACAAAACATCGATAGTTAGTAGGAGGATTGATAAGGTGGCTGCCTCTGTAATGGAACGTGTTAAAGACATCGTCGCCGATAACTTGGGCGTCGATCGCGAAAAAATTACCCCGGAAACTTCGTTCGTCAACGATTTGGGCGCCGACTCGCTCGATACGGTCGAACTCGTGATGGAACTCGAAGAAGAGTTCGACATCAACATTCCGGACGATGCCGCGGAAAAGATTCAGACCGTTGGTCAGGCCGTGCAATTCATCGAAAGCGGCATGAACGGGAAGAGTTAAGCACGGAGCCGGGAGCAAGGAGCAGGGAGTAAGACCTCTGCGATTGGTCCCGGCTCCCTGTTGTTTTCTCCCTGCTCCCTGCTCCTCGCTCCGGGCTTCGTTATGAAACGACGCGTTGTCGTCACGGGAATCGGTGCCGTTACCTCGCTGAGCCGCAAGGTCGATGACCTGTGGCAGAAGATTCTGCGCGGCGAGAGCGGCATCCATGCGCTGAAGATCTTCGACACCACCGATCACAAGGTGAAGTTCGCCGGCGACATTCATGACTGGTCGACCGAGGGCTATATCGACCGCAAGGAAGAGAAGCGGATCGACCGGTTCACGCAGTTTGCACTGGTGGCGGGCATCGATGCGGTGAACGATTCGGGCATCGACTTCAGCAAGGAAGACCCGTTTCGTTGCGGCGTGATTTTGGGTTCGGGCATTGGCGGGCTGAATGAAATCGAAGCCCAGCACGAACGGCTGCTCACGAAAGGGCCAGACAAGGTTTCGGCGTTCACGATTCCGAAACTGATGGTCAACGCGGCGAGCGGTCAAGTATCGATTCGCTACGGTCTGCGCGGGCCGAATTATGCGGTGGCCACGGCCTGTGCCAGTGCCACGAACGCGATGGGCGATGCCTTCAAGGCAATTCAATACGATGATGCCGATGTGATGATTACGGGTGGTACCGAAGCAGCCTGCACGCCGATGGGCCTTTCCGGTTTCGCCAACATGCGTGCCCTTTCGGAGCGAAACGATAACCCCACGGCCGCGAGCCGGCCGTTCGATTTGGACCGCGATGGATTTGTGCTTTCCGAAGGCGCGGGCCTCTTGGTGTTCGAGGAAATGGCACACGCCAAGGCGCGCGGCGCGCGGATCTACGCCGAGATTCTGGGCTACGGCACGAGCGCTGATGCCGGGCATATCACGCAGCCGGATGAAGAAGGCACGGGGGCGGCGAAGGCGATGTCTGGTGCGCTGCGCGATGCCAAGCTGAACCCCGAGGCGATCGATTACATCAACGCCCATGGCACGAGCACGCCGCTCGGCGATAAGGCGGAGACGATTGCCGTGAAATCGGTCTTCGGCGATTACGCCCGCAAGGTGAGTATTTCTAGTACCAAGAGCCAGCTCGGGCATTTGCTCGGCGCGAGCGGCGGCGTGGAGTTGGTCATCTGCATGTTGGCATTGCGGCATAGCATCTGCCCGCCGACGATCAACTACACGACGCCCGATCCGGCGTGCGATCTGGACTATACGCCGAACACGCCGCGGGAACGGCGGCTGCGAGCCGTGATGAGCAACAGCTTCGGCTTCGGCGGCCACAACGCGTCGATCATCGCGGGCGCGGCGTGATGTAGCAGATTGTGGTTGCCATCCGCGTCTCGGAGAGACGCGGCCACCTGTGGGCGGGTCTCTCCGAGACTCGCACGAAGCGGCTTTTCTCTTCCATTCTCGAAGACCTGCTAATCTCGAAGGCGACCCGTGTCCGAGAAACTTGCCTACGGCTCCTTTGGTTTTTTGGACCACAATAGATCACAGAGAACACGAAAGGATGAAAGAAGGCAGTTGTGCGCATACGTCGCGGATTTACGCAGATGAATGGGGATAGAGGTCTCAATTTTGTCGCGGTTTTGCGAGGTGATGACGGCAATACCATGTCCTTCCGGTCGGCAGCGGGTGTGACACCTGCGGCCCGGAATCGATCTCAGAGTAGAATGGAGCAGTCACTTCGGAATTCAATCTCCCTTTATTCTGAGCGGTGGTTGGGCGTCGTTCGTCGAGTGGTGGCGTCCGTCGTTCTTGCCGCGTTTCCATCATGCGACAATATTGGCGAAGCTTACGTTGGTTTGGGGTGCTGGCCGGCTTGGTGGCTGCGTTTTACGCGGCGTCGGCGCACGCTTTCATCTTGAACCCAAATGATCCCGATCCCTGGCTGACGACGGCCAGTGGAACGCGAACGGGAAACGGCACGGCGGCGACGATCACGTGGAGTATCGTTCCCGACGGCACTGTGCTGACGCGTGATTCGGGAATCGGCACGTCGTCGAGCAATTTGATTTCGTTCATGAACTCGACGTTTGGCGGGAATTCGAGCCAAACAAATTTGACGCTGCAGCCGTGGTTTCACTTGTTCACCGATTCGCTGAATCGCTGGGCGCAATTGGGAGGCGTTACGTATGTGTATGAGCCGCACGATGACGGCGTGCAGCTACCGAGTTCCAACGGCCAACTGGGCGTCCGGGGTGATATTCGCATCGGCGGCTACAATGTGGATGGGGCCAGCGGCACACTCGCATTCACGTATTTGCCGACGGGCGGCAGCGACATGGTGATCGATACCGGAGATGGGTCGTTCTTTAGCAGTTCGACGACGAATTACATTAATTTTCGTGACACGGTGATGCACGAGTTGGGCCATAGTTTCGGGCTGGAGCATGTCGATTCGACGACGAGTAATTTGCTGATGGAGCCGGTAATCAATACCTCGTTCGATGGTCCGCAATTAGACGAGGTGCGGGGCGTTCAATATTATTTTGGCGACGTGAATGAGAAATCAAACGGCGGGGCGGGAAACAACACGGCGGCGCATGCCACGAGTTTGGGGACGATCCTGGCGGGGAGCACGAAATCGGTGGGCACGGCCGCCAATGTGCCGACTCAGGCAATTAGTGCGTCCGCCACCGATTTCGTGAGCATCAGTAATTTGAACGATGTGGACTATTATTCGTTTTCGATCACTACTTCATCGCGGCTGAGTGCCACGCTGACGCCGCGGGGCGGCGTCTTCACACAGGGTTCGGCCGACCAAGGACAAACGCCGACCACGTTTGACGCTAATTCCCGCAACAACTTAGCGTTGACGATCTTGGCAACGAACGGCACAACGGTTTTGTCGACGGTGGATGCCAATGCGGCGGGGATTGCCGAGACGATTGCGAACATGTCGTTGCCCACGGCCGGCACATATTACGCGCGAATCACCGGAGCCGATGACACGATCCAGTTGTATGAGTTATCGCTGGCGGTGACGGCGGCGGGATTGCCGGGTGACTATAATCACGATGGCGTTGTGGACGGGGCCGACTATGTAATTTGGCGGAGTAGCGCGGGGCAATCGGTAACCGTTGGAAGTGGGGCCGACGGCAATTTTGACGGGCAAATTACGACGGCGGATTACGACGTTTGGCGTTCTCATTTTGGCCAAACGGCGGGGGCGGGGGCGGGGGCTTTCGCGAGTGTTCCGGAACCCATAACAACGACGCTGGCCGTCGGTGGAAGTGCAGCGATGATGGTCATGGGCGGCTGCGGGCGACGGCGGCGTATCGCTTGCTAAGCCAAGCGAAGGGCGTGTTAACCGCCGAAAATGCGCAGTTGTTTCTCCACTTCGCGCGAAGGGGTCGATCCGCCGGCGACGTTTTAACTACGCATTGGATAAAATGAGGGGTGCAATGTTTTGACCTGAGGGCTGTCCAACCTGGAGTACAGATGCTGCGATTCTCTGGTTCTCGTTGGCTTTTCCATATCACGGTGCTTTCGATTTCATTCCAATTATGGAGCGGAGCTAGCGCCATTGCTCAGCTCTTGCCGGGGATCGATGTCTCGCATTACCAGGGCACGATCAATTGGGCGTCGGTGGCGGGTGGTGGCTATAAATTTGCCTTCATGAAAGCGACGGAAGCGACCTCGTATGTCGACCCGACGTTCGCAACCAATCGGGCCAATGCCGTCGCCAACGGGGTGATTGCTGGTTTCTATCATTTCTGTTCCGTCAGTACTGATACGACGACCGACCCCGTGAATGAGGCGAATCATTTTTTGGCGTCGATCAAGCCGGTGTATTTGAGCGGCCAATATTTGCCGCCGGTGGCCGATGTGGAGAGTTTCCCCACAGGTTTGACCACGGCACAGTATCAGGCGACGACTTCGGCCTGGGTACAGAGATTCTCGGATACGATCTACAGCTCGCTCGGAGTGCGACCGATCATTTATACGAGTCTCTCCAAGGCGAACTCGTATTACACAAGCGCGGTGGCATCGTCACATTTGTTGTGGCTAGCGCAGTGGAAAGGGACGGGAACTACATCGCCGCCGACGGCATCGAGCACGCCGCTCTGGGGCAAGTTCGATTTCTGGCAGTGGAGCGATGGATCCGATTCAGTCGCACAGGCGTCGCCCGTGCCCGGAATTTCGGGCGGCGTCGATCGGGACGTTTACAGCGGGACGCTCGACTCCTTGAAAGCTTTGATGTTGGGAAAAGACAATTCGAAATCAGGGGATTTCAATCGCGATGGGTTCGTGAATTCTGCCGATTACGATGTGTGGTTCGCGAACAATGGCAATACCGTGCCGCTTTATACGGGGGCCGATGCAAACGGCGATGCGCGGGTGACTTCGGCCGACCTTGATTTCTGGCTGAGGGCAATTCCCGAGCCGGCATCGGCTGCGTTAGCTGTTTTGGCGAGTGCCGGAAGCGCAAGCTATGTCCGGAACCGGCGGCGACGGTAACGGGTAGTTCGAATACGAATTCCGGATGCTCCATCCGTTGCTGCGGACGTCGCCGCGAAGAACTCGGGCTGCGAACATCGAGCAAGAGACAAGTGACGCGCGATTACGTGCCGGTGTCGCAGTATTTCACGGGTGCCGTCGGCGAATGCCACCGACGACACATTGCCGTCGATACTCACGGCCACGAGGAGTGAACGTTGCAACCGGTGATTTGTGGGCCGCAGATTCGCGACGAGCGCTGAGGGCAACGACACCATCGGCAACGTAGTCGTTGCGGCCGAGACGCCCCCCTCACTTCCAGATGTGGGGCGGGTTGTAAGGTTATTCTCATTTTTTGATGTGTCGTCGCCCCAGCGGCTGGTAGAATTGAACTGGCGCGATACGCGGCACCTTGGGTACGTCGACAGCGATGATGGAGATGTTCATGTTTCGGTTTCGTTCGACTGCTTATTCGGCAGTAACCGTGTTGAGCGTGCTGGCCACAGCGCTGCCGTCGTTGGCGGTTGACTTTATCCAAGGCTTCGACGTTTACAACGGCAACGGCGCCGTGAATTGGACGACGGCGAAAAACGGCGGCTATTCCTTTGCCTTCGTGAAGGCGACCGAAGGCGTGGATTTTACGGACGCTCGGTTCAGCACGAACATGACGGGCGCAAACGCCGCGGGGGTGTACGTTGGCCCTTACCATTTTTGCCGGATGGACAGCAAGAATGGGGTGGCCTTCACCTCGTATGATGGCAGCTCGTTCGGGGTCGGTTCCGATCCATGGCTCGATGCGACGAGCGAGGCAGCAGATTTCATTCAAGCGATTCGGCCGTATTACACGGCAGGAAACTACCTACCGCCGGTGGCCGACGCGGAACGGTTTCCAAATTTCGGCAGCACTTCACTTAACCGAACATTTATTTCGAATTGGGTGCAGTTGTTTTCCAATACCGTTTACAACGCCCTGGGGGTGCGGCCGATTATTTATACGGGCCAGTCGAGCGCTAATTCGAACTTTACGTCGGCGGTGACGGGGGCCCATAAGCTCTGGGTTGCTTGGTGGAAAGGAACGGGAACGACCTCGCCGCCGGTGCAATCGAACACGCCGTCGTGGCCGCCGTGGACGTTTTGGCAATGGAGCGACGGTAGCGATGCGATCGCACTGGCTTCGCCGGTGCCGGGTACAAGCGGGCAAATCGATCGTGACGTGTTCTACGGCACCGCGGCCCAGCTTACTGCACTGCTCGTCCATAACGTGCCCGGCGATTACAACCACGATGGCGAGGTGGATGCGGCCGACTACGTGTTGTACCGCAGCTTGGCTGGTTCGACGATTGACCTCTTGTTGGCCGCTGACGGCAATAACAATCAGGCGCTTGACGGTGGCGATTACTCTTATTGGCGCGGAAGGTTTGGTCAGGTGGCTGGCAATGGCACAGGAGATTCCCTGGAAGTTTTGGGTGTCCCTGAACCAGTGTCGATGTGGCTGGCGGTAATCGCCGGTCTTGCCCGGATCACACTGTGGCGAGTACGTTTGTTGAGTTGAGAGCCGCGCAGTCGATGGGCTGGGAAAAGTATCCGCAGTCGACGTCGCGCAGCATTGAAGAGCGTACTCGGCGTCGCAGATACCATCGGTAGGCTCGCAATTGATTCCCTCAACAACAGAATGTGAGCCACAGCGGCAGACGAAACAACGCCTCGGCCGAGTTCCTGGATCCAAGATGCACCGACAAATATTTTCCGCATGGCCAGACGAATCGAAGTTCTGGGTTATTCTTCAGTCGTTGTTGCTGGCCGCATTATCGGCAATGGATGGCACCGCGCTGGCTGCTGAGTATGTGATTCATATCAGTGTCGACGGGCTGAACGACAGCATGATGCAACAACTAGTCGATTCCGGGCAGGCGCCGAATTTCAAACGGTTTGAAGATGAAGGCGCCTGGACGCTGAATGCGCGCAGCGACTATACACAAACGGTGACACTTCCCAATCACACGTGCATGATTACGGGGCGGCCGACGCTCCAGCCCGAGGGGATGCCGAACGCTCCGTCCCATAATTGGCTGGAGAACATCAACCCGCAAAAGGGCGCCACGCTGCATCAGAAGGCGTATATCCCCAGCGTGTTCGATGTCGCGCACGATGCGGGGCGCTCGACGGCATTGTATGCGTCGAAGGATAAGTTTGTAATTTTTCGTGAGAGTTACAACGCCACGAACGGCGGCGACAACCCACATGGACGTAACAAAATCGACAGCTACTTGAACGTGAGCGATGGCCCGCCGCGGTATTGCCAGACGCTGAACGAGCGGTTTTTGCAGGATATGGCGGCCCGTCATTACAATTACGCCTTCATTCATTTTCGCGATCCCGATTCCGTGGGGCATGCGTTGCAGTGGGGGAGCAGCAGTTATCGGCAGGCGATCCTCGGCGTGGATGGCTATTTGCATCAAATCTTTCAGCTGGCGGAGACTGACCCGCAACTCAAGGGAAAAACGGTCATCATCTTGACGGCGGACCATGGTGGCCGGCCGCCTGGGCACGATAACCCGGTGTATCGCGAGAATTACACGATCCCGGTTTTTGTGTGGGGAGCGGGCGTTTCGCACGGCGATCTGTATGCGATGAACGAAACGTCGCGGGCCGACCCCGGCGAGGCGCGGGTGGACTACACCGCGGCGAAGCAGCCGATTCGTAACGGCGACACGGGCAATCTGGCGCTCTCGCTACTGGGCTTGGGGCCGATTCCGACCTCGATGATCAATGCTGCTCAAGATTTGCATGTGACAATTCCGGGCGATTACAACCTGGATGGCACTGTGGATGCTGCCGATCAAGTGATCTGCAAGAACGCGCAAGGATCGACCACGGATTTGCGGGCCGACGGAAATCACGACGGGCGCGTCGACCAGGCAGATCAAGATGTGTGGCGGGCGAATTTTGGAAAGTCAGCGAAAGCGAGCCAGGCGGCTGCCAATCCTTAAGCCTGCCAGAGTTTGAGGTCCTCGACGACGCGGAGGACGTCGTCGCGGCGTTTTTCGAAGATGCCGAAGAGGGCGATGATCAACACGCCCGTCACGATGCCGGCGATCCACCAGACCCAGGTGTGTCCTTCAGCGGCATGCCAGATGATGGTCATGATCGCGACGGCCAAAAATGCGGTGCCGAGGTAAAGGAAAGCGCGGACGCGAAGCAGAATCCCGAGGAGCACGCCGAGAATCGAAATGCCCGCCAGCACGCCGGGCAGCCAGGGAGCTTCGGCAACGCCGTTGATGAAGATGTCGGCCGTCGAGGAAACGTAAATGACGATGGCGGCGGCGTAGCGCAGTGTCGAGGATTGCTGGGCTGTGAGTCGTTCGCGATTGATGTACCCGGCCGCCAGGGCACAGAGCGCCGGTGGAATGAGCCAGAGTTGCGGGTGTTCGGTGATGTCGAGTCCATCGTGCCGGTGCAGGAAGTACCACAAGCTGCCATTGGCCGCGAGCGCCGCCAACACGCCGTAGCCGAACGAGCGGCGGAGGACGCTGAGGCCGGCGTACAGCACACCGATGGATAGCAGGAGAAGTGAGTAATCGACTTCGTTCGACCGCACCCAAAAACCGAGCGCGGGCAACAGCGGCAAGATGGCCCCGGTGTTTTCGAGCGGCTCGGAAAGCACAAGCTGTTTGCGACGTTTGAAGAGTTCGCCAAAACCGACGCCGACAAAGGCGAGTGCCATCACCACCAGCGGCCAGAAGCGCAGGAACCAGCCGGTGAAAAGCCACGGCATGGTCACGCGGATGTGGACAAAGAGGAGCGCGCCGAGCACTTCGGCCAGATAAACGTAGAGCGTGCGACCGCGTTCGCTAAGGCCGAGCGGGTCGCGGCCCGGCACGAGGGCGGCAATGAGCGCGGCGATCATCATGCCGGTGAGCGCCACGATGATGGTGATTAAGGCGGGCGTGGCGATCGGCACGCTGCCATCGCGGGCGTAGCCGCGGACTTCAATTCCCAGGACGGCGAGCACAAGCACAACTGCCATTACGGCGAGAGACGGGACGAGTTTCGCCGCGGCGCGGGTCCACTCGTTCTCACGTTTCAAGAATTTGACGAGGCCAAAGGCGTAAAGAACCAGTACGGCGGCCAGGGCGGCAGCCGTAACGACCAGCCGATGCAGCCAGGGCGCCGCGAAGTCGGGCGGGACCCAGGCCCAGCCGAATGCAACAGCGAATAACACGCCCCACACGAGCGACAAATACTGCAGCGAGGTCCGCACAGCACCGCGGGCCAGTAAGGCGATGGCAAATGCCTGGGCCCCGATGCCATACGCGGCAACCATGCGGTGGGCGGCATTCGGCATTATCTGTTCGATCCAGGTGACGAGTAGAAGCACAAACAACCCGATCAGGATGTTAATTGTTACTAACCAACTGTGGCCTTCGCCGGCGAAAGTTGTGGCGGGCCGTTCGGCGTCGACTGTTGCCGTCTCGGAGAGACGGCCCCCCGTGGTCGCGTCTCGCCGAGACGCGAATGATACGGATACCGGCACGCCCAGGCTGGCCAGCGTGCCTCGCAAACGATTGCGGACACTCCACAAGGCGCTCGTGGCGAGCGAATAGGAGACGAGCGCATTCGCGAGCGCCCATTGGAAGAGTGGCGTCCGCAGGTTGAGGCCATCGAGATACATGCCGACGGCAACGAGGCCGACGCAATACAGACAGGGCACGGGCCAGCGAATTGTGGAGTCCCAAAGGCAGGCGATGGCGACAATTGCGGCAGCGGCCCAAGCGCCCCAGGTCATCCAGGGGTTGATGGGGAACGAGTCATTCGAGAAGTCGGCAATCAGGCCCGCGCCGGTCGTGAACATGAGCACGGCGACGATTGCCCAGGCCGCGAAGCGGTGGAAGGCGACGCCGCCGCGCCAGCGCGCTGCAACAGATCCTGAGTCCATCAAGGAATGTCGGCGCTCGATCCAGACGCTGATCACCGCCAACGCGGCGGCGGCGAGGACATTGACCCAGAGGAAGTCGAAAAAGTCCCCCGGTCCGCGCATGGAGCTGCCTTTTTTCAGCAGGTCGAGCCACCAGGCGCTGGTCGCGATCAGCAGCAACGCGGCCGCGAACCACATCGAGCCACGGCGACCTTCGCGCCAAGCGATGAGGATATTTCGCGCGCCGACTGCGACGAGCGCGATGACGATCCACCAGGAAGCAACACTCGTATATTCCCAAAGCGCCAGCCAAGCCGTCGCGAGGTCGAACGCGCGGAGCGGCATGGCCGACCACGCGTACTTCACTGGGGTAATGGCCGATCCGGCGAGCAGCCGATTCATTGAACTCGTTGCCGACGGCACGAGCCAAGCGGCGATCGCAAAACCGATGAGTAGCACGTGGTATGCGGCGGCGGCGGGACGGCCTTGGTGTAACGTGGTGAGTGCGACCATGCCAATGCTCGCGGCAACGATTGTGGCAACGAATAGCTGGCTTACGCGGCTGCGCCATGCCAATGAGAATGCCGCCACAATGGCCAATATTAGCGCACACCAACCAAGTGGGCTGCCGCCCACGGCGACCCACGATGGGACGCTGTGCAGCGGCGACCATTGGGTGGCAACGCGAGCGACGCACGGAATGAGGAACGAGCCGCAGAGGATGGCGGTAAAGACGATCTGCGTGATTAGAAGTAAGGGCAATTGCGTGAGCGATCGGTCGCTTGCGACTTTGGTCGTACCCGATTCGACGGCGCGAGGACTTCGTTGCGAGTCTCGAAGAGACTCGCCCACACGCCAGACGAGGGCGACCACGCCGGCGACGACGGCGTTGATTTGGGCAGCGCGAATCCAGCTGGTGGCATCGAGAGTGCCTTGTTGGCGGGCGAGCCATAAGAGGAATACGAACGTGGCCACCACGTTGAACAACAGGCCGGCGGCGAAGGCGAACGGGCTGGCCCGATCGCGGATGGCGTAGTAAATGAGTGTCAGTGCGATGAGCACCAGCGGCAAGCCGTAGAGTGCCTCGAAGCCCATGCGGCGAAACCAACTCGTCGGCTCAGGCCCAACGAGTGGCTGCGCACTCAGCACCTTGGCGACGGTGAACATAAGTACGATCGCAAGCGGTGCAATGGCCGACAACAGCGTAATCGAGCGCAGTTGGCGGGCCGCGCGGCCCATTGGGGCTAGATCCGCGAATTGGTTGAAATCGCGGCCTTTACCGGCTGCGCTCACGAACATTAGCGCGGCGACGATGCCGGCGCAAGTCAGCCAGTAGGTTGTGCTGATCCACAAAGACGATGGAACGGCGGTACCAAGCGAATTGGCGCGCATTAGCGCCGCTTGGCCAACGTATGCTGCTATCGCGAGGTAAATGAGCGCGTTGAATGCGACCAACGAATCGCGGAGGGTGGTGGGAGTTGCCCAGGCAAACCGCATTGTGGATGACGGTGAAGAAGCTGCTTCGGCGTCGCCAACTATAACTGATGTTGAAGTTGTTTTTCGGTCGAGGAACCATGCGACGGCACCTGCGCCGGCCAGCAACGCCGCGGCGAACCAGCGGAGAGCGGAGGCGACCGCCACTTGCGATTCAAACCGTGCCGCGACGAGCAGGCAGATCACCATGGCGAGAGCAACGAGACCGTTTCTGCGCCAATTTGGAATTCGGTAGGCAATGCGGGCGGCCAGGGCCACCGCCGCCGCGAGGAGCAACAGCCAGGCGCCGCGGTCGGCGGCACGTGCATGTGCAATGCCGGCGACTTCGAATTGTGATATCGGGCTGACGACGCGCTGGCCCACGACTTCGGTGGGCGAAAGTTCTTGAGCCGCGCCGGGAAGCACCGCGTAGATTGCCACCATGACCATGAGCGCGGCCACGATCAGCGAAACGATGCGATCGACTGCCGGCCAGGGCGGATGAACGAGCTTGGCGGCGGTGGCGATCCAGCGCGGAGGCCGTGTGGCAATTACATCTTCGCTGTCGTCGTGCAGTTCGCGGCCGATCAGCCAGTGAATCGCGCTGCGCACGAGGCAGTACGCCGCTAGCCCGATGCCCTGTGCTTCCAAAAACCACGGGTCGAGCCAAGGGTGACGTGCCTCGACGAACCACGGCCGCGATGAAACGGCAGCCGTGATGCCGGTCACAATCGCCAGGACAAAACCGACCTGGGAAGCGGTTGTCAACACAGGCGATTCGCGGAGCACCGCTAAGATGAGCCAAATCACACCGAGCCAAACCAGTCGCACACTCATCGCAGCGGCTGGAAGAGTTTGGCAGGCTGCAATTAGCCAAACTGCCGCGGCAAGCGAAGTGACCAAGGCGGAATTAGCGAGCGCGCGAAGCACTTCCACACGCTGAGCGGCAGTGAACGTGTAGGCCTTTGCAACACTCATCGCCAACACTTGCAGAACGGCGCACACGACTGCTACAAGCGTGGCGTGCGTGAGGAGTGCGATGATCCACGGCAGCGCGAGCTGCCACGTTGGGTTGTAGCGATACACGATGCCCTGGCCGAGTGCAGCCAGCAGCAACGCGGCAGCGATGTACGTGACATCGATGCGCCGCGTGGCCAGAGCGGCTGCGAAGGCGGCAACCGCGTAGAAGGCGATCGTCCACGTGGCGTTGGTTGGGTCTTCATAGCGTGCAAAGCCGAACCAGAACACGAGGGCCAGGCTGGCGATTGTCACCGCGGCTGTAACGAGCGCGTACATCCGGCTGGCCTCGCGTTTGCCCGCGCGGTGCAGCCCAGCGGTAAGCCCGCCGAACACGGCCACTAATGGTACAAGGACGTGACCGGTGGTGGCTGAGAGCAATGTATTTCGGAGAGTGACTGAATCGTCGAGCATCCAGCCGGTGCTGTCCTGATAGACGTAGAAGGCAATTAGCCAGGCGGCGGTCAGGGCGATACCAGCCGGCACGTGGGCGGCGGGGATGTCGAAGATCAGCGCGACGAGGAGCATCACCACTGCCGCAGCAAGTGCAGTCGGCAGCAGGACGGCCGGTGTGGGCCAAGCAGCTGCGACAGCGCCAATCATCATGAGCGCACCGAGAACGCCGACGGCGATGCCCGCCGTTTGCAGGTTCGCGTGCGCGCGATTGGTCAGTCGCCGCCAGAAGAGTAAGCCCGTAAGGAGCGACGGCAAACCGCACAGGGCAGCCAGGGGTGCAAGCCAATGGAGCGTTTGCAGAATGGGCGGTACGTTGTGGAGCAACAGGGCCAGTGGAATGAGCGCCGCAGCGCTTGCCAGACCAAGGAAGAGCAGTATGCGGTTGGCTTCAGTTTCGGGCAATGATGCCGACTGAGCGGACACGGCGGTTGGTGGTTCGCCCTCACCCCGACCCTCTCCCAAAGGGAGAGGGAGAGGAAGCCAACGCTTGCGTGTGACAATGCCCGTCGTGAGCAAATAGGCGGCAACGGGCACGGCAGCAAGTGCGTACAAATGAAAGAGTGGAGTCGTCGGTCCGGCAAAACGGCGGACGAGCAACTGCATCAAACACGGTACGAGTACGCCAGTGGCAAGCAGTGCAGGCTCATCGGGCACCAGAATGCGTCCGGCGAAATACGTGAGCAGCGCGAAAACGGCGAGCGACAGGCCCTCGCCGGCGAGTGAGAGCACGTCGGTCGGCGGCGAGGCTTGGGTGAAGGCCGCGATGGCCAGGAAATTGAGCGGCACGAGCAGCGTGGCAATCGCGAGCAGCCCATGGCTCGTGGTGTGGATCTTCCAGCGGCGGTCGGTGTAAATGCCCACGCCAAACAGTGCGGCCGTGACGCCGTTGAATAGCACGAATTTGAGCAGCGGCTGGGCGGCGATTTGCGACCAGAAGCTGATTACGAGTGCAATCGAGCAGCCAACAATGAGCAAGCCGCCGACGAGTTCGCCCCAGCGAATGTTCTTTTCTTCCATGAACGCAGCGAAGAGCCGCGCCAGGGGTTCGCGTCTTGGCGTTGGCGGCGCTGCGAGTTCCTCGGACCTTGCGGAAGCCATCGCAGCCGCGCGACTGGCGGCATACTTCTGGGCACGCTCGGGCAAAGGTTCCGCCGGGTGCGGTGCTGCAATCTCTTCATGCATTGATGCCAATGCATCAGCCGACGCGGACACGCTCGGCGGTGCCGCCGATGTGACTGCTTCCGGTGCGGAGACGTCTTTGGTCAGCGTCGTACTCGCAACTGCCGGTGCTTCGGCCGAAGGGGCTGAGGCGGCGGAAATGACAAGTTTTGCGAGTAACCGACGTTCTTGGTCGTCGATGATGGCGTTGAGATGGTCGCGGGCTTCGGCGTCGAGCGCGCCTTGTTGTCCGAATATTTCTAGCTGCCGTCGAATAGCGCGTAATGCGGCCATGCCATCGGCCGGCGACTCGCTAACGCGCGGCCAGTTGCAAACAGCGCATGCCGTTTCTCCTTGAGCTAACGGAGTACGACATCGAGGACACTCACGGGGAGCATGATCGAGACCACTGTACGAAGAGCGCGCGGACATCGGTGGCCGGCGCGGCCCGCCGAACATGAGGGCGAGCAGCATCCAGATGCCATGGCCAACGACCGTCACAATGGCCAGGACGATAAACAGCACCACAAGAAAGATGATGAGTTCGTCCACCCGATGGCCCTTTGGGTGCGCAGATGTGGGAGAAGTGCTGCGCCTGCTATCATAGCTCTTGACGCGTCAAGCTGCTACGGGCAGCGGCGGCAGGCCCGCGCGCATGCGACCAAAATTGACCCACAAATTTGCCCGTAGCTTCTCCCGGCCCTTTCAACCTACGTCTTTAGTGAATCGCGGCGTCGCGCGTGCGTGGGCTGAAGCTCTGTGAGGCGAGCGAGGATGATTCCTCCGAGGCAATTCAGCATTCCCTGTGAGAACTACTCACGGTCGGCCGCAAGATCGGAAATGGCGCGCATGCGCATGCCAAAGACGGCCATTGTGGTCGCCGTGGAAGGGCGGTTAACCACGTGCCACCATATTCTCGAGTGGCAACTGCGTGCGACATCCAACGCGCGGTTGATGTGTAACCCCGTATCGCCGTTTTCAGTCGCAAAATGTGATTGGATCATGCTTTATGCGCTTTTGAAGGTGTCCGTAGTATAGAGAGACTGCGTTCACCGCATTTCTCCGAATCAATTGCGAATGGGGCAGACGGCACGGTTCGCCGGCCGCTATGGGACGTGCGGTAATGCGCGCCTGGAGTGTACACAGCGCCTACGCCTGACACACTATATTGGGGGGTTACGCTCCAGTCTTCCACATCTTCCGTTGTACTAGTTGCATAAATGAACGGTTCCGTTAATACTCAGAATTAAATGGCAAAAAAGATTGACGACGTCGTGCGGGGTCGTCGCTATCCGGCAACGAGCCGCGGCGGTCGTAGTGACAATAGCATCCTGGCGACATGAATTATGGGCTATTTCCATTACCTACTTTGAGGAGGTGTCTCATGAGGCAGATTCTGGCAGTGGCTTTCGTTAGCGGCGCGCTGTTGTGCGCCAACACAGCCGCACTGGGCACGACGATCACGGTCGATCCCAGCGCGGCATGGATTGGATACATGAACGTATTCGAAACGCCGCAACACGGTGGCGGATATGTTTTCGGTAGCTCATGGGGTCCGGCCGATTTGGTGGCCACGTTTTCAGGCCCCGTTCTAACGCTCGCGCCGAACACGATCGGTGATCCAAACCCGTTCTGGTACACGCCATCGGGTGGCCCGGGCGCCGTCGGTAACAAAACCATGGATGCCAATATGTACGTCGAACCAGCAGGTTCGTTACCTGGCCAAACCGTGACCTTCACTGGCGATGTTCTGGCCAATACATTGGTCGGGAGCGTAAACCAGCTAGGCAATGGCTGGACTTCCGTCGCCTTCATCAAGGATTTCGCGCCCGACTATTCGTCGTCCGTTCAGGTGACGGCCCCACTAACGCCGGGCGTCTTCAGCATTAGCCTGGCCACCGTGAACGACCCGGCACGCCACGTGCAGTATGGTTTCGAGACCATCGGTCCCAATGTGTGGATCACCGATGTCGGGCCGTTTGGCAATATCCAGATCACCGCCATTCCCGAACCGACCAGCGTCGCGCTGTTTGGCCTGAGTCTTTTCGGCGGCCTGACGGCGGTGCGCCGCCGGGCATTGCTGTGATTCGTGTTGCCCTGACGGCCGTTAGCTCCATCGTGTAGTCGCTGTCGGCTAGCGCAGTTGCCTGCTGCGCTGGCCGTCAACGCGCTCGGATCCCTCAGGCGGTAGACGCCTGGGTGGTTCCGTGCGCTCGTTTGTATTCTTCGGATTTAGAGAGGGCGGAATCAGAGCTATGAAGAAGTGCATATTTTCGTGGGGTTGTGCGGGGTTGATGATTCTTTCCACGGGCTTCCTGCTCGCTCCGCGTGCTGCCGGCCAGACGCTGTTGGTCGACGAGTTCGACGGCACACACGGTGATGCGAGTTTTCATCCGGGCGGCATCGTGGATGTCACGTCGTATCGTGTTCCGTTCGGTGGAACAACCGGCGATGATTTCGTTGGCCGCACGAACTTCCGCTTCACGTTGCCGCAAGACGGAGTGACGACGGCGGCTTCCGGCAGCACCGATGGTAAAGTCGCCGTGCTGGCGCTCGATACGTACAATCCCGACGCGGCCGGCAGCTCGTTCCTGGGTTCCGATGTGATTACGAAGCGGAATTTCGGCGTGGGCGGCGGGCTGCGCATGACGACGCGGATGCGCGTGGTCGGCCCGATCCCGGGTGGCATGGTGGCGGCGCCGTTTTTGTATGATGTCACGCGCGAATCGCCGCCCGGCACGTTGGTGCGCGACGAAATCGATCATGAGATTCTCACGAATAACGCGCAGTCGGCCGGCCCGGATAACACGCTGACCAACGTCTGGAACGATGGCGACTTCGCCAGCGCTGGCTCGCCCGTTGTGATCAGTAACCCGGCTGGTTTCGACGTCACGCAGTTCCACAACTACCAGACCGATTGGACGCCCACGAGCGTGAAGTATTATATCGACGGCGCGCTGGTGCGGACCGAAACCTCGGTCGTCCCCGACGATCCGATGCGCGCCCATTTCAATTTTTGGGCGCCGGATAGCACGTTTGCGGCGGCCTATAATCCGGCGTTGAATCCGACGGCTACGGGACCGGGAACCACCTACAAGGTCGAAATCGATCGCGTGCAGGTCGATCGCTTCAACACAAGCGTTAGCGCCAATTTGCTGGCTGACCCCAGTTTCGAAGATGGGACGGCACCCGCCGCCAATGGCACCGGCGGCTGGACGCGATTCAATAACACGTTTCTGGAATTAGGCCCAGTGGTTGCGCAAGATGGTTTGGTTTCTCTAAAAACATTCGGACCGTTTCATGGCGGCGCGGATGCTTCAGGCGCGTTTCAAAATGTGCCGGCTTCGCCCGGCCAGCAGTTCGAAGGATCGGTCTGGGCGTATGCGCCGAGCGGCGATTCGATACTCGGCAACTTGAACTACACGAACGTTACGCTCTCGTTTGTCAACGCGGCCGGGAATGTCATCGGTTCGGTCAATTACAGTCCTGGCACGAATGAGAAGAACACGCCGATTTTTGATGGTCGCGACCCGAACATGCCGCAGGACAATTGGATTCAATACACGGTGAATGCCGTCGCGCCGGCTGGCACGGCGTTTGTTCGCGAGAGCTTGTTCTTCATTCAACTTACGCCGAACCAAGGTGGCGCGGTGTGGTTCGACAACGCCTCGCTGGTGCGCCTGACTGCGGACGTGGTTGCCCTACTCGGCGATTACAACAACAACGGCGTTGTGGATACGGCCGACTACGTGATTTGGCGAAATAGCATCGGCCAAGCCACCTTGCCCAACCGGGGGACAGGCATTACGGGACCGGTCGGCCAAGCCGACTACAATTACTGGCGTACGCACTTTGGCCAAACGGCGGGCAGTGGCGCGATGGCCGGGGCAACGGTTCCTGAGCCGGCGACGTTGGCCATCTCACTGATTGCGATGATCGTGTGTGGGTTGTGCCGGCGACGTTAGGTAAATTAGATCTCACGGCAGCAGCCTTCACACGCGTTGGGTGTTTCGACGCACAATCACGTTTTGCGCTGTGGTTATCCGTCGTCGCGTTCTGCTTTTGTTGCGACGCCATGAATTGCATCACCGGAAAAAAGAACAACCGCGATGCGCGTTCTTGACTGTTGCCGTGCGTCGTCTGCCGTACAATGGGCTGCAATTCCAATCGACTCTGGGTAGCCTCTCCGAGGCCGATATCTTGTGCTATTGGAGAGCGAATTCGGCGTCGGAGACGCCTCCCACATGCTCCCACATGCTCATTCACGCCGCAGGCTCTGACAATCGAGCCGCGACGGCAGGTGTTCGCGTTGGGCGATTGACCAAGTCGGGTCGTGTTCCCTTTCCAAAAATGCAAAGGACGTATCATGCAATATCCGCGGATTGGCGAGGCGTTGGTTCGGGGTGAAAAGCATCGGCTCTCGGCCGCGGAGCCGGAGTTGATGATCGGCGACTTGAACGGCCCGGTGGGCGTGGCGTTCGCGACGCTGCTCGGCGGGCAGGTGGAAGGTCACACACGCGTGCTCGCCTTGCTCAATGGCGACGTTGCCGTGAAGCCGGCCACGCTCATGGTCAGCAAGGTGACGGTCAAGAAATCGAAGTACACCAATATCCTCATGGGCTCGGTGCAGGCTGGCATCGCCAACGGCGTGTTGGATGCCGTGCGCGATGGCACGATTCCGCGCGAGGAAGTCGACAAGATCGGCATCATCGCGACGGTGTGGCTCTACCCCGAAGTGGTCGAAGCGACGGACCTCGATTACCAGGACCTGTTCAACACACACCGCAAATCAATGCACGCCGCCATCCGCAAGGCGATGAAAGGCGAACCGACCATCGACTGGCTGCTGGCGAACCAGGACTCAATCGTGCACAGTTATCATCAGAAGGGGTTGGAGGGGAAGTTGTAAAGAAGAGATGTCGCTTCTTATCGATGAATGTGGACTGTTGGCAGCGGTCGTCGTATGGAATTAGAATGGTGTTATCGGGCCATTTGCCGCGTAAGCAAACTCGGTTTTGACGCTACTGCTTACTTGTGGCCGGTCCGATCAGGATAGATCAATGGCAACCCATTCCACACCACCGCGAATCCACAAGCTTCCCGCCGCCAAGCAGCGTCGGCTCGATCAACTTCTGGAGCAAAACGCCGAAGGATCGATCAGCGCCAAAGATCGAGAGCGGCTGGAAGCTCTTGTCGCGGAAGCCGAGGAGTTGATGGTCGAGAATGCGAAGCAACTAGCAAACTTCGCACGTTGACAATTTCTGGGTGCCACTGCTAACTTGTTAGCAGTGCCTCAATCTGTGTCCAGCTTGTGGCTAACATCCGTTATACCGCACGCGAGTGCGACTGAATCGTTTAACCTGGAGCCAACGGCGACAGAAGCATTTTGCCCACAACCCCGTCGCCGCTGGCTCCGGGTTAAACGAAAACGTCTCAAACCTGACCGCGAGCGGTATAGCGGCCAATTGCCGGCTTTCGCCGCAAGCCGTTCGCAGCCATCGCGCGGCTTGGGTAAGCCAGCAGTGCTCTTCGGCGATAGGCTTGCGGCATATCCGATGAACATGCTCCCGATCTGATATTACGCCGGGGACCAAGTTTTCAGCCCCGGAGGGGCGGCGGCGTGTAGCCAGGGCCGCGAGGCCCTGGAAGCGGTTGCCCAGCGATTCGTAAGCCCCGAACGGGCGGCAGAAGAACGCCGGGCTGGACTTGCTCGATGTCGCCCCGCTGGGGCTTTTCATTATTTGGCGCACTCAGTCCAGGGCTGACGCCCCTGGCTACACGACTTGACCCCTCCAAGGCCGAGCGCGTCGCTGATGCAAACTCTGGAAGCTACCGGCTAAGTTGCTAGATCGATCCGTAATGAGACGGCTACAAAGCAGCACTGCTGCACAAGCAGGCAATGGCACCGAAAAAATTCTCTGATCGCTTTAGGGCAGTAATTTGCACCATTTTGCTCGCACACTTTCGTTATGATAGAATGGCGGTACTGCTTTTCAGATAGTACTCAGTCGAGGCTACAGCGGTGTTTATCCTCGATCACTCAAAGAGGCACCCGTTTTCCTATTGCTTGGCGTGGGGTAACGTTTCTCTGTTGCTCTTGCTTTTGCGGCACGATGGTCTTGCACAGACTTATTGGAATGCCGGCGCAAGCGATTGGTATGTAGCCACAAACTGGACTTCGGGCGTACCAAACGCCACGACCGACGCAAGGATTGATAACGGCGGGACAAGCCAAATCTTTGCGACAGGCGCCACGGCACGCGACATTCGAGTTGGCGATGCAGTAACTGGCAACCTTGAAATAGCGTCGGGCGTTACTCTTTCGAATCGTGCCGGAATAATTGGCAATCTAGTCGGAAGTCAGGGAACTGTCACTGTTGCTGGTGCGAATGCTAAATGGAAAAACAGTAGCACACTGGACGTCGGTACATCGGGCACGGCCACCTTGAATATTTCAAATGGTGCGAGCGTTTCGAATACGGCTGGAATGATTGGACGTAATGCGGGCGCATCGGGAATCGTAACCGTAACGGGCATGAACTCAACTTGGTCCAATAGCGGCGGATTAATAGTTGGTTCAAATGGCCAAGGGGTGTTGCATATCGAGAATGCGGGATTGGTTAGCGTTCCAGCCACGACTACCATCGGCCAAGCCGGCACAATTGTATTTGATGGAGGCACATTAACCACTTGGAATTTGAGTGGAGACCTCGGGAAGCTGTCGGGGACAGGGATCATAAACACAAATGGACTGAATGCGAATGTGAACTTGATATTCGATCAAAACCACGGCCTGCAGCAGCAGTTAGTCAATCAAAGCATTACGATTAACCTTGATGCAAACGGGAAGGGAAATATAGGAATCGGCAATCGAGGAGCTGGCTCGCTGAGCATAATGGATGGACTTACGGTGCCTTGCCAATCGGGTAGTGTTGGAAGCGGTACGGGGGCCAACGGATTTGCCGTGGTGAGTGGTACCGGCTCAACTTGGAAATATGAAAGCGGTATGAGCGTGGGGTCGACTGGGCAAGGGGAATTGATCGTCCAAAATGGCGGAAAGATTCTCAGCACGATATCCGGGAATTCATTTTGCCATATTGGGAGAAGTGGCAACGGCAAGGCGACAATCACCGGCAGTGGTTCCACCTGGAATGCCCAAACGCTTACGCTTGCCGAATCGGGGGACGGTCAAGGTGAACTAACCATTTCCGACGGTGGAGCCGTCTTGCTAAATATCGGTAATGGGAAAGGAACCATAGGCGGTTCCGGCCACGGAAAAGTCACCGTAACGGGTAACGGTTCTCGATGGGTAAATTCCTCAAATCCGACCTGGGACGATAGCGGAACACTCTACGTCGGATATTCAGGAGGAGTCGGTGAGCTTACGATTGCGGATGGTGGATTGGTAGACGATACGTTCGGCGCAATTGCGGCCGATTTTTCGGCTTCCACGGGAAATGTGACGGTCACCGGTACCGATTCCCTGTGGAGGAATAGTCGCGATCTCTATGTCGGTGGTCGCCGGATTTGCTGCTCGAATACTGGCAATAATGGAACACTCCTGATCGATGCGGGGGCTACGGTATCCAATACCGATGCATTCATCGGGTTCAGTTCGAATTCTACGGGAACGGTGACGGTTCAAGGCCCCGGTTCAGCTTGGAATAGTACAGGCCAAGTGACATTGGGCGATACTGGGCGCGGTGTGCTGAAAGTGATGAATGGTGGTGTTGTCGCGGCCACAGGAGGCATTCACCTAAAAGTAGGTGGCACGCTTTCTGGAGACAGTTCCGTTGTGGCCAATATTTTCAATGATGGCGGAGCCATCAATCCTGGTGCTTCTGTTGGCACCTTGCAGGTGAACGGCAATTTCACTCAAGGGGCACTTGGGACAATGAACTTTGAGATCGGCGGCTCGGGTATTGGCCAGGCTGACCTATTGAATGTGAGTGGCGTGGCAAGCCTAGCCGGCACACTTCATGTGTCACTATCGAACGGCTTCATTCCGAACGTGGGAGAAACGTTTACAGTGTTAACCGGCCAGAGTCTGATCAACAACGGACTTACATTAACAGGTGCGTATGCCGGTATGTTTCAACTGGATTTCAGCGCTTCGAGCATCGCATTACGGGTGGTCAATGCCGGTTCTCCGGGCGATTTCAATCTGGATGGTGAAATTGACGCCGCGGACTTTGTGGTATGGCGCGAGAATAAAGGCTCCCAATTGGAATACGATGCCTGGCGAGCCAATTTTGGCACCCGTTCGAGTAATGCGAGCTTTGAATCGGTTCCCGAGCCGTCGGCGCTATTGCTAGTGGTCGCAGTTGCTAACGCTCTTCCATGGCTAAGGATGAAATCTTGCTAATTTTCAGGCCGATCTGTTGCCTCCGTCGCGATGATTCCCTCTCATTGCGTAGTTACAAACGCGGAACCGTGACGTCATTTCACCGGAAAGACGGAACATCCAAGCGAACGTGACTTCCGTCGTCCAGTAGAGGCTCGATGTGACAGCAGCGAGATGTCCTTTCGTAAGTGGACGCGCGTGCTAGCATGAGCAGCCAGTCGCCTTGCCAGCAAGTTGTTGGCGGCCTATACTTCGCGGCCCGTAGTTCTTGCCCAGTCGGCGCGCAGCAAGGAGGCTGACGCATGAGGTCGTGCTTTTGCCCGAGCGTTTTGGTTCTTGGTGCCCTATTTATAGTGGTCGGCGGGCCGCTGGCCGTCGCGCAAACCGATAGCGGCTGGAAGACCTCCGGCGGCGACCGCTACAACGGCGAACAGAAGAAGAGCCCGTTCGATGGGGCGTCTGCCGGCCAGGCGGCGCCGACGCCATCCGCAAATACTCCGAGCGCGAGCGCGCAGGTTCCGATTGGCAGCGCACCGGGCTCCGCAGCAGGCGATGTAACACCGGTCGAGGGTGGCCTCGCACCCGTAAACGCGGCGATTTCGCGGGCACGTGTGACCAAGGGCAGCGGGGCGCTTCCGCAAGACAAAGGCCAGGTGTGGCGCGAGTATGATATTCGGCCCTACACGCTGCGCGTGACGACGACGGCCCGGCCGGAACAGGCGATCGTCGATTGGATTCTGCGCGAGACGGGTTACGAAGCCTGGCACTCGGAGCCGGTCGGGTTGTTGAGTGCGAATCGCGAGACGCTACGTGTGTATCACACGCCCGAGATGCAGGCGATCGTGGCCGATATCGCCGACCGCTTCGTCAACACGGCGGCCAGCAATTATGCGTTCACGCTCCGCATCGCCACGGTGGGCAACCCGAACTGGCGGGCCAAGGCGATGGCCGGCATGACGCCGATCCCGGTACAATCGCCGGGCATTCAAGGTTGGCTATTGGCGAAGGAAAACGCCCGCATGCTGATCGCCGAGCTTGGCCGGCGGACGGACTTCCGCGAATACAATTCGGCCCAGCAACTGGTGAACAATGGCCAGTCGATCGTGATCTCGACGATGCGGCCGCGAAGTTATATCCGCAACGCGATCATCACGCAGGCGGCGTGGCCCGGTTACCAGCCCGAAATGGGCACGATCGAAGAAGGTTTTTCGATGGAGTTCAGCCCGCTGCTAGCACTCGACCTGTCGTCGGCCGACGCGGTCGTGAAGCTGCGGCTCAACCAAGTCGAAAAGCTGTTGCCGGTGAAGCTCGATTTGCCGACGACGGTGGCGCCGAATCAGCGGGTGCAGGTCGATGTGCCGCAGATGACATCGTCGAATTTGCACGAGCGGTTCCGCTGGCCGACCGACAAAGTGCTGCTCTTGAGCATGGGCGTGGTCGCCACGCCGGGGCCGACGAAGGACAACCCGGTGACTGACGCCGTCATGGACGCGGTGCCGATTCTTAAGAGTCCGCCGCGGGCCGATGCCCTGCTCTTCGTCGAGAGCGTCGGAGCGTCGGCACCGGCCCCCACTCCCACGGCCGCGCGCTCGGCCAGTTTGCCAGCGCAGACGTTTCAGGGACGGTATTAGACGAGAGAGGGAGAGTGGGAGAATGGGAGAGGGGGAGACGGATGTTACGTCGATATTCTCCCCCTCTCCCTATCTCCCCCTCTCCCCTTCTGTTCCTATCTGCCGCTGCTGATCTAATCGGCAACTTGTGATATACTAAACGGCCCCATGAGTTCCTCCCTGCCCCATCGCCGTGTGGTGATCACCGGCCTCGGATTGATTTCCCCGCTTGGTAATTCGCCGGCCGCGTTGTGGGATGCGCTCGTGGCCGGCCGCAGCGGCGTGGGGGCAACAACGTTCATGCCGGCCGATCGGCAGCCGCTGGCGATATCGGCCGAAGCTCGCGAGTTCACCGGCGAAATCGAGGACTTCGGCCCGCTGGAAAAAGAGCGGAAGAAGGCCATCAAGAAGGGCCTCAAGGTGATGTGCCGCGAGACGCGGATGGCCGTGGCGGCGGCGCAGCTTGCCATCGCCGATGCCGGGTTCGCCGAAAAGCCGATGGACCCGGAAGCGTCCGGCGTGGTGCTCGGCAGCGACTACATGCTGACGATGCCCGAAGATTACACGCTCGGCATGACGACGTGTTCACCGGGCGGCGAGTTCGAGTACGCGAAGTGGGGCAAAGAAGGGCTGGGCGACATGGCGCCGCTGTGGATGCTCAAGTACCTGCCCAACATGCCGGCGAGCCACATCGCGATTTATAACGACCTGCGCGGGCCGAACAATTCGCTCACCATGCGCGAGGCGGCGAGCAACCTGGCGGTCGGCGAGGCGTTTCGGACGATTCAACGCGGCCACGCGAACTTGATGGTGGCGGGGGCGACTGGCACACGCATCCTGCCGATGCAGGCGATTCACGCGCTGCAGACCGAGCAGATGGCCTCGGCGAATGGCGACCCCGCAAAGGCCAGCCGGCCATTTGATAAGAATCGCACCGGCATGGTGGCCGGCGAAGGTGCCGGGATGGTTGTGCTCGAAGAGTACGAATCGGCAAAGGCCCGCGGTGCAACGATTTACGCGGAAGTGCTCGGGCTGGGGAGCGCGAATGTGGCGGATGCAACGTTGCGCGGCAAATGCGATGTGGCGCTCGAGCGGGCGATGAAGGCGGCGCTGCACGATGCCGGCAAGACGCCGACGGATGTCGGCCACATCAATGCGCACGGACTCAGCACGACGGAACGCGATGCCGACGAAGCCCGGGCGATCGCCAAGGTTTTTGGTACGCGTGCTGAGAGCGTTCCGGTGGCGGCCATCAAGAGTAACATGGGCAACCTTGGCGCGGGCGGCGGCGTGGTGGAACTCATCGCCAGCGTGTTGGCGCTTCGCGATGGCCGGCTGCCACGCGTGCTCAATTTCGAAACGGCCGACCCGGCCTGCCCGCTGCATGTCGCGGAAGATGACACTCGCAGCGGCGGGAGTTTCTTGAATCTCAGCGTCACGCCGCAAGGTCAGGCGGCGGTGCTCTATGTGGCGGCGGTTTAGTACCTTTGGTGGGCGGTGCCCACCCTGCATGTTGCGACGACGCTACGCTGCTCCAAATGATCACACGCTCCGCGTGATGCATTTCCTCTCGCGGAGAGGCTGTGATTTTATCGTGACCAGGGTGGCATGCCCTCACTCGCGACGACATGCTCACGCGAATCGGTCTCGTTTTGCCGCGAGTGTGGGCATGCTGCGATTCGCGAGAGCATGCCACCCCAGATACTGCTGGCTTGCGTTCAAAAACTTCACCGCCTCGGAGCGAGAGGAGTACATACTCGCTCCATCACCGCATCTTGAACGCGAACATTGTCGGCGTTCTGCTAGCAATTAAAGGCTGGAAAGTGAAAACGGCTTTTTTTCGGCCAAGTTGACGCTTTGGCGACCGACATTCGCCCGCGGCAACAGTAATGCTGTGTGTCAAGATCGCTCACGTCGTCGCCATGCACGCGCCGCATGTTGAAATCGTGGCCTTCTCCCGCTGTCCAATCGACTCGCAATGTCGTGGTACGGAATTCGCATCTTGTGAGCTGAGAATCACGAGTCATTTCGCGCATCGGGCTTAACACCGCTTTGGCCGGAGCGCTTCACCACACCTTCACGTTCGGAGAAGTGCCATGAGTACGCAGGAAAAGGTCATGGGAAACTGGAATCAATTCAAGGGAAAGGTCAAGCAACGTTGGGGACAACTCACGGATGATGAGTTGCAGGAAGTCGAAGGCAACTTCGATCAATTGATCGGGCTGGTGCAACAAAAGACAGGCGAAGGGCGGCAGCAAATCGAACGCGTGCTTTCCAAGCTCAGTGATGATGCCGGCGGCGCGTTTACGCAGGCGACCGAAACCGCGCGGCAGTATGCCGACCAGGCATCGGAAGCGTGGCGTGGAGCGACCGATCAAATTCGGGAACGGGGACGCGAGAGCTATGCAGAGGCGCAGCGGATGGTGCGGCGGCGGCCGGCGGAATCGGTCGCGATTGCTTTTGGCACCGGGCTGGTTATTGGGCTCGTTGTTGGCATGATGGCGAGTTCGCGGAACAGTTAATTCACGCCGACAAGCAATGGAGGAATACCATGGCGGCTAATCAGATTTCGAACAAACAGCGAGCTGGCGACGAAGGTGGTCAACGCCTGCCGAGTACCTCGCACTTGCCGGGGTCGCATAGCCGCCCCGATGTTTCGCGTGAAGCAAGCCGTGATTACGGGGAGTTGGGCGATGTTGCCGAACAGACCTCGGATTATTGGAATCGTGGCGAAGACCAGTTGCGAGAGTTCGTACGCGACCGCGAAGGCATGGCGATGTCGATCGCATTAGCGACGGGATTGGGTGTCGGTTTGGTCTTGGGTAAGGCTTTGGGGCGTGCCGGCCAGCAGCCCAAGAGTTGGCGAGACCGGTTAACAGCAGAAGGGTTTGGCCGGCGGCTACTGGACCGCATCGAGTCGGTGATTCCGGACGCGTTGGCGGAACATTTTAGCCGTTGAAGTCGGCAGTCCAATAGACTGGGGGCAGGCGCCAGATTCGAATAGGTTGAGTTCGTTGCCGTCCGTTATCGGATGTGAACTTTTTTTGTGGAGTAGCGCTGTGACCACTGAAGATTCCGCCGAGGCGATTCGCCGCCGCATGGCGGAGCTTCGCCAAAAGCTGGTCAACGACGTAAACCAAGTGAGCCGTGGCGCGCGCGAACTGGCGAGTCCGATGCACTATGTGCGGCGGTATCCCTGGTTCGTGGTGGCCGGTGCCGCGGCCGTTGGCTACTTGCTTATTCCAAAGAAACGGCAAGCTGTTACTCCTGATGCTGAGATGCTGGCGGAACTCGTTCGCAAAAAACAAGTCACGGTCGAAACTACCGGGGCTTCGTCCGATTCACAAGGGTTGGCCCGCAGCCTTGCGGTGATGGGTCTCACGTGGGGACTGCGTACCGGACTAAGTTACGTCGGTCAACGCCTGACCGCGGCCGCGATGAAAGCGCGCGAAGACAGCCAGGCAACGGACTCAACCGAGTCGTCGGAAACTCACGCGGACGTAGCCAGGCCGGTAGAAGAACCTTGGACAACACGGCGGTGACGATATGAAGAGTAATCCGGTAAATCGCTTGGAGCGTGCGTGGTCGCGCCCCGTCCCGGCGACCGATGAGGTGGCGACAACCTGGAAGGAAAAAATGGAAAACTGGGAACAGGATGTTGAAGAGTTCATCGTCGAGCATCCCACATTGGCAGTTACTGCCGCCGCTATGGTCGGCCTCGTGGTGGGATGGATGGTCAAGCGCAAATGAGAACCAATGGCCGACCACCAACGGACAAGCCAAACGTGGCCGACAGCCTCGGCGGCCTGACGCACGATGCGATCGAACTGGCCGAGCTACAGGCGCAGCTGTTTGCGCTGGATGTCAAGGAAACGACGCAAAGTGTGCGAACTGCGCTCATCCTGGCAATTGCCGGAGTATGTGCGGTGCTAGGCTCCATTCCTGTCGCGTTGATTGCCCTAGCGCACGTGCTGATTGAACAACTGAATTGGATGGTGGCTGTGAGCTACAGTGTTGCCACACTCGCAGGCGTCGTGATTGGCGTCGCGTTGCTGCTGACGGCCTGGATGCGCTTTCGCAGCAGAGCCGTCACGATGAAACGCTCACGCGAGGAATTGAGTCGCAACGTGGCATGGGTGAAATCGAGCCTGCGGAGACGCGCGACCGTGGCGCCGCCGATGGATGACTAAGACATTTTCAGAAGATAGTTTTGGAACCGTAATGAACTTCGATTATTTGATCAACCTAGTTTCATAACATTTGAATTAAGGGGTATCATATTTTCGTGAAACAAGTACATGCCCCCGCTCGCAGTGAAGCATGAATGTTCCGCGTAAGCATGCTGGCGCGAGCGAGGGCATGCATCCGCAAAATCAGCCGCATCAACCACTAGCAATCCAAGGAGAAATTCATGGCCAGCACCCAAACCGCGAACAGATCCTCGAACGCCCGCCAAGGGCGCAGCAGTCAGGCGCGAGAGATGGAGCCGATCGAAATGGGCCGTGACATGTTGGAGTATCTGCGCGAGTATGCCCGCGAGAATCCGGAAACGGCAGCCCTCTGGTGTTTTGGAATCGGCTTCGTGTTGGGATGGAAGCTGAAACTGTGGTAGGCAAATTGAGCCGTCGAACACCGGCGTGGTCCTGACGACCACGCCAATTGCCTTCATGCGCATGTTTGATAGACGGCAAAATGTCTATTCGTTCGCGCGATATTTAATCACTTCGACCGGCTCGATGGTGACGAGGCCTTCTTGGACCATCTCGTCGACGTAGGGCATGAAGGCATTGATCTTCTCCTTCGCGTCGACGATTTCAACGATCATGGGTAGGTCTTCGGAGAGCCGCAAAAGTTTGGCGGTGTGCATGCGGCTGTTCGCGCCGAAACCCATCGGCCCGCGGAGCACGGTCGCACCGGCCAAATGCAGTTCGCGGGCCTTCAACACAATCGCCTCATACAGCGGTGTGCCGTGCCAATGATCGTTCTCACCGATGAAGATACGCAGCAGATAACCATTTTGCGGAATTCTCATCGGTTACACTCCAAACCAGTATTCGGCAGCGCGGAAGCCGAGCCAGACGGCCACGAAGCCCAGCGCACAACTTAGGGCGACGTTTGCCGCGGCGAGTAGGAACTGCCGGTCGGCTGCGAGCAGGAAAGTTTCGAGGCCGAAGGTGGAAAAGGTGGTGAAGCCGCCCAGAATGCCTACCGTTAGACCGATGCGATACTCTTCGCGGATCAGCAGTGGACCGGTAAAGGCCGCGGTCAGAAAACCGATCAACACGCAGCCGACGACGTTCACGACCAGTGTGCCGGCCGGGAAATTACTTTCGGCCGCGTGCTGCACCCAGCCTTGAATCGCGTACCGCAGCATGGAACCCAACGCGCCGCCGGCGGCAATTAACAGCCATTTCAACATCTGTAGCTCTACCCCAATGGGCGCCGCCCACCTTAAATCCTGCGCAACAAAAAAACGGAACGATTTCCTTCACCTCAATATTGCGTGACGGATGGCGGTTGGCAACGCACGATCGTCGTCGTACGATGCAGGGTTCAATCGCTGCGGATCGAACGGCGGTAATGTTGGCGGCAGCGAAAAACCGAAATATCCACGCGATCACCTCGTCCCTCTCCGCGCGGCTGCCGACGTGGAATTCACCGCATGTCAAATTCCCCTCCAACCTGGCGACGACTTTGGGGCGATGCCACGGCAGCGCTCCACCGAGCGCGGCGCTCGACTTGGGTTGATTTGCTCGTCGTCGTTGGTCTGGCCGGACTACTTTACGGGCTGATCGATGTCGCCACCCAATGGACAGCCCCGCGACGATTGAGTGTCGAGATCGATCTGTCGCCGTGGGCGCTTCCGCAGTACACGCTGTTGTCACTCGCGCGGGGCCTGGTGGCGTATGCGGTATCGCTGCTATTTACACTCGTCTACGGCTATTGGGCCGCCAAGGATAAGGTCGCTGCCCGCGTACTCATTCCGCTCCTCGATATTTTGCAGAGCATTCCGGTGCTGGCCTTTTTGCCCGGTCTGCTGCTGGCGCTCTCGAGTGCGTTTCGCGGGTCGAATGTCGGCCTGGAATTGGCTGCCATCCTGATGATTTTCACCGGCCAAGCCTGGAACATGACCTTCAGCTTCTACTACTCGCTGCGTTCGGTGCCGCACGATCAGCAGGAAGCCGCGACGCTGTACCGGTTCAATTGGTGGCAGCGATTACGCTGGGTGGAATTGCCGTTTGCCACGATGGGCCTCGTGTGGAACAGCATGATGAGCATGGCCGGCGGTTGGTTTTTCTTGATGATCACCGAATCGTACCGGTTGGGCGATGTCGATTTTCGCTTGCCGGGCGTCGGTTCGTATATGAGCGTGGCCGTCGATGAAGGACGCGTCGACGCGATGCTCTGGGCGCTACTGGCAATGCTGCTAATGATCGTTGGGCTCGACCAACTATTATGGCGGCCGGTCGTGGTGTGGGCGCAGAAGTTCCGCGTGGAGGAGGGTGCCGGCGGCCCAGCGCCGACATCGTGGTTTCTCGACGTGTTACGTCAATCGGCGCTGGCGGCACGCCTGCACGCCTGGGCCGCGCGAACCACGATGCGGTTACCGGTTCGTCGGCATGCAGAATCAGCCGCATCGCCCACTGTCGCCACACCATGGCACGGATTGACGTTCGTGGCGTTCGCCGGGTTGATGTTATTTTTGGGATACGGCGCGTGGAAACTTGTCGGCCTGCTGGCGAGTGTGCCAGGGCGTGAATGGCTGATTACACTCGCTGCGGCATTGGTTACGTTGGCGAGAGTTCTCGCCTCGACAGCCCTGGGAACGATTTGGGCAGTACCGGCCGGATTGGCGATTGGTCTTTCGCCGCGGCTTTCGCGAATTTTTCAGCCGGTCGTGCAAGTTGCCGCCTCATTTCCGGCCCCGATGCTGTTTCCAATGGTCGTCGCGGTGCTCGCGTATTCGCACGTTTCGCTGGGCTGGGGATCGATCGTTCTGATGCTCTTGGGTACGCAATGGTACATTTTGTTCAACGTGATCGCCGGCGCGATGGCGGTGCCGTCGGATCTGCGTGAAGCCGCGCGCAGCTATCGGTTCAGCCGCTGGCAGCGGTTTCGTTATTTGTACATGCCGGCCGTTTTCCCCCACTTGGTGACCGGCTGGATCACAGCGGCCGGCGGCGCGTGGAACGCCAGCATCGTGGCCGAGTACGTGAGCTTTCGCGGCAATATCGTCGAGGCTTGGGGACTCGGCAGTCAAATCAACCAAGCGACTGCGGCGGCCAACTTTCCGCTGCTGGCGGTAAGCGTACTGGTGATGTCCACGATGGTGGTCGTGTTCAATCGCTTGGTGTGGCGGCGATTGTACGAGTTGGCAGAGCGCCGTTTTACGCTCAGCAAATAGGATTGCAACCATGCAACAGGCAACATCCGCCGCGACCGCGGTTCTTCATCAGCCGAACGGCTCATTGTGCGAAGCGAGTGGCATAACGCATGACTTTGCGTTGCCGAACGGGAAACATCTATTGGTGCTGCGCGATGTTTCGCTGGCCATTCAACCGAATGAAGTTGTGGCGCTGCTCGGCCCCTCGGGCTGTGGAAAATCGACGCTGCTGCGGATTCTGGCTGGCTTGATTCGCCCGACAGCGGGCGAGGTGCGCTATCACGATGCGCCGCTGGTGGGCCTGAATCCAGGAGCAGCGATCGTGTTTCAGTCGTTCGCACTTTATCCCTGGCTCACGGTGGCCCAGAACATTTCCGTCGTGCTAACCGCGGCAAACATTGCCTCCACCGAGGCCGCAACCCGCGCCGCGGCGGCAATTCGCATGGTCGGGCTCAGTGGCTTCGAGCAGGCCTATCCGCGTGAGCTTTCCGGCGGGATGAAACAACGCGTGGGAATGGCGCGGGCCCTGGCGGTCGATCCTGAGATCCTGTTCATGGATGAGCCGTTCAGCCACGTGGATGCCCTAACGGCTGAGAGTCTGCGGGCCGAAGTCATCGACATTTGGTCCTCGGTGGAATCGAATCCTTCGTCGATTGTGATTGTCAGCCACGACATCAAGGAAGTGGTTTACATGGCCGATCGTATCGTCATTCTCGGCGCGAACCCCGGTTGCATTCGTTCGATTGTCGTCAACGACCTGCCGCGCCCGCGCGACTATCGCGCGCCGGCGTTTTTGGAAATGGTGGATCGGCTGCACGATATCATCACGGGCCACGAACTGCCCGATGAACCGGTCGCTGCTCCCCCGCGACTGCCCTGCATGGAACCACTTCCCGATGCGCAGGCGAGCGAGATCGTCGGCTTGCTCGAATACCTCGATGCGCGCGGCGGCAAACAAGACCTGTTTCAAATCGCGAGCGATACGCAGCGCGAATTTGGCCGCCTGATTAACATCGCCGAAGCAGCGGAAATGCTCGATTTCGTCGACACGCCCAAGCGCATGGTCATTCTCACCGAGAAAGGGCGGCAGTTCCTGCAAGCCGATGCCGCCGGCCGCCAAACGCTGTGGCGCGCCCAACTGCTAAACCTGCGGCTATTTCGCGATATCAACACCTTGCTCGAACGCCAGCCCGATCACCGGGCCGACCGCGATTTCGTGTTGGAAACAATCATCCTCAACATGCCCGAGGAAAACTACGAAAAGGTCTTCGAGACGTTCGTGCGCTGGGGACGATTCGGTGATCTATTCGCGTATGATGAGACATCCGAATCACTCTGGTTGGCGTGAGAGATCAAATCGATGGCCGACTCGCGATTGCCTCGCATCGTATGGCTCTTGGGGCTGGTAAGCCTGTGCATGGATCTGTCGTCGGAGATGATCCATGCGCTGCTACCCGTGTTCTTGGTTTCGACGTTAGGAGCCAGCGCTCTAACACTGGGTTTGATTGAGGGTGTCGCCGAGGGGACGGCGGCGCTCGTCAAAATCTTCTCGGGCGTGATGAGCGATTGGGTCGGAAGACGAAAGCCGCTGGTGGTCCTGGGCTACGGCTTGGCCGCGCTTTCGAAACCGCTATTTCCGCTGGCCAATTCGGCGGCAACCGTGTTGTTGGCGCGGTTCGTCGATCGAGTTGGCAAAGGGATTCGCGGCGCGCCGCGCGATGCGCTGCTGGCCGATACCACGCCGTCGGAAGTTCGTGGCGCCGCCTTCGGCTTACGGCAGGCATTGGATACGACCGGCGCACTCTTGGGGCCGCTCGCGGCGATTGGCCTGATGAGCTTGTTGGCGGCGAACGTGCGGGCCGTGTTTTGGATCGCGGCGCTACCGGCGGTCGCCGCGGTGTTCGCGCTGGTCGTTGGTATTCAAGAGCCGCAGCAGCACGCGGCGAGCGGCCGCCGTTCCGCCCTGCCCCGTTGGAACGAACTGCGCTCGCTCGGACGCCCGTACTGGACCGTAATTATCATCGGCACTCTATTTTCACTTGCACGGTTTAGCGAAGCGTTCCTTATCGTGCGCGCACTCGACGCCGGGCTGTCGCCCACGTGGTCGCCACTTGCACTCGCCGTGATGAATGTAACGTACGTCGTGTCTGCGTATCCTGCGGGGAAGCTATCCGATCAGATAGGTCGCTTGGGACTACTTATTGCTGGGCTTCTAATACTCGTTGCCGCCGATACCATCCTCGCAATCAGCCCGCAGTTGATCGTCGTGCTCATCGGGATCGCCCTCTGGGGACTTCACCTTGGCATAACGCAAGGTTTGCTGTCGGCACTCGTGGCCGATGCGGCCCCCAGCGACCTGCGTGGATCGGCGTTCGGGATGTTTTACTTTGTGACTGGCATTGCGGCCGTGGCCGCGGGTGCGATTGCAGGATTGCTGTGGAAAGAGTTTGGTGCACCTTCCACGTTTAGTGCGGGCGCGGTGTTTGCCGCGGTTACTGCGGCGACGCTGGTCTGGCATCGCAGCCACGACAGCCGGCCGAACGGTTGACGAGCCAGGCCCCCCAGATTAGGCTGGCTAGTTCGTTGCAACATCTTTCGCTCCGCCCATGCGCCCGTTCGGCAACCACTTTCGAGCCATTTGCCCGAGCCGCCAGCAGGTGCTCGCCAGCGTATTGCTCGCGGTGTATGTGGTCACGGCCGCGGGTGTGCCGCTGCCCACGGTGGGGAGTTTGTCGCCTAGCGGCGAATTGTTCCCTTGCTCGGCCTGCGGTTGTGGTTGTGCCACCGCGGAACAATGCTGGCGATCGTGCTGTTGCCACACATTGGCTGAACGTTTCGTGTGGGCCCACGAGCACAATGTGCAGCCGCCGGACTACGCGATTGCCGAGGCACAAACGGCCGGCATCGACTTGGCCTGGCTTGGGATCAAGACTTCCGCAGTCGTTCAAACTGACCATTCCAGCCATTGCCAGAATGCGTCCACGGTCGTTGTGTCTGTGGCCAAGAACTTATCGCCATGCTGCCAAGAGCGGTTGGCGGCGGCGGCCGCGGTAGCCAAGTCATGCTGTGGTGCCCACAATCATGACGAACACGAAACATCTCATCGGGCTGATCATCTCGTAGCCTGGCGGGCACTGGCTTGTCATGGCCAGTCGCTCAACTGGCTGGCGGCAACGCCGACACTGGTGGTCGACCGGCCCGCTTTCTCACACGATCTGCCGCTCGTGGCCTGGCTCGGCCCCGCGGCATCCGAAACTGCCACGTGCGTGGCCCAGCGGCCTGACCTGCCGCCTCCTGAACGGGCGTAGTCGATACGCCTGAATTCTACTTTCATTTGGTGACGTTCCGCGCGCGTGCGCGGAACTAGCCACTTCGTCGATTTTCCTTTAGGAGATTATGCTCATGCGATTGTGCATGTTTACGTTCGCGGTCTGCGCGTTGCTGGCGGCTGCAACTTGTTACGCTCACGGTCCTCAGATTCAAACCACACTCGACAACGGCAAAATTGTGACCCGCGAGATCGTGGATGAGGCGAACTACGATACCGTGTTGTCGCCTGCCAAAACGGTCTACGTCATGCCGCTAGCCGAGTACCTCGGCGTGTGGCGTGCTCAACCCGATAGCTCACTTTTGCCGGACAGCACTCCGGAATTTATCGGCTGGCCCGGCTTTGCCTACGGCTATGGGTACGATGCGACGACGAATCCGGCACCGTTTCCGCTGGGCTCGAAATTCGTGCTGAGCTTTACCGCCAGTTTGAAGTCGTGGAATGGCGCATCATTTGTCGATGCCGGAGCAGCGGAGGCCGAAGCGTATCGGGGCCCATCCGCGACGCCTTCCGCGTTAGCCCGCACCTCGGATGCGGGACCATTCCAAAGCCTGACATTCCCTGGCGGTAGCGGCGTTTCGTACACAGCCGAAGGTGGCGCCACGCACAACACGGTGAACTACCGCATGTTGGGCGACGGCGTGTCGAACACCAGCCCGCTCGCCGACGGTGTGTACTTGCTCGGTATGCAGCTAACGAGCACGTCGACCGCGGTCGCCGCATCGGAGCCGTTCTATTTCGTCCTCGAAAAGAATGTGCTGTTCAACGATGTGGTCGCGGCCGTAAACGGTTTTACGACTGGCCAAGGCATCAGCCCGAATTTCGTGCAGTTCACATCGAACGTTCCCGAGCCGGGCACAGTAATGCTCGTCGTGGTTGGTTCAATCGGGACGCTGCTGAGCCGCGGCCGCAGGTCGCCAAGGAGCTAGCGCATGTTCGACCGACGAAGAGCATTTACGCTTGTCGAGTTACTGGTGGTGATGGCGATCATCGGCGCGCTCGTCGCGTTATTGTTGCCGGCTGTTCAGGCCGCGCGTGCTTCGGCGCGCGCGGCCGCCTGCAAGAACAGCCTGCGGCAGATCGGTTTGGCGATATTACAGTTCTGTGACCACAACCACGGCGAGCTGCCCGAATGGTGGCACGCCCAGCACGATGTCAACGATAAAGGGGGCAAATACAGTTGGATTTATACGCTCGCGCCGCACTTGGAGAGCGTCGATGCGATTCGGATTTGTACCGATGACGAGAAGGACGTGGAGCGGATGCGGAACCGAGCCACTAGTTATTTGATTAACGACTATTTGGCCCGCAAGGAACTGGCTGGCGCCAAGCACAACCTGCGAAAGATCGATACGACGTCGCGCACGATCGCGCTCTTCGAAATCGCGAACAAGCTGTCGCCGATTCCCGACAATGAGCACGTGCACGCGTCGCTGTGGTTCGCGCCGTACTACGTGGCCCAGGGTGAGGTTCTCTACCAGATCAAGGAGGAAGTGCAAATCGATCGCCACTTCCAGGCCGCGAATTATTTGTATTTGGATGGGCACGTCGATGTCGTAGCGGCCGCTCAAATTGCCGCGTGGGTTGACCAAGGGTTTCAGTTCGCTTTGCCGCAATAAAACTAGTCATGCATCCTACAGTTCCATTTCTTGGGAATCGTTTTAACATGAAGACACCACTATCACGTACGGCCGCGTTGATCGTAGCGGGTTGGCTCGCCGGTATTTCCGCCGCCACATCTTTTGGCCACGGCAACCCGATTCAAGTCAACGTCGCCAACAATCGCTTGACCATAGCGCGCGGGTTGGCAGTGCCATACGGTTACGTTCGTTTGGCATCCGACCCACACGAGGATGCTGCGTTGGACTTCGGACCCAACCAGAAGCTACGCTCAACGTATCCTGGTTACGACATCGCGAGTCTTGATCCGTCGGCGGCGCTGCAGTTTGAAATCGTCTCGCGGCCCGATTTCACGACGGCAGGCTACCCCACTCGTTGGCTGTGGTTCTGGGACTCATCGAGCCAGCGCGTAATATCCGTGCCTGACGATGCGACCTTTAACGTAGCGCCGCTCTTTGGCATCGGAATGATGCAGGCAAGACAATCTTCGTTAATCGCTGGCCCGACCGTCACGATGGCGAACCCGATTGGACCGTATTTGGCAACTGATCAGCACTTGCTGGTTTACGAAGTTCAAAACTATGCTGCAGGGGCGATCGGTGCGTACGGGCTATTCGCACAGCTGACGTCACCGGGGCTAACGGCGTCCGATCCATTTCTGCTTGTCTTTCGATACGGTGCCGTAACAGAGGATTTTTCGCTGGCGGCTGGTGCCATCAATCGGGCCGCCTCACCCCCTGGCGACTACAACTTCGATGACCGCGTCGACGCTGCCGATTACGTCATCTGGCGCCATTCGGCGAGCTCAATCACCCTGCTTGCCGCCGACGGTTCCGGAAACGGCATCGTTGACGCCGCAGACTATTATCTGTGGCGAACGAACTTCGGATACATAGTCCCAACACCGCCCGTTGCCGTTGGAACGCAAGCGGCGGTGCCGGAGCCGGCGAAGCTCTGGACTGTATTGGCTGGCTTCGCATTGATCGCCGTTTTTTGCCGCAGTCGGCCCCGCCTTGTGGCTTGATAGCGCGGACGTGCGTTCTAGTCGCCGCTGCTGTTTTTTTTGCGTGAACTTGGGCCGCTTAGCGGCCGCATCCCCAGGTTGCGAAAACGAATCGCCGCTTGACACTACCAAGCCCGAGGGATACCCTTAAAGATTCGCCAGCGACTTTAAGTTGCTTTGGCGCAACAAGTTTCGCTCCGAACGGCGGCTGCTCGCTCTGCATCAGCAGTGCGATACGGGTATTTTGTACCCTAAATAGGCCACCGGTGGGTGGCGAGACTTGTCGTACGCTTGGCCGAACACATCAGAAATCGGCTGTGGTCGAACCGGTGCGCTGGAATCGGTGCGGCCAAAACACAATTCGGACAATTTGAACAATTTGATTTGCCTACGCGACAGGCGGAAAACGTCGCGGAAAGGTTGCCATGAATCCCCAAGAAATCTTGCGAATCGTCGATGCGATCCACCGCGACAAGAACATCGACAAAGAGATCGTTTTCGAGGGGATCGAGGCTGCGCTCGTTTCAGCCGCCAAGAAGCACTACGGCGAAGAAGCCAACATCGCCGTAAACATTGATCGCGAAGATGGCTCGATTCGCGCGACCTACGACGGCCGCGAACTCGATTCCGAGGAAACGGTCGGCCGCATTGGCGCTCAAACCGCCAAGCAGGTGATGATCCAGAAGATCCGCGAGGCGGAACGCGATGCGTTGTACGACGAGTACAACGAACTCGTGGGCCACATGGTCAGCGGTATCATTCAACGGTACGAAGGCGGCGCGGCCACTGTGCAACTGGCGAATGTCGAAGCCATTCTGCCACGAGGCGAACAAATTCCCGGCGAAACGCACCACGTCAACGAACGGGTGCGCACCACGGTATTTGAAGTTCGCAAGGCGGGCAGTCGCGTAAAAGTGATTTTGAGCCGTGCCCGGCCGCAGCTTGTGCAGCGGTTGTTCGAACAGGAAATTCCGGAAATCGCCGACGGTGTCATTCAAATTCGGGCGATGGCTCGCGAGCCGGGCTACCGTTCAAAGGTGGCCGTATCGAGTAGTGACCCGCGGGTCGATTGCGTGGGGGCCTGCGTTGGGGTGCGCGGCAACCGCATCAAGAATATTGTCGATGAATTGGCCGGCGAACGCATCGATATCGTGCGCTGGGACGACAATTTAGAAGTGTTGATTCCCAATGCGTTGCAGCCGGCGGAAGTCGAGCAGGTTATTCTGTGCAAGATGTTGGGCCGCGGCATCGTACTCGTGCGCGAAGACCAGTTATCGCTGGCCATCGGCCGACGTGGTCAAAACGTGCGGTTGGCCAGCAAGCTCTCGGGCTGGGACATCGAAATCATGACCCAGGACGAGCTGGCCCAAGCGATTGAACGAGCGGTGGTCGGTTTCAGCTCGCTGACGGGAGTCGATGAAGAGCTGGCGAATCGTCTCGTGGAAGAAGGCTTCTTAAGTTACGACGATCTTTCGATCATCGAGCCCGATGCCCTGATGGCCATGGGCAACTTGAGCGAAGAAACGGCTAGCGTGATTGTCGAACAGGCGGAAGAACGCGCCGAACAAGCGGAAGCTGTGGCGGCTGAAGCGCGACGTCAGAAGCGGGAACAAGAGCGGCTGGAAGAAATGGCGGCTGAAGCTGGGATGAAACTCGCGCCGACCGACGATGAAGAAGGCGACGAAGTCGCCGAAGCCTACGACGCTGAGGAGAGCCACGCCGCTGGGGAGGAAGTGGAAGGCCAGCAGGAAGAAGCAGGCGACCTCGAGGAAACTGCCGGCGGCGACTCGGCCGAGGAACCCACGGAGAGTACAACCTGACAATTATTTCCGGTGAGCCGACCCGGAGAATTGACCTGGAGAACGTGCCGGAATGCCGCTCGGCTCGCGGCACCAAAAAACGGAGAAATTACATCATGGTTGGGTAATCGACTCGCGCACGAAACGGAGATAACTCTTGGCGGTACGCATTTACGCATTAGCGAAAGAGCTGAAAGTTGATAGTAAGGAACTGGTCGACATCTGCACGAGGGCCGGCGTCCCGGGCAAAGGGTCTGCGCTTGCCAGCCTCACAGAAGAGGAAGTCGAGAAGGTCAAGCAGTTCCTGAAGGGTGGAAGCGCCGCCAAAGCGAAACCTGCGAAGGCCGCGCCGATAGCTCCGCAGCGTCCCGCTGAACCGGCGCGGATGGGCAAGATGCCCGTGATTGTGACGCCGAAGCCACCGGCACCCACGCTCCGCACGAAAACCGCTGAGTCGGAATCAGAATCAGAGCCGTTGATACCGGTTGTTGAGTCACCCGCCCCAATCGCAGCCGAAGCACTGGCTACTGAAGTCGCGGTTGTCCCACCGCCCGTTGCTGAGCCGTCCAGGCGCCCCGGGCCGTTGGCCGGTGCCATGGGTCGTGAGAGTTACATTGGCCCTGCTGGTGTGGCGGCTGGCAAAATACCTGCCATCGCCTCGCCGAACCGTCCAGCGGAACGGAAGCGATCGGACGGTTCAGGACCGCAAGAGCGCACGCGCCCGGCCATCAAGCTTGCCCCCATACCAAAAACCAAGCAACCGAGCACCCAACCAGCCGCTAACGAACCGCCGGCGCAGAAACCCGATATGCGACTGCCGGCCGAGTTACTCGGTGCAGGCAAACAGGGCAGTAAGCCGCTGGCCGCTCACTTGCGCCGGCACGAAAAAACGCTGGAAGAAGAGAAAAAGCTCCGTGCTAAAGGTCGAACTCCCGGCCCACTTGCGCCGGTGCCCGCGGAGGAAGAAGGGGAACGTCGCGGCAGTGGCAAAGGCAAGCATCGCCGTGGCCGCGGTGGTTCGTCCGAGGGCGACGAAGACGCACCTTTGCTGGGTGGCCGCGAGCAGCGGCAATTGGCACGTCGACGAAGTGCAACGCCCGCCGATGGTGAAGAGGCGCCCCAACGACGATTGGCACGACGACAGCGTCGCGTTGCGTCGGGGACAAGCACCGCTGCCCCGCGAAAGGAGCGTGTTACCATTCAATTGCCTTGCACCGTTCGTGAACTTTCGGAAGCGGCAGGCGTGCCCGCGAGTGAAATTCTCCGGATCCTGATGAACGAAGGCGTAATGACCACCATCACCGCCGCAATGGATCCGGACATGACCGAACTTGTGGCGGCCGAACTGGGCATCAATGTGGAATTCAAGCAGGTGGTCAGCCTGGAAGACCAGTTGCTTTCCGAGCTCGAGCCGCACGAGGAAGATCCGGCTCATCTGGTCGAGCGGCCGCCGGTAATCACGTTTCTGGGCCACGTCGACCACGGTAAGACGTCGCTGCTCGATCGGATCATTGGCATCGATGTCGTCAGCGGCGAAAGCGGCGGCATCACGCAGCACATTCGCGCGTACTCGATCGAAAAGAACGGCAAGCGAATCTCGTTTGTCGATACGCCGGGCCACGAGGCCTTTACCGAGATGCGAGCCCGCGGTGCTCATGTTACCGATATCGCGGTGCTGGTCGTGGCGGCCGATGACGGCGTCATGCCGCAAACGGAAGAAGCCATCAGCCATGCCAAAGCGGCCGGCGTGCCCATCGTTGTGGCACTCAACAAGATCGACCTTCCCGGCATCAATCTGGATCGGGTTTACACGGGCCTCAGCACGAATGAATTACAGCCCAGCGAGTGGGGCGGCGAAATCGAAGTCGTAAAGACCAGCGCCACGAAGGGCACGGGCATCGACGAACTGCTCGATACTCTCCTTACCGTGGCTGAGTTGCACGAGTACAAGGCGAACCCGAGTCGCCCGGCGCTAGGCACGTGTCTCGAAGCTCAGCAAGATTCCGAACGCGGCATCGTGGCAAAATTGTTGGTTCAGAACGGCACGCTGCACGTGGGCGACGTGGTCGTATGCGGCCAGGCTTTCGGCCGCGTGAAAGCCATGTTCGATACGCTCGATGAACGCAAGAAAGTGGAAGAAGCCGGCCCGAGTATTCCGGTCAACATCACGGGCTTCGACCAGGCCCCGAGCGCCGGTAGCCGCTTCTACGTACTCGACGACATCGCCAAAGCTCGACAGATCGCCTCGCTGCGTGCCGAGCACGAACGTTCGGCATCGCTCGGCGCGACGGGCTTCCGCCATGTCACGTTGGAAAGCCTGTTCGATCGACTCGACCGCACGGGCGAACCGCAGACGCTCAACATCATCTTGCGGGCCGACGTGCGTGGCTCGATCGAAGCCATCGAAAAAGAATTCGCGAAGCTGGAACATCCGGAAGTGCGGGTGAAGTTGCTGCAAAGGAGCGTGGGCGGCATCACCGAGGCCGATGTTACGTTGGCGCACGCTTCCGATGCGATCATCATCGGCTTCAACGTGGTGCCGGATGAAAAAGCCCGAGCCCTGGCCGAAAAGACCGGCGTGCAAGTTCGCCGGTATGACGTGATTTATAAGATCACCGATGACCTCAAGCTCGCGCTCGAGGGCATGCTCAAACCGGAAGAGCGCGAAGTCGAGCAAGGTCGGGTGCTGGTGCAACAGGTGTTCAAAATCAGCCGGGTGGGCACCGTGGCCGGTTGCCGCGTGCTCGCCGGTATTGTCGAACGCAACAGTCGCGCCCGCGTCATTCGCGACAGCACGATCATCGGCGATTATGCCCTGGATACGTTGCGGCGCGAAAAGGACGATGCAAAGGAAGTCCGCGAAGGCTACGAGTGCGGTATCAAGCTTGCGGGCTTCAACGATGTCAAGGAAGGCGACCTGTTTGAAGTTTACAAAGTGGAAGAAATCCACCGGAAATTTGAAAGCTAGGAGCTTGGAGCTTGGAACAAGGAGCTTGGAGCGGGGGATAGGTCAATTCTAGCTACTCCGTGCTCCTTGCTCCTTGCTCCCCGCCCATCACCATGTCGTCCCGTCGCGTCCTGAAAGCAGCCGAAGCCATCCGTGAGGTGGTCAGCATGGCCATCCTCACCGACCTGCGCGATCCGCGCATCGAGGGCGTGACGGTGACGTATGTCGAGGTTTCGCCCGATATGCGACAGGCGAAGGTACATGTTTCGATCATGGGCAGCGATTCACAGCAGAAATTATGCCTACACGGCCTGCGCAGTTCGGCCGGTTACCTGCAGAGCAGAATTTCCGATCGCATCGACACTCGCTACACGCCACGCCTGCAATTCGTGATCGATGAAGGCGTTAAGAAGTCGCTGGCAATCAGCAAAATGCTACACGAGTTGCTACCTGACACGAATCCCGCCGTAGAACAAGAACCGGGGCCTGAAATGCCCGACGGTGACCCAGATTTGCAACCATGATTAGCTTCGTAACTCAGTAGGGTAGGCGCTGGCCACCAGTTCATTGCCAGCAAGATGCAATTCCCGCCCTAACTGAAATTTGCCCCCTACCCTCCAGAATCAATGGCCACACCTAACCGTCTTGCCCTCATTAACCGTACGCTCAAAGTGCTACGCAAGCACTTTAAGCCGGTTGTCCCGCCGAAAGATCGCTCGCTATTCGATCACTTGATTTACGCCTGCCTCGTGGAAGACTCGCCGAATGAGGTTGCCGAGCAAGTATTCAATGCGCTCAAGCAAGAATACTACGGCTGGAACGAAGTGCGCGTGAGCACGATTCGCGAACTAACCGACGCCCTTAAACCCTTGGTAAACCCGGCCGAATCGGCCGCTCGACTCAAGCAAACTCTGCATAGCGTGTTTGAGTCGGTCTACGAGTTTGAAATTGAATCGCTCAAAAAACAAAACCTTGGGCAATCGATCAAGCATTTAGAGAAGTATAACGGCACGACACCGTTTGCCGTGGCCTACGTCACGCAGTATGCACTCGGTGGCCATTCGATTCCGCTCAACAAGGGTGCACTTATCACGTTGCACGCGGTCGGCGTTATTTCGGACGACGAATTTGGCAAGGGCGTTGTGCCGGGCCTGGAGCGCGCGGTCGGCAAGAGTAAGGGCATCGAAGTGGGGTCGCTGCTGCACCAAGTGGGTGTCGAAGTGGGCCGCAATCCCTATGGCCCGGCCGCCCGCAAATTGATGCTGGAAATCGACCCCGAGTGCAAAGATCGCCTGCCCAAGCGGCCCGTCAAACAGCCCGAACCACCACCGCCGCCGCCAAAGCCCGCGGCCCCGACGCCTGCTGAGGCCAAACGCGCCGCTGCTGAAGCCAAGAAGAAGGAAAAAGAAAAAAAAGACAAGGATAAGGACGCGGCAAAGATGGCCCCGCCAGTGAAGCCGGAGGTCAAGAAGGAAAAAGAGGCTCCCAAGAAACATCCAACGAAGCGTCCCGCCGTTTCTAAAAAATCAACTAAGCCAGAAAAGAAGGCGACCAAGAAGGGCACGAAGCACCCGACAACGCATAAACTGACGAAGCGCAAACCACGGTAGTAGGAACCGGGATTCAGGATGCAGGGAACAGGGAATTTGTGCTTTTTTCACCTGCTTCTCTTAGCATCTCGTCCTCGACTCTTGCGCCTACAAAATTAGGCCCCTGCCCCCGCATCCACCATCCCCCATCGTCTCTCATGGCCGGACATTCCCATTGGGCAAACATTGCCCGCAAGAAATCGCTCATTGATAACAAGCGCGGCAAGCTGTGGAGCAAGCTCGCGAAGGGCATTATGGTTGCCGCCAAACACGGCGGCGGCGATCCTAACTCCAACCTGCGCCTGCGCTACGCAATCATCGACGCCAAAGCCGGCAACATGCCCAAGGACACGATCGACCGCGCCATCAAAAAAGGCACGGGCGAACTCGAAGGCGTCAACTTCGAGGAAATCCTCTATGAAGGCTACGGTCCCAACGGCGTGGCCGTGCTGTGCGATATTCTCACCGATAACCGGAATCGCACCGCCGGCGAAATTCGCAAGATTTTCGAGTTGGCTGGCGGCAAATTAGGAGCCACCGGCTGCGTCGCGTGGATGTTCGATCGCAAAGGCCTGATCACGATCGCAGCCGATCAGGTCGATGAAGAAAAACTCATGGAACTTGCCATCGAGGCTGGCGCCGACGACGTCCGCCCTGCGGGCAACAGCTTCGAGGTCATCTGCGACCCGAATGCGTATTCCACCGTGTGCGACGCTTTAGACGCCGCCAACATCACCACCGAAGGCCGACAAATCACGCGTATTCCGAAAGACACGGTGGACCTCGATTCATCGGCCGCAGCCGCTGTCTTGAAAATGATGGACGCACTCGACGATCACGACGACGTTCAAAGTGTGGCCGCTAACTTCAATATCTCCGATGAAGTGATGGCGGCGATCGAATCTGCATAAGGCTGATCGCGCGGCGACCAATTGGGAGTTTGCCGCATCTACCAGTTTTGCCCAAAACATTGTTAGGAAGGCAAAACTCTCTTGGCAGCACGGCAGTTTTACGTGTTGTTCTCTAATGACATTTCGGCATGGCCTTTGCTTTCCTGATACGTTTGGTACGCGCGCTATTACCTATCTGTCCGCATGCTGACCGCAATCTCAGTTGCGTTGGCATGCAACGTCAACCGACAAAGATGGAAAGGCAAAATATGTCCACGATCTTGTTGATCATTCTCGTTCTGCTGTTGCTCGGTGCGGTCCCCGCCTGGCCGTACAGCCGCAATTGGGGATACGGCCCCAGCGGTGGCTTGGGACTGATTCTGATCATCATTTTGATGATTGTCCTGTTGCGTGGCGGGTTCTAACGCCAAGGCATGTTTCGGCTTAATCAAGCGCGGTCAATTGGCCGCGCTTTTTTCGTTTGAGCAACTAACGCCGGTTTGGTACGGTTATTAGATCATTAAACTAATCCATGGAGCGATGTGGCCGCCCGCATCGCGATTATCGCTTTGAGATGAGGGGATATTTGTATGCAATACCGACCGCTAGGCCGCACTGGCTGGAACGTATCGACCGTGAGTTTTGGCGCCTGGGCCATTGGCGGCGCCTGGGGCGAGGTAGACGACAAGGAATCGTTGGCCGCGCTCGAGCGGGCGATTGACCTGGGCGTCAATTTCATCGACACGGCCGACGTATACGGGGACGGCCGCAGCGAACGACTCGTTGCCGATGTCCGGCGGCGGCGCCGCGAGCCAATTTACGTGGCGACGAAAGCGGGCCGACGGCTGCCGAAACAAACGGTTGAAGGTTACAGCCGCGAGAACCTGACGGCATTCATTGAGCGCAGCTTGAGGGACTTGTCGGCGGAAACAATCGACCTGCTGCAACTCCACTGCCCGCCGACTGAGGTCTACTACACGCCCGAAGTGTTCGGCATCCTGGATGACTTGGTGGCGGCCGGCAAACTGCGTTATTACGGCGTGAGCGTGGAGACGCCGGAACAGGCCATCAAGGCGATGGATTACCCCAATGTGCAGAGCGTGCAGATCATCTACAACATGTTCCGCCACCGGCCTGCGGAAATATTTTTGGCCGAGGCGAAGCGACGTAAGGTCGGTGTGCTCGCTCGCGTGCCACTCGCCTCGGGAATGCTGACTGGCCGAATGCGGCCCGATACCAAGTTCGAGGCGACCGATCACCGCCAATTCAATCGCCACGGCGAAATCTTCGATGTCGGCGAAACGTTTTCCGGCGTCGATTACAACACGGGTTTACAAGCGGTGGAAGAACTGAAGGCCGTGTGCCCGGCGGGGTGGTCGCTCACACAGTTCGCGCTGCGGTGGATTCTCATGAATGAAGGCGTCACCTGCACGATCCCCGGCATGAAACGCCCAGCCCAGGCGGAAGACAATTGCGCCGCGGCCGACCTGCCGCCGATTTCCGACGCGGCGATGGCCACGATCCGGCAGATTTACGATCGGCTGATTCGTGAGCAGGTGCATTACCGCTGGTAATCTGTGCCCCCGGAACAGCAAGAAGCGGTCGGTGGACAATGCCCACCCGATAAGCTAAAGCTCAAGTAATTTTGGCGCCGCAATAGTGTTCGCGTCAGGCTAAAGCCTGACGTACTCAATCTTTCCCTTCGTGCTTCACCTTCGGCCAGTACTTCTGGAAGTCAAAGTCGGGGCTGTTGTCGCCGTCGTGGCACTGCATGCACATCTGCACGACCTTGCCTTTGTCGAACACTTGGCCTGGCTTGTTGCCTTCGTTATCGACAACCTTCAAACGCAGTTCCGCCCGCAATTCTTCGAGTTCCTTGTCATCGGCTTTGATGTCGCCGTTCTCAGCAGCCGCATGTTTCGCGGCAGGGCCGTGACAGTTTTCACAGCCGTTGTTTGCCAAATCAGGAGTGGCATCTTTGTTTACGAATCCCGACTTAAACGGGAAATATTTTTGCGGGTGCCAGCCAGTAACGTGGCAACTGACGCACTCCGGATCGAACGCGCGCGGGGGATCAGTCCGCTTTTCGAGAGTTTCTAGGGCATGGGCGTGCGGCGTCTTTTCGTAAACCTCCGCGGCATTCGTATGACAATCGAAGCATGATTTACTGCCGGCAAACTCGCGGCTAGTGGGGTGCGGCGCCGTTTTCAAACCTAAATCTCCCCAACTTGCTTTGGCATTTTGCGGCCAGAGCCGCTTGAGGTTGTGGAGATACTGCTCCTGCATTTTGTAGATTTCTGGCGCATCCGGAAATCGGTGATCGAGCGGCACGCGTTGATACTTGGTATCACTGCCTTTATAAAAGCCGACTACCACCGCGTACTGCCCTTTGTGGCCCACTTCAATTAGGTTCGTTTTGGTTCCTGGGATCTTTACCGGATCCTTCGACGGCACCTCGGCGCCATGCGTCGCCATCACGTAATCAAATTCGGGATACCGAGCTGCCAGTTCAGCCGCCTCGCCGGAATCCGTTGAGTTGACCAACAGGACCAGGTGGTCGCACTTCGCATTGCGCAGAGCGGGCAGGATATCGGGGATCGCCTGGAACGGCTCTTTCAGGACGAAATCGCCAGGATTGCTTTTCTTTTGTTCGATTTCCTTCTTGCCAACCACACTTGTGACGCCGATCCGTAACCCACCCCGTTCGATGATGCGATAACGCTTCGTGTAACCACTGTCGAAAGCCACGATGCCGACATTCGCCGAAACCAGCGGGGTATTCTTTTCATCCAAATTGAGATTTAGCACAATCGGCAGGAGATCGGTTTTCAAATTCAAATCGAAGCCGCCGAAGCCAACCGCGTCGTAACCCATTTTCATGTAGGCCGAATAGGCAAACTCAACTTTTTGACTGGGCTGCACACCAAGCCGCTTTTCTTGATCACCGGCATCGAGAGCGATCACCGGTAATCCCTGGTCGTGCAATTGTTTCAGAAAGGAGAATCGCCGCTTGAGGCCGCCCAACTGATTATCCAGGCCGGCACATCCGCAGGGTTCCAAGTAGCCGTCTAGTTCACCGGTAAAAACGAGCGCCAGATCAGGCTTCTTCCAACCCTCGAAGATTGCCCCGTTGGTCGCGATGGGATCGACCTTCTGGTATTTCTTTTGGGTCGGGTCGCTGTCGGCGGGCGACGGCGTGGCCCCGCGCAAGAAGCCGACGGAGATCGTCGCGGCCAAAATGGCGAACAGACCAACTCCGGATCCAAGCAAGGGTAGCTTCACGCGAGCGGGCATCCGTACTGCTCCTCAATGCGATAACGCCAAAAGTCCTAAAGGATTGTTGTAAACAGAATCTGCTGACTTGCAGGCTGTAATCACTTTTCCAAAACCTGCATCGAGCTTTGGCTGAATACTGATAAGTGCTATCGCTCAACCGCAAATAGCACATTGACCGATAGCTCTTTGATTTTTGGGTGGGTAGTCGACAAAATGATGCGCCCCGGCTCGCCTTGAGCGGTATCCAAATGAACCATCGGCCGCGTGCCGGCCGGTATTTCAATCTCCAACGGCACCTGCAAGAGCGTATCCTTCAGTTTCTTTGGCTCGCCCAATGAAACCTTCATTTCCTTCGGCTCGACCGACTTGATTTTGAATGTTGTATTCGGCGCTTCGACACCTCGGACCACAATATTCAAGCGGTTGTGCGCTCCCTCACTGCTCTTGACGTTACCGATATTGAGAACGCCGCGCTCTTCACTCCAACCGGTGCCGTGAACATTGATATCACCCACAACTTGCCCAGAAACAGGTATCTCCAGTGTTTCCGCTTGGGCGAGATTCGTTCGCAACGACAACCACTGTTGGAACCTTCCGACCGGCAAGCCCGGTTGCGCCGTCACGGTAACGCGAACACCGCGGCGCGCCGATTTGTTCGGCAAGTCCTTGGGATCAACCGGCTCGATCCGAGCAACAAACTTATCGCGAATCGTCGCATCGGAAAATACAGGATCGGAAACCTTGAGGTCGTCCTGCAGCATTGCCATCACGTACACTTGAGCGGATTTCGACTCGCCCACCGCGATCCTATCGAACGCCACATCCGAGGGCTCGACGCCGCTGGCCGACATGATTGAACCATCGACGCTGAGTTCCAGCGAAGATTGCAGCGGATCATTGGTCGCAATTGTCGCCGTTTGGCGGAACGGGCCATTATCGGACTTGGCCGACCACTGCAGTTTGACCTTCGTCGAGCCACCCGGCGGCACCGGCGTTTCGCTGACCTCCGAGAGCGTACACTTGCAGGACGTTGCACCACCTTTTAGCTTCAGGGGAGCTTCGCCGATGTTAAGAATCTCGAACTCATGGCTCATCGTCGTGCCGCGTTGCATGGCGCCAAACTTGAAATTGGGTTCGGCAACTTTTACTCGCGGCAGCTTTTGATTCTTCGCTTCAAACGTGATTTCGGTTTCGCCCGGAAATGCGGTAACCGGGTCGAGGTCATTGCGAACCTGAAAGTACGCGACGGCTCCGCCGACGATACCGCCCACCAAAACCGCAATCACAATCGTGCTGAGAATTCGCATAGCTACGCAACTCGTCCTGATACGCTGTACGGGGGACGGAGATACTGGGTTCGCCAAGTTATTTTAGCCCGCCGTTCAGCTTATCGCAATTCAACAACCACTCGCGACACCTCGTGAAAAACTGCTGAAAGTCTTCGCGGCGATAGTCGGGGTAGGTCCACTCCAACGGTCGCCATCGCCGATGTCGAAAACTGAGCGTCAATTCGGCGTAGATGCCACCACTCAAATAGATGCGGTGCGCGTGATCCTTCGTCGAGGCCAGCACCAACTTCGCAGCCGTGAGGTAACCTGGATCGAGGTTGAGCGGCCGCGGTTCGTTGTGGACTGCTGATGCGGCGTATTTGGTTTCCCAGTCGTTCGTCTGTCGTTTGATATCGGCCAAGGCGCTTGGATCGATCAGCCGCTCGAATGCCAGAAACTGCTTCTTGAGATTCGATCCCATCGTGGCCGCGTAATAATCGGTTTCCGTGAAATCGAATAGTGCGCTTTCGCAAGCGAGCGGACCGAAACGCTGGACCAACGTTTCCCGAGCCCAGTCGAATGCAGTCTCATATCGACTAACGACGGCAATGATAAGCAACACGTTCGATGATGGCTGTATTTGCCCCACACGCATGCCTCCGGACGGCGTGGCGGTCCGGCTAGTTGTGTTCGAAAACTCGACTGCCAATCGCCGGAGGGCCACGCCCTCCGGCAACCTTCCCAAATCCTCTAGCGATACTTACCTTTCTCCGCACACCACTTCCATCCCGCGTGCTTCCGCAAGTAACGTGTCATCAAATACTGAAAATGCTCACGATCCTTTACTCTCTTCCGGCTTCCCCCTTCAACGAACCATTCCTGCCGCCGGAAAATGCGGTTCAAGTGACGCGACATGGAACCCTTGATCGTGCTTCGCATCCGCAGCCAGTTCCGATCATCGCGCCAGCCCATGAGTATGTGCACATGGGTGCTTTCCGTTGCCGCAAAATACATTTCGAATTCTTGCTTGGCTTGCGAGTTGATCAAACTATCCAGAATCGCGAGCTGTGTTTTGCTGTCGAAGTTGACTTCTGCTTGCGTCATCGCGGCGCGGTACCTGTCCGCCTTCGCCTGATCAGGAGCGAGGATGCCACGCGTACGCTGCACGTAGCCCTGCTTGCGATCCGGCATCCAGGTTCCGTAGGCGTGATAAGTAAAGAGGTAGCATGGCATTGCAGTTCCACCTCGTCCGGACCGCGTGGCGGTCCGGCTATTTGTGTTTGAAAACTCGACCGCCAATAGCCGGAGGGCCACGCCCTCCGGCGCATCACACTTTTGATTCTCACTCCTAATACGCCTTCGCAAACACCCCGCGCCGCTTGCTTGGCTGACCCGTGAAAATACACTTGCCTGTTTCCTCTTCACCACCGAGTGGCACACATCGCACCGTCACCCTAAGATCCTTAAGCTTCTCCTCCATCTCGGGCGATTCCACGAAGTGGCAGTAAGCCAGTCCGCCGCCTTCTGACTTCTCTTCGTCTTTCGACGCAAAGAACGTCTCAAATTCTGGTAGGCTATCGATGCGCACCGTCGCCAGCGCCCGCTTCTCCACAGCCCGACCAAACAGCACCGTTTGTATCTCATCGAGCGTCTTGCCAATGTGCGCGACGAACTCCGCCCGCGGCGATTCGAACTTGCCGCTGGAATCGCGACGCCCGTAAAACACCTTGCCGCTGGCCACATCGCGCGGACCGATCTCGACCCGCACCGGCACGCCGCGCTTCACCCATTGCCATTTCTTTTCGCCGCCGCGAATGTCGCGGTTATCGATCCGCACGCGAATCGGTTCACCTGCATACGTTTGCGCAACCAAATCCTGTTCCAACTTCGCGCAGTACGGCATCACCTGAGCGCGCTCATCATCGTTACGATAGATCGGCAGAATGACCACGTGCGCCGGCGCCAGCTTGGGCGGCAGCACAAGGCCATCGTCATCGGCGTGCGTCATGATGAGTCCGCCAATGAGCCGAGTGGAAACGCCCCACGATGTTGTCCAAGCGAGCACTTCCTGCCCGTTCTCATCCTGGAATTTGATGTTCTGTGCCCTGGCAAAATTCTGCCCCAAGAAGTGCGATGTCCCCGCTTGCAGCGCCTTGCGATCCTGCATCATGGCTTCGATCGAATACGTGCTCACCGCACCCGGGAATCGCTCGCCGGCCGTCTTCTCGCCTTTGATGACCGGCATCGCCATCGCGCGTTCGGCGAAATCGGCGTACACATCGAGCATCCGCATCGTCTCTTCGCGGGCCTCGGCCTCGGTGGCGTGTACCGTGTGACCTTCTTGCCACAGGAACTCAGCGGTCCGCAGGAACAGCCGCGTGCGCAACTCCCATCGCACCACGTTCGCCCATTGGTTGATGAGGATCGGCAAATCGCGATACGACTGCACCCACCGCGCGAACGTGGCGCCGATGATGGTTTCACTCGTGGGCCGCACGATGAGAGGTTCTTCCAACTGGGCCGAGGGCGCTGGCCGCAATCCGCCCTTGCCATCCGGTTCGAGCCGATGGTGCGTCACCACCGCGCACTCCTTGGCGAACCCTTCGACGTGCTCCGCCTCCTTCTCCAAGAAGCTCATCGGGATGAACAGCGGGAAGTACGCGTTCTCGTGCCCGGTGGCTTTGAACATCGCATCCAGCCGTCGCTGGATGTTTTCCCAGATTGCAAATCCCCACGGCTTGATGACCATGCAGCCGCGCACGTCCGAATTCTCGGCCAGGTCGGCCGCGCGCACGACTTGTTGGTACCATTCCGGAAAATTCTCAGCCCGCGTCGGGCTGATCGCAGATTGCGGTTGCTTGGCCATGGGGTGGTCGAGGGTCGAGAATTGAGGGTCGAGGGCCAGAACGCCCCCGACATGAGTTCAAGTATTCAAGGCAGCATTCTACGGCATGAGCGCATGCGAGAAAATCGCACTCGTAACCGCTTCTTCTGCCCGCATCGCTCCACTTGGTTGTGACGCAACGATTAGTACCCTAGAATCACTTTGAATCAATATTGATCCAACCCTCAACCCTCAACCCTCAACCCTCAACCCTCAACCCTCAACCCTCAACCCTCAACCCTCAACCCTCAACCCTCAACCCTCAACCCTCAACCCTCAACCCTCAACCCTCAACCCTCAACCCTCAACCCTCAACCCTCAACCCTCAACCCTCAACCC
>JAKOXH010000054.1 GCA_029781135.1 Planctomycetota bacterium
CTCGCCGCCGCCGGCTACAACCTCCGCAAGCTGTTGCGGTGGATTGTGCTTGCGCCCATTTTCTGGCTCTGGTGCCGGCTCACTGCTACGATTGTCACTCAAGTCACACCACAATCTCGTCTCGATGTGCTTGAACCCGTGCCCGTGGGAACCCCAAAATCACGATCACCCCGACCGAAGCGTATTTTTCAGGGACGACTACCTATTAGTCGTTAGTGCCAACGCGGAGAAAGAATAGCAAACAACCGATGCCCCCAGCCCCCCAACGCCTAACGCCCAACGCCTAACCCCTACTTCCCACTCTTATTCGACGAGTGGTCCGCGATCCACATCGCGGCCTCGGGCCACAGCGTGCCATGCGCTTTGGAACTTACCGCCAGGCCGATGTGCCCGGCGTTGATCGACATGTTCTGCACGTACTTTGACGACACGTAATGCTTGATCGCCACCGTCGAATTCGGCGGCACCAAATGATCCTGATCCGCCACCAGCGTCAGCACGGGGCAGGTGATGTTCTGCAACTTCACCGGCTTATCGCGCAGCGTGAATTCGCCCCGTACCAGTTCGTTCTGCTGGTACAAATGCTTCACGAACTCGCGGAACGTCTCCCCGGCCACCGGGATGTTGTCGTTCACCCACCGCTCCATCGCGAAGAAGTTCTCCAGGAACGCATCATCGTCGAGCTTATCCACAAAACCAGCATACTTCTCGACGTAATTCTGCACCGGCTTCATCATCTGAAAGCCCGATTGCAGGAACGAGCCCGGGCAATTGCCAAACGCATCGATCAATCCATCAACGTCGAAATACTCCTTCCGCGTCCACACGTTCAGCAGCCCTTCATCGCCGCTGAAATCGATCGGCGCCGCCATGAGAATGAGATTCCGCACCTGCTCCGGATACAGCGCCGTATACATGGCCGACATCGTGCCGCCCATGCAGTACCCCAGCAGGTTGAGCTTCTCGGCGTTCGAATGCTCGCACACGAACTTGGCCACATTGCGAATGAAGCCGCACACGTAATCCTGCAGCCGCAGCGTTCGGTCCGCGGCCGTCGGAATACCCCAATCGACGAGGTACACGTCAAAGCCGCGTTTCAACAGTTGCCGCACCACACTACGTTGCGGCTGCAGGTCCAAAATATATGGCCGGTTCACCAGCGCAAAACACACCAACACCGGCTCATTGAAATCGATCGAATGCTCATTCTTATAGCGCAGCAATTTCAGAGAATCTTCCTCATACACCACATCGTGCGGCGTGGTGGCCACCTGCACCTCGCGCGCAACCTGCGGCACATTGGGCAAATTCACCCACCGCCGCCACGCCCGCAACGACTCCGACTGCACCGCCTTCTGAAACTCAACAAACGAATCGAGCATCGCGTTCGTCATGGTCGTATACCCTTCTGTTTATTGATCGCCGCGCAGCAAATGACACCTGGCTCGTTTAACCCCGAGCCAGCGGCGAGGCGGAACGCCTCCTCCCGTCGCCGTTGGCTCCGGGTTAAACGACCCGCGGACAACAGCACTTCACTACCTTCCCCACTCGCCACTCGCCGCTCACACCTCGCCGCTCACCCCCCCATCGCCATGCCCCCATTAATATCCAGCACATGCCCCGTGATATAACTCGCCGCCGGCGATGCCAAAAACGCCACGCCCGCCGCGATTTCGGTCGGTTCCCCCAGCCGCCCCACCGGCGTCATGTTGACCACGGCCTCGATCGCCTTTTCCGGCATCTCCTGCAGCATCCGCGTGCGAATGAAGCCGGGGGCGATCGCGTTCACCGTCACGCCCTTGCGGGCATACTCGCGGGCCAATGTCTTGGTGAAGCCAATCAGCCCCGCCTTCGCTGCCGCATAATTAGCCTGACCAAAATTGCCAACCTCGCCCACGATGCTGCTGATGTTGATCACCCGGCCCCAACCACGATCGGCCATGCCGTCGATAAACTGTTTCGTCACCGCAAATACGCCGGTCAGGTTGACCGCGATGACCGCGTCCCACATTTCTTGCGTCATCTTTTTGAACGACCGGTCCCGCGTGATGCCGGCGTTATTGACGAGGATATCGACGTCGCCAATCTGTTCGCCGACCTCCTTGGCCAATTTCACGATTTCCGCCGCGTCGCCGACATCGTGAGAAAAGTACTCTGACTTCCTGCCCATGCCGCGAATTTGTCCGCGCACGTCTTCCGCGAACTTGCAGCCAGTGAGGCAGGTGATCCCCACATCGGCCCCGCGCGCCGCCAGGGCCAAGGCAATGGCCTTGCCGATGCCCCGCGACCCGCCCGTGACGAGTGCCGTTTTACCCTCCAGGCGAAATTCTGGAAGGACGATGCGTTGTTCCGTTTCACTTGGGGCGACCGTGGCCATGGATTGCTACCTCCCGTAACCTGGTTCGATTCCAACGTTCGATGTTTTCGTACCGGCACTCATCACTCGCCCGCCACCCCCGTGGCGACGGATTTCATTTAACCTCTGCCGTCGCAGAAACCTGCTTTTCAACAGCCTGCAAGCGCTCATCGATCTTCGTGAGCCGTCGCAGAATCACTTCCTCAACGCTGTGCAGCCGCTCGAACAACCCGCTAATATCCCCCGTCGTCGGCAGGTTGATGTTCCTGGCCATTTCTTTGGCCAAGTCATCGGCCTGCGACTTCATCTTCACGACGGCATTCGTGTTGTTCTTCATCGCCTCCAAAAAGGCGGGCGTGCGCATGTATGCATCCATGCTCTTGCTGATCGCTTCCATCCACCGGCGCTGCCAATTTTTGAATGCCGAGCCATCGTCGAGGCCCTCGAACACTTGCCGGGTGACGTCGTCGGCGTGTTTCACATAACTCGACCAGAAATCGACGAGGGGCTGAACAACTGGATCGAATGAGAACTGCGTGGAGCCATTGTTCGACATAATTCATTCTCCGCCAAAGTGCTCCTCCCTCTCCCATCGGGAGAGGGCCGGGGTGAGGGTTCGTGGAAGCCGTCGATGTCTCTCTTTCGGTTACTGGTGACTGCCTAGAAAATTAACTACCCCCATTCGCTTAACCCGGAGCCAACGGCGACGGAACGCACAGCACGGCCTCGCCGCTGGCTCGCGGTTAAACGAACTGCTCGCATTTCAATGCGAGGCCTTCGTCATTTCACAAAAGTCTCTACGGCCAGCGCCACCGCTTCGCCACCGCCGATGCACAAGCACGCCACGCCGCGCTCACCGCCCGTGCGGTGCAGCGCATTGAGCAGCGTTACCAACACGCGTGCTCCGCTCGCGCCGATCGGATGGCCGAGCGCGACGGCGCCGCCGTAGATATTCACCTTCTCCGCCGGAATGCGAAGTTCCTTCTCGGCGGCCATCGTGACGGCCGAGAAAGCTTCGTTGATTTCAAACAGATCGACGTTGTCGACCGACCAATTTACCTTGTCCAAGAGCCGCTGGATCGCACCGATCGGCGCCAGCGTAAACCATTCTGGCTCGCGACTGAACGTCGCCGAGCCAACAACGCGCGCCAGCGGTTTGAGCCGCAGGCTTGCGCACCGCGAATCGGAAACAACGGCCAGGGCCGCGGCACCATCATTGATGCTCGACGCGTTGCCGGCGGTCACCGTGCCTTCACTCCCGAACGCGGGGCGCAAGCCTCGCAATTTATCTTCGTTGAACTTCGTCGGGCCTTCGTCTTCCGCGACCGTCGTGGAGCCTTTCTTGCTCGCAATCACCACCGGCGCGATTTCGTCGTCGAATACGCCTTCCGCGATTGCCTTGCGCGCCCGCGTGAAACTGCGAACGGCGAAATCGTCTTGCGCCTGCTTCGTGAACCCGCACTTGGCCGCACATTGGTCGCCATACGTCCCCATGTGTTTATTGCCATACACGTCCCACAGGCCATCTTGGATCATCGCGTCCACCAGCACGCCGTTGCCCATGCGATACCCTTGCCGCGCCTGCGGCAACAAGTACGGCGCGAGACTCATATTTTCCATACCACCAGCCACGACGATGTGTGCGGAACCAAGCTTGATCGCCTGGCTCGCCAGCATTACCGCCTTCAGCCCCGAGCCGCACACCTTGTTGATCGTGGTGGCGCCGACCGACACCGGAAGCCCGGCTTTGATCGTGGCCTGCCGGGCGGGGTTCTGGCCCAGGCCGGCGCCTACCACGTTGCCCAGGATGACTTCATCGACGTCATCACCAGGGATCTTCGCCTTTTCCAACACCGCTTTCACGCAAACTGCTCCCAGCTCCGGAGCAGGGACGGTCGAGAGCGCGCCACCCAAGGCTCCAATCGGCGTTCGCACGCCAGCCACGATCAGCGCTTCCGTGTTCATCGTTCAACCTCCACGAAAGAGTGGATACCCCGGGCGGCGGCTCGCGAGCCGTCCCGACAAACATCGTGTCACGCTCAACTTGCCGACTTCGAGGCGAGCTCCGTCCATTTGCTGAGCGCGTCCTGCAGTTCCTTCGCCTGCGTTTCGCTCACTTCGCGCATGACATCCAAGCTCTTGCGGCACAGTTTCTCGCAGCGCTTGGCCCATTCTTGCGGATCGGCAGATTGGGCGACCTTAAAGGCCTCGTCCAGCGATTCCATCGCCAGGCTGTATTGCTCATCCAACACTTCGCGATGGCGCGTTAGCACATCTTTAACGGTCTTGCCCCACTCTTTTTGAAACTTCTGAACGCGTTCGAGCCACGCACTTTGAGGTTGCGGAAAGCCGGGCCAACCAGATGTCCACCTGCGGAACATTTCCTGTTGCATCTCGACATTCGCTTCCGCAGCTTTCTTTACGTTGTCGAACGCTTGTTCAAACACGCCTGTTACCGATTGCGTTTCCGTAGCCATGATCGTGGTCTCCGTGAACGGTTAATGAGATTGCGAACTAGCGGTGCGACGTTTGGGACTCCAATTCTCTGAGCGGTTGACAGCAGTTGCGAATTCTGCGCCGAACGCTGCGCTTTGTGCGATCCATCTTGTCCGCAACATCGTTTCGACCTAAATTGCAGTGCGTGACATCAGGTCACGGAATAAGCTACGTTTAGGCGGGGACGTTACACATGTTTTACCGTGCGAAATGGCGCGCTCCGAATAGCACGTTCGCACGTAGAGAGCACTCCTATGCCTACCCAAAATTTGTCGAAGATTTTTGAACCGAATAGTGTCGCCGTCTTAGGAGCTAGTGCCAAAACTGGCTCGGTGGGCAGGACGGTTCTCGAAAATCTGCACTCAAATGGCGTGGATAAGCGGATTTACCCGATCAATCCCAAGTACGACTCGTTGATCGGGCTCAAGGCCTATCCCTCGATTGAAGCTCTACCAGAAGTCCCCGATTTGGCGGTAATTGCCACTCCCGGTGAGACGGTTCCCGGCTTGGTGCGCGAATGTGGCGCGGCCGGGGTGCTGGGGATGATCATCCTTTCCGCGGGCTTTAGCGAGGTTGGTCCGCGCGGCAAGGAGTTGGAAGCCGAACTCAAGCGCGCGTTCGCGGAATACCCCGAAATGCGTGTGATCGGACCCAACTGTTTGGGGATTATGGTGCCCGGCGCCCATTTGAACGCCAGTTTTGCGGCGGGCATGGCGCGGCCCGGGCGCGTGGCCTTCATCTCCCAAAGCGGCGCACTTTGCACATCGATTCTCGACTGGTCACTGTCGGAAGGGATCGGGTTCTCGTACTTCGTATCCATCGGCAATGCGGTCAGTGTGAAAGTGAGCGACCTGATTGATTACTTCGCCGAAGACCCCACGACCGATTCGATCGTGCTATACCTGGAATCGGTGCGCGAGGCCCGCGAGTTCATGTCGGCCTCGCGCGCGTTCACGCGCACGAAGCCGATCGTCGTCTACAAAGCGGGCCGATTCGCGGAATCGGCCGCGGCGGCGGCCTCGCACACCGGGGCGATGGCCGGCGTGGACGCCGTGTACGAAGCCGCCTTCCAACGTGCCGGCATGGTGCGTATCGACCGCGCCGAAGACATGTTCGACTGCGCGGAATTATTGGCCCGTCACAACACGCCGGCTGGTCCGCGCTTGGCGATCATTACCAACGCAGGCGGTCCCGGCGTCATGGCTGCCGATGAACTTCTGGAACGCCAAGGAGAACTTGCCAAACTCGCTCCGGAAACGATTGAGAAATTGAATAAGGTGTTGCCCGCCGCCTGGTCTCACCAGAATCCCGTCGACGTGCTCGGCGATGCCCGACCAGACAGATTTGGCCAGGCCCTCGAACTGGTGGTGGGCGATCCGAACGTCGACGGCGTGTTGATTGTACTGACGCCGCAGGCCATGACGGATCCGCTCGGCACGGCGATTAAAGTCGCCGACATCGCCGCCACGTCGCGCTTGCCGATCTTGGCGGCGTGGATGGGGGGGCAATCGGTGGAGCCAGGCCGCCAAGTTCTCAACAATGCGAGAATCGCCACGTACGATTCGCCCGACCGCGCCGTGCGGGCATTCATGTATTTGGTGTCGTTCCACCGCAACCGCGAGATTCTGTACGAGACACCGCGCGAAGTAGCCGGTGGTCATTTGATTTCGCAAACCGCCGATGTTCGTCAGTCGATTCAAGAGGCACTGGCGGCGGGACGGACCACCCTGACCGAAACCGAGGCGAAGTCGCTGCTGGCGGCCTTTGGCATTCGCACCACGGTGCCGATTCCCGCGGCGACGGCTGCCGAGGCGGTTAAAGTCGCGCGGGGGCTTGGATACCCCGTGGTTATGAAAATCGATTCGCCGCAAATCACACACAAGACCGAAGTCCGCGGCGTGGAACTCGGCATTTCGGACGATGATGAAGTTCAAACCAAGTTTCACGCGATGATCTCGCGAGCGAAGTCGATGCGGCCGGATGCCCATATTCTGGGTGTCACGCTGCAACCCATGGCCACTTCGGCCGAGGGCATTGAGATGATTGTCGGGGCCAAAAAAGACCCCGTGTTCGGGGCCGTCATGATGGTGGGCGCCGGCGGCATCACGGCCGAAATCTGGGGCGATCGCGCCCTCGAACTTCCGCCACTCAACGATCGCTTGGCACGTCGCATGCTCGATTCGTTGCGGATGCGGCCCTTGCTCTACGGCTTCCGTGGGCGCAGCGCCGTGAATATCGAAAAGCTCGTCGAAACGCTGATGAAGTTCTCGTACTTGATTGCCGAGAATCCGCTCATCGCCGAGCTGGACGTGAATCCGCTGCTGGTCACCGCGGATGGCGCGATCGCCCTCGATGCGCGGGTCATCCTCGAACATCCCAACGGCGTGTCGCTGCGGCCCTATTCGCACCTTGCGATCCGGCCTTACCCCGTCGAATACATGCATACGGTCACCTTGGATGACGGCACCAAAGTACGCCTGCGGCCGATTCGGCCGGAAGACGAACCAAAATGGCATGAGTTCGTGGCGAGTTGTTCACAGCGATCGATTTGGCTACGGTTCCGTTACCTGTTCAAAGAAACGACGCACGACATGGCCACTCGGTTCTGCTTCATCGATTACGACCGCACGCTGGCGATCGTGGCCGAAGTCGAAGAAGGCAACGATCGGCGAATTATCGGCGTCGCGCGCCTCGTGGCCGATGCTGATCACAGTAATGCCGAGTATGCGGTGCTCGTCGCCGATGCCTGGCAAGGCCGCGGGCTTGGCAATGAACTGACCGACTTCTGTTTGGAGATCTGCGGTTCGTGGGGCATCGATCGCGTATTCTCGGAAACAACCGACGATAATGCCCGGATGCAACGACTCTTAACGACGCGTCATTTCAGGAAGACGAAGTCGATGGGCGGCGAGTTGTTGTATGAGGCTCAGCTTAGTGCGCCCGTCAAATCAAAATCGGCTAAACCAGTCCCGGAACCGGTCTGAGTAAACGGTTTGCGGAAGGGCTCACGTCCAGTGCCGTCCATTGGAAATCGGCTTCTGCATTTGGCCGATAACGCCAACGTTTTGAGTCTGGTTGACGGCAACAGTTGCTCTGCTTAGCGCTCGGAGTTACCGCTGGCGAGTGTGCTGTGCGGCGCGCAGTGTGCGTGTTTGGCGCGCCTACCCGCCGGTGGGGCTGTCAAAAGCATGCATAACTGTGGGACGCCCGGAAAAATTTATGCGAGATTTTGGCGATGTTATGGTCGCCAAGCTACGTTTTCTTGTTGGCATTCGATTTGCCGCCCCTACCATCTGAACCTCGTCCGCGGATGACGGGTCTCTATCCAGAGAGGTATCTTCTGGTTTCAACGGAATGATCGTTTTCGGAATTGGAGAAGATCGATGACTACGACCGATGGTCCGCTTCCGCAGCCCGGTGTTGCGGATCGGATCGTTCAAGAGCACGGCGCATTGCGCCAGAAAATCGAAGGGATTAACAGCGTACTCTCGGGCCCGCGGCCAGAGCCCACGGAAGTTGATTGTTTGCTGCGCGAGTTCTTAACGGCATTGCAAGTTCACTTCACAACGGAAGAGAACGAAGGCTTCTTTACGGAAATCGTGATGAATGCCCCGCAGCACGCCGAACGAGCAGGCGAGTTATGCATCGAGCATCGCCAGCTATTGCACGATGCCGACGATCTATGCCGCTTCGCGGAAGCGGGTAGCCCCTCGATGCCTTGGTGGCGCGAACTTTCGGGACGCTGTCGCGAATTCACCAAGCGGTTGACTCGCCACGAGCGCGAAGAGCACCGGCTCAGGGACGAGGCATACCACGCGGGAATGGGTCCGGCAGCCTGAAATAAGGGCCATTTCCGTTGCTCCGCTTTCAATCGTTCGCGCGGTAGAATAGATTGTTTCTCGCCAGAAACGTCTCCGGGCAATTGAGATTGGAAGTGAGTGTCGATGGCCCACGATTTCCTCCAAAGATTTCGCGACCTGCAGGCCTACGTCGGCTGGACCGAGGAAGATGCGGCCCGCGCCAAGATCGTGGCCCGGGTGATTGAGCCACATATCGATGCGCTGATCGACGACTTCTATTCGGAGGTCCAGCGACACGCCGACTCAGCGCGCGTGATCACCGGCGGCAAGGAACAAATCAATCGCTTGTCGGCGAGTTTGGCGGGCTGGATGCGCGAATCCGTGGAGGCCCGCAGCGATGCCGAATACGTGCAGCGCCGCTGGCGCATCGGTTTGCGCCACGCGGAAATCGGTCTCAATGCGGCGTACACGAGTGCCGCGATGTCGCGGCTGCGGAACGGCGTTATCGGCCTGATTTCCGCGGAATTCGGCAGCTCGTCGAATGAGTTGCCCCTCCTTATTCAAACGGTGAATAAGCTGCTTGATCTCGATCTGGCAATCATTCAAGATGCCTACGAAAGCGAGCATCTGCGCCGCGAGAAGTTGGCCGAGCAGGCCCGCAGCGAAGTGAAGTTCCGCAAGCTCGTGGAAGCCGCCGCGGCGATGGTGATTATCTTGCACGAGGATCAAACCATCGCCTATTTCAGCCCCTACAGCGAGGCATTGACCGGTTACTCCGCGGAACAAGTTACGGGGTGGGTGTTCGTGCGGGCGCTCGTGCCGGAGCATGCGCGCGACGACGTTTCGCAGACAATTGCGGCAACGCTCGCGGGACATCCCACACGAGCGTACGAATTGCCGATTATTCATCACGATGGCCGCGAGCGCTGGTTCGTTTGGAATGCGCAACGGCTCGACGATTTCGACGGCGGCGTCGCGGTGCTTGCCGTCGGTCAGGATATCACGGAACAGCGCGAGGCGCAGGAACGCCTGCTGCAGACCGAGCGGTTGGCCGGCATCGGGCAAATGATCACCGGTATTGCCCACGAAAGCCGCAACGCCCTGCAGCGCATTCAGTCATGCACGGAAATGCTCGAGCTGGAACTGGAAAGCAATTCCGAGGGGCAGCGATTGGTTCATCGCTTGCAGGTGGCCCAGGACAACTTGCGCCGCTTGTTCGATGAGGTGCGGAACTATGCCGCACCGATTCAGTTGGAGAAAGCGCCATGCCGCATCGATTCCGTATGGCGTGAAGCGTGGAGCCTGCTGGAAACATCGCGGCGGGGGCGGGCGGCAACGCTGGAAGAGAAGGTCGACGATGCCAATCCGGTGGCCGAGATCGACCGCTTTCGCATGGTGCAGGTGCTGGCGAACTTGATGGACAATTCGCTGGCGGCGTGCAGTGACCCGGTCGTGATCCAGGTCGCGTGCCGAGACGCACACCTGCGCGGCCAACCGGCCCTGCAGATTCGGATTCGAGACAATGGCCCCGGCCTGACTCCGGCGGCCCAGTTAAGCGTTTTCGAGCCATTCTTCACCACCAAGACGAAAGGCACGGGGCTTGGCATGGCAATTGCGAGGCGGATCGTCGATTCGCACGGCGGGCAGATCGCGATTGGCAAGAACTCTTCGTCCGCGGGTGCCGAGTTCGTCATTACGCTACCGAGAACTTCTGCATGACCAGGACGCTTCGTATCGCCGTTGCTGATGATGAACCGGACGTACGCGATTACTTTCGCGTGATGCTGCCGCGGCTCGGACATCTGGTGGTCGCGATTGCCGAAAACGGCCGACAACTGGTCGAACAATGCACGTCGCAAAAGCCGGACTTGATTATCGCGGATGTGCGCATGCCGGAACTGGATGGCGACGTTGCCGTGCAACAGATTTGCCAGAGCCAGCCCACGCCCTTTATACTGGTTTCAGCGTACAGCAAGCCGATCCTGCTGGACGGCTGCCAGACGGTCGGCCACGCGTATTTAACGAAACCGGTGAAACGGGACGATTTGGAAGACGCGATTGCGTTAGTGTGCCCGGACCATCCCGCCCGCGAGAATTCGCAGAAGAATCCGTAATGTCTACCGCCGGGGCGAAACCCGACCTGCAGATCTTGCTTGTGGACGACGACGCGGATTTGCGCGCCGATATGGCGCGCTACTTTCAGGTGCAAGGCCACGGCGTCGAGCAATGCGCGAGCGGCGAGGAAGGGCTCGAGCTGCTCGAGCGGCAAGCGTTCGATGTCGTCGTGCTCGACTTGATGATGCCCGGCATGACTGGCTTAGATGTGCTGAAGGAGTTGCAGCATCGTCACGCCGAGTGCGAAGTGGTGGTGCTCACCGGCGAGGCGACGGTCGAAGCCGCGGTCGAGGCGATGAAGCTGGGGGCCCGCGAGTTTCTTCGCAAACCGATCAGTTTGAAGGAACTCGACCGGCTCGTTCGCAAGGCGCACGACACAGGCCAATTGCGGAAGGAGAATCTGCAGCTCAAGGCGATGTTGCGGCAGCAACACAAGCCGACGGAGATCGTCGGTGAGTCTCTACAGATGCAGGAGATGTTTCGGCTGATCGCCCGTGTGGGACCGACGAATAAGCCCATTCTGATTCAGGGGGAGAGCGGCACCGGGAAGGAATTGGTGGCCCGTGCCTTGCACGAAGCCAGTCCGCTGGTCGATAAGCCGTTGGTGGTGATTAACTGCGCGGCATTGCCGGAAACGTTGTTGGAAAGCGAGCTATTCGGCTACGAGAAAGGGGCATTTACGGGTGCGACCGGCATGAAGCCGGGGTTGTTCGAAGTGGCCGACGGCGGCACGTTGTTCATCGATGAAATCGGTGAACTCGCGTTGGGCTTGCAGGCGAAGTTGCTCCGCGTGTTGGAAGACGGCACGCTGCGCCGCGTCGGTTCGGTGAAAGAACGGCGGGTGGAGGTGCGGCTGATTGCCGCCACCAATCGCGACTTGCATCAGGAAGTGAAGGACAAGCACTTCCGCGAGGATTTGTTCTATCGCATCAACGTGCTCACGATTCATTTGCCGCCGTTGCGTCAGCGGGCGGGCGATTTGAAGTTGCTCGTGGAGCATCTCACCGGTCCGGAATGGCAACTTGATGAAGAGGTGTTGCCGACTTTGGAGCGTTACAGTTGGCCGGGCAACGTGCGGCAGCTGCAGAATGCGCTCGATCGCGCCATGATTTTGGCGGATGACGATCGGATTCGGGTCGAGAACCTGCCGCCGGAAATCGTGAACAGCGCCCATACTCGGCCCGTGTTCATGGCGAGCGACGTGGATCTGGACACGCTCACCAAAGACCATGTGCTCGAAACGTACCGACGGCACGACAGCAATAAGGCACGGACGGCGCGGGCGCTGGGCATTGGGCGGAGAACGTTGTATCGCCTGCTGGAAAAATACAACATTACGGATGCGGAGACGGAGCGGCAAGTTTCGTGAGCGAGAACGCGCTCCGTACAAGAGACGCCGGGTAAACGAACCTGTGGGAGGCGTCTTCGACGCCGATTGCGAATCGGTGGGAGGCGTCTCGGACGCCGATTGCGATCGCCATCGCAACACGACTTCGGCCTCAGAGAGGTCTCCCACACTATCGCAACACGACTTCGGCCTCAGAGAGGCCTCCCACACTATTGCAGCACGACTTCGGCCTTGGAGAGGCCTCCCATCGTTCACGGGCCGCGCTTACTCGGTTGGGATCTCATTGAGCGAGTACCTAATCAAACGCCGATATGGGATCATTGCCGTGGTGGCGGCCGTGGGGATTGCGGCACACCTCGTGTTGCGTTTTGGCCCGAGTTCTCTTGCCACCTATGAACTGTGGCCGCTGTGGTTGGTGCTGCTGGTGGGCGGTACGCCGCTAACGCTGGAGCTGCTCATCAAGCTGGTGCGCGGCGAGTTCGGCTCCGATTTGCTGGCCGGCATTTCGATTCTGACTTCCGTCATTCTCGGCGAATATTTGGCCGGGGCGCTCGTGGTTTTGATGCTTTCCGGTGGCGGAGCGCTGGAAGCGTACGCAGTACGGAATGCCTCGCGGGCGCTCGAGGCGCTTGCGCGGCGGATGCCATCGATCGCTCACCGTCGCGTCGAAGGCCGGGTTGTTGATGTCGCGATTGATCAGATTCGAGTTCACGATGAGCTTGTCGTTTTCCCGCACGAAGTATGCCCGGTGGATGGCACCGTCATTTCCGGGCACAGTGCGATGGACGAGTCGTATCTCACCGGGGAACCTTACGTGCTGTCGAAGACGCCGGGTTCCACGGTGCTTTCTGGCGCGGTGAACGGCGACGGTGCACTCACCGTGCGGGCCGATAAGTTGCCGACGGACTCGCGCTACGCAAAGATTGTCGAGGTCATGCGGGCCTCGGAACAGCAGCGGCCGCGACTGCGGCGGCTGGGCGATCAACTCGGTGCCTGGTACACGCCGCTGGCGGTGATCATCGCTATCGCGGCTTGGCTTGTTGCAGGCGAACCGCGGCGGTTTTTGGCTGTGCTCGTCGTCGCCACGCCGTGCCCGCTCTTGATTGCGATTCCCGTGGCGATCATTGGCGCCATTTCGCTCGCGGCGCGGCGCGGCATCATCATCAAGAACCCGGCTGCACTTGAACAAATCAGCCATTGTCGGACGGCGATTTTTGATAAAACGGGCACGCTGACGTACGGTCAACCGCAGTTGGTCGATATCGCGTGCGGCGCGAATTTTGAGGCGGCGCAGGTGTTGGCGCTGGCCGCGAGTTTGGAGCAGTATTCGAAGCATCCGCTGGCCGGCGCCATTCTCGAAGCGGCGCGCGTTCGTGAGCTGTATTTACAGGTGGTGGAGTCGATCAGCGAAGAGCCAGGCCGGGGACTGAGAGGACGTATCGGTACGCTGGATGTCGCGATCACGGGACGCAAGGAATTGTCGCAGCTCGATTCGTCGCAGGCCGAAGAGCTTCCGGCTTCGCAAGGCGGGCTCGAATGTGTGGTGCTGATTGATGGAAAATGGGCGGGCGTCTTGCGGTTCCGCGATGAGCCACGGGGCGAGGGGGCGCCGTTCATCGCGCATTTGCAGCCCAAGCATCAGTTCGTGCAACTGATGCTGGTATCCGGCGATCGGGAGAGCGAAGTGCGCTATCTGGCCGAACGGGTGGGTATCGCGGATGTATACGCATCGCAGACGCCGGAGCAAAAGCTCGCGATCGTGCGGCGAGAAACGGCCCGCGGCAAGACCGTGTTCTTGGGCGATGGCATCAACGACGCCCCGGCACTCACGGCAGCCACCGTGGGAATCGCGTTTGGGCAGAACAGCGATGTGTCGTCGGAAGCGGCGGATGCCGTCATTATGGAGAGTAGCCTACAGAAATTCGATGAGTTTCTGCATATCGGCCAGCGGATGCGGCGCATTGCGCTGGAAAGCGCGGTCGGCGGCATGGCGCTCAGTGTGGTGGGCATGGCCGCCGCCGCGATGGGCTACTTGCCGCCGGTTGCCGGAGCGGTTTTGCAAGAAGTGATCGATGTGTTCGCCGTGCTCAACGCGCTGCGGATGGCGCTGCCGGTGAAGAGTCTTACGGATTTCTGATGGTCGGTGACCGTGTGTCTCCCTCAGCAAGTGTGATTGTTTCCGGTACCGCGCAACATCGTCGCCACACGTAGGGTGGCACCGCCCACCGTCAATACCGTGTTGCGTGGCAGGCAGTGCCCACCCTACAAAAGATTACAGCCACTCGGGTCGTTTAACCCGGAGCCAACGGCGACGGGATGCGATGTTGTATAGGTCGATGAGTTGCTAATGAAGACTGCGCTGTGAATGAACCTGTGGGAGGCATCTCCCGACGACGATGACGCGGTCTATGGCAGCACGTAATCGGCCTCGGAGAGGCCTCCCACAGCCCTTAGCCGCGCAAGCCTCAATAGGACTGGCTATGCCGCCCGGCGTCGCGTTGTAGGCACGATACCGGCCAGCAAGATTATGTGCAGCAAGGTTGCCGGCTCGGGAATGGCAGTTGATGTCTCGGCGGAGAGGAGCGCAGTGCCGCTCCCCGTCGTCCCGAAGTTGGCCCCCCATGCATTATAGCCATCGGCCGCGCCGTTGCTTGCCGGATCCGCGCGCCAAATCGCATAGTCGGCCGCGTCAACAGCGCCATCATGGTTATAGTCTCCCGCCAGAGCCGCAATGGTGGATAGCGACGTCGGCGCCGAATAGCTGCTCCAGCCGCTGTAGTTGTCTTCGTAGCGGACTTTCCAGGTGTAGGTATTGCCGAAGGTCATTTTACCGGCGGGGACGGTCAATTCGAGCAAATTGGTTGTGTCCGTGCCGGTATCGTAGACGAGCGTGCTTCCGTTGAAGATTTGCCACTGAGCGGCGACCTGCGTGCTACCGATCGCGCCGTCGCTAAAGGCACTGGCCGTTAGTTTTGGCGTGAGACTAGAAACGAACGCATTCGCTGCCGGCGAAACATTGCTGGGGGCCGTCGGCACGATGCTATTGGCGACCGTCATATGAATAAAGAAAGTAATCGTGCTGCCGCTATTGGCCCAGTTCCAAGGCACGCTGTCGTGCGAAGTGGAGTGGGCGGCGATGTTATTGTTGCCCAAGTAGAAGACGGTATGGTCGATCCCGCTCATACTACCGCCGCCGCTGCCGGTCCAGTCGTAGCCGATGACATCGCCGGGCGTTAACTGGCTAACGGAAGTGACCAACTGGCCATACTTATACGTAGTGCCGTAGCCTCCAGCTGAATTGCCGACCAACAGTTCGTCGAGCCTGGCCGCGCCGGGCTCGCCGTAGGTGCCGGCGCGCGAGGGGATCGTCAAACCGCCCCCCGGGGCTCCAATCACACTGGAAACGAAGTGGGCGCAATCGTCCCCGATGCCGCTGGCCTCACCCGGAGCATTTACCGGCACCGGCTGCCCGGCGCCATAATAATTGGCTGTGCTGCCGTTGATCCAGAAATAGCCATCGCTGACAACTTTATTCCAGTACTGGTTCGCATACGCAACGGCCGCGTTGCGATCGTAAACGATTGCTGAAGCCGAAGGTACAAGGCCGCAACAGGCCGCGCCCACCGCAGCCCATAGGGCGACTTTGGCCGAAAATCTTCTTGGCATCATGGAAACCCCGCGTGTAAATGGCGGCCACCTAGCCCACCTACAACAAGATTGTTGACATTGTTTCCTGGAGTCGGTTCGATTGTCAAACAACGGGCGGCCGAGTCGGATCTCGGTGTGGCGGCGTCCAAGGTAAGGTCATAAATTTTTGGCTGCTCCGCAAGCACGCAATTCGCTCGGTTCGTTGGCTGATGGGCAGAACCTGGTTGGTATTACCCGTGAATCACGCGAATACGACGCAGGCGGAAGAAAGCCGGGAACAAATCGCCGCAGGCCCGTTGAGATCAAAGTCGCATTAGCTTGGATTTGAGGATGCTGGTGACTACGGATGCTACAATCAGAATGGCCGGGGATTGCCGAGTTGTCAAGCAATGTTCCGTGAGTTTTCACGGTTAGACAGAGTATGGGTATACCACGCCTGGGGCGTTGCTAACGCCGTCGCCGCTGGCTCCGGGTGAAACAAGTTATACGTCAACCGCTTTGGCGTATCATCCTGACGTAATCTACAGAGACGGCAGTAACGAGATGCCAAAAATATTGGTGTGGGTACCACCGACAGCCATGCGGGAAAACGTTGCGACCGGAGTAATTCAAGTCGCATGGTTGTCGGTGTCGCTTGCGACAGGAGGTGAGCCGGTTTGCCTCTTAGCTTCGCCCACCAACAATCAGCCGAACAAGCGCTGCCCAATGATTACGGTCAACTCCGGCCGACTGTCGGTGCCACCCAAGAATCTACAAAGACGGATGAAGATAACGTTTGCCAAATTGCCCTCACGCCGACCCTCTCCCGGAGGGAGAGGGAGGCAGAGTTCTTAACTTGCGATTTCCAACCGTGCGGCGAGGCGTTTGGCGGTGGTGGCGACGAGTTCGGCCGCTTCGTCGCGGGGGACGTGGGCAAGGTTAATCACGAGGTCATAGAGATGCGGGTCGGTAACGTCGTGGTGGAAGTAACGCTGCACAAATTGCTGGCGGTTCGTGTCGATCTCGGCGACTAGCCGCTTGGCTTCACGTTCGTCGCAACCTTTGCTTTTGCGGAAGTTCTCGACGCGTTGCTTGAGTGGGGCGATAAAGCGAACGACCAAACCGCGTTGGCGGGGCAGCATGAACTGAACGCCGCGGCCCACGAAGATCGAGCTTTCGTGCTGGGCGGCGAGGAGGACGAGTCGGCCGAGGCGGCTGACATATTCTGCCTGCGATACAAGCTGCTGCTCGAGCCATTTGCCGAACATCTCGTGGAACCACGACACGGTGCGTTCGTCGACGAACTCCAGGGCGAGTCGCGACAGATGTTCTTGCTCGGCCAGGTAGTCGAGCAGTTCGCGGTCGAGGAGTTTCCAACCGCACTTGGTCGCGATGTTCTTGGCCAAGTCGGTCGCATCGACCCCGGCTTCGCGCGAGATGGCGATGAAAGGATGGATAAGCTGCGGGACGTTGGTGTGGGCACGTTCTTCGGCTACGTGCTGGCGGGTTTGCAGGTCGAGCGCCCAATGCCGCATTTGCCGTTCGGCAACATCCGACATGGCACGGTCGTGAGTCATACCAGTTACAGTTCGCATGGCGGGCCTCCAGGAAAAACCGCCTGCAACCGGAATGCCAATTCGAGATCGGCCCCCCAAGGTCGTTAGGGTGGTTGCGTGGCGCTGACGCCGACCATCCTAAATCGCCGGCATTTCCGGCGGAAGTGGAACTGTTGGCATTCCGCAGTGGTGGCGCTCAGGTGTGCACCGTGTCATAAGTGCGCGCATCCGGGCAGATCGGGTTGGGCGCATTCTACTGAGGACTGCGCGACGAATAAACCTGTGGGAGGCGTCTCCCGACGCCGATGACGTTGTCTACTGGTCTACTGCAGCACGTAATCGGCCTCGGAGAGGCCTCCCACAGCCGATCGGCTGCGCAGGCCTCAATAGTTCGGGAAAATAGCGGTCTCTACTTCTGTCGCAATGCGAACTAGAATAGAAGTAGTGCGTGGAAAAATGGCTAAACCACTCAAGAACATCGACGATCCCTTGCCGCCGGAGATTCTGCCGCTGCCGTTTCGGGCGTGGCCGGAAGAGGGATTTCGGCTTGGTCCGTGTGTGAAGGCCGGGGTGGTGTTGGGCGGTATCGCTGGTTGCGTAAGCCTGCTGCTGAACGTGATCGGCAGCGTGATGTGGCCAGCGGCCAGCGGGGAGGTGCAGCATCCGCTGCATTTGATCCAGGTATTTCTGACGTTTCCGGTGGGGGCCTCGGCGCTGAAATTAAGTAGCGGCTGGTTGCTTGGCCTGGGCTGCCTGTTGTATTTGGTGACCGGGGCCATTTATGGCGTGATTTTGGAGTGTGCCGTCGCGTACTTCTTCCCCTATGCCGGCGTGCGGGGGCGGCTGACGTTGTTTTCCGCTCTGGCCATCGCGATCTGGGCAATCAATTTCTATGGGATTCTAAGTTGGTTGCAGCCGGTGTTGTTCGGCGGCCGGTGGATTGTCGAGCTGATTCCCTGGTGGGTTGCTGCGGTAACCCATTTGGTGTTTGGTTGGACGATGGCGTTGATCTACCCGCTGGGTGTTGAGAAGGCACGCCCGGGCGCGAGCCAATCGTAAGCGGCGGCGCATCCTGCGCGCGGCGCGCCTGTGCGAAACTGCACGCCGGCGCTTTATGGGCGCTAGTTTTTGCGAGACGTTGCGCACTTTGATGGAAAATGTCGTGGTGGCGCAAGCTTTGCACGCTCGTGCTTCGTCAACGCGAGAGTTCGGGGTTGGGGGCGAAACAGCCGCAGGGCACAAGTCCGCGGTTTTCGCCGCATCAACCGTGGGCTAGCGCCCAACGGCTGATCCTCGGACGAAAGCTCGCAAGAGAAGTGGTCATTGGATTCGGCGAGACGGCGGCCCCCGACGGGAATCGTCATTATGGAAAAAGTCACTTTGACGGATTTGCATGGGCTCGTGAGTGCCCGAAACGAAAACTGTGTATCCCTTTTCATGCCGACCCATCCGACGGGGCGGGAAGGCCAGCAGGATACGGTGCGGCTGAAGAATCTAGTCACGAAGGCCGAAGCGGAGTTGCTGGAGCGAGGCGTTCGTTCGACGATGGTACGGAAGATCGTGGAGCCGATATTGGAACTGCCGCTGGACAAGCGGCAATGGGCAGCGCGCAAGCAAGGCCTGGCCGTGTTCCGTTCGGAAGAGATGCTCGAATCGTATTGGTTGGCGACGCGGCTCGGGGAGTCGCTCATCATTGACGAGCGATTTCACGTGAAGCGGCTGTTGCCTGCTCTCAACCTATATCCACCATTTTTTGTGCTCGTGCTGAGTCGTAGTCATTTGAGGATGTTGCGCGGCACTTGGTATGGATGTGAAACCGTGTTGCCGCGTGACGTGCCGACGAACATTATCGAGGCGTTGAATTTACAGCCGGCGGATCGCGGCGAACAAGTTCATTCGGGCCGGCGGGGCGATGTGGGCAAGGAAGCGGCAGTATTCCACGGTCAAGGCGGGCATCGGGATACGCTGAAGGATGAAATTGCGGAGTACTTCCAATTAGTCGAACACGCGATTCATCCGGTAATCCGCGATAGTGGCTGGCCATTGATTTTAGCCGGCGTGGACTATGAAATGGCCATTTTCCGCGACGTGGCGGCGCACTTGCCCATCAACGACGAAACGCTGGAAGGCAGCTTCGATTACGAGCGCGACGACGAGATTTATGAGCGTGCGTTGCCGATTGCGCGGCGCAGCTACGCGGAAGTGAAATCGCATGCGCTCGATACGCTGGTCGACTTCGCCCATACGGGCCGGGCCTCTTACGAGGTGGAAAAAATCGTGCCGGCGGCTCACCAGGGGCAGGTGGAGACGCTATTTGTGAATCCGCAGGCGGCCGAGTATGGCCGGTTTCGGCCAGAAACCAATTGGGTCGAGTTCACGACGCGACGCCGCCCGGAGCTGGACCTTGTCGAGGAAGCCACGGAGCAGACGATTCTCCATCGCGGTACGGTTTACGCGGCGTTAAAGGTCGAATTGCCGGAGAAATGCGCGATGGGAGCCGTGTTCCGGTTCTAAGTGGTTGGTGGCTGTGCGATTTTGGCGAGCAGTTCACGCCAAGTGTGCGGAGTGTGACACGATCGCACGGGGTGTGCGGCGCCTGAGCACACTCGGTGGTAGAGGCCCATGCGGTTTCCGGCCGACGGACAGCCGTGCGCCACGCGCCGGCTGGGAACGGCGTTTGCATTATTATGCGGTGAGTATGCGTCGGCCCTTTCCTAATTTGCCGAAAGGAGAGGTTGCGATGGAAGTAGTCACTTTTCTTGAGAAGCAGCATTATCGGTTCGAACGATTGCCTCATCGACCAGCTTATGGCGGACAGCGTTTAGCGCATGCCCTGCACGTAACGGGCTCGGAGGTGGCAAAGACGGTTCTGCTGCGGGCGGATGATGCGAGCCGGTTTGTCATCGCGGTGCTGCCGGCTACGAAGTCGATTGACCTGGCGGCGGCAGCGCGGTTGGTGGGTGCCACGGTGCACCTGGCGACGGAAATTGAAATTGCCGCGCGCTGCCCAGACTGCGAATTCGGTGTGTTGCCGCCATTTGGATCGCGGTACGGGATACGCACGATCGTCGATGAAAGCCTCGCGCAAGATGACCACATTTACTTCGAAGGGGCGACGCACTCCGAGGCGATTCGCATGTCGTTCAAAGACTATCGTGAAATCGAGGAACCATTGATCGGTGATTTTGCCGTCGAGGAATCGCGTAGACCGAAGTGAGTGAATAAGGGAACAGAGAATGGGCGCTTGGAAATTGGTGATCTATCCGGTCGGTTTGGCGATTGTGGGAATGGTGCTGATCGATATGATCGGCATATTCGCATTCGGAGCGAACAGTCGCGATTGGCTCGATTGGCAGAACAGAGCGGTGAGTGGAGCTGGGGTGGTCACCGGTCTGGTCGGTGTTATGCTCGGACTGTATCTGGCGATTCGAGCCCACGCTCGGCTACTTCCATAGACGACCGATGCGGCCGGCGGCAAGTCGAACACAGTGCGACGACTGTTGGGCTTCTTCACCCGGTCGTCGCCAGACCTAGCGTGGAAGGAGGTGAGAGGAAGACGTGGTTGCATCAGCATCGAACGGGAGCCTTGCGACCGAGGACAGGTTTCGCATTTACGAACGGTAATTAGCTCAGCGGCATCCTGAGCGACCGATCCTGCCTGCGGGGAATTAGCGACCTGTACGCTCGTGAGGCTCACGCGGTGCGAGTTTTTTTCTTTCGTCGTGAACTCGGGCTTTGGGGGGCGTGCTAATTGATACCTTCGCAGCCATAGTGCTGCGGGAGGCCTCTGAGGCCGATGACGTCGTCCGTTAGGCGCTATTATCCGCGTGGACGGGCAGCACGCATATCTTGCCATGCCGGATCACTCGTTGGCACTGCGATGTGCTGCTTCGCACACTGCGCACAAGGAAGCCGGCGAGTCGAAAGTCATGGGAATGGGAGCGACACGGCAAAACATCGCGAAATAGGCTGTTTTTCATAGCGCATTTTGTTCTGGCCGTGGCACAAGTCCGGTATGCTACTTGCTTGTTTTGCGCAGCGGATTGTGTTTTAGCGGCCCATTGCCTGTTGCCAGGCTGTTAGCGGCACCAGGCGTTTTCTGATGGCCGGCGTGGTACTTGGAGAGCATCGCGGCGGCGAGGTAGCGGAAAGCCATGAACATCAAGAGCATTTTGTTTCCAACCGATTTTTCGGATTACAACAGCGCGGCACTGGAATATGCGACGAAATTGGCCGCGGAATCAAGGGCCACGCTTCACCTGATTCATGTGCACGACACTCGTGATCTGAGCACGGCGATGGGTGAGGCGAGTTATCTGTATGCGGCGAAGTGGGACGATGATCGTCATCGTGCGGAGGAACGGCTGAAGCAGATCACGCCGAAGGACCCCACGGTTGCTTACGAGCATCATGCCTTGTTAGGATTACCGGATGCCGAGATTGTGGGCTTTGCGGCCGATCATCACGTGGATTTGATTGTCATGGCGTCGCATGGCCGGAGCGGCCTATCGCGGCTCGTCATGGGCAGCGTGGCGGAAGGTGTGATGCGGAAGGCGACCTGCCCGGTGCTTGTGGTGAAGCAGCCGCAGGGTGAAGAAACGGTGACGTCGCCAGGAAATGAAGTCCATTTAGAGACAGGACAGTTGACATGAGTCAAGCCAGCCAGTCGCCGGTTGCGGCCGATTATATGCAGCGCGACGTGGTAACGATTTCGCCCGGCGATACGTTACGGGAAGCGTTAGCATTGATGACGGAGAATCATGTGACGGGCCTACCAGTGATGGATGGCAAGAGCCGGTGTGTGGGGCTGATTACCTCGAGCGATATTTTGAGTTACGAGGATGAGCACGCCGATGAGATGGTCGATGGGATGACGGCCGGTTTTTTTGACCCGGAAACGCAGCAATGGGAGAGCATTCCGGTATCGGCATTTGCGTTGGAAGAATTCGGCGACGTCCCCGTGAGCGATGTGATGACGCGGCAATTGGTGTGGGTGGAACGCGCGACACCATTGCAAGACGTAGCGCGGCGCATGCTCAAGGAGCAAGTGCACCGTGTGCTCGTGATGGATAAGGAAGCGCACCTATTCGGCATTCTTTCGGCATTTGATTTCGTGCGTCTGGCGGCGGAGAAGTGAGGGGGCTTAGCGGTTCAAGTAGAAGAAGCACCAGGAGGGTGGCTATGATCTCGGCGCGGTCGGTTGCTTGCTGGGGATCTTTGTTATGCGTTTTCTCTGCGGGCTGCGGGAAGTCCGCCCCGTCGTTTACGTTGCCGGCGGGAAATGCCGAGCACGGCGAAGCCGATTTTCGGCAATTTCGTTGTTACGATTGCCACCGAGTCGAAGGAGTCGACCTGCCGCCGAGCGAAGATACGGAGCATGTATCGGTTGAGTTGGGCGTTGTCGATCAGCCGCGCGATTATGCCGACCTGGTCGTGGGGATCATCAATCCCTCGCATCGGTTGGCAAAGGGTTACACGCCAAGTTTGGTATCGCAAGATGGCAAATCGCGGATGCCCGTGTACAACGACGTGATGACGGTTACCCAGTTGGCCGACTTAGTGGCGTTTTTACAGGCCCATAGTAAGGTGGAGGCGCAGCAGCGGACGGAATATCGCGATTACTATCCGTAGGAAGATAAGGGGGCGGCTGCTTCTTTTAATTACCGCTGGTTAAGTGTTTCTCATGGGGTGGCACGCCTTGAGTCGGCGAAGGGCGTGGTGAAGCGGCATTTGTGGTTGGTTCCACGCCCATCGCCAAGCCCCTGGGCATTTTGCGCCTGCCCGCGGGCGTGTGAACCAAAAGAAAAGGCCCTGCTTCCCGCTAGGTATCGAGGGGAAACAGGGCCGAGCTTAGTAATCGCGGGTCTTTCATTATCCGCATCACGGGAGGGAATTCTGATTGGTCGCCGCGGTTGGCTGACTGGCCGCCGTGCCGCCGTTTTGCGGCTCATCCAATCGCACCAGGCGCCATACTTCGGTTTGATTCGAATTCGCTCCGAAGTGGACCATCATGGTCGTTTCATTGCGCGTCAGATTGAAGATCGACGTTTCAAATACAATGGGGGCGTTTTCGCCGTCGGCAAAGGCCCAGGCGGCACGCTGGTTGTGGTCGTCGACCTTGCCCGAGAGCGGACGGACTTTGCCGTTCTGCTGATTGAAATAGGTGCCGGCAATGACGCCGTCTTTATTCACGGCGAGTTGAATCGTGCGCTGGTTGGTAGCGCTGTCGTTCGCGTTCCGAAGAGCAGCGAACACTCCCAGGGGCGCCCACTGCATGTTTTCGGCCGCTTTCGGGTCAACGGCGGGAACGGCGTGAGCGAGGCTGTAGATTTGTTGGTAATACTCCGAGACTGGGAGATACTGTTGGTTGTCGTAGTAGACGTAGTCGCCTTGGTAGTAGATGTTCGAGCCGGGGCCGTAGCCATAAACCCAGTAACGTGGGCTATTCCACCCGAAAACGAGCCAACTTGTCAGGCGGCTGGCCGGCGTCCACCCCCACCAATAATAGGGCCGGTCGCGCCACCAGGAATAACCCCAGGGGCTGTAGGCCGGCCAGCGATCATTGCGGTAGCGATCCCACCACCCCAGACGGAATGGCAAGTCATTGCGATCGCGTCGCCGCCAGTCGTCGCGAATCCGGTCTTCGGTCCGCCACCAATCGTCGCGGTCGTTTGAAAAGCGATCGCGGCTATTATCCGCGTTCAAACGATTGAGATTGTTGTCGCCCGTGCGATTGTTGGGGTTACGGTCGCGGGAACGATCATCGTCGTTCCGGAAGACCGAGTTTCGCCAGTCGTTGCTTCGATTTTCGCCGGTATTCGCATTTGCCGTGCGAGGCGTGTTATCGGAATTGTCGGTCGGGCCGCGAAAGAACGATTGTTGAGTTTGGCCTTTGGGGCCTCCCTGATTTTGGTTCAATGGGACAGCATGTGATGAGGAATCGCTTTGGCGAAATGTGCTGATGTTGCCGCCGTCCGAGGAGCGAAATTGGGTGCCCGGCGACGACTGAATTTGGCCGTTGGGACTCGATGACGGCATTTGCGAAGAGCCGCTGAAAGTCCGTGGCCCACCGCCGCCGCCACCGCCATCACGCCCCCGCTCGGCAAGGGACGGGAGGCACCATGTTGCGATTGCCAAAACCGCGACGAAACGAATCGGGATTTGCCAGAATGTCGTCATGTCTCTTCTCCTCGTCAAATGGCAGAAACAGAATTCCACTTTGTGTTCTTGACGATAGATGCAAAGTTTGCGCCAACTTGCAGCGACAAAATGGTCTATGTTTTTAGGAATCGCGTGGTGAAAGAGGATGGTGGGTCAACGTGGAAAACGAGGGCGACGCCCTAGATGCGTCGCGTTCTGGGGCATCGCCAAGCCTTTGCCCCAGCTACCACCGCGACGGGTTTCAACTTGACCCACTACCTGAAAAACAGGGCCGGTCAGTTTTCCACATGGAGCCCGAAGTGTGGCATGCTCGCGCGCAGGGCGAGCATGGATTCGTTCGAGAAACATGGCCACGTCGGAGTACCTCCGAGGCCATGCCACCCTGCCGCCTCAATACCCACATAGACTCGGCGACGAAGTGTCGGGGGACGTCACAGGGGACTGCTCTAAAGAGTCGCCGGCCACCAATCGTTCAGTTTCTTGGTGAGCGTCTGCACGAGTTCGGGATGCTGCAAGGCGACGTTGTGTTCCTCGCTGGAATCCATGTGGAGGTCGTATAGTTCTGGCTCGCCAGTAGGCTCATTTTGCGGACCGGGCAGAATGAGTTTCCAATTTCCGGAGATGACCCAACGCCAGCGCAAGCTGGCGGCGGGATTGTTCAGGTCGACGGCGTTGTGCGTAAAACACTCGCCAAAGATGGCGTCACGTCTTGTCGCGGCCGGGCTCAACAAATCGACGCCGGGAAGCGCGCTGTTTTGAGGCAGGTGAAGCAAACTCAAAAGCGTGGGTAGCAAGTCGATCGTGCATACCGGCACTTCCGAACGACGTGGCTCAATGTGGCCTGGCCAGCGAATCAAAACGGGCGTTCGAATGCCGCCCTCGTAGGGAGACTGCTTTGATTTCGGGGCGTAATTGCCGGTTTGCGGGTCGGTGATCCAACCGTTGTCGGCAACGAAGAGGACAATTGTGTTTTCGCGTAGATGGTTTTCGCTCAGGTATTTCAGAAGCGTGCCGACGGTTTCGTCGAACCATTCGATCATGGCCCAATAACGGGCGACGTGCGGCGAGGGCGCTACGGTGAGGTATTTATCGAGCAGCCGTTGCGGGGGCGTGTGGGGTTGGTGCGGCATCATGGGTGCGTACCAAACGAAGAAGGGGCGGTTTTGGCGAGTTGCCGATTGGATGAAATCGAAAATTGGCTGCATTGTTTCGCGGCCAATTTTGAGGCCATCGTCGCCATGGCGGGTGCCCTTGGTCATCCCGTGCGTGAATCCGCCGTGGCGAAAGTCGCCCTGCCACCACTTGCCGGTTTGAAGCGAAAGGTAGCCGTGTGCGGCGAGGATGCGTGGTAATGTGGCAACGGCGTCGAGCTTGCGGTTCATTTGTGAGCGGCCCGCCTCGAACTCGGCCGCCCGTTGTTCCTTCGACAAGTTGCCCGGTCGCTGGGGCGGATCGTTGCTGGTGATGCCGTGCTGATGCGGGTAGAGGCCCGTGATGATGGTGGCCAGGCTCGGGCAACAGAGGCTGGAGGGAACATAGCCGTGCGTGAAGGTCAAGCTTCCGGCGGCCAGTTGGTCGAGGTTCGGTGTGCGAATGTGGGCGTGGCCCATAAACGAGTAGTCGGTCCAGGCCTGGTCGTCGGAGATGATCAGCACGATGTTGGGCTGTTCTTTTGCAGTTGCGCGCTCGGTCGCTTGCTCGGCGGCAGCGGCGAAGTGAAACAGTGCGAACCAAGGCAGCAAGAGTAGATACAGGTGGCGCATGTTGGGGCGACGCGATGGGAAGTGGCCGTGGAATCATTGTGAGTCGTTGAATTACTGAAGACTGCGCTGCAAAGGAACCTGTGGGAGGCGTCTCCCGACGCCGATAACGCGGATTATTGCAGCACGTAATCGGCCTCGGAGAGGCCTCCCACAGCCCCTTGGCTGCGCAGACCTCAATAGGCGGAAGCGGTTATTGTGGCAAGCGTTGAGCATCGCGTAAATTGCTGGGTAGTCGGTGCGATTTCGCGGCAATGAAAATCTCACGTGCGACGAATCGAGAATCTCCAAGTTTACGCAGGGATGGTTGATTATTTGCGTGGTTAGAGCTTTCGCAAATTCCGCGGTTGAACGACCATCGAGCGTCTTCCCACGGCGGCCGTGCATGTGGTTATAATCGTCGTGGGTGGCGAGGATTCAAATCGCCACGAGTATGTTCCAGGGATGGTTGTCATCCGCGTAACGAATCGAGTTTTGTATGTATCGAGTACAGCTTCTTGCTTTTGCGGTCGTTGTTTGTCTTCTTGGCTCCGCCGCGAAAGCTGAGTTCAAGGTCGGCGTGGGGAAGACGATTATCACGCCCGATCCGCTGCTGCCGGTTTCCGGCGGGATTGGGCCGGGCCATCCGGCCAAGGCGAAGAAAGGCGAGTTGACGGCCCGCGCGCTGGTGTTCGAGCAGGGCGAGACCAAAGTGGCAGTCGTGCAACTCGATTTGTTAGGATTTCCATCGACATTGTGCGAACGCATTCGCAAGCAGGTGCCGCGCATCCCGGCCAAGAATATTTTGATTGGTTCGACGCACACGCACAGTGCGCCCGATTGTTACGGCTTTCCGGGGCTTGATGGCAAGACGTCGGCCAACCTGAAGTACATGCAGTTGGTGTGCGACCAAGCGGCCGTTGCGCTGAATCAGGCGCTCGATCATCTGCAGCCGGCGCAATTGAGAATTGCGAGTGGCGAAGCCAAGGGCAAGATTGCGTACAACTATTACGCGCCGGAATTGTACGATCCGCGGATGAATGTTATCCAGGCGGTGTCGCCGGCCGGCAAGGTGATCTGCACGCTGGTGAATTACGCGATTCATCCGGAGGTGTTAGGGAGTGAGCAGGGGCTGCTCAGCCCAGACCTTGTCGGACCGCTGTGCGACAAGCTCGAAGCCGACCTGGGTGGCATGGGCATGTTCATGAATAGCGCGCAGGGCGGCATGGTGACGGCCGATAATCGATTGCTCGACAAGCCGGCGGACCCGCTGAAGGCCAAATGGCATGATGCCCGCACCTGGGACGAGTGTGTGCGGATCGGCGAGCTAATGGCGAAGGAGGCGGAGCGAATTGTGAAGAGTGCGAAGCCGGAGGCCGACCCGCCGCTGGCGTGTGCGGCGCGGGACGTGAAATTTCCGGTTGATTCGACGCTGATGTGGATGGTGTTGTTGGCGTCGCCGCTCCAATACCCGCACAACAGCGATCGGTCGATCACGACGAGAATGAATCTGGTGAACGTGGGCAGTGCCCAGATTTTGACGATACCAGGCGAGGCGCTGCCGAACATTGGCTTCTATTTGAAGCGTCACATGAAGGGCGACTGCAATTTGCTGTTTGGTCTGACGAACGACGCCTTTGGCTACATTCTCACTAAGGTGGATTACGACAGCTTCGCGCGTTACGAATACGTGTCGCGGACATCGTTGGGCGAAATGACCGGAGAGATCCTCATTGAGAATGCGCTAAAAATGATCGAGGAATGTCAGCGGCCGAAGTAACCACGCGGCATTAAGGCAACGGGGCAGGCAACAAGAGCAGGGCCAATCAGTTTATTAGGTTAGGGAAGTTGTTGCAGGGTGGCATGGCCTCGGAGGTACTCCGACGTGGCCATGTTTCTCGAGCGATTTGCTGCTCAAGCTTCGCGAGAGCATGCCACACTTCGGGCTCCATGTGGAAAACTGATCGACCCTGGCAACAAGCGGATTTCCGCTGCGACTCAAGATGGAGACTAAGTGCGTAAGACGGCAGGCGGTTGTGTTGGCGGTGATCATCGCGACTGCCCTCGTTGCCGATGCGGCGATTTTCGTCGTAACTACAAACGCGGCGAGTCCGGCGGGAAGCGAATCGCGCGCCGCCGAGTGCCAGTCTCGTTACGTGCGCGATCCATCCGTGTGGCGCACTCTGCCGATTCGTCCGCAAGGGTTTCAGTTCGAGGTGCAGATTTCATCCTATGGCACATCGTACGAGATCGAGAAACTTCGCAGGTCGATTCGCGAACATGATCTCGGCGAGTATGAGTCGGCGCTGGCCAAGACGATGGCGGCGGAGTGGGGGTATTCGTTCACGCATCTCGATGGGCAGTTGGATGGGGCGGGGCGGCGGATCCAGGCTGGGTATGCGAAGCCACCGGCCGATCGGGCGGAGTCCTTGCGGGTAATCGAGTCGTTTTTGCAGCGGCAGTATATTCAAGGGGCGGCACATCCGTGGGCTTCGATGAACGGGCATTACCCGTGGCAGCATTACGCGGGCGAATTCGGCTTCGAGCAAATCGGCAGCGAGATCGGCGAGAATATTAATAGCTACCAGTGGCACGTGGCACTGACGCGCGGGGCGGCGCGGCAGTACGCCCGGCCGTGGTTTATCGATTTCTCGGCCTGGCACGGGCCAAGCATTACCGACTACTCCGCAGGAAAGATTTGGGGTGAGAATAGCGGGCCCGATCATGGGCACTCATTGAGCTTGTTCGAGCGGACGCTGTTCATGAGTTACATGGCTGGGGCGAGTCAGATTACGGCCGAAGCGGGCGGGGCGATTTCGTTCTTGCCGGTGTTGGATGAGCAAGGGCGATATCGGCTGAGCCCGTATGGGGAGGTTTGTAAGCGGTTGCGGGAGTTTACGCTGGCCCATTCCGATGTTGGCGTGCCGCTTGCGCCCATTGGTATCGTGCTCGATTTTTACCACGGTGCCTATCCCGGTTTTGAGAAACGCCAGGCATTCGGCTATTTCGATTACACGGCCGGCGACCAGATGACTTGGGATTTGATCAATCTCATTTGGCCCGGCGGTTGGGAAGTGATGGGCAAGAACGAAGTCGGCACGATGGTCGGCACGCCGTTCGGCGACTCGTTCGACATACTGCTGCAAAACGCGCCCCAGAACGTGCTAAATAGCTACCCGTGTTTGGTTCTTTCGGGCGATGTGAAGTTGTCGTCGGCAGGGGCGGCGCGATATACCGCCTATGTACGGCAAGGCGGCACGTTGATTTTGAATCGGGCGTATTTGCATGATTTTCCTGCGTACATGCAGCGGATTGCCGAGCATGGTTCGGGCGAAGTGGCCGATGGCAAGGGGCGAGTCATTGTATATGGGCCAGATTTTCGTGTCGGCCAGTTGGGGCCAATCCTGCGAAATCAACTTGCCCAATGGCTGCCAGTCGAGGTGAAGGGCGATGTCGAGTCCTTGGTGAATTGCCGCGGTAATTCGGTGTTTGTGACGCTTATCAACAACAACGGCGTGACAAAAGCACCGCGTGCGAAGGCGGTTGTTGACGAATCAAAAACGACTGACGCAACGGTTGTTTCGCGATGCGAAGTACTGGGGAGGGCGGCGAAGGACATCAAGAATGGTCGCGTATTGGAGGTGCGGCACGGCAACGAGGTTGCCGTGACGATTCCTGCCGGTGGGATCGCGATCGTGGAGTTGGATTATGAATAGCCAGTATGCTGTATGTTCAGTTATTGGTTCTGGCCGCAACGATGAACGAGTGGGCCGCGCTCCGCTCCGCGTCGCGGCTAAACGGCTCATCATTGTCGATGCAATCGTCAACAGTTAGAGTAGTTCGGATTAGAATGGGGCGAATGTGTTCGCCGGTGTCTTTCCCTCGGAGTGAGGTTTGACGATGAAACGAATTGTCGTGTTATTGACGTTGTTCGCACTATTTGGCTCTTTTGCAGGGCTGCAAGCCGCGGAGGGAGTCAAGCCCGAAGCGACGGCGGAGCGTGACGCGCGCATGAAATGGTGGCGTGAGGCGCGGTTCGGCATGTTCATTCACTGGGGCGTGTACTCGGTGGCGGCCGGCGAGTGGAAGGGCCAGCACGTGCGCAACGCGGCCGAATGGATCATGAATAGCGCCGACATACCGGTCGCCGAATATGAGCCGCTGGCGAAGCGATTCAACCCGGTCAAGTACGATCCGGCCCAATGGGTGAAACTGGCGAAAGACGCGGGTGCCAAGTACATCGTGATCACGTCCAAACACCACGATGGGTTCTGCTTGTTCGATACGGAAACGACCAAGTGGGATGTGGTTGATGCCACACCGTACGGGAAGGACTTGCTGAAACCGCTGTCCGATGAATGCCGTCGTCAGGGGCTCCATTTTTGCACGTACTATTCGATCATGGATTGGCATCACCCGGCGCAACAGCACGGACCGAAAACGTACAACCCGACGAAGATTATTCCGGAGCGGAAGGCCGAGTACATCGAGTACATGAAGACTCAGCTCAAGGAGTTGTTGGCGTCGTGCGATCCAGAAGTGTTGTGGTTCGACGGCGAGTGGCCGGATTGGTGGACCGAGGAAGATGGCCGGAATTTATACAATTTCTTGCGCGAACTGAGGCCGGCGATCATCGTGAACAATCGTGTTGGCAAAGGCCGAGCGGGAATGGAGGGGCTGAACAAGAAGGATCGCGAGTATTCGGGCGATTTTGGCACTCCGGAGCAGGAGATTCCCGCGACGGGAATTCCGGGCGTCGAGTGGGAATCGTGCATGACAATGAACGACACCTGGGGTTTTCACAAGTACGACACGAATTGGAAATCGTCGGAGAAGCTGATTCGCAACCTGGTGGATATCGCCTCGAAAGGTGGCAACTATTTGCTCAACGTCGGGCCGCTGGCGGATGGTGAAATCCCGCCCGCCAGCGTCGAGCGACTCGAAGCGATCGGGCGCTGGATGAAAATCAATGGCGAGTCGATTTGGGGCACTACCGCCAGCCCGTTTGCCGCACTGAATTGGGGCAGGGCCACGGTGAAGACGTCGGCCGCGGGCACGACGTTGTATCTGCACGTGTTCGATTGGCCAAGCGATGGGAAACTGCTCGTGCCGGGGCTACGCAACGAAGTGCGCGGAGCGAAGCTGTTGGCGAATGGTGAATCGCTGGAGTTATCGAGTGATAAGAAGGGGGCGGTGATTCAACTCAAGGATAAGCCCGTGGATCCAATCGATACGGTCATCGTGCTCACGCTGGAAAAGGCTCCTGAGATCGTCAAGTGACGGCACCGGCGGGTGGCGCATCAGTCGGATTCACCGCGCGGTTGCAGTTCGGCGCGGAGCATGGCGATTGCTCGAGCCCAGAGTTTGCGGACCGCATCGGCACTGCGACCGAGTTTGGCGCCGACTTCCGCGAAGCTGAGTCGATCACGGTTCCGTAATTCAATGACCATTCGGTACATTTCGGGTAATCGGGAGAGTGCGGCGAGCAGCCGCTGCTCATCTTCACTTTGAATGACGGCGGAGCGTGGGCCGGGCCACGGGTCGGGAATCGTAGTTCCCGTGGCGTCGCTGGCGGAATCCGCACGTAACTGGGTTTCGCGAGCGATTTGACGGCGGGCCGTGTCTCGATAGCGCCGCGAAGCGCTCAAGATATTGTGCTTGAGAATCTGCCGCAGCCAGGCGAGGAGCTCTTCTTGCGTTTCGCCGTGGAACTGGCCGACATCGGTGTGGGCTTCCAGCAAGGTCTCTTGAACGATATCCGACGGCGCCGTTTTGACCGCAACGTCGCGCGAAAGCTCCGCATAAGCGAGCACCGTAAGGTACGTCCGGAAGGACGCTAACAGCTCCTCGATCGAGTGTCTTTTGGCGTCGGGATTACGTGGCAATCGGGTGGCAGCACGGTTCGCTGAGTTATTAGCAGTCACGAAGTAGGCCTCCCCGACGGAACGATTGTGCGCAAATCAGATAATTCCAGTGCATTTCGAGTGAGGAAACCCCGATTGTACGACGAAATTGCCATGTACAAGTGTACGGAAGCGTACGCAGCTCGGAAATTATCAGAAAAATGAAGATATTTGGCGTCCGCTTTCCGTTTTTTTCGGGCCTATTGATTAGGAGCATCGGTTAGGAAACGAATGAGCGTCGCTGGCGAGCGATTTGCGGGTCGATTGACTTATTGGGTCTGGCGATGGCAATGAACGAGCAGTGCGCGCTCCGCCGACCACTGCGTGGTGCCCAATCGCGGCAAAACGGCCGATCGTTGGCAATGCAAACGCCAGTCGTTGGCCAGTTCAAACGCGCGAGGAAGGTTGGCAAAAAACAAAATGCAAAATGCTCGGGGCAACAATTTAGGAGAATGCCTGATGACACTTGCACAGTTAGCGGAATGTAAGCCGGATGCAGTACGAATACAGCAAATGCTGCGCGTGGCGCGATCCAAGCTGGGGGCGACGATTAACCAACTTGAGCAATGCGAACTCTCGCCTATGGCATTAGAACAAGTGCAGTGCAGTGCGGCGGGAGTTGTAAGCGAGATTGACGCGCTTTTGACCACGGTCAAATGTGAGTGCTCATAACCGAGCGGTGCAGCCACTTCGCAGTGAATGTGGTAAACTGTGTTATTCGACGTCGTCATCGTCATTGTCGGACGTAGCCGTAACTGCCCACTCGGGATAGGGCGCTCGGCTGCCGCGCATCGCCCGCCAGAGAATTCGATTCAACACATCTTCTGGTGCGCGGTCGGCTTGCCGGAAGTTCAGCGAGGCCGAGACTTCGGCGTCTTTTCGTAACTGGGGATCGTTGATCGCGGTTGGCCGCGGATTCATCTTATCGAGTGCGACGAGCGCCGGCACCGCGGTGTACGGGCGGAGGTCTGGCGTGTCTTGGAAGCAATCGGACATGGGGGCGGCGCTGGCGTCGAACTGGTTCATCGGTGGCATGCCGAGAATCTGACCGATCGTGCGCAGGATGCTAGTCGTGTTGTATTGCGTGCTGACGACGGCGCCGCGTTTGGCGTAGGGGCTTGCGCAGAAGGAGATTGTGCGATATCCGCTGACATGGTCCCAGCCGGCCTGCGGGTCATCTTCAATGGCGAAGAGCGCGGTTTCCGGCCAGAATTTCGAATGGCTGAAACCTTCGACAATGCGGCCGAAAGCGAGGTCGTTGTCGGCGATGCAGGCGGCGGGTGTCGGGCAGCCGGCAGAGGTGCCGCTGGTATGATCGTTTGGCAAACAGATGATAATTAGCTGGGGCAGTTCGCCTTTCTTTTCATATTCGGCAAGTTCCCGCAGAATGAAACTGGCGCGGTGCTGGTCGGGGACCGCCATTTCCCAGCCGACGTAATCGGTGGGAGAGAACGGCTTCAGGCTCGCCACGCTGGGAAGGCTAGCGAAAACTACGTCCTGCGTACGTTGTTTCCAAGCTTGAAAGCAGGCCGTGAAATCGGGCGAGCCGGGCTTCGATTTATCGCGCCAGGCGACGGCGGGTTCCATGAACTCGCCGTAGTTGCGGATCGTCTTTCCATGTTTCAGAGCCAAGTCCCAAATGAAGCCTGCGGGAGAATAAGCGAGGGCATCTTTTTCGTTTTCGCCCATGCCGTCGGGGTAGCTGCGGGGGAAACCGGCGAAGTTCTTTTCCATATAGTCGGTGGAATATGCGGTCGTGCTCCATTGATGGCCGTCGGCGCTGAGAATACCGCAACAGTACGTATTATCGAGCAGCACGAACTCCTCGGCGATCTTGTGGTGATTTGGGGTGACATTGCGGCCGAAAATGCAGAGCGAGGGATCACCATTCCCTTTGCCGAAAGCGCCGAACACCTGATCGTAGGTTCGGTTTTCCTTGACTATATAGACGACGTGTTTAATGAAACTTGGTTCGCCGATGCGTTCGGGGATGGCCCGTGGCGGTTGATGGGGACGCGGCGGCAACAGCGCTTGAGCAATGCGCGGGGCACGCAGGTTGCGCGCCACGCGCTCGGAGAGCTGGGCAAGTTCTTCCGCCGAGGGAATGGGGGCAAGCGTTATCATTCCGGAGTATTGGTGGGAATTAAACCCTTTCGTGCCGGTGTCTTCCGATACTTCCGGCCGGCGGGGCAGGCCTTTGATGTTGGCGGCGATCATCGCGTTTCGGGCGTCGTCGACGAGCACGGCGCCGGGATACCAGCCGACGGGAATCATGCCAAGCAACCGCGAGTTCTGGGCGGCTTCCGGTTCGAAGTCGAAGACGGCGATCGCGTTTTGCGAGCCGTTGGCGACGTATAGGCGGCGCCCCGTGGCAGCGAAGGCCGCGGCGTTGGGGGCAGCACCGAGCAGATCGGCCGCATTCGGTTTGGCCCAGAGCGTGGCGACGACGGCGTCGGTCTTGGTATCGATGATGCTGAGGTTGTCGCTCGCGGCATTGCAGCACGCGATCAATTGATGCGCGGTGGATTTGGCCAGGCCGCTGGCATGTAAGCCGGTGAGGATTTCTTTCGTTACCTTTCCGGTGGCCAGGTCGATCACCGAAACGGAGCCTTCGTTCGCGATGTAGCGAACGGGATCAACGCGGACGACGGTGCCTTGGCCGGCGGGGCCAGTTAGATCGTTGGGCCCTGGTCGCCGTCCGCCCCAGTTGCTGACATACGCTTTGCCGCCCGCAAGTAATACGTCGTAAGGGGCGACGCCGACGTCGATCGTGCGGACGGTTTTGCCCGTCTGCGTGTCGATTTCCAAGAGACGATTCGAGAGGTTGGCACAGACGTAAAGTTTATGGCCATCATCCGAGATCGCGAGGCCGCAAGGGATTTCGGTTTTTCGCTTGGGAGCGTTCGCAGGCGGCAGGGCCCATGCGCGGAAGGGTTGCACGTCGCCATTTTGCGAGACCGAAAACACGCAGATCGCACCATCGACATTGCTCAGGTAGATACGATCGCCCTGGGGCGAGAAGATGAGGCCGTTGAAACTGAGTTGATCGTCTTTGCCGGGCCGTAGGACTTGTTCGGAGACCGGCGCTTCGTGAGTGGCTTTGCCCAGACCAGGAAGTGGCACCCGTTGTTTGACTTTTGCGGCAACGGGGTCGAGCACGATGAGTTCGTTGGTCTTGCCGGCGGTAACGAAGAACTTGCCGTTGGGCGAAAGTGCCAGTGCTTGGGGGCGCAGGCCGGGCAGATCGATGCTACGGCCGAACGGTGTAATGATTTGGTTAACAGGCGTGACGGCGCGGTTGGGGGCGGTGAAGCCGACGTGTTCAGTATCGGAAGTGGGCGCGTCGTTTTCGGCGCGGGCGGTATCCACAGCGAGACGAGTTTGTGATGCGACGAGCAGTAGTACATAAGCCGCAGCTTTGAGGTTATGATCGGCGTGCATACGTAAATGTCTCCAGCAATCGCCCGCGGGTGAACAACGGAGTGTGACAATCGACGGCGGCAGTCTGTCCGACGAGAGACGTGCCACGTCGAATACGCGAAACGATTATATGTGCAACGGACTTATTCGTATTGTAAAGTCTGGCTGAGAACGAATGCTACGTGTTGAACTGCCTGGATTGTACCGGGGAATGTGGTTCGTGAACGGAAGGATCGGAAGTGGAATTCGCGCTTCGCTGGCGCGTCGCGGCTAAACGGCGAATCTGGGGTGGAGTACGAATTGGTTTGCGGCGCGACGTGCGATGGTGGATGGTTCTCCCCCATGACGGTGATAGCTGGCGGCTTGGTTTCCAGGGAGGCTAGGGGGAGAAAAGTGAGATTACCACCGCTGAGTTGCGAGGAGGGTTCGATGTGCAGCCAAATTCTTAATCGTCAGCATATTGAGTCTGGTCGTGATCATGACCAAGCGGTCCGCGCTCCGCTCCGCGTCGCGGCTAGACGACCATTCAATGGCCATGTGCCAGCCAATCGGTTGATGCGTTTCACAACGTACGTTCGTTGTGTTTTTGCCGCTGCAATTGTGTGCTCACCACTTGTTCCAAGGGCGAATGCTGCTGCGCCGCCGGAGTTGGATACGTGCAACGTCGTTTGGACATCGGCGAGTAGCGATGCTGCCGGTTCGATGCCGATTGGCAACGGCGAAGTGGGCGTCAATGCGTGGGTCGAAGCGGATGGCGATTTGTTGTTCTACATTTCGCGAACCGATGCGTGGAGCGAGTGCAACCGGCTGCTCAAATTAGGGCGTGTGCGGTTGCAGTTGTCGCCGAGCCCGTTCAGCGCCTGTCAGCCGTTCCGTCAAGAATTGAAACTGCGCGAGGGGAGAATTGCGATTCAGGCCGGCGACGTTTCGTTGAGTTTGTTTGTGGATGCCGAGGCGCCGGTCATCTATGTGAGTGGGCACAGCGAAACGGCACGCACGGTCACGGCCACTTTTGAAACATGGCGGACGGAGAAACGGATTCTCAAGGGCGAGGAACTGGCCTCGGTTTGGACGATGCAAGCGGCACCGGCCGAGATCGAAGTTGCGGAGAGTGCCGATGTGGTGGCCCATTCGCCGGCGAATGCGGTGTTGGCGTACCATCGCAACGCGTATTCGGTTGTGCCGCTTACGCTGAAGCACCAAGGGTTGGAGTCACTGGCGAATTTGGTCCGCGATCCGCTCGTTGATAGGACTTTTGGCGCGCGGCTGGCGGGAGAAGGATTCGTAGCGAACGGCAACAACAGCATCCGGTCGAATCAACCAAGCAAAGATTTCGCGGTAACGATCGCCACACACACGGCGCAGTGTGCGTCGGTGGCCGAGTGGGAGAAAGGGGTTCCGCAACCGGTGGAGGCAGCGGAAGCGGCAAAGCGAACGGCGGCTTGGTGGGATAGTTTTTGGGATCGTAGCTGGATTGTCGTCGAGGGCGACGCCAAGCAGGAGGGTAAGCCCACGGTCACGCAAGCTTATGCATTGCAACGTTGGATGACGGCGTGTGCCGGGCGCGGGCAGTATCCGATCAAGTTCAATGGCTCGATTTTCACCGTCGATCCGAAATACACGGGCGGGCCAGATTTCAACGCCGATTGGCGGAAGTGGGGCGATTGTTATTGGTGGCAGAACACGCGGTTGCCATATTTTCCGATGATCGCCCGGGGCGATTTTGACGAGTGTGAACCGCTGTTTCGCATGTATCGCGAAGCACTGCCGCTGTGCGAGGCGCGGGCGAAGCTGTATCACAATGTATCGGGCGTTTACTTTCCGGAAACGATGACGATTTTTGGCACGTATTCCAACAAGGATTACGGGTGGGACCGGGCGGGACATCAGCCCAATGAAGTGCTCAGCCCGTGGTGGCAATATGCCTGGCAGCAAGGGTTGGAGCTGACCGCGCTCATGCTCGATTACTACGAGCATACGGGCGATGAGAAGTTTCTCCAGGAGCAACTGATTCCCATGGCGAACGCGGTGTTGCGCTATTACGACACGCGTTTCAAGCGAGATAATCGCGGCAAACTCATCATCAGCCCCACGCAGGCGGTCGAAACGTATTGGCACGATGTGGTGAACGATACGCCGAGTGTCGCGGGGTTGACCGATGTGTGTGGGCGGCTGTTGAGGTTGCCGGCGTCGGCGGCGGACCGTGAGTTTTGGCAACGGATGCAAGCGGCCACGCCGAAGGTGCCGGTACGGGACGGGCGCCTTCAGCCAGCGGAGAAATTCAATCCGCAGCGGACGAACGTGGAGAATCCGGAGCTCTACGCACTGTGGCCGTTTCGAGTGTTCGGCGTTGGCCGGCGTGATTTGCCAATTGCGATCGATACTTTCGTCAATCGGCGGGAGAAGGCATCGATTGGTTGGCAGTATGATGGGCAGAGTGCGGCCATCGTGGGGCTGGCGAACGACGCGCAGGCGCTGCTACTCGGCAAGATCGGCAACTCGAATCCGAAGTTTCGGTTTCCGGTGATGTGGGGGCCGAATTACGATTGGCTGCCCGACCAGGATCATGGCAGCAACGTCATGCTGACGCTGCAAACGATGGTGTTGCAGAGCGACGGTGACCAAATCTATTTGCTGCCGGCGTGGCCCAAGGAGTGGAATGTGTCGTTCAAACTACATGCGCCGCGGAAGACCGTCGTGGAGGGCGTGTATCGCGGCGGCAAGTTGCAGAAGTTGAGCGTAACACCGGCGGAGCGCCGGGGCGATATCGTTGTTGGCGGTGGCGGGGTTCAATGACGCTCAAGGAGACCCGGTGAAGCCAGCAAGCATGGTGGTTGGCAATCGCAGGCAAGATGAATAAGAAAGTGAGGAACGTATGAGGTCGAGGGGACTTTTGGCGATCGTGTTGTGGACAGCCCTGGCGGGAAGCGGATTCGCGAAACCGACCCAGTCCGCTCCACATTGGCAGCAGAAGCAGTTTTTGATTTCGTTCTGGTGCGCGCCGCCGGCGACGGATCAGAATTTGGCGCGCGTTGCGGCCGAAGGGTACAACCTGACGTGGGTGCCGGTGGAGGGACTGGACGTTGCCCAACGGCATGGGTTGCGGGCGATGTTGACGAGCGATTTGCTGCGGCCGGAAACGTTGGACAATCCTGCCAAGCGAGCGGAACTCGATGCGCTGATTGAGAAGGTGAAATCGCATCCGGCACTCGAGGTGTATTTCATTACGGATGAGCCGGGGGCGGGGGCGTTTGCCGGTTTGGGCAAACTGGTGGCGTATCTGCGGGAGCGCGATCCGCAGCACCTGGCGTATATCAATTTATTTCCGACGTATGCCAATGAACAGCAGTTGGGCGTGAGTGTGGCCGATGCGGCCAAGGCCAAGATGGCGGTGCCCGAGAAGATCGAGGGGGTCAAAGCGGATGACGCGGTGGTGCTGCGCTATCTCGAACATTTGCGGCGATATGTGGAGACGGTGAAGCCAGACTTAATTAGTTACGACCACTATCACTTCTTCAAGAACGCGGATGGCACCGACAAAGATGGAAAAGAGTATTTCTTGAATCTGGGGCTTATCCGCAAGGCGGCGCTGGATGCGGGCCGGCCGTTTTTGAACATCATTCAGGCCGACACGATTGAAAAGTCGTGGCGCTTGCCCAAGGCGAACGAAGAGCGCTGGCTGGCGTTCACGACGATGGCGTATGGCGGGCGTGGCATTAGCTATTTCACGTATTGGGGGCCGAAGGAATACGGCGGGCTGTACCAAGACGGCGTGGCGGCACCGCTCGCCAAGGATGTGGCGGCACTTAATCATGAAGTTGCCAAGTTCGGTGTTGAGCTTATGAAATTGGATTCGCTGGGAGCGTACCAAACTGAGCCGTTGCCGTATGGCGGCGAAGCGGTTCCGGCCGACTGCCCGGTGCAGTTTGAGAAGCCGGGTGAGTTTGTGCTGGGTGTTTTCGGGAATGAGGGAAAGGCCAACGCATTCATGGTGGTCAATCGCGATTATCGGCACGAAGCGACAGCGCATGTGAAGGTGGGAATGTCTGGCAGTGCGCTGGAAGAGCTTGATCGAGTGAGTGGAGAGTGGAAGCCGTTTGAGAAGCTGGCAGGCGAGCGGACGGTGGAAGTGAAGCTGGCGGCGGGGGACGGACGGTTGTTTCGGGTGGCGAAGTAGGCTCGTACAAGACCTATACCAAGGCGTCCTCACCCCGGCCCTCTCCCGGAGAGGCTGTGATTTTATCGTGACCAGGGTGGCATGCCCTCACTCGCGACGACATGCTCACGCGAATCAGTCTCGTTTAGTCGCGAGTGTGGGCATGCTGCGATTCGCGAGAGCATGCCACCCCAGATACTGCTTGCTCGCGTTCAAAAACTCGCAGCCTCGGAGGGAGAGGGGTTTTGATTCCTCTACGCCCGCGAAAACTGTGCTAAATGATGAAGGTGCTTTCTATGCGTTTGTTATTTAGTGTGTGTTTGGGCCTCGGTTGGAGTGCGTTCGCCCTGGCGGCGGATATCTCGTTCGAGACAGAGGGCTTTCGCTACACGATTTCGAGCGGCGGCAAGAATGTTGCGTTTGTCGACCGGGCAACGGGCACGAATTATTTGCGGCCGACGCCCTCGGCATGTGCCAGTGTGCGAGTTGGCGGCAAGAACGTCGACGCCACGGCCGCGGCATTTGAGGGTAATCGATTGAAGCTGCGATTTGGCGAGTCGGGCGCCTCGGCGACGATTGCAGTCGAGAGCCGGCCAACTTATGTGCTGTTTCGCGTCGAGTCGATTCAGGGCGATGGAGTTGAATCGCTGACGTTCCTCAATGCGCCGCTCACGCTAAAGGGGATGCCCAGCGAGCCGTTTGGTGCGTGCGCGCTGTCGCTCAATTTGATGACGCGCGTGGATGCGCTGCCGGCACTGCAAAGTGAGTTGCGGGCGTCGTGTGAGAAGAAGTTCGGCATCGTGGGGGCGAAGGTGGCAGTTATTGGCGTGCCGATGGGGCAGATGTTGCCGACGCTCCAACAGGTTCTGGCAGCGGAGAATGAGCTGCCCGTGTGCAAGGTGGCGGGGCCCTGGGCGAAGGATGCGGAGTTCGCCCACGGTTCGTATCTATTCAATTTCGGCGCGCTCACGGAAGCCAACGTCGACGACTGGGTGGCGATGGTGCGGAGCCTGGGCTTCACGCAAATCGATAATCATGGCGGCGGAGCGTTCTTTCGGTTTGGCGATATGGAATTGGATCGCAAGAAATGGCCTGATGGCTGGGATTCATGGCAGCGAATCGTGGCACGCTTGCACGACGCGGGCATCGGCTCGATCTTTCACACGTATGGTTTTTTCATCGATAAGCGGGCGAAGTACGTGACGCCGATTCCGGATTCGCGGTTGGATGCGTTTCGCACGTTCACATTGGCCGAACCGATCAGTGCGGATGCGGCCGAAATTCGGGTGAACGAATCGACGGCCAACATGAGCACAACGACCGGCTTCTTCGTGCAGAACAGCGTGGTGCTGCACATTGGCGATGAGCTCGTCGAATTTGGCGGTTTTAGCAAGGAGCCGCCCTGGCGGTTTACCAACGTGAAGCGCGGCGCCCTGGGCACGAAGGCGGCCGCTCATGATCGTGGCACGCAGGCCAGGCACTTGAAGGAGATGTTCGGGCTGTTCGTGCCGAACTGCGAGTCCTCGCTGTTCGAGGAGATTGCCGCGAACCATGCGGAGGTGGTGAATCGCGCGGGGTTTGATGGCATCTATCTGGATGCCATCGACGGCAGCTCGATCCTGCGCGGCGGCGATGAATGTTGGTATTGGGCGGGCAAGTTCGTGGCCGAGATTCAGAAGCGGCTCAAGAAGCCGGCCGGCATGGAAATGAGTTCGATGTGGCATCATTTCTGGCAGTATCGCACGCGGTGGCAGGCGTGGGATTTTCCGCGGCGCGGGCAGAAGCGATTCATCGACCTGCATGCGGAGGAAGTGAACGGCGGATTATTGTTGCCGCTGCATTTGGGCTGGTGGGGATTTTGGACCTACGATCCGCCGCAAGTCGAGGCGAGTTACCCCGACGTGATCGAGCACCTCGGTGCGCGCTTGATTGGTTGGGATGCGGGAATTTCGTTGACGGCGGGCGTCGATCGCGCGGCACTCGAGAAGACGCCGTTATTCAAGCGGTCTGTCGATACGCTACGGGTTTGCGAGGAACTGCGTCACGCGAAAGTCTTCGACGACGAAGCCAAGGCGAAGCTGCGCGACCCGGCGAGCGAGTTCGCGCTCGTCAAGAATGCGGCGGGCAAGACACGATTCCGGCGGGTGAAGCCGCAAGTGCAGACTGTCGCCCAAGATGAGCCGTGGTTGCAGGCTTGGAAAGTGGAGAATGCGTTTGCGCCGCAGAGAGCGAAGTTTCAGATTGAGTCGTTGACGTCAACTGAGTCGCCAGCGGCCGCGACGAACAAATGCATCGGCGATCTTGGCAAAGAGCCAGGCGAAGCATGGCATCCAACCACGGCCGAAGGTGTGACGTGCAAATTGATCCGACCCGAAAACAGCGAGACATTGTGTACGCTCGTGGCCACGAATGCGGGTAAGGTTCCGCAAAATGCCGCCTGGGCGCGTTTCAAGAAACAGTATGAACCGCTGTTGGACATCAAGGACGCGAAGGCATTCTCACTTGAGATCGAAGGCGACGGGTCGGGCGCACTGGTGGCGCTCAGGTTAGAAAGCCCGGAACATTTGGCCTATGGCGCCGTGGCCGATCATTATGTGAAGATCGACTTCACAGGCCGCCGCCGCTTCACGATTGTGGAGACGGAATCGTCGCGATGGAGCGATTACGTGTGGAACGACCAGAAGCATCTTTACCATGTTTATCGTGAGGGCGTGGAGTTCGGCGCGATCGAATCGCTGAGCGTGTGGGTGCAGAACATTCCGGCCGGGCGTGAGACGCGGATCAAGATCGGGCCGATTGCCGCGGTGCCGTTGCGGGCGGGGAAGGTGGTGAATCCCACGGTGGCGGTGAATGGCAAGTCGATTGAGTTCCCGATCGAGTTGGCTTCGGGCAGTTGGATCGAGTGCAACGGGCCAGATGACTGTGCCGTGTACAATGTGAAGGGTGAGTCGATCGGCAAAATCACGCCCCAGGGTGATTGGCCAACGGTGCCGGCTGGCGCGAGCGACCTGAAGTTTTCGTGTGGCAAAGGTAGTAATGTTGCCGCGCGTGCCCGGGTGACGCTCTTCAATTATGGTGAAGAGTTGTGACGTGTCTCCAGGAATACATGCGGACTACGTGAGTATGCAATGGGTCGAATGCTGGTGAGATGCGAGGATTTATTGGGTTTTGCGGTGACATTTGACGAGCCGTGCGCGCTCTGCTCCGCGTCGCGGCTAAACGGGCGAGCATTGTTGATGCAATTGCCAATTGTCGCGGTGCTGTTGCTGGCGGCTTCTGCCTGTTTTGCCATGGGTGATTTGGCGGCTGCGAACCATGCGCTCGACGCTAACTCCGTCACGACGTTCACGATTTCGGATGGTACTGAATGCCGCACCATCGACTCTGGCAGTTGGAAGTTGGCGGGAACGCTCAAGATCGAATTCACGGGCCGAATCTTGCCGCATGAAAATACCGAAGTTGTCTTGTTCGGGCCCGGAGTGTCGAAACTGGAAGGGCGGTTCGATCGCGTCGAGGTGCCGGAGGGTTGGTTGTATGACCTTGTGTACGAAGAGGCGAAGCCCGCGGTCGTCATTAAGAATTTTCGGCCGGCGCATGCGCCGGCGTTTCCGGGCGCCGAAGGGTTTGGCAAGTACACGGTCGGCGGTCGTGGGGGCCGCGTGATTGCGGTGACGAATCTCAACGATGATGGGCCGGGGAGTTTTCGCGCGGCCTGCAATGCGCTAGGGCCCCGAGTGGTCGTGTTTCGCGTCGGCGGGAACATCGCGCTCAAGCGGGAACTGAAGATCAAGAATCCGTTCATTACGATTGCCGGCCAGACTGCGCCGGGCGAAGGGATTTGCGTTCGCGATCATGGCGTGCAATTCGCGACGGATGAGGTGATCGTGCGTTACATGCGGTTTCGCCCGGGGGATACGGCCGGGCGCGAGTACGATGGGTTTGGCGGTACGGGGGCGCGTGCGATTATCGACCATTGCTCCGTGAGTTGGGGAATCGATGAAACGCTCTCGATCAATAAAGGTCAGAACTTCACGGTGCAGTGGTGCATGGTGACGGAGAGCCTGGCGAACTCGGTGCACCACAAGGGCCGGCACGGTTACGGCGGGTTGTGGGGCGGACCGGGCGGGTCGTGGCATCACAACATCTTGGCGCACCATACGAGCCGCAATCCGCGGGCCTCGGGCAACGTCGATTCGGGGCTGATGGATTGCCGCAACAATGTCATCTATAACTGGGGATTCAACAGCGCTTATGGCGGCGAACTGTGGCCGCGAAATTGGATCAACAACTACTACAAATTTGGGCCCGGCACCGACGAGAAAGTCAAGCATCGTATTTTTTATCAAGCCGATGCGCGCGGGCGGATGTACGCCGCGGGCAACTTCGTGTGGGGCTTCCCCGAGGTGACGAAGAACAACTGGAACGGCGGAATCGACTTCAGCCCGACGGGCGATGCCACGGAGAAGACGCTGCGGGCCGATAAGCCGTTTGTGGTTGCGCCCGTGCGGACGCAGCCGGCGGAGGAAGCGTTTCGAATCGTGCTGAAACAGGCGGGGGCATCGCTGCATCGCGATGCGGTGGATACGCGCGTCATTCACGAAATCGAAACCGGCACGGCCCAGTATGGGGCGACGTGGGGTGGTGGTGGCAAGGGGATCATCGACTCGCAGAAGGACGTGGGCGGCTGGCCGGAATTGAAATCGGGTGCCGCGCCGGTCGATTCCGATGCCGATGGCATGCCGAACGATTGGGAACAGGCTCATGGCCTGAATCCTCAGCAGGCGAAAGATGGCGTGCTGGACCGCGATGGCGATGGCTATACGAACTTGGAGGAATACCTCAACTCTTTGGTGCCGCCCAGTTATTCGAGTTGAGTTGGGGGGCGTAGCGGAGGTTGAATTTGCGTCCGCGCTCCGCTCGCGCGTCGCGGCTAAACGGCGGAATGCCAGGAATTCCGCGAGCGTTGAGCGGCGCGGATGGTTATGCCGTTTGCGTAGCCGTTGATCGGGTGATTCGGGGGGAGTACGATCAAATGGTGCGCTGAATTTCTTCGTTCAGGACGCCAAGTGGGCGGCAGTCTGATCCGAAGCGTTCGGCATTCTCGTTTGTGGACGGCAACTGCCTGCATGTCGCTGGCCGATACAGATAAACCGCGCGATCCGCTCGCCACGCTGCGTATCAAGCGGGGGCCGGCTCCTATGCCAACTCGCTCACCGCGACGTTGGTGGCGGCGGCTCATACTTCTCTTCGTCATGCTTGGATTGATCGGCGGTGGACTGGCGGCGGCGTATTTCAGCGAGTCGTTTTCGGTGCTGAAGGCGTTCGAGCCGCGGCTAGAAGTTCGCGTGGCCAATGTGAGTGTATTCACGGGGCGGGCGGCGGATGCGGTGGTCGTGGCGACGGGCTACTTGGAGTCGCGGCGGCAGGCGAAGATCGGCGCGCGGGCGCCTGGTCGAATTCAACTGCTGAATGTGGAAGAAGGTTCACGCGTGACGAAGGGGCAGCTGTTGGCGGAACTGGAGCATGCCGATTTGGACGCATCGCTCGCCGCCAACAGGGCCCAGGTTGAGCAAGCGAAGGCCGGTATTGTTGAACAGGCGGTCGCGATCGAGCGGACGGCGCGCGAGTACGATCGGGCGGTCAAGTTGCAGCCGACGCGGGCGATTAGCGAAACGGAACTCGACGCGGCGAAGTTCGAGCATGATGCGGCGGTGGCGAAGATGGAATCGCTTAAGGCGGCAGTTTCATTGGCGGAGGCTCGCGTACGCGAGGCCGAGCAAGTCAAGGAAAATATGTTCGTCCGAGCGCCGTTCGATGGCACGGTGATTTCGAAGGATGCGGAAGTTGGCGAGTCGATTCTGCCGGGCGGTATGGGGGAGAGTTCCGGGCGCGGGTCGGTTATCACGATTGCCGATCTGAGTCAGTTGGAAATGGATTGCGATGTGAAGGAGGACTACATCGGCCGCGTGGCGGTCGATCGTATGGCGGAAGTGGCGATCGATGCGGTGCCCGGCCGGCGATACAAGGGCAAGGTGCGGAAGGTCATCCCGATGGGCGACCGGGCCCGGGCCACGATCAAGGTGAAGGTCGCCATCACCGATGCCGATGAGCGGTTGTTTCCCGATATGAGTGGCACGGTTTATTTTCTGCCGGATGCCAATAGCGAGGCGGCGGATGCGAATATCAAGCGTGTGTTTTGTCCGACCGCGGCAATTCGCAAGGATGGGGAAACGGAGGTGGCCTGGACGGTTGCCGATGACCGTGTGAAACGCATTACGGTCAGGACCGGCACGGTGGGCGATGGGCGCACCGAGATTCTTAATGGGCTGGCGGGCGGCGAGCGGGTTGTCGTGGAGCCGCCGCCGGACCTACGCGACGGGCAGCAGGTGAAAGTGGTAGAATGACCAGGTCGTAATGATGTTGATTGCGAGTGAGTGTGCCATGCCCACGCCAAGCCGTGGGCATGTGCAACTCGGCATGGCCACTCCGAGCAGTGGCCATGGCACCCAAGCCTGCTATTTACCACGCCCTTTGGGGCATGCCACCCAGAATGTAATTTCATGGCGGACCGGAGGAGTTTGGTGTCTGCAACCGATGCGCGCGACGGCGAACCGATCGTGCAAATACGCGATCTTTACAAAGAGTTTCACCGCGACGATTTCACGATACCCGTCTTGATGGGGATCAATGTCGATTTGCGCGCCGGGGAATTCATGGCGTTGATGGGGCCATCGGGCTCGGGGAAGACGACGCTGCTGAATTTGATCGCGGGGTTGGACCGGCCGACGTCCGGGACGCTGCGCGTTATTGGCCAGGATTTGGGCAACACTTCCGAAGGGGCGCTGGCGCGGTGGCGCAGTCAGCACATTGGGTTCATCTTCCAGTTGTACAATCTCATTCCGGTGCTCACGGCATACGAGAATGTGGAACTGCCATTGACGCTGACGCGGCTCGGCAAGCGCGAGCGGCGCGAGCATGTTGCGGCGGCGCTCGAAGTCGTTGGATTGAGCGATCGCGGCGATCATTATCCGCGGCAGCTTTCCGGCGGGCAGGAGCAGCGGGTGGCGATTGCCCGAGCGATTGCGACCGATCCGACGTTGCTCGTGGCCGACGAACCGACCGGCGATCTCGATGCCAAGTCGGCCGCGGAGATTCTCGATCTCTTGCAACGATTGAATGAGGAGTTCGCGAAGACGATCGTGATGGTGACGCACGACCCGCACGCGGCGGCCCGGGCCAAGCGGCTGCTGCATCTGGAAAAAGGTGTGCTGGTCGACGATCAGCCGAACGGCCAAGCGGTGAAGGGGGCCGGGCGGTGAAGCTCTTCAAGTACATCTGGCGGAACGCCACGCGCAACAAGTTGCGCAGCAGCCTGACAATTTTGTCGGTAGCGTTCAGTCTCGCGCTCATGACGGTGCTGTACGGCTATTTAGCCATGCAGAATGTATGGTCGAACGAGGCGAAGACGCACAATCGGATCGTCGTGCTGAACAAACAAGGTTTTTCGGGCAAGGTGCCGATTGCGTATGTGGACCGCGTGCGGCGGATGCCGGGGATCAAAGCGGCCGTGCCGTACTCCTGGTTCGGCGGCACGTACAAGGATGAACAGGCGCCGTTTGCCCAATTCGGTACCGACGCGAAAGAAGTGTTCAACGTGTGGAATGAATACGTCATCGCGCCGGAACAACTGGCGGCCTGGCAGGCGAATCGGCAGGGCTGCGTCGTCGATAGCCGGTTTGCCGAGCAGCGCGGTTGGAAGATCGGCGAGAAGATTCCGCTCAAGGGCACGTACTATCAGTTCGATCTGCAACTGGAGATGGTCGGCGTATTCAAGGCTCCGCAGCCGACCGGTTCGCTGTGGTTTCACTGGGATTATTTGGAAGAGGGGCTCAAGAGCAAGAATGCTTTGCTGTCGGCTGGCAATGCGGGGGCCGTGTATGCCAAGGTGGAACGGGCCGATGCGATCGCCGGCTTGTGTCAATCGATCGATGACAAGTTCGCCAGTTCTGATAATCCGACGCGCACGCAGACGGAAGCGGCGTTCGCGCAAATGTTCACCGATATGGTGGGCAACATTCAGGCCTACATCCGCAACATCGGCTTGGCGGTGATGTTTTCGCTGACGCTGGTGGCTGCCAATGCAATGGCCATGTCGATGCGCGAGCGGACGACCGAGGTGGCGGTTCTCAAGGCGATCGGCTTTTCCCGTGGTCGCGTGCTCAACCTGGTGCTGGGCGAATCCTGCCTCATCGCGGCGATTGGCGGATTGATTGGGCTCGCGATTGGCGGCGGCTTCCTGCAGGTGATCCATAAATCGGCGCCGCAGTACTTTCCCTTTTCCATCGGCGATATGGCGGGCGGCTGGATGCTGTGGATCGTCGGGGTTGCGGTGGGAATTGGCTTGGTAAGCGGGTTGGTGCCGGCAGTGCGGGCGGCGCAGCTTTCGGTGGTGAATGGGTTGCGGCGGGTGGTGTGAAAACTCTTGCCGTCCAACGGCTAAACTGTGGGAGGCCTCTCCGAGGCCGATGATGTGTAAATGTGGAGAGCGTCATCGGCGTCGGAGATGCCTCCCACAAGTTGAAGAGTGCTCCCACATACGGAAGAGGCAATAGAGTTCGATGATTCCGATCAAATACAACGTGCGTAATCTCCGCGTGCGCTGGATGACGACGCTGATGACCGTGCTGGGAACGGCCCTGGTCGTGTGGGCGTCGGTGCTGGCGTTCGGTTTGACGGACGGGCTCAATCACGCGCTCGACGTTACCGGCGACAAGCTCGACTTGATCGTGATGCGCAAGGGTTCGCAGGACGAAGGCTCGAGCGGCATCGAACAGCAGGTGGCGCGGCAAGTGGTCACGCTGCCGGGGATTGCCCGCGACGCGCACGGGCAACCCATGTGCTCGGTCGAATTCGTCACGATCCTCACGCAGCCGCGACGGGCGAATGGCGGCACGGTGAATCTCATCGTCCGTGGCATGGAGCAGGCCGGGCGGGCATTGCGGCCGGGGTTCAAGCTGGTCGAAGGGCGCGACATCAAGCCGGGCGTCAACGAAGCAATCACCAGCAAGCAGATGGCGGCACGGTTTGAAAACCTCGATCTGGGTGACAAGATCGACATCAACAAGGTGGATTTTACGGTCGTCGGTTACTTTGAAGCCGAAGGGAGCGCGGCGGAGTCGGAGGTTTGGACGGACTTACGCGATCTGACGAACGCGCGGCGGACGCCGGGCGCTGTTTCGGTCGTGAACTTGCGGGTGGCCGATGAAGCGAGTAAGCAGGCGATCATCGAACGGCTGCAAACCGACCAGCAGTTCGGGCTGAAGGCAATTGGCGAGCAGGCGTATTACGATGAGCAAAAGACGGCGTCGATCGCGATTCGGATTGTGGGGTATTTCATCGCCGGGTTTCTAACGGTCGGGGCGATGTTCGGCGCGGCGAACACGATGTACGCGGCCGTGGCGGGCAGGGCGCGCGAGATCGGCACGTTGCGGGCGATCGGATTTCGTCGGCGCAGCATTCTATTCTCGTTCCTGCTGGAGTCGGTACTGCTGTGCCTGTTGGGCGGTGTGCTGGGCTGCCTCGCCACGATGCCCTTGAATGGTCTTTCGACGGGTACTGCGAATTGGGCCACGTTCAGCGAAATTACGTTTTCGTTTCGGTTTGGTCCGGCCGTGTTGTTGCAAGGGCTGACGCTGGCGTTGGTAATGGGGCTTATTGGGGGGCTGTTCCCGGCGCTACGGGCGATTCGCTTGAACACGGCGACGGCGCTGCGGGCGCAGTGACGTGAGGGAACCCGGAAGGCAAGGGGCGAATAGGCGTTCCATCGTATGCCGGTGTCGCACCACAAGCAGCGCCAGCGGAAGTGCAATTAGCAGGAGTGCATTGGGCTCGGGCACGGAAGTTTGAACGGCCGCGGCCGAGCCGCTTTCGCCGCCGGCATGGCCAAAATACGTTCGCCAATCGTCATAATTGCTCGGCGGGTACGTCGTGCCAAGTCCTTTCCGCCAGACTACGTAGTCGGCCGCGTCCACCGTACCGTTGTTGTTGTAGTCCCCAGCGATACCAGCGGAATTCACTTTTAATACTCCGGCGGTATACAACTGGGTCGTATCCCACGTCAAACCCGGGAGCGTCGGCAGCGAGAGTGTCGCGAAGGTGCCAGCAACGGCGCCCCAATCGAGGATGTCGAATGATTGTCCCAAGGCCGGTGTGAAGCCATCGAGAAGTACGACGTTGAGCGTCCCGCAAATCGTCAGGGAACCTCCTACGTCCAGATGATCGTACTGCGTGCCGGGCAGCAGTCCAGCTAGTTCCATTGTGAGCGTGCTATTAGACCGGCGATCGTTTGCCATGCGATCATCAATAGGACTCACGTTTCTATCATTTTGGTGTAGAATATTGGGCGAAAATATTCTGATCGTGTGGCGGAAAATTGAAACGAACCGATGACAAGCGATTCTCTCCAAGGCCGCATTAGCGATGCGGAGTCGGCGCGCCTTATCCAGTCGCTGAGCGCACCGAGTGAGGCGCTGGTTGAAATGATGCGGCATTGGGAGGGTGATCTCATTTTGTTGGGGGCAGGCGGTAAGATGGGGCCGTGCTTCGCTCGCATGGCACGGCGGGCGTTCGATGCGGCAGGCGTGCAGTGGCGTGTGCTCGCCGTGAGTCGTTTTTCCAACGAGCAGGAAGCAGTTCAATTGCAGGCCGAGGGAATCGAGGTGCTGCGAGGCGACTTGTGCGATCCGGCGTTTGTCCGTTCATTGCCACGCGCGGCCAACGTACTGTATCTCGTCGGCATGAAATTTGGTGGATCGGGAGCGCTGGCCGAGACGTGGATGACCAACACTTTTGTAGCGGGCGTCGTGGCGGATCATTTTCGCGACAGCCGCATCGTAGCGCTTTCTACGGGAAATGTTTACGCGATGGTTCCCGCGGAACCCGGAACTGGTGCCGTGGAAACGGATGAGCCCGGCCCGCAGGGCGAGTACGCGATGAGCGCGTTGGGACGCGAGCGCGTGTTTCAAGCGTTCAGTCAGCGGTACAACACGCCGCTGGCGATCATTCGGCTGAATTATGCCACGGAGTTTCGGTATGGCGTGCTCGTCGATCTCGCGAAACAGGTGCATGCCGGCCGGCCGATCGCACTCGATATGGGCTATTTTAACGTGATTTGGCAGCGCGATGCCTGCGATATGATCTTGCGCTCATTCGCTGTTGCCGTGGCGCCGCCACGGATCATCAATGTGACCGGGGCGGAACGGCTTTCGACGCGAGATGTTTACACTCGGTTGGGAAAACTGATGGAGCGCGAAGTCGCGTTTATTGGGCAGGAGTCGCCGACGGCGTTACTGAGTGATGCGAGCCTGGCCGTTGAGTTATTTGGCCGGCCGGCGACATCGATCGAGGAAATGCTGGCGATTACGGCAGAGTGGATACGTAGTGGTCGAGAAACATGGAACAAGCCGACAAAATTCCAGGTGCGCGATGGCATGTTCTAACGATCCCAAATCGTCAGGCGACTCACGAATCCGCGAAGTGCTCGCGCAGGGCGTGGTGATTCCTGCCCATCCGCTCGCAGTAAATGCGGTGAGAAAACTTGATGAACGGCGACAGCGGGCGCTCAGTCGGTATTACATTGCGGCTGGGGCCGGGGGGCTTGCAGTCGGCGTGCACACGACGCAGTTTCAGATTCACGTTCCGCAAGTTGGCCTGCTGCGACCGGTGCTGGCGATTGCGGCCGAGGAGTTGGATCGGGGCGATGCCGTGCGGGAGATGCCGCTAGTGCGCGTGGCGGGCATTTGTGGTGAAACTTCGCAAGCGATGGTAGAAGCGTCACTCGCGCGTGAGCTGAGATTCCAGTTCGGCTTATTGAGTTTGGGCGCGATGCGGGAGAAGTCAATCCAACAGTTGGTGGACCATTGTCGGGCTGTCGCGGAGGTAATCCCACTTTTTGCTTTCTATTTGCAGCCCAAAGTGGGCGGCATTGAACTGCCGTACGAGTTTTGGCGCGGGCTGTGCGAATTGGAGAATGTCGCCGCGATTAAGATTGCGGCGTTTGATCGGTACCGTTCGCTCCAGGTTATTCGCGCCGTGATGGACAGTGGGCGCGACGATATCGCATTGTACACGGGCAACGACGACAACATTGTGATTGACCTGCTGTCGCCGTTTCGATTTATGCCGGATGAGCCGCGTGGCGAGCGGTATTTTGTCGGCGGGCTGTTGGGGCAATGGGCAGTGTGGACGGCGAGCGCGGTGGCCTGGCATCGACGATGCCGTGAGATTGCGGCAGCGCAGCAGGCGATTCCGCGGGATTTGCTGTGCCTGGCGAACGAAGTGACGGATGCGAACGGGGCCATCTTCGATGCGGCGAATAACTTTCGCGGCTGCATTCCGGGGATTCACGAAGTGCTGCGCCGGCAGGGTTTGCTCGAAGGCAATTGGTGTCTCGACGAGCGGGAGGTGTTGAGTCCCGGGCAAGCCGAGGAGATTGCCCGGGTGTGCGCGGCGTATCCGCATCTTGCGGACGACGAGTTTGTAGCGCGGCACCGGGAGGAGTGGTTATCTGGGTAGAAATCACTAAAGGGTAATTCTTCGGGTGCCACCGGCTTTGCCAGTGTGAGGATTGCCCGGGCCTTGCTGCAGAAAGTCAGAAAGTAAGCAGCCAGTCGTGGAAGGTGAGTGCGATCGTTCTTCGCGAGAGGACCGATCAGCGCGTTCATGAATTCTGATGGCTGCACGCCGGGCTGAGCCCACCCCGTGATGGCGGGGGGCCGACTCTATCCGCGCGATAAGGAGTGGCTGTTGTGTCACGACGTTCGCAAGCCAAAGGCGAAAGTCGCCGTCGATAACCCAAACGGGGTGATACGCGTTCGTAAATAGGCGGATGGGCAAATCAAAGCGGCGCCGATGCGTTTCTCTTGCGCTTTTGAAATCGGCTGAGCGGCGAGCTTTGTCGTTCATTGGACCGCTAAATAGCAGGCGATAGCGACCCGTGGTATCATCAGGATTAGACGAACCTAAAATGCAGGCCGGGCAGTACACTGAGTGCGGCTGTTGAGCGCTGGTGGCATGACGTGATGGCGGAAGTGCCCGTGCTGTTGATTGATTGGCGGTGTAATGATGTCGCGCAGAGAACAACTCAGGGGCACTTTATGTCGTCGTTTCCGTTTCGAGCGATTGGAGCCGCGGCTTGTGCTCGATGCATCGATGCTGCGAATCACGGAATTCGTGGCTTCCAACGACAAGAGTCTGCTGGACTACGACGGGGCGTCGTCGGACTGGCTGGAAATCTACAATTCGGGCGGCGATACGGTGAATCTCGGCGGCCTGCACCTTACGGATAATGCCGCCAACAAGACGAAGTGGACTTTCCCGAGTGATGTCATGTTGCCGGGCGGCGGGTATCTCATCGTCTTCGCATCGAATAAGAACACGGTGAAACCGAACGGCGAGTTGCACACGAATTTCGCGCTGAGTGCGGGCGGCGAGTATTTGGGGTTAATCGGCGCGGATGGCGCCACGGTGATCGATCAATATACGCCGCAGTTTCCGGCGCAGCTCGAGGATATTTCCTACGGCCGGGCGATGAATTGGAACGGGGCATCCACCACGCTGATCGCGAGTAATGCGACGGCGAAAGCATGGGTGCCCACCAGCAGCGTTTATGATGCGACGTGGACAGCGGTCGAATTCAACGATTCGGCCTTCACGATTAGCGGCCCGACCGGGATCGGATACGAAAACAACCCTGGCGACGCGGTCAACTATGTCAATGAAATCAAGACGACGGTGCCGTCTGGCACAGGTTCCGTTTACCTGCGGATGACGTTTGATCTGACGTCGCTGATTGGCATCGATCAGCTTGTCTTGCGGATGAAGTACGACGACGGGTTTGCGGCGTACATCAACGGTGTGGAGGTGGCGGAAGCGAACGCACCGGAAACCGTGCAGTGGAATTCGCAGGCATCGGCACTGCACGATGATACGGCGGCGAAGGTGTTTCAAGACTTCGACGTGACCAGCGCCATTTCGCAGCTGCACGTGGGCACGAATGTATTGGCGATTCACGGGCTGAATGTGGCTAGCGGGTCGGACATGTTGATTTTACCGGAGCTTGTGGCGCGGACCTCGTCGATCGTCCTCCCCGAACAATTTGGTTATTACGATGAGCCGACGCCGGGCTACGGAAATGGCGTGGTGAATTATACGGGTTTCGCCGAGAAGCCGACGTTCAGCGTGCCGCACGGGATCTATACGTCGGCCCAAAGCGTGAGTCTAGCGACGACGACGCCGGGCGCGATCATTGTTTACACGACGAACGGTTCGACGCCGGCGGTGAACGCGAGCCTGGGCGTGACAAACGGGACGCTTTATACCGGGCCGATTACGGTATCGAGTACGACGACGCTGCGTGCCATGGCGTTCAAGACCAAATTCAGGCCTTCGTTTGTCACGGCGAGCACCTATGTGTTTTTGAACGACGTCATCAATCAGTCGCCAGCGGGACAGGTTCCAGCCGGATGGGCCGCGAATGGCGTGAATGGGCAGGAGCTGGATTACGGAATTGATCCGGACATTATCAATCTGTATGGCGCCCAGGCATTGAAGGATTCACTGGCGGCGATACCATCGATCTCGATCACGACGGACTTGGCGAATCTGTTTGATCCGGCGACGGGTATTTACGTCAATGCCGGTAACCGTGGGCGATCGTGGGAACGTGCCTCCACGGTGGAGTTGATCAATCCGGATGGAACGACCGGCTTCACGGTGAACGCGGGGTTGCGGATTCGCGGCGGTTATAGTCGCGATGATTTCAATCCGAAGCACGCTTTCCGCTTTTATTTTCGCGGCGAGTATGGCGACTCGAAGCTCGACTACGCGCTCTTCGGAAATGAAGGCGTCAGCAAGTTCGACGTGCTCGATTTGCGCACGGCGCAGAACTACTCGTGGTCGGGCGAGGGGAACCCGCAGAACACTTTCACGCGCGAGGAGTTCGCACGCCTCTTACAGGGGCAGCTGGGCGAGCCGTATACACGCAGCCGCTATTACCACCTGTATCTGGACGGCCAATATTGGGGGCTGTACGAGACGCAGGAACGGGTCGAGGAGTTTTACGGCGAGTCGTATTTTGGCGGCAACGAAGCCGATTACGATGTCGTGAAGGCTGGAGTTGCCGATGTAGGCGGCACCGAACTGTCGTCCGGCAACGAACTAGCCTGGCGGCAACTGTTCGACTACGGCGAAGCGCTGGCCGCGAATCCGAGCGGCAACGCGAATTTGTATTGGACGATGCAAGGGCTTAACCCAGATGGAACGAGGAACGCTTCGCAGCCGGTTTTGCTGGACGTGGATAATTTGATCGACTTCATGGTGATTATTTTTTATACGGGGGGCTATGATACAGGCTTGTCGCAGTTCATCGGGAACAACGTTGCCAACAACTGGTTTGGAATCTACAACCGCGTCACGGCCGATCGAGGTTTTCAGTTTTTCGTTCACGACAATGAGCATTCACTAGGTGCGGGTTCGGCAGTTCATTCGACGCTTTCCATTGATCGCACCGGGCCATTCAACAATGGGAACCAGAGCAACTTCGACCAATTCAATCCGCAGTACTTGCACCAGGATTTGTTGGCGAGCCCGGAATACAAGCAGCGGTTCATCGATAAAGCGCAGGAGTATTTTTTCAACGGCGGGCCGCTGACCGTTGCGGCGAACATCACACGGATGAATAGCCTGGTGACAAAGGTCGAACCAGCGATCATTGCCGAGTCGGCGCGTTGGGGCGATGCCCAGGTCACGACGCCGCTTAATAAATCGACGTGGCAGGCCGAGATCAATTGGCTCATCAACACCTATTTTCCGGCGCGCAGCAATATTGTGCTGAGCCAACTGCGTGGCGACGGTTTGTCAACGAACTTTTCCGCGCCCTCGTTGAGCCGGTTCGGTGGAGCGGTGCCAGTGAATTATCCTTTGACGATGACGGGCGGCACCGGCACGATTTACTATTCGACCGATGGCCTTACCGATCCGCGGGCGATCGGCGGCGCGGTGAATGCGTCTCCGGCGGTGAAGGCTTACACGGCGGCAGTACCAATTTCAGGTACGACAACGGTCATGGCGCGGCTGCGAACGTCGAGCGGCCAATGGTCGGGGCTGGTGAAGGCCACCTTTAATCCATTTGTTGTGGCGGGCGATTACAACGGCACGGCGAGCGTTGATGCGGCGGACTACGGCGTATGGCAGGCGAACTTCGACTCAACCACCGCGCTTGCGGCCGACGGTAACCGTAACGGAACGGTCGATGCCGCGGACTATGTACTGTGGCGCCATAATTTCGGCACGAGCATTCCGTTTGGCGCCGACGTGACTTTGGCATCTGTTGCCGCAACAGAAGCCGTATCTGCCGCGAATGAGATAGAAGTCAGTCGTGAATTAGGTGATGGGCTCGTAGCGGCCGCCGGATCCTTGCCGATCGACTGGGCCGAGCAGCCTAAGTTGGCATTTGCACCGGCGGTGAAGCTGCTGGCTTCGGCACCTTCAATTGACGAAGCCTTCCACGATGCGAACCAGTTGCTTCTAGCCGACGATGCGGCAATTGCAGAGGGAAGGCCGTTCACCGAAACGCATGCCGCGAATGCGGTTGATTCAGCAGTCGGTGACTTGGATTATGTCGAGCAGTTTGGGGACGAATTATCGGCACTTGTTCGACCTAATTCGTCACTGGGGGATTTCTTGTAGATTGCTCGGCGAGGAAGAAGGGCGTTCGCGCAGTGTGACTGGTGTTTTCGGAGGTGCCAGAGATAGGTATGCGGCAGCGAGAAGTTCACCGCCAATCGAATCGCGCAACTCCGTCCGAGGAGAATCCCATTATTGAGGAGTAGCACCATGGGAACCGGGCCGTTTTTGTTGAGGTCTTCTGTTGCAGTCGGCTACATGTTCTTCGCTGGCGTGTTGTTGGCGGGAGAGCAGTCTCGGTCTCCGGTGCAAAGTGGAAATTATGCGCGGCCTTTCGAGTTGCCAACGCGTGCGGCGTTTATCCCGTTGCCGCCTGGCGCCGTGGAGCCACAGGGTTGGTTGCGCGATTGGTGTTTGAAGGCGAAGGACGGCTACACGGGCCACATGGATGAGGTTGATCCAGAGTTTCAGCGGGCCTGGGCGGCCGATCACCAAATGACGGGCCAGCGGCTCACGTGGCCCAACGGCGCCTGGCCGTATGAAGGCGGCGGTTATTGGTTCGATGGTTTGGCGGGTCTGGGCGACGTTTTGCACGATGAAGAGCTTAAGCAGCAGGCCAAGCGGCGGCTGTATGTGGTGGTCGATCATCAGAATGCGAAGAGCATCGAGTTCTTGTGGTGGCTCGATCGCCATAACGCGAACGACGTGAAATCGGTGGGCATCGACGGCGGTTGGCCGATGTGGGCGTGCGGCCTGTTGGGGCGTGCGATGGCCGGTTACTACGCCGGCTCGCATGATCCGCGCGTTCTCGAGACGCTCGAAACAGCCTACAGCGGAAATCATGACTTCATCCGCATGGGCTGGGGCATGGCGGCCGTCTGGCCAGCACTGCAAACCTACACCTGGACGGGCAACAAGGAAATTGCGGATGCGTTGACGACGCTTTTCAAAGAGGGCGGCATCGAGCCGGGCGGCAGTTCGTGGGACCGCTATAGCCGGAAGCCGAATCCCACGCCCGGGGCAGAGAAGACGGACCACGTCGTCCATTTCCTGGAAACCACGACGCCGTGGGCGCTGGGATATCTTTGGACCGGCAACCGTGATTACCTCGACACGTCTTTGGCCTGGCATGACTACCTCGCACGCGAAGCTATGCAGCCAGCGGGCGTGCCGGTGGCCGATGAGTTTTTTGGGCCGACCGGCGCCGATCGCGGGACGGAAACTTGTGATGTGGCGGGGTACCTGTGGAGCCAAGTTCTTTTGTTTTCGATTTCTGGCGAGGCGCGTTTGGCGGACCGGGCCGAACGGGCGTTCTTCAACGCGGGACCGGCAACGGTGGGCCGCGACTTCAAAACGCACGTGTACTTTCAGTGCCCAAATCGAGTGCGCGACAAATGGCCGCCCGATGTTGGTGACGGCCACGTGGTCGGCACTTCGTACCAGTCGAAGCATTCTCCCTTGTGCTGCACGGCCGCGTTGAACCGCATTTTGCCGACCTATGTGAAAAACATGTGGATGGCGACCTACGATGCCGGCTTGGCAGCGACGTTGTACGGGCCGTGCAAGGTTGCGGCATTGGCAGGCGACCATGTACCCATTGAATTGACGTGCCGCACGCAGTATCCGTTCAACGAAATTATTGAGATCGACGTGCGGCCGGCTCATGAGGCGAAGTTTCCGCTCTCGTTTCGCATTCCTGGTTGGTGTAAGGCTGCGCAGGTGCAGGTCAACGGGAGTGAGCATAAGGCAACTCCTGATGCTCAGGGGTTCGTGCGGATCGAGCGGTCGTGGAAGGCTGGCGATGTGGTGCGGCTAGATTTCCCGATGACGGCGCTCGTAACAACAGGCCGCGATCGCAATGCGGACGGCGCGCCGTATGCCTCCGTTTCCTACGGTCCGTTGTTGTTCGCGTTAGCGATTGCGGATACCAAAGACGCCAATACGCCCGACCCAGCGGCTCGCTGGAAATATGCGCTCCGCGTCGAAAAGAAAGACGGAACGACGGCGATCGAAGTCGAACGCCGCGCGATGCCGGAGCGATGGGATTGGCCATTGGCGTCGCCGGTGAAACTACACGCAGATGCGGTGGCATGCGATTGGAATCCCGAACGGAAGCGCCCGTTACCAACAAAATTGGTCGCCAATGGCGGCAAAATCGAACGAATCACGCTGGTTCCCTACGGCTGCACGAAGTTCCGGATTTCGATGTTCCCGGTCACTGAGCAGATGGCCAAGTCTTGGCCAGTCGTACCATAGGTCAGCCAGTTGCCAGAATGGAGAGTTAGAAGCGACTGGCTGCCGGTGATTGCGCAGCGGTGCCAACTTGATGCAATTGCAGGTGGCCGAGGCGGGAGTCGAACTATCGCAAGAATCCTCGGGAAAAACGCATATCGGCGGCCAAGTGGTGCAAAAAGCGGTGCAAGGGCTTTGGGACGTGGCCGATATTGTGGGATCCGTCGCCCGGCTGACGCCCAAACGGCGCGCAGCGCTACTGACGATGATCGACGCTGCTAAGGTGGCTGGTATGAAGGGGCCGAACCGTTAGAATCCAATTGCCGACGCCGCGGGTAGCTCCCGCGGTTTGGGTTAGCCGGTCGATGGGCGAGCACGCACCTACGCTTGCCATCGGCCGGCTGGCCTCTCGGCGGAAAGTAGGTGCCTTCATGGAATCCGAGTTGCAGGCTTTGCACGATGCGTCGCTGATGGCGATTGCTCTATTGTCCATGATGCGAGTGCTGTTGCCCGGCCGTGACGGGCGCGCTTCATTTGGCGATG
>JAKOXH010000068.1 GCA_029781135.1 Planctomycetota bacterium
GCCCGTGGTCCTTTAGTAGCTTTGCTTGCAGTAACCATTCCAGCGACCACGTATGTACTTCATTACTACTGACGCTACAATTCGTCCTTGAACGCATGGCCTCCTCCTTGGAAATGAACTCGTTGACACAAGTCATTTACAAAAGGGGCCTTGCGTTCACCTATACCAACTCATCAGAACTTGGAACTACTGAATGACCAATGACCAAGCACGAATGACCAAGTGTTTCCGCAACTCGTCTTGGTAACTGGAATTTTGGTCATTGGGATTTGGGCATTGGTCATTTGCCCGTCGCGCCCGTCCTGCCGTTGTGGCGATCTATTCCTCCGCGGTCTCCATCCCCAGCTGCCGCATTTTGCGGTACAAATTGGAACGGTGCACACCCAAGGAAATTGCCGCCTGGCTAACGTTGCCACGCGCTTGCTGGACCGCCTGCTCGATATATTTCCGTTGAAACTCCTGAGTTGCCTCGTTGAGCTCACGCCCTGCCGTGAATAACGACGCTCCAGTCGCAGCCGGCGTTAAGATGAACGCCAACTCCTCCGCCTCAATGTGTTCGCCGCCCGAAAGATACGCCAACCGCTCCATCAGATTCCGCAGCTCACGCACGTTTCCTGGCCACGTGTGATTCTCGAGCCGCTTCCGCGCCGCCGCACTAAATTTCGGCATACGCCGTCCGGCCTGTTTGCAGAACTGCCGCAAGAAATGCTCTGCCAGTTGCATCACGTCATCCCCGCGCTGCCGCAGCGGTGGCAATTCAATCGACACGACATTCAAGCGAAAATACAAATCCTCACGAAACCGCTTCGCCCGCACGAGTTCGGCGAGTTTTTGATTGGTCGCCGCGATGACCCGCACATTGGTGTGGATGGGCCGGCTGCCGCCGACACGCACGACCACTTTTTCTTCCAACACGCGCAGCAACTTGGCTTGCCCGGCCAGGCTCATGTCGCCGATCTCATCGAGGAACAGCGTGCCGCCGGCCGCCAATTCGAACTTGCCGGCCCGCGATTCATGGGCGTCGGTGAACGCTCCTTTTTCATGCCCAAATAACTCGCTTTCCAGCAGCGTTTCCGTAATCGCCGCGCAATTGACGGCAATGAATGGATACTTCCGCCGTCGTCCGCCGAAGTGAATCGCCCGGGCGACGACTTCCTTGCCGGTACCATTTTCACCCAGTACGAGCACCGCCAGGTCGGTATCCGCGATTCGGCGTGCGATGGACCGCACCGCCTGAATTGCCGCGCTTTCGCCGACAAGTAACGTGTCTTGCGCTACCTGTTCGACCAACTTCTCATTGCGTTCGAGAAGTTCCGCGAAGTGCTGCGTATTTTCGAGCGCCACGGCCGCATACGCCGCCAATTCCATGAGGCCGCGTTGATCCTCGAACGTGAACGCGCCGCGTTTCTTATTGAGGACCTCAAATGCACCAAGCCGCTCGCCGCGTGGCGATGTGAGTGGTACACATAAAATTGTCTCTGTTCGATATCCCGTCTTCAGATCGACGGCCCGATCAATCTCGCCAGCGTCATATTCGCTGGAGACCCGCCGCGGCTCACCGGTTTGTATCACCTGGCCCACGATGCCTGCGTTATCCGGCAGCCGCAATTCGCCGCCTTCAATTCCAAGTGCCGGTCGACCGACGATCGTCTTATTCGGCTTGTCCCACAAGAAGATGCTGGCTCGGTCCGCATCAAGCAGTCGCGTCGCCGCTTCGGCCATGCGGTTGAGCAACGTCTCCATTTCATTGGTCTGATGCCACTCGTTAGTAACGGCAAGCATTGCCGCTAGCCGCTCGACGCGTCTCTCAACATCCGATTGTCGCTCAACAATCACCAGAGCATCCGACACCCGACTCGCCGCCACTGCCAACTGCGCCTCGCTGCACTTACCGCGGATGAGCAGCACGTAACCGGGCTCTGCTACCGAACGCGCTCGGTCAGCCAAGCGCAATCCAACAGCGAGCCAGCCGCTTTCGGTCGTCACCTGCCCTAGCTCAATGGCGTCGGCGGCCAACTCCAGTGGCAACCCCTTCCGCGACACATGACGCACGGCTTCAACTGTCCAATTTGGCGGCGTCGCCCGCACGATCGCAGCTGCTTCTACGGGCAGGGCAGCTAAAATCAGATCGAGCACGGGGTCCCAAAACTCGGTTACGTCGCTAATCTCGCTAGACAGCCGCAGCAGGTTCGGTACGATGTCTGTCATAAATGCAGTTAATGAATAGGTAATGAGCTGTAGGGGGATCAGGCCCTATTCACTCCGCAGATTATGCGGAGGCGAGCTAAACGGGCCGCATCCTAGCAAATCCACGAGGAATTTTAGCACGTGTCATCAGTTATACAACACGCGACGTGTGGCTAATTCAAGACAATTTCGAGCGCAAGGAATCAATAGGAGGACGCCTCCGTGCAACGACTTTTCGAGAACAAGAAGGGCCTCATCACGGGCGTCTTCAACAAACAATCCATCGCCTGGGCCATCGCCGAGCAAATTATGGCTGGCGGCGGCATCTGCGGCTTCTCGTACATGCCCGATAAGCCCGAGGACGAGCGCAAGAAGAACCTTAGCCGCATTACGAAGCTCATCGAGGATAACCCCCAATCGGCGTTCATCCAGCCGATGGATGTCACGAACGACGCCCATATCGCCGAGCTCATGCGCATTGCGAAGGAGAAACTCGGCGGCCTCGATTTTCTCCTCCACTCCATCGCGTTTGCCCCGCCGGAAGACCTGGCTCGCGACACGATTGAAACGAGCCGCGCCGGCTTTAAGCTGGCCATGGAAATTAGCGCGTTTAGCCTCATCGCCCTGGCGAACGCGGCCAAAGACATTCTCAACCCGGGTGCGAGCGTCCTCACGCTCACCTATTACGGCGGCGAGCGGCCCGTGCCCGGTTACAACATTATGGGCGTCTGCAAAGCCGCACTCGATTCGATCGTAAAGTACCTCGCATTCGATCTCGGTGCCCGCCACGTGCGCGTCAACGCCCTCAGCCCCGGGCCGCTACAAACGGTTTCGGGCCGCGGCGCCGGCGTCGACGAAATGCTTAGCCTTTATGAAGCCATCGCCCCGCTGGGCCGCAACGTCACTCACGAAGAAGCCGGCAAGTGCGGCGCGTTTCTGCTCTCCGAAATGTCGGCCGGCATCACGGGTGAAATCCTCCACCTTGACGGCGGCTACAACATCATGGGCTCCCCCGGCCGCATGCTCGACCGCTTCAAGACCGCAACGGGTTGATAATTATGATTATTTTAAACCGCTAACTCACGCTAATGAATTCAACTCTTACGTATCTGACCTTAGTTTTTCCGTTCCGTCGCTAAACAGTTTGACTGAAACAATATTAGCGACACATTAGCGGTTCAACATCTCCTCGAAATTGGAGGAAATGTTCGAATGAACGAGTCGAAAACCAATTCATCGAGCAATCATCCATTCGCCCAGCTTGGCTATGATTTCATGGCTGCTTGTTTCGAGGTCCATCGCGAAGTTGGCGGCGGGTTGCTTGAGGAAATCTATCAAGAGTGCCTTGAGCTCGAATTGTGACTCCACGAGATTCGGTTCGTTCCAAAGCAACAGTTGGCCGTCTTCTATAAGAATCAGGAATTGCGCAAGCGATACGTTCCCGATCTCGTCATCGCCGATCATATCGTGGTTGAATTGAAAGCCGTCCAAGCACTCATTCCTGAATACGAATCGCAATTGCTGAACTAGATGCGTCTTGCGCGGCAACCCGTCGGCTATTTGGTCAATTTCGCTCCTCTTGCGAAGGTCGAATGGAAGCGCCTGATTTTGTCCGAATTCGCTCAGCCCGCAGGCTCCTCCATATTAGCGACACATTAGCGCAAATTAGCGGTTTGAATTCCGTATTCTAGTGGATGCTAGCAGGCATGTTCGCGTTTTCCAACGAATCGGCCTAGTTGCCTTCGGCGTCGCCCTGCTACAGTGTGCAAACTTTACAAAAGCGCGGCTGCGGCGAACCCTCACCGAACCGTGCTGCGTAAAACCCACTAGCCTTGAATTGCCGCTGGTTGGAATCGTCGGGCCACTCTCTGCGAATGATCGCAGGCGAATTGGCTTCGCGTTTGCTGCTCGCGGCCCACAACCAATTCGCGGCATGATCCGCCGCGAACGCGGTTCCCGCATCACCGCAACTTGCACAGACTTGCTGCACGGAATTTGGCGGCAACGGACGTGCGACATGGACGTAGCACGGAGGATTTGGAGCATGGAGGCTCGCATCGCTCGGGTCGTTTCTGTCTTGGCCGTCGTCGTTGGTTTCTGCTTGGTCTCCCATGCCCCTTACGTGCGCGCGGCCGGTTATAAAACCGCGAACTTCACCGTCAGCGCGCCCACCCCAGAATTGGCTAAGGCCTTTGGCGACCAGGCGGAAGTCTATCGCCGCGATCTCGCGATCGCCTGGCTAGGGCAAGAGTTGCCGCAATGGTCGCAGCCGTGCCCCATCAATGCGAAAGTTGCGCCAACACTCGGCGCCGGCGGGGCCACCACGTTCATCTTCGACCGCGGCGAAGTCTATGGCTGGAAGATGAATATCCAAGGCTCGCGCGAACGCATTCTCGACTCGGTACTTCCTCACGAAGTCACCCACACGATTTTCGCCTCGTACTTCCGTCAACCGCTGCCCCGCTGGGCCGATGAAGGCGCCTGCACTACGGTCGAACATCGCAGCGAAATCGCCAAGCAAGAAAAGAATCTGATCCAGTACCTGCAAACCGGCCGTGGCATTCCCTTCAGCCAGATGTTTGCCATGAAGGAATATCCGTCCGACGTGTTGCCGCTCTACGCCCAGGGCCACTCACTTGCCGAATGGCTGATCGAAAGTCGCGGCCGCAAGGAGTTCCTCGCGTTCCTCGGCGATGGCATGCGCGACGAGAATTGGCCCCGCGCGGTCCACGATCACTACGGGTACAACAATCTCCTATCATTGCAGACGGCCTGGAACGAATGGGTTCGCACCGGCCGCCCGCAAATCGGTCCTGCGACAGGCCCAGCCGTTCAAGTGGCAGCCACGACGCCTGATGCCCGCGCGGTCGCCGCCACGCCCGCTGGCATTCGTCTACAAAGCCCCGATAACAGAATGACGACAACGCCGGGTGCCAGCTTAACGCCGATCATGCCGATCGCACCGCAAAAATCAACGCCGACGACGGCCATCACCGTCGCCTCGGCCAGTCAGTCGGTCTACGCGGCCGCCTCTCAACGCGCTGAAAACGAACGGCTCACCCCCATCCGGACGCTGGACGCCACCGTCGCCAACGCCAGCGCCTACGACGCCTCCCGCGGAGGCGCCCCGATTCGCCGCTAGTCAAATGTGGTACCGAATACAGTCGTGTGGCCACCCGATGTATTCGTCTCCAAGAGACCACTGCTACAACGAGAATACAAGGACGGACATTCCGCTTTGCCCGAATAGCAGTAGTTCTCGCCGGGTGCTTGGGATCGATGATGGCCGTGGAGATTGCGCAAACACGTAGCGCTCGATCCAAAATCCTGGCTCGGCTCAAAACGCGATCGCCTACGTGAGCTACCCTTCGGCAGATTGTCCGAATGCCAACCCTTTAACGTCTTTTGCTTCGCACCATTTGGGTGAGGCGGAAGACCAAACGCGGCTATGTGGCATGAGTCGCCCCTCTCGGCCGTGGACCACCAGCTCGTTGAAACTCAGTGGGCCAATTTTGTTGTGGTCAGAAATGTAGTACCAGGTAATCGGGCGCGGCTCGGGGGCAGCCGTTGCCTTGGTCGTTTCCTGTTTGCTGTCCAGCGCTTGTCTCACTTCGGGTGGAAGACGCGCCATGATGATCGTCGATGCCGAGGCATCGTCAAACAACCCCTTCACACGATGTGCTGCGACCCAGGCGCCGTCGGCGCCTTTCCTTACAGCATCGTCCGGCATGAGCCGATGACTGCGTGCCATGTCGAGGAGTTGCTGCGATGTGAACGGCCCCAACTCGGTCCCCATCAACTGACAATACCACTGGGTCGCCATGGGACCTCCCTCGCGAAGCGCAAAAAAGAGAAGAGACAAGGGTTTGCCGGCAAAGGCTGGTGGTCATTCTACTCCAATTCTCCGGAGAATCCTACCAAGGATCGCGATTCGCACAAATTCTCGCGGCTATCCTAACGGGATCGAGATCGGGGCGACGATGAGCAGGAGGCGCGCCAATACGTTTTAGTCTTTTGGTTTAGAGCGACGCGATCGCTTTCGATATTCCTTAGTAATCGGTTGCGTTGATTCTCCCTTAAAGAGAGTCGCGCCAACAGGCTCCAGTAGTTTGGGGGCGGTCGATATTTTGTCGGTGGTAAACCACCGAAAACACTGGGCCAGCTCTTGGGACAAATTCGGTGTTCTCAATCCGGTAATCGATGGACAGAAGAACTCTGCCGGTGGTTCTAGATTGACCGCGCAGATTGAAATATCGTTTCCCACGCGAATTTCTCGCTCATAGCAGGCACGAATTGCGCCAATCGCACCCGGGCAGGTCGTGGCGATTACGGCGGTTGGCCTGCCGCGGTGGTCGTTACTGAGCAATTGCTTCATCAATTGATGCGCCTGGACAGTCGGGTCGGTAAACACAGGTGCCGGATTATCGCGCAAAGTGCCGCGGCCGCCTTTACGCCTTAGCCAGTGATCCCAAATATCGATGCGTCGGTCAATTTCGCGATTGTGGTTCTGGGAATTGAGGCAATCGATATGTCGATGCCCTTGGTTCCATAGGTGATCGAGAACGCGTTCGATACAACGATTCGAAAATAAACGTATCGAGGGCAAGCCGTCGTCGGTAAAGTCACCATCGAGAATGACGACCTTATTCGCTTTGAAATGACTGAGCAGCCTCGTGGGGATTACGGGCCCGTAGGGAATGATCAGCGTGCCCTTCGCTTGCGCGACAACATCGACGAGTACCTGTTCGTCCCAATGCACAAATTGTCCCGGGCGAAGTGCGAGATGGGCTCGCGTGGCGGCCTCGTCCACCAGGACACGAAGCTGCGTCAAATAGCTGGATGGGTACGCTGGATAAAGAAGAAAGATCTCGGCGGGGTTCGCGTGCTTCAGGTAGGCGGGATGAACGTCCAAGCCGCCTGTGGATTGGCGGATCAGCACGTGTTCCGCGATTAGCTGTTGAACGGCCCGCCGCGCCGTCATGTAACTGACCCCGGTTTCCTCGGCCAAAGTCCTTTCCCCGGGAATGTGGTGGACCGTGTAATCACCGGCCTGAATTCGCTGTTTAATAACGGCCATCACGCCGTGGTATTTGGCAGGTGGGGCCATGAGGTACAGGCTTTATCTATTAGAGCTGTAGCAGTTCTGAAATCATGCCGGCGTTCCAAGTAGCGTCGATCGGCCAGCGCCTGACCATTAGGGGCAAAATGTCACGTTAAACAAGACTGGATTTCGCCGATCGAGTGGCCAAGTGTAAACAAAGAGGGAAAAATCGCGGAAATGCTTGACACCCTCAATATCATAGGATAGCATAACTGCTATAGAATGCCAGTTCGCAGTCGGGTAGCTGTCGATTTCGACGGAAACTCGAGTGCTGATCCGGTATTTGATGGAAGGCGATCTCTAACCGGATCGTTCGCTCCGCAATCGGTTTGCCCGAGCGTGAGCCATCGGGCGGGTGACGTCGCAACAGTTTTGCGTTGAGGCCTGCCGTTTGGTGGCAGGCAAGATCGTTTGACTTTGGGCACGGCTTAATGTGTGCGGGTTTCTATTTGCTGTACGGCAACGAGATCAGTTCTTTCACAACGGGAGTGTCTTATGAAGCGGAATAAAGAATGTCTCGCAATTGCTTGCCTTGGGTGGGCAATTGTCATGGGAATGAACGTGGTCGCCGAAGCCACGACGGTTCTAATTGATTTCGGATCCAACACGTCGTACCGCGGCGCAAGTGTGGTGAATCCGGACGGCAACGGAAACTACTGGAACAGCATGCAACCCGGTCTCTATTACACGAATCTGGTCGACACATCAAACACAGGTACCGGCATCAACTTTGGGTTTAGCACCCCGGTGGGCACCGATAGTTTCAATGGCCCCGCGGGTGTTACCGCCAACACGCCCTTGACCGCCGCGGAAATCGCCGCAACCGACATCGATCCGATCGCGCTCGGGAATCTGGGGGTCAACGCCGCAGCGGTGGATTTTGCGGCCGAAGTGAACACCCGATTTGAAATTCAGAACCTGGATCCCACAAAGAAATACAACCTGACGTTGTTTGGGTCGCACAAGTTCAGCGACGACAATACGACCGTCTATTCGGTATATACCGATAACACCTACACCTCGCAGGTGGCCGCAACGAGCCTCAATGTGCAAACGCCTGGTTCGCCTTGGCTGCACAACCGAGATACGGTTGCCACGCTCAGCAATCTTTCCCCGCAAACGGGAAACATCTTGTACGTGCAATTTACCGGTGCCAACGGTCACCTCGGATATTTGAACTGCATGCAGCTCAGCACCGTCGAAGTGCCCGAACCGACCTTGGTTTCGCTCGTCGCGATTGGCACAGGACTGGTTGTGTTGGGGCGACGGCGTACGAACACAAACAGTTGAATTCAAGAAGCGGGCGATCGACCGCCCGCTTCGCTAATGCAAGGGTGGATATGATGATCCCAATTCGCGTGTGGCGGCCGCACTGGATCGTGGCCGCGCTATTCATGGGGGCGATATCGTTCACATTGGTGAGCGCACAAACCGTCCTTATTGATTTTGGCAACGACGCGTCGTACCGTGGGTTGAGCGTGCCGAATCCAGATTCCAATGGAAAATATTGGAACAGTTTGCGGACGGGCGTGTTCTACCAAAACCTCGTTGATGCGCAGAATGCGCCGACCACGATCGACTTCGGGTTCAGCACTCCCGTTGCGACCGACAGCTATAATGGCCCGGCCGGCCCGACCAGCAGCGATACTCTAATGTATGATGTGCAGTTCACCGATATCGATCCTGTTGCCCTCGGTGAGATGGGCGGGGCACCCGAGGCGGCCTTCGATTATGTGGCGGGGCCTGATATGCCGGGCAATAACCAGGTCCGGTTCGAAATTCAACAATTGGATCCTGCCAAGAAGTACGACCTGACGTTCTTTGGGTCTCATAAGTTCAGCATCGATGATACGACGATCTACTCGGTATATACCGACAATACGTACACAACGTCGATTGGTACGGCAAGCTTGAATGTGCAAACACCAGGGTCGCCCTGGCTTCACAATCGAGACACGGTTGCCACGATCTCCAATCTGTCGCCACAGGCCAATAACATTTTGTACGTCCAGTTCATCGGCGTGAATGGTAGCCTTGGCTACTTGAACGAACTGCGGATCGTCGGAAATGTGGTGGCGCTGCCCGGTGACTACAATGTCGATGGCAAGGTGAATGCCGCCGATTACGTTGTGTGGCGAAATGACCCGGCGTTGCATGGCGGCAACCCAGCCGGGTACAATTTGTGGCGCGCTAATTTTGGTGCTGGTTCGGCGGCCGGACTTGGCAACGGGGCAGCGGTGCCGGAACCGGCCACCGCAGTTCTCATGTTTGCCGCCGTAATCGGCTGTTGGGCTTGCGGCCGGATGCGTTAGCGTTGTTCTAACTGTGGAAGCCGTGGAGTCAGTCGGTCGCGATTTGAAAAGGTGGAACTGGCGCGCCAACCTTGTTTTTTGGGGTGGCCGCAAGCAGCGTCCCAGATTTCGGCTCCGAATGAAGCAGGCGACGAAATTTCACGGCGTTCTAGCGGCAACGTTTCTCGTGGCCGTCGCGCTCCTGTCGCGCGCCCATTGCCAAGGGTTGCCGGTGCCTAAGACCAATCCACAGCCTGTCTACGTGCATTACATGCCTTGGTTCCAGACGCCAGGCAGCTTGGGCGGCACCGGTGGTACGCAATGGGGCTGGCACTGGAAGATGAATACACAAGATCCGAACATTTCGGATGCAAGCGGCAAACGGCAAATCGCTGCTCATTTTTACCCCAAAATCGGCCCCTACGATTCCAGCGACCCGGATGTCCTCGAATATCACCTGCTATTGATGAAGTACTCGGGAATCGATGGCGCGCTCATCGACTGGTACGGCGTACAGGGCTCGAACGGCGACATCAATTCTTTGCTGAACGCATCCAATACGTTCGTGAACAAGTCGAATAATTACGGGCTTAAGTTGGGCGTTGTTCTCGAAGATCGCTTTGCCAGAAATATCGCCGACGAGCAGGCGAACATGCACTATCTTCGCGACAATTACTTCAACCGTACGAACTATATCCGCTATGGAGTTGCCAACAGCCCGCTGATGTATGTCTTCGGGCCAATTACGTTTCAGTCTCCGGCGCAATGGAGCCAAATCCTGCCGGAAACCGGCACGGACCCGACGTTCTTGACACTTCAATATGAAAGTGGTGATGCCGGAACGAATGCCGATGGTGAGTACGCCTGGCCCTCTCAGGATGCGAATACGTCGAATCATCTAACGAAACTGCGGACGTTTCTTATCGCCCGCGCTCCGACCCAGGCCGTTGCGGCCAGTGTAGCGTATCCCGGTTTTGATGACTTCTACCAAGAGGGGGGAGCGGGCAATTCGTTTTTCTATATACCAGCAAACAACGGACAGACGCTCGCCAATGTATTGAACGTGAACACGGTGTATCGAGCCAACGTCGATATGCTGCAGCTGGCGACCTTCAATGATTTTGGCGAAGGAACGATGTTCGAACCCACGATCGAAACGGGGTTTGATTACTTGCACCAAATCCAGCTGTATACCGGAACGCCGTATGGCACTGATGAATTACAACTAATCTATGAACTGTATTTGGGGCGGAAGAAATACGCGCAGAACACGGCGAAGCAAGCGATTCTCGACCAGGTGGCAGCCCGTTTGTTGGTGCTGCAAGTTGCAGATGCGCGAACGCTGCTGAGCCAAGCCAGTCCGGCGGGAGACTATAACGCGGATGGTATCGTCACCAGCGCTGATTATGAGGTGTGGCGAGGCAGCTCGGGAACGACCACGGTCCTTTACGGTAGCGGCGCCGATGGTAATTTCGATGGCCGAATCGATGCCGCCGATTACGTCGTGTGGCGCAATAGCATGAGCATCGCGGCAATCGGCGGCGGAGCGAATCTCATAATTCCCGAACCTTCGAGTAGGGTATTGGTTTCCGTTGTCTTGATGATGTTCTATATCTGTGCACGCACCTATTAGCCGTTGCCAACCCGAGGATAGACGCGATCTCGATTGTCGGCGGCATCCGATGAGCGACCGCATAAGTGGCGGCAAAACCTGATCGGCGACTTGATCGATTGTGACGGCGATCGCGATACGTATCCGCGTTCGAGCGAGTAACGGTGAAGGAGGAAGTTTCGCACGCAGGCAACCACTTGCTTTCACTTTTCCGATTCCGCCTGGAGGCGGCCGATCACGAGGTCTTCGTCTTTCGGCTCAATGTACTTCGAGGCCGAAACCGTGCTCCAGGCAAAGCCTCCGACGACGCCATGGATGTCGGCATAGATACGGAAGACTCCCTCACCCAAACCAGCGTGATCCTTGCCATCGGCGCCTTTCTTGTGGCGGCTATCGGATGGCCCGTGGCCTGATTTTGAACTGTCGATCACATCGACCGCCCATTGTACCGTTCCCGGTTCCACCGGCGCCGTTGGGGCAATCTTCAGCGGTCGATTGGCCGCCAACATGACGTGCCCGGTGTTATCTTTGCGATTCAGATATTTCACGGCCAGAAAATCGCCGGGCAAAACATCCTGGACGCGCTGGATGCGACGGAAACCCTTCTGCTGCTCGATGGCATCGTGGTAACGCCGGGCCGATGGCCGGGACGAACCAAACCATTTGCGAAACTGATCTGCATCGTAGCCGTAGCAATGCGTCAACAGTGCATCGGCAAAGCCGCTGCAATCGGTTCGCGAAATGCAAGGGCTAGTGAACTTCACCGTGCCACCACCGAGTTCGTAGTCCGTATTGCTCATTTCAAGATGCGCGAGCAGCGCGCGAGCCGTCGCCAAGTGCTTTGGTTCGGCGGCAGCGCTCGGCTGAGCGATGGCCCATGGAACCCAGGCAGCTTGAAGTACCGCGAAAAGCAGGATGATGGACGCCGAGGGGATGTCTTTCATCAAATACCACCTTGCTCATGAAACCCTCGCTGATGGAATCACAGCGTGCCTCCGTACCAGCGAAGACTTTAGCAATCTACCTCATGCCTGGAAAATCTTAAAGCGGTTTCCCAATCACCTTTCGTCCTGTAGAATCAGGTACTTGCCTCTCGATGAACATTAGGATGGCGCTGACATCCGGTAAACTCGACAGCCGAGTGTCATAGATTATTGGCATTATGCACTCTAGCGGGAGTGCGAGCTTGCTGATGCGAGAGGCAATATGCAGAAAGAGGCCCTGTCTTACAGGGTTTCGAGCTCGTAGCTCAGTTGGTAGAGCAACGGACTTTTAATCCGTAGGTCGTGGGTTCGAGTCCCGCCGGGCTCACTTGCAATGGTAGCAAGTATCGTAACCCCTCGTAATCTTGTGTAGATGCGAGGGGTTCTTTTTTTGCTACGTTGCTTTGGGTGCCCTTCACGGCTGCTGACTGCATAGGATTTTGCAAGTTGTCAAATCCTGTCCCCAATGCAGCCGCGTAATCGTCGTCCGTCACTTGCAGGTAGTGTTTGGCGGCAATCGCTTTGCTGTTCCCTATCCAGGCACAAACGACGTGTATCTGATGCTTCTGGGCTAATTCCGTTTCCCGCGTAGCTCGCAAGTTCTGAAATAGCTTAGGCCACGGTTCTAGGCCTGCTCTTCGGATAATACGCTCGAATTGAGTACGCAGGTTCGCTTCTTTAATGCGACAACGAGTAATGACTGGTTGCTCACTCAATCTTTTTAGCTTAGGGTCAAAGTCTTCTAGCAGTTCCTCTAGGACAGCTTCTAAATGGGGCCGCAATTCCGGCCACAGGGGGATGATACGAGTCGCTTTGCCTTCGTGGTGCTCCGTCTTGGACGAGCGTATCGTGATTTTGCTGCGATCCCAGTCTATATCACCCCAACGCAAGGCGAGATGCTCGGATGGACAGCGTAGCCCACCGTAGCGGCTCAAAGCGAATATCAGCCGCCATTGGGCGTCTGGGCAGGCATCCAGCACTTCTTGAGCATCTTCGCGGGTTAAGAAATAGTCTCTCGATCGATTCGCTTGTACCGCTATCCCCTTCATATCTGCGAATGGGTTTTCGCCGATCAACCGACGCCTCTCGGCATCTCGAAAGAACTGTCTGGCTATGCCACAACGACGGCGAACGGTGTTTTCCGCTAACCCTTGGCCCCCTTGCTCTTTGGGCAGTGCGAGCCAGCGTCGCAAATCATCTGTATCAGCAGGGGTGATCTCAGAGAGGGGCTTGTCAGGCCCGAAAAAGGCAATCAAGTTACGGCAAACATTTCCGTAGGCAATTTGCGTGCCTGACTTTACGTCAGTCCGCTTTGCTCGATATTCGCTTAGGAATGGCCCTAGAAGTGTGGCTTCAACGGCGGCACGATTCTGCACCAATCCCACCCTTGCCAGCTTACGGTGACGGCTGTCGCTAACCCTGCCTAGCCACTCGGTCGTTTCCTGAAACGGGGAGCGACCTTCGTTCCTGGCGGCAATTAGCTCTTCAATATGGCGTTTCCAAGATTCGGCAGTCCGCTTATGCATCTTACCTAGCCAGATGCTACGCCTCTTGCCACTATCCGTAAACTGAATATACCTATTACCCGTCTTCTTATCGGTTGAAATACTGGCCATAACTGTCCTACCTTCTCTTCGCTGGCTTCCCAGCTTTGGAGTAGTGCACTAATCCAGCCCCAATGCACTGGCATAGCTTATCGACGTTGGCAAGGGAAAGGCCTGCCCTACCGTGAACGAAACGGCTCAGAATGCTTTCTGCTATGCCAGTCTCGATACTGATGCGGTAGCGGGTCTTGCCACAGTCCTGAATAGCTTGCCGTAATTGGTCGCTAAGGAGAGTGCTTCGAGCCATGCTCGAATCATATCGAATACTTAGCAAAATTGCAAGTATCGCTATACAAATCATCAAGCTTCCTGGGAGTGAGTACTACTACTTTCTTTGTTGGCTTCGCACGTTTTGTGAGAACTGCCGCCGTCGCCCATCTCTGCGATCGGCATTCTTCATTACACCGGCGGCCCATTTAGCAAATGGTGGTGTGCGGGTGGACGCACCTGACGCACCTGACGCACTTTCGCTGATATCATTCTCCAACCGAGTTATAGTAATAATTCGGTCTCCATTTGGTCCACCTCGGCCAAACTCAATTCTAACTCCGAGCTTTTCTAAGTTTGGTTGAACACGGCGAAGCTCTTGAGAAAGTGTGTTCGGACGATACGAGTTACCTCCTAACTCTTGCTTCAGCTCGATGAGTAATTGCGAAGCAGTTCCAGACCAACTAAACTGTCTCCGCGCGAAATTAAGCACTGCTTTTCCTACACGGGAAGATTCGATTGCAAGAATGTTATGATCTGCCAGGTTTTGGTCGTAGCTTCGCTGAAATGCACTAACGTCGATTCCAACGCTTGATAAGGCCGCCACGACCCATTGGTAGAAATCGGCCATTCTTGGTAGGTGTGTGAGCTTGACAGTGCCGACATTCTTAATAGCTGCCGATACTGCGGTCAGCAACGCTCCCAAGATGCCTGGTCGGGAACGCTCAAATGCCTCAAGCAACTCTTGTTCAGTACGCCTCATATTATCCCTAATGGTTGGCAAAGCGATTAGCAATGATCGATCAAGCAAGTCGCTCTTTGACGCTGGCTCAGTTATTCCATTTAGGATGATGGGTCTACTAGCTTCAAAGATCGATTCTTCGTCGTCGCGGTATAATTTGCGGGTCGCTAAGCCGGCGCCCGTCGCAAGTCGGCAAATCCAGTCACTCTTATCACCATGAAGGCCGGTGAGATTATCGAATGACTGTACCCAACCGTTCTTCGCAGCGATTGCTAAATCTTTTTCCTTTGATGGAAGACTCCTTGCAGGTGCCACATTGGGGTCAACAATCGAGCGAAGGAGTTTGGACGTTGTTGATTTCGCACTTCCTTGAGGGCCATATATTACAAGTACTGGATAAGGGCCTTTATCCCTGAATGTCGCAAGCAACCATCCAACGATTAACATCCAGCCTTGCTCGTCCACGTTAATTAACTCTCGTAATTCCGTGATACTTCCGCCCGTTGCCGGTTCTGGTAGCGGTAACATGCCCTTGGGCCTGCGAAACATTACCGGCGGTGAAGCTACAAGTCTCCATCCTTTACAGTCGATTTCGATAGCCCTCCATTGCTCATCGGCCAAATCCAAGTAGATTTTGCCGCCATGCCCTGCAATGCGAACAAACGTATCACGAACATCATTTCCGAACATCGCCTTGGCCTCTATGTTCTCCAAGGCGTCATTTATCGCGGGCGATAGGATGGCAGTCTTGTACTTGTCGAAATACATCTTGGAGAGAAAGTGCTTGAAGTGCGGTGACTTAATCGGAGCAACTTCAAAGTGACTATCCACGGCGAACTTAGCAAACCCTTCGCCCTGCGTGTCTCGAAATAGCTCGATGCCTTCTGTTAAATTCAGCAGTCTAGTAATCTGGTTTGTTTTATCTTCACCCCCAGGAGAAATCATCCGCACTTGCTTTGGGCTGGTTTCTTGAGTTGGTGTCGCGATAGACGGTAAATCCTTGGACGGTGTACTAATTATGGTACTCATAGATATATTTTCTTCCGACCCGTCATAGCTGGCCCCGTAGCCGACGGGCTATCTTTTTTTGGTACGCTTGGCTGAGCTTAGGCGGTGGCCAAAGCGTTCTTAGCAATCAAATCTTGCAGCACTACAACGCTGTAGCGGATGCTGCGGACTCCGATGCGGACGGCAGGGATAATGCCCTGTTTTGTAAGCGTCCAGAGGTTCTTTTCGGAGATACTAAGCAATTTCGCCGCATCTGAAGAGCAGATTAAAAGCGGCTGTTCCAAAGAACTATTGGAAACGGTCATGACATACTCATACGGTTATGTGCCCTTTATTGGACTGCAATCCTTCCCTTTTCGAAACAATATACTGTCATCCGATCCAATTGGTCATTTACCGAAACGAATTTTTTTGGGATTGGCCAGCTTTTCCCGCACAATTCTGGCAAAATTTTTTTCTCCACCGGCAACCGGGCAACTTCGGTCCAGCAAACGCTGCGGCCACCGCTAATTATACCGCTCTTGCTCGAAACGCCGAATATTTTTGGCAAGAAATGGATGTTCACCCGGTCGGATGGCATCCCATGTCCGTTCCATTTCCCGGCAAAGCGGTGAACGCGAAGCCTCTCATCGCGAGCGGATTCACTCGATCCCCTGAAGTAACCTACTTGGGGTAGTTCGCAATGCTCTTGCCAAGCGCATAATGTTGAGGAGGCTGATATTTCGCTCTCCGCGCTCCACGCTGCCAACGTAGGTGCGGTGAAGTTGGCTGGCAGCGGCTAGGTCTTCCTGGGAAAGATTTAGTCGATCCCGAAGCTGGCGGATGCGATTCCCAAGAAGTTTTTGCGGCGACTCTGGCATACCCAAAAATTCAGGGTATGATGCCAATAAGTCTACAGACTATGAGTAGCACAACTCAATTGAATCTTGCGAAACGCTGAGGTTCGGGAGGGTCGAATGACGAAATCGCATATCTTGTTCGGTCAAGTGTTGTGCGTCACTTTACTTGTTAGCTCAACGGCAACAGCAGCAGATTTCATCATGCTGCACGACGTTCTGCCGAATCAGGCTCCGGGAGGCTCAATCCCCCGCGTGATTGATGTTTCGAGTGACGGCAGCACGGTGATTGGCTCATATAACAGCATCGATGGCGGGCGTTTATTTCAATGGCGGCGAGGTATCGGAGTTACAATTCTCCTCGACAATTCTTCGCAGCCAATGAACGCGGGCGGTGTCGCCGTGTCTGCTGACGGCAGCACTATTCTAGGTTCAGGGATTGACGGAGTTCCATTTCTTTGGAACGAAAACACAGGCGTAACTTACATAAATGACCTTCAGTCCGAACCTGGCAAGTTCTTCGACCTGAGGGAGCTATCCGGAGACGGCTCAACTATCGTTGGCAACATTTACGACGATCCGCACAGCGGTTACAACGATACCGGCGGTTTCGTATGGAATAACACGAACGGGCTAGTTATCATTCCCAGACTACCCGTGGCAAATGGTAATGCACTTTATGCGACGAATATTTCTGATGATGGGTCATCAGTTGTTGGATTTCAATCTGCATCGCTGGGTAAGGACACGACGCCGATTCGTTGGACGAGTAGTGGAGGCACATCAAGCCTTGGAAAGATAAACGGCCTGCCTTCCGGGGCAAATAGTATTTCCGCGAACGGCGACGTGATAGTCGGTAATGCCAGTTCACTCGGCCAGCATTTTCGCTGGACGCAAACCACCGGATGGCAAATGATGGACGGTCTGCCGGGGTTAGGTTCCGATCATACATATGTCTACAACGAAGTGTCTGCCGACGGCAAATATATAGTGGGAGGCCAAGTCATTTCCATTACTCCCGGTACTGGGGTTGATCCGATCATCTGGGATGAGACTTTCGGTGCACGCGATCTAAAGACGCTTTTTGAAACGGTTTCAGGGAGGCCGATCAACAATTCTAAGCTGGGACAGGCCGAACAAGTATCAGCCAACGGCAGGGTTATTGCCGGAACCGGATCGGACTCCACGGATGGTTGGGTGATGGTGTTTGGCCCCAGCGAACTAAAGCCCGAACCAGGTGATTATGACCGCAATGGCGTCGTTGATGCCAGGGATTACGTTGTTTGGCGTAATGGAGTAGGCCACGTTGTTCCACGTTGCAGCGGTGGGGACGCCAACTGCAATGGATTTGTAGAGTGGGAGGACTATGGCCCTTGGAGTGAGAACTATGGCCGGAGCTACGGCAGCGGCTCAGCTTTTAACGCTATCATCGCAGTACCGGAACCATCGTCGCTGGCTATTCTGTGGCTGGGATTAGCACTGTTCGGTTTCCGACGTGATTGTAGGGCGTTGTCAGTTCTTTTAACGCAAATTACATGACCCGGTAACTGAGGATTGCCATACGCACCAGGATTGCGGTGCAATCCCACTCAAACCGATGCAGTCCCCCTCATCTACAAACCGGATTCACCGTCTTCGGTGCCCACACTGTGGCACAATGGTGTCGATTCCAAGCACGCTAGTGGGTCAAGTCGCAGAATGTGCCCATTGCAATCACAGGTTCAAAGTCGAAAGTAAGGCCGCAGAACCAAGCCATCTGTCTAACACTGTGACAATGGCGTCGCCGCCACCCGAGTATTTTGGTTCAAATACGATGCCTGTTAGCGTGGTTGAACGGAATCCGAGCGTTCACGGTGTACCGTTGAAGTTGAAGGCAATGAAGATCGCTACCATTCTTTGGTTGATCTCAATGATATTCTGTACAGTGTTCGCATATAAAGCCGGAATGAGCAGGATTGTCTTCATAGATCAAGGTTGGATTCAATACTATCAAATTGATCCGCCCTTTGGTAAAACGACAACATTGGAGGAATACCGTGCAGCCACTTTTGTTGGAGCAGTTGCATTTGGTTTAATTTGGCCCACTGTTGCTTATGTACCGACGATGATCGCACTATTTGTGTTTTGGTTCATTGACCGTGAATCGAAAAGCAATCAAAACTAAGTGATCTTAGCTATCTCAGGAAGTCATGGGTTGGGCGGTCCTGCCCGTCGGCTATTTCACCTGTATAGGATTGTGGAATGATTCTAAAGATTTAGAATCGTTCCACGAAGTTATACAGGTGAAACGCTAATCCCAAGGCCCAACAGAATTTTTTTGCATGGATGGGACCAACGTGGGGATGGGACCCGCGTTTTTCTGGGGAGAAAGCAGACACCGGGCTTTATAGCGGCGATTTGGGAACGTGCATGGAACGATCCATCTGACAAGGATGGGACCCACCATTATAGTAAAAAATGGGGATAAATGTACATTTTTACACTAATTGTTTTACTATTCCATGCAACTCCTACGCCAACTGGCGTGTCTATGGGGTCAAAATATCTACATCTTCAACAATCGCCCCCTACCCTCCTACGACTCTTTTTTCTTGACTGCTTCATCCTTGCAAGCTACGTGCCGAACTGTCGCCATTATGGCAGACCGAACCGACTCTGGTAATTGCTCCCAAGCCGCCAGGACTTCCACCAACCCATCAATTGCGGGAGCACTTTTGTTTTCCTTCGATTTTGCATAGAATTGTGCAGGTGGTTCAACAGGATTGGGCAAATTCCCCGACGATTGGACATGGTGTTCGAGTCCCGCCGGGCTCAGTTGGAAGTATAGAACGTAAACCAAAGCCGAATCTAGCTTTACGATTACCTTCCGACGTTCGGAAGTGCGGCATTTCCAGCAACAACCAAACCAGTAGCTTTCAAAACGCTACCGGTTTGGGTAGTTCAAGGAACCCGCACCATGCCGCGTCTTACGAAGGCTGTCCCGCAATTACGTCGCCATCGTACGGGGCAGGCAGTTTTCTCTCTCAACGGCCGCGATGTTTACTGCGGTCTGTTCGGCACGGGCCGGCTCGCGAGCCGAGCCGCACGCACCAAATATCGCAAGATCATTGCGGCCTGGGAGGTGTCGGGGCGTTCGCGTAGCTTCGATCCACGCAACCCCGACGGCGACACGAAGCCAATTGTGGCCACGCCTGTTTCTGTGTCGGAGTTGTCTATCGTCGAACTGTTCGTACGATACCTTGCGTTCGCCGACGGATACTTTGGCACCGGCCCCACCAGCGAATGCCGACGCATCAAGCCCGTTCTCAAAGTCGCCCGCGAACTGTTCGGCCGCACGCCAGCGGCTGAATTCGGGCCGATTCGATTCAAGTCGGTTCGCGAGGCCTTGGTGGCCAGCGGCCAATCGCGGCGTTATGTGAACGCCCAAATGTTCCGCCTGCGTCGCGTGTTCAAGTGGGCAGTCGAGAACGAGCTAGTCCCTGCTGGCGTCTATCAGGCCCTCTGTGCCGTGGCACCACTCAAGGCCGGCCGCTGCGAAGCCCGCGAAACGGAGCCGATCCAACCCGTCCCCGACGCAATCGTCGAGGCCACCCTGCCTCACCTGTCGCCCATCGTGGCCGCATTGGTGCGATTCCAGCGGCTTACGGGTTGTCGGCCGGGCGAAGCGTGTGGCGTTCGGCCTTGCGACCTTGATCGTAGCGGCCCCGTGTGGCTCTATCGTCCCCAACGCCACAAGACGGCGTGGCGGGGCAAGGCTCGCGTGATTATCGTTGGTCCGCAGGCCCAGGCGGTTCTCGCACCGTACCTCACCCGTCCCGACGATGCCTATTGCTTTTCACCTGCTGAGGCCGTGGCCGCGGCACGTGCGGCCCGATCGGCGAACCGCAAGACGCCGCAATCGTGCGGAAATCGCGTCGGTACGAATCGGAAGCGTCGGCCGCGAAACCAGCCGGGCACGCGATACACAACGCTATCCTTCGGAAAGGCAATCGGCCGTGCGTGCGACCTGGCATTCCCTCACCCGACGCTCTCGGCCATCAAGAAACGCGACTTGACGGCCGAACAGAAGGCCGAGCTACGGGCATGGCGGGCGTCGAAGCGCTGGCGGCCGAACCAACTCCGGCACGCGGCGGCGACGGAAATTCGCAAGCGGTTCGGTATCGAGGCCGCGCAAGTCGTGCTTGGCCACAGCAAAGCCGACGTGACGCAAATTTACGCCGAACGCGATTTGGCGTTGGGAGTCACCGTCTCGCAGGAGCTTGGTTAATTGTTTTTGTGTTAGGTTCCATTTCCTCTGTTTGAAAGGGTATTGTGATGAACGTAAAGAGAATCTTGAAGAATGGCGACGTAATCGTTTCCACTCGCGGCTATCGGCGGCTGATCGACCAGCCGGGAAATTGTGTCGGCATGGAGTTTGTGCCGAAAGCATACGCCGCGACGGTTGCCCAACATTTCAACGACTGCTTTCCCGACGGCGAACAGTGGTGCGAAGTGATTACCTACGCCGAATCGTACCGGCGGGGGATTCAGGAGGATTAGTCCCGCACACGTCGCCACGCATGTTTGACGAATGTGTTAAAGACTTGTTGAACACTTGTGAAACACTTCTGACAAACTTATCACAAAAGTAGCCAATAGCGGGGGTGGAGTGGAATGCTCGCCCCCGTTTTTGTTTGCCGGGCGAACCGCGACGGCAAAATAAATTATCTCCTTTCGCCGTTTCACTTTACGACGCGAATTGAGGAAAGTTAGGAATTTCTCGTACTAGAGATTTTGAACAAGTGTGATAACATTTATTCCAAGGTGAGGTGTGCCATAGCCAATTGTGTTATTCGAGTGGGGTGATTTACTTCGCGTCGGATTGACAAAATTTGATGGTTTGTGGTACGCTACACAATGGCGAGGAATATCACGTGAGCGGCTGGAAAAACGAAGCTGAAAAGTCGGATGAAAGGAAGGTCCTTTATCGGACTGGCCCCGGCTTCAACAATAGCGAATTCGGCACTTGCCTCAGAGGCACTCGCCAAGAGGTAGCCGAAGAGGCAACTCGAATTCGAGCTAAACGCCACTTCCGAAAACGGATGAGAGGTTATCGGGCACGATAGTGCTCAATTAACAATTTGGTATGCGGATACCGCCGCAGCGAGCTTTTAAAGCACGGCAAACGCCTGGATTAGCTTCCGAGGGAGCACAGGGACGTTTGCCGTGCTTTTTTGTTTTAGGAGTCGAAATATGCCCGATTTTTCCAAGTTTACTATCCCGCTGGCCAAGGCCGGCCGTGAGCGCGGTATCAGTCCCGTCACGATGCATCGTTGGGCCTTTAAGGGCTGCCGTGGCGTCGTGCTGGAAAGCGTCCTTATCGGCGGTCGTCGGTATGTAAGTGCCGATTCGCTCACCAACTTCTTCGCGGCGCTGAACAGTGACGCTATTGCCGCCCCCACTTCCCCCACCCCCGACGCCGACGGCGCCGCCCGCGAAGCGGCAATCGCCCGCGCCGAAGCCGAGCTAGAAACGGCCGGGGCGTAACGGCGAATCACGGAATCACAAGTCAATTCTCAATTTCAACCACACGGTAGGAATCACATGGTTCAATTCCTAGAACGCAAACAACTTAGTGAACGGGCGATGGGCAAGAGTGGCCGCGTCGACCGGGAAAACAGAATTTTGTACCACGTCAAGATTGCCGGCTTCAACAGTAAGAATGGCCGGCGGTACACTCGCGAAGCCTTTGAAAAGGCACGCGACAAATACGAAAACTGCCCGATTTTCGATGGGCACGAATCGAGTCGCGACAGCGTTGAGGCCATTATTGGCTACATAAAGAATGTGAGGCTCGAAGCCGACGGCCTCTACGCCGACGCGCACCTAAATCCGGCCCACCCACTCACCGACCGCGTTGTGAAGCACGCGGAACGGTCACCGGGGATTCTTGGATTCAGCCACGAAGTTGTTGGCGATTCTCGCATTGATCGGGCCGACGGCACCGAAGTTATCGAATCAATCGACGAAGTGGCCGGAGTCGCGCTTGTGTGCAGTCCGGCAACCACGTCGGGAGTGTTCGAGGCCAGAAACAACTACGCCGCGTCGCCAATCAATCGCGTGTGTGAAATGTTGGTAGATTCCGCCATTCACCGCGTCCAGCACTACATGGACTGGCTGAAAACCACTAACAGAGTTCTAGCAACCGGCCCCGCCAGCGATTGTTTGGAAAAGCTGCATGGAATCGCCGCCGACTTAGCAATCACGCATACCAGCGCGGCCGCGCTGCAATACTTGGCCGACGCGGGTTTGGCACTGTCGCTCATTGGCCCCGACGTGGTTGCGGCCCTACCGCCAGACCAGCGGGCCGACGCCGCTGATTGTTTCCGCATGCTTGTACAGTTGGGCGGAAAAGACCCTGTGCAATGGGGCTGCGCGGAAAGCGTCGACCGCTACGCACCCGCGTTCCGCGAAGCTGCCGCACGTGCCGCGAAACGCCTTGCGGAAGGAGGTAAGTAGTTTTGGCCACACGCCAGTATATCGCAACCTGCCTGCGTCGGCTGTCGCCCGACTTCGCCGACGAAACCGACGACGATCTTTTCGATATCGCAAACACTTGCTCGTGCGGCCGGCCGGGTTTATTCACGCCCGACGAAATCGACGCTTTCGTTGCCCGTAGCGAAACCGCCAATGATTTTTTGAGACACTGTTTTCTGACACTCCCTAAACCCAATTCTTGCGAAGAAGAATAGGAACCACAATGGAAACCTTGGAAGACACCGCCCGAACTAGAACCGACAAAAAAGCCGAACGGATGCGCTATCGCGAAGCCGTCGCTACGCGAGCGACCGGCAAGAAATTCGGCGAGCCACTCGACGACGAAGCATTCGCCGAACTTCGCGAAGAGTTGGGTTTGCTGCCCGCCGAAGTCGAGCAGCACTTCCGCGACTCGCGGCTACTCGACACTTACTGCGACCAGATTTTCACTATCAGAGCCGCGAAATCGCGTCGGCCCGCGTTAATTGCCCAGCGGGGCGCGATCCTGAAACGGCATGAGGCCGAGGGCTACGCGAAGAGCCGGATGGAAGAATCCGAACGCCAAGCCGAAATCGACGCAATCCAGAAGCGGATCGACGACGACCACGCGATCGTGTGCGCCGGAAATTCGTTCTACAAGCACTACTCCGATTTGGTAGACCCCGAATTCCACGCGGAAATTCGCGAAATTCGGGCAAGCCGCGGCCGGCTTGAAGAAAAGCGCGACGACTTACGCCGTGAACTTCGGCCCAAGAGACGGGTTGTTGCCAGTGCCGACCCCGGCGCGCCGGGCGACGCTCGCAAAAACATTTTGTTGGATGCTGAGCACTGGTCGCGCGTCGCCCAATTCGCGGAGTCTGAGGCTGAACGCCGCGCGGCGGAAGCGCGGTTAATAAGCATCGCGCGAAAGCGTCGCGAACTCGCTGACGTGGAAACGGAAATCGCGGCATTGGACGAAATCGAGCGCGAGTTGGCCACGCACGAACCCGACGCGCGTTGGTTCAAAATGTAGTCGGCCGCGTGCCCATTGGCGGTGGGTGCGCTAGCGGGTTGGCTGTCGGGCCGGGATCACTCGGCAGCCGCCCGTGTTTTTCAATAACAACAACGACCAGGTTCAAGAAACCATCAGAATATATCTAGCTAGTCAGGGAAGATATGAGCGACGTAATCCGCAATGCAATCATCAAACTCGCGATTCAGTTGCAATCGCCCGACCTCAAGGTGCCGGGTATCGAGGCCGCCATCCAGCAGCAACACGAGCTAGACGCCGCCATCACAAAAAACAATGCGGCGATGGCGGGGGCCAGCAAGGCCGTGGACAGGCTTAAGACGGATACGGAATCGCTCACCGAAGCGGCGAAGGCGGCGGCGATGGCCGAAGCGACGGCAAGGGGTTCTATAGCAAGCGAAGCCATAGCAGCGGAAAGCGCGGCAGTCGCAAATACCACGCTAGCCGGCGGGTTGGCCGCGGTCCAAATGTCCCTTGCTCCAATTGCCGGCGGTATTGGCGCTGTTTTGCTCGCGGTCAACTTCCTGGGTGAAGCATACGCCCACTTGACTTCCGCGACGGAATCGGCCGCCGACGCGCAGGCGCGATTGAACGAACTCGAAAAACAGGGAACTGAAACGATCAATCGAATTAGTTCCTTGCAGGTGGAACGTGCAAAGTTGATGGGGCCGAAAGAAGGAGAGGCAGAACTTTGGAAGGCGTTCGACTCAAAGGTTGCCGACCTCGAATACAAACGACAGTCCGCAGTCCCCGCCGGCAAGGAGCTACTCAAAATCCAAGCAGATAAAGCGAAGGCCATCGAGGCCGAGCGGAAGTCGAAAATTGACGCCATCCGCGACGGTGAAAAGGAACTGAATCAAGCCAAGGAGCGGTTGAAAATAGCCCAGTTTGCTATCGCCAGGGAGAAGGCCGGCGCGCAAGACCGGGCCGACCGCCAAGCTGCACGCGAAGAGCAACGCCATAAAGGCCAGCGAGTTACGCCGGAAGAAACAACACACCTAATGGATCTGATGCATCAGCAGCGGCAGGCGGCGTTGAAGTCGGCGCAAGAAGAACTAGAACGCCGGCAATCATCGTTCGACAAACTCGTTGGCGGCAAATCCACAGACGATGCAATTCGAGCCGTCAACCGCATGGAAGATGAGCTTGCCAAGTCGGTCGATCAAGTTACAGAAACACTCAAGGAGAAGCTTGGCAAGATGTATGGCATGATGATTAAACTCGAAAACGAGCAGGCCGACCAGCGACGGGCGGCGAACTACCCCAGGGGGTTGAGATAACATGGACACCGAAACCACTCACCAACCCGACGTACTCGTTCCCGACGTACCCGTTCCTGACGCGCCCGACGCGACGCCCGCGAAGCCGAAGGGCAAGGGCGGGCCGAAGTTGGGGGCTGTCAACGCTTGGCGGCATGGCCTCCGAGGCGTTCTTTTTCCAAAACACCTTACGCACTTAAAGCGCGACCTAAACGAATTTCGTCGCGATCTGGAAAGTGCCGTCTTGGAAAAGTACGGCACGATCGGCGTCGCCCATGCTGCGTTAATCAATTCGGCGTATCGTGCCGAGCGACACGCGGTTCTAGCACAAGTTTTTTTTCGTCGGGAGGCAAGTAAGCTGTCGGCCGACGATCAGCTTCGCTATTCCAGCGAAAGCGTTAAGGCCAGTGAACGCCGCGACAAGGCAATCGCGGCACTAGGTTTGATTAACGCTGACGAATTTAGCTTCTAATGACCAAGCAGTCCGCAAAACTTGAACTCGCCGAAAAAGTGCAGTTTGTCTACCCGGCAAGCCCTTTTGATTTTGCGGGCGATATGGTCGTTCCGTTGGGTGGCAAGTACGGGCGGTTCCGCGACTATTGGGTGAAGCCGCAAACAGACGTGCTCCGCGCCGCCAATGATTCTTTTGTCTCTGTTGCCAACGGCGACATTCCGCCAACGACCCGGTTTTGGATTGAAATGACGAAGGGCTACGGGAAAGACCTTATCGCCACGCTCCTAGTCGATTGGCTGCTGCTGTTCTCCACTCACCCGGTTACCGTTGAGATTGGCGCGTTCACGCAAAAACAAGCGAGCGAGCCACTAGTCATTAACAAGCAGCTATTTTCAGTAGACGAGCCATTAAACCGCTTAATCGCCAGTCGGCTCGAACAAACCAAGGAAAAGATTACAGCGAAGCCGGTAACTTCGACACGTCGGGGATTGAGTGAGGCAATCATTCTTACGAACGAGTCTGCGGGAACCCACGGTTCTCGGCCGTCACTAATAATCTGTAACGAGCTGTCGCACGTGCGCGAAGAAGCGTTCATGGCGACGATGTTTGACAATGCTTCCAAAGTTCCGCACTGCATCGGCTGGGTTTGCACGAACGCGGGCGATACCAGCAGTTGGCAATACCGGTGGCGCGAAAGCGTTTTGCAGTCGCCCGAATGGTTCAAATTAATTGCCAACCGCCCCGCGCCCTGGATTACACCGCAAGCGCTCGCCGACAGTGAGCGCCGTAACGCACCGACGCGGCACAAAAAATACTTCTACGGCGTGTGGAGCAGTGACGCAGGCGACGCGCTGCCCCTGGATCAAATCAACGCCTGCTGCACGCTCCCCGGCCCTCCCCGACGGAAGCCGGGGCTACTGTATATCGGCGGGCTGGATTTGGGAATCAAGCTCGACCACTCGGCATATACCGTCGTCGCCGCCGACGTGGAAAACCAATGTATTGAGCTAGTCGATTTTCAGCGATGGAAACCACAGGACTTCGCCGACGGCAAGGTTAGCTTGAACGTGGTGCAAGATGCAATCCTGGAATCCAGGCTCCGCTTTAACACCGTTTGCTGCTGCTACGATCCGTTCCAGGCTGCCCTAATGGCTGAAAACCTTCAACGACAAGGAATGGCGACATTAGAAGTGCCGTTCACTTCACAAACCAAGGCACGGCTCGCAAAAGTCGCAACGGAGATGTTTTCCAACGGCTTAGTTCGCTTGTGGAACTCTCCCGAATTCATCGACGACCTACTGCGATTGCGCATTAAAGAGGGCGCTTTCGGCGACTTAACCTTGACTGCGATTCGCGATTCGTCGGGAATGGGCCACGCGGATTTGGCCACGTCTTTTTTAATCGCAGCCGATGCGGCGTTGGAAATCGCTCGCGTTGGGATTGATGTAACCGTGCGCAACGGCAGCGACTACGCGGAAGTGTTAGTTCCCTGTTAGTTTCTAGTTTTAACCAAGGAGTGAAAATGGAAACGTTTTCCGGCATAACTATTCATGGTGTGGAGAAAATCTACATAGAAAGAATTGGTGGTGATGAGCTTTACGTCACTGACCGCGACGGGAGGCTTCATGAAATTCCAGTCGCACTTTGCGAATTGCCACTTATAAAAGCCTTGGAGGTTATCCAAAGCATGATTTATGAGATTCAGTGGTCGGTTAAGCAAGAGGCGCACAAGTGCCTAAGCGTGACGGATGATGATGTACGAGCCGAGCAACTCCGACAGCTTGCTATGTAGTTTGGAAGGACAGTCCAACCTGTTGTGAGAGGGCAACAAAAACCCAGGCCGCTGCAACCCCATACAAGCAGCGGCCTGGAAAAATCTAACAATGACGAATTACACAGAAACCCAAGAATTGGCGACCAACATTGAAGATGCCAAAGACGAAATAGTAAGTATGATCGGCGGCATCGAATCCGCGCTCTTAATCGACAACAACGCCCCCGAGCCGGGCGATACACGCCTCTTCCTGAACGTCGCGGAAGTCATTGACAGCCGGGCAGAACAGCACAACGACCGGCTGGCCGACATTGCCCGCGGCTTGTTATCCGTTGCCGCCGAAATCAAATCGCTCCGAGAAGCTTTCAAGAGCCAGTAATCCAAAGGAATGATCCCATGATCCAATTAGCAGCGCTGCCGTCGTCGGCGCGCGACGCACTACCGCCCGTCGAAACACGACTACAAAACATTCTCGCAAAACTGCAAGGCGTTCAGCGCGGCAATAACGGCCAATATCACGCGCTTTGCCCGGCCCACGATGATACGAAGCCGTCGCTTGGTATTCGCATCGGCGACAACGGCGGCATTATCGTTAAGTGCTGTCGCGCCGATCCGTGCCCGACGGGCCTGGTTCTCTCAACCATCGGCTACAATCTCGCCTACCTCCGCCCCGACGGGCAGCAATTAGCACACTACCCGACGCCTGGCCGAACTGTTTCCGCAACCTACGATTATCGCGATGCCAACGGCGAGTTGCTGTTCCAGGTCGTGCGTTACGAACCGAAGGGCTTTAGCCAACGTCGGCCGGATGGTGCGGGCGGCTGGATTCCCGACACCAACGGCGTTCACAAGGTTTTGTATCGGTTGCCTGGATTGCTGGCGGCCGACCCACTGCAAACCGTGTACATCGTCGAAGGCGAAAAGAGCGCCGATCGGCTATCGTCGGCGGGGTTCGTGGCGACGTGTTCACCGGGCGGGGCCGGCAAGTGGCGGGACGAGTATGCTCAGAGCCTACGCGGCCGTCATGTAATAATTCTGCCCGACAACGACGACGCGGGCCGCCAGCACGCCGCCGCGATTGCTAAGTCAATCGTCGGGGTAGTTGGAAGCGCCAAGACACTCGAGCTACCGGGCTTGCCGGACAAAGGCGACGTGTTCGACTGGTTCGCCGCGGGCGGCACGCCGGAGCAGTTGCAGCAACTTGCGGCCGGGGCACCCGCTGCCGACGTGAAACCGGCAACAATCCGCGTAACGTCATTTGGCGACTTCGCGACCACGACCTTCGCCCGCGAATACATCGTTTCCGACGTGCTTGTCGGGGGCGAAAACATGGTCGTTTCGGGTTGGGCCAAAACCATGAAGACCAGTGTTACGTTGGATATGATGGTTGCGATTGGCACCGGCACGAAATTCCTCAATCACTTCCCGACGATCAAAAAACGAGTCGGGATGATATCGGGCGAGTCCGGTGAATGCACGTTACAAGAGAGCCTATTCCGGATTTGCGATTCTCACGGCGTCCACCCTACCGACATTGATGGCATTGTCGGGTTTGAATTGCCGTGCTTGGGGAGCCGCGACGGCTTGGCGATGCTGGGCCGGATGATAAAAGACAATGGGATTCAGGTTCTCGCACTGGACCCCCTGTATCTCGCCCTGATGGGCGAAGACACCGTCGGGAAGAACGCCGCTAATCTGTTCGATATGGGGCCGCTCCTGCGGGCGATTGGCGACCAGTGCAAGGAATTGAATTGCACGCCAATCATCTTGCACCACAACAGCAAGGGTTCGCAGCGTGCCAAGCCGAGCAAGAACGCGGACCCGGAATTGGCCGATATCAGTATGAGCGGCGTTGCTGAATGGGCACGGCAATGGATACTACTGGGCCGACGGGCCGACTACCACTTCAACGGCTTCCATGAGCTTAAGGCGATCATCGGCGGATCGGCGGGGCACGCTGGCGGCTATTGCCTGGACATCGAGGAAGGCGTTGCAGATCAGTACGGCGGCGGCCGTCGGTGGTCGGTGGAAGTACGGACATTGCACGATGAAAGTAAATTGCGTCGGGAGCAAGAGGAACAGCAAGAGAACTTTGAACTAGAAAATGCCCTTCAAAAGATTCTGGTGGCCATGCGAAAATACCCGGCGGGTGAAACCAAGACCTTCATATCTAGAGTCGCCGACGTGAATAGAAACAGCATGGACCTTTGGCTGGGGATACTCGAAACAAGGGGCGAGGTGGAAAGGTGTAAGGTAGAGAAGCCATGCGGCAGTGGTTCCAAGGCTCATGAGAGTTGGCGAATCACACCATCAAAGGAATTGTTTCCACAGTCAACCAACCTGCCCCCAACCAACGGTTGATTCCATGCGGTGTGCACGGTGTGCACGGTGTGCATAAAATAGTTTTTGTGCATAAGTGCAGACCGCTCAGGGAATGCCATCACGGTCGGTGTGCACAACGGCCTATATAGGAGGCCGGTGCACACCGACGGTTGGTGCATTCCCGGTGTCGGTGTGCAACACACAGAGACACGCGGGCAAGCGTGCAACAGTGCATCAGCCCGTTTTGCATGGTGTGCACGCATACAAAAAAAACACACCGTGCGGCAGTGCGAACCGTCGAACCTTGCCCGACGAAATTAAAACTATGTCGCAAGCGTCGCCCTAGCAGCCCCGCACACGCGGCGATTGACGCCCGGTAGTGTCAACAGGCGTCCCCGCGTCGCATCGCGTCTACGGGGCTGCTAGGGGCCTTAAACGCGGTGTAGTTATTCTTAGGGGGTTCGATGAAGCGTTGCAATGTTTGCAATACAAACCAGTAACGTGTGGTAGTCTACCGTGTTGAACGTGTGGTATGCGGTATTCTACGGTAATGAATGCTTGCGAATGAAACGATTGACAATGAGCGGCGAAGGTGTAGAATGGCGTATGTCAATCGGGAAATGCCGAAGAAAAGTAGCTAGTGTATGTTTTTGGTCAGCTATACTTTTAATCCGTAGGTCGTGGGTTCGAGTCCCGCCGGGCTCAGTTATGATGGCCCTGATTTGCAGGGGTTTTTTGTTATATCCATTGGTTTGACGATTTGCATGGAAGGGGAGTTCCCCAGTAGATTCATCCAAAACGGCGGCTGTAGTATCGGTGATTGCCACGGCGTCCCGATTATTCGATGAAGTGCGAGAAGCATGGCCCAGCCCGTGATGCGTCCTATTTGTGGGCATGTAAATGCTGCATAGCCGCTCCGGTTAACGTCTTCATTTCAATTATGAAGATCCTCTGCCTCAATGCCTGGCTGGTCGCAGTGATATGGCCCGCACTAATTTTGCCGGCGTTCGGGCAAAATAGCAGGTCAACACCGCTAGGGCCGGCGGTCGCTTCCGACACGGGTTACGCGCGCGTACGAGTGTTTGGAATCGAAGCCACGGGCAACAAGTTCGTATACTTGTTCGATCGGTCGGGCAGCATGGAAGGCCCGCGCCTGGCCGCTGCTAAGAAGCAGCTTTTGGAAAGCCTTCAATCGCTGGGTGAAACGCAGCAGTTCGATATCATTTTCTTTAATCATCGACTGCAGGCCTTCAATAGTTCAGGCAGTTCGCATCGTGTCACGCTGGGTACGGAGCGCAACAAGAAACTGGCGGCCGACTTTATAGCGGCGGTTAAGGCCGACGGCGGCACCGACCGGATGTTGGCGTTGAAACATGCGCTGGCCTTGCAGCCGGATGTGGTCTTTTTTCTTTCCGATGCCGATCGGCCGATGTCGGCAGGTGAGCTTGACATGGTCGCGGAGCTTAATGAGCGGGTCGGCGCGAAAATCTGCGCAATCGAATTCGGGCGCGGCGACCCGCCGGCGGGCAAGAGTTCCTTGGAGACTTTGGCGAAAGCGAGCGGCGGCGAATACGTTTACATCGACACCGACAAGTTCGCAAAATAAGGGAGAAAGGAGTTTACAGAAGTGCTCTTAAAGGACCTCACCTGGCCGGAAGTGAAAGATTTGGATTTCGATCGGCTCATCGTGGTTTTTCCGACTGGATCGTTCGAACAGCACGGGCCTCATCTGCCCTTCACCACGGATACTGACATCGTGACCGCCGTGGCTGAAGGGGTCGAACACGCACTCAGCGACCATGTCCTGCTCACGCCCACGCTCTGGCCCGGTCTTTCGACGCACCACATGCACTTTCCCGGCACGCTTGATGTGCCGCAGAAGGTGTACATTTGGCTGATCACGGAATTGGGTAAGTCGCTAACGAGTATGGGCGCGAAGAAAGTCTTTATCCTCAACGGCCACGGCGGCAACGATACGCCCTTGCGGGCCGCTCTCCGCGAACTGAAGTCAGAGGTTCCCGACACTCAATTCGTGTTTGCGTCTTATTGGAGCATCGCGGCAAAGACGATACGCGACGTCCGGGAGTCGGAAATCGGCGGCGTGGGACATGCGTGCGAGATGGAAACCTCGGTCATGCTGCACCTGCACCCGTCGCGCGTGAAAGTCGATCGCGCCGTTCGCGACGGCTCCAAACACACCGACGTCTTCCGCGCCGCCGACATGCAGCACGCACGCCCTGTCTACTTTGTTCAGGAGTTTTACGAGATGTCCGAAAGCGGTGTTATCGGCTATCCGGACCTGGCCTCGGCCGAAAAAGGCAAACGGTTCCTGGATGGGATCATTGCCGAAGTTTCAGCATTCGTAAAAGAGTTTTTGACTTGGTGAAATGGCAGCGTCACGGTGGGCAACGGACTCAGCAGGCCAATCACTTGCCGACCAAAGTTAATTTCCTGCGGCCTGCGACGCACTTGCGTTTGGCGACACGTCTTTGGTGCCGTCGTGAACGAACATCGAACTCTGCGGATCGCCGCGCGAGAGCAGAAACGCCATCAGGTCGAGCAACTCTTCCTCGTGTAGCGTATTGAGCAAGCCGGTGGGCATCATCGAGGTTTTTGCCGGCTGCAGGGACTCGATCTCATTGCGTTTGATCGTTACCACCGCATTGGGGTCCTGCATATCGGTGTTGATCGTGATGTCGTCGCCGCCGAAATTCGTCATGCGGCCCGTGTAGGTCTTGCCGCCGTAGGTTGTAATGAGCGATGCCGCGTACTGGTCGCTGATGACCTTATCGGGTTCGAGCACCGATTCGAGAATATCGCGCGGGCTGAATCGGCCGGCGAGGCCGGTGAGGTCGGGGCCCACCGCGCCGCCGTCGCCGGCAAAGTGGTGGCACGCGTAACATTGAGCGGCCGAGAACATCGCCTTGCCGTGCTCGAAGTTGCGATGTCTCAGTTTCTCGGCGATGAGCGGCAGAACTTCTTCCATGGTCCATTTCTTGACGAATGGTCGCAGTTCCTTCGATGCGCCGTGGTGCGGCTGAGCTGCTGCGGCGATCAGTTGGTCTAGTTCTTTGTGGTCCTCAGGCGATGTGTTCGCGAGACAGTCGTTGCGCAGTTCATCGATGAAGCCCCGGAAGTTGTTGCCGCCCCGGTAACCCTGAGCGCGCACAAACCATTGAAACAGTTCGCGATGAAGGTCGGTCGACCAGCCGACTCTCAGAAAGCGCAGGGACTTGATCAAGCCGATTTGTGCTTCTTGCTCGGGCGCGGCCGCGAGCAGTTGCATTCCCTTCTTAGCCGCGGTTGGAGACTGCAGATAGCATAGCAACTCTGTGAGCAACACATTTGCCGGCGGGTTATCGGCCGGGTAAATGGCATCGAGCCGGGTGGTCAATTTGGCCCGCGTGTCCTCGTCCGGTGCACCCAAGCGATAGAACGCCAGCTCATACGTTCTCAACAATTCGAGCCGCTGTTCGGGTGAGAGCTTCGACCAATCGAGTTTACCCAGCGCGGCCAGCACCGGCCCTTGCAACAGATGCCGTTTGGCATCGGTCGCTGGATAGCTGGGCGGTGGCGTATCCAGGTCCGGCCCCAATGGCTTGTAGGTGCGGTGCACTTTGCGGGTTAAAGCCATCAACGCAATGATGGCGGTTTGCGGATCGGACTCGGCGAGGGCGCGATCTTGCCACGATTCCAACGGCCGCTGTTCGATGGCCGCCCGGGCGGCTGCCCGCATGAAGCGGTCGCTACTGCCCAAATACGGCCAGGCTTTCTCCACAGCCTCCGGATGATCGCCGACATGCAACGCTTCCAGTTCGCGGCGGATCTTTCGTTGGTCGGCATTGGCCTGATGCTCGATCGCCGGTGCCGTCGACTCCTTGCCGGCGTACGTCACGCGGTATAGCCCCGACTGCGTCTTGCGGCCGCCGATCAGAAAATACATCGCGCCGTCGTGGGGATTGATGATCGCATCGGTGAACGGCAGCGGCGTGGCTGACATAAATTCTTCCAAGGTACCCGTGTACGATGAGCCGGCCGGCTGCAGATGCACGGCGTACATCTTGCCGTAGGTCCAATCGCAAAGGAACAGGGCGTTCTGATACTTCGCCGGGAACTTGGCGCCGTAGCCGAACGTGATGCCGGTGGGCGAACCGAGGCCGACGTTGACGACGGGCGGCACCGTATCGCCGAAGTACACCGGCCATTTACCGCTGCCGTTTCGCCAACCCCAATCAACGCCACTTACGGCATGGCAAACGCGCGTCGGGCGGTAGAACGGCGTGCCGATGTCCCATTCCATGTCGGCGTCAAATGTGAAAAGTTCACCGTCGGCATTGAAGGCGATGTCGAACGGGTTGCGGAAGCCGCTCGTGATTCGTTCCCAGTGCTTGCCGTCCGGATCGATTTTGTAGATCGCCCCTGCGGGTGCCGGCACGCCGCGCATGAAGCCCACGCCGTAAATCCGCGGGAGCAGCAGGTCTTCATCCCAAATTTCGGGGACGCGCGAAGTGGCATCTTTCATCGGATGCGTATTGTTACCGCAAACCACATACAGCGACTTGCCATCCGGTGATGGAATGATTGCGTGCGGTCCGTGCTCGCCGCCGCCATCCACGTTCTTGAGAAACTCCACCGAATCAAGTTGGTCATCGCCGTTCGTATCGCGCACGCGGTAGACACCGTTCTTCAACCGGTCGCCATCGTTGACCATGACGTACAGGCTATCAAACGCCCACAACAAACCGTGGGCCATGCCGATATCGGCCGGAATCTTTTCAATCTTCGCGGGCGACTTGTCGCCCGGTTGGGGCGGCGTCACACGATACAAGCTGCCGTACTGGTCGCTGACGATCAGCCGGCCCTTGGGGTCGTGGCAGATATTGACCCACGAGCCTTCCTGCTCCTTCGGCACTGAATAGAGCAACTCGACACGAAAGCCCTCGGGCACGTGGATGCGATCGACGGGCGTGGCGGCGGCGGCAATTTCGACTTTCGAGGTGACCGCCGATTTGTGGTCGGATTGATCGGCAATTGTGTTCAGGGCAAAGCCTAGCGAAATGAGGCTGGCCGGTACAAGCAATCGTTGAATCATGGAATCGTATGGAAGTGGAGAGGGCGAATTATGAGTAGTTGCGTGAAAATCAACAGGACGTCCGCGCTCCGCACCGCGTCGCGGCTAAACGTACCGAATTTGCGGCTTTTCAATTCTACTAAGAAATCTCGTGTCGACATACTTGCGGCGACTTTTTGGTGAACGACCGCCGATTGCGATTGGCGTGCGGCTTGGTTGCCTCTCATAATTGATGGTCGTGCGGTTGTACGTACATACTGCCTAAGCACGGGCTAACGAATCGCGTGGGATCAATTGATGAATTGGCTGCCGATCACTAGTACGACCGGTATTTTGGCTGCCCTGAGCGGGATCTGCGCGTTCTTCTTTTGGCTTGAACGGGCGACCCATTGGAAGCTATTTCAGCTGGCACCGCCGCTGATTTTCATTTATCTCGTGCCGATGATCCTCTCGACAGAAGGGGTGTTGCCAACCAAGTCGCCCGTTTACGACGCGATGCAGACCTTTCTGTTGCCCATGCTGCTCATTCTCTTGCTGGCGAAAATGAATATGCGTGGCGCGGTGCGAACGTTGGGCCCGGGGCTGGGAGTCATGTTGGTGGGATCGGTGGGGGTCATGGTCGGAGCACCCATCGGCCTCGTAATCATGAAGCCGTGGTTTGGTCCCGACGTGTGGAAAGCGTTTGGCGCGCTGGCGGCAAGTTGGGTGGGTGGCACGGCGAACCTCGCGGCAGTCGCCGAGATGCTGCACGCGCGCGGCATCGAGAGCCTATCACTCTTGGCCGATTCGACAATCACGTACCTGGTTTGGTTGCCGGTGCTGCTGATGTCGAAGCGGTTTGCCGACAGTTTTGCACGGTTCACTGGTTCAGCGTCTGGGCTCGTAGCCGAGGTGGATACGGAGGCCGAGGATATCGATACACGCGCGCCGACGACGACGGACTATTTGTTCTTGTTAAGCACGGCGCTGATCGCAACTTGGGTGGCCACGATAACGGCCAACTGGATTGAGGAAAAAGCGTCGCGGTGGTTACCCCCGACGGTGATCGAGTCGGTCGCTTCGATGGATGCCGCGGTGACGGACGGGCCAAAGTCTGTCGGCACGTCTTCGACGGGTGGTTCACTGACTGCATTCTCGTCGGCTGTGTCGCCGGCTTCGCGTCCGAAGACGACTGAAGTGGAGAAGAACCCGTTTGCCGACGCCGCCACATGGCGGATACTGCTCATTACGACCCTCGGCATTGGCCTCTCGTTCACGCGACTAAGTCGCACTCCTGGCAGCCAGGAATTGGCCATGGCTTTGCTTTACCTGTTCGTGACCAGGATGGGGGCCACGGCCGATCTTTCGCGAGTGGCCGGGCAGGCGGTGCCGTTTTTGATTGCGGCCTTAATTTGGATTTTCATTCACGGAGCGTTCTGTTTGCTCGGGGCGAAGCTATTCGGCACCGATATTCACACGGCGGCCATTGCCAGTGCGGCGAATATTGGCGGTGTGGCCACGGCGACGATTGTGGCGACATACCATAAACGCAGTTTGCTGCCGGCGGCTATTCTGATGGCGATTATTGGCTATGCGATTGGCACGTATTGCGGGTACATCACGGCACTCATCTGTCGTTTGGTGATGTGAACTCGATACCCGCAGTCGAGCACGGCTTCAGTCCAACAGCCGCTTGGCAAACGCGAAGCCCGCGCTATGGCTAGGGTCGTAAGCGGGGTCGCCGGGGTGGAGGCTGCTGATGCGTGCTTTCGGCAAGACGGCTTGCAAATACCGGCCGTCGCCAAGGTAAATTCCCGTGTGGCGGATCTTCCCATCGGGCGCGAGGAAGTAAAGCGTATCGCCCTTTCGCAGACCGGCGCGATGCCAGCGTGTGGCCGTTAATTGCCCCATGTAAAACTGTTGGTAGGCATCGCGGGGCAGGTGCAGGCCAGCGGCGGCGTAGCTCATCTGCACGAGGCCCGAGCAATCGATTCCCTCTGAGGTTCGGCCACCCCAAAAATAAGGCGTTCCCATGAGTTGCTGAGCCGCCGCGATGATCTGATTTAGCTTTTCTTCTGGTACGTCGCAGACGCGGCAACGCGCGGCCGGCAGCGGCATGATATCGCCCTTGGGCGTCTCGACGTGAACCTGATCGCCGCCGTTGCGAACCCATTTGAGGCGCGCGCCGGCGGGAAATCTGATTTGTGCCCTGTCAGGAACGTCCTTGGCAATTAGCACGCGGGGACCGGTCAAATACCTTTCGTACGCAGCTCCATCCAGCCGCACTATGTCGCTACAGGAAACGAAACCGAGATAACCTTCGCGGCAGTGCACGAGGAAGTGGCCATCCTGTTCGCGCAAGAGGAGTAGCGGCTCGCCGATCAGCAAATCGTTTTCCTGCTTTCTTTTGCCATTTGGCCGATCAAACACATAAGTGTGGGGTTCGGCGGCCAGTCCGAACCGCTTTTCGCCCAGACTATCAGCCGGCAGCGATTCCAGCCGATCATCAACATTGAAACCAAGGGCTGCCAAGAATTCCTTGAGCGCGTTTCGCGTTTCTGGAAACTCTACGAATCCTGTCAGACGGACCTGCTGACCGTTTTTGACTTCGGCCAGGACGTCAAATGCGCAAAGCCGACTGTCGTTGCCCAGTTCGCGCGAAAAGAAGTCGATATATTGCGGTAATCGCTCCGGTTTGCCAGCCAAGCCGGGCTCAATCCGGCGCGCCACATTCGTCATGTCGTCCGGCTTCACCGGCTCGGCCGTGGGTGGTGAGTTCGCTGGAGCACCGTGGGCGACCACTGCCACGAGCACGGTCAACCCAGTTAGATAAAGAACGTCGTTCATACGTCACTAATCATATCGGCAAAGTTCTGCCGTTCGCGTTCAACGGCCAATAGCGCCATTAAAACAGGCGCGATTGCCGCCCGCAAGTAACGCTTGGGGCTCCACCCACCCGATGTCGAATTTAGATGTTTCAATCGGTTATACTTCAATCTGAATTGCGTCGTACTCTGGGCGATTTGAATCAGGGGTATTGCAGGAATGGTGGCACTATGTTGGCCCGAGTATTTGTCTGGTTGGGCATCGCGTTCGCCGTCGGCGTGGTTTATGCGGGCGGAACCGAAAAAGGGGCTGCCATGCACATGCACGTCGACTCACCGGATGGTCGGACGAAGATCCACTTATCTATCGACAACGCGGGTGTGCGGTATTCGGTGGAGCGCGCTGGGCACATCGTTATTGAGCCAGCAGCAATCGATGCCTTCGTCAAGGAACACGGCTCCATTGCCGCGGACGCGTCTTGCGAAACCGTTCAAGGCACGGTTATCGATGAGGATATTTCACCGGCCTGGGGCAAGGCGAAACAGATTCGCAACCATTATGCGACCAAACGAGTTCGGCTGCGCAGCGGCGACTTGCATTGGGAATTGGAAGTTCGGGCCTACGACGACGGTGTTGCGTTTCGATACGGCTTTCCGCGGCAACTCAATTTGGATGACGCGGCGGTCGAGTCGGAAAATACCGAATTTCGCATTGCTGGCAATCCGCAAATAATCTTCAGCGCGTACGACAATTTCACCACCTCCCACGAAATGCTCCAAGAACGAAAATCACTCGCTGAATTGCCGACAAAGAAGCTCTTTGAAATGCCGCTAATGGTTACTTGGGCGGATGGAACAGCTGCCGCCGTGACCGAGGCCAAGCTGTGCAGGTTTGCGGGCATGTATCTGGAGCGGCCCGATAACAAGGCAAATACCCTGCGAAGTCGCCTGTCGCCGCTGCCCGACCGCCCGATCGCCGCCGTCGTGCGGCCGGTACCATTTTGGAGTCCATGGCGCGTTGTGCTATTGGCCGATCGCGCGGGCCAGTTGGTGGAAAACAACATCTTGTTGTGTCTCAACGATCCGCCTCGCGGCGATTTCAGTTGGGTGAAACCCGGCAAAACGACCTGGCATTGGTGGAATGGAACGGTCGAGAACGGCGCGCCGTCGTCTCCCGAAGTGAATTTCACAATCCACAAGAAGTACATTGATTTTTGCGCTGCCCATCACATTGCTTACCATTCCGTCATCAGTGTCGGCGGCGGTCGGCCGTGGTATGTGCAAAGCGGAGCTCCCGGCTACGATCCACGACCGGATACCGATATTCTCACGCCGCGTCCCGATCTCGGCCTACCCAAGATTCTGGATTATGCGAAGCAAAAAGGCATCGGCATCCGGTTGTGGGTCTATTGGAAACCGCTATCGGAACGGCTGGAAGAGGCGTTCGCTCAGTACGAACGCTGGGGGATTAGAGGGCTGATGGTCGACTTCATGGACCGTGACGACCAGGAAATGGTCGAATGGCAAGAAAAAGTGTTACAGGCCGCGGCACGGCACAAGCTGCTCATCCAATTTCACGGTTCCTATAAGCCTAGCGGCGAACAGCGAACCTATCCGAATTTGGTCAACCGCGAAGGAGTCCTGAATTTGGAATACCTTAAATGGACCGACCATTGCTCGCCGCAGCACGATGTCGATGTCGCTTACACGCGCGCGCTGGCGGGCCCGGTCGATTATCATCTAGGCGGCTTCCGTGCGGCAACTCGCGACAAGTTCCAGCCGCGCGATGAACGTCCAGAGGTACTTGGGACTCGATGCCATCAACTTGCACTGTACGTCGTCTACGAGAACCCGATGCCAATGGTGTGCGACTACCCAGAAGCCTACGAGGGGCAACCCGGCTTCGACTTCCTGGAACGCGTGCCCACCACCTGGGACGAAACACGCTTCGTGGTCGGCGAGCCGGGCGAGTACATCGTTGTCGCGCGGCGCAGCGGTAAAGACTGGTATCTTGGCGGAATCACGAATTGGAGCAAACGCGACTTGAAACTGAGGCTCGGTTTTTTGGGAAAAGCGACTTTTACTGCTTCGTTGTATACCGATGGCCCGCTTGATGGCTCAAACCCCAACGAACTTCACGTTTCAACGCACACGGTAACTCCTGCACAAACTCTCGATGTGAAAATGATGTCGGGAGGCGGCGTAGCGGCTATCCTACGGCCTACCGTTGCGGACGAACACAACAACTGAGAATTGGAATTTGGTATGATGAAAGCAGCGGTTAGCGGGAGTGCTCGCAACTCGCTTCCTTCTCAATATCGTTGTCTGCAATCTCAATTCAATGGCGAACAGACATCTCATAACGAGAGTGCTATTGATCGGCGTGGCATGCGGGAGCCGGCTTGCGGAATTGCGCGCAGCCGCGCCAACGCCGATTGACTTCAAACGCGATGTCGCCCCCATTTTCGAACAGCACTGCATCCGCTGTCATCAGCCCGCCAACAAGAAGGGGGAACTTTCGCTGTCGACCCGCGCCGATTTGGATGCGAACGAAGTCTTGTTGGCCGGTAAACCCGACAAGAGCCGGTTGCTCGAAGTTGTCGATGCTGCCACGGGTGCAAAACCAGAAATGCCGAAAGAAGGCGAGCCGCTTTCCAAACAAGAAGTGGCTGTCCTGCGCACTTGGATTGCCCAGGGCGCCGATTGGCCGGAAGGTGCCATCGTCAAGGAGCGCTCGAAGGCCGATCGAAATTGGTGGTCGCTGCGACCGCTGCACGCAATCGTGCCGCCAACGGACGGCGTCCCGATGGAATGGCGCGGGAACGCCATCGACGTTTTTATCTACACGAAGCTCAAGGCGGCGGGGCTGGCGCCGAATTCACAGGCCGATCGCCGCACGCTTGTGCGGCGAGTGACGTACGATCTAACCGGCCTGCCGCCAACACCGGCGGAAATCGCCGCGTTCGTAAATGACCGAGCGCCGGACGCGTACGAGCACCTTGTGGATCGCTTGCTCGCCTCGCGGCGTTACGGCGAGCATGTCGGCCGCCAGTGGCTCGACGTTGTTCGCTTTGGCGAGAGCACCGGTTTCGAGGTCAACCACATCATCGAAAACGCGTGGCCGTACCGGGATTACGTCGTTCGCTCGCTGAACGATGACAAGCCGTTCGATCGATTTGTGATGGAGCAGCTGGCTGCCGATTCTTTGGCTCCTGGTGATCCGGCAACGGAGATCGCGCTGAGCTTCTTGGTGTGCGGACCGATCGACATCGTCGGCAACGCCGATGCGGTGCAGGCGGCGCAAATCCGGGCCGACGGCATCGACGAAATGATTCGCACCACGGGCGAAGCGTTCCTCGGCCTGACGGTCGGCTGCGCGCGGTGCCACGATCATAAGTTCGATCCAGTGACGCAGCGAGATTATTACAGTCTATATGCCACGTTCGCCGGCGTTTTTCATGGTGATCGTCCCGTTGCACCGGATGAGCAGCTTCGCGAACACGCCGCGAAGTTAGCGCCGTTAGAGTATAAGAAGAAGCAACTTCAAGAGGTTCGGGCCACTCAACTTAAGCGCTGTAAAGAAGAACAACACGTGGCGGAGATCGATAGGCAACTGGCCGAGGTGGATCGCCAAATTGTGGCGCTGCCGGGGCCGCCGATGTTGCCTGTCGGCAAGTTCGAACAGCCGGCCGCAGAGCAGTTCGTCTTCGAGCGTGGCGATGCCCAGCGAAAAGGCGCGCGGGTTGTGCCGGCGAGCATGAATACGTTAGCGGATGTCACGAAGGGCTTTGAATTGTCGGCGGATGCCCCGGAAAGAACACGGCGGCTGGCATTGGCACGCTGGTTGGTCGCCGCCGACAACCCGCTCACGCCGCGAGTTATCGCGAATCGTATTTGGCTACATCATTTCGGTACCGGCATTGTGGCTACTCCCAATGACTTCGGTTATATGGGCGTGCCACCCATGCACCCTGAATTACTCGATTGGCTGGCCAAGTATCTTATGGACAACGGCTGGCATCTGAAACGGCTTCATCGGCTCATCGTCATGTCGCAGGCATATCGCCAAAGCAGCGATTATCACGCGGACGCCGCCAAGCTCGATGCCGACAGCCGCTGGCTGTGGCGATTTCCGCCGCACCGGCTCACGGCTGAGGAAATTCGCGATTCGATGCTCTACGTGAGTGGCAAATTGGATGAGCGAATGGGCGGCCCCGGTTTTCGACTTTATCAATACGCTCGAGATAATGTGGCGAGCTACACGCCCCTGGAGATTTTTGGCCCTGAGACCTACCGCCGCTCCGTGTATCATCAGAATGCCCGGGCAGCGCGAATCGATTTGCTTTCCGACTTTGACGCGCCCGATTGCGCATTTTCCGCTTCAGGACGCGTACCAACGACTACGCCTTCCCAGGCGCTGGCACTCATGAATCACAGCTTTACCCTAACAATGGCGGAGTCTCTCGCCGCGCGCCTCAAGCGCGAGGCCGCCGCGAGCAATCCCGCCGCACAAGTTCGGCTCGCGTTCGAACTGTTGTACGGTCGGCCACCCAATGATCATGAATCAGCAGCGGCTGTTGACTTAGTCCATCGTTTCGACTTGCGGGCGTTTTGTCGAGCGATGCTGAACTCGAATGAATTCATTTACGTTAACTGAGCGTGCCAACGAACGTCGAGTGCGGCTATGGCAGAAAATCAAGACAAAATCGCCGCAGTCCGCGAACAACTCTTTTCGCGTCGCGGTTTCCTGGCCGATGCTTTCAGCGGTTTGGCGGGCATCGGCCTGACGGCGTTGCTGCAACGCGACTTTTTGGCGGCAAACGAAATTGGGCCCATCGATTCGCGGAGATGGAAACACGGTTGTGGTCGTCCGCCGTTGGAAGCCAAAGCCAAGCGCGTTCTCCAAATCTTCTGTCCCGGCGGGGCATCGCATATCGATCTCTGGGAGCACAAACCGGCGCTCGCAAAATATCATGGGCAGCCGCTGCCTGGAGAAGAAAATCTTGTCACTTTTCAAGGCAAGAACGGCAATCTCATGAACAGCCCGTGGCCGTTCGCGCCCGCCGGCCAAAGCGGCAAGATGATCAGCACGCTGCTGCCGAATATGGCGAGGCACGTCGATGACATCGCGTTCATCCACTCGATGCAATCGAAAACGAACACCCACGGTCCGGGCTGCGTGTTCATGAACACCGGTGCGATCTTCGAAGGATTTCCCAGTGCCGGTGCCTGGGTGAGTTACGCCTTGGGAACGGCCAATGAGAATCTACCGGCCTATGTGGCGATTCCCGATATCCGCGGCGAACCGCCCAACGGCAAAGCCAACTGGAGCAGCGGCTTTCTGCCGGCGCAACATCAAGGGGTCGTGCTGGCGGCGCAGCAGCCGATTCGCAACCTCAACGTGCCTAGCGGCATCTCGCCAGAAGAGGATCAGGCCACGCGCGAGCTTGTGCATTTCCTGGATGCCGGGCACGCCACGTGCAATCCAGGGTTATCCGAGCTTCAAGCGCGGATCAATGCGTATCAGTTGGCGGCGCGCATGCAACTTTCCGCGCCGGCCGTTGCGGATTTGGATGCCGAACCTCGCTCGGTGCATCGGTTCTATGGTAGCGACGACCGAAACCCGTTCAAGGCAGCTTATGCTCGCAATTGCCTGCTCGCGCGTCGGCTGCTCGAACAAGGCGTGCGTTACGTTAACTTATATTGTGCATCGCGGGCGTCGGGTGTCGACGGCCTCTTGAACTGGGACGCTCATAAAACCCTGAAGGCCGATTATGAACGCCATTGCCCCATATTTGACGAGCCGACCGCGGCACTACTCACGGATCTCAAACAGCGCGGCCTGCTCGACGACACGCTCGTATTGTGGACCACGGAGTTCGGCCGCATGCCGACCCACCAAGCCGGCGTCACGGGCCGCGATCATAATCCGGCCGGCTTCACTTGTTGGATGATGGGCGCCGGCGTCAAGGGCGGGGCAATCGTGGGGGCAACCGACGATTTTGGACGCCGTGCGGCAGTCGATCCGGCAACGGTATGGGACTTCTACGCCACCGTATTGCAGCTACTCGGTTTCGACCACAAGCAGCTCAGCTATTACCACAACGGCCTCAACCGCCGCCTTACCGACGTGCAAGGCAACGTGTTGCGGGGGCTTTTGGCCTGACGCCGACATCGCCCAAATCATGAATGCGACTTCACTTGCGCGGACGGCATCGTCTTCTGATCGCTGGCACCGCCGTGCTACGGCGAAAACAATTTGACGCGGCCGTCGCCTCGCCCCTATATTTTGGGCTTTACAGAGAATCTCCCAGACGGGCATCGTCGAGGCGAATTGGCAGGACTTGGATGCTATCGATTCAACAGCAGTCTCAGCGCCAAACGGACGATCGATTGGAGGCGAATGAGCGTTCGTACGACGATACGAGGATCGCCCTCGATCAACATTCGTATGCGACGATCACACGCTCGTGGCGATTACCTCGGCCGCCTTTAGTTGACGAGCAAAGCCGCTTCATTTGGCCGTACATCGTCGGGGTGCCGCTGTTTCACCTGGCGATCCTGGCGGCATATTTGCCGTACGTGTTTAGTTGGTGGGGCATTGCTTGGTTGCCGATTGGTAACTTGCTGTTTTGTTCGCTGGGTATTGGAGCCGGTTACCATCGCCTGCTCACACATCGAGGTTTCAAGTGCCCACTGTGGTTCGAACATTTCCTCGCCCTGTTGGGAGCGTGTAATTTGCAGGAGTCGCCCGCCCGCTGGGTCGTGGTGCATCGGCTGCATCATCAGCATTCGGATCACGAACCCGATCCGCACACGCCGCTGGTTAGCTGGTTCTGGGGGCACGTCGGTTGGTTGTTCATCGAGAATCGTGGCACGACGAGCGCGGAAAGCTATCACAAGTACGCGGGCGATATTTTGAGCGATCCGTTTTACATGCGGTTGGAACGTAACTTGAATTATTTTTGGGTGTATGTCGTTCAGGCAGCACTGTTTTTGACCGCCGGATTGATCGCGGGCGTTTTTCTCACCGGAACGGCGGCGGGCGGCCTGCAACTTGGTGTGCGATTTCTTCTGTGGGGCGTGATCTATCGCACCATCTTCACGTGGCATGTGACTTGGGGCGTCAATTCGGCCGCACACTTGTGGGGTTATCGCAATTACGACACGCGCGAAAATAGCCGCAACAACTGGCTGATCGCGCTCGGCACGAATGGCGAAGGCTGGCACAATAATCATCATGCCGATCCGCGCTCGGCCGCCCATGGTCATCGCTGGTGGGAACTCGATGTCACCTACGCCATGATTTGTTTGTGGGAACGTCTCGGCCTGGTATGGGACGTGGTTCGACCGACCGAATCGCTGCCAAAGCGCCGTAAGACATCGCCGTAAGACATTATGGTGCGTGATACCGTTTGCTTAGGAAATATGCAATGCCCGGGCTCCGCAGGGGGCTTGCCTGTGGCCAGACCCCGCCACTCATGCAATCGTCACGGCACGTTCTGTAGTTCCACACACATCGGTGCCGGCGAATTGACGATGACGTTGCGGAACACCATGCCGCCGGTCTTTTGATCGATATCAAACACCGCGACGGTATTCGAAAACAACCCGGCTGCCAGCAGCCAGCGGCCTGCTGGGTCGAGATGGAAGTTCCGCGGATGGCTTCCACGCACTGGCTCGCGTTCGGTAAACGTTAGCTTGCCGGTGTTGGCATCGACGCGAAACGCCGTGATCGAATCATGGTCGCGATTGGAAGCGTACAAAAACTTACCGCTTGGGTGGAAATAGATTTCCGCCGTGCTGCTCGGCACTTCTCTCAACTCCTTCGGTAGCGTATCGATCGTTTGTATTTCGGTGAGCGTGCCGGCCTTGGCGTCGAACTTGAAGACGGTAACGGTGAGCGCCATCTCGTTGACGACATACGCGAACTTGCCGTTCGGATGAAACACGAAATGCCGCGGGCCGCTGCCGGGTGCACACTCGGCATGACCGTGCGGCTTGAGCTGGCCGTTCGTGAGGTCCATTTCGTAAATCATGATCTTGTCGGTTCCCAAATCGGGCACGAACAAGAAGCGGTTGCCGGGGTCGGTGCCCACGAAATGGGGGTGGGGCGCTTCCTGCCGGCTCTTATGGGGCCCTAAGCCCGCGTGCTTGATGAGCTGCGAACGCGGTTTGATCTGGCCATCCGCATCGAGTGGAAAAACGGCTACGGTGCCACTGCCGTATTGCGCGGTGAAAATACACTTCCCTTTTCGATCAACGCAGATGTGACACGCGCCGCCATCGTTGATCGGCTGCGTATTCAATAGCCGCAAAGATTGTCGATCACTTGAGATTTCGATCGCTGCCACGCCCGGCTTGCCGCCTTCCAACTCGCACGCCGCGTACATTCTGTTGCCATCGGGGTGGATCGCCAGAAACTCGGGCGCGCCAATTGCCAGGGCGAGTTTCGGCTTCGTGAGTGTGCCCTTTTCTAGATCCAGCGTCGAACGATAGACGCCACTCTGCTCGCCGTATTGCGGCGTGCCGCTGCCAATCCACACGGCCGCTTCCTTGGCCAATAATGGTGAGCCACACAGCGTCGACAACAAAAGCACAGTTGAAAGTGAATCAAGCCGCATTCCTATTCTCCGGAAAACAAGTAGTCCTTCGCCCAATTGCCGTCAGGAACACTAATCGCCGCTACTTCCCGCTAATCGGCGAACTTGCGCCTATTTGGCATCGATTAGTGCGGATTAGTGTTCCAAAATGAAATCCGCGATCTTCCACGGTATCGTGGCGACAAGCCGACCGTGCGTTCTAGGATAACCTGAGCGAACTGGCGTGGCGAGGAGTTTCCTCGACCGGCACCGGTTTCCGGTACAATGAGAAGACGTTCATTGATTTCGAAACTAGAGACAATACGGTCCCGCGGGAATTCGCTGGATTACTTACGATGGCGGCAGGGGAATTGGAATTGATTGCCACGGCGGCCGCCGGCACCGAAGCGGTCGTCAAGCGTGAACTGGCCGCGCTCGGCTACGAAGCGCGCGTCGTTACGCCTGGCCGGCTGTTGTTCCAGGGCGATGCCGCCGCGATCTGCCGCACGAATTTGTGGCTGCGTGCGGGCGAACGCGTGCTGATTCAAATGGCATCGTTTCGCGCCGCCGATTTTGATGCCCTGTTCGACGGCACCGCCGCCACCTCGTGGGAAGAGTGGCTGCCGCGCGATGCCGAATTCCCGGTGAAAGGGCGTTCGCATCACTCGCAACTTTCCAGCGTGCCGGCCGTGCAAAGAAGCGTGAAGAAGGCGATCGTCGAGCGACTACGGCGCGCACATGACGTCGAAAATCTGCCTGAAACAGGGCCGCGCTGTGCCATCGAGATCAGCCTCCGCGACGACCTCGCCACGCTCACGCTCGATACCACGGGCGTCGGCCTGCACAAGCGCGGTTACCGCCGGCTGGTGAGCGAAGCTCAACTGCGCGAAACGCTGGCGGCCGTGCTCGTGCAATTGAGCTACTGGCGACCGGGGCGCGTGCTGGCCGATCCATTCTGCGGTTCCGGCACGATCCCGATCGAAGCCGCGCTGATTGGTCGCAACATCGCCCCCGGCCTCAAACGCGAATTTGCCGCCGAACATTGGCCGGCGTCCGACCAGCGTTTGTGGCAACAAGCACGCGAAGAAGCCCGCGACCTCGTCCGGCCGCCACTCGAAGAGCGTCTGCTCGCGTACGATGTCGATCCCGATGTCCTGAGCCTCGCGCGCTACCACGCCGAACAGGCCGGCGTTGCCGAGGACATCCATTGGCAACAGCGGCCCTTCGGCGATTTGCGGGCCAAGGCTGAATACGGCTGCCTCATTACGAATCCACCCTACGGCGAGCGCCTTAGCGTCGACCGCGAGGTCGAAGAACTCTATCGAACTTTCCCTTTAGTCTTCCGCCGTTTGCCGACATGGTCATTTTACATCCTGTCGTTACGGCCCGACTTGGAAACGCTCGTTGGCCAGCGTGCCGACCGCCGCCGCAAACTCTACAACGGCCCGCTAGAGTGCACTTACTACCAATTCCACGGCCCGCGACCGCCCCGCGATCACAAAGATGTGGGAGGCGTCTCCGACGCCGATCTCCAATCCTTTTCTGTGGGAGGCGTCTCCAACGCCGATGTCGCGAACCATTCGAGCACGCCATCGGCCTCAGAGAGGCCTCCCACAAAGAAGCAAGAGACTCGCCCGGCTGCCGCTCCTGCTTTCGGCGGCTTGCAGCAATCCGCCATCCGTCAGGCCGAGGAATTCGCCAACCGCTTGCGCAACCGCACACGCCATTTCCGCCGTTGGCCGACCAAGCGCGGCATCATGTGTTATCGGCTCTACGAACGCGATGTGCCCGACGTGCCGCTGGTCGTCGATCGCTATGGCGATGCTCTCCACATTGCCGAATTCGCTCGGCCGCACGACCGCTCACTGGCGCAGCACGCCGATTGGCTCGACCTCATGGCCCGCACGGCCGCTACAGTGCTTGAGGTGCCGCGCGAGCGCGTGTTCATGAAGCATCGCGACCGCCAGCGCGGGGCCGACCAATATGACCGTGTCGATGACCGCGGCGCGACGTTCGTCGTCGAGGAAGGCGGCCTCAAGTTCATCGTCAATCTCTCCGACTACATCGACACTGGCCTGTTCCTAGACCATCGGCTCACGCGGCAAATGGTTCGGGATGCCGCAGCCGGCAAGGGGTTCCTCAACCTCTTCGCGTATACCGGTTCGTTCAGTGTGTATGCTGCGGCCGGTGGCGCCGCGTCAACGACGACGGTCGACAAATCGAGCACGTACACCGATTGGGCCCGCGAGAATCTGCAACTCAACGGCTTCACGGGCCCGGCCCACCGCGTAATTCGCAGCGACATTCGTGAGTTTCTTGACGGGCTTTCTCCGCGCGAAGTTTGGGATCTCGCCGTCGTCGATCCGCCGACATTTTCAAACACGAAAGGCCTTGAAGTAGACTGGGACGTGCAGCGCGACCACGCCGAACTGCTCCAGCGACTCGCCCCGCAGATCGCCGTCGGCGGCAGCGTGTATTTCAGCACTAACTTCCGGCGGTTCAAAATGGATGAGTCATCACTCGAAGGCAGCTACAAAATCCGCGATATCACCCGCCAAACCATCCCCGAGGATTTTCGCAACGAACGGATTCACAAATGCTGGGTGTTGAATCGCACGTAACACGGCCAAAATTGGGTGCCACTGGCTCTGCCAGTGTTTCGTTTGTCAAAGGCTTGCGTGTCAGCGGCGAACCAAATTCTCAAACGGTTTTGGACTGGCCGCAAGCTAGTTCGAGCTTGATCCATTCAAGCGCCCCTCCTGGTCCATTAGTTCGAGAACAGTCGAATGGTCGTGGACGCTAGTGCAGACTGGAGCACTCAACACACTGGCGAAGCCAGTGGCACCCGGCAACTGTCACCGCATGATCGTCTGCGGCCGTTACTTGGCGTGTTGCACAATGATCACCCAATCGTCTGCTTGGATGGTTTTTGGTTTGGCGATGGTCGCGCTTTGCAGTGCATCGCCCTTGATCGGGCCAAGTTCCGTCGCCGCGCCGCTGGTTGGATCGAACGCGGCAGCTTGATAAGTCGCTCCCGCCGCCAATTTCTGCAACTTCACCGGCCGGCTTTCCGGCACGTAAATCAGCCGCACCTTCTCCGCGATCCCCGTCGCAAACGGCCCATACGGTTTATCGAAGGCAGCCTTGTCGGACTTCGCTTCCTTGGCGATGGCGAGTTCCGTGTTTGCATATACGGCCCAATCCGGATGCGGCGCGAAGTTCCACCACTCGAACCGCTCGAATAGTTGCTTGCCGAGCCCGACTTGCCGCGAGCCGGCCAAGTTCATCGCTTCGTTCCACGGAATCACACCGTAGCCCGTGCCACCTTTATGATGCGGCGACGGTCCGTGCGGCTCGCCCGGCCGGTTGCACTGCCAGATCCCGTTGGCCCCGTACGTGTGCCCCGCAGCCCCGTTCATCATGCACAGCCAGAACATCTGCCGCGTCCAGCGCGTGCCGATCTTGTCCAGCAGCATCTCGTACGCCGCCTCGCCGTTGATCACCGGCATCGTCGGCGTATCGGCATACGACTGCTCGACGGTCTGAATCGTGGGGGCGACGGCGGCGCGCTCGGCGTGCGGCGTCTGCAGCATATCGAAGTCCAGCACGCTGACATCATCGGTCGCATGACGTGCCGAAAGCCGGCCAATGCCCGTGGGGTGCACGGTCAGCGGCCTGTGAAACGGATCGGTCTTGCGGATGGAGCGCATGACTTCGGTCCATTGCGTCACCTGTCCACGATCATCGTACGGAAACCCCTTCGCCAGGTACCATGGCAAATTGGCTTCGCCCGCCGCACACCACACGACCGGCATCGCCCCGTACCGCGCGATGAGGTAGCGCCAATGCTGTTCGAGCTTTTCGACGCCCATCCACGGCATGAAATAGCCCCACGCCCCGACAATGCACGGCGAAAAACCTTCATTCACCAGGTATTCCAGCCGTCGGTCAGCGGCGTCGAAGTACTCCGGCCGAATACGCGCATACTTCTCCTCCCAAGGATACCCCGCCTCGTTCGCCCCGCGCGGGTCGAACGGGTGCATATCGGGATACAAACCCGCCACGAGTTGAATGACATTGAACCCCTTCTGCTTGCGATCGGCCGCGAGCTTTTGAAACTCATCGGGCCAGTGCAACCGATGGCACAGCCCCATCCACCACGTATCGCCCAGCCAAAAGAACGGCGTGCCATCCGCATGCTCCAAATGCCGTCGGTCCGCCGCCACGCGAATTGGGCCGTGGACGAACAGGGGATTCGTGCCGCCATAAGGCTTCACACGCACTTCGCCGACGACACCGTGCAAGCCAGCGTCACCCTTGTCCGAACACTCGCTGTGCCAGCGGTGTGTTCCCACAATCGGCGAAGCGTATCGCACTTTCCATTTGTTGCCGCCCGCCCAAAACGCCGGCACCCGCAACTCGCGCCCCTGCGGCTCGCTGAACACCACATCGAGCGTGACTGAATTAAACGGATCAACATGTTCCTTGCTCGCCACAAACTCCAACTCGACAAATACGTTCGCTTCCGTTTCGCGAAAACTTCGAGCATCCTGTTCGGCCATCGCCGTTGAGGAACTCAACGCCGAAATCGCAATTGCGGCATACACAACGCGGATAGTGTTCGCCATGAAACGCCAAGTCAGTTGTAGACGTTGAGTCATATTGAGTAGGTACATTGCGGTAAAAGTATATGAATGCAATTGCGCCAACCATTTGGGCGAGCAGGGAGATTACGTCAATATCTCCCGAATCACCTCGCCATGCACGTCGGTCAACCTGCGGTCGATGCCGTTGTGGCGGAATGTGAGTTTGGTGTGATCGATGCCGAGGAGGTGGAGGATCGTCGCGTGGATGTCGTAGCAGTACGTCGGTCGGCTGCGATCGAGCGGCTTGTACGACCATTCATCGCTGGGGCCGTAGCTTACGCCGCCCCGGATGCCGCCGCCGGCGAGCCAGTTGGTGAAGACGAATGGGTTGTGATCGCGGCCGCGCGAGCCTTGGTTGCACGGCATCCGGCCGAACTCGGTCGTCCAGAGCACGATCGTGTCGTCGAGCATGCCGCGCTGTTTGAGGTCTTTCAACAGAGCCGATGCGCCAACTCCCAATCCCGTGGCGAGCGGTTGGTGATCGCGTTCAAGGTCTTCATGCGAATCCCAGTTGCGCCGGGGGAAGCCGTTGTCGGCCCCACTCCAAACCTGCACGAACCGCACGCCACGTTCAAGCAGCCGCCGGGCCACCAGGCAATTACGGCCGAAATATTCGACCTCCTGCCGCGTATCGATTCCCGCGGCCGGCGGTGTGATCGTGTTGTGCTTATCGAGGCCGTACATCCGCAGAATGTGCTCCGGCTCGCCGCGGACATCGAGTACTTCCGGGGCCGTGACTTGCATCCGCGCCGCCAGTTCGTACGCCCGAATACGGGCATCCAGCCGCGAGTCGCCGGGCCGCGTGGCCTCGTGCTGGCGATTGAGCTTGCCAAGAATGGCCAGCCCCTCGGCATCACTCTCGCGCGTGACATACGAATTCTCGGGCGGAAACAAATCGGCGATCGGCCGCTTCGCGCTCGGCTGCACCACGGTCGCCTGATGCTCGGCCGGCAAGAAACCCGGCGACCAATTCGCATGACCGTTGGGCGGCAACCCGCGCGGGTCGGGCAGCACGACAAACGTCGGCAAATCGTTGTTAAGGCTGCCGAGGCCGTAGCTGATCCACGCCCCCACGCTCGGGAAGCCGGGCAGCACATAGCCCGTCGCCTGCATGAACGTGGCCGGGCCATGCACGTTCGATTTCGAGACCATCGAGTGCACGAACGCGATGTCATCCACACACTCGCCGAGCGGGGCGACCGGGTCGCTGAGCCACTTGCCGCATTGGCCGTGCTGCCGCCAACGAAACGGCGACGCCATCACTTTGTCTGGCGCCGATTGGAAGAGTTCGACCACCTCGCCAGGGTCAAACTTCTGGCCGTGCAGCTTCGCAAGCATGGGTTTGTAATCCCACAGGTCGCACTGACTGGCCGCGCCCGACATATAAAGCTGCACGACGCGTTTCGTCTTCGGCGCGAAATGCGGCTTGCGTTGCTGCCCCGTTATCGTCTCACTGGCCAGCAAACCTTCATCGCACAGCATGGAGGCGAGCGCGACGCCCCCCAACCCGCCGCCGAGTTGCCAGAGGAACTCACGGCGCGACGGGAAATGTACGCGCAATCGTCTACGGCTTGGCGTCATGGTTTCCTAGTCTCACGCAAAGGCGCTAAGGCGCAAAGAAGCAAGATTGTTTACCACAAAGGACACAAAGATCACAAAGGAATATTGGAAGCGACGTTGTGCCGACCCTAGAAAATCATATCTTTGTGCTCTTCGTGGTCAAAAATCCATTCTTTGCGCCTTCGCGCCTTTGCGTGAGTCAACAACAGCGGGTAATCAATCCACAAACACAAACTCATTCAAGTTGAATATCAGCCGACACGCGTTCGGCAAACCGCAGCGGCCGGCATACTCCACGAGCGGCGTGATTTCATCCATCGTCGGTTCTCGCGCAAACGCCAGTCGCCACGCGGCCGCGAGTCGCTCCTTATTGCCCGCACCCAGCGGCGTCACGCGCTCGGCAAACCGCTCGGCCATCCGCACCATGAACGGATTGTTCAATAGCGCAAGCGATTGCAGCGGCGTCAGCGTTTCGTTCCGTCGCGGCACCAGCGCCGATGCGTCGGCACAATCGAGAGTCGTCAGGAACGGGTCGGGCACGCTGCGGACGATCATCCGATACACGCTCCGCCGATGCGACGTTGGGTCGTCCGGGTCGTATTCCTCGTATTTATAGTGCGGCGAATGATCGTCCTTGAAACCGAACACGCGGAACGGCGGTCCGCCGCGCGTCGCATCGAGTTGCCCCGCCACCACCAACACCGAATCCCGCAGCGCCTCGGCCTCCAACCGGCGGCGGTTCATTCGCCACAAATACTGATCCGCACCGTCAACCTTCTCGCACTCCACATTCCCTACCGATGCCTGCCGATACACGGCACTCGTACAAATCAAGCGATGCAAATCCTTAATCGACTGCCGGCCATCGCGGAACTCGGCCGCGAGCCAATCGAGCAATTCGACATTCGTCGGCGGTGCTCCCATTCGCCCGAAATCGTTCGGCGTCTCGACGATGCCGTGGCCAAAATGATACTGCCACACGCGGTTTACGATCGACCGCCACGTGAGCGGATTCTCCTTTGAAGTGAGCCACCGCGCGAGCGCCACCCGTCGTGCGCCTTCGCCCGCCGCGGCATCCACCGGAAACCGCGCACCCAACTGCGGCAGGTAGCCACACGTCCCCGGCCCCACTTCCGCCCCTGGGTCTTTCTCACTACCGCGTTTGAGCACGTGCATCACCCGCGGCTTACCATGCGTGGGCGCAAGTTGCCCCTCGGCCTTGAACTCACTCGCAGCGGCAAAAACGACGCCCGCCGTCGCCACGCCGCCGCCGGCCGGGAACGGCCGCTCGGCCCGATCGACCCCCGCGAATACCGCCTGCAAACTGTAATAATCTTCTTGCGTGATGGGGTCGAACTTGTGACTGTGGCACCGCGCGCACTGCACGGTCATGCTGTTGAACGTGCCGATGGTCGTCGTCACCATGTCGTCGCGATCGAGGTTCCGCGTGATCGCCTTCGACATCGTCCCCTCGGCCACCTCGATCTGCCCGACGAAATCGAACGGCCCCGCCGCGATGAACCCCGTGGCGATAATCCCATCGGCCGTGCCCGGGTAGAGTACATCGCCCGCGACTTGCTCTTCCAAAAAGCGACTGTAGGGCTTGTCGTCGTTGAACACGCGAATCACATAGTCGCGATACGGCCAGGCGTTTGGCCGCACTTTATCTTTGTCGTAGCCGTGCGTATCGCCGTAATGGACGACATCGAGCCAGTGCCGGGCCCAGCGTTCGCCGTAATCGGGCGACTCCAGCAGCCGGTCAACCAGTTTCTCGTATGCCCGCGGATCGGCATCGGCAACAAAGGCCTCGACCTCGTCGAACGACGGCGGCAATCCAACAAGATCAAAATACAGCCGCCGGATGAGCGTCCGCCGGTCCGCTTCCGGCGACGGCGACAGGTCTTTCTCGCGCAACTTTGCCAACACGAACGCATCAACCGGCGTGCGAGGCCAATTCGATTGTACCTTTGGCACACTCGGCCGCTTCAGCGGTCGCAGCGACCACCAATCCAAATCGTACTGCCGCTTATCCGCCAACTCGACGCCTGCCGGCCACTCGGCCCCGGACGCCACCCATTCGCGAATCGCCGTAACGTCTGTTGGCGCGAGTGGCTGCTCGCCTTTCGGCATTTGGGGCTCGTTGCCCGTAATATAGTCTACGAGCAAACTTTCATCCGGCTTCCCCGCCACAACGGCCGGCCCGCTGTCGCCACCCTGGCGAACCAATTCGGCCGTCACGAGCGACAGCCCTCCCTTCGGCTTCGTCCCCTCGTGGCAGTGCACGCACCGCGCTTCGAGAATCGGCGCGACCCGCTCGCTAAACAGTCGGTCGTCGGCTAGCGTGCTGCTGCTCGCCAACACTGCAAACACGCAGACGGAAGAAACGTGTTTCATGATTCCCATTCGGTCACTCACCTTGTTCGCCCATAGCGGTCCGACCGACGAAGCCTCACGCAAAGGCGCGAAGGCGCAAAAAAGTCAGGATGTTAACCACAAAGGACACGAAGATCACAAAGGGAAAAGCTCGTACGCGATTTGTCGCCGGTCGTTTTGATTCTACTTGGTGTTCTTTGTGTCCTTCGTGGTTGACCTTCTCTTCTTTGCGTCTTCGCGGCTTGGCGTGAGATTCTTTCCGAGCTTTCCTTGTCGCAAGCGATAACGCTCATTATAACATCGTGACATTGGGAGGCGACCTGCGATGCGTCATGCGGAAAAACTCAACGTGTTCACCACGCTTTTCGTCGCGATTGCCGCGGCGCGCCTGCCGGCGCTCGCCGAGACCGCACCGACCGACTCACCCAAAGTCGCGGCTCACGATTGGCCCGGCTTCCTCGGCCCCACACGCAATGGCAAGTCCACCGAAACCGGCCTGCCCAAACAATGGCCGGCCGCCGGGCCGCCCGTCGTGTGGCAAGCCGAGGTCGGCACCGGCTACTCGGCGCCCGCCATCGCGGGCGGCCGCGTCTTCCACTTCTCACGCTTTGGCGATAGCGCCCGCCTCAACTGCTTCGACGCCGCCACCGGCAAACCGCTGTGGACCTGCGAACACGCCACGAATTTCGAAGACATGCTCGGCTACAACAACGGCCCGCGCGCCACGCCCATGGTCGACGGCGACCGCGTCTACACCTACGGTGCCGAGGGCACGCTGCAATGCGTGCAAGTGGCCGATGGCAAACTCGCGTGGCGGATCGACACGCTGAAAGACTTCGGTATCGTGAAAAACTTCTTCGGCGTCGGTAGCACGCCGCTCGTGTACGGCGATTTGCTCATTGTGTGCGTCGGCGGCAGTCCGCCTGGCAGCCCGACGGACGTTTACTCCGCGAACGGCCAGGTCGAATCGAACGGCACCGCCGTCGTCGCGTTTGATAAGGCGACCGGCAAGGTTCGCTGGAAGACGGGCGACGAACTCGCCAGTTATTCGAGCCCGGTCGTCGCGAAGATCGACGGCCACGATGTTCTTTTCATGTTCGCCCGTGGGGGACTCATGGCAATCGAACCGACGAAGGGTGAAGTCCTCGCCCATTTCCCGTGGCGTGCTCGCCGACTCGAAAGCGTGAACGCTTCGACGCCGGTCGTCGTGGGCAATGAAATCTTCATTTCCGAAACCTACGAACTTGGCAGCGCTTTGGTGCGGTTCACAGGCAAGGCGTTCGAGGAAATCTGGACCGACCGTAATCGCCGCCGCAATCAGGCGATGGCCCTCCACTGGAACTCGCCAATCGAACACAACGGCTACCTCTACGGTTCCAGCGGCTACCACGCGCCCGAGGCCGAGCTGCGCTGCGTCGAATGGAAGACCGGCAAAGTCATGTGGAGCGAACCCGGCCTGGGCCGCTGCTCGCTGCTGTTGGTTGAAGACAAAATCATTTGCCTTAGTGAAGATGGTTCGCTGCGCATCCTCAACGCCACGCCCCAGAAATATGATGAACTCATCAAATGGGAGATGTTGGGCCAGGATGGCAAGCCGCTCCTGCCCTACCCGTCCTGGGCCGCGCCAGCCTTGGCAAACGGTTTGCTTTGCGTGGAAGGTGCGAACCGGTTGGTGTGTTTGAAGTTGATTGAAAAGTAGCGAGCGACCTGGTAAGCGACCAGCGCGAAACCAAAACAAAGCGTGGCTGCCATCTATCGCACGACCGCCTGTAAATCCAGTCCCAGTGAGCGCACGACTTTCAATACCGTGGCGAACTCCAGATTGCCGTCTGGCGACAGCGCCTTATACAAGCTTTCACGGCCCAAACCCGACCTGCGCGCAATTTGCGACATGCCTTTTGCCCGCGCGATGTCGCCCAGCGCCGCGGTAAATACCGCGGCGTCGCCGTCTTCGAGCGCGGCTTCAAGATACGCGGCCATATCCTCATCCGACTTCAAATAGTCGGCTGTGTCCCAGCGTCGTGTTTTGGTCTTTGTCTTTGTCATAACTCCACTTCCTCCCCATACTTCGGCAGCGCGGCGTCAAATCCGTAGCGGGCATTGAGTTTGTTGCGGAGGGCTGCCCGCGGACCGTCTTCACCGTGGGTCAGAATTAGGCGTGGTTTGATTTGGGCATAGGGAGCGGCCCAGTTCACGAGGTCGGTCTGGCCGGCGTGGGCGGAGAAGCCGCCGAGCGTGTGGATTTTGGCCCGCACTTTTACATCGTCGCCGAAGATCGAAACGAACTTGGCGCCGTCGACCAGCCGGCGGCCCAGTGAGTTGTAGCCCTGGTAGCCAACAATCACCACGTGGGCGTTCGGGTCGGGCAGGTTGTGCCGCAGGTGGTGCAGAATCCGTCCGCCGGTACACATGCCGTTGGCCGAGACGACTACGAGCGGCCCCTTGGTATCGTTGATCTGCTTCGATTCCTCGACGGAATGCGTGTACGATACGCCGGGGAAGCTGAGCGGCTGCATCCGCTCCTGCAAGAGTTCGGTCGCCCGCTCATCATACACGTCGGTGTGGCGAGAATAGAGCCGCGTGACGGAGACGGCCATCGGGCTATCGATGATCACGTTCACATGATCGAGCTGGCCCGCGCGGATGAACTCGCCAATGTGGTAGACGATATCTTGCGTGCGCCCCACGGCAAACGCCGGAATGATCACCTTGCTGCTGGTGGCCTGAGCACTCTTGAGAATGGCGAGCAGTTCATCGCGCGTGGCAGCGAGCGGGCGATGGTCGCGATCGCCGTACGTGGATTCGAGCAGCACGACGTCGGCCGGCGTGGGCGTTTGCGGATCGCGCAGAATCGGCGCGCCGACGGGGCCGACGTCGCCCGAGAACACGATCGTGACCGTGCGGTCACCGTCTTGGACTTTCATTTGCACGCTGGCGGCCCCAAGAATGTGGCCGGAATCGCAGAACTTGTTGGTGATCCCTTCGGCAATCGTCCGCTCCTCATCATACGACACGTCGACCAACCGCGGCAGCAGGCGTTCCACGTCTTGCTCGGTGTAGAGCGGCTCACGGTGGTTGGGGTGGTTGTTGCCGTGATTGTGATTCTTGTTGTTCTTGTGCCGCTGGCTGCGGGCAAAATCTTCCGCTTGCAGTCGAGCCGAGTCGCGGAGGATGATCTCGGTGACGTCGCCGGTCGCCGGCGTGCAATAAATTTCGCCGCGATAGCTGTTTTTCACAAGCAGCGGCAGTCGCCCGCAGTGGTCGAGATGGGCGTGCGTGAGGACCACGGCATCCAAGTTGGCCAGCGGCAGCGGTGGCAAGCGATGATTATGCTCGTCGGCCTCCTTTTCGCCTTGATGCATGCCGAAGTCGACCATCACCCGAGCGCGGTCGGTCGTCACCACGTAGCATGAGCCCGTCACCTCACCCGCCGCACCATAAATGCCAAGCCGAATCATGCGTGCTCCAATTTTCTGCCCATTACCAAGTCATTTTTGTCCGCAGATGTCGCAGATACTCGCAGATTGGAATGATACCCGTTATGATTCGCCGCCTGACTATTTCAGTCGATATTTGAATTCATCTGCGCAAATCTGCGACATCTGCGGACTAAAATAGCACATCACGACAGCCGCACTCCCCACATCAGCTCGACCGGATCAAACCAAAATCTCGCGTATCACGCGGCTTCCCTCGACTCCCACCAGTCGCGCGTCGAGGCCTTGGAAGCGGATCGTAAAGGCGTTGGCGTCGATGCCGAGTTGGTTGAGCATGGTGTGGTGCAGGTCGTGGACGGTCGTCACCTTGTCGACGGCGGCATAGCCGAGTTCATCGGTGCTGCCGTGGACTACGCCGCCGCGCACGCCGCCGCCAGCGAGCCAGATCGACATCGCCTTATTGTGGTGGTCGCGGCCATCGCCGCCTTGCGACATCGGCGTGCGGCCGAACTCGCCCGCCCACACGATGAGCGTTTCATCGAGCATGCCGCGTTGCTTGAGGTCGACAATGAGGGCCATACACGCTCGATCGATTTCCTTGGCCTTTTGCGTGACGCCTTCCTTCACGCCGGAGTGGTGATCCCAATCCTTGTGATAAAGCTGGATGAACCTCACGCCGCGCTCGGCCAGCCTTCGGGCGAGCAGGCAGTTGCTGGCAAATGAGCCGTCGCCCGGTTGGCACCCATAGAGTTCGAGAGTTTTCGCGCCTTCGCCGGAAAGGTCCATCAGTTCCGGCACGCTGGCCTGCATTTGGTAGGCCATTTCATATTGAGCGATGCGCGTGGCGATCTCCGGATCGTTGACCATCGCCTTGCGTTCCTTATTGAGAGCGTTGATGGCTGCGATATCGTCACCCTGTTGCTTGCGAGAAATGCCGGGCGGATTCGATAGATAAAGCACCGGCTCGCCCTGGCTGCGCAACTGCACGCCTTGGTACTTGCTGGGCAGGAAGCCGCTACTCCACTGCCGAGCCGCGATCGGCTGATTTTGGCCCCCTTTGCCCAGCGACACGAGCACCACAAAGCCCGGCAAATCGGCGCCCATGCTGCCGAGGCCATACGTGATCCACGCCCCCATGCTGGGCCGGCCGACGATTTGAGCGCCGGTGTTCATGAACATGTGGGCCGGGTCGTGGTTGATGGCGTCGGTCGTCATCGAGCGGATGAGGGCGATGTCGTCGATCACCGACCCAATGAGCGGCAACAGTGCGCAAATCTCCGTCTGGTTCTTGCCGAACTTGGCGAACGGAAGCTGCGGGCCATAGCACATGAGCTTGGCCCCCTGAAGCTGCGCGAGTTGCTGCCCTTTTGTCATGCTTTCGGGCATGGGCTGGCCGTGCAGGGCGGCGAGTTTGGGCTTGGGGTCGAATGTTTCGAGTTGCGAAGCGCCACCGGCCATCGTCAGCCAAATCACGCGCTTCGCCGTTTGCTTGAGGGGCACGGGATTCAGCACGCCCCGCAATGGCTCCGCGGCGTTTGTATTCGTTGCCGTTCCAACCAATAGATCGGCCAGCGCGAGCGCACCCAGACCTTGCGTCGAGCGCCCGAGAAACGCGCGGCGCGTAAGCTGTTGGGCGCGAAACTGACGGAGTTCCGTTTGTATGTTCATGGCTAGCTACCTTCGCGGCATTACGACCGCGTAATCGTTTCATGCAGGTTCAAGAGCACGCGGGCCACGTGTGTCCAAGCAGCCAGTTCGGCTCGGTCCATCGCTGGCGGAACCGGAGCCGAACCCGTTTTGAGAAGGTCATCCACGGCCGCGCTATTTGACCGATAATCGGCCAGGCGATTTTCCAGGAGCGACTGCATCGCCTTCAATTCGGTCGCCGTTGGATCGCGCTGCAACGCCTGTTGCCACGCCCAAGTAATTCGCTCGCCGGTCGAGCCACCGCATTCACCCAAGATCCGCCCGGCAAATACACGCGCAGCCTCGACGTAGCTGGGGTCGTTCAGCAGCACAAGCGCCTGTTGCGGGATATTCGATCGCACACGTTCCGCCACGCAGGCCTCGCGGCTGGGCGCGTCGAACGCCAACAACGACGGATGCGGGAATGTCCGCTGACGCCACGTATACAATCCGCGACGGTACTGGCTTTCGCCTTGATCGGCCACGTAATCGCGCGGCGGAAAATTGAGATTTTCCCAATAGCGTGCCGGTTGATACGGCTTCACGCTGGGGCCGCCGATGCGCGCCACCAACAGCCCAGAAACCGCCAGGGCGTTGTCGCGGACTAGTTCACCATCCAGCCGAAAACAACCCTGCCGCGCGACTTCGCGGTTGAGTGGGTCGGCCGCCACAAGCTCAGGCGAGGCGGCGGATGACTCGCGATAGGTTTCGCTCAGTACGATCGAGCGGACCATGTGTTTGAAGTCCCAGCCGCTGTCCATGAACTCGCAGGCCAGCCAATCCAGTAGCGCGGGGTCCACCGGCGGCTCGCCTTGGGCACCCAGATCGTCGAGCACGCGGCTGATCCCGCTGCCGAAGAGCTGTTGCCACAACCGATTCATCACGGTGCGCGCCGTGAGTGGGTTTTCGCGTGCGACCAGCCATTCGGCCAAATCGAGCCGCGTCAATTCGCGTCCCGCGATCTTCTTTTGCGGCAAGAAATGTGGCAGCGTCGGATGCATGACCTCGCCGGTTTCGTCCATCCAGTTGCCGCGTGGCAGAATTCGCACGGTTCGTTTCTGGGCGGCCACTTTGGAAATGAGCACCTTTGGCAGCGAATCGTAAAACTCTTTCCGTTCTTTCTCGGCCTTGGCCAGCGCCGCGCGTTGGGCGGCCGAGAGGTTCGCCGCTTTGTTGCGGAAGTACGTTTTCAGCGTCTCTTGTTCTTCTGGCGATCGCTTTGCTGTTTCCTTCTTCACGAGCTGCAGCACATGCTCGGCGGCTTTCTTATCGGCTTCGCTGGAACCTGAGTTGGCCTGCAACTCGGGCAACTTCATGCTGCCGGCGGCGACATCGCACTCCCATTTCGTCTGGGCGGCGTCGAGTCCCTTACTTGCTTCGGCCAGGGCGGCGTCGAGCTTGGCGAGCTGGTTTTCTTGTTCGGGCGTGGCAACCAGCATTCCCTCTTCGCGACGCCCGACAATCGGCTCCTCGATATCCGCGAAGAAGGCCCCCAGCGAGTAGAAATCGCGCATCGTGAAGGGGTCGAACTTGTGATCGTGGCACTGGCCGCAACCGGTGGTCATGCCCATCCACACCGCCCCGATCGCTCGAACGCGGTCCGTCAGCATACGGGCTTCGTAATCCTTGGGCTGAGCGCCACCCTCGACCGTCGTGAGCAGCAAACGGTTGAACGCGGAACCGATGCGGGTCTCCAAGGACGCATCCGGCAACAGGTCGCCGGCCAACTGCTCCTTGGTGAAGCGATCAAATCGCTTGTTTTCGTTGAACGCGCGAATGACGTAATCGCGGTACGGCCAAACGTTTTGTGGTTCGTCGCTGTGATAGCCGATCGTATCGGCAAACCGCACGACATCGAGCCAGCCGAGCGCCATTCGCTCGCCGTAATGTGGATTCTGCAAAACCCGTTCGACTAGCTTCTCGTAGGCCTGCGGATCGGCGTCGTTGGCGAAGGCCGCGACTTCCTGCGGTGTCGGCGGCAAACCCAGCAGGTCGAAATACAAGCGGCGAATGAGCGTGCGGCGATCGGCGGCCGGAGCAGGTTTCAAGCCAATATCCGCCAGTCGCTTGCGGACCAGGAAATCGACCGCATTCTGCCCGGCCGGCACCTCCGGCTTCACCGGCGCTTCGAACGACCAATGCTGCTGATACTTGGCGCCGTCCGCGACCCAACGCTTGAGGATTTCCTTCTGCTGCGGTGTGAGCGATTTGTGCGAATCGGCCGGCGGCATCAACTCGTCGGCATCGGTCGTGAAGACCCGCTTTACTACTTCGCTCTCATCGGGCTTGCCCGGCACGATCGGCGTTTCCCCCGATTCGGCAGCGACAATCGCTTCGTCGCGCAAGTCAAGCCGCAGTTCCGCTTTGCGTGATTTCTTATCTGGTCCGTGACACTTAAAACACTTGTCAGAAAGAATCGGCCGTACGTCGCGGTTGAACTCAGGATGGACTGGCACGGCCGGAGAGCCTGCCGAAACCGACTGACCGATCAAGAAAGCGAGAATGCCAAACGCCAAACGCGTAAAGGATTTGGAAGTCATACGCGGGTTTCATCGAGGATAGGGATGCGTAGCGATGCCGCGGCCGCTGGCAGCGGCTACCCTCTACGATACCAACAACTGGCCGCGAAGTCTTGCGATACCGGCAATCACGGCAAAGCAGGATTGGTGAGCGGTGTTCACCCGACGGCGACTACTTCTTGGTGGCTGCCAATTCTTTGAACGATTGCAATTCTTTTTCCCAGAGCGACTTGAGTTCCACGACTTTTTCCGGTTTGCCGTTCGCCAGGTCGTGGTTTTCAGCGCGATCTCGGGATAAGTCGAACAACTCCCACGGCTCGTCTTTGGCGGAAACGAGTTTCCAATCGCCCTGGCGGATCGCGCGATTGCCCGTGTGGTACCACCACAGGAAATCACGGGGGATATCGACGTCGCTGGCGAACGTCGGCGACAAATCCTTTCCTGGCGGCGGTACTGGGGCATCACTTCTGGGCGGCCACGTGCCACCGGCCAAATGCATGATCGTTGGCGCTAAATCGATGACATGCCCCACTGTATGGCGAAATTCGCCGCGGGCTGCAATTCCCGCCGGCCAATGGGCGATCAATGGCGTCGCGATGCCCCCTTCATGCACCCAAGTCTTATTGCGGCGGAATGGCGTGTTCGCCGCGTTCGACCAGCCCGGCCCCAAACACAAAAAACTCTTCGCCGAACCAAACGAAGCGCTAGGGTCATGGCCATCGCCGCGGATCATGAGCTCCGCACTCGCGCCGTTGTCCGAAAGGAACAGCACAAGCGTGTTGTCGTAGGCCTCCATCGCCTTGAGTTGGGCAATCAGTCGGCCGATCTCGCGGTCCATTCGCTCGACCATTGCGGCATGTACTTCCATCTTGCGCGCCTGCCAATCGCGTTGAGCTGCCGTCAAATCGCTCCACGGAGTTTCGTGCCAAATCTCCTGGTCACCAAACTGATCGTGAGCGAGCTGGTTGTGGCTGGGAGGGCCAACCTTGGGCTCGAGCGCCGACAAATCGGTCGGCAGTTTCAGCGTTGATTGCATACGCTGGAAACGAGTGGCCCGCACGGCGTCCCAGCCCTGGTCGTAGCGGCCCTTGCAGCGCGCGATATCTTCCGCCGGCGCCTGAAGTGGAAAATGCGGCACGACGTATGCCACATACGCCAGAAATGGCTGGTCGGCGTGCTGCTCGTGATGCTCCTTCAGAAAGTCGATTGCATGATCGGTGATCGCCACCGTTGAATAGTAGTTGTCGCCGAGTTTGACCGGCGGCAGCGGCCGATCATCGAGTGTATGATTTGACGGTGAAAAGTTGTGGTCGTAATCCAGATAAGAGTAGGAATGATCGAAGCCGCTGGTGAAGGGCGTTTTATCGACGTGCCACTTGCCCGAGTGGTAGGCGCGATAACCAAGCTCATGCAAATATTCCGGCAGCAAATGCGACCAGGCGGGCCGTTTATGCGTTTCCGCCTTGGGCAAGCCGGGAATCGTGTCGAAATTCACTTGCTGGGCGTAGTAGCCGGTGAGCCAGGCGGCTCGCGTTGGCCAGCAGCGGGCGGTGTTGTAAAACTGCGTGTAACGCAATCCGCCGGCGGCCAGGGCATCCAAGTTCGGCGTGGCCATTTCGCCGCCGTAGCAGCCGATATCAGAGAACCCCAGGTCGTCAGCCAGAATCAGCAGCACATTGGGAGGTTTGGCCTGGGCAGCGACACACGGGAAACAGACGATCAAAAGGATTGTTGTCACGTAAACAACGCTTCGCATGATGAAACCCTCACAGGTTGAATGCCCACCGAGAGTTTCGCCACGGAATGCGGCGACATCAACCCCTGGGACCGATCGGCGCCAAAGCCTCGATCATTTCGCGTGTTGCAGCTTCCACCGCCCCCTGCCAATTGTTGGCAGCGAAGCGCCGTGAAAACATGGGATTTTCATGCGCGAAGATAATACCACGGGAGTTATTGATAATCGCACCGAAGCCGCGGTTATCAAATGCAGCCGCGACATCGGCGGCAGTTCCCCCCTGATTCCCGTAACCGGGCACCAAGAACCATGTGTGCGGCATCAACTTCCGTAGTTCGACAAGCTGCGCTGGATAAGTGGCGCCCACAACGGCGCCCACGGCGCCGTAACCGCATTCACCAACCGTTGCCGCCGCCAACCGCTCTACGTGCCGCGCGACGTGCCGATACATCGGCTCGCCATCGCACACCAAATCTTGCAGCAATCCGCCGCCTGGGTTCGATGTTTTCACCAGTACAAACACCCCCGCCCCGCGCTCCTGCGCCACATTAACAAAGGGCGAAAGGCTGTCGTCGCCAAGGTAGGGACTTACCGTAAGGGCATCCGCGTGCCAGGCACTGCTGCTGCGCCCCAAATAGCCGCGCGCATACGCCTCGGCCGTGCTGCCAATGTCGTTGCGCTTCGCATCAACAATCACGAGCAAACCGTGACTTTGCGCATAGTCGATCACGCGCGCCATGGCGGCCATGCCCGGCGGACCTAACTCCTCGAAGAATGCTGCCTGCACCTTCGCAACAGGCACGAGCGGAGCCACCACGTCTACCACGTTGCAACAAAATTTTGAGAAAGCTGCTGCAATTGCGCTGGCCGATTGATCGCACGCTTTCAATAAACCACCGGGCAAATTCTGCGCGCGTGGATCGAGCCCGACGCATACCGCGTTTCCTGTACGGCGAACCGCGGATGCCAATTCATCGATAAAATCAGCCATCGAGCTTATTCAATCCCGCGAATAACGGCGCTTAGATCGCCGAATGGTTACTTGGCTGCAGTCTTCTTAGTCAGGTTGGGTTCATACTCTAGTGTTTTCGGGTCGACGCCGGCGTGCGGCAGCACATCGGGCAGAATGCGAACCGCCGTTGAAACGACAAACGGGAAACTACCGGTATCGAAGCTCAATTCAACGAAGGCGGCTGTCCAACCTTTTTCCGGCTGCTTCACGTGTGCCAGCCATGAACCGTCGGCCTCGGGCTTTAGCTCGGTGCTCGTATACGCCTTGCCAATCGTAGCCACGCGAAAATCGCGCGCGTTCGGATTGGTTGCCTGCCATAGCAATACTTGTTGCGGCGGCGTGTTGCTGTGCACGCGAATATCACCGTTCTTTTCAAATTTCCAATCGATTTCCGGGCGTGGCTTGCCGGTGATAATCATTTGATAAAACGCGACCATGCTCAGAACGGCGCCGAAGTCACCGTCCACGGAATGATCGGCGTTCGGAACATAACGCAAATGCTTCTCGCCCTTGAGATCGTCGTAGTAGAACTTCGACGAATCGGGAACGAAGAATTGATCGCCGCTGCCATTGATGATGTACTTCGGCATCGTCAATCGATCAATGTAGGAATAAGGATCTTCAATGCGATACAACTCGGCCAACCGTGGATGGTCGGACCGCTGCAAAATCTTGTGCTGATAGTAGGCGCCGATCGCCTTGGCCCAAAAGCCGTAGACTTCTCCATGATGACGGATGGACGGCCCCGCGTTCACGACGTCAATCACGATTGGCACGATTGCTTCAATGCGTGGGTCAGTCGCACCAACAAGCCAAGTTGTCCAGCCGCGCTTCGAGGCGCCCGCGATCACGAACTTCTCGATCTTCGCGCCTTCCTTTTCCGACCATTCTTGCAGGCAATCCATCGCGCGAATGACGCTCTTCACCATGGGCAGACGGGGAAGCCACGTGGCATCCTCCGTTTCGAGAAATTTGCTCCAGCCATAGCCAATGATGTCGTCTTCCTTGCGTGGTTGACCGTCGTTCCTAAAAATCAGCGGCTGATTGGGAATCGTTTTCAGTTCGGCCACGATGCTGCCCGTGGCTTCGGCGATTCGCGAGACGGCTGCGCTGGCGCCCTTTGGCGCCGACGCATCGTTGCTGCCGCCGGAGATCACGAGAAAAGCTCTGTCCGTTTTGAGTTTGGACGGCTTCACCACGACCAGCCAATGTTCCCAAACCGGTCGATCAACGTCGGTTTTATCGCGCCATGTTTGAGAGGTGAGATGGATGAGGCAGGTTGTCGATGGATTGCCAGGAATGGTCTTTTCGACCTTCCAAGAGTAGGTGGAGTCTGGTTTTTGAATATATTCGTCGAGCGCCGTGCGAGTCGAAGTCGGCGGTGCCTTCGCGCTCGCCGTCGTATCCAGCAGGAACATTGGCGACAAACCCACTATGAAAATCGCAAAACGCATTCGCTGTCTCCTCATGCCATTACTTAACAATTGCACTTTGCCCGTGGCTACGTGCCCAGTTGACCCATTGTAATCGAACGAGAGTCAATATCCGACGTGTAACCACCCATAAACGGCGAGAAAAAATCGGCTCAACCATGCAGGATCTGCCATTGAAGCGCAGCTGGTTCTGGCACAGGGCTAACTCTTAATGACTTAGACTCGTGTCGTTTGCTGCCAAGGGCTTCAGCCTTCCGACCTGCTCGTTCGCACAAACTGAGAGGCTAAGTGGATTCGAACTAGCGGTTGAGGGCTGCCTCGAGCGGTGGGGGTACTACGTGAGCGGCACCCCTCCCATACGGCGTCAAATTTGAGACATTTGCACGTACGAGTTTGCTCATTGTCCCAACGACGGCACATTTCCACGGAGAATTATCGGAGAAGCCGTAGGGTGATTCGTCGCCGTCCACGCTGTACAATGCGCAGTTGGTATTCGTGGTGATTCCATTCAATATTTGCAATGGGAGTTCTAACGATCGGTATCACATTCAGCACGCAGAATAACGAAACGATCCGGATCCGATAGAAAATTGTCGAGCAGGCGTTTGCGTCACTGTCGAATGCAGAGTCGGGTACCGCTCGCTGTCGACGGCCTTGGCGTTGCATGGGCAGTGATGCCAAATGCCCTCATCGAAAATCCTTATTAGGAGGGGAATTGAATTGAACCGAACGAATTCAATTTCACGGCGCGAGTTTGTGGCCGGTACATCGGGGCTGCTGATGGCCAGCAGTTTGGGCAAAGCGGTGGCGGCGCCTGCATCGACCAGCGGAACAAAGCTGGCGATGGACGGCGGCGAAAAGGCTGTCCATGTCCAATGCCCTCCGACCGCGCGGTGGGGTGAGCTTGAGCGAAAGCGACTGGAGAACATGCTTGGTCAGGACTCGCTCTTTTACTGGCAGGGGCCACAGACCAAGCTGCTCTTGGAACGGTTTCGCGAAGTCTGCCCGGTGAAGTACGTGTTCAATTGTTCTTCCGGCACAGCGGCTTTGCACATCGCGGTGAACGCGGCCGGAATCGGCCCGGGAGATGAGGTGATTACGTCGCCCGTCACCGATATCGGCACGGTGATTGGCGTCCTTTACCAGCAAGCGGTACCGGTGTTTGCCGATTTGGGCAAAGGCACGCACAATCTTGATGTGAAAGATGTCGAGCGGCGAATCACGCCCAAAACGAAGGCCATCATCGCGGTCCATCTGACGGGCAACCCGTGCGATCTCGACGCGCTACGAAAACTAGCGGATGAGCACAAGCTGATTCTCATCGAAGACTGCGCGCAAGCTTGGGGCGCCAAGTATCGCGGGCGACCAATTGGTTCGATTGGTCACCTGGCCTGCTTCTCACTCCAGAACTCGAAGCATATTACCTGTGGCGATGGCGGCGTGGTCGGTACCAACGACGACCGGTTCGGTCCGCTCTTGCAGCCCTGTGGCGATAAGGGCAGCAACCGCGAGGGCAAGCGAACGTTTCCGCTCTTTGCCACCAATTATCGCATGAGCGAACCGCAGGCGGCCGTGGCGGCCGTGCAGCTCACGCGCCTCGAAGCGATAGCGGCCAAGCGGAATCAGTTGGGGAAACTGCTTACCGAAAAAATCGCCGATGCCCCCGGCATCATTCCGCATGAAGTGCATCCAGAAGACCGGGCCGTGTACTGGTTTTATTACTTCCGCATGCGGCCGGAGGCGTTTCGCTGCGACCGCTCGAAATTCGTGCGCGCGCTTGGAGCCGAAGGTGCCGCCGTGCAGGGCGGCTACATCAAAGTGCCGCTGTACGGCGAGGAAGTATTCCAGAAACACGCCTTTTTTGGGGGCCGCTGGCCCGTCAAGGAGATGGGCCTGACGACCATGGACTTCACGAAACACCACTGCCCAAACGCCGAGTCGATGTTGACGGATGGCATTCGCGTGCCCATCTTCGAGTACATGACCGAGGAGTATATCTCGCAGGTGGCGGCGGCCATCCAAAAAGTGGCGCGGCACTACGCGGCGTGAGACAGGCCGTGCGCGGCGTAACGAATCCTTCCTTCCCAAATGTAAATGGTTGGATGCTCTCATGAACAATGACGACCTTACACGACGTGACTTTGTGCGTTCGGCGGCCGGGGCGACGGCGCTGACGGCACTCAGCAGCTGTTTTGTTCCGACCGCTTATGCGGCAGCGACCACTGGAGCTGATAAACCAGCGGCTCTTGGCGGGACGCCCGTGTTTCAGGGGCACTGGCCCGATTGGCCGCAATGGAACCAGGCCTGGGAGCCAAAGATTGTCGATGTCCTGCGCAGCGGCGAGTGGTCGCCCGCCGGCAGTACGGCCGGCCACGTGACGGATTTCGAGAAGGCCTATGCCCAGCTGTTAGGAGCGAAGGATTGTGTTGCTACCACCAGCGGCACCGCGTCACTCGTCACAGCGCTCCATGCCGTTGGAGTAGATGCCGGCGATGAAGTGATTGTCTCGCCGTTTACGTTCATAGCCACCTACAACGCGATCCTCGCCCACAAAGCGCTGCCGGTATTCGCGGATACCGACCCGGCCACACTTACGATCGAGCCAGCTTCGATCGAACGCCGCATCACCGAGCGCACGCGCGCGATCGTGCCCGTGCATATCTACGGCATGCCGTGCGATATGGACCCGATCAACGCCATCGCCAAGAAGCACAATCTCATGGTGGTGGAGGATGCCTGCCAGGCTTGGCTTGCCGAGTACAAGGGCCACAAGTGCGGCACGCTGGCCGATCTCGGTTGCTTCAGTTTCCAGAACTCGAAGCACATTCCCGCGGGTGAGGGCGGGGCCGTCACTGGGGTCAAGCAAGAGTTGTTGGATCGGGCTCGCTCGTACCATGATTGTGGCCGGGCCTTTGGCACGCATGAAGGAAAAGGCAATTTTAGCCGCGGCCTCAATTTCCGCATGACCCATTACCAGGCAATGCTTCTCGAACAGCAGATCGAAAAGCTTGTCACCGATACGGCACGTCGCCGCCGTAATGCCGATCGGCTCACGGCCGGTCTCAAAGAAATTCCCGGCATCGCGCCCGCCCGCCTACCGGAAAATAGTCAGGCGGTGTGGCACCTCTATGCCTTCCGCTATGACCCGGCGGCGTTCCACGGCCTCGCGAAGATCAAGTTCCAGCGGGCTCTCGCGCGAGAAGGAATTCCCTGCGGCAACGGCTACAGCGAGCAGTATTTCGACGGCCTACTCGACGAAGCCATTGCCTCCCGCGGCTTCCAGCGGGTCTTTCCCGCCGAACGTTTGAAAGCCTATCGGGCGAGCCTCGCAGAGCTCAAGGGCAACAAGCAAGTGTGTAAATCCACGGTGGCCTTTTACCAGACGCTGCTGTTGGGCAATGAAAGCGACGTCGACAAGATCGTCGCGGCGGTCCGCCGCATCCAGGCCCATAGCGCAGAGTTGGTTTGACGAAACCCGCAGGGTAGAACTGCGCGCAACTTACGAACAACAACATCGGCACGAGAGGAGAATATCCATGAGCCCGGAGATTTCACGACGGCAAGTACTAAGTAGCGCGCTCGGCGCGGCGGCCGCGGGGCTTGTCGTGCCTCGCGGCTTGGCCGCCCAAAGTGACAGCCAGTCAGCACCGCTCGTCGTCAAACAGCACGCGGTGAGCCCAAACGACCGGATTGGCGTCGGGATCATCGGCTGCGGCCGCCGTAATAGCCAGCTTTGGGCCGGTGTCGGCGGCCAAGGCTCGCCGCCCAAAGAAGCCAAGATCGTGGCCGTGGCCGACCTCAATACCCGTCGCGCCGCAGCTTGGGGTGCGTACCACAAGTGTCCCTACTTCGACGATTACCGCAAGCTGCTCGAACGCAAGGATGTCGATGTCGTCGTGTATGCCACGCCCGAGCATTGGCACTACCTGCCCTGCATTCATGCGGCCCAGGCCGGCAAGGATATGTACGGCGAGCAGCCACTCACCCACGCGATTCGCGAAGGCCGCGTGATGATCGAGGCCGTGCGGAAGTATGGCCGGATCTTCCAGACCGGCGAGCAGCAGCGGTCGAATCCCAAAACCCGTAAGGCGGCCGAACTCATCCTCAACGGCCGCATCGGCAAAGTCCAGCGGGTGATTGCTTATAACTACCCCAGCCCGTTCGAGAGCAACTTTCCCGCCCAGCCCGTACCGGAAACACTCAACTGGGATCGCTGGTGTGGGCCCAATGAAGTGGTGCCCTACAACGTGAACCTCTATCTTTCGCGGGTACCTTACGAACCGGAGCATGTCTATACGCCCGAACCGGCCGAACAAACGGCCGTTGGGCCCGGCTGGATGTCGTTTCGGCCGTACTCCGGTGGAGAGCTCCTCAACTGGGGCTGCCACGGCCTGAGCATGGTGCAGTGGTCGCTGGGAATGGATAAGAGCGGCCCCGTCGAGGTGTGGGTCGAACCGGCCCAAAAGCTCGAGAAGTTCGTGCAGGATCTGCCCGGCAAGCGCGACCATGGGGATGCGGTGGGCCTGCACCCCGTCATTAACTATCGCTATGCGAACGGCGTCGTGGTCACGCTCAGTTCGCTCAATCCGCGTGTGGGTGGCGGCGCGACGTTCATTGGCGACAAGGGTGAAATCACGATCATCCGCGGCAGTTACGAGTGTAAGCCCAAGGGGCTAGATAAAGACCCCCTGCCGCCCAACGCGATCCGGCTCTACGAGAGCGATAACCACATGCAGAACTTCTACGACTGCGTCCGCTCGCGCAAGGATCCGATCATGAAGATCGAGAACGCCCATCGGGTGGCGACGCTCTGCCACTTGGGCAACATCGCCCGCTGGCTGGGCCGGCGGCTCGAGTGGGATCCGGAGAAAGAGATCTTTCCCCACGACGAAGAGGCAAACACCTACCTCGATATTCCCCGCCGCAAAGGCTACGAGTTGCCGGCGAAAGTGTAACACGTAGCCGCCAAGTTTCCCGAACTTTACGAATCATTGCTAGGAACGCGTCATGACACGACGATTTCGAATCCTATCGAACTATTTGATGCCTTATAGCATCGTGCTTACCACGGTCTTGTTGCCCCTTGGCGCTGCGGCCGACAACGAGCCCTCCGCGTCCCAGGTCAAGACAACTGGTGTGGAGTACGTCGTACTCGATGCCCCGACCGGTACATCGCGGGCCGTGGTGGTCCAAGGCCAACCGCTCGTCCACACCCGCCAGCTTCTGCCTTTAGACCGTGAGGGCAAGCTTGTCGGCAAAGACTCGCTCGACCAACAGATTGAGCAAGTGCTCGATAATCTCGTTGCCGTGCTCAAAGCCTCTGGCTCGGGTTTCAACCAATTGGTGCGCGTGAATATTTATGCCCTCGCGCCCTCGACCACTGAAGCAGTCCGCGAACATTTGACGAAGCGGCTTGACGCAGCCGTGCGGCCGGCGCTCACCTCGGTGCTCACTCCGCTGCCCCGGCGTGATGCGCTCGTGGCCGTGGATGCCGTCGCTGTCACCTCCAACAAGAGTGATCAGGTCACATTACAGCGCTGCGAGGCCGTGAGCGGCCAAGAAGGCTACGCTGACGCGGCCGTCCTACCCCGCGGCGGTGTGGCGTATCTCTCGGGCGTCCCGGCCGAGGCCGGCCTCACCGAATCGGCCGTCGATGCCTCGGTGGCTGGCCTCGCAAAGATGCTCGAAAACCTCAAGCTCTCGCCTGCCCAGGTCGTGCAACTTAAGGTGTTTTTGCGGCCAGCCACCTCGGCCGAGGAAGTGCTTCACAAACTCAAGACCTATTATCCGAATCAGCTCCTGCCGCCGGTGGTGTTCGTCGAGTGGCTGGCGCCGCCGCCGGTGGAGATCGAACTCATCGCCCAGTTGCCTGCCAGGGATGATAAATCCGCGCAGGTTGTGGAGTACTATAATCCGCCCGATGTGAGCCCGCTGCAAATCTTTAGCCGGGCGACCGTTGTGCACACCGACCGGCAAATCTATGTCGGCGGCCTATTTGCCCATAAGTCCGAAGGCGGACAGGAGCAAGCGCTCGACGTCTTCGACCAACTCCAGGCGATCCTCGCCAAGACCGGCAGCGACCTCAAGCACTTGGCCAAAGGCACCTACTACGCCAGCGACGACGGCGCCGCCCGTGGACTCGACCGGGCCCGTCTCTGGCTCTACGACCAGGACCGTCCGCCCGCAGCCTCGAAGTGCATGGTCCATGGCGTCGGCATGCCCCAACGCACGCTTACAATGGATATGATCGCGGTGGGGACTGAGGAATAGCGAGGGCAAGTTAAGGTGGAATTTAAACGACGAGTTTCAAATACGTGTTTGTGTCTTACCCGACGCCCAGTAAGTGTCGCGTGATGTGGTAGAACACGGGCGCCGCGAAGCAAATGGCATCGATGCGGTCCAACACGCCGCCGTGGCCTTCAACCAGTGTGCCGTAATCGCGCACCCCGCGGTCGCGCTTGATGGCGGACATCGTCATCGCACCGGCAAATCCCATGATGGCGATCACCATGGCCATGAATGCGGATTGCCATAAGAGCGGGTACGGAGTTGCCCAGTGCAGGAGCATCCCAGCCAAGGCCGTGCTCGCCGAGCCGCCAACGAGGCCTTCCCATGTGCGGGCGGCGTTAATGGTCGGCGAGATCACATGTCGGCCATAAAGCTGGCTCCAGATGAATTGGAACGCTTCCGACAAGAGTGCCATCGTGATAAAGAAAAATAGCAGTCGAGCTTTATCGTTGGGGCTGGCCGCGTGACGGTCGACACCATCGCCCAGTTGAAAGTTCAGATACAGCAGCGCCGGCGCGAAGCTCAGGCAATAAACGCAAATGAGTAGCCCCGACTGGATCTTGGCGACCCGTTCCAAGAATCGCTTGTAATCACCAGCGATGGCCACGCGCGCGGGAATGAACAGAAAAGCATAAACTGGGATAAATATGCTGAACAATTCGTAGTAGTTGTAGCCGACGATGATGTACTGGAAGGGAGTAAAGAAGACCAGCGTCCAGAACAGGGCGCGGTGATCGGCACGCCGCGTTGGGGTCAGCGTGATGAACTCGCGCAGGGCTTCAAAGCTCATCAGGCCGAAAATGGCAACAGTGAGCGTTGGGCTGAAGAACGCGACCAGCAGAAGCGCATAGAAGATCCACCATACGCGGACACGGCGATTGAACGTGGCCAGCGCCGCGGCGTTCAGTCCCAGGTGGGGCTGCCGCTGCACGATCTGGCCGACTGCCGTTGCCGTACCAAGCAACGCGACGACCACGGTCACCAATAGCCAATCTCGCAGCACGGTGCGTTACTCCACCTCTTTGAGCCGCAACACCGCGTCACGTGCTCGCGTCAGAAAATCGTTTTTTGATTCACCGGCTTCCAACCACATCGGCGGCCCGAAGGTAATACAGGATAACAACGGGACCGGCAAGAATTCTCCCCGCGGTAGGACCCGGTTCATATTATCAATGTACACGGGAACGAGTTCCAATTCGGGACGCTTTTTCGCCAGATAATACAAACCGCTTTTGAATTCGCCGACCGTTTCACCGGCCTGTCGGCCACCCTCCGGAAAAATAATCATGGAGTCCGTGGCGCCGACCTCACGGAGCATCATGTCCACCGGACTTTGGTGGACTTTGATTTCCTTGCGATCCACGAGCATCGCGTTGTACGTTTTCGCCATGTAGCGCCGCAAGGGACCACGGTCCCAATAGTCCTTTGCCGCAACGGGGCGAGTCAGCTTCCGCACGTTAGCGGGGAGGGCTGACCAAATGAGGATCATATCCAGGTGGCTGGTGTGATTGGCGAAATATACCCGTTGGCACGTATCCGGCTGGCAGTCGATCCAGCGCACGCTGGCCCCACTCAAGAATCGAGCAAGCGAGGTCAGGATGAATTCGGTCAACATGGGGTCGGGGAAGGTAGTCCGTTGTTCGTTGATTGGTGACCGTGGGAGGACGAACTTCTTGCATCGCGTGGCAGTTTACCTTGGACAATTCTCGTCGATTTCGCCTCTTTTAACAACGGATGATGGACCGCGGACAACGAACACAGGTACGAACAAGTTTTTGAGGCATCGCCCCGCGGCTAGGTCATTGTTTTTCGGGCATAGGTGGTCTCGATCAACTGCTCGTAGCCCCCCACCATGGCCTCGATGGACCAACGCTGCGTCACAATCTCACGCGCGGCCGCCCCCATCGTTTGCCGCGTGAGAGGAGCATTCAGCAGCCGGATGATTCGATCGGCGAATTGGTACGAATCACCCGGCGTTACCAGGTGACCGGTCCGCCCCTCGGCAACGACTTCGTGAATCGAGCCGACGTTCGTGGCGACGATCGGTTTGCCCGTGCTCATTGCTTCCAGAATCGACACCGGATTCGCTTCGATGTGCGACGTCAACGCGAAGACGTCGATGGCCGCCAACAATTCAGGAACATCGGATCGCGAACCGACGAACAACACGTTGTCTTGAATCTTCAGTTCCTTGGCACGTGCCTGTAACGCAGAGCGCTGTGGTCCATCACCCACGACCACAAATTTGGAGGTCGGCAACTCACGAACTACGCGAGCCGCCATATCGAGGTAGAGCTCGTGGTTCTTCTCGGGCCGCAAAGCTGCCACAATGCCGACGACCGGCTCGGTGGGACCAATGCCGAGCTGGCGGCGAATGGAAGTCACATCGACAATCGGGGCGAATTGTTTCGTATCGACGCCGTTGGGAATGACGGCAACTCGGCTACGCGGAATTCGCAGGTTGCGTGCCAAGAACTCGCCGTGCGATTCGGCGACGGCAATGAAGGCGTCGGTCAACGGTGTGAGCATACGGTTAAGTCGGCCGACGCCATCTGGCCAACCGGTGCTATGAAGTGCCGAGAGGATAACTGGTACGCCGGCGCGTTGGGCGGCGAGGCGCCCCCAGAACATTTTGTCGCCGGCGCCGACCGTGATCACGCTATCGATCCGACGTTCTTGCAGCAGGTCGGTGAGCCGGTAGAGGACACGGAAATCGTACTTGCTGAACAGCAAGTTGTGATGCAGCGGAATTTCCAACGCAAGTTCCTCGCCCAACGCACCGCGATCCTTGAGGCAGCACAACTCTGGCGAGAAGCGTTCCCGATCAAGGCGACGAATGATATTCGCGGTAACCATTTCGGCGCCGCCCACGCGCATGTCGGTCTGGAAGAACATCACGCGGAGCGGCCGGCCGATGTGCCCACGCAGGTTCTTCGCCTCACGGTTCGCGGTCGCCCGATTCTGAATAGCCACGGTGGCCGCAACGGCGGATTCGGACGCGACCTCGGCGACTCGGAGGCCGGCGTCGGCTGCGTCCAGCGAGAACGATGCGGTTGGCGTAAAGGTGTTGTTGTTATCCAATTGCATGAGCAGGCTCCGATTGTTCGGTTGGTCGTCGCCAATAGCCGCGGTAGCGAGTTAGGAGATCACGGCTGATTCGAATAAGCGTGCCGCGCTCGTCGTTGGTGAGCAGCGTCTTGGAGAAAGGCATGGCCGCCAGGAGCAGGACCAGGGCGAATGTGCCAGCCCACACACCGCCACACATGGCGGCCGGGGCGGCGGTGAATAGCAACATGCCGGTTTCGAGATACATGCCGGCGAATCGGTTCAGCCAATACAGCACGGCCAGTGCGACCGCCGTAGCCACGGTTGTGCCGACTGCCGCACCGAGCAAACCCCAGCGCGGGATTAGGAACAAGTCAATTCCCACATTGATCATGAGTCCGATGACCAGCGGTAGCGTGGCAAGACGCGTTCGCTCGGCACACCACACGTAGTTTTGAGCAACGAGAAACAATGAGTACCATACGCAGTAAGTGAGCGTCCACGGCATGACGGCGAGCCCTTCGTCGTACCGCCCTTGAAACGCGTAATGGAACAATAGCGGTGCAATCCAAAGCACGCCGATGCCGCAAGCGAGCATCGTCAAGGCCGTTACTTTGAGGACGCCATTCAGCCGTTGGGACACCCGCTCTCGCGCGCCGGCCTCCCAGTCGTGGCTGAGGTACGGCATCACGGCACCCGCCAACAACGCGGCGACGGAAAGTAAAAGCACCGGCACGATTCGGCTGGCATGGTAATGGCCGACGAGTGTCAGGGCGGCGCTGTTCTCAAGTCCACTGAAATGGACCAGCATGTACCGATCCACGACGCCGAACAATTGGCAGCCGAGGTTCGTCACCCACACCCAAAACGCGAACTTCAGGAGCGGCGGCCAGAATTCGCGGTGGGTGACAATTTGGCCCGGAATCGCTTCGGCGAGAACGGCGCGGCCCTTCCACAGGAGCATGACAAGAACGGAGAACAGGCAAGCCGCACCATAGCCAATAATAATGCTGGCGGCCGAGAACCGCCAACACCACATAAGGGCCAGCGAGATGACGGCAAACGATATGCTTTGGCAAAAGTGCATCGTCGAAACGATGCTGAACTTGCGCAGAGCGGAAAATACCGCTTCCATGAAATGGTGAGCAATGACGGCCACGAGGCTCAGTGCGACCCACAGCACGAGTGACCCCGCGCCGTCACGGCCGAAAATGAGGCAGGAGAATTGCGCGGCTTCGCAAAGAATGAGCGCGCACGCCGCGGCCGTCAACACGGCTGTCCAAACGATGGCCCGCCGCAAGAACGTGCGTAATTGGCCGCGCTGCCGGTATCGCTCGAGGTAGCGGCCGAAAGAGCCGGGTAAACCCAAGACAACAACCGGGGCGGCCAGCAGCAGGAAGCTGTAGGCCATTTCCCAGGTGCCGAGTTCGTCGGGCGTGAGCCAGCGACAGAATAGAATGCCGCGACCAAACCCAATGCTCCGTTGCACGACGTTCGCCAAGAGTAAGATCGTGACGCTAGCCGCGAGCGAATCCGGCCGTAGGTGTCGGTATTCAGTTTCGTTGGATTCCATCTTCGTCGACGGGCAATTTGTTATGGACCGGCCGTCTCCGGTGGCAGAGTTAGTTCGTCAATTGGGAAGTCGTGTTGCTGGCGCCGTTTGCGCGGGTCAACGGTCATCCAGTTGACGAAGCGAATGAATTGACTGTCGGCGTGGAAGCGCCGCAAGTGAAATGGGTTGTCGCCCGGGAAGTTGTAGCCGCCATACGCGGAACAAACGCCGACATAGCCAGCTTCGGCGGCAATACGACACGCTGCATTCGACAAATTCTTGTGTTGGCCATACGGAAATGCAAAATATCGAACCTGTTGGCCGATCGCTCGCTCGAGGTCGTCCTTGGATCCTGTGATTTCGGAAATCAGCTGGTTCGTCGAAATCCCGTTGCCCAGGTTCGCGTGTGTGCGCGTATGCGTGCCGATTTCAACCCCCGCATCAACTAGCTCGCGGATGTGTCCGATCGAGTTGACCTCAAGTGGTCGACCGGCGGATTGGTCATGCGGAAACGGCGTCCCATTGAGCACGGGATCGGTACAGATGAAATAGGTGAATGGAATCCGAAGCTTGAGCAGCAAGGGGATCGCGAACCGGCGGTTATCGGCGTAGCCATCGTCAAATGTGATGCAGGCCGTTGGCCAACGGTTGCGACCAGAGGCAAGGCGGTTTTGAGCTTCGGCCAAGCTTACCAGATCGAAATGCTCACGCAACCAATAGACTTGGTCGGCAAATGCTTTGTGGCCGATTGTCCAACCGTTACGAACGTCATCGGCAATTCGATGGTAGAACAAAATGCGCACTGGTTCGCGGTGTTGGGCAGCGCGTTCAATCGCCTCGCGACGCCGCGTCCGCAGCGTCGAAAAATAGTAGGCGCTTAGTGCGATTTCTTTCCACGAAATCATGATCTTACGCAATTCTAAAGGTGCCAGCTGCTGCTGATTGTTTGTTCGCTTACTTGTAGCTCCACCCGCACTTTCAAGAGTGTGGTTACTTTCCCAAGTGCATCACTTTCCAACCGTGGTCAGAACTTTGGCGATTCTCTATCGGTTACTTGTTACAAGCTGCGCCGTATTTCGTGCCCAATCGTTCAATGTGTCGGCGACTGTCATTACGTGACCCCGCCAGCGGGCAAGTCGTCGATTGGGTACGATCCGATAATTGACAACCTGGCGAGGTACTGCGCGCCAATGTGCCTTGTATGCCTCATCACCCCGCAGAAAATTGAATCGCCGGCGCTGTTCCTGAATTGCTTGCATCAAGCATCGAATCGTCGATAAACGCCCCGGCTCGTCGCTGAGTCGATTTGGATCGATGCCGCCTTGATAGGCATACACAGTCGTGCGATCGGCAAGATGATATTCAACGGCCGCGGGCGAACCATCCAGTTTCAACCACGATAGACGCAGTTGTCCGCGATCAAGCAAACGGCGGGCAGTTTCACGGTGGAAGTTGTGGAATGCCGGCGACGCGAAACAGCCTGGCTCACCTAACGCCATGCGACGCCGCTGGTGAAGATCGACGAGTATTGCCCAGCCGGCATCGAACTCGGCGGCACTTTCCACATAATGCCAATGGGTGCGGGACTTATTGAGCACGCGCTGTTGTAGCTGCCGAATTTGCTTTCGATGCGATTTCGATATCGAGGCAAGATACTCGTCCCACGAACTCGGTAAGTCGAGAATCCAAACAGAATCGGCGATTCCCGTAGCGGTGATGCATTCTCGATTTGCAAGTTCGGCAACTAGTGACTGAATTGGTTCATCACTCGCATCCACAGCGGTTAGTTCGATTCGGTCCCAATCGTCGAGTTGTTCCGTGAGCGCTTTCGCTAGAGAAGCAGCAACTGATTGCGTCTCCATCGGTCGGCAAATTAACGATAAGTGATCCGTGCATACCTCGCCGTCGCCCAACCAACGAATGACGCTGCCTTTGACGGTAGAACGGTCGATATACCACGGGGCAATTCCCATGAGTTCGCGCACTGGTCCGCCGTGCTTGAACGTCGGCTCCCGGTAAATCGCCAACACACAGAGTTCCCGGCTTCGCGCGGCTATGTTCTCTTGCGGACCGGAGTTACCACCGCCATAGTGTTTCCACCACGTGGCCAGCCAATCCCAACTGCGCAGCGGCATTCCGGCGGCAAGAGTGTTCCACTCCATTTCAAGCGCGGTCAGTTCAACCCAGGATGTAATTCGCTGCACATGCATATAGAGAGTGGGTGTAGATTTTGACCTCGACTGCTAAGGTCGTCCGTAAGTGCAAATCAAGTGCCTCGGGGCATAGCCCACCCGTACGTCGCGGCTGTCCCCCAAACTCTGCCGTACTAGTGGGGGAATGCAACTTCTAAGTTCGCCGTTCTTAGTTCGATTAACGATTGTGCCGCATGTGCCAAATCTCTGTTGCGTGGGGAAACCGCCACATGTGGTGGGAACTCAACGGTAGCCGAATACAACCGCCTAAATAATTGGGTGCCATTCGCCGTTCGCCCAGGCGGAAAAAGATGCGAAATCGCGGAAGACATGCGAATTCGTTGACCGTGATGTTAGTCCGAGGGGAGCAAAGGCACGCTCTTTGCCTTATGAGACCCACACAACGGGTCTATCGGCACCACCGTTCAAACCGTCACCCTGAGACACGATCCATGTCACGCGTTGAAGCAAATTCCATTTCGAATTCTGGGAACGCCTGGCAGCCCGCAGATTTCCTCCGTTTGATGGCAACGCACTGCCATTGGTGGATCGTGCCGGCCGTGGCGGGAGCCGTGCTCGCGAGTGCCTACTCGCTTGTCGCCAACCGCGAATGGAAAGCATCGCAGGCCCTCATCATTCGCCCCGAAGTTGCCAGCGTATCGGAAGAGCGCTTAGGCAAGTTCTCCGATCTGTCGGAAATGAAAACTTCTCAGGAAACCGTGCTCGAACTGGCGAAAAGCCAGAGCGTTATTCAAGCGACACTCAGCGAGGTTGGTCCAGCGAGCGGCAAGAAAGCGGTCACGAATTGGCCCACCGCCGTCGATATTGCCAGGTTCCGTGATGACATCGACATGCGTCCGCCGGGTGGCGCCGAATTTGGCAAGACCGAGGTGTTTTATCTTTCGATAAAGGCTTCGAACCGCGATCGAGCGACCGCACTTGTGGCTTCACTTTGCGGCCAGCTCGAGCGTCGGATGCAAGAGCTACGCGATCAGCGGGCTCAAGGTATGATTGCCGAACTCGAACGCACGGTTGAAATGGCAGACGGCGACTTGGCCGCCCAAACTAGCAAATTGTCTTCATTCGAGGCGAAGATTGGTGCCGATCTGGGCGAATTGCGAAGTCTAACAACCGATATTGGTGGCCAGGGTGAAACATCGCAAGAACTGCATGCGATTGAAACAGAACGGCGCGCAAACGACGCTGCTCAGCAACAAAATGAGCGACTCCTGAAGTTGTTGGTGGCGGCAAAAGACAACCCCCAACGCCTGTTGGCAACGCCGAATAGCTTGCTCGCATCCCAGCCTGCGATTGGCCAGCTCAAGAGCGCTTTGGTCGCCGCCCAGCTTCGTACGGCCGATTTGCTCAGCACGCGTAGCGAGAACCATCCCTTCGTAATCGCGGCCAAAGATGCTGAACAGTCGATTCGCAAACAATTGAACGGTGAAGTTGCGGTTGCCATACGTGCCCTGGAAGCCGAAGTGGAGTTGTGTGCCGACCGCGAGAAATCGCTAGCTGCCAACAAATCGGCCGCTCGTGACCGAATCTCTCAATTAGCGGGGACCCGGGCGGAATACTCGAACATTGTCAACGCTGTGCAGAATCAAACCCGTTTGGTCGAAGCGGCCCGCAAGAATCTGGCAGACGCCCGCGCTCGTCATGCCGCGGCCCACAGCGCTTGCGTTATCAACCGAATCGACGGTGTGGAAGCGGGTGTCAAGCCGGTGGGGATCGGCCGTACGTCGATCGCGGCTGCGGGCGGTGTGGGCGGTTTGTGCCTTGGCGTCGGCTGCCTGTTCCTATTTGGCAATAAGCAATCACCTTCACCGGTATCTACGGCGTTGGGTGAAAACGTCGCCGCCTATCTTCGCGAAGCGGCTCGCAATGTCAAGCGGAAACGTGTCAGTAGTGCTGCCAGTGTAGCCACTACTGGCATCAATGACTCGGTGACGGCACCGAGCCGTTCTGTTGCCGAGACGTTTGGCATGTTCCGTGGATTGTCGTTGAGCGACGCAGTTCAGGCCGTCCAAAGGCAGTCGCAAACGAAGTGAGGGCGTGAGCCCGCCGGCGTCATCGGCAATAAATTTGCTTGATTTGTCAGAAGTGAATCACGTTGTTTTGGCAAGGCATCCTGCCCCAAAAATTGCCGCAAATTGGCACGAAATCGTGACCAATACTTTAGAAGCGATATTTGTGCGAATATCGATCAACTGAGTCGACCGCTCGATGCTGGTGCAAAGGGCCGTTCGATAAAGTCAACCGCCAACGCTGGAACTGAAACTAATTTCGCAGTTCAGCAACATGCCAATCGTTGCCCTAATTTTTGCTTTGGCCGCCAGCGTGTGGGGGCTGATATGGGCACAACGCACTTCGTTGTTGGTCGGCTGTGGCCTATTGCTCGCTGTCGGGTATGTGCTTGGCCACGAGTTTTGGAATCTAAAAGCTGGTCCACTGTCAATCACACTTGATCGGGCAATATTGGTTCTGCTCCTGGCCGCGTTTGCCATTCAGTCGAGAATGGGCCGCATTCAATTCCGATCGCTGACGGGCACCGATTACCTGCTCGGCGCGCTGTTGGTTCTGCTGGTTGTCAGTGCGCTATTTAGCGGAACTCCAGACATTGTGACGGGCGTTACCTCGAAGTGGGGCCGCTTGCTGGCCAGTTTCTTATTGCCGGCCGTGCTGTATTGGATGATTCGTCAGTTATCGATCAACTACAACGACTGGTCTCGAATGCTCGCCGTTTTGGTCGGTCTAGGCATTTACTTGGCGGTCACCGGTGCACTTGAGGTGGCGCATTGCTGGTCACTGGTGATTCCTCGCTACATTTCCGATCCTAATCTCGGAATTCATTTTGGCCGCGCGCGCGGACCAGAACTGAACTCGGTCAGTTTGGGCATGTACCTGACGGCGTGCTTCTTATGTGCCGCTGCGCTGCTACCTCAAGTCCGTCAGCGGTGGCAACAAGTCGCCTTAATAAGTGCTGGCGGTGTCATGACGCTGGGGGTTTTGTTCACGTATACCCGCTCGACATGGATCGGCTTCGGCGCAAGCGCAATCATCGTGGCCGCCTTCTGGGTGCCACGGCACTTACGGTTACCGGCGTTTGCATTTGCTTCCGTAGCCGGACTGTTGTTTGTCGCCGTGTCGTGGAGTCATGTCGTCGGATTGCAGCGTGAAGGCACCGTAGAGGATTCAGAACACTCGATCGATCAGCGAGGTTCGTTCTTGTACATCTCGTGGCAAATGTTTTGCGATCATCCGATTTTCGGTGTGGGGTTCGACCGCTTCTATGACGAAAAGCTGCCCTATCTGTCCGACCGTCGCCAAACGGTCGAGTTAGAATCGATTCGTGGACTACATCACCACAACACGTTGCTCAGCATACTTACTGAAACAGGAATCGTTGGCTTCTTTGCATTTGTCGCGATCCTCGTCGCCTGGATGCGGAGCGCCTGGCGACTAGCATTGAATGTGAGTTCAGCATATTGGATACGCATGCAGGGCATCCTCATGTTGGCGCTCATGGCGAACTATATGTGTTCAGCTCTGTTTCACGACGTGACCCTCTTGCCGTCGCAAGAACTGATCTTGTTTGTCTTTGCGGCCCTAACGGTCAATTTGCTGCAATCGACACAGAACTTGCCGCGACTGGCGGTTTTCGATTCGGAAATGCGCGAAAATCACAGTCTTGCGGACAGTGGCTTCGCGCGCGCATGGTAAACGCAATTCCAGGAAAAGCGAATGATCCGCCTATCTGACACAGAGAATTCGCCCATCGACGCAAATATCACGCTCTTCGGGATGCGTATTGCGCGCACAACAATGCAGAACGCGGTGACGACGGTACTCGGTTGGTGCGAAACAGAACGCGGTGAGAGCTGCCGGTATGTCGTAACCCCGAACACAGACCACGCTGTATTATTTCAAGGCCGTGACGACTTTCGCGATGCATACAACAGTGCTTCATTGGTGCTGGCGGATGGCACTCCGTTAGTTTGGGCGAGCCGGATTCTTGGCCGGAAATTGCCGGAAAGGGTGGCCGGCAGCGACTTCATTCCAGCCCTCTTTGCCGCCACAACGTCGACGCTGCGAGTGTTTCTATTGGGAGCCGCGCCGGGTATTGCCGACGAGGCGGCACGTCGAATTGAGCGCCGTTGGCCCCGCGTGCAAGTCGTCGGCACTTACGCACCACCCGTCGGGTTCGACAACCATGCCGACGAAGACCGTCGTACACTCAGCGCCGTAAGTGCTGCCCAGCACGACCTACTGATCGTCGGACTTGGTGCGCCGCGACAAGAGCTATGGGTCGCAAAACATTGCCATGAGCTTTCCGCGAAGGCAGCAATCTGCGCCGGAGCTACAATCGATTTCTTGGCTGGTTACCGGCGGCGGTCGCCACTGTGGATGCGCCGCGCCGGTCTCGAATGGCTGCACCGCGTATGTTCGCAGCCGCGCCGGTTGGCCGGCCGCTACCTGCGCGACGCCTTTGTCTTCCCTCAACTGCTTTGGCAGGAGTGGCGACGTTCAACAATGTGACGGCCGAACGGCTGTCGCCTCCGGCGCACACACGCTATATTCGCGACATGCCGCGATCAAATATTCTGGTGGTAGTGATAGATGGCCTGCGTGCTTCCGCGTTAGGAGCCTACGGAAACACCACCTATCCGACATCGGCCCTCGATCGCCTCGCCGCACAATCGCTCGTTTTTGACGCGTGCTACGCACCGGCGGTCGAGTTGGCTGATGTTTATTCAGCTCTTTGGCAGGCCCGCTATTCGATCGGAAAAAAAACAACGCCGACTCTTCCCGCGGAAGATCGTGATCGCTGTGCGAACTTGCCCCGTCGTTTGGGCGAAAGCGGTTATCAAACGACCCTCGTGACCGACGACCGGCAGCTACTTGAATTTGAAGGTGGACGAGACTTCGATGATTGCGTGCAAGTCGCCTGCCACAATAAGAATGCACTAGCCACTGACTTATCTGCAACTTCGCTGGCCCAGTTGTTTGCGGCTGCTGGCGAAGTGATCGAGCGGTCGAGCGCCAAGAGTCGAGCGAAAGAAACTCTCGAGTATGATCGGCCGGACTTGCTCTGGCTTCACGCGCGCGGCTTGTTCGGACCTTGGGATGCGCCCCTGAACCTGCAAGAATCGCAACTGGATTCCGATGATCCGTCACCGATTCTCAGTGCCACGCCGTCGGATTTTCGAGTTGGATACGATGATGATCCAGACATTGTCTTCCGACACGGTGTTGCTTATGCGGCTCAGATAATGGTCTTGGACGAATGTTGGCAAAACCTCTCTCATATCCTACCGCCGCGCGGCGCGGCCGACGAGTGGCTCGTACTGCTCTTGGGCGGACGTGGGTATTGTTTGGGAGAGCACCAGCAAATCGGCGGCATCGATCCTTGTTTGCCGGTCGAGCAACTTCATGTTCCGTGGTTAATTCAATTTCCCGACAGGCGTGGTCGGCTTGCCCGTAGCTCAGCGCTCGTTTCCCACATTGATGTGATGCCAACGCTTCTCGATTGGATCGGAAACGGGCGGTCGATTGTACCCGATTTGGCGAGCGCGAGCGTTTTGCCATTAGCAGAACCAACGGGCACCGGCTGGCGGCCTGCGCTTTTGTCTGCGGGAAAAAATGGTGCGTATTCAATCCGTAATTCCCTCTGGACTCTCCGTGGCATCTATGCCTCCGGCCCTTCGCACGATGCGGGCTCGGAAAAGCCGTTCGTCAATCAGGCAACATCGCCCCAACTCTTCGTGCGGCCGGACGATCGCTGGGAAGCAAACGATGTTGCGAAGCTGTGTCCCGAGGTTGTCGAGGAGTTGCAAGCCATCGCAACAACCGCGTTGCGGCAACTTCAAACTGGTGAAGTGCCGTCGTTAATGAAATTGCGCGATTGACCGAGTTTTCATCGCCGCCATGCTAGCAACGGCGATCAAGTGGAATTCCTCCGGTTTTTCCCCGTGTAAGCCGATCTAGTTGCCATCTCTGTCCCTATCTAAAATTCGCTGCTTGCTTATTCGCCGAAAACGACTGGCAGGCCAAGAGTTAGCGGCCACGGCGAGCCTGGGTACTTTTGCCAGATCGACCTAAGTTTCCTCGAAGCAGTCGCACCATGACCGGACATGGAGGTCCGCCGTCGTTTGTCATCGCGGGTGCGCACGTGGCACTCGCGCTGGTGGCATGCGCCATGGTGCCGCGAACGGCTGCCGGACAAGCGGCGGCTCCACCCGTAGAGCCCCTGCACCTACAAATTACTTGGGGCGGGGGCGATTCGGTTGCCTGGGCCGGTCAAGTAACTCTTGACCAAGGAACGCTTTCCGATCTTCAGCTAATCGGCCCCAATGCAGATGCTGCTGGCAGTGTGTGGTTGGAACCAACCGGTGTGCGCGTGCGTTCTTTAAGTGCTCAAAAGACCGATGGCATGGAAGTTGTCGCGACCGCTCCTTCTGACGCTAAGTTACTTCTTGAACTCGCGCCTAATTCACAGACTCAGCCGACACATGTTCAAGTACCTTTGACAGAATTGGCTCGCCGCCCATTTCAAATGCGGCTCGACGATCACGGTAACACGCTCGAAGTCCATCTATTGCCCAATCCGCCGATAAGACTCGCATTTAACGATTCCACGCGCGGCCACGCCAATTTGATTTTCGAGCGCGGCGACCAACTTACTTTTGAGATCGAGCCGGTTCTGCCAGCATCGCTGCACGGAACTACCTTAGATGTCGAAACGACCTTGACCCCCGTTCGCCTGAAGGAAGCCGTTTGGAGCGACACAAAAAAACTCGCAGTACCGGTCGACAGCCCAGCCAGAACCGACGTCGCCGTTCCTCTCCAAGTTATGGAAGGTGTTTACACGGTCCGTGTTGTCGTGGCCCGGCCGTCAGGCTACCTCCGCGATAAATTCTTTCCTGGCGCTTCCGCCCCGGTTGCGGAGCGGAGTTTTCAGGTCGTCGTGTTAGATACCCAAACCCCGGCCAGCAACGAAGCCGGCAAATGGGACCAGGTATTGGAAATCGATCCAACCAATCCACGGTGGGTGGAAAAACTGCCTGCCTGGACGCAATTGCGGCGAATTCCTGGAATCAGCAACCTAAGCCATGGTGCCCTTGGCAGCGTTCGCGCTGGGGCTGTCGATTTACCACTCGGACGCTTCATTGAATTGCCAGCCGCCGTTGGAATCGCCGATCCCCATTGGCAATCTTACTCGCTGCCCCTGCAGGGCACGGGCATTCCACACCTATTAGAGATCGAGTATCCCGCCGACAAAGACCAGTATTTGGGCGTAAGCATTGTTGAGCCAGGCTCCAATGGCGTCATTCAAGGTAATCCGCGCGATGCGGGATTCTTCGTCGAAGGACTTGGCCGCAGTGAAGTGAAGCAGCGGGATTCATATCGATTACTCTTTTGGCCGCGGACGCAGTCACCGTTGCTTGTGATCACCAATCAACACCCAACGTTTCCTGCCCATTTTGGGAAGATCCGTGTTTATCGCAGGTCGGGTCCGTTGAATGAAGGTCCACGGCAGGCCACCGCCAGCACTCGCTTGGTGGCCGCCTACGTTTCGAAGCCATTGGCGTCCGAATCGTTGGGTGTGATGGAGGCTGCGGAATCGGCAGACGGGAATCGAGCGTTCAGTGGAAGCGGCGACAGCCGCAGCGCGTATGAAACCGCCATTCGATTCAAAGATTACGTACAGTATGCCGGATATAACAGCGCCGTTGTAAGCTTCGTTTCCGGGGGAAGGGCCAGCTATCCTAATTCGCAGCTATTGCCCAAGGCACACATTGCCGCAGGACGTTCTTCCGACCAATTGGAACAGGCGGATCCACTGGAACTCTTGCTACGGATTTTCGACCGCGAACATCTAACCTTGGTGCCCGCCGTTGAATTTGCCGCCCCGATTTCGCAACTCGAGGAGCTACGTCGTTCCACCGATCCACAGTCATCTGGGTTGGAATTGATCGGTCCGGATGGCCGCACCTGGTTGGAGTCGATTGGCGGCCGAAACGGTTTAGCGCCTTATTACAACATGCTTGATCCACACGTTCAGCGAGCGATGTTGGCACTTGTAAGTGAGATCGAGCAACGATATGGAGCCCATCCATCATTCGGTGGAATTGCCGTGCAACTCTCCAGCAATGGCTACTCGCAACTACCACCCTTGGAATGGAGCCTGGATGACGCTACGGTCGAGCGATTTACGCGGGATACGGGGATTGCCCTAGCTCGGCCGGGGACAGACAGATTTGCCGCGCGGCAAGCGGCGCTCACGGGACCGCACGCCCCTGCTTGGCGCACCTGGCGTGCCCAACAGGTTGCCGCTTTCTACCAGCAAATGGCAGCCATCGTCTCTAATAACAGTCGGCACCACTTGCTGCTTACGACGGAACGGCTTTTCGAACATCCAGTTGTGCGCGAACGCATTCGCCCGAATCTGCTTACCGATAACCGTGTGCTGCCCGCGATGCTCGATCTCGGGATTGACCGAGCCATGCTCGATCGAATCCCTGGCATCATCTTGTGTTCAACCAATTTTATCGAGCCGGGCGCTCCCTTGCCCGATCGCGCCGTTGATTTGGAGGTCAACGCCGCTTTTGCGGCATTGGCATCCGCGAAAACCGGTGACTTGCGGTCGGCAACGATACTCTTTCATCCAGAACTCTCGTTTCGCTTGGCATCATTCAACGCGGTCAGCCCTTTCCGTGTTTCCGGAGAGATGAGTGTTCATAGCCGTACAGCTCCCGGTGGACAAGCCGTGCGACTTCCGTATGTTCAATCCTTGCTGCAGGGAGATCCCCAGGTCGTACTCGAAGGAAGCGAGTTGCCGCTTCTAGGGCATGATGATGTTTTGAGAAGTGTTCGTAGGATTGTCTCCGCCGTCCCTGTTGGCGCCCAGGTTATGGCGGTCGACAAGCAGCCAGTCATGGTTCGAACGTATTCCGCGCCCAATGCAACTACTATTTTGATGGTGAATTCTTCACCGTGGCGAATTGCTTCTCAAGTGACTCTGGATGTCTCTCAGCCGACGATGATCGAGCCAGTTTCGTCATCGGAAGACAAGAGCAATGAGTCGGCAAAGTCATTTCCGTTGAGGGCAGGACGGCAAGCGTGGCCTATTGCTTTAGAACCCTATGACATCCAGATGTTTCGTGTCGCGGCGGGGACCGCTGTTGCCGATGTGGCTGGGACATGGGAGCCGAACGCCGCAACTGAGCTAAAGACGTTACTCGATGACTTGGCGAGTCGCGATCTGTCCGCTCCGCATGCCTATCGAGCACTCGCCAACCCAAGCTTCGAACCAGTTGGCGGGAATGCGCAGCTCGCCGGATGGCACCTCGTCGGCAATACAAAAAGTTCGGCCATTTCTCTGGATGCAACAGCTCCCCAGGATGGCAAAACGTGCCTCTATTTTCGCAATGCAGGCGCATCGGCGGCGGTGGAAAGCGATGCGTTTCCGATTCCAGCTACTGGACAACTTTCGCTAACGGTTTTTGCTCGCGGCCAGAACATTGGCCCTGCAACCGAATTGCGTTTAATTATCGAAGCGGAATCCAAGGGACAACTATTTCAACGCGCTGCTCGCGTAGCTGCTGCTCAAGCGCAGCATCCGGCTCAGCAATGGGGTCGCCCCTTTGCCATCCTGGTGAACGATTTACCGCTTGATTCGCACGGCCAGATGAAAGTTAAATTCGAACTTACTGGGCCTGGGGAATTGTGGCTCGACAATGTGAAGTTGAACGACCTGTTGTTTCCACAAGCCAAGGTCTACGAGCACTCCCAGGCCGAAATTATTCGACTCCTTCAGCGGATCCACGAAGTGCAGACGGCCTACGACGAAGGACAATTGCGAGAGTGCATGCAGCTCCTCGATGGTTACTGGCCTCGGTTTGTGATGGCCTACACTCCACCCGCCACGCCGGCTATTGCGCTGGGTGCGGCGCCAGAACAAAAAACAACTACGCCAGCAAATCCGCCCTCTCCCGAAAGTGCCGAGCCGCCCGCCACCGGATTTCAGGACAGACTTAAACGCATGGTGCCCATCCTGCGTTGATAAACGGAACGTAGCGGCCCGAGATTTCCATTATCGAACTGAGGCAGCGGTCCGCCCGGCAGATCGTACACTAGGGCAAATCCGCCGGTTTCATGGCCCAACATTTCGGCCAGTGACTTGCGGCCGCCATTAGCGCACAGTACCTTGGGGAACCGCGGGGGAGTTGTTTGCCGGCTGCGGTGTCGCGGCATTCGGCAGAGGCAGCGGATTCGCGGTGTTCGGCGGTGGATTTCGATCCGAAACAAGTCGTATAATCCCACCGGCGACGGGCTTCGCCGAGTTTTCCTGTGCTTCACTGATTTTTCCGCTGCTAGCCGTTGGATTGTTTTTGGGGGCCTGCGGAGCATTTGATTTCGCTGCCGGATCAATGGTCGGATTCAAATCCGGGGGCAATGTCGCCGACGGTGTTTCAGTTTGCCGGTAGATCGCAATCGCCTGTCCGATGACATTTTGAACCTGCAACCCTTCGGAAATATGCTGCATTCTGCCGGTGCCGCTTTGATCAACGGTCAAGGTTCCTAATTCCCCGAACGTTGGATTACGCGGAATGTTCGGCGACGGGTTTGTCGGGCTCTCGGGCAGTGTAGGAAGCGTGACCCGGCCACCAGTTGCCGGCGGCCCCAACGGTGGAATTGCGTCTACGGGAGTTTGAGAACTTATCGCTGAGTCTTGCGGCTTCGTTTGTGTCGCCGGTGGGACGCTCACTGTCGGAAGACTAGTCGCATCACGCGGTTGTGACTCCAGCGACGCTGCTGGACCGCTTCGTGAAGGAACGCGTGGCATTGGACCAGGCTGGGAGCTGTTCCGGAGCACCGCCGGATCGCTGAGCGCAACCGTGTAATTACCTGGCTCCAAGGTACCAATGTCGACCATGACCATCATGCCGTTGGATTCGTTTCGAAAGCCGGCCATGCCAATACGCACCTCGGAATTGGGCGTTCCCGCGCTTCCTGGCGGAGCAATAGTGTCGTGCGGTGTATCCGCACTTTGCGGATTCACTGCCTCCGACTGTTTCGCTCCAATGCGGACTAATTCTGCCATGGCTCGTTCAGCGGTTGGCGACTGGTCGCGAAAAAAACTGTTGAACGGACCATTTTGAATCGCCACATCGATGCCGCCAAGCGTGCCAGCAACCGGTACGCCGACCACATTTGACTGCGATTCGCTGGGTAATATTTGGCCAGCTTGAGGTGGCATCCCTACTGGTTCCACGGGCAATTGCAGCCGACCGACCGAAGAAACCGGCACGCGGATTTGTGTTGTTATCGTCTTGCCATTACGCACCAAAATGACGGGAAGTTGGGAGCCATCCGGGGCCTTCGTGACAATCTGACGGATTCCGTCGATCCATTTTCGATAGTTGTCGCCCTTGAAGTTCTCTAGTTGCACGAGCACATCGCCACGCTTGATGCCCGCGTCGTACGCGGGAGAAGCAGCCCCGACGTCGACAATGCGAACTTGCCCCTTTGCCCCTTCCTGCAGATACATGCCCAGCACGTTCGCACGATCGTGGGCGGCCGACCCGTTTAGTTCACCAACGCCCCGCTTGATTGTGTCGAGCTTCGGTGCAAGTGCTTGATTACTTGCGTTATCGGTCGGGGGCGTCCCTACGATCGTCGGCGTGGCGACCGCCGCCTCGGCCGCTTCGCCATGCTGGCGAGCAACGACCGCCGATGCTTCATGCTGTGCGTCCTGCGCGGCGGCCGGCTCTTGCTCGCAATAACAGATTAATGAAAACAAGCCGATGGTGGAAAACAATATCCGGAACATTCGTGCGCCTCTTGTCTCTCTTCTGCCTCGATGAGGGTGGCCGTCTTCGGTGCTGCGGCATCCATGGAGGACTGCCAGGTGCGACATATAGTAGTCGCGCCGCCAATGTCGCAGAGCAAGTGGCGTTCCGTCACGCTTGTTTACCATACGCGCAATCTGTGAAAGCGACGTGAATTGCTGCCGGTAGCGTAAAGTCGGGTGTCAAATTACGGCCGATTCAATCAATACTGCGAATTTCTAGCGAGATCAGCCTAAGCGAGGAACGCGTGCCTTTCAGAGTGAACGGACAACGACCAATGCTACGCGCGATGTTGTCGCGATACGACGAAGAGTTTGGCGATCAGGCCATTTGCATCGCATGTGAGGATTGCGGATTGGGCTCTTCGATGTCCGGATAAACGCCCGGCGCGTCATGCGCATACCACGTTTCCAGCACATCCTTCCATCCGCCCGGTTGCTTCACGCTGCAGAAGTCATCGCGAACTTGCTTGTGCTGGGGATGGAGTTGCGAGTATTTGATTGCGAACTTCCGCATATCGGGCAGGCAGCGGTGCGGCCCGTAAAGCTCTTCGGCCAACCGATAATGCTCGCGAATCACTTCGCGCTGTTCATGGAGACGCGGCGGCGAGGGCAGCGGCCGCCCCGCGGCCAGTGCGCGAACCTGGGCAAAAATCCAGGGGTTGCCGATGGCTCCGCGTGCTACAGTTACGCCGTCGACGCCCGTAAACTGCAGCATATCGATGCACGACTGGGCATCGAACAGGTCGCCGCTGCCGAGCACGACCCGATCGCCAGCGTATTGTTTCAATTCACGTAGGAATTCCCAGCGGGAAGGGCCGTCGTAGCGCTGCGTTACGGTGCGGCAGTGGACGGTGATCGCCGCCACGCCGCGTGCGAATGCGCCGTCAAAGATCTCGAAGAACTTGTCGCGGCTTTCTGCGGAATCGTCGATGCCACGCCGCATTTTCACGGTCACCGGTAAGTGGGGCGGCACGGCATCGCGCACTCTTTGCACGATTTCTAGCGCGACGGCTGGTTGACTCAAGTGATAGCCGCCGCGACACCGGCCCAATACCTTTTTCACGGGGCAGCCGAAGTTGATGTCGATCACATCGAACCCATTCTCCACCAAACGTAGTGCGGCCGGGGCGAAGTCTTCGGGATTGGCACCCATGAGTTGGCCACCGGTTGGGTGTTCTTCATCGGCCACATGGAAGAAATGGCGGTTCTTGCGTCGCTGCTTCACTTCCATGATGAACCGGTCGAGCATAACTTCGCAAAGTGTGTACGGTGCCCCTAAACGCCGCGCGATGAGGCGCATGGGCATATCGCTGTAGCCAGAGAGGGCGGCCTGAACGACGGGAAAATCCAGTCGCAACGGGCCGATTTGGAGTTCGCGGTGCACGTGTGTCATGCGGTTGATTCTGTCTTGACCGGCACTGGCGCGTCAATCGGCGTGAAGAGTGCGAGTTCAATCTCGGCGACAACCTCCTGGTCGGTTTCGATGGTTCGCCGTGACAGTAGAGCTTCGCGAGCAGTGGACGTTGGAAAGCGGCCCAATGCCCATGCACAGGCGCCGCGGATGAGCGGCTCATCATCGTTCAGGCCGCGGGTTAGTGCTGGCACGGCGGCGGGTGTCGGGTAGTTCCCGAGGGTGATGGCCGCATTACGCAATAGGCCACGCCGTCGTGGACGCCACAATGGCGTCTTATGGAAGCGTTCGCGAAAAGCGGCATCGTCCAATTCAAACAGCGCGATTAAATCGATGGGATCATTCTCAGGTCGCGGCATGAACTCAGCTTGAGTGCCGACGGGTGCTTTCGAGTTCCAGGGGCAAACTTCCTGACATACATCGCAGCCGAATACCCGATTGCCGAGGCCTGCACGGAGCGCATGCGGAATGGCCTCGCGCAATTCAATGGTCAGATAGCTGATGCACCGCGATGCATCGAGAACATATGGTTGGGGGAATGCGGCCGTCGGACACGCGTCCAGGCAAGCCCGGCAGCTGCCGCAGTGATCGGTTTCTTGCACCGCGTCATATTCCAACACCAGATCTGTCAGTAAGGCTGCGAGGAAAAACCAGCTACCGTGTTGACGGTTGAGCAGCAGCGTGTTCTTCCCAATCCAACCCAAGCCGGCCATCTGGGCGAAATCTCGTTCGAGAAAAGGCGCGGTATCGACCACGCCGCGGACCTTGGCCGCCGGCGTGATTTCCAAAATCGATTCGGCAAGCACATTCAAGCGCGCGTGAATGAGATCGTGGTAATCGACATCGCCCCAGGCGTAGCGGGATACCCTGCCCTGCCCTGCTCCCGTATGCGCAGCTTCGGCAGTGCGATAATTCATCGCCAGCATGACGATGCTGCGCACGCCATCGAGCATGGCGTTCGGATGGTCGTAAGCGGCTCGCCGTGCCGTGATGTATTGCATTTGGCCCGCGTAGCCGGCGGTTAGCCATTCATCGAGACGACCGGTGCCGGGCGGTGAAACGGCTGGGCAGACGCCACACAGGGAAAACCCGGTTTCCTTGGCTTTGAGCTTCAGATTTCGCGTTAACTTGGCGGCGTCCATGGCCATATTTTAGCCGGTTTTTCGTGGTTCCGCCGTGCCTGTGGGCGCACTTTTCATGCCAATTCATTGAATAGCGATTCGGCGGCAATTAGCCTGGAATTAGGTACTTAGCAGTGAAGTTCACTATCGAATCTCTTCTCTTGAGGCACAACGATGAAGCGAATCCTATTGGTCGTCATTTTGGCGTTTGTCGGAAGTATTATGATGATGGCGATGCCATCTGCCCAGGCGCAGGACAATTGTGGTTACGGCTACGGTGGTTGCTGGGACGGCGGGTACGGCTGGCTGTACAACACGCTGCGGTATGAAGTGCCGCACTTCGCCGCATTTCCACCTGTGTATTACAGCGTGCCTGTCCCACGCACCTACGGCTACAGCCCGTTTGCCTATCCGCCGTATGTCAGAACTCCGGATGTCGCCGTCGAAGCGCGGCCTATAACAATTAACAACCCCTACGTGCCAGCGACCAAGCCGGCGACCGCGCCGGGCAACTCGAAGCCCGATCGTGCTGCGGAAACCACGAAGCAGGTCGAGCCACTCGTGGTCATCAATCCGTTTGTGACCCAGTCGGGTGCGATTGCTCGCAGCGGGGACTGATTCGAGCTCGAAGCGACTACCATTCCGCAAACGTAATCTCCCGCAAGTCGCAGCCCCCTCGATGCGACGAGGGCTGTTTGCGCTAATAATGGCAGCACAGCCGCCGCTAGCACCCACGCAATCGCCCTGGACAATTGCCTGCTACTCGCTATGCTTGCGGCCGATTAGCTCGTCTTTCTGCCATCGGACCTGACCCGCGCATTACAAGGAAAACCACGGATGAAAGGAATTCATCCGAGCGTGAACGCGGCACTCATGTGCGTACTTACCGCCGCGGCAATTAGCGCGATGGGTTGTAGATCGTCGTCGAGTAGCGCGGCAAACCCATTTATGGCGCCTGATCGCGTGCCAGCTCCATCGACCCGCGCGATCGCGCCTGGTCAGGCACAACCCTATTACCAAGGCGATCCACTGCCGGTGATGCAGAGTTCGACAACGCCCGCCAATAGTCCTGCGTTAGCCAGCGGTGTAGCCGCCCTGTCGTCGACCGGCAAGACGCTTGCCTGGAATGCGCCAGCGTCGGCAGGCAGTGGCGGCGCTGCCGCGAACACGAACTCGCCGTGGGATGCCAAGCCGCAAGCGACGACACCGATCGCGTATGGCAATGAACCGCCCGTTAGTGTTCCCAGCGATGGCGGTGCACTTAGATTCGCGACACCGGTCGCGTCGAGTTCCATGCAGGCAACTGCTGGACCTTCCAACGCGAACTCCTCGTTGGCTGCTTTCTCAACACCGCAACAACCTGCTGCGTCGACGCCCAGAACGGCAACGTCGAATCCAGGAGTTGCCCCTGCGTCGTATAATGCGCCCGTCACTGGCAATGCGCCTGCCGCTGGCGGATTGACTCCTGTTGTGACGGTGCCGGAATTGAGCCCGACGCCGCAGGCCGCTTCGCCGTGGCGCACGCCGCAGGTGGCAAGCCCGTCGACATCCGCTCCAGCTAGTTCCTCTTCCGCAGCGAATGCGGCCGCCTCGCCGACCATTATTCCGCCCGTCCCATTATACGTGATGGGGCAGCCAGCAACGGTGCTGCCCATGAACGAGATGCCGGTCGAGATCCGGGCCGTTCCCTCGCCACCGCCCCAGCCGGGCGATCCGTTGCCACGCGTGCGGGTGCCCAACTATGAGGTACCGCAACCGGCAACGGCCGACGGCTTCCGTCCGCGAACGAGCATGCGGTAATCGCGGCGATCCGGAATCAGGGTGACTTCTTGGCCAACGATGCTTGTAGTGCCGCCTTGAAATCAGCTACTGTGTAGATGCGGCCGGTGGGTTTGTTGAGGTCGTTGCCGCCGGGAACACCGGCCATCATGCTACCCATGTTGCGGCCCCCTTTGGTGGTGGCCAAGTACTCGATGAGCTTATCGCCGTCCTTTTCCCGGATTAGATCGCCGATCAGTTTTTCGCCGCGGGGAATCGTGCTTAGTCGATCTAAATGGGCAAACGCCCCCGGTTTCGTGGCGAGCTTTCGCATGAACGGTTTGCCGCCGGGCGTTGTAAGTTCGCGTACTAAGAATGAATCATTTGCCAGGCAGCGCTCGGCGATCGACTTGGCATCGGGAACGTGGATTCCCGCTTTTTCGAGTTTCTTGAGCACCGTTGCGACTTGGTCTCGAGTTATCAAATCGCCCGGCTGATAACCACTCTGGCTGGCGAACCAAAAGTCGATAGCCTGCGCAATGGCCGAGAAATTGATTGGCGTTGGTTGTGGCGCTGCCCGGCAATAGCCGGTCCAAGAACTGGGAGCAATTGCCATGGCCGCAAAACCACAAACCAGGAGCCGCACCGTCAGCCCAGCATTGGGTAAATAATTGCGAACCGGCCCGGTAGTTGCAGGGTCTTTAGAACGGTGGGCATCCGGGGTGTGGGGCATGACCTAGGCTCAGGGCGACGACTAGCGCCAGGAAAAAATTGCTTCTGCGGGACAAACAAATAAGTTCGATTTTTCGCTGGGACGCAAGTTGACTCATAATAGACGGTTAGCACGCCCTGTACTTATCCTTCGGCTGCGGCAAGGACCACAAATTATTGAATTTCTGAGCCCCCCTGCTTATACTAAACCGCTCCAGGACGTTAGGCGGGATATGAAGCGCGGGGCACTTGGTAGCAGGAGATGCCGATATGTCGCGTAGCACCTATTTCGTGCAGGAATGTCCAACTTGTGGCCGGAAACTACAAGTGCGCATTCAATACCTTGGTAAACAAGTGGTTTGCCAACACTGCGGCGCGCGCTTCGAGGCGTACGATCCGTCGTCGGCGGCATATCCTCCGCCGCTTTCTAGCCTTTCCCTGTTGGAGCGAGCGGAACAACTGCTGCAGTCGACCTCCGCGCCCCATTTTGGCGTGCCCGTGGGGGCCGGTGCGATGTCGGATGTCGTCCCCGTGCGGCCGAAGTAGTCTGATCGATTAGGGCAAGATTTCTGCGAGATCGTGGAAGAAGTCGGGGTAGGTTTTGTCGACGCACCGCGGGTTCTGGATTCGAATGCCAGTGATTTTTAGTCCCGCGAGCGCGAAGCTCATCGCCATGCGATGGTCGTTGTATGTTTCAATGGTGGCTGGCTGGAGCCTTGCCGGTTGAATGGTGAGGCCATCTTCTGACTCGTTGACCTGCGCGCCAAGTTTGCGCAATTCGGTGGCGACGGCGGCAAGGCGGTCGGTCTCCTTATGCCGAATGTGACCGACGTTGCGAATGGTCGTCGGTCCGTCGGCGAACAGCGCGACAACGGAAAGCGTTTGCACCGTATCGCTGATGGCGTTCATGTCGACGTCGATACCTTGAAGTGGTCGCCCGATTACGGTAGTGGCATTCGCACCGCGACGCACTTCGCAGCCCATCTTTTCGAGGCACGTTACGAACTCCACGTCGCCCTGAAGGCTGTTGGCGGTAAGACCTTCAACCATCACTTCGCCGCCGCAAATCGCGGCGGCCGCCCAGAAGTAACTGGCGGCCGAGGCATCGGGCTCGATGGCGTATTCGCAGGCTCGGTATGATTGCGGGGCCGCAATTTGAAAGTGCGTCATCGCGTTTGTGAAATCGATATTAACACCAAACGATCGCATCACGGCCGCCGTCATCCGCACGTAGGGCTGGGAGACGAGCGGTCCCTCGATAACCAACTCGACCGCGGAACGAGCAGCGGGCGCGGTCATCATTAAGCCGCTGAGGAATTGACTGGAGATATCGCCACGCACTTTCGCCGTGCCGCCAGGCAGCCCGTTGGCATGAATGACCACCGGCGGGCAACCGTTGTCTCCCTCACTTCGAGCGGTTGCACCCAGTTGGTTGAGGGCGTCGAGCAAGTCGCGAATGGGCCGCTCGCGCATCCGCTCGATGCCATCGAGCCGAAACGAGCCGTGGCCTAACGTCGCGAGCGCCGTGAGGAATCGGATTGTGGTACCGCTGTTGGCGCAGAACAGGTCGGCCTCGATGACTGGAACCTCGCCGCCGGTGCCGTGGACGATGAGCGTCTCGATGGCATCGCGTGGTTCGACCTCGATTCCCAGTCGGCCGAGGCTTTCGATCATCACCCGTGTATCTTCACTATCGAGTGCACCGGTAAGCGTCGACATGCCCTTGGCCAGGGCGGCGCAAACGAGCGCCCGGTTCGTGATGCTTTTCGACCCCGGCGGCCGCACTGTGGCCCTGATCGGCCCGGCCGCTGGCTTAATCTCGATAGAATCCGTCATGGTTTGCTAAAGATACCGTGAAAATCGGGCTTACGATGCGGCGAGCTTATTACCGCGTAAGAGTTTAGCCAAGTGAAGTTGTCGTGGTTTTCGTGAACGAGGGCCGTTCACGGCCCTTCGTCGCGTTAGCGATAGTAGGCCCGCCGTTTACGGCGGGTACTAAAGTGATTCAACATGCCGTTAGCCCCATTCATGGGGCTTCTCGCCGCAATGGCTTAAGCCACCCAGCGAGAAGCCGCGTGAACGGGGCTCTTGGTTGCTCCCATGTCGCTCGACCCGCCGTAAACGGCGGGCCTATTAGACGAAAAGGGCCGTGAACGGCCCTACAATCGGCTATACTGTTGCATTCCCGCCAACGCTGGGTATTCGCTGTTCGGTCGATTATCATACATCGTACCAGTTTTTTGAATGCGATTCATGTTCGAATTTGGTACGTTTCTTCCTCGGCACGGCCACGCAGTTCGTTGATGGAGTCGTACGTCCTAACAGCAAGACATCAATTTTAATTCTCTTGTCGCCTTTTACTCTGCGTCTCCGCGCCTCTGCGTGAAATATAAACAACCATGAAGCCATACAAATCGGGCGGCGGTTGGCCGGCAATTTGGTACACGTGGCGCAAGGCCCGCCAGGCCGGGGGGCTGATCAAGTTCTGGCGGGCCATGCGTTCGAAGAATGCGTGCAAGACGTGCGCGCTCGGCATGGGCGGCCAGCGCGGCGGCATGGTCAACGAACTGGGGCGCTTCCCTGAGGTTTGCAAGAAGAGCATGCAGGCAATGGTGGCCGATATGCAGGGCGCCATCCGCGGCGAATTCTGGTCACGCTATTCGCCGCGCGAATTGCAGCAGTTCACGCCACGCGAACTCGAAGCGTGTGGTCGGTTGGTCGAGCCCGTTGTCTACACGCGCGAAACGGGCCGCTATGCGCCAATTACGTGGGACGACGCACTAAACCGCATCATCAACAAGCTGCGCGCGACGCCGGCCAACGAAACCTTCTGGTACTTCAGCGGCCGCAGCAGCAACGAGGCCGGGTTCTTGCTGCAACTGTTCGCGCGGCTGTACGGCACGAACAACGTCAACAATTGCAGTTACTATTGCCATCAAGCCAGCGGCGTGGGGCTGGTGAGCGTGACCGGCGGCGCCACATCGACGATTCAACTGGAAGACCTCGAACTGGCGGACTCCGTGTTCGTCATTGGCGGCAACCCGGCGAGCAACCACCCGCGGCTCATGCGGACGCTGCTCGACTTGCGGCGGCGGAACGGCCAAGTCATCGTGATCAATCCGCTGTTGGAAACAGGGTTAGTTCGGTTTAGCGTGCCGAGCGATGTTCGCAGCCTGCTCTTTGGCAGCAAAATCGCCAGCCTGTACGTGCAGCCACATATTGGCGGCGACCTGGCGCTGCTCACGGGCGTCGCCAAACGCATTGTGGAAATGAACGCGCACGACGAGACGTTTCTCAACAGCCATTGCCAGGGGTGGACGGAGTTGAAGACGCGGCTGGCGGAGGTTTCATGGGATGAGATTGTCGCCAAGAGTGGCGTGGGGCGCGAGGGTATCGAGGAACTCGCCAAAACATATGCCACCGCCAAGAACGCCGTTTTTTGTTGGACGATGGGGATCACGCACCATGCCCACGGCGTGCAAAACGTGCAGGCCATCGCGAACCTTGCGTTGCTCCGAGGCATGGTCGGCCGACCGGGCTGCGGTTTGCTACCGATTCGCGGTCATTCGAATGTGCAAGGCATCGGCTCGATGGGCGTCATGCCGAAACTGCGGGACGCGATTTTCGATCGGCTGCAAAATCACTTCGGCGTGCAATTACCAACAACACCCGGGCGCGACACGATGGGTTGCATGGAGGGAGCGGCGAGCGGTCAACTGAAAGTGGGCTTCTGCCTCGGTGGGAATCTTTACGGTTCCAATCCCGATGCGACGTTCGCCGCCAAGTCGATCGCGAATCTCGACCAAATCGTGTACCTCAATACGACCCTCAACACCGGGCACGCCTTCGGCCTTGCACGCGAAACAATCATTCTCCCCGTCTCTGCCCGCGACGAAGAGCCGCAGGCGACCACGCAAGAGTCGATGTTCAATTTTATCCGCCTGAGCGACGGCGGCCCCAAACGCCATGCCGGTACGAAAACCGAGGTGGAGGTGATTGCGAGTATTGCGTCGGGCGTATTTGCGGAAGCCAAGGCAAATGGGGAATTGGGAATGGGGAGTGGGGAATTGAAGACGAATGGGGAATTGGGAGGGGGAAATGGGGAATCCAAGGGGAGAAACGATGATTCCGACTTCCCAACTCCCAATTCCCAATTCGCAACTCCCAATTCCACACTCCCCATTCCCCATTCCCCATTGGATTGGCCATCGCTGCATTCCACCGCGAATATCCGCCAGGCAATCGCCCGTATTGTACCGGGGTTCGAGCAATTGGCCGAAATCGATCGCACCAAGCACGAGTTTCAAATCGGTGGCCGTACGTTTCATACACCGCAGTTCGCCACGTCCGATGGCCGCGCGCGGCTGCACACGCATGACTTGCCTGAGCTGCAGGGTACCAGCCCCAACGAAATCCGCCTGATGACAATCCGCAGCGAAGGCCAATTCAACACGGTCGTCTATGAAGATGAAGACATTTACCGTGGCATCGACCGTCGCGACGTCATCCTGCTTCACCCCGCTGACCTAGAGCGACTAACTCTCAACGACGGCCAGCGCGTCTCCGTCCACGGCCCCGCCGGCAGCATGGCCAACATCTTGGCGGTGGCCTATCCGGCCATCAAACCCGGTAACGCCGCGATGTACTACCCGGAATGCAACGTGCTCGTGAGTCGAACGCTCGATCCACTCAGCAAAACGCCTGCGTTCAAGTGCGTGGTAGTGACGGTCGAGCGCGCCTAGAGTCCCGTAGCGCCTGACTTCAGGTGGTGATGTGCGCTCGCGAAATAGAGACATGCCCACACTCGCGAGGGCGCGCAAGCGTTTCGCGTGAGCATATTGGCGCGAGTGAGGGCATGCCACCCGCTGCCAGCAGTACCAATTTTGTGCGGATCACTTCGTGGCGCTCACGGGCGTCATGCTGAAATGCCGTTCCGCGAACGCCAGGTACTGCTGCCAATCGAAAGCGGTCGTTTCGTGGTTGCCGGTGCGGAGGTGGTAGCCGATCACGTCGCCGATCGAGCGATCGGGGGCCGGCAGGTCATCGGCATCGATGCCCCTCTTGCCGAACAGTGCGTAAACGGGGCCTGCATTCTTGGCCGAGAGGAACTCACCGCGAGGGTCGGCCCACAGATCGTTCGTGGCGCTTGCGACGTAGACCGGTCGGGGAGCGATGAGTGCAATCAATTCATGTTGATCGACCGGCAGGATCTCCTCATGCTGGCTGTATTTGTGGAAGTTGCCGCAGAACCAATACGGAAATGCGCGGTTGATGCGTCCCACGGTTTCGCCGAAAATCCGCTTACTGAGTGCCGCGCCGCCGCAGCCCGAGTTGTTCGAAATGGCAATCGCAAAGCGCGGGTCGGTCGCCGCGGCCCAGAGCGCGGTCTTGCCGAGCCGCGAATGGCCCCACACAACAACTTGCTTAGCGTTCACTTGGGGATCGGTTTCTAAATAATCGAGCGCGCGGCTTAGTCCCCACGCCCAAGCGCCGATGGCGCCCCATTCATCGGCATCTGGTTCGGTTCGGCCGTCACGCAAAAAGAGGGTGCGAACGCCCTGGCTCAGGCCAGCGGGAGAGTCTGGCTCGATATCGCCGCAACACATCGTAGCGACCGCGAAGCCATGCTTGACGACTTCTTCCACTTGCCAATTGGAAGTCTGGCTGCCGCGAGACTTTTCATTCGCGCGATGGTCGGTTATTCCCAGATAGTCTTCATTGAGGATCCAACATTTGGCGAGCGCGATTCCCTTGTCGTCGCAGACCACCTGGTTGCCATGAAAGTTAAGCCCCAACATTACCGGCACGGGCGATTTTGATTTTGGTACATATAGCAGCAAATGAAGCGGAACGTGGCCACGCTTGGTGGAAACGTCGATGGTCACTTCCTTACGAATGGCCTTTCCACCGAGTGCCCCATCGTCCTCACTTGTTTTCTTGAACGACAATTTCGGCTTTTCAGCAGGAGCGCGGCCATACACCTCCGTCTCGAATAGCCGCATCAATTCGGGCCAGCGAATATTTCGCCACTCGTCCGCGGTGGTGATACGCTTTCCATCGTTCGTAATAAGTGGATCGGGCAAGGTGTAGGGGGGCACCTTGCTCTCTTCCTTGACCAAGGGGCCTTCATCGCCGCAAGCCATGTTGATACCGAACACCGCCAGCACCAAAGCCACGCCGATATTGCTCGACGCGGAAAGAAATCGCTGCCACATAGAGAATATCACTGCAAATAGAGAAATGCGTTATGCCAACTTGGTACGGCCGGGAATGGCAACCTTGACCGCTGGCACGTTATCGTTCCACGCATATTCCGTGGGGCCCAAACGTTCTTGGCTGTTCATGCATTGGTCCCACGTGAGTTCCTTGCCCGTGTAGGTACACATCCGGCCCATCACGGCGAGCATCGTGCTATTGGCCATGTAGTGGCCGTTGTTGATGGGCTTACCATCGCGAATGCTGTTGAACAGTGCAACGTGCTCAAGATCATACATGTCGTGCCCCGGCCCACTATATTTCCATGGCTTTTCACCTTCGATCTGGTTCTGCAAGATGAACGCCTTGCCCTTCGTGCCCAGGACCACTTCATCGACCATCGTGGTCGTATCGCTTTGCTGCCGGCAGGTGAAGTACACACGGATGCCAGTCGGATATTCGTAGAACACCGTGTGGTGATCGTAGATATCGCCGTATTCCGGTTGCACGCGCTGCTGCCGGCCGCCCATGCCGACGGCTTTCGTCGGCGAGATGTCGCCTTGTAGCCACGCGGTCTTATCCAAACTGTGTACCGCCTGTTCGCAGATGTGATCGCCCGAGAGCCAGTGGAAATAGAGCCAGTTGCGCACCTGGTACTCCATTCGGCTCCACTTTGGATTATCGCCGCGATGCCACAGCGTTCCCGCGTTGTAGCACGACTGGATCGCGATGATGTCGCCAATGGCCTTGTCCTCGACGACGCGTTTCACCGTTTCTTGCACCGCCGGGTGATAGCGCCAGCACAGTCCGGAGACGACCGCCAACTTCTTTTCCTTGGCTTTGTTGCAGGTTTCGATCACGCTCTTCACACCGGGAGCATCGACGCCAATCGGTTTCTCGACAAACGTGTGCTTGCCCTTTTCCACGGCATACGCCAAATGCTGCGGCCGAAAATGGGGAGGCGTGGCGAGAATCACCACATCGACGCCGCTATCGATGACTTGCTTGTAGGCGTCGAACCCAACAAACACATGATCTTCAGTTACCTGCACTCGATCTTTGGTGGCTTCGCCTCGACGAAGATGCCGCAGGCTGTTGGCCGCCTGATCGGCAAACGTATCGCCCACGGCGGTCAGCACGTTCTCGGGACTGGCGTTGAGCGCATTTTGCGCAGCCCCCGTGCCACGACCGCCGCAACCTACAAGACCGACCTTGATCTTCTCGCTCGACCCGGCATGCACGGCCCGCGGCACCGCCATGGTGCCCACGAGCGCGGCCCCTACGGCAAGACCGGTGGATGCCTTCATGAAATCACGCCGCGATGAGTTCGTAGAATCCGATGACATGGAACGTATCTCCGTGATGGGCTGTGTCGTGGTTAGCGCACTTGCATATTATTGAGACCTGCACAGCCAATGGGCTGTGGGAGGCCTCTCCGAGGCCGATTGAGTGTTGCATTGGTCAGCGTCATCGGCGTCGGGAGACGCCTCCCACAGGTTCATTCACAGCGCAGCTTTCAATAGCGCGTGCAAATTCACCGAACAGGTCGCGCGCACCTGCAACTTCGGTCATTCAATTGTCATCGACCAATGGGGGAAACGCAACCGGTGAAAACTGGCAGCCAGCTCGGCATCGGACCTGCTGCACATCATCGCAAATACCAAGAACCAGTCGATTACTGGTACGGGCAAGAGGCCAAATCGTTCAGGGCCGAAAGTAATTCTGGGCTGATACACCCTTGATGGGGTTAGCGCCCGCACGCCTGTAACGCGGGCATGCTGTTCGAACTTAACTTGAGTCCTAAGCGGCGGAACGGCGTAGTCGTAGTTCTTCGACTTCCGCCTCAACGAGATTGAAACGATTCGCCAGCGCGGTTTGCTGATTTTCGGGAGAATAAACTCGTAATTGCCGCCCACCATCACTTGACCGCGCCACACCAATCGCCGAAGTTCTCGCGGCATCCCAAGGCACGGCATGCTTGAGGTACTCATCCATAGCGAGAACCAAGTGGGCGTGGATTCCGGCCCAGCCATCGAGCCAACCAAACTGAAGAGCAACGGGCTTGAGAAACTTCCACACGGCCTGACGCACGATTCGCCCATGTGGCAGGGATGAGGAGGCAGGTGGGTTTTCGCACTGAGCAGCTCGGGCGGCGTCTATTGACTCCTGTAGGTGTTGTTCAGCATTGTGGCAAAGTTCCCGCTCAACGGCATAGTAAATATGCCCAATTCGATGGGAAGCCGTGGCAAGGTGGACCCCGCCTTGCGCGATTGCAATCGTGGGGAGATTTTTTTGAAATAGTCGGATGACCGGTTTGTTGTTCAGGCCGCCGTAACTCAATCGCTGGCCGCGAAAACACTGCACATAGTTCACGGCGAACGCAGCTTCCTCAGGATTGGTCGCCAATACGTCCTGCACTTCGCGCGCTAATTCTGGGCTGAGTTGTTCATCCGGCTGGAGCAATACGATCCAGCGATGACTCGCGTTGCCTAGTAACCAAGCGGCAAACTTTGCTCCATCGCGTGGCGCCCGCTCGACGATCTTGCAGCCGCCGAACTCGCGAACGATGTCGAGCGTGCCGTCCGTGGAACCCATATCTGCCACGACGATTTCGTCCGCCATGTCGTATACCGAACGCAAGCAGGGGATGATTGTCGCGGCCGCATTTCGACAGGGGATTACCACACTTACCAGTTGGTTCGCGTTCAATCGCGATTCGATGGAGCGACGCAGCGGATGGTCGCTGACGGAAGCTGCGGCAAGAATGCGTTTTCCGGCGGTTGTACCGACGATTTGCTGGCGCAGGAGTTCGCCGGCCTGGGGCTTGGCGCGCCAATTTCGCGGATGGAGCAGATCTTCCAGCTCGCGAAGTTGTTTACGACGGGCCTGTTCGCCCGCTCGATACCGACACATCCTCTCCAAATCGATCAGCCACACTTTCCCGTTGGGGTCGACGATCAAGTTCTCCGGCTTGAAATCGTTGTGCTGCACCTGCAATTCATCAAGCCGTTGCCAGAGAGCCACCACCTGGGTGACAATCTTCTGGACCGCATCTTCCGATGGATTTCCGAATCTCATCAGACGGTAGAGCGACGTGCCGAGCACATAGTCGGTGAGCAGATACGACTTGGTCTTAAAAGGCCCCAGTCGTCGTTCCAGAAACGCCCGTGGTCGCGGCGTGGGAATGCCCGCTTCAAAGAGAAAACGGCCATCGAGCCATGACTGATGTGCCGGCGTACGCTGCAGGGATTTCCGCATTCGGCGAAATGGCGTTCCCCAATTGTACCGCTTCCACACGAAACTGCCCGTGACATCGTTCACACGGGCGACGCTGCATCGTTGCTTGTCCTGCAAAGATTGGCCAAGCAGGAGTGCTTCTGGGTCACTCCAAATCTGTTCGACAAGTTGCGGGGGCAGGTCGCGGTCCCAGCACATCCGTCCAAGAAACGACGAGCGCCACGCGATGTCGGAATCCGGGTGCAGCCTCAGCGATGTTGGGACGTCCGCGTCTGCCATTTCTTACGCTAGCAAACTACTCGGGTGAGCGGCTGTGAGCTGCCTAAAGCTAGGCAATTCGGGAAGCCGATAACGGTTCTATCGGTAATCGGGGCACACTGAATTCACTTGTTTTGTGTATGCGGAATACCTCGATAGAAGTGGCTGATAACATTGCAGAATCGCCGGCTGCAAGGCCGTATCGGCCGCCGAAAAGCTGGTTGCGGCTGGGTAAATATCTGCTTCCCGCACAGCCTCTAAATGCTGACTGGAAACGGACTGCTCGTCCCACGGAGCAAGTTTCAATCACCCAGCTTGCCACGGAGTATCCCGACCAGGTGAGCCTGAGGACGCTGGGAAATGCGGAAGTGTTGCCAGAGTACGAATATGAATATTACGATGCAGGCGAGCGACGGCGCCTCACATTGGCGTCTGAGTTCATCGCTCCCAGTTTCATCGCGGAAGTTCACAATGGCATGAGTTTCGGCCGCCATTGCTGTGCCATCGGGCCAAACTCGAAAGCGATTCGCGAAACGGGGTTTAACCTCGATGGCGCGGCCACCGAGGGCGGAATTCCCATCGGCAAATTCAAATTCCGTCGTTGGCGCAAACGACTCGAAGGCGATGTGACGGCGCGGCCGTGGCTGCCGCCGAAACAGCATGTGACCGGCTGTGTCGCAATTCTAAATACTCGTTACAGCCATAACTTCTATCATTGGCTGTGCGATATTCTTCCGCGCCTGATACCACTACGAGCCTCGCACACCAGGCCCGATTATTATCTTGTCGAGTCGTTATCATCGTTCCAGCAAGAGGTGCTGATATCGCTCGGCATCCGGCAAAGCCAGCTCATTCAACCGCATTGCCGGCTGCTGCTCGAAGCCGATCGTCTGCTGGTGCCATCTTTCCCTACGCCGAGTTGTCTTCGCGCCTTCCGTGAACTCCTGTTAGACCGACTTGGCGTCAATCGAAAATCAAAACAGCAGCGGCGGATTTATATTAGCCGCCGAAAGTCCGGAAAACGCAGCGTCGCCGACGAACACCGGTTGGATCGAGTGCTGCATGAACACGGCTTTGAAACGCACGCCATGGAGGAGTATCCGCTGCAGCGGCAAGCGCAGCTGATCCACGATGCCGCGACCATCGTCGCGGTACACGGCGCCGGTTTGGCCAATCTGATGTTCGCCCGCCGGGGCACGAATGTGATCGAGATCGTGCCGCGCGACCGAACCAACGCGTACCTCTATCCCGATAAGAGCCGCACATTTGGCCTGCGCCATCGGCAAATTGCCGGGAATGTCGTCGGCCGGAGGCAGCAACTGGCGATTTCCCTGGACGATGTCGTTGCGGCCCTATCGTCCAGCACGTTATTGTCGCGACGAGCGCTGGCGGCGTAACGTGTCTTAACGGCAGCCCCGCAAAACCGTGCAATCAGCAATGGGCTGTGGCGTTAGGCCGCCCGGGGAACCGTTTTGTTGGCCGCAATCGTGCTGATCTTCTTCGTGATCGGTTCGATCAACTCCGGGGCAAATACTTGCAGGAAGTAGTGGGCCTCCGCTTCGTGATCGCTCGAATGGACGCCATTGATCGGCGAACGCGGATGGATTTCCGCATTGATCTGGCGGCGGATTGCCTCCTTGGCCAGTAACCGGGCATTTCTGAGGAGGGGAAATCGCTTGCGCTGCGAATGTGTGGGTGGCAGCGGTGCGGGGTCATAGGCGGCAATGAGTGTGTCCGGCGCCCCACCCAGATGATCGCTCGGACCAGGTCCCCAGTTGCCGCCGCGTGTACGTGGTGAGCCGTGCTCAATCTCTTTCGGTGAGAGCTTTTTTTGGGCCAGAATCACGAATCCGTGTTGGGCGATCCTCTCAACGATTGCCGCGGCGACACCCGCTTCTACAGCGCTCTGACGAATAATGAAAACCGCCAAACCCGGTGTGATGCTGTGATCGGCCTCGACCTTCGCTGCCAGCGATTTTAGCCAGAGATTCTTCGGTGCCGCCGCCGCCAAGCGCACGATCAAATCTGGCGATGGTCCCCAGCCTGCTTTCGTGAGGTAACGGTGCAAGCCCTCCAGGCTTATTTTTGCTGGTATGTTTAGCTGCGCAGTCATTCGCCTGAACAAAGAGACGAAGTCATGCGCCGACTTACGACCGCGACGTCGAAAGATTTCCGCTCCCGGCAGATTCGCTTCCGGCCCTTTGTGATAGACCGCGTGGTACGCCAGGCTGTGGAAGTAATGCCAGTCGTTTGGCACCTGGCAGTAATCGTGGTGTGTTCGCGTGTTTTCGAGGATTCTTCGCGCTAGCAAGGGGGGGTAATAGGAAGCCGTGAGATGGCTCGAACCGGGCAGGCCGCTTGGGGTGTACACGTCACACGGCTGATACGCCGGCGCACTATTCAATAGCTTTAGCACGCGGCCAAAGTCTTCATCGGCCACGAGCAAATCGACATCTCCATCCGGCTGAGTCTGAGGGAGCGCCTCGAACCAACGGAGCACGGCATACTTCACCCGCATCTCGCGAAAGGAACTAAGTAGTCCGTCGAGTTGGAGCCTGTGGGGAATAAAATGCAGCGCGTCGTGGTGACAGCGCTTGCGGCGAACGACACGCACCACCAAATACGACGCCGTTTCTTTGCCAAGGTTCAGCAGCGTGGGTTTTGAATACTGTTTCGCAAAATAGCGAATCAGCCAGCCGATCGTTGCGAGCAATGTCATCGGATGCCAACTCAGCTTCCAGGCAACATATTGTGCATGGCGCACATCGCGGTACTTCCACACGTACCAGGCGCTACGACCGGAAAGCAGCAGGACATCGGCGTTATTGTAGAGTACCCACCGTCGATCGTCCGTCGCGGCATACGTGCCCGCTGGAGCCTCCGACTGCAGCCTGGCTACGCGGCCCGCATTTCGCGAAATGCCTAGATACTTGGTGTAGCCGGCCGCTGCCAGCGAACGCGCGACCGATCGGTCTCGTGGATCGATTTCAACGAAGATCGAGTCGGCGTTCACATCGGCTGGCATTCCGGCCATTTTTGCACTCTCGAAGAATTTCACGTCACGCGATGCGTGCAACATGCCCAGACTCTTCGCCCCTTTTTGTATGAAAAAGAGCGATAGCACATTGCACCGACATTGATTCAATGCTGCCAACTACACAATCCGTGGGATCGTGACAAGACGAATCATGCGGTAAGAAGGATACCGTCCTGGAAGTTCTGCAAATGACAGCAGGCGAGTGCTTCGGAATGAAGCCCGCAGCGCAAGCAAGGGAATATGTTGAGAGTCCCTTGCTTGCGCTGCGGGCTCCGTTCACTATTACAGAGAGAATTAGGGTTAGACAAATCAGCCGCGGGGCGCTAGCCCCCGGTTTTTCCAGAACGAACCGGACGCTAGCGCGTTCCGGCTAATCCGAAGTTTAAGGTGTAACAAAGCCCTGGCCGTCCGCGCACAACGTCTCGCAACAAAAACTGTGCTAGCTCGCTGGCTGACTGTGCCGCGCGCTACTTCGACTTCGCGAAATCCTGGAAGACGCTTTCCAGTTTCTCTTTGTCCGTACCCCCGCGATGGAAATAGACGCGGTACTTGAGCGTCAACGAATCGCCCTTCTTGACGGTTACTGGTCCTTGTTGCGCCGCTTCCGGCTTGGGGAAATCTTTCTGGCCAAACGGGTTCGCCGCGAACAAACCATACGTGCGCACATGCCAGCGTGGCGTCGGTTTGAAGCTTTTCGGATGGCTCATCAGTGTAATGCCAACCGTTTCGCCGTCGACCGGGCCCGTGTAGTCGACCCAACGTGCCGGCAAGCCCCAGGCATTTTCATTCGTGAGCCCGTCACTGTTGACGATCTTGCCACCCTGCTTGGCTTCGACGCGCATCGAATCGGCCACGCGCATGCCGAAAGCACCTTCCTTCGTGTCGCCAAACACGACATCGCCGTCGCTGGCCTTGATGGTAATTTCGAAATCAATCCAGCGGCTGCCATCGGGCGAGCTGCCAAACGTCATTGCCCGCTCATCCTCACAAACTCGTTTGTCGCCGTTCATCCAATCGTTGCGAGTGACTAACTCAGCGGTCGAACCGTGGCTTTCCAGCTTCGCGAATTCGCGATGCTTGATCCCCGGCACCGTTCCTTCCTTGCGATCGTTGCGATTCGATCCCCAGAAGTCGAGGCCATTCACGTCGCCGTGGTTCATCCACAGCGATTGATGATGGGGATGATCGTTCGTACCGTTCTTTGCCGGCGGCAAGAACGGGAAGCCGCGCGTCACCGGCTTTCCGGTCGGGCCGTTGACCGGCCACAATGCGGGGTCTTGCCCGGCTTTGGTGAGATACTCGGTGAACAATTTCCCATCGACCTTGATGACCGCGCCATGCTCACTTCGTTCGACCGTAACTTCGGCTCGAACAATGCCGCACACCAGCAAGACGACGACAATCGGTAGCGCAAAAGATGTCCGCTTCATGTTCGCTCTCAAGAAAATACCGACACAACAGGCGTAACGCCAAACGTCTCTCCCGCTGTGTCGTCGTGGTAAACAACTTCCTCCTAAACAATTTCCGGAACGGCAAACGGCTGGCGGTCGTGGCGACGCAACATGTCGTTCGCCGAGGAATTGTCGATGAACTTCTCGGAGGCCGTGTCCATTTTCAAATCGGCCCCCGCGGTGACGACCGGCTTGTCGACGTCGACCCCGTTCGCCGTCAGATGTGTGAGCATCCGCTGCACGGAATCGTGCAAGCGCTCGTTCTTCGCGACCAAATTGAGAATCTCCTTCGCGGGCAACGGCTCGCCCAATTGATGCGAGATATTACCCGTGTGGCACAGGGCGCTCGAAAGATGGCCTTGCAACACATCCGCATTGAGGTCGCTCCGCTTGCGCGAGCGAACCGCGTCTAAGAAGTTAGCAAAGTGATTGCCACCCCCCAGGAATGTCTTGACGAGCTGTCCATCCGGCCCGAATACCTCGGTCTTCTCGTATTCGTCGGTGCTTAGCACGGAACCATGCTCACACTGCACCACCACGCCAATTTGCGAGCCGCGGTAGTCGTCCATCGAGTGCTTCCAGTCTTTCTGCGCCTCCTTCGATTTTGGCAATCCACGAGTTTCGAAGAACAATGGCGCGGCGGCATAGTCATGCAGCACGACCTGCGTGTTGGCCGAATTACCGGCATCCTCGTACCCCAAACGACCACCAAAACTGATGATCCGCGGCGACAACGTCTTCTCACCCAGGAACCAGCGGGCGACGTCCATCTGGTGAATGCCTTGGTTGCCCATATCGCCGTTGCCGGTGTTGTAATCCCAATGCCAGTCGTAGTGCAGATGCGGGCGATACAATTTCGCTTTGGCCGCCGGGCCGCACCACAACTCGTAGTCGACCTCCTTGGGTATCACGAGCGGCTTGCTGAGCTTGCCAATCGAGGGTCGCGGCTTGTAGCACGTGCCGACGACATACTGAATCTTGCCGAGCTTGCCGCTACGCACGTAGGCCACCGCTTCCTGAATCGCCTTTTGCGAGCGGGCTTGCGTGCCACACTGTACGATCTTTTTATAGCGCTCCGACGCGTTCACCAGTTGGCGACCCTCCCAAACGTGGTGGCTGATCGGCTTTTCGCAGTACACGTCTTTGCCCGCCTGCGTGGCGAGAATCGCGATGTACGAATGCAAATGATTTGGCGTGGCGATGGAAATCGCGTCGATATCCTGGCGTTCCAGCAGTTTGCGAAAATCGGAAAACTTGTCCAACTTCCGGCCGTACTTCTTGTCGAACTCCTCTGCCCCCTTGCCGAGGACGTTGGAATCCACGTCGCACAAAGCGACCAACTGCTCGTTGAATCCTTCGATGTGTTCGCGGCCGCGCCCGTTGAATCCCACGACCGCCATGCGAATCTTACTGTTGACGTCGGCCCGGGCGAACTTGGGCAGCGCGGCACTGGCCGCGGCCACGCCGGCCGCCTGCAAAAACACGCGACGAGTATGCTTGGTCATGGATTCCTCCTGGTCAGATGGGGTATGCACGACCGCATTATAGCAACGCGATTTTACGAGCGCAAGCTGCCAGATGCGTAGGACGGACAATCCTGTCCGTCCGAAACAAGGCCAGCAATTCGGACGGACAGGAATGTCCGTCCTACGATAGACGGGAATGTCCGTCCTACGAGGGGGGCTCACTCGGGCAGCGGCTGGTCTTTCGTTTCGGGCGCGAATGGTAACGTTAGCAGGCCGACGATGAAGATACTGCACATCGCGATGGCGGAGTAACGCTCTTTTAGCGGTGAGCCGAAGTTGCCAAATACTTGCGTGGCCAGTGCCGCCGAAAAGAAGCTGCCGCCGGCGGCCGCGAAACGCCCTAAATTGTAGCAGAACGACGTGCCCGTGCTCCGCATGCGGCTCGGGAACAGTTCTGGCAAGTAGATTGCGAAGCCAGCGAACACCGACAGTTGTGCGGCGCCCATGAGCGGCATCATCCAATAGGCGTCCCACGGCGAATTCATTTTCCAGTAAGCGAGTGCCGTGATGACGAGTGCCGACAGGTAGCCAATCGCAAACGCCGGCCGCCGCCCATACCACTGCGCGAGCTTCGTGAAAATCCACATGCCGACTCCGGCGCCGAGCATGTTCAAAATGTAGGCGACGGTAATCGCGTTCGTGACCTTCGAGTTCAATACGTCTGCCGCCAGCGGCGATGGCGATGCCTGGGTAAAGTACGTCTTGAAGATGTTGCGTTGCAAATCGACGGCGTACTCGCCGATGGCCCACAAGCCAATCACGCCCGTGGAAGCTAGTAGCGCGCCGATAATGAGGTTCTTTCGCCAGGTGCGATCGGAAACCAAACCGCGATACGGCGCCAGAATCCCGCCCGTCGGCAGTTGGCCCGCTTCCTTGGCCTTGAGCCATCGTTCGGGCTCGCGCAGAAACTTACCCGTCGCAATTACCAGGAGGGCCGGAATCGCGCCGACCAGGAACATATATCGCCAACCGGTCCCAGGCTGAATGTATTTGGCGTTTTGCAACCAATCGATCACCGAGTTCAGCAAGCCGGCGATCACATTGCCGATCGTCGAGAGCACCTGCAACATGCCGAGCGCACCGGTGCGCGAGGCATCCGGCAAAGACTCCGCGATCAACGAAACGGCCAACCCAAATACGCCGCCCACACCGAGACCCGTGAGAAACCGGAACAGCGCGAAATCCCAGTAAGCTCGGCTGAAAAACGTCAGACCGGTGAACATCGAATAGATCAGCACGGTAACCGTGAGCATTTTTGCGCGTCCATGACGATCGCCGAGCGCGCCGAAAATCAACCCGCCAATCCCCCAGCCGATCAAAAATACCGCGGTGACTTCTTTACCCGTCGCCTGCACCGTTCCCACCTCGGCGCCCGGCATGAGCGCGGTAAGGGCCGGGTTGCGGGCCAACGAAAACAACCGCTGATCGAGGCAATCGAACAGCCACGCCGTACTGGCCACCAGGAACACGAACCAGTGGTAGCCGGTGAGACCATGCGTCCAACGTTGACGAGGAGTTTCCATGGCGATGTGATTTACTCCGGCAGCGCATCATGCTGCGGCTCGGGCAGCCATGCCGACAACACGATATTAGCCAGGTACAGGGCGAAGGCGATGACGGCCGCGGCGATCGCCGTTTTCGAGCTCGGCGTGGCGCCAGCGATAAACGGAACGAGCGCGAGTTCCTGCGTGATGAAGGCGAACGGCGTCCCGAACATCCGGCCGCCAATGTTCGCCGCACAGCTTTCGCCCGTGCCGCGCAAATGCACTGGGTATACATGCGGCAAGTAGTTTCCCCAAAAGCTGAACTGGGCAACGGTGAAGAAACCAGCCAACATGATTCCCAGACCCAGCAGCGTAATGCTGAACGAGTGAAACCCCGGAATGCTGAGCGTCGTCGAGAAGAATACGGTCTCATGCCCGCGAGCAAACGCCCAAAACACAAGCGGCACAACAATCAACCCCGGCAACAGAAAGTACCTAATGAGTTTTCGCCGGCTGGCGAAATGCGCTACCATCATGGCCAGTGCAAAACGCCCCAACAGGCCGCCCGTCTCTTGTGCTTTCGTGTAATTCGCGATGATCTCCTGCGTCGTCTTTCCAGCCAGCGCTTTGGCCGCCGCCTCGGGTTTGCCCGCCGTGGCTTCTTGAACCTTGGCTTTGACTGTATCTAAACCGGGAATGATCTGCGGCAACTGCTGAATCGCGCCAAAGGCCACACCGTAGCTGCATGCGAACATCAGCGTGGTCACGATCGTTGTGCGACGCAGTTCGGGCGAAAACAGCTCGCCGATGCTCGGCCGCCGCAACGTGCCGGCCAAGCGCTTCGCCGCCCACTTGGGCGACTCGGGCAAAAACGGCCGAATGACGATGAGTGGAATCGCCGGAATGAGCCCGCTCATGAGCGTGTAACGCCACACAGGCGGTTGAGCAGCAGCCGGCAAATTGCCAAGAAAAGGTTGCAGAAAACCAGGCATCGAGAGCGCCGGCAAACTGGCAATGTGCTGAACAATCAAGCCATTCACGACCGCCACCAATAATCCGCCGAACGAGGAAAACGCTTGCGTGTACCCCAGCACTCGTTCGCGTTGCCCCGGCTCATCAAACAACTCGGCCAGCCATGCGACGGCCGCAACGAACTCCACGCACACGCCGATAAATGTCGTCGTTCGCAAGATCAGCAGCATCCAAAGGTTGGTCGAGAACCCTGCGGCAAACGCCGAGAAGGCATAGAGCAGGATGCTCCAGGTCAGCACGCGGCGGCGGCCGAACCGATCGGTAAGATACCCCCCCAACAGCCCGAAGATGCCGCCACAAATCGCCGGCACATAAAACAACAACCCAAACCAACGAGCGAATTCCGGCGTTCCGCGCGTAAGACCGCCTAGCTCCTGTAATGCCGGGCCGACCACCAGCGGCAGCATCAGCAGCTCATAGATATCGAACGCGAAACCAATCGCCGCGATGATGCAGACGAGCCATTGAATGGGGGTCAATCGCCGAGAATTCGCCATGAATCGCTCGCCCAAAAGATGCTGCCGAACCACGAATGATTTTCGCGAGTTGGCATTTTAGCAGAGCGCGAAACGCGCCGCCACTTGGCGGCACGTTGCTTGTCATACCAAGTGTAGCGTGCGAGTCTCGGAGAGACTCGCCCACGTGTGGCCGCGTCTCGCCGAGACGCGGATGACTCAAGTCAACGGCTTCGAATAGTACCGGTACTCCCCTTGCTTGAGCCGTGCCTTTTCCGGATTCAACCGAATATACTCCCGCAAGTACTCAAACTGCTCCGGCCCGCGAACGAGGTGATCGAACTGCTCGACCTGCCAGAACTCGCCTTGGCGGCCAAGCTGTTTGTGAATCTCCCGCGCCGTGAACCGCTTCCAGCTTTCGCATTGAACGACGAGTGCGTCCTCATCGCGAAACGCCACCAGCAGATGCACATGGTTCGGCATGACAACCGAATCCGTCAGCACATAACGGTCGCCGTCGAAGTAGAGCAGCGAATCCTCGACAGTCTTCGAAAGCGCTGGCCGGCGCAGCACGCACTCGCCGAAGTTGCGGTCGAGTTCCTGGTCGGATGCTGCGAAGAGGGACCATTGTACGCGAGCGCGGTTTGCCGCGGGAAGTTTGGCGAGCGCGGCTTGCCAATTGCTGCCAGGATCAATGCCAGCGCGACGCAGGACTTCAGTTCGTTCCCTCGTAATGCGCCTTTCCGCGGCGGCAGGCAAGGAGTCGCCCGTGCGCCAAGTGATGAAGCAGATGGTCCCCGCTTGAGCCCAATGCGGCAGCGTCTTCCAGGCAACGGAGTAGGTCTGACGCCGATCGAAGAAATTTAGCTCTTCCATGGTGTCAACTTACCACATTCCGTGCGAGTCTCGGAGAGACTCGCCCACGTGTGGCCGCGTCTCGCCGAGACGCGGATCGAGTGCGCTCGACATATGCCAGTTGGCGCCTTTCTTGCCGGGGCGGCGCGACTCTGCTTCATCCGAGTCTCGGAAAGACTCGGCTACACTGCCCAATGATCGCCCGTGGTCCGAAGAGTTCATGCGCACTACTTATTCGCGGCGTTGGCAGCCTGGCTGCGAAACCGTTCGGCATGGCGCAGCAGCGTGGCCCGGGCCGGCTTGCTGCGGCGGGTCCGCGCCAACCGAATGTACTTATCCGCCAACGCCGTCTTAACCTGAACAATATTTTGCTTTTCCGCTTGCTTGGTCATGGAAAATCTCCGAGTCCAATCGTTGGTTTTAATTCGTTATGGCTCACGCCAAGGCGCCAAGGATTCGTACTTGAATACTAAACCGCTAATGTACGCTAATACGCGCTAATCTCTTGGCCAAAAGCATTCGCGTCCAATCAGCGAACATTAGCGGTTAACTGCTCCTTGGCGTCTTTGCGCCTTGGCGTGAGATTCTTAATGTTGCTCGTGGTGTTTCAGTTAATCTTGCAACTCGGCGTAGCGTTGTTCGAGCGTATCCAGGCCGACGCGCAGGCAATCGACGTCGCCCAAGCAACTAAAGAACTGGCAGCCAAGTTCGCGGCAGCGGCGGGCATGTTCGGCATCGCGGGTCAGAATCCCCCAGGCCTTGCCGACCTTCTTCGCGGCGGTATTCACCTTCTTCAGGGCCTCGATGCACTTGGGGTGCAGGAAGTCCCCCGGCACACCGAGTACCACCGAAAGATCGGCCGGCCCCACGAACAACCAATCAACGCCCGGTACGGCCGCGATTTCATCCAGCCGATCGAGCGCTTCGAGCGTTTCGATTTGGATCGAAATCCAGCGATCGCGGTTCGCGTTCTCGACGAGCGTCGCCATGGGCGTGCGGCCCCATTGTGTTTCGGCATTCGCCGTGAACATGCCGCGGCTGCCGACCGGCGGGTACTTGGCCCACTCGACGCACTTCTTGACTTCATCGACGGTGCGGATTTGAGCGATCATCACGCCGCTGCAGCCGGTCTCCATCGGCCGCATGACCGTGGCGTAATCGGTCGGCGGCACGCGCGAGAACGCATCCTTCCCCGTAATCCGGCAAGCCATCAACATCAGTTCCAAATCGTGATGCGGAATGGCCGAGTGTTCCTGGTCGAACCAGAAGCCGTGGAAGGTGCCCAGCGTGCCAAACAACTCGATGATCTTCGGCGATGAAAACCCGACCACGTGCATCGCCCGCACGATTTTACCAGCTGCTAAACGCTCTTTGATGATACTTGCCATAGTTAATTAAATAGCCCGGCCCTCTGGGCCGGACGCGAATAAAGTATTCGAAAGACTTGTCGTACATTTCGACAAAAGACCGAGTAGCGAGCGCGAAGCCACCGCTCCGAATGCCGGATTCGGCCTTCTATGCGACGACGGCACAAGTCAAAATGTTGACAGAAGAACGGCCCGGCCGCAAGTCGATTGTCGCAACAGCTTAGGAATAGTGCTGGCTGACTTACAGTCGCCAGCGGCGATTCGACAGGAACAACGTGCCGATCAAAAGGAGTGCGGCAGCCAAGGGCTCGGGGACTACTCCGGGGCCCAGGTCGCCGGCGCCCGCGCCGGTGCCTGGTGAAAGCGAATTCCGCCAAATAACATAGTCAACTGCATTCACGACGCCATCGCCGTTACCATCGGATGCCAGATTGACCGTTGAGCCGTAGTTGTTTCGCCACACCGTATAGTCCGCCGTGGTTACAGACCCGCTGAAGTTATAATCTCCCGCCAACAGCGGAATACGGATCGCGCGGTTTATGACTACCTCACCGTTGTTGTAAATCGGCATGCTCGACAGCGAACTTCCCCCCAAGATCGGCAGATTTGGCAAATACGGGATTTGGTCAATGATGTTCGTGCCCAACGTCACCTTGCCGAGCACCGTGTAAGGGCCAGGATCGAACGCGGCCGCATTGTTTGTTTGATTGATGAACCAACCGCTGGTGGCGCTATTGGGATCCGATCCGCGGGCGGCCGCCAGCGTGTAGGCGGTATTCGAGAGTCCATTCGCGGCGTTGAACTCGTTGGCGACCGCTGCCCCAGGCGTAATCCCGGCACCGTTCTGTTTGTAGCTGCCGCCCTGGGCGAAGAGGTCGGAAGTCGCGACACTCGCCCCATCTCGCGTTCGATGAATGATGGAATCGTTATACGACCCGTTGTCGACGTAGCTCAAAAAATTAGCCACGTTCAGTGGCGACTGCGTGCCGTAAAGCTCGATTTCGACAGTTCCCATATTCATATAGAAACGAACCTTACTCGTCGGCGTCACGCCTGAGGCGAAGCTTGCTTGCAGCGCCACTACAGCCGTAAATAAGGGAATGACAAGCGCATGGTTATGTACGTTCCGGATTCGACCAAAGCTCGATAAAGCCGCCACAATCAACTCCACTGCAAAGAAGACTCAAAGTAAGTGTGTTTCATTTGCGGTACAATCGGATTCCCGACTCGTCTGACGTTCCCAGCGAAGGTTCTTTCCAGTGGAAGGTCACATTGAATCGAATTGCTCACAACGTTTGTCGAACAAATGGTTCCGTCGTATCGACGCTACGGAGACACTTCCGCCGGTACCGGCTCATCGGTAGCCCTGTTAAGAGAACCAGCATCAGGGCACTGATGCCTGGCTCCGGCACTCCGCTTGGTCCCAGGTTAGCGCTTCCTGTCCCGCTCGCGGTCCCGCGCACGTTGCCCAGATTCGCCCGCCAAATCAAATAGTCCGCGTCGTTCACCGCGCCGTCGCCGTTGCTGTCGCCCTGTGCAACGGTCGCGCCAGACGCCATTCCTCGGTTATGTCGCCAAATCAAATAATCGGCGGCATCCACCACGCCGTTCTGATTGTAGTCGGCCGCCGCCACTGCCAGTGTGTAGGCCGTCGATGTCCGCCCAATACTCCAAACGAGTCCCGGGCTCAATTGCGGCAAACCGAATGTGTCGAATGCACCCGTGATCGAACCCGCCGTCAGCACGGTATACGTGCTGCCGGCCACCGGATTGTATCCGTTCAATAGCGAAATGCTCAGCTTGCCCGCCAAAAATGCGGAGCCTGCGACGACAAGTCGATCATACTCGGTATCCGCGGTGGTGTTATGTAATTGTATTTCAAGATTTCCATCCACCCATTGAAAATAGTTCGCGACGGTTACAGTTCCCAGCTGCAACCCCGGCGCTAACGTACCGTGACTGATCAAGTCGTGGCTTAGGGTATACCCCTCGCGAATTCCCAGCCGCTTGCCAACATCGATCGTTACGCTACCGGTTCCCGTAAACGTGGCGCCCGTATCGATGTACGAATTGGCGGCCGTTAGCGTCAGTCCGCCCGTTGTATCGGTCGTGCGCGCGCTGCCGTAGTAGTCAACCGCCTTGGCCCGGTTGAGCATCAAGGGCAAAAATCTCTGTGTCTTGGAATCCACAATCACTGGCACTGTTCCAAAGGGGCCATTGTCGCGAACGCCGTTGTCATCCGCATCTTGGTCGAGACTCATGAGCGTTAAGCCGTCATATGCATCAATCAGATTCATGCCATCGCCGACAACCTGCGCAAAGACCGTGAATCCACCATTCTGGCCGTCGAGAATCGCCGAATTGTTGCTCAAGTTAAAAAAGTACTGCGACGTAGCACTGTTCGGGTCGCCCGGCAATTTCGCCATCGCGATCGTGCCCTTCAAATTGGAACGAAATGGCAGGTTATTGAACTCGTTGTTGACGGTCGGATTTGGCGTTGCCGGATTTCCATCGAGGTCAACGACCGCATTCGGATTGAGCGAAACATTCAGCGGCGCAGGCTCGTTCTGATATTGCAGGTAGTAGCCACCGCCCTGCAAAACAAACGGTGTTGAATTACTGAAGGCAAGACGATGCATCAATGTCGCGTCGTAATTCCCGCTGTTGACATAGGCCAGGAAGTTATCGCGCGTAAGAGGACGATCATCGAACAGTTCAATGAATACAGTCCCTCTTGCTCGGCTATTTAGCGGAATATTGAAATCCATTTCCACGAATTGATCACCACGGACAAGCGCCGGCCACAGGAGCGCCCAGCCGTACACCAATCCCATGAAAAGGAACCCACGAATGGGGGAAGTGCCCAGTTGGTGATCGGCGTGCGGCAGGTTCAGGACCGAAGCCGCGCGCGCAATGCCACATTTCCGGGAACGCCAAACGCGAGCGCGTTCACGCCAAGAATTCATAGCCATCGTTTCTGCTGTTCCTAACGGCGGAGTAGAGAGAAGCGGCAAATCGGCCGTCCCGCCAGTGCCCATATTCTTTCAGCCTACTCGGGGGCCGCAAAACTGTCCAACAAACCCCTCCCGGTACAGCCCCTATATTCGCTAGAATAGGCCCGCGGAATGATAATGCTGCCAGCCGGCGCCCAATCGGACAGTACGTTGGCGGCCAACCGCCGCAGTTCCGCTTCTGAACCTATCAAATCGCTTTGACGCGACCGACGGCGAGCCGCATGCGGCCTGCCCAACCTTAATCCACAGGTGACCCATGAAACCCGCCTTCCCCGGAATCGAACGTATCAAGTTCGAAGGCCCATCTTCGAAGAACCCCCTTTCTTTCCGCCACTACAATGCCGACGAAAAGGTCGGCAAAAAGACGATGCGCGACCACCTGCGGTTTAGCGTCGCCTACTGGCACACGATGCGGAATGCCCTTTCCGACCCGTTTGGCCCGGGCACCGCCGTGCGGCCCTGGGACGACGGCAGCGAATCGGTCGAAAACGCCCAAAACCGCGTGCGGGCGGCCTTTGAGTTCATGCAGAAGCTCGGCAACCCGTATTACGTCTTCCATGATCGCGATGTTGCCCCGGAAGGCGCCACATTGGCCGAATCCAACCGCAACCTTGATGCTGTCGTGAAAGTTCTTAAAGAAGAGCAGCAGCGCACCGGCATCACGCTGCTTTGGGGCACTGCGAACCTGTTCAGCAACCGCCGCTACATGCATGGGGCCTCCACGAGCCCGAACAGCGATGCGTTCGCGTTCGCCGCCGCCCAGGTGAAGAAGGCGCTCGAAATCACCAAGGAACTTGGTGGCCAAGGCTACACGTTCTGGGGTGGCCGCGAAGGTTACCAGAACCTGTGGAACACCAACATGAAGCGCGAGCTCGATCACCTCGCCCGCTTCCTCCACATGGCTGTCGATTACGCCAAGGAGATCGGCTTCACCGGCCAGTTCTACATCGAACCCAAGCCGAAAGAACCGACCAAACACCAGTACGATTCCGATACGGCCGCGTGCTGCAATTTCCTCCGCGAGTACGGTCTTATCGACCACCTCAAGTTGAACCTGGAAACCAACCACGCCACGCTTGCCGGTCACACAATGCACCATGAAATGGAGCTCGCCGCCGCCTCGGGCGTGTTGGGTTCCATCGACGCCAACACGGGCGACATGCTCCTCGGCTGGGACACCGACCAGTTCCCGACCGATATCTACCTCACCACGCAGTGCATGTACACGCTGCTCAAGTACGGCGGCTTCAAAACGGGCGGCGTCAACTTCGATGCCAAGGTCCGCCGAGAAAGCTTCGAGCCGGTCGACCTGTTCCACGCCCACATCGGCGGCATGGACGCCTTCGCCCGTGGCCTCAAGATTTCGCACGCCATGCTGGCCGACGGCAAACTCGAGGGCCTGCTCAAGGAACGCTACGCCAGTTGGGATACCGGCATCGGCGCCGAAATCGAAGCCGGCAAACACTCCTTCAAATCGCTCGAAAAGTACATGCTCGAAAAAGGCGATATCACGCCCAACGTCAGCGGGCGGCAGGAGATGATCGAGAATTTGATCAATACTTACCTATAGGACGTTACGTTCCGATCTCCTTGCAGGCGACGTGGAGGCCGATATTCAACGGGAATCCGAGAACCTGCGCGACCGTCAATCGGTAAACAACGCTGTCATCGTAGCCGAATTCTCGCGTTGGTGGCCCATCGAAGAACCGTTTCATACCGGCTTGGCTTCCCCCCAGGACGTCAATGACCGCTTCCAGCCAATCTGTACTTAGTGGATTGCGAGTTGCTCCGTCCGCAAATGCTGAGGGCGCTCGTCAGAATAAGTTGATCAATATTTTCGACTTGTTGGCAGAATGCCAGAAGTTCACGGAGACAGCCTGGAACTGTCGCTGGAAATCGATCCGGCCCAGGCCTTTGACGTCGGTGTTAAGGTGCGTTGCTCGCCCGATGGGAAAGAGCAAACAGCGATCGTCTACGATGCCGTTTCGCATCAACTGAAGATCGATATGACTCGCGGGGCCGTATTAATCCTATCCGCCAAACGAGTGGGCAAACTAACAGTCCGCAGGCCCTCTCCAGGGGATTTGGGTGGTCCGTTGGCCGCCATGTTTTTGTCGACTTGATTCGGCGGCGCTGTTGCGGTCTCATCAGGCCATGCGCTTCGCTTTGACGCTCGCCGTTCTTGGACTTTGCCAAGCCGCCGCTTGGGCCCAAATCTCCGTCCTCCGCCCGTCCGACGTGGTCTTCATGTACCAGGCGCCGCGGGAAATCTACGAGGACTATGGCGCGACGCTGCTCGCCTGGGGCGGAACGCCGACGCCGGAATCACTCCAGCAGGCCGCTGGCATCAAATACTTTGGCAGCGTCGGCATGGTGACCGAGTTCAACCGCTATTACGACCGCGACCCGAAGACTTACGAGGCCGGCCTGTGCCGGGATCTCGAAGGCCAGCCTTTCAAAGTTCCCTGGTTGACGGACCACCAACACCAAGGCGTCCCCCTACTGGTGGTGCTGCACGCGGCAGCCTCGCTTCCGAGAGTTCCTCCGGGACCGCGTCGTCGAGACGGTCAAAGCCGGGGCGTACGGAGTGCATATTGATGATCACCTGGGTACGGCCGGATCGCTCTGGCTGGGATCGTGCTACTGCGACCGTTGCATGTCGGAGTTCCGCGAATACCTGGGCAGCCTGCCCAAAGACTCCGTTCGCGTTGCGAGCGATGCCCCTGCCACCTTTGATTTTCGCCAAGCGCTCAGGAAATGGCTGGCGGAAAAGCCGGGACGAAAGTTCAGCGATCATCCACTCTGGCCCGAGTATCGGATCTTTCAACTGCGCGGGGCAGCCGATTTCATGGCCGAACTGCGGCAACTGGCGGCCACAACCGCCGGGCATCCGGTGCCCATGAGTGCCAATGCCGGCCTCACCTGGGGACCGCACCTGAACGATTATTTGTCGCTGGACTTTTTCAGCGCCGAAATCGAGCACCACGCCAAGGTCGGAAGAATGAGCGACGACCCCGTGGTCGCCTACCGCATGGCCGATGCGGTTGGCCGCCCGCTGGCCGCGACCGCGAGCGGTGGCGACTGGGCGTTCATCAAGGAAAAGAATCTTTCGGGTTTGGTTCAGGGCTGGATCGCCCTGGGCTACGCAGCGGGAAACAGCCTGATGGCCCCCAACCGCCAGTGGTGTCACACGCCGGAAAAAGGCACTCACTGGTACGAAGGACCTAAAGCGCAATTCGCGCCGCTTTACCGTTTCGTGCGCGACAACCGCTCGCTATTTGATGATTACGAAAATCTCCCGGCCATTATCGTGGCCTATGCCCAAACCACCTACGACAACCAGCCGGACGTGCTAATGAATGCTTGCCGAAAGTTATCGCAGGCCAATCTCCCATTTCGCCTCGCGCTGGGCGGAAATCGTGCCGTGCCGCGCGCCCTTGCGGCTTCCGACTTGCGCGGATCAGCCCCCGTCTTGGTGCTGCGCGCGCCCGATTTTGCCGACGCCGACCGAGAACTGCTGGCGAGAATTGATGCTGGCCGCAGAATCGAATCAGTTGCTGCGGCGATCGCCAAGCTCAAGCCAGTGGTGCGAGTGAAGGGCAGCCAGCAGGTGCGTCTCTTTCCACGAGCGAAACGTGGTTCCGTCGTGGTCCACATCGTGAACTGGAACTATGACGCGGCAATCGACCGATTCGAACCGGTGAAAGACCTCAAGCTGGTCATTGATGGGGCGGGGTTGGGGCTCCCGGAACTCACTTCTGCCAAGATTTATCAACCGGGTCAGCCGGAGCAAATCATCAGGATCGAGAACGAAACAGTTACGCTTCCGGAAGTGCCCTTGTGGGCCATTTTGAAGTTGGAACAGTGAAGGCTCGGAACCTATTCAATATTCCCGCGATACGTCTGAGGATACGCCGTGAATGCCAGCCGTTGCTCGTTCCAACAGGGAGCGCCACTACTTCGACTTCGCGAACAACTGGAGGGCAAGTACCGGCCGACCGGCCTCGCCAAAGTTGCCGCGGAAAATGAGCCAACGTTCGGCCTTCGGTGTTGTGTCACCCGAAGTGGCAATCCGCACCTGCGCGGGCAACCGCTGTCGCTCCATAGGACCAAGCTTCACCTGCCAGCGACCAGGGGTGACTCGATAACCCGGCGGCGTGTTTTCGAGCGTGATCGTTCCGGTGACGCTCTTGTCGTCGAAATTGTAGATGAAGAGCGGCAGTTCATGTTGAGTGTCAACATCGAATTGATGTTCGTACTCCCAGGCCCAAGGAATGGACTCGTCGCGCACCGCTGTATTGAGAGGCAACAAGCACTGCAGGACGACGGGCGACGGCTTCTTACCAGCGGACATTGTGTTACGCGATGGGCTGCGGCCGGGCGGGTCGAGGGTGAGGCGAGCCGCTTCGCCCGCAGGCAGGACAACAAACGTTGGCGCCGACGTGAGCCTCTGCGGAACCGTGTGGCCCAAGGGGCGGCCGAAATAATCGCAGCACCACTCGACGGTTAGTGAGTTGGGAAGTGGCCAGTTCGTTGTTTGCTCACCTCGTTGAGGCCAGTCGCCTGCTCGCTCCGACCAGGCCACGAGCACATCGCGGTGCTTTCCCTCATGGAGCGCCGAGAATGCGATGACGAACGTGTCGGGTTCATCGGCGACCACGTAGCGGCCGAGACAACGGGCACCGGCCAACATGCGACCGAGGGCTGCCAGCGCAACGTAGGCGGGTCGCGGCGTAAGGTCGTGACGAAGCAGGCCGAATTCGACGTCCCGTTCGCCATACTGGCCAAGAATGAAATGAAAATGACGCGCGGCGCCTGCGTGGAGGCTGAGGGCAAACGATTGGGCCATGTATTCGGCCTTGAGCCGCTCCTTTCGGGCCGTCAACTCATGCGTCGGGGAGTCGGCTGCGGCCGTCATACCGCGATCGCTTTCGGTCACCCAAATCGGCTTTCCAACGGCGGCCCTGCGTACCGGCTCCCACAGCTGCTGGTAGGACGTCGGCCAATCGTACGAGTGGATATTAAATGTGTCGAAGTAGGGCCAAGCCTCGTTGTTCAACACACCGGCGGTTTGGCGATCCGTGGGCACACCAGTTGTAGCGTTCCAACAGACGGTCACACCCGTGTCGCCCGACTTGAAACCAAGGTAGGCCGCCTTTTGGTAGGCGCAGATTTCATCCACCGTGTGGGCACCAAAGTCGGCAACGTTCGCCTCGTTCCACGGCTCCCAGGCCTGCACCTTGCCGGCGAAGCGGCGCGCCATCGCCTGGCAGAAGCGATACACATGGCGGAGGTCGTCAGGAAAATGTCCCTGCCGACCATCCGGGCCAGCGGCCCATGCTGGTGTGTCGTGAAAAACTTGCAGCACGTTGAGGCCGGCCTTGGCCTGCTGTTCGGCCGCCGTATCGTAAGTCGTAGGATCGGACGTGAACTGGTCGGCCGCCGGCTGCATGTCCCGCCAGCGGAGTCTATCACGCGTCCAACTGACGCCTGCCAGTGCCGCTAGGTGGGCAAAATCGGCCTGCCGACCAGCATCGTCACGGGCGAACCAGGAGATGGCGGCATCTACACAGATGGGCGAATCCTCCGGCGTTTTCGCCACAAGTGGTGTCAGCACAGCGGCGGTTGTCCAGCCCAAGACGTTCTTGCCGGCATCGCACCACTCGATGCGGTACCATCCCACACCGAGTTCGCCGAGGGCAACACGCTGTCCGGATGACACTTGTTCGCTGGCCCGCGTCAACTGGTCCTTAACACTACCATGGGCGACTTCGTGGCCACGGTCATCGATAGCACGCCATGAACTGGGGTTGATGGCGTTTTCGGCCGGCAGGGAGACAGTCACGGGCTCACCCAACAGGAAGACATTCCCGGCGTGTTCGCGGACCAACGCAACTACTTTCTGCTCGGTTAGTGACGCCGACGGAGTTCCTGCCAGTTGCGCCTCTGCGGCGCGAATGTCCGCTGTGAACAGGAACAGTACGGCAAAGGGCACGCATGTGCGTCGACAGTGGTGGTTCATCAACGCCGCATCCATATTGAGAGCAGAACGCGTGAATAGGTCATAGGGGTCAACTTAGTAGCGTATCACACGCCGCGCCCATGTTATAGGTGAAGAGCGAACGCAGCGTTTACTCGATAGTTCTGGATGGAGACCGGCAACGGCCTTGACGTACATTGGAGTGAACGCTTCCGGCCGGCCGCGCTTTTTGGAAACGGTTTCCGAAATTGTCTCTGTTATCGCGCACAGCCCTTCCGTTCCGCACGACGGAGCAGCAGTTCGCGAACATCTGGCCGCCGGAGCTGTCGCCGGCGGAGCAGTTTGATTTGTAGCGCGATTTGCTCTTCGCTGAGCGGCTCGCGTCGAATCGGCAAGAACGGAACCAGGCTGGCTGCAAAAAATCGCGGGTGAATGTGATACTGTGCTCATTGTCGCCTTTCGTTTTTTGACCCGTTACCCTTGGCGGGGTGCGGGCCTTTTCATGCGCCGCCGGGCCGGTTAATGGAATATACTCGGACTCCCAATTCCGCCATTTCGCGTTTCAGCTTGCGTAATAGCGGACTCCCGTTTGGGCGACGAGCAGCTAATCACTTGGCCGTTATGTGCCGCCGTCACGCGATCCACCCACTCCGCGAATGCGGCGCGCGTCGTGTATCGCTTTTGACCGATGCAGAATGTTGGCAGCACGTGCCCCGCACAGCCGCGAAGCGCCCAACGCCACGTGGATACTGGGGAAACGCCTTGCTCTTTGGCGAGTTGCGGGAGAGAGATACGCTCGCGGGCGGGAGCTACAGGGAGAGATACCATCGTTCGACCTCGATCATGGCGGATAGTTGTTGCCGATGATCGAATGCTACGGTGATAAAAGAAACGACTCGTTGCGGCTGTGTAGAAAACCTCGACGATGACAAGAATCATGATGTTGTGGGTGAGGACGAGTAAGCGGAGTTCGCGGCATTGGCTATGGTAGGAGCGACCGCTGACGTGGGCGCCTTGGCGGCGTTTGATCATCGAGATCACGGTTTCCACTTGCGAACGGCGGCGGTAGGCAGTGCGGTCGAAGCGGACCTTCATCAGTCGGCG
>JAKOXH010000009.1 GCA_029781135.1 Planctomycetota bacterium
GCACGTACAGCGGATGCTCCGGATTCAACAGTTCGCTCAAGCGAGCACCAAACAATTCAATCTGCGGAGAACGTGACTTGGGTTGCATTTTTCGCCAGCTTTCGAGGACATAGGAACCAAAACCTGGCAAATTTTAGCGCCACAACAACCGCTACGCACCCCCTATTCGTAGACACAACGCAGTTTTTCAGGGACGACTAATTCTATTGGCAACCGGCCGAAACGGCCGGGCTATGTATTGAGCGTTACGGGTTTGCCGGATTGGAGGCTGGCGGTTTGGGCGGCGCAGATGCGCATGGCGTCTTGGGCGAGCACAGCGCCGAGCGTATCGGAGGGGCGGCCATCACGCACACAATTCGTTACTTCGCGGAGCTCGTTGACGAAGGCATCGGTTGGGTCACCGCCAGGAATGTCGGCGTGCTGGGCGTTGCCGCTGGAATCGAGCAGCGTGGGCGGGCAAAGATACCGCCCTTCCCCGCCGATGACGGCGAATTGGAACATCAGCGTTGCCTTTTCCAAATGGATTTCAAAGGCGTGATCGAATGGGCGGCCTTGTTGGTTGATCGTGCCGCTGGTGGCAGCGACCGCGAGGTCGCGATCGGCAAAGCGGAATTGCGTGTGCCAGAATTCCGGCAGGTTGTTGCGCTGCCGGCCGGTCGTGGTGACTTCTTGCGGCAGGCCGAAAAGGAGGCGGATGAAATGGGCGTCGTGGATGTGGAGGTCGAGCATCGGGCCGCCAATGTGTTCAGGCAGCCAGTACTTGGTGAGCCACGTGGGATCGGAAATGACCCGGCGGAATTCGCCGCCGAGCAGTTTGCCGTACTCGCCGCCGCGAATGACTTGCAGCGCCCAGTGGTACTCGGGGAAGAACGGCAGCACGTGGCCGACCATCAGCAGGCGGTTCGCCTTCTTGGCGGCGGCGACCATCCGTTCGCAATCGGCCAGTTGCAGGGCCATTGGCTTTTCGCACAGCACATGCTTGCCGGCTTCGAGTGCGCGAATGGCGATATCGGCATGAAAGGCGGTCGGCAGCGTGATATCGACGAGATCGACGTTGGAGTCACGCAGCAGGTCGTCGAGATTGGCGTAGGCGCCAATGCCGGTGAGATCGACCTGCTCGCCGGGAGGGCCAAAATTGCCCTTGATGTCACGCCAATCGCCGGCGAGGCGTTTGGGGATGGTTTCACTGATGGCCGTGACGCGCACGTCGCTTAGCCGGTGGTAGGCCAGCCAGTGAATCCAGCCCATGAAGCCGATGCCAATGATACCAACGCGAGTCATCGCGGGGCCTCCTCCGGGGTGCGGGTCGAGCGTTCCAAATCAACTTCATGTTGCGGTCGGCCATCGCCGTGGTCATGAAACAAGAGTGCGAACAGGACCATGACCACGCCGGCCATGCCGGCCGGAATTAGCCAGATGTTGTGCCAGTTGTGGGCAATTGCCTCGCTGGGCGTGGCGTAATGACCCACAACGCGGCCGGAAACGATCGAACCAACAAACAGGCCGAGCCCTAACGTGACGAACGCGATAAAGCCTTGTGCGGCGGCCCGCACATGGACCGGGGCTTTGTTGTCGACATAAATCTGGCCAGTAACGAAGAAGAAATCGTAGCAAATGCCGTGCAAGATGAGGCCAATGTAAAGCATCCAAATGCCGCCACCCGGATCACCAAACGCGAAGAGTACGTAACGGATTGCCCATGCGGCCATGCCAACGAGGAGCATCCACTTGACGCCGAGCCGCGCGAAGAAGAGCGGCATGAGCAGCATGAAGATGATCTCGGACATCTGGCCGTACGTTTGAATCGCGGCCGCGTTAGGAACTTTTAGTTCGTTGAGGAACGGGTTCGTGAACGTGTAGTAGAACTGCAGCGGAATGCAAATGAGGAACGAGCCAATCACGAAAACAAGGAACGACCATTGTTTCATGAGAGCGAGTGCGTCCAGGCCGAGAATATCGCCGACCGTTTGCTGGCCTTCACGCCGGCTGGGCGGTGTGTGGGGGAGCGCGAGGCAATAGATGCCCAAAACCAGTTCGGCCGCAGCAGCGATCAGCATCGGGATGACGGTGGGTTCGACCTTTGCTTCGGGCCCTAATTGGCTGCCGAATTGCAGCGTGAACGGCAACCCGAAGGGACGTTCAAATTTGAAACCCAACTGTTTGCCCGCGATAAAAAGCGAGCCCACGATGAGGCCCGCGATGATCCAGCCGATCGTGCCGGCAACGCGAATTCCCGGAAATTCGCGGGCCGGATCGTCTAAGTGATGGAACGACAGCGAGTTGGTGAGCGCCAACGTCGGCATGTAGGCCAGGAAATAGGCGATCAGGCCAGCGTAAAACAGCGGCGGCGATTGAACGTTCGTCAACAGGTATAGCAAGATGCCCCCCGCGAGATGCAAAACACACAGGATGCGTTCTGTGGAAAAGAAGCGGTCGGCGATCATCCCCACAAAGAACGGCGCAATGAGCGCCGCGATTGCCGCCGTTCCGTAGGCGTCACCGACGAACGTATCGGAGAAGATGCGGGCTTTATCCGCACCCGTGGCCGTGGACAAATACGTGCCGAGCGTTACGAACCAGGCTCCCCACACAAAGTACTGCAGGAACATCATCACCAAGAGACGTGTGCGAATGGCCATGAGTGGTTTCCGTTATTTTGACGATTCGAAGAATGGTGTCGGGCTTGGCTGTTCGAGAGAGGGAGACGGGAAATAGGGAGAGGGGGAGACTCGCTGGCGACGCTCGGCACTTAAGTCTTCCCCTCTCCCGTTCTCCCCCGCTCCCCCTCTTGATTTACAAACGGTTCGCGTCGAATTGGCGGAACCGCAAATGGTGGGCAGTGCCCACCCTACTTGTATTTCTGTTTCAGTCGTTGCAGCAAATCGATCGCGCGGCCGATTTCGGCCTTCTGGCGTTCGGGCTCTTGGGGGATTTCGCGTTCGATCGTGAGCGGGCCAGTATAGCCGATTTTGTTGAGCGTCTTCACGAACGAGTCGAAGTTCACGTCGCCATCGCCGAGCGGCACTTCGCAGCCCCAGGTTTCGCCCGGCTTATCGGACCAAGTCGCGTCCTTGCAATGGATGCTGTGAACGCGCGCGCCAAGCTTTTCGAGCGCGGGGATTGGTTCGCCGGCGCCGTAGAGAATCATGTTAGCCGGGTCGAAGTTGACGAACAGGTTGTCGCGTTCGACATCGTCCAGGAATTGAACTAGAACGTCGACCGGTTCTTGGCCCGTTTCGAGGTGCATCGCCTGACCGTTGCCGCGGCAGTGATCGCAAACGGCGCGCGTGATATCGAGCAGGTCGCGATAGTCGGGATCGGTCTTCTCGTGCGGCACGAAGCCGAGGTGCATGCCGACGACATCGACGCCCAACTGGCGGGCAAAGTCGGCGATTTCCTTGAGTTCGACCGTGCGGGCAGCGCGGGTTGCACGCGGCATGAGGCCGACCGTTCGTTGGACCGTGGGAATGTCGGCATAGCTTTCGCCTTCGAACCCGGCAAACACGCATGTGATCTTAATGCCAAGATCGGCGAGGCGCTGGTTAAACTCCGCGGCACGTTGCGGAGTGCGTGAAGGGGCGTGTGGTGTGTGCAGATGCACCGTGTGAACGCCCAATTCGCGGGCCACTTCCAACCGCACGCCCAGCCCCGCATCGATACTGGCGAACACGCCAATCGGCCATTTGGTATCCATCAAGAGCTGCTCCCGTGTTTCGCGCAAGGCCTGAAAACACGTAGCATAGGCGAGCGAAAGCATATTCGCAACTCGCCCAGTCGGGGAGCACGTAACTAACAGAGCGATAAAGCACCCAATGACCTATTTGGCGCTACTTCAACTCATTAAGGAGTTTTTTGAGCCGCTCCCACGCCTGGTCGTGGGCTTTTCGATTCGGATCCTTGGCATCATTGGTTGCTTCGCCGAGGCGCATGAAGGCGTGGCCGGCACCTTCGTAAGCGATGGGCTCGTACATCTTGCCCAATTGCTTCATTCGTTTTTCGACCGCAGGTACTTCACCGGTGATGCGAAAGTCCTTGCCGCCGTAGAAACCATAAACGGGTGCCTTGATATTCTCGTAGTTCTTCTCGTCTTTCGGCGCCGGACCATAGAACACAAACGCCGCGGCGATAAGCGGATTATGGGTGGCGTAGTTGAACGTCTGACCGCCGCCCCAGCAGAAACCGCCGACCGCAACGACCTTGTTGCTGGCCGGCAGTTCTTTGGCGTAATTGAAGACCGCGTCGAGATCGGCCGTCGCTTGCGATTGCGGCAGTTTGTAGATGCCCTCGATGGCTTTGTCCTCGGAGCCGAATTCAGGAGTGTTGCCGCCGCCGGGGGCCGTGCCGCTGAGCAGATCGGGCGCGACGGCCAAGAAGCCGGCCTCGGCCAACTGATCGGCCACGCCGCGAACCCAATCGGTGAGTCCGCGGTTTTCGTGGATGACCACGATTGTCGTCGCCGGCTTCTCGACTTGTGGAAACGCTACGAATGTGTGCACTTTGCGGCCGCCGGCTGAATCAATATCGGCCCATTCGTGGTGACGCGGCGAAGTTTGCAAGCGTTCGAGCGGGCCTGGAGTTTTGATGAGTAGCGGCGACGAAACTCGGACCGGTTTGCCGGCATCCGGATCCATTTCGCGGGCCTTTTGTGCGTAAGTCGAGGTCGCAATTAACCAGTAAACAAGGGTAAGCGCGATTCGTGATGGGCGCATGGCATACCTCCGGTTTGTACAAGTCGTTCAGCTAAACCGCAAGCGACGCGGAAGGACACACTCACTTGCACATAGTATTCTGTTGGTGAATGCGCCGTAAGAGACTCTGTGGGAGGCGTCTCCGACGCCGATGACGATATCCAATGTAACACGACATCGGCCTCAGAGAGGCCTCCCACAGACGATTCGCTGCGCATGTCAAATGGTGGGCGACGCCCCACCCTACGTCGTTTTGTCCCAGGCGTATTTCGCACGGCGAGGACGAGTCCTCAGCATGTTGGCTTGTTCGTCACCCTCGAATTCTTGCTTGTCGGGATTCCACTTTAGCTCGCGGCCCAACATCATCGTAAGGTTGCACAAGTGGCAGCAGGTCATCGTGCGATGGTGGGTCTCAACGTCGGAGATCGGCTTCTCGCGACTGGCCACGCAATCGAAGAAGTTCTGCATGTGATTGGTCGGCTTCTTACCGCGGTAGAGCTTGATGACTTCTTCGTCGAGCTTCTCTTGTTCTTCCTTGGTCATATCCTCGACGGGCTTGCCGGTGAGCCGTTCGCGATTGACGAAGATGCGCCCGTTCTCGCCTTCGAACAGAATGCCGTTGCCGAAGTTGGCTTTGCCATCTTCCGACTTGTAATCGTCGTTGACGTTGATGATCGAGCCATCGGCATATTCCAAGTTGATGTGGAATTCGGTCAGCGTATTGAAGGCGGGAGGCAGTTTTGCCTGGCCCGCAAGGTAGGCATTCCAATCGAACTTCTCGGGCACGATCGGCGGAAACTTGCCCGTGCCGCTGACCTTCACGGGACCGGTGTGGTCGTGGCTGAGGGCCCATTGGGCGATATCGATGTGGTGCGCGCCCCAGTCGGTCATCTTGCCGCCGGAATAGTCGTAGAACCAGCGGAACTCTTTGCGGCGTTCGACGAAATAATCAGCCACGTTGGCCGGGCCTTGCCAAAAATCCCAATTGAGGCCCGCCGGCACGTCGGTCGCCTTGAACGGACCGCCCACCGGAGCACCACCAATTGCGACATGAGCGTTGACCTTCTTACCGAGGCGACCACTTTTCACGATGGCAATCGCTTTCAGGAAACGGTTTTCATTTTCGCTGCGCTGCTGAGTGCCGACTTGGAAGACTTTGCCGGTCTCCTTCACGACCCTGCAAATTTTGATGCCTTCGTCGATCGTGAGCGTCAGTGGCTTTTCGCAGTAGACATCGCAGCCGGCGTGCATCGCGGCGATGGCGATGGGCACGTGCCAATGGTCGGGCGTGCCAATGGTGACGATTTCCGGCTTTTCGCGTTCGAGCATCTTGCGATAGTCACCGTACATGGCCAGCCTGTTGTCGAATTTCGCGTTGAACTCGGCGGCGTGGACGACATCAACATCGCACACGGCGATCATGCGGCCGAGTTGCGAGGCACGCATGGCGATGGCACCACCTTGATTGAATGCCCCGCGGCTGCCGCCGACACCAATGGCGGCGACTGTTCGCTTGTCGTCGCTCTTGGTGGCCGCGGCTTTGGCCAAACCAAAGGGAACAGAAGCCAATGCGCCGGCGGCGGCCGAACGCTTGAAGAATTCGCGGCGGGAGGATTGCATGGGGAATCTCTTGGTTGAGGGTTGAGGGTTGAGGGTTGAGGGTTGAGGGTCGAGGGTCGAGGGTCGAGAACCGGAGCTTTCTCGTTCCCACGCTCTGCGTGGGATCACAATTTCCCGCCGCTCTGCGGCGGGTCTCTACGAGTTGCGTCACGCACGCGAACGAACGACGCAGAGCGTCGATGTCGTGCGTTCTCACGCAGAGCGTGGAAACGAGGAACGGCTCTCGACTCTTAGCTCTTGACTCTTGTCTCCAATCATTCAGTCGTGATTTGGTAAACGCAAGTATGTTTGTACGTTCGGCCTGGTTGCAGGAGCATTGATGGGAACTTCGGTTCATTGACGGAATTGGGATAGTGCTGCGTTTCCAGGCACAAGCCGCTGCGATAGGCGTAGGTCTTGCCACCTTTGGCCTTGGCACCCGTGAGGAAATTACCGCCGTAGAACTGGAGGCCCGGCTCGGTGGTGAACACGCTCAAAACGCGGCCGCTTTTTGGCTCATGTAATTTCACCGCCAGGGCCAGCTTGCCGGCTTGATTGTTCAGCACGAAGTTGTGATCGTAACCTTTGCCGGGTTGGTCGTTGAGTTGGTCGACGCGCTCACCGATCTTGTGGAACTCGCGGAAATCGAACGGCGTGCCTTCTACTGGGGCAATTTCGCCGGTCGGAATCAGCGTAGCATCGATCGGCGTGTAGTGATCGGCGGCGATCATCAGCTCATGATCATTGATGGTCGGCGAACCGGCACCCGACAGATTAAAGTACGTGTGATTCGTGAGATTGACCGGCGTGGCTTGGTCGGTCGTGGCTTCGTAATCAATGCGAAGCGCGTTCTTGTTCGTTAATAGGTAGGTGACTTTACAGTCCAGTTTCCCAGGGAAGCCTTCTTCGCCGTCGGGGCTCGTGTATGTGAACGCAACGCCTTCGCCATCTTGGTTCTTAATCGGCTTGCCATTCCACACGACCTTATCTAGGCTGCGCTTAACGCCGCCGTGAAGTGTGTTGGGGCCATCGTTCTTGGCGAGCGTATACTCCTCGCCATCGATCTTGAACTTGCCGCCAGCGATGCGATTGGCAACGCGGCCGACCGTGGCGCCGAAGTAGCCGTTGTCTTTCGATTCGTAGCCGGCAACGTCATCGAAGCCGAAAATGACGTCGTCCATCTTGCCGTGCTTATCGGGCACACGCCATTCGGCAAGCGTCGCGCCGCGCGAAATCAACTTGACGACGACGCCCTTACTATTCGTGATCGTGAAGGCCTTTACCGCCTTGCCGTCTGCCGTCTTGCCGAAATCGGTCACTTCTACTTCTGCCCTCAAAGCAACAGGCAAGACCAATGCGGATGCAACGACAAAGCTCGTGAAACAAAGTAGCCGCACCAATGTCCCGCGACCACCACAATATGTACCGACGAAAGTGCCACGCTGCATGATGCTGCTCCGAGGCTTCTCCAACCAAACGGCCGGCGCAAACGTCGCCGGAAACCGATCTCCGCTGCACCGCCGATTGTACCTACCTGGATGGCGGTTCGCCACTATCGCCCCGCCTTCGAGCGGAGGCGATCAGTTGTTGAAACTGGAAAAATCTGAGGGAGGGGGCTTTGACCCCAACGTGGCATCCTACAGCTCACATTGCCGAAGTTCGCGCGAAATCGGCATTGAAGTCGCCACCACCCTCTTTCGCTCGATTGAAGAAGTGCTTGGCCCCACGAACGGTATGGTTTCAATCGAGCCGTACCCCACGGTATTATAGGGACCATGAACGGTTCCATTCTGTGTGCCAGACGGGAGCTACAAGCATGATTCGATTTGGGTGTGTTCGAGCGAACTTGATCGCTCCAGGGTGCGGCTGGGTTATCGTCCTCGCACTGGTTTCTTTTGGCGGCACCGTGAGTGACACGACTCTTCGGGCGGCTGAATCCACTTCCGTTGGCGGAATTGAACGATTGGATCCGGCGCTCGACGCCCTGATCGCTCCCGACGCCAAACTGGAAGTCATCGGCGAGGGTTATGAGTGGTGCGAAGGACCGGTTTGGGTGCCGGCCGAGGGAGGATTCCTGCTGTTCTCCGATATCCCGAACAACGCGATCATGCGGTGGGACGCCAAAGGCGGCGCACGGCTCTTTCTTAAACCTGCCGGCTACACGGGAAAAACACCGCGCGGCGGTGAATCTGGCTCGAACGGCCTCGCACTCGATCGCCAGGGCCGACTCATTCTCTGTCAGCATGGCGACCGGCGGGTCGCACGCCTCGAATCGCCCTGGGACAAACCAGTGGCCAATTATGTGACGCTCGCCGACCGGTACGACGGCAAGAGGTTCAACAGCCCGAATGACATCGTGGTCGCCAAGGATGGGACGATTTACTTCACCGATCCACCGTATGGCTTGGAGAAAGCATTTGACGACCCTAAGAAAGAGCTGCCTTTCCAAGGCGTTTATCGAATCTCGCCCAACGGAAAGCTGACGCTGCTCACGAAAGAACTCGACGCACCCAATGGAATTGGGTTGTCGCCGGATGAGAAGACGCTCTATGTCGCGAATTCGGGCGCCGAGCGGAATGTGGTTGTAGCATTTCCGATTAAGGCCGACGGGGTGCTTGGCGAGGAGCGCGAGTTCTTCAACGCCCATGAGTTGATTAAACAGCGGCCAGGGTCGTGCGACGGCATGGTCGTTGACCAACACGGCAATGTTTTTGTGGCGGTGCCGGGTGGAGTTGCCGTCATCACGCCGGAAGGAAAACACCTCGGCAATATTTTGACCAATGACCGAACGGCCAATGTCGAATTCGGCGAAGATGGCTCGACGCTGTTCATCTGCGCGAATCACCGGGTGCTGAAGATTTCGACGAAGACGAAGGGACTTGGGTTTTAGCGGCCCGTAGGACGGACATTCCTGTCCGTCCACCATCCTGCTCCTGCACTTTACCTAGAGCGCGGAAACATGTAGCAACGGACGGACAGGAATGTCCGTCCTACGTTCGATATGCGTGCCCTGCTATTAATTGATTACCGCACGTTTGAAATCACCGATGTCCCGCGGCCGGCGCTCGGTCCCGCCGATGTGCTCGTGCGCGTGGGCGCATGCGGCATCTGCGGCAGCGATGTGCATGGCTACGACGGCACCAGTGGCCGACGGGTGCCGCCGATCATTATGGGGCACGAAGCGGCGGGAACGGTTGTAGAAGTCGGCGCGGCGGTCGATCGAGCACGCGTCGGCGATCGCGTGACGTTCGATTCGACCATCTACTGCGGCGAATGTGAAGCCTGCCGGCGTGGCGCGGTAAACCTGTGCGTGAACCGGCAAGTACTCGGCGTTTCGTGTTCCGATTATCGCCGACTAGGCGCGTTTGCAGAGTTTGTGGCAGTGCCGCAGCGCGTGTTGTATGCGTTACCGGCCGATATGCCCTACGAACACGCGGCGATGATCGAGCCAGTCGCGATTGCCGTCCATGCGGTCGATCGGCTCGCAATTCAGCCAGGCGAGCGGGCGGTTGTCGTCGGCAGCGGTATGATTGGGCTGCTCGTAATCCAGGCATTGCACGTCGCCGGCTGCCGCGAAGTGATTGCCGTCGACATCGATGATGTGCGACTTCAACTTGCCAAGCAGCTTGGCGCCACCGAAACGATCAATGCACAACCACATGCTGGCGGCCAACGCCCGGATGGCCGGGGTCGAGCCGCTGGCGAGCCCCCAGCCCGGCAACCGGCCGTTGACGTTATCCTGGCAATCACAAACGGCGACGGCGTCGATGTGGCCGTTGAAGTTGTGGGCAACGCCGATGCGCTGGCAACGGCAATCGGCTGCGTTCGTCGTGGTGGCCGTGTGGGATTGGTCGGCAATATTTCGGCCGAAGTGCCGTTCCCCTTGCAGGCGGTGGTAACGCGCGAAATCACGCTGTACGGCAGTTGTGCCTCGGCCGGCGAGTATAGCCGCGCGATCGAACTGGTGGCAACTGATCAGATTCACGTCGCCCCGCTGATTAGCGCGATCGCGCCGCTCGAAGAAGGTGCAGACTGGTTCGAGCGGCTGTATGCGCGCGAACCGGGCTTGATGAAGATAATCCTGAAACCGTGAGGATCAAAACCCCCAATGACCAAATCCCAATGACCAATGACCAATTCCTGCTGCAGTCCGCGTTGGTTATTGGGACTTGGTCATTGGTCATTGATAATGAAAGGATTCTCGTTGAAGCATGTCCAATCTCTTTGATCTCTCTGGAAAAGTCGCGCTCGTCACCGGTGCGAGTCGTGGATTGGGACAGCAGTTTGCGCGGGTGCTGGCCAATGCCGGGGCCGACTTGGCGATCACCAGTCGCACGCTCGCGTCGCTCGAACCATTTGCGGCCGAGATGCGCTTGCTGGGGCAGCGTGTGGCTTGTGTCGAACTCAATGTGCGGGAGCAAGCGAGTATCGAGAAGGCGGTGGCGGCCGTGCTCACGGAACTGGGACAAATCGATATCCTCGTCAACAACGCCGGCTGCAACATTCGCAAGCGGGCGGTTGAGGTGACGTGGGACGATTGGAATACGATCCTCGACACCAACCTGCGCGGGGCGTTCTTCGTCGCGCAAGCCGTCGCCCGGCACATGATCGAACGGCGAGCCGGGCGGATTGTGAACATCGGCTCGGTGACGTGCGTGGCCGGTTACGCCGGCCTCGGGCCGTACGGCGCAAGCCGCGGCGGCGTGAAACAACTTACGATGAGCCTCGCCCACGACTGGGGCGAGTACGGCATCACGGTGAACTGCCTCGCACCCGGCTGGTTCAAGACGGCTCAGAACCGCGCGCTGTACGAAGTGCCCGGCTGGGTTGAATACTTGTGCGAGCGCATCCCCCTCGGTCGCCCCGGCACGCCCAGCGACCTCGATGGTGCGCTCTTGCTCCTCGCTTCCGATGCCGGACGGTACATCACAGGCCAAACAATACTCGTCGATGGCGGCGTTTCCGTGGGGGCCGTGCGAGCAGTCGAGCAAAAATAGCGACTTGGTCCCGTGTCGCGAGTAGGAAAATGGGGGCGGCGCTTATGCGACCATGTGGCGTCCAAGGGTCGTTCTCAAGACTTTTCAAACGGCAGCAGCCTGCTAGAATTCCTCACGGCTTGTCGGGCTTCAATTCCTCTATTTCCGTGGGAGAAATTGCGATGCACATCCTTGGCTGGATCGTTTTTGGTTTCGTGGTGGGCGCTATTGCCCGCCTGCTGATGCCCGGCCCGCAGCCGATGGGCCTCATTCTGACCTGCCTGCTGGGCATTGCCGGCTCGTTCGTCGGTGGCACGATCGGAAGCATCCTGAGCGGCAACTCGATTTGGACGCCCGTGCCCGCCGGCTGGATCGGTGCCATTCTCGGCGCACTGCTCATCCTCTTCATTTATGGCCGCATGGCCGTGCGACGCGTGTGAATCTTCAATTGAGCGATGGGCGAGCGCTTCGACATAGCCCGGCCGTCTCGGCCGGTTTAGAAGGATAGCCCGGCCGTTCCGGCCGGGCGAGCGACGACATCACTTGCGATGTGCCGACGTTACGCCGACCCGAAACGGGTCGGCTATCTATTTTGAACAAACCGCGAATTTCGCCTCTTGACAAATACTGGTCAACCAGTAGAATCACGGGCATAACTACTGGTCAACCCGTAGGACGCTCGCATGGCTGCCGACACCCCCTCCGATCGTGAACTGGAAGCCCTGAAAATACTGTGGGACCGCGGCGAAGTCACCGTCCGCGACCTGGCCGACGCGATGAACGCCGGCGTCGCCGCGAAAGACCGGCTCGCCTACACCACCGTCCTTAGCCTGCTGCAGGTGATGGAGCAGAAGGGCCTCGTCGGCCATCGCCGCGTGGGAAAGGCCTACGTTTACGTACCGCGGGTCGAGCGGCAATCGACCGTCCGCCGATTGGCTGGGGCATTTCTCGACAAAGTGTTCGACGGCGCGGTGGATGAATATCTCGTCCACGCGCTCGAATCGAAACGTCTCTCGGCCGCCGAACTCGACCAGCTCGAAGCAATGCTGGCGGCGGCCCGCGAACGCACCTCTCCACGTGGCCGCAAAGGAGGCCGAAAATGATCCGCACGCTCGATTCGTTGGTGCTCTGGTTAGGCGATTTCTACTTCCTGTCGGCGGTCTTACTGGCAATCACGCTGGCGGTGGGCGTGGCCCTACGCCAACCGGCAAAGCGGCTGGCGGTCATCAAGGCGATGCTCGTTGCCCTGGCGATCTTGGCCGTGCTATGTGCGTTGCCCCGCTGGTCGGTCGTGCATTTGCGGACGGCGGCACAGCCAAGCGCGATATCGAACGCAAACCCCCACGCCGCCGCATTTGCGGCGGCGTCGAATCTCAACGCAAACACAAATTGGCCCACGAACGATGCTTTGCCGCTCCCGTCAGCTAAACCGGCAAGCGATGCGGCTACCGCGTCGGCAATTTGGCAAGAGATCCGTTGGCAACAAGTCCTCGTGACAGCGTACGTCGTGGGCGCGGTTGGTGTCGTTGGCTGGCTCATCATCGGCCAACTAGCGGCAATCCGCCTGCGGCATCACGCTCAACCAGCCCCCGCCGACCTAATCGCCATGCTGGAAGAAGTGGCCCCCCGTGGCCGAGTCTCTCCGAGACTCGGATTCAACGAGTTTGATAAAACCGCCAAAAAAGTCCCCCATTCCAGCACCACCACCCCACTTGCCGCCAGTTTCGGAGAAACTGGCCTGCGTGACCAAGTCGCTTCGACCGAAGTATCGCCGCGGCGAGAACTCGAATCCGCGTCTCGGAGAGACGCGGCCACGTGGTCGAGTCTCTCCGAGACTCGAACGGACGGTTTCGGAGACACCAGCCTACCGGGGTTGGAACTGCTGGTTTCTGCTCGCATCGCCGCCCCGGTCGCACTCGGCCTTTTCCACCCGGCCATCCTACTGCCCAAGGATTTTGCGGACACAAAATCCGCAATCCGAAATCCGCAGTCCGCAATCCTCTCCATCCTCGCCCACGAACTGGCCCACATCCGCAACCACGACCTCGCCTGGCTGGCGGTGAGCCGCGTGCTGCTCGTGTTGCTCTGGGCACAGCCGTTGTATTGGCTGGTGCGACGGCGGATGCGGTTCGACCAGGAAACCCTCGCCGACGCGGCCGCCGCCGAACTCACCAGCCGCCAACACTACGCCGAACAACTAGTCGCCTGGGCCCGCAGCCTCTCAACCCGACCGCTCCCCATGCGACTCTCACCGGCCGTGGGGTTGTGGGAAGGAACAACGCAATTAAGGAGACGTATTACGATGTTAGTCGACAATGAACTGCGAATCTTGGGCCGATGTTCGCGCACATGGCGAGCGACATCACTTGTGGTATGTGCGGCAATTACATTTGGCCTATCACTAATAACAATTTATCCAGCCAGGACTGAGCCGCCGGCGCAAGATAGTTCGCGAAATACTGACCCCACAGCTAAAACTGCAAAGAAAAGTGAAGGTCAAACTGTGAAACTGCCAATTGTCGTTGCGAAACATGTGCTGCTGCTAAATGGCAAGGAGATTATCACTTGGGATGGACTCGACAAGAGAATTGCAGCTCTTGCCGATCCGTCGAACGCGATGCCGCAGTTCTATTTCACCTCCGGCGCTCGAGAGTCGGGAGCGGCGGAAGTCGCGAAGCAGTTTATTTGGGAGTTGCACAAAAAGTACAAACTGCAAGGCCATAGCGAAGGCAGCCTGTGGCCACGAGCGGGCATCAGGTACGACCGCGTTGAGACAGAGGCGGACCTCCACGATGAATCGCGGCGAGTTCAAGGGCGAGTGCTTGATGCGCAGAATAAGCCGATTGCCGATGCAGAGGTTATTGTCATTCCACCTGTGGATGAGTCGATTTCTTACAAGGCAGTGAATATCGCGCTCGTCGAGGGCCGTGTCCGTAATCGATTGGATGAAATCATCACGGACACGAACTCCGAAGGTCGATACATCCTTTACCTGCCGAAAGGACAAGATCACTGTTACATACTGGCGCTTCATCCAAACGCTGGAATCGCACTCATTCGATTTGGGGATTGGCAGGCGAACGAAGACGTCATGCGCATGTTACCGTGGGCGAAACTTGAAATTAGCGTAGGTGCGGAAGCGGGGACCGTACAGAGTGTTTCATTAAGTACTCGACTCCGCGATCACGATGGCTACCCGGAACTAGTGTTGAGCCAATATTGGAGCGACCTAAAGCAAACGAAAACAACGAATAATTTCCAATACTCGCATGTTCCGCCTATCTGGCAGACGAGCATCAGCCGAGATTTTGCCGAGCCTGGTGGCGGTACCACTGGCCTAGACGCGGCGTCCGTTAGCCTGCTGCCTGGCGAATCCCGGCAGATTGGCCTGGGAACACTATCTGACAAACAACGCGAATGGTTGAAACAATTGCGCGATGGCCAACAGCAAAGACTCGACGCACTTAAGAAACAGGAGCAAAGCAAGAAGTAACCGGTCGGAATCGATTCCTGACGTAGTCATCTCGCTCCGCGAGATGCAATTTCCTCTCGCGGAGCGAGAGGGGTACAATCTCTGCCCTCATGGCGCGCCGGGTGCCACGGGCTTCGCCCGTGCTCTAGCTGCCTGGGCCTTGCTCTCGGCCCCGTTAAATTCCCCTCCAGCACGAACCGCGCGCGGCCAAAAATTATTGTGGAAATTGGCCACGCAACATGCTACACTCGTCCCACGCTCCACCTCCCAACCGCCCGCTCTTTGACAACTCGAACTCCCGTATCCATTCCGCTGCGCACCAACGAGATTGCGCGCTCGCGAACGGTTTCCGTCCGAAGCTGAGTGAACTCCCCCGAGTTTTGACACGCATGCCACGCGCTCGACCCATATTTCACCGGGAAAATTACCAAACCGGCCGCGCAAAACTCGCCCAGTTTTGCAATCGAAAATCGCGTCTTGCGGCGCGTGTCAAAATCATTTCGTGGCCGGGCGCTGCCTACCCTACAACTATAACGATCACGGCCGCGGAGCGAGAGAACGACGACTTCTCCCACATGGCGCGCCAGCCCGCTTTCGCTACAATGGCATTCTGTCGTGTTGCGGCCCCTCACCCCGGCCCTCTCCCAGAGGGAGAGGGGGTCAGCGTTTCGAAACAGACGCACCGTACCCAGTTTTCCTTCGGTTTGTCAGGAGATTCATCGTGCCCGGTCCTCTCAATAAATATAGTGGTCAAATCACGCAACCTGAAACGCAAGGCGCATCGCAGGCGATGCTCTACGCCACCGGCCTCAGCGAAGACGACATGAACAAGCCGCAGGTCGGCATCGCCAGCATGTGGTTCGAGGGCAACCCGTGCAACATGCACCTCTTGGACCTGGCGGCCGAGGTGAAGAAGGGCGTGCAGGCGGCCGGCATGGTCGGCATGGGGTTCAACACGATCGGCGTCTCCGACGGCATCTCGATGGGCACCGACGGCATGAGCTACTCGCTGCAATCGCGCGATATCATTGCCGACTCGATCGAAACCGTGATGTGTGCCCAGTGGTACGATGCGTGCATCGTGCTGCCCGGGTGCGATAAGAACATGCCGGGGTCGCTCATGGCGCTCGGGCGGCTGAATCGGCCCGGCTTCATGATCTACGGCGGCACGATTCGCGCGGGCCACACGGCCACCGGCGAGCCGATCGATATCGTGTCGGCCTTCACCTGCTACGGCGCACAGCTCATGGGCAAGATGACCGATGCCGAGCGGCGGAGCGTCGTGCGGAATGCTTGCCCCGGCGCCGGCGCGTGCGGCGGCATGTACACGGCCAACACGATGGCGTCCGCGATCGAAGCGCTGGGCATGGCGCAGCCGTATAGTTCGTCGTTGCCGGCGACCGACCCGGGCAAGCTCGAGGAGTGCCGGCGGGCGGGGGCCGTCATTCGCAACTGCATGGAGAAGGATATCAAACCACGCGATGTGATGACGCGCGAGGCGTTCGAGAACGCGATGGCGGTCGTGATGGCCGTCGGCGGCTCGACGAACGCGGTGATGCACCTCATCGCGATGGCCCGCAGCGTGAACGTGCCGCTGACGATTGACGATTTCCAACGCACGAGCGATCGCGTGCCGTACCTGGCCGACCTGCGGCCCAGCGGCAAGTACGTGCAAGAGGATTTGCACCGGGTGGGCGGCACGCCGGGCGTCATGAAGCTGCTACTCAAGGAGAAACTCATCACGGGCGATTGTCTCACCATCACGGGCAAGACGGTGGCCGAGAATTTGGCCAGTTTGCCGGAACTCTCGGCGGGGCAAGATGTGGTGCGGCCCGTATCGAACCCCATCAAGAAGACGGGCCACATTCGCATCATGCGGGGCAATTTCTGCCCCGATGGGGCTGTCGCCAAGATCACCGGCAAGGAAGGTCTGCGCTTCACCGGCACGGCGAATTGCTTCGAATCGGAAGAAGATTTCTTGGCGGCGATGCAACACGTGGGCGAGTCTCTCCGAGACTCGCATGAAACGAGCGGGCAAAGCGCTAGCGAAAGCAGTGCGTCGACGAAAGGCAGTCCGACCACGAGCCATCCGCGTCTCGGAGAGACGCGGCCACGTAAGGTTAAGAAAGGCGACGTGGTGATTATTCGTTACGAAGGCCCGCAAGGCGGCCCCGGCATGCCGGAAATGCTCTCGCCAACCGGGGCGATCGTGGGTGCCGGTTTGGCGGCCGACGTGGCGCTCATTACCGACGGCCGTTTCTCCGGCGGCTCGGCCGGGTTCATCGTGGGCCACGTGACGCCCGAGGCCCAACTTGGCGGGCCAATCGCACTCGTGCAAAATGGCGACCGCATCACGATTGATGCGGAAGCGAACACGATCACACTCGACGTTGCGGCCGACGAGTTATCCCGCCGCCGCAAGGCCTGGGTCGCGCCGCCCTACAAAGCCACCCGCGGCACGCTCTACAAGTACATCAAGAATGTGAAGAGCGCCAGCGAAGGCTGCGTGACGGATGAGTAAAGCGTAAAAAAGAGTACGAGGTACTCCCATGGGAACATTCAAGACAAGCTGCAAAGTTGCCAACATCACCGACCGAAGCCGATCGATCGAAATTGTCGAACTACTTGTCGATACCGGCAACGAATATACTTGGATCACCGGCAAACTGTTGGAAGAAATTGGCGTCAGCCGCGAAAAGAGAGACCTGCATTTCATCATGGCCAACGGCGAACAGATTACGCGTTCCGTCGGCTTCGCGATCTTCTATGTGCAAGACACATTCACCATCGACGAAGTTGTCTTCGCGGAACCAGGAGACCTGTTACTTCTGGGAGCCAGAACTCTCGAAGGACTCAACCTCACGGTCGATGCAGGGCTGAAGAAACTCGTCGCGGCCGGTCCACTTCCAGCGGCGGCCTTGGCGCGAGCAGCAACAGCTATTTCGTATCCGGTACGAGCGAAACTGACGTTGCCGCTGTCTTGCACTGCGTCTTGTCGTCGATGATTTTCCAGTAGGCGTATTTCTCGGGCAGCTTGTTATCTGGGCACAGCACGCGCAGTTCGGGTGCGTAATCGCGCTGCAGGATGTCTTCCAGGTCGCGCAGTACGAAGCTGCCGTCGACAAAATACGAATGGCCGATGAACGTGGTGTTCGCGGCGTTGGCGTCGATATTCTCGATCTTCGGCAGAATGCAGAGTGCTTGGCCGAGGCGATTTCGCAACACGCCGCCCGGTTGCCGAGCATGATACTGACTGGAAGCCCACAACGCTCGGTCCGCTTTGCAGAAGTAGAGCGTCACGCGTTCCGCCGGCGTGCGAATGCATTGCACGAGTCGCGTGAGGTCGTTCGAGTCGACATCGGGCGCCGCTAGAATGATGGACTTGAACGGCCGCGAGCCCGCTGGCCATTCGCGCTTCAGCGAGTCAAGTGCATCGACCAATAATTGGCAACCCATGCTATGCGCAACAAGATGGATGTCTCCTCGCTTGGCCGGCGCACCCTGGGGTTTACGCCGATCGGCGGCAACTTCGCGCAGCACATGCGCGAGCGAGCCGACGCTCGCCTTGGCGTCCTGCAAATCGCTGCCGTAACTCGCAATCCCCGCAACTTCATCCATCAGGCTGTCGCCGCCATTGGAGGGCCAACTGAATAGCACCGGCTTGCCCTCGAACCGCGTATCGTAGACCAACTGGGCAAAGCGCACACAAGAGAAGCGGAAGCTATTGTTATAGCCGTGAATGAAGATAACAACGTCGTCCTTCGTCGTGGGGCCGGAGCCCACATCCTGCCAAAGTACATTGCTGATTGCCTGAAAGAAACGATCCTCCGACAAGCTCGCAACATTACTGACATTAAAGCTCTCTTGCGGCGTTGGCCGCACCGGTTCTTGCGAAGCAGGCCGCTCGCCATGGGTCTTTGAAACCGAGATATCAACCAGCGCGGTGCCGTATGTCAACTGCCCCACTTCATTGCCGAATCGCGTGGCATCGTGCGCCGTCGGCTTCACGATATTGCGCGTCGTCGCAAAGTTGATGGGAATGGCTCGCGGTGGTGTCCACGGCACTGTTTGCGTCTGCTCAATTTGCTCCGCAATATTTGGGTCATCCACTTGAGCGGCCTGCGGCGCAGCATAGGCAAAAATATCCGCGTAAGCGCTGTCGGCATACGCCACCACGGTTTGGCGCACTTGCCGCGGTACCGGCACTCGAACGATGATCTCCTGCGCTTCCTTGCGAACTTGACCGTCAATGACGCGCTCCACTTCAATCGTCTTCTTCTGCGTCTTGATTTCGATGATCGTTACGTTCTCGGTCTTTTGGCTGACCACTCGAGCGGCTTGTTTGACGTTCAGAAATACTTGCGGCGTACTCAATTGTTCGACGACTTTGCCATCCTGCATTACGCGAAGTTGATAAGCAATTTGGTGCCGACCCTGCGTAAGCTGCAACTCGTCGAGTGGCACGGTAATCGTGCACTGCCGCAGTCGCTGGCCATCTTGTTGCTGGATCACCGTCTTGGCAACGTATTGCCCATTGGGCCCGCGGTGGCTCGGGTTGGTGGATGAAATCGGGCTGAGTGGCGGAGTGGCAACCGGCTGCAACTCGAACGCGAGCGTTTCGAATTCCACGGCCGCCTCGCCCGGGTCGAACAGCAGTTCGAATTTCAGCAAATGCTGCTTATCGCGCGATTTCGCTTCCACGTGTAGATTGCGAACTCGAGCGGCAGCGACGGGGCAGACTAACAGTCCACAAAGCACAAGAGTCGATACGATTCGGGGCGTCGCCGCAGTCATGGCCCATCCTCCTTCGGCAGCAACTTCGGGTAAAGAGATATCGAGTAATTTACGCCTTAGTTGCCTCGCGTTCCAACACCCCTTGGCGGCGAGTTCTATCGAGCCGTCCTCCATCACCTGCCCCGATCAGCGGGGCCGCGCTATAATCTTGAGTATTATGCCGCCGAACTTCCTTTAACCGCACCTCCGATCTGTTGGTTCGAATATGTCCATATCCCTGCTGAACAGACCATTAACGCTGGCCGAGCTTCGATGATCCGCTGTGGCCGATCACGCGCCGTGGCCGCCAACTGGTGACCAGCGTGCCGGCCGACGAAATTCGAATTGGCTGGTGGACGTTCGAAGCCTTTCATGGCCAAGTCAGATTCCCTAAGATCATCTGAGGCAGACCAGGCATATCGTTCGTTGGTCCACTGGGCCCAAGAACAGTGGCGTTAGTTCATTGAAATTCTCACCCGACCGGCTCACGTCTTTCAGATTCAACCCAACCGGCGGATCGTTGAGCGGACCTTCGGGTGGCTCGATCGCTCGCGACGCTTGGCCAAGTCCTACGAACGAACTGTGGAAAGCGATCACGTTTTTGTCCTCATCGCTATGATCCACCTCATGGTCAAACGGATTGAAGACACGCTTTAAGGGGTACCACGAATGGTGTGTGTCTTGCAAACCCGATGCACCCTGCCTGAGCCGCTGGCAGAGGGCCTGGCCAATAGGGAATCGCCTGAACGGGCGGTCGCCCTGTGGCAACGTTTGTGTGGCGATCCAACCGTGACGATCGTGCCCCCGTCAACGGAATTGGTGTCGCAAAGCCTCGATCTCTACAACCGGCGCCCGGATAAAGAGTGATCGTTGGTCGACTGCATTTCGTTTTCCGTGACGGGACGGCACGGCTTGAGAGACGCGCTCACGGCAGACCATCATTTCGAGCAAGCGGATTTTCGGTTTCGCTGCGAACGTAGACGTGCTGCAATAGAGTTGTGTAGCACAACTACTTCGCTCTAACTGGCTTTCCGTGCCGCTCCATGAACTGGGCAAACTTTGCCCATGTGAGACGAGTCTTGTTGACAGAGTTGCCTTTGGGGAGCCATTCAATGTTGCCCCTGCTCACCAAGAGCGTGCCTAGCTTACCACCGCTGGAAGTGACGACGATCTCAAAATCCTTATTATGAACAACAGCAGTGTCAATCTTAATGCGGACCTGATGAGCCATGATATGCCTCCTAACGCCGAGTGCCTGGCGGAGGGCTATTGGGAACCAGGCTGAATTTCTGGAACAGTTTTGTTGTTGAATAACCGGAAATACAGGCTCTGTGGTTCACAATACTAAAAGAATGGGAACCTCTACATTGTTCAAGAATGTCTTCTTTTCGCCCCGAATACGACTGCTGCAGCAACTCCTAGCAGGACAAAGGCGTGTGGCTCTGGCACCGTCTCGACGGTTAGGCCGTAGATAAACGAGCGCTGGGCCTCGGAGTTGTCGTAAATTGTGTTCGTGCTATCGCCACTGACGCCATTATCGATGAGGATAAATTGAGTTAGCGTTTCTGTGGCAAAAATTGGAGGCAACGTGATCCGCTGCTTGTCGAGTCGCGCAGTCGAAGGAATTTGCGAACCCATGCCTTGCCACACTTCGATGGCCGTCGTTCCGTTGATGGTATTGCAGCAGAACGGCGTATTTAACCAGTTACGTACATCCGTGCCAGTTATCAGGTTAACGCTGTAGTTTGCGCCGCCGGTGCCGATGAACGTGGCGGCGAGTTTATCGGAACCAACAACGCCCCATCCCAAGTTGATCAAAGTATCGACTGCAGTCGCACCGTGGACGTTCATTGGCAGGACCATGGCCGTCGTACTTTGTACGCCTATCGTCGTGCCGACTGAGGCATCCCATGCGCTATTGCCGGATGTGGGAATGTCGAACGGAACTCCACCGAGCGTTGTCAATCCAATCGGTGGATCGACCATCCAGAACGGAACTTGGTTTGCAGCCGATGCCAAGCTGACTGTGACAAAGTCAGCTTTGGCAACTGCTCTGACGGCGAGAAGAAGGATGATACTCCAGCACGGTCGGATAGCGCTCATTAGCGGCCTCCTTTAGTTTTGAGATCAAATCAAATAACGCACTGCCGTTGGAAGACTAAAATAATCTACGCCCATCATTTAGCTTGTACTTCAGATTCCACATTGATAAGCGCGGGAGCCAAGATAAAGTCGGGTAATCACGCGACGGACGATTGCCCGTCGTGCAGTTACTGGACTTCCACTTGTGGGTGAACCCGGTGCGAGACGGCCAACACGTGCATGGCTAATTGCATCCGCCCGTGGGTGCCAGTGCGATGGCTGATACGTTCTTTGTGCGTTTCGATCGTCGATTCGCTGATTCCCAGAACGATCGCGATTTGCCTGTCACTGAGGTCACGCAGCATCAACTCGACAATCCGAGCTTGGCGCGTGGAAAGCCCAATCTTCTTAACGATTTCTTTCCAGTGCTGTGCGTCGAGCGGAAGAGGGGGTGCTGCCCCCAGAATATCAGCGGAGGTTTTCGATCGCTGCGGCATTGCCATACCCCGAACATAAAGAGGGCGTCGAACCAAAGCCGCTCAGAGAACCCCTGCAACAGGGCGTACAGAACGTGCCCCGGCCGACGCCCCTTTCGGGGCGCGGCATCCAAGGCACTGCTTCTGTACAGGAAAGGTTGCAGTTTTTCTCTGAAGCAGCGTCTTGACGCTCGCGCGTCAAATCAAATTGTTAATTGCGGTCGCTCCGCGGGGCAGCGACCTATTGTTGAATTCTAGTCATCGTGCGAGGCGACCGGAAGTGTGTGGGACTATACGAAACACTGGCGGTGAACGGCGGGAGGCGACGACACCCTTTCTCACGGCCAGCAGTTTGGGGCGCGCACGTTCCATACGTCGCGGTGTTCCGGGAAACGCAACGAAGTCTCTGACGACGGGTAGAGTACGCGACGTGTGGTTTTACCAGAATTGGACGCTACTGACGAGAATTACCGAATCTACTGCTCCGTACACCTTTCCCTGCCCGGCCCTTGCCGACCGCGCTATAATCTTGAGTATTATGCCGCCGGACTTCCTTTAACCGCATCTCCGATCTGTTGGTTCGAATATGTCCATATCCCTGGTGAACAGACCATTAACGCTGGCCGAGCTTCGCAATAGTGGCTGGGAATCAAAAACCGTCAAACAAGAAATCCACGATAATTTTCTGGCCAAGCTGCAAGCCGGTGAGGAGTTGTATCCTGGCATCGTCGGCTACGACGACACGGTCATTCCCGAGCTAAATATCGCCATCCTGGCCCAGCACGACCTGCTATTCCTCGGCGAAAAAGGGCAGGCGAAAAGCCGGCTCATGCGGCTCATGGCTTCGTTTCTGGATGATGCGATTCCATTCATCGACGATCCGCAGATTCCCGTACACGATGATCCTCTGCGGCCGATCACCCGCCGCGGTCGGCAGTTGGTCGCCAGCGTGCCAGCGGACGAAATTCGCATCGGCTGGTGGTCGCGTGACGAGCGTTACGCCGAACGACTTGCGCCCGGAACGAAATTTGCCGACATCATCGGCGAGATCGACCCGGCGAAACTCGCGGCCGGCGTCAGCATGAGCGTCGAAGATGCCCTCCATTTTGGCCTGATTCCGCGCATGCACCGTGGCATCTTCGCGATGAACGAATTGCCCGAACTCGATGAACTCGTACAGGTCGGCTTGTTCAATATCTTGGAAGAACGCGACGTGCAGATCCGTGGCTACCCCGTGCAGTTTGATATCGACGTGCTGATCCTCTTCAGTGCCAACCCGGCGACCTACAACCGCTCCGGCAAAGTGATCCCGCAGTTGAAAGATCGTATCGGCTCGATTATCCACACGCACTATCCGCTGGAACGAGATCTGGGCATCCAGATCATTGAGCAAGAAGTGGAGGCGCGAGGCGCGAGCGGCGAGGCGCGAGAGTCCGATGAGGAAACTGAGTCTCGCCGCTCGCCGCTCGCTACTCGCGCCTTGGAAGTCGTCGTCCCTTACTTCATGAAGGAGCTCGTCGAGGAAATCAGCCGCGCGGCGCGCCGCAGCAAGTACGTCGATCAGCAATCGGGCGTGAGCGCGCGGTTGTCACTGGCCAATTACCGTACGATGGTGGCTTCCGCACGGCAGCGGGCGGCCGTATTGGGCGAGCGCCCGGCCGTGCCACGCATCAGCGATCTTGGCCATTTATATGCGTCGTCGCTCGGGAAGTTGGAGCTCGATCTCATGGGCTCCCATCAAATGAGCGAACGTCAAGTGCTCGACGCGGTGCTAGCCGACGCGATCGCGACCGTGTTCAAGGAATACGTCGACAAGCACGGCTTGGCGGAAATCGCCGAGATATTCTCCCGCGGCGTGAAGATCGAAGTCGGCGACATGCTGCCTTCCAGCCACTACGCGGCACTCATCAAGCGCGTGCCGCCCGTGTGGGACAAGGCCTTCGAGGTGAACGCCAGCGACAACGAAGCGATTCGCGCCTCCTGCGTTGAATTCGTGCTCGCCGGCCTGTACGCCACCGACCACATCAGCCGTAGCCAACAACGCGGACGGATCGTGTATGAAACATGAACCACCCTTGGTTGATAGGCACTTGGGGTATAAAATGATATGTTGATTCCAACTCATTACCGGGGCGCTCGGCACGTGGGCATCACTTATCTTGATGTCGAGATTGGCAACCCTGCCGATCCCGATAAAACGTTGACCGTGGAATTCATGGTCGATTCGGGAGCGATCTATACAGTCGCGCCATCGACTGTTCTCGGTGAACTCGGCATCAAGCCGATTTCCGAGGAGAAGTTTTGGCTTGCTAATGGTGAGAAAATTGTTCGCAAGCGCGGCGGCGCATTCTTCAAGTACGGCGATAAGGTCGGCATTGCCGACGTGATTTTTGGCGAAGAGGGGGATAGCAACCTCCTTGGCGCCACAACTCTGGAATCGCTTGGTCTGGCGCTGGACCCATTCAAACGCGAATTAAAACCACTTCCGATGATCATCGGCGGCTTTCGGCCGCCCACGTAAATCAGACGAAGCATTTCGTGCCTCGTGCGCCATACGTCGAGTGCGTCCTAGCCGGACTCTATGCCACCGATCACATCAGCCGTAGCCAACAACGCGGGCGGATTGTGTACGAGACGTAAGAGCGGGGATTCGACAGGAGACGGATAGTGGTACGGTTTACGGGAAAAAAATGTAGTCCTCTCGCTCCGCGAGGATGATCATCACGCGGAGCGCGATGACCACACGGAACCGTACCACTACCAGGAAACGTTCGAAGTTGCGACTCGCCCGTTGAACAGCGTATAATGAGAAGTGTTCTTTAAGAATTAGCTCGTACCATAAAATTGTAGCGATGACTTACTACGGAACAGTACAAAACGGCATGGTCATGCTGCGGAATGGCGCATCGCTGCCGGATGGAACCTGCGTAACCGTTGTACCTGTGCGGGACTTAACTGAACATCCGGTTAGTGGCGAAGAGCAGACGATCTGGCAGAAGCTCGCCGAACTGGGGCGTCAGGTCGAATCGGAACCGTGCGATCTGCCGTCCGACCTGGCCGCCAATCACGATCACTACTTGCATGGGCTGCCGAAGCGCCAATGAACCTGACGTTCGCCGACACATTTTACTATCTGGCGTTGCTCAATCCGGAGGATGAGGCGCACGAGCGAGCGCTTGTGGCCACTGCCGAACGCAAGGGAAAGCTTGTCACAACTCAATGGGTCTTGACGGAAGTCGGCGATGCGTTTGCTGCGCCGGCTTATCGCCAGCGCTTTATCCAATTGGTTCGCGTCATCGAAGCTGACCCGGATACCATGGTCATCTCAGCGAGCGATGAACTCTTTCGCGATGCCGTGAAACTGTTCAGCGAGCGTCCAGACAAAACCTGGCCTTTGACCGATTGCATCAGCTTTCTCGTGATGGAACGACACGGCATCCAACACGTCCTCACTGGCGATCGCCACTTTGCCCAGGCCGGCTTCACGTTGCTCCTGTCCGCGGCTGCATAGGACGTGTCGACGACGGTCCTGCGCATGAAACAGCCGGCCGCAGCCAACAACGCGGACGGATCGTGTACGAGACGTGATTGTCGCCTGCCGAATTGTCGGTCTATAATGAATATTGCAGCGGGTGACGTGCATGAAAATGGAATAATTTATGGCAACCATTACCTCACTTCTTACAGCCGAACAGTATGCGGTGCTGCCCGACTCGTTTGACGGTCCGACTGAGTTAATAAAAGGGGAACTAGTAACGATGTCTCCGGCAAGGCCTCGGCATGGCGAAATCTGCATGCGCATCGTATACCTCCTGACGAAGTTCTTAGAAGTCACTCCGCTTGGCCGCGTTGTCTGCAACGATTCGGGTATGGTCACGGAGCGCGGGCCAGACACGGTTCGGGGGCCGGACGTTTCGTACTACAGCTACAAGCGCGTGCCCAAGGGGCCGCTTCCCGATGGTTTACTCAATGTGGCACCGGAGCTTGTGTTTGAAGTTCGATCGCCAAACGACCGCTGGAGTGAACTACACACCAAAGTGGCGGAATACTTGAACGCGAACGTTTTGGCGGTCTGCGTTCTCGATGACGAGACCCGGACGGCCCACCTCTACTTCGCCGACCGCAAACCGCAGGTGCTATCGGCCGAGGATGAATTCACGCTCCCCGATATTCTCGGCGACTTCCGCGTTACGATACGGCAGTTCTTTGAGTAATCCGAGATAACGACGTCGGCCGCACGGTGCGTCTCGAAAATTCGCTGCCGGGGCCATGCTACTCGTCCAGGAAACAGTGCTTTAGTATTTCTTCGGCCGTCGCCACATACCCCGTGTAAAACGGCCCGAACTCGGCGTAGCGGGCCGAGGCTTCGTCGAAGCGCATGCGATACACGATGTCCTTGAGATACTCGGGATTGGCGGCCCACAGCGTAACGCCCCATTCCCAGTCTTCCAAGCCGACACCAACCGTAATTAGTTGCGAGACCTTGCCGGCGAACGCAATGCCGCTACGGGCGTGCTCGATCATGAGCCGATTGCGTTCCTCTTTCGGCAACGTAAACCAATTTTCATTCACCTTCCGCTTCTTGTTCATCGGGTAGAAGCACAGCGCCGGGTAGGGCGGGAAATCGGGCGTCAGCCGCTGCCGATTCATATCGATAAGTCGGTCTGAATATGCCTTCACGCGGGCTTGGTACTCGGCGCTTGCCGCATCCATCCCCTCGGCTACCAGACGTTCGCCGAACTGTTCGGGCGTCTGCACATACTCACTGATTTCGGTCATGGAAACGAATGACCAGCGTGGCACGATCGCCGGGCCCAACCGGCCGGCCATGATGCGCTGATGCACCCGATCGATCTGGAGCGGGTTCGGGTCGAGCGCCATCGCGCCGAAGTCGGCCTTCTGACCGCTGACGATCGTCGTCTGCAATCGCAGCGGCGCAGCGGCTCCGACCGGATCAAGTGCCGCAATTAGATCGCGCGAACCGGCGGCGCGATCTTCCGCGGAAAGGCGCGCCAGCGCCCCGCGATCGAACGAGTAATACAGATGGCTGCAATGCCAGCCACCGCCCACCGGCGCGAGGCTGGGCGGGATCGATGCGGCGGAAGAAGTGGGGGCGGGACGCGGCATGGAGAGCGCTGAAGAACTTTCTGAAATTGTAAGGCATGCAATCCTATCCTATTTACGCCTGGAATTACAGAGTCACTCTAAATCCCTGATCGAAAAGAGTCCATCGACGGCGGGAGCGTACATCATCAAACCGAATTTGATTGCTACGTTCATACACCGGTCAATCCAACGCGGCGTCAAAATCTCTCACTAATCGAAGTAACACTTCCCGTGTCACTGTCGCCGCGATCGGCTGACGCGCACCACCGTTTTCCTTACGATAGCGACTCAGCGCAATTTCACCGCCGCGTCGCACCAGCAGTTCATAGTAGCTGCGGCCGTCGTCGTCGCGCTGCGGCGGATTGCTGCGAAGCTGCACCACACAGGCCGCGGCATCATGCTCAATCGGGCTGATCGGCTCCATCAGATAGGTGAGCCGCGCCGCCAACGCCTTGCCCAATCGCTCCAATCGCGCGGCATCCGCGTTCGCCAACTCGCGGGTGGTTAGACTCAAGCGTGTAAACGTCACCGCCAACGAGTTTCGTTCGGTGATATCACATTGGAAGTGGCGCTCGCCGGCATCAATCTCCACGGTGGCCGCACCGCCCGTACCGATGTTCGTTAACTCGCGTTCCAACAATTGTTGTGCATTCATAAGTGTGCCCCCTCTTCCAGCTCGATTGCTTCTCCCTTTTCGACGTGATGTTCCGCACCATCAAACGACAGAACCGTGTGCGTGTCCTGGATAATCGTTTCCAAGTGTACCGGTCGCGTCCAGAGCGTATGTAAATTTCGCAGCGTTTCGCGCGCGTAATCCAACTGCAACTCGACGCCGGAATAAGTGTGCTCCAAATACAATTCGCCGCGATTCTTGTAATTGCCATCGCGCACGGCAATTTGCGGCCGGCCCATGTTCGTCAGGCTCGCCAGCAACTGCCGCTTCACCTTAGGAAACTCGCGTGATTCAATCTCATAGTATTCCGTGCTCGCGTTGTAGCCAAACTTGAAGAGTCGCTGGTCGCGGACGAAATCGAGCGTCAGAAACTCATCGATGAACGTAAGATCGTTGTGAATCCGGCGAACCTCGAAGATTTTGTCACGTCCCAGGCCGGCCTTCGTGTTCCAATTTCGCCGTTCCCGTTCATCATCGCACTCGTTGTACTCCTTGCCAAATGCCCCGCGATTCCACCGGTCCTCGATATCGCGAAACAACTCAATTCCCAACTTGTACGGATTCAACTGCGTCGGTGAACTGGCGAGCGTGCCGCTGTGATGATCGCAATAGTTCACCACCTCGGCCGCCGTGAGGCCCTGCCGCGTCATGATGGTCGAATGCCAATAACTGGCCCAACCTTCGTTCATAATTTTCGTCTGGCCTTGCGGCGCGAAATAGTAGGCTTCATCGCGAACGATCGAAAGCACGTCCGCCTGCCAACCGTTGAGCGGAGCATGTTCGAGCAGGAACAATAGCAAGTCGCGCTCCGGCCGTTCCGGGAACGGTTTCGCTTCGCGCCGTTTCTCCTCCATCTCCTTCGCCGCCGCCGCGAGTTTGCCGGGCGGATTGATGAACGAATCCATATAGTTCTTAGCTCGGAATCGCGGTGGCTCCTCCCGTTCGTCGCGGGCAGCATCGTCAGCGAAATCGTAGCGACTCTTTTCCTCACGCCGTCGAATGAACGGTGAGTGAATATCGATTTGGTCCTCCAAACTCAGGCACGCGTCGATGAATTCCTCGACCTCCTCGACGCCGACATCGTCCATGTACCGCCGCACCCGGTTGCCATGGTTCGCCATCTCGTCCATCATCTTGCGATTCGTCTGGCTGAACCAAAAATTGTTCTTGAAGAAGTCGCAATGACCGTACACGTGGGCCATCACCAGTTTCTGATCGGTGAGGGCGTTGTTCGTCATGAGGTAGGCGTAGCACGGGTTGTTGTTGATCACCATCTCGTAGATTTTCTGCAACCCGTGGTGATAGCCCTTGCTCAACTGCTCGTATTCCATACCGAACCGCCAATGCGGATAACGCACCGGGAAGCCGCCCTTGGCCGCGATGGCATTCAGTTGGTCGGCATCGATGTACTCGAAGATCGTCGGGTAGAAATCGAGGCCATGCCCGCGCGCATATTCCTCCACCTCGCGCTGCATCGCGACCAACTGCGGCGGCAATCTGGAGGTTTCCACGGTGGACATAAATGTTGTTGTGGATAGTCGATAGTTGTTAGTGGATAGTTGCTGAGATACTTCGCAAATCAACTCTCAACCCTCAACCTATCGCCCCTTTCCCAAAAACTGCTTGATCGACTCATAAATTCCGTCCTTGTCTTCAATTTCCGAAAGCACGAGCGCCTCGTGCTCGTCGCCAAATCGATTCTGCAAATGCCCAAGGAATTCGCCGCTACCATAAGGGCTTTCCACCTGGCCGTAACAGAACAAATTCACGACCGGCAGCAGTCGCTCGCCGAGCACGCGGAACGCCTCCTCGTTATCCTCGCCCCAGTTATCGCCATCGGAGAATTGGAAGCAGTACAGGTTCCACTCACTCTGAGGAAACTGTTCCTCAATCAGCGAGGCACACGCCTTGTAGGCCGAGCTAATCCGCGTGCCGCCACTCTCACGCGTATGGTAAAACGTCTGCTCATCCACTTCCTTGGCCACGGCATCGTGAATGATGTACCGAGTTTCGATTCCCTGGTACTGGCTCGATAACCAGGTGTCGATCCAAAACGCTTCCGTGCGCACGATTTCCTTTTGCTCGTCGGTCATTGAGCCTGAAACGTCCATCATGTAAATCACCGCTGCATTTACCTGCGGATGCGGAACGGTGTTCCACGACCGATATTGCTTGTCCGCCTTGATCGGCACCACCCGCGGATCTTTCGGCTCGTACACGCCCGTCGAAATCTGCCGCCGCAACGCCCGCAGGTACGTCCGCTTGAAGTGACGTAGCGATTCCGGCCCCGCCTGCCGAATGCTGTTGTACTTCGCCTTTTCTTGCACGATCGACGCGTTGCCCCGTGGTTCGATTCGCGGCAATTCCAACTCTTCGCCCAGAATCTCCGCCAGTTCCTCCAGCGATACATCTACTTCCAGCAAGTGTCCGCCGCCTGGGTCGCTGCCCGCGGGGCCTTGCCCGCTTTTTTGATCTCCGCCCTTGCCCAGCGGTTGTCCTTCCTCGCCCTCGCCCTGCCCTACGCCGCCCGCGCCGTTGTCGCCAAAGCGAAAGTGGGGAACATCGAGCTGGGGCACCGGGATGCTGACCAAATCCCGCCCCTTGCGGCCAATCATCTCGCCATGGGTCACATATTTGCGCAGATTCTTCCGAATACGGCCCCGCACAATCTGCCGAAATCGCCGCTGATCGCGCTCAATCTTCATGACCATGATATTAGGTGTAAGTCGTAAGGTGTAAGTCGTAAGTGGAGGCAAATCCGGCCACCTGCGATCTCAGGCATACGACTTAAGCCTTAAACCTACTTTCGCTCCCGCACATCTCCCCGCGCAAAAATACTCGCCACGTAGTTCAGCACATCGGTTGCACTCTCGTCGTCGTAGCCGTAATCGCGAATTAAGCGACCTTTCACGACGTCGATCTTCTGCTGCGTCTCGGCATCGACCACGTTCGATACCAGACTCGTCAACTTGATCGAATCCTTCTGATCCTCGAACAATTTGAGTTCGAGCGCCTTATATAGCCGCTCGTTCGTCTTGTAGTCGAACGTCTTACCGTCAATGGAAAGCGCGCCGATGTAGTTCATGATCTCTCGGCGGAAATCGTCCTTGCGGCTTTCTGGAATATCGATCTTCTCCTCGATCGAGCGCATCAGCCGCTCATCCGGCTCCTCGCTTTTGCCGGTAAAGCGGTTCCGCACCTTTTCCTTCTGCGTGTACGCCTTCACATTGTCGATGTAGTTGCCGCAGAGCCGCTTGAGCGCATCCTCGTCGGCCGCGATGGCCCGCTGCACTTCGTTCTTCACGATGTTCTCGTACTCCTCCTTTACCACACCGAGCAGATCACGATATTCCTGCTTCGTTTCCTCATTGTTGATGAGGCTATGGTGTTTAAGACCCGCTTCCAATTCGTTGAGCACCATGAACGGGTTGATGCTCTTCGACTCAGGATGGGCCACGAGGGCGTTCGAAATCTTGTCCTGCACGTAGCGCGGCGAAATGCCGATCATGCCTTCCTGTGTCGCTTGATCGCGCAGCTCGAGAATGTTCTCCTCCGTGAATCCTGGCAGCGTCTTGCCGTTGTAAAGCTTGAGCTTTTGCAACCGCGAGAGGCCAGCGTGCTTCGGCTCCTCCAACCGGGTGAGCACGGCCCACATCGCGGCCATTTCGATCGTGTGCGGCGCGATGTGCTTGCCGCGCACCGTATTCTTGTTGTAATCCTTCTCGTAAATCTTCACTTCGTCCGTGAGCGACGTGACGTACGGAATATCGATCTTCACCGTCCGGTCGCGCAGCGCTTCCATGAACTCATTGTTCTGCAGCCGGCGATATTCCGGCTCGTTCGTGTGGCCGATGATCACCTCGTCGATGTCCGTCTGGGCGAACTTCTTCGGCTTGATGCGATGCTCCTGGCTCGCCCCCAACAGGTCGTACAAGAACGCCACATCGAGCTTCAACACTTCGACAAACTCGATGACCCCACGGTTCGCGATGTTGAATTCGCCGTCGAAGTTGAACGCCCGTGGGTCGCTATCGCTGCCGTACTCGGCGATCTTGCGATAGTTGATGTCGCCCGTGAGTTCCGTGGCGTCTTGGTTTTTTTCGTCCTTCGGCTGAAACGTGCCGATGCCGACGCGGTCCTTTTCGCTCAAGAGCACCCGCTTCACGCGCACATCTTGCGCCACGCGGCTCCAATCGCCATCGTACTTCTTCAGCCGCTGGTAATACATGAACCGGCAGAACGGATCGAGTTCGCCCTCGATCTTCACCTGCCGTTCATTGTCGGCTTTTCCCGCGTTCAATTTGGCCTCCACATCCGCGCGAAACCGCTGGGGGAAGATGTGGAGCGGCTCCTCGTTCATCGGGCACCAATGCACGGCCGCGATGTTCTCTGGATCGTTTTCATCCACCCAGCCCAACGTATACAGCGCGCCGTCGTCGGTCGCCGAGTAACGCTCCAGGCCCTTCTTCAAGAGCCGCGCGATCGTGCTCTTGCTGCTTCCCACCGGGCCATGCAACAGCAACACACGGCGCTCAATGCCGTAGCCGGCGGCGGCGCTCTTAAGCGCGTTCATGAAGTGATGCAGCGGCTGATCGAGACCGAACACAGCGTCTCGGCCATCATTATCTGGATCATTGAAGAAGTGGTAATGAATCCGCTTCTCACGACCTCGTTCAGTGGTCTCTACGCCATACGACAAGATCATGTCGTACAACCGCTGGTACGCAGTTCGCGTCACTTCCGGGTGTTCGCGCACGATGTCGAGATACTCCGCGAACGTTCCCACCCAATTCTTACGGCGGAACTGATCGCAATCCTGTCGTTGGGCAACTAGGGCGATGATATCACGTCCGTCGCTCATGCTTGTTCTCCTGGAAGCGACTTCGACCGCGCCGGATGCGTCGTAACTTTATTGGCTGATTCGCTTCTGTCCTTTCGGTGACGTCTCCGGCCGGCGATCGTTGTCGCCAAGTTCATGCTGCTTCATCGCGAAACGTTCTCTGTCTCAAATTGTTCAACCAAATGCAATTTCTGGACCGCCGCTGATCAGTGGTTGTCAACGCGACAGCGTCACGTAAACCATAGCGAACCACCAGCGCGCGCCGCGTCGCCGGGTCGCACACAACGCGCGTGACGACTCAAAACGACGAACGAGCAAGGTTTTGCCGATCGCCCAAGAGAAGTTTGGCGGCGATGCGCACAACCGGCCAAACGTGGGAGGTGGTTCCAACGCGTGCCAGATTGCACACAGTTAGAGATTGGCAAAGAGCGGGAACTAGGTGGTGGTGTGTCGGCCAAGCCGCTCGCTCGACCGCGACTCGCGCGAAGTTACGAGTCGCACCTCTTCTAACTCAAGTATCGGCTCAATTTAGATTTGAGGCAACAGAGAGTTTGCCGATAACGCAAACTCGTCGCCCAAACGCGATCTTCCATAATTGACACAAGTCAAGTCTTAGCAATAACTTATGACATAAACCTCGCTCGCTTTAAATGGCGGCCGTAATCTGTGCAATTTGGACGTTCCGGGGTTACATTACGCGTAGCAAATCAGCATCAATTGGGCAATCGAATGCGCAGAATCGGCGAGAGATTAATCGTGTTGCTGCGGCCTTCTTCGACCGCGTGATCGGCCACGTCCGCCGCCACCTCCACCGTTGCCGCCGCCATTTTCGCGCGGTCCTGAACGCGCCGGTTTGCGCTGCGAGCGGTTCTGCATGTTTGCGTCCACGATAAAGCCGATCGCATCTTCCCAAGACGGAATCGCCCGCTGAAGCGCTGACCTGCGAGATTCGCCGGCAGCAACCAGTTCTTCATCATCGTCTTCACCAGCGCCACCTTCCGCGGTGTGATCATCCAATGGTTCCTCAACTTCGACGTCATCGTCGCGCCGCCGCCGTCTGCGATCATTCGATTCCGAACCGCGATTTCGACGCCGTGCTGATTCATCATCGGCACTGCCCGACTCTGCCGATTCCGAACCCCGTCCTCGACCGCGGCCACGGCGTCGGCGCGATCGTCCACGCCGGCGCTCATCGGTGTCTTCCTCCGATACGACTTCGCCTGCCTCGTCGCGCTGCGCCTCGACGGAAAAATCATCGGCAGGCCGTTCATCGGCGTGAACATCAACGAATCCACCGGCATCCGTGGGTTCATCGCGGATATCCAGTGACGCCACCGTTTCCGGCTCATCCACTCGCTCTTCGGTGAGCTTCGCTTCTTGTTCGGCCGGCGTACCAAAGATCTTGTGCCACAAACTGATCGCCGCCGATTTGAGCGGCTCTTCCCGCACTGGTTCCGGCCGTTCTTCCACACGCTCTTCCGCGCGAACCGACTCCTCTTCCGGACGACTTACCCTGGTTTCGCGAGTGTCGTTCCATTTCCGCGGCTCTTCGCGAGTCACCGACTCTTCGATTTCAATGTCGATCTGCTCGTCTCTTTCTTCTCGTCCGGCGCGTTCTCCATGCTGTTCACGTCCGGCTCGCTCCCCTCGAGCATCTCGCTCTCGTGGTAAACGCCGCGGGCCGCTCCGCCCACGACGTCCACGCCCGCCGCGTTCCGGCCGCTCACGCGATTCCTCTTCGCCCTCGCGTGATTCCCGTTCAGATCGCCGCGGGCGCGACTCATCTTCGACTTCGCGCGGCTCGCGATCCTCTCGCCGCGAACGAGTTTCTTCGTCACGCCCTCGCCCACGGCCGCGCTCACGACGCGAATCCTGCCGCTGCGGCCGCTCCCGCCGGGGTTGCCGTCCTTCGCGCTCCGCGGGCCGCTCGCGCCGCGGTTCCTCCCGCGCTGCCGCGCGTTGCGGCGGCGCTGGTTTCGGCTCCGGCTCCGGTTCTGGTGCCGGCGGCAGTGGCGGCAAGCCTAGCCCGGTGACCAGGCTGTTCCAATCCGTGGCCGCCCGCTTCGGCGGGGCGGCATGTTCCGTCACTTGACTCTCCATCGATTTGGCAGCCGCGACATCCGACTCAGATCGCGTCGACGCTGCCTCTTCACGTTCGAGAATGTCGGGCGAAATCTCGGCACCAATCTCACGTGCCAAGTCATCCCATTTCGATTTGTTTTCCTGCTTTTCCATGTCTCAATTCGTAATATTGATTAAGCGGCCGGTGACCCAGCCAGCCAGGCAGCCCCCGGCTCTGCCGGGGGTCGGCACCAATTTGGATGATGAACTTACATTGCCCCCGGGGCAAAGGCAGGGAGTGGCGGCGTAACTAGTGTAGAAGGTTCGCCTTGGGCCGCACCACTTGGGCTTGTTAATTTATGAAAACCACCCAAAAGTATAAGGCTTCCTTGATTCCGCGAAAAGCCGGCCCTGCCGCGAGGTTCAAAATGTCGTCACCCGCCACTTCTGCTGACCTGCTCACCGAAGAAGTGGAAATCTCCGGCCATATCATCGATAGCCTGATTTTGCCGAAGGTTTTGGACACGATCACCGCCAACGGCGGCACGTTTCGGATCGCCAACATCGCGATTGGCCAGTCGCGTCACGACCCCAGCTCGGCCGTGATCGAAGTCCGCGCCGCCAAGCCGGAGCTCATGGAAAAGATCCTGGCCGAAATCGCCGATCACGGCGCCGTCCGCACGACGAACCAAGATTGCCGGCTCATCGAGGCCGACATGGACGGGGCCTTCCCCGAAGGTTTCTATAGCTCCACCAATCAACGCACCGAAATCCGCCTCGATGGCAAATGGATCGAAGTCGCCGACCAAGAAATGGACTGCGGCATTGTGGTGGAGGCGGGGAGCAAGGAGCAGGGAACTAGGAGCATGGAGCAAGGAGCTGGGAGCAAGGAGCACGGAGAAGCGGACGGTGCCGGTGATGATATCTCGCCCCTCGCTCCTCGCTCCTCGCCACTCGCGCCTCGCTGCATCCCCATGACCGAGGTCCGCCGCGGCATGCCCATTGTCATTGGCCACACTGGTGTCCGCGTTATTCCGGTCGAGCGCACGAATGTTCGTAGCGACTTCACGTTCATGTCGAGCGGTGTCTCGACGGAAAAACCCAAAGCGGCGCTCGTTCAGGAAATCGCGCGCGACCTGGTCCGCAATCGCCGCGGTGGTGGCAAGACACTGGTCGTCGGCGGCCCCGCGATCGTCCACACGGGCAGCGGCGCTGCGTTGTGCCAACTCATCCGCGGTGGTTATGTGCATCGCCTGTTCGCCGGCAACGCCTTGGCAACACACGATATCGAACAAGCCCTCTTCGGCACCAGCCTCGGCGTCCATCTTGCCGACGCCCGCTTCGCCGAGGCCGGTCACGAGCATCACCTGCGGGCCATCAATCGCGTGCGTCGTTGCGGTTCAATCCGTGCAGCCGTCGAACAAGGCGTTCTGAAATCCGGCATCATGTACGAGTGCATCCGCCACAAAGTCGAATTCCTGCTCGCCGGCAGCATTCGCGACGATGGCCCACTCCCCGACGTTATCACCGACGTCCTCGAAGCCCAGCGCCAAATGCGCGAGCAAATCCGCGATGTCACGTTTTGCGTCATGATCGCCACGATGCTTCACTCGGTCGCCGTCGGCAACCTGCTGCCCGCCTGGGTAAAAGTCATCTGCGTCGATATCAACCCCTCCACCGTCATTAAATTGAGCGACCGCGGCAGCTTCCAAACCCTCGGCCTCGTGACCGATGTCGAACCGTTCCTGCGCGCCCTCGTTCAGGAAGTCCAGTTAGCCGAAATCTAACCGAGGGAAATGACCAATGACAGTAGTTCCAAGTTCTGATGAGTTGGTATAGGTGAACGCAAGGCCCCTTTTGTAAATGACTTGTGTCAACGAGTTCATTTCCAAGGAGGAGGCCATGCGTTCAAGGACGAATTGTAGCGTCAGTAGTAATGAAGTACATACGTGGTCGCTGGAATGGTTACTGCAAGCAAAGCTACTAAAGGACCACGGGCGGCTCTGCACGGCGGTGGTCGTGCTCAATGTCGTGCTGCGTGCAGCGGCCCGTTCGATCTCGATTTCCGCAGCCTGCCGCGACTTGTCCGCGGCGCCTTCCGATCAGGCGGTGATGACCTCGCTGGAGGAAGGGCTGCCCAAGACGCTTCCGGTCTTGGAACACCGCTTG
>JAKOXH010000013.1 GCA_029781135.1 Planctomycetota bacterium
GTTCGCTCGCTTCACCTTCTGGCTCGTGCCGCTGAGCTTGTCGACGACATCTTCGCACCGATGACGTTCTTCCTCGGTCAGCCGGACCACGTACAGCTTGCGCATGGGAACCCTCCTTGGTTCGGAGACAAATCTCCCATGTCTTACCCGGAAATCGCCGATCCCGTCGATCCCAAAATCCTGCTGTGACAAAGCACTAGAACAAATCGTTCGTGATGTGTTTCAGGTCGCAGCCGATCAAATCCGGATGTGGTTCGGTAGCGGACCCAAGGCGGATTTGGTTATTATGTCTGGCCGATCTAGTCGTTTACCTGGACTCGATGAAATGATACGATCGGCCCTACCAGCCGACGGTAGGCCCTTCGCAATTGATTTCGTTACGCCTGGAACGTTCAGGCTTGGCGACTTGCTAGAGAGCAGTGGGGCGGAGGAGACAAGTAAAAATGTGGTTTGCGCAGGTTTGGCATTGAATCTCTTCAACCGACTTGGTTTAAACCTGCGAGCGATCAGAAGCAATCCAATCAACAAGCTGCTCCGTACACGAGCCATTGGCGTACTCGATGAACAATCCTTGCAGCCCCTAGCTGCTTTTCACGGCGATTTTGACTTACTCGTCGCGCCAGATAATGAACCAATTATTTCCGATGCTGAATTGGGCCCAATTGTTGTAAGATCATCGGAAGCTAAAGGGTTTTATCTCGGAATCAACTTCGCAGGACTGCTCGATCCAAACCTGGAAGATTGTCATCCTGATGCGCCGCAGCCGTTCTGTCGCGTCGACATTCGCCACAGCGCTGGCACTAGCGGGCCAAAAACATTTTCTGAGCTTCGGTTCTACTTCGGCCAACGTTCGGCCACGGATATCCGTTTAGCCAGAGTGGAAATGGTCAAAAGCGGCGGTGAGTTGGTGCAGAAGGAATTCGCCGAGAAAGAACCATTGTTTACGTCTTTCACCATCGGACCGCTTCAAATCAATGTTGAGCCATTTGCCAGAGACCTGGACTTTCGGAATACGGGACGCATCCATATTGACAGCGCAACCCCGATTGACCAAGACTCATGAGCACACAAGCCGCTTTCTTCAGCGTTAGGCAATGCGCCAAATCCAGCGTGGCCTATTTGTGCGGTGTAATGGTCACAATAACAGCCCATCATTTTGCCTTGGCTCAGCCGGGACGTTCGACGCCAAATGACGGACTCACCCGCAACGAAAGAGCGGATGCCTCGAAAAGTGAACTCCTACAAAAGGTGGAACGATTGGAGGAGCAGGTTTCCGGCCTCGTAAACAGTGGCAAGCTTTTGAACACTGACAATAAAGAATTGAGAGGCGAATTGCAGCGCAGCCAGGAAAAGTTCCAGAGTGAGCTTGAAAACGCTCGAGCAGAATCACAAGAAATCAGCAAGGAGATCGCGGATAGTAAGAGGAAAAGTGAGGAATTCCTCGGGGAGCTACATAAGCTTAATGCGACAATCGCAGATCTCCACCGTCGCTGGGACGACCTGAATGCCGCGCAGCGAAGTGCAGAGATGAGAATTAAGAAGTTAGAACAGGCAAATGAGGCAGGCAGTGGCGTCGTCAGTGACCTGCGGGCAAAGGTCCACTTTTTTCGCACTTTCTCGACCGTGGCAACGATAGCGGCCGCAGGCCTTCTTTTCGGAATAATACTTTTACGTCCTTCCAAGCGCGCGCCAATTCAACGTTTACAGAGAGAGATCGATCTGAAGTCCCGCCCCGACGCTTTTCGGCAACTTGGGTGGTCGGTGGAACGAAACTGGAGTAGGCTGAGGCCAGGACAGCCTTGGCAGGAGAACTGGGTGGTCCTTATGCGTGATGCGCTGGCCTTAATTATTGAACCCGGCACGCCGGAATCGCGAGTGGAAGCGGCAGCGTTTGTCGTAAATACATGGATTCCATTTTTGGCACAGTTTGAGCCCGACACAGTCCATTGGCATTGGACGAGTTCTCTTGCCGAATGCGTTGTACCGTTATCATGGTGCGTCGAACTAGACATGGTTCCGGCTATTGGAAACCCGCTTGCCGACGCCAAACAGAGTATCGATGCAATTTACGGGAGGGGAAACATCGTTCGAGAAGTCCTTTGTCCCGGGCGTAAGGTGCTCGATTCTAATGGCACGGTTCTAGCCCAGTCCGGAGCGGTAATTTGTGTTGGAGAATGAACAGTGGACCTACGAGCCTCGGCCGAGCAGAAGATTAATAAGCACGACCACGTTGGGCGTTCAGTCCTCCGAGGGCACGCTAAGAGCCTCGTTTGCTTGACGCTGTGTATCGCGTTCTTCGGTACGCTGCTGTACATGACGATGCGAGCCAGTTTCATCGGTGGACTGTTCCTAACAATTGTTGCATGCGCACTGGGCGCAATAGTGGGTGCCTTGATGGCACGAGCCAGTCACCGTGTGGTGGGAGGCGTGCCGGCCAAAGGCTGGTTCTCACCATTACGCATCAGTTGCCTCATTACGCTCGTCGCAGCAGGGCTGATCAGTTATGTTGCATTCGACAAAGTACCCACGGCGTCATGGGTCACAGGCATTCCCACGCTGGGGCCGCTGGGGCCGATTCTTGCGATTCCGGCCGCAGGGTATTTTTGGCAGATGGCCAAGCGATTCTCGTCCATCCTTTAGGGGCGCTTTTGGGGTTTGCCACGAAGACAAAATCATCGGAAACTTGCCTGATGGATTGAAGGACCTCATCGCCCTGGTGGACGGTTTTTACGAGAGTGAACAGAGTTGGTTCGGCGGACTGCCACAGCAAATATCAGCAGGAGCGTCGTTGTCGGTTCCGGCACGGCTGGGCCGGCCGCGATCTCGGAGCCGTTGCCGGCCATTTGGCCGAAGTGGGATCGCCAGGCATCGTAGTCGTCTTGTGTGTAGATCGTGCCCAGCCCCGCGCGCCAGACCGCGTAATCGGCGGCATCGACTTGGTTGTCGTGGTTGAAGTCGCCCGGAATCAGCGTCGTACCAAACAGACTCAATGCGGGCAGCGCATTGTGATTGCCATCAAACAGCGCCGTGGCGCCGCCGTTGTAGATCGTGTAGCCAGGCACTTGCACCGCTTCGGGATACCAATACACGACGCCCGCGCCCGCGTTATTGGGCAAAGTCAACATCATGTTCTGTACGTCCCTAAGGAACTGCTGTTGGCCGGCCGGGGTCGAGGGCCACTGGGGAACACCCACGCTCGATGTTTGCCACGGGTAATTCGTTTCCAGGATCATGAGCTTCTTACTCGGAAACAGACCGGCCATCGCATTGAGATTGGACTCCAGCAGCGAGAAACTGTGAAACGCTTGCGTCGACGGGTAATAGCTGACGCCCGCAATATCGAAGTCGCTGACGTTGCCCCAGCTAGGGTTGGTGAGGTTGCCGAAGAAGTACTGCGGATGTCCGTCTTGATCGCCCTGATCGATGTGGATGGCGACGTCAATTTTAGGACCGGCGCCTTGCGCGGCGCGCACGCCTTGGATCGCCGCATTGACGAGCGAGCCCAGGTTTTGCCAACTGGCGCGCTGCGTGGCGGTGCTGCCGCTGAACACCAGTTTGCCGCCGGCTGGATCGGACGGCGTTCCCCACAGCATGCCGTAGCTGATTTCGTTGCCCACCTGCACCAGTTCGGGCATAACGCCGGCGTTTTTAAACGCCGTGAGCGTATCTTGGGTGTACGTTCGCACGGTGGTCTGCAACTGCGTGAGATTCAGGCCGCTCCAGGCGGCTGGCTTGGTTTGCTTACCGGGATCGGCCCAGGTATCGGAGTAATGAAAGTCGAGAAGCAGTTTGGCGGTGGGGGCGTGCGCCTTGATCTGCTGAGCCAAGGCGAGGTCGTAATCCAAGGATTGAATCGCCCCGTAGTTTTGGTTGGTATAGTCGGTTTGCGGATTGACGAAGATGCGGAGCCGGAACAGGTTGGCGCCGCGATCGTACAGCAACTGGTCCACTGGTTTTGCCGCGCCATTGTCGAAGAAAGCGACGTTCTGCTGCTGCATGAAAGTAATGAGCGACGTATCCGCGCCCATGTAGAACGGATTGGCACGAGCGATTGGCAAGAGAGCGACAATCACGTGCATTACCGCGACGAGCAGCAGTTTGCCTGTCTTGAACCAGTGTGCATGTGGGTACTTGCGCATGGCGCGTATCCGAGGTGATTGTCGCGAAACCCTTACGGCCGTACTTCGTGCGCATCATTCGCAGCGGTCAGTACAATCGAGTACTTCTTGGCAAGATACGCCGTTGTCTCCGCCATTTCGCGGGGCGAGAGCGCTTTATTATAGATCATCAGCTCCGCCAAATCGCCGTGGAAGTAGTTTTGCATCCAGGCGTGCCGCCCGATGATTTTTCGCGACGTAATGGCCTGGGGGGCAAAGGCCCGCGACTCGCCGAATTGTTTGCCGTTGATGGCCAATGCGGCGCGCGAATGCGTCAGATCGTAACGGTAGGTGAGCACGATCGGCGTGTTGATACCGACGGGAACGGCATCGACACGGCCCGATTCCACGGTGGCACTGCCGATAAAGCCGGCAAAAACTTGCGCGGAGAATAAGGTGGGCCGGAATTCACTTTCCAGCAGCGGCTCGCCAATTTGCAGGACGCCTGGCTCGAGCGTATCGCTCAAATATCGGCTCGGCGGGCCATCGTAGTTCAGGAGCTGTCCGCCCCAGCGCCGCGTTTTATCGGCCGCGCTCGGCGAGAATTGGCAGACCAGCGCCACGGTCTGATCATCGGTTGTCGCCAGGGGAGTCGTCAGCAAATAATCGGAGTTGCCGTCAAAGCGAACGGCCGGCATTCCCGCGAGCGCAGCGGGCACGAGGAGCGGCCGGGCTGCCTCCTCGACCTGGATGGCATCCTCACCCGATTGATTGTCGCCGTACAAGATGTCTTGCCAGGCAATGACTCGTTTCTGGGCGTCGGTCGTCACGCCCGAATCCGCCGCGAGCCACAGCGCCAAGTGGTTGCCGAGCGGAGGTTCCGCAGCTAGCTTCGTCCCACGGCGAAGGGTGAAATGGTCGGCAAATTGCCGTTCGTTCATGGCAATATCGCTCGGCCCGTCGGCCGCCGGCCGAAATTCCACCGCGTTGTTGGCGGTCACGTGATAGACCGCGTTGCGCACGTTTTCCGCTGGGCTGGGACGGCTGCACAATACTTCGCCGCGAAATACGTGCAATTCCGCGTGGCCTTCCGCACCGATGTTCAAGCCAAAAGATGTGCCGAGATCAACAAAATCGACGGCGGGGGACAGAATCGCGAAGGCAAAGGCACGGCGGGGGACGTCCGCGGTGATCTTGCCCGACCTCAAGTATCCCACCATCGCATCACGCACCTGGAAATCGCAGGGGCCTTCCAGGACGATCTCGGCGCCGCAATCGAAAGTGATTTTGGCCATGCCGGATTGAAGGGCAATTCGGTTGCCCTGGACTAATTGCTCGCCATGATGATAGGGCGCTGCGCCAGGCGCCCACACGGCGTTCGTCAATTGAGTGAGCGTAGCCAGACGCGAGGGTGTTTTCGCGGCGGTGGCGACTTGCGGCGCCTTTTGTGTGCTGCGCCACAAGACGTGGGCCAAGGCGGCCAGCGCCACGGTCGCGGCAAGTGCGCCGATCCACAGAATTCGGCTGCGAAAGAAACCGGCACTTGGCAAGAACCGGACTGATTTCAACGGTTTGGCAGCAGCCGCGGCCGCGGCGTTGAGGATTTCGGCGCGCGCTCCCGGAGAAGAGGATTTAAATTGGTCCATTAATTGATGTAAGGCCGACTCCGTGAGCAGTTCCGCGACGTGTCCGTGCATCAAGCACCAGCGCGAAACTTGCCGCGCGAATTCATCATCGGTAAGCAAGCGCTCTTCGAGCTCCGCGAGTTCCTCGCGCGTGCTGAGGCCGTCGAAATAGCGACTGACGAGCGGAGCAATTCGGTCGTAATCCGTCATGACTAAGCCCCCGATTTCGCCAATTGACGTTCAATGCAGTCATACAATGCCGCGCGGATCCGGTGCAGCATGACCGAAATTGCGGACGCCGACGTGCCGAAGCGTGCGCCGATCTCGGCCACTTTGACATTGTCACGGTAGCGCAGTTCCAGCACGTCGCGCCGACGCCCAGACACTTGCTGCAAGCACTGTCGCAGTGCTTCGCGCCGAGCTTCGCTTTCGTAACGATGTTGCTCCAGAACCTCTCCCAACCGAATGAGCGCGACTTCGCTCAACACCACGCGATCGCGAGCCTTCGTGCGGTAGTATTTCAGAATCCGGTTGCGTGCGATGCCCAAGACCCAGGCCACAAAGGAATGCCGGCGATCGTACGTTGCGAACTTCTCGGCCACGATCTGCGCAACGTCCTGCAACAAGTCTTCCGCATGATGCAAATCAAACACATTGGCAGTAATGTACGCCGAGACGACCGATTGCGACTGGACCCACAACGCAGCCAGCTCGCGCATGGCGGCGATATTTTGCGGATCGGTCGGCGGCAAATCGGATTCCGGCGGCTGGGACATGAGGTTTTCGTTTCCTTGGGCTGCCCCCCGATCGTAGCAGTTCCAATCTGCCTCTCCCGCGAGGCAGAACACCAATTGACATTTGAGTTTAGCTCGACGGCTCCCCTACCTGTATTACCCTCGGGACCGAATGTCTTAACGAAAAATGGGTGCGGCTTGGTATATTATTGCTAAGATTCGTCGTTTGTAAGGAAAATAGTTTGAGAGGAGCGGAAATGGGGACTTACGTACCGGTGGGTTGCCTGCATTTCGTGTTGGCAGGACTTCGTTACGGCTAACTCCGATCTTTACCTGGGGAGAAGAACTAATGACGTACAAAAAATTGGGCATTGCCGCGGTGGTCATCGCCATCGTGGTTGTGGGTACCGCCGCTAGGGGCGCTCCCTACACGGTTTCCTACTTGGATGGTGGGAACTGGCAAACGTTGTTCGTGCAAGGGTTCAATTCGAGTCTTGGCGCGACGCCGAGCCCGGGGCTCGCCAACGGCGCGCCCGTGTATCTTCAGAAGTTCGAGTTCTTCAAGTCGGGTTCCACAGACTCCGCCTCCAATATTCGCTTGGCGATTGTGAACAGCATGTTTCCGAATAATCCACTGGTTACGAATATGACCGCCACCTCGCCAACGGTCGTCGGCCTGTCGACCAACTCAATTGCCGGCACGGCGGGAATCGCGACCGGCGACCCAATTGCATTCAACTTCAACAACCTCGCGTTGAACTACGGCAGTGATTACGCCGCCGTGTTCGTGAATGTGGGCGCCGACGTCGGCAATGGCGCACCGCTGACACCTGTAAGAGTATCCGCATTAGCGGCGAATTACATTGACGTTGGCGGCGGCAGCTTCCATCCGGCTACCAACTATGGCACGGAGTCGCAGTATAATTACGCCACTAGTAATTTCATCAGCGGCACCGGCTACTTTAATACTTTTAGCTATGCTGGAGACGCCAATTTCCGCGCCACGATTGAAACCGTTCCAGAACCGATTGGCTTGGCTCTGTTGCTGAGCGGCTGCGGAGTGCTTGGCCTCGCAAGAACTTGCCGACGCGGCGAGTGAACGGTGATTCGGCTAAGTGTAATCCTGTATCCGAACGATTGAGGTTGATATGGCAAAACTAGACTTCGGCGTGCGAGCAGCCGCCCTTTTAGCCGTGGGCTGCACCTGTTTGTCGGCACGTGCCATTTCGTTCACCAATTCATATACCGACGGCGGCACGTGGCGCACGATCTACGCTCAGGGCTTTAAGCCAAGCGTAAGCCCGAATCCCAATCCGGGGCTTGCCATTACGGATACCGTACATCTCGATCGGTTTCAGTTCTTCAAGTCGGGGACGGCCGACACGGCAGCCAATATTCAATTGGCGATCGTCAACAATATCTTTGTGAACCTACAGACGTTGACGACGAGTTCTTCGGAGTTTGTGGGGCTTTCCACCAACACGATCGCTTCGACCGCGTCCCTGGCGACGGGGGCCGCGATCACGTTCAACTTCGACCATTTGCCCCTCACGTACGGGGCTGATACGCAGGATGACTTGGGCAACAACAATTACGCGGCGATTTTCGTCAACAACAATGCCGGCGTGTTGACGCCAGTCCTGGTATCGGCTTTGGGAGTCGACTACCTGCCAGGCCAAAACGAGATCGAATCCGACTATGGGTCGCCGGGCGACTATTACCTGTCCACCAGCAACTACACCAATACGGATGCTTTTGGGACGTTCTTCGTCACGTTCAATCAAACCGATAGCGGCCGATATGGCGACTCGAATTTCATCGCATCTTACGATTTACCGGCCGGTGTCCCCGGCGACTACAACGGTAACGGCACGGTGGATGCAGCCGACTATGTGCTGTGGCGCAACGGCGGTCCCCTGCAGAACGAAGTTGACACACTTGGTACCGTGACATCGGAAGACTACACGGTCTGGCGCGCGCGGTTCGGCAACACGGCCGGCAGCGCGGCGAGTGCAGACAGGCAGCCATTGGGTGCTACCAGCGTGCCAGAGCCAAGGGCGGTCGTATTCCTTGCCACGCTGATGTTCGGACTCGCGTGCGGACGAAATGGGAATCGCGCCCATCCGTCACGCTAGGCGCCGCCCGGTCGCAACGGTTTATGGGGAGTTGGCATATGGAGGTGATGCGCGAGCCGACGCAAACCCGGCGATTAGGATTCACGCTGGTCGAGCTCCTGGTTGTGATTGCGATCATTGGCATCCTGGTGGCGCTCTTGCTGCCGGCGATTCAAGCCGCCCGCGAAGCGGCGCGCCGCACCCAATGCAAGAACCAAATCCGGCAGGTCGGCCTGGCGATTCTCAATTTTGAAGCGGCCAGAAAGCATTTTCCCGCCTCGGTGGGCCCGGGGCCCTACGGCTACATCGCCAATGTGCTGGGCTATTTCGAAGAGCAGAATTTGCACGATTTGGTGAACTTCACCGTCCGCTGGAGCGATCCAAAAAATGATCGCATGCGCGACAAGGAACTGTTGTTTCTGCGCTGCCCCTCTCAACAGCGGGTGGAACCGACACAGATTTACGACGTCGGGCTCGGCAATTCCTTTCAGACGCTGGATACGCCGCTGCGGGCACACTATTACGCGGTCAACGGTGCGAAGCTGGACAGCACGTGTCCTGGGGTGGCGCCGTTTGAAGTCACGTCGTGCGGACCACAATACAGCGCGCGGGGCGGGCATGCGACGAACGGCATCATGTATCCCTTGAGCGATGTGCGGCACGAGCAAATCAACGACGGCACGAGTAACACATTTTTGGTGGGCGAATGCTCATGGGATTTCGCGGGCGACGTCGCGCCCTGGTACGCGGGCTCGTTGTTTTTCGGCGGCGATTTCGACCCCCCGGAGAAAATCGCCTATTTCATGACGAAATTTGGCGACGGCTTTTGGGTCGAGAATCAAGCGCAGATTCGGTATGCGCTCGAAGAAGCCTCTTATTCGTCGGCGCTCACGACGATCGTGGCCAAACGCAGCGACCTGAGCTTCGGCAGCCAGCACCCCGGCGGGTGCCACTTCGTCATGGCCGACGGCTCGGCCCACTTTGTTAGCAAGTCGACCGATGTCGCCGTGCTGAGATTGTTCGCTAATCGGCATGACGGTGAATCACCCAGTCTCGAATAAGCGGCCGTCCACAACTCTCAATGTTGCCAACCACGTTCCCTTGATGAAGCCCGCACGCGCATCGGCGAGATACAAGTTTCCCACGTCGGCCTGTTTCCTTGTCGTGGTGTTGACGATCGTCGTGCCTGGCCGTGGCGCGGAATTGCCTGGCGATGCGTTCGCGATTGGCGCCGATGTATCGTTTCTGGCATTTGCCGAGCAGAAGGGCGTGGTCTTCAAGGACGGCGAGGTGGCCAAGCCTGGTCTGCAAATTCTCAAGGACCACGGATACAACTGGGTGCGACTACGGTTGTTCCATAACCCGGACCGGCTGCCCAACGATCTTAAATACACCATCGCTCAGGCCAGGGCCGCGAAGAAACTCGGCTTCAAATTCCTGCTCGACTTTCATTACTCCGATACTTGGGCCGATCCCCAGAAGCAGTTCATTCCACGGGCCTGGGAAGGATATTCTCACGCACAACTGGTAGCGGCCGTGCGCGCCTATACGCGCGATTCGGTGACCGCGCTGCGCCAAGCCGGCGCGATGCCCGACATGGTGCAAATTGGCAATGAGGTGATTGGCGGCATGCTTTGGCCCGATGGCCGCCTGCCACAGAACTGGAACAACTTTGCGGATCTGCTCAAAGCCGGAATACGCGGCGTTGAAGATGCCGCTCAAAACGCGGCGCGGCCCGAAATCATGATCCATATCGACCGTGGCGCCGATTGGCAAGCGACACGAGACTTCTTCGATCATTGTCATGAGCTCGGCGTCGAGTACGACGTCATTGGGCAATCGTACTACCCCTGGTGGCACGGCAGTCTGAATGATCTCCGTACGAATTTGGAGCATATGGCACGCACGTATGAACACGATATTGTGTTGGTGGAGGTCGCGTACAATTGGCGGCCAGCCGAGTATCGCGAAAAACAAGCACCGTTTTCCGAAACCCCGGAAGGTCAGCGAGACTTCCTCCGGCAAGTTACCGACATTGTTAAGCACACGCCTAGTGGCAGAGGCCGCGGGGTCTTTTGGTGGGAACCCGCCGTGCTGCCTGGCTCGCTCGCGAGCCGCGGTATGTTCGACGCCAAAGGAAACGCCTTGCCCGTCATGCATGTGTTTGATCGACCTGCCGCGAGCCATCCCGCGGCAGCGGGCCAACAATAGCGGGCAAGGTTGGTTAGACTTAGCCAGGTCGGGCGCGTGGTGCCAAACGATTGCGCGCTGACATGAACATTGGTGGTGAAATGACCACGTACCGACGCTTCCAATTCCATTTTGTTTGTGTGCCGGTCGCGATCGTGGTCGCCCTTGTCGCGTCGAGTCGTGCAGCAGCCGACGCGACGGCCGTTTCCGCCGGCTCAACGATTCCATTGCGGTCGAACTGGCGATTTACCAAAGGCGAGCAGAGCGGCGCCGAATTACCTGCCTACGACGATTCCGCGTGGGAGACCGTGCGAGTGCCGCACGATTGGGCGATTGCCGGTCCGATGAACCCGGCAGAAAACGGCTATGCCGGCAAACTGCCATGGCGTGGCGTCGGGTGGTATCGCCGGTCGTTCGTGCTCAGTGGCCAACCGGGCGACCGCGTATATTTCGACTTCGACGGCGTCATGGCGTTTCCCAAGGTGTATATCAACGGCAAGCTGGCCGGCGAGTGGGACTACGGCTATACACCCTTTCGCATCGATGCTACGCCTTTCGTCAACCTGCAGGGAGCCAATGTAATCGCGGTTCGTGTCGATACGACGAAGCACGGTACCCGCTGGTATCCAGGCGCCGGTATTTACCGCACGGTCACGCTCAAAGTTTGTAGCCCGATTCACATTGCCCAATGGGGCACGTGCGTTACGACGCCGCAAGTTTGCGACGAGTCGGCCACGATCAGCCTGCAAACGACCGTTGAGAACCACACGGAACGGGATGCCGATATCGGCGTCGTGTTTCGCATTCGCGACCCATCCGGGAAATCGAAGGGAGACGTCGCTCTACCAGTTACTATTCCGGCGAAGGGTTCCCAGCAGATTCACAAGGAAACCACGCTGCTCGCGCCGCAGCGGTGGGACATTCAGTCGCCGCGCCTGTACACGCTCGAAACGGCCGTCGTGCCGCACGATGAATTAGCGCGTAAGGATATGACGGATTCCCGGGACATCGACCGTGAGACGACCAAATTTGGCGTCCGCACGTTTGAGTTTACCGCGAATGACGGCTTTCACTTAAATGGGAAGCGCGTGCAATTGCACGGCGTCAATTTGCACCACGATCAAGGGCCGCTGGGGGCGGCTTTTTATCGACGTGCCATGGAACGACAGCTCGAAATCATGCGCGACATGGGAGTCAACGCGCTCCGCACGAGTCACAATCCACCCGCCGCCGAAGTGCTCGAACTCTGCGACCGGATGGGAATCGTCGTGTGGGAGGAGGGCTTCGATAAGTGGAACGAAACGGCCGATCGCGTCGACGGCCGCCCTACCCACGAAGAACATGCGCGGCGCCATTTACGAAGTATGGTGCTGCGCGACCGCAACCATCCGAGCGTCGTCGTGTGGTCGATCGGCAACGAAATACCAGCCGACCGGCAAGGAGTTACTGCCGAGCGTGTGAAGATGATGCGCGACGTCGTTCGCGGCTTTGATTCAACCAGGCCCGTCGGCCTGGGCTGCAGCGAACCGCCGCAGGCGGATACCAACATTTTCGACGCGCTCGACCTGACCGGCTGGAATTACGGCCGGCGATATGCGCGTTATCGCAAGCGTTATCCGGACAAGCCCATCGTTTACAGTGAGTCCGCCTCGGCCTTTAGCACACGCGGGTTTTACGAACTGCCACTGCCGCGCACGCGGACCGACTATTCCAGTTCGCATCAAGTCGACTCGTACGACTTCAATTCGGCGTCGTGGTCGGATATTGCCGACGCGGAATTCCAGTTGATGCAAGCCGATCGCTTCGTGGCCGGCGAGTTCGTCTGGTCCGGATTCGATTACCTGGGCGAACCCGCCCCGTTCGAACAGCAGGCTGCCTGTTCGTATTTTGGCATCGTCGATCTGTGTGGCTTGCCGAAGGACCGGTACTTCCTCTACCGCAGTTACTGGCGTCCCGAGGCGCCGACCGTGCACATCGTGCCTCACTGGAACTGGCCAGACCGTGTGGGTCAACCCTTGCCGGTATTCGTTTACACGAACGGTGACGCGGCCGAACTATTTCTAAATGGCCACTCACTCGGCAAGCGCAGCAAGGGGGCCGTGCCGGATCGCCCGGCCAATTTAGCGCTCGTTGGCGTGGCAGCGGCAAGCTCCAGTCGCGCCGATTCGGTCGCGGAGCACGCTTGTGACAACGCCCCGGCCACGAGGTGGCGAGCGGCGAGCGACGATAAGAATCCCTGGTGGGCCGTCGACCTTGCGACTTCGCAGCCGATCCAATCGATTCATCTGGAATTCGAACGCGAAGCGAAAAACTACAGCTACACGATCCGCACTTCTGCCGATGGCCAAAATTGGAACACGCTCGTCGTGCAGCCCACCAGCGACGAGCCCCGGTGGCAGGGGCCTCACGAAGCCATTCATCATTGCGACTGTGCCGCGCGCTTCGTGCGAATCGAGTTCGCGCAGCTATCGAACGGCGCAACACCGGCCCTGCAAGAAGTCGCCCTGTACTCGCAGCACACCGAATCGTCGTACTACGATTCCATTTATGCCTATCGCTTGCGGTGGGACAAGGTTGTGTACGAGCCGGGCGAACTCAAGGCCGTTGCCTACAAGCAAGGGGTCGCGATTGGCAGCACCACCACGCGCACCGCCGGTCCCCCCGCCGCAATTCGCGTGGTTCCCGATCGCACGGAATTGAATGCGTCGGGCGACGATCTCTGCTACGTAACGGTCGAGGCGGTCGACAAGGCGGGTGTCCCCAGTCCGCTGGCGGACAACTTGATTCGATTTCGAGTCACGGGAGCCGCGGAAATCGCTGGGGTGGGAAATGGAAACCCGCTGTCGGTTGAACCGTACCGGGCCGATCAGCGACGTTTGTTCTTCGGCAAGGCGCTGCTGATCTTGCGCAGTTGCGAGGGTCGGACCGGCGACATACGCATTCAAGCCACCAGCGATGGTCTGGAAAGTACTGCTTGTACTATTCACGCCGTTGTGCAGAGCAGCGAACCGGTGACTCGAGTGCCCATGCCGTAGCGGGGTTCATTCGCGTCAACCACTTGCGGTTCGAATTCTATTGGTACCAGACGGGGGGATGACGCTCGCGTGCCTAGCCCGAGGCATCGATTTCTTTGCTAGGCCTTCCCTCGCCGTATCGGCGGCGCGTTATACTCAGGGGCGCAATTGTGGACGGTTGATCTGCTAACACATCTTCGCAATTCCTGGAGCATCTTGCTCTTTTTCGTGCCGACGGTTTTCATTTTCGCAGCGGGGTTCTTGAGGAAACGCGGCTACGCATTTTGGTAATTTGCTCGAATACCAACGAGGAGAAGGCGATGCAAAAGCAAACGATTCTGGGCGTACTGGCCCTAGGCGCGTTAGGACTGGCCGCGACGCAGGCAAAGGAGACACCGCAGAGTTCGCCCGACGATCAGGTCATTCGCAGGTCGATCACGGACTACTGCGACGCTTACAACGAAGGCAAAATTGATGCGCTGCTGTCCCACTGGGCCAAGGACGCCGACTACGTCGATCAGGATGGACAAATCTACCGTGGAAAAGACGCCATCGGCGCGCTCTTGAAGAGTGCCAACGAAAATCTGAAGGGATACAAACTCAATCTGAAAATTGACAATCTTCGTTTGGCGAAATCCGATGTCGCGATTGAAGATGGCGTCGCCACGTTGACCGGGCCGAATGGTGAGACAAACGTCAACCGCTATACCACCGTCTGGATCAAAGAGGGCGACCAATGGCTCATCAACAGCGCCCGCGATCTTCCGGCGGAAGACAAGCCGGCGCCGGCTGCCAACGCCGATTATCTCCAGCCGCTCGCTTGGCTGGTCGGCGATTGGAAGAGCGATGACAAGGGGCCGGTGGTCAGTCTCTCGGCCAAGTGGACGCTGGATAAGAACTACCTGGTGCAGGACTACACCGTTACGGGCGAAGCGGCAGACAACTTCCATGTGATGCAAGTGGTCGGTTTCGATCCGCTGTCGGGGCAAATCAAGTCGTGGACATTCGACTCGCGGGGCGGGTATGGCGAGGGTCTTTGGCAGCGCGATGACAACACTTGGAGTTCGAAATCCAGGGGCGTGCTGCCCGACGGTCGCGTAGGTAACGCAGTCAATAGTCTGCGCTTTATCGACGACGCGCACTTGGAATGGCGTTCGACCGGCCGGAATGTCGAAGGACAGCCGATGCCGGATGTGCAAGTGAATTTCGTCCGCTCAGGCGACGCGGCGAAAGATAGCCAGCGTTAGCACCGAAACCTATCCCGCGCATTGAGTACATGGCAACAGGAGACCTTCCGATGAACAAGGTCGTCGTGGCGAGTGTGGTGCTGGTCCTGATGGTAGGCAATGCCCAGGCGCAAATTCCCAGAGGTGGCGATGCCGGCGGTCGCGGTGGAGGCGCTGCCAGAGCTGGTGGTGGCGCACGCGGAGGAGGCGGCGCTGGCGGAATCGGTGGTGGCGGTTCTTCGCGCGCGCCTTCGTTGTCGGGAGCTGGTGGCGGTCAACGTCCGAGCGGGGGTGGCAATGCGTCCGCAGCGCGCGCCGGTATGGTGCCCCAGGGTGGCGGCGGAAGACCGGGCGGAACAGCTAATCGGCCGGGCGGGATCTCAAACGCCCGACCAGGCGGCGATCGTCCAGGCTCAGGCGGAATTAGCAATCGACCTGGGAACATTGCCAGCCGTCCCGGTGGGGTCGGCGATCGACCAAATTCAGTTAATCGACCGGGAGTCGGCGATCGTCCTGGCGCGGGCAGTCGCCCCGATGCCGGCACCGGAAACCGGCCCGGACTCGGTGATCGACCAAATATTGGGGATCGACCTGGACTTGGAAATCGACCAGACACGGATAACCGCCCGGGGATCGGTAATCGTCCCGACAGCGGCGATCGACCGGGAATGAACCGACCGGGCGTTGGTGATCGGCCAGGGCTCGGTGATCGCCCTGTTGGCGGTAACCGTCCAGATATAGGCAATCGCCCCGATGCCGGCACCGGCAACCGGCCCGGCATCGGCGACAGGCCTGGAATCAATCGACCTGGCCCTGGTGATCGTCCTGAGATTGGCGATCGACCCGGAATCAATCGACCCGGCCCTGGCGATCGGCCGGGCGGCGGCGATCGGCCCGGAATAGGTGGTAATCGTCCAGATGGAGACCGGCCGGGGATTGGTTGGCCTGGAAATCGACCGGGTGATCGACCTGGAAATGGTGATCGCCCAGGTATCTGGGACCGACCTGGAAGCGGAGATCGGCCAGGTATTTGGGATCGTCCTGGGATTGGAGATCGGCCCGGGGTCTGGGACCGGCCGGATATCAGCCGGCCGCCAAATTGGAACGTCAACCGGCCGATTATTCGACCGGATCGGCCGCACGGCAATTGGAATCATGGACACTGGTGGGGCTGGTGCGATCGACGGCACCGCGCTTGGCATCGTGGTCGATGGACGGTGAACGTTTGGCCGTCGCTGTGGGTCGCCGGTTGGGGCACACCCGGTTGGGCCTGGGGCCGTAACGAAACGTTTGTCTTCTATAATCCGTTCGTCGTAGTGCCAGCGGCTACTTCCACGACGACGATCATCGAGGTTCCCGTATTCATCGACTACTCTCGGCCACTTCCCTTGCCTGCCGAGGAAGAAATCTTCGCGGACGAAACGTCGGACGATTCGCCCCAGCCGGAGGACGGCGTTACGCAACAGGCGATGGACTATTTCGACAAGGCGAAAGCCGCTTTTAAGGACAGCGATTTCAAGGCGGCGCTGCAGTCGATTGACAACGGGATCGAATTGTTGCCTAGCGATGCGACGTTACACGAGTTCCGCGCATTGTGTTTGTTCGCGCTGGAGGATTACCAGCAAGCGGCGGCGACGATGTACGCGGTACTCGCCGCGGGGCCTGGTTGGAATTGGGAAACCATGGCCAGCTTGTATCGGGACACGTCGACGCACACGCAACAGCTCCGCGCGCTAGAGGCTCACGTGGTGGCTAACCCGGATGACTCGGCGGCGGCGTTCCTGCTCGCCTATCAGTACATGACGATGGGGCATCTCGACGCCGCAGTGAGAAAGTGGGAGCGAGTCGCGCAGCTGCTGCCCGAGGACCAACTGACGGCGCAATTGCTGGAGGCATTTCGCCCGAGTGTCGCCGAGACCGCGGAGCAGGCAACCAAGAAATGATTGAACGAAGTCCGACGCTGTGAAGCAATCCGGTCGGGTTGGCCGAAAAGCGTCTCGCACCGTTGACGTATCGGCTGGAAATACGTGAATTCTCACTCACAAGGAGTGTTCTGTGTTATCACGTTCCGAGCGAATTATTCCAAACCAAACACAATTATTCGTCCGTTTCGATTCTTGCGCCGACATGACCGCGGTCGGCAATGTTATCCGCTCCAGCGCGGACTTCATCATCTACCGCAATACCTGGTTGACATCCTGAATTTTCTTTGCGTCACCCGCGATCTCTCGAGCCAACTCGGCTATCTTGCATTCCAGCGTGACCGTTGCTTAGAATAAGCAGATTGGCGGGCGCTCGTTGTTCTCGCGGAGATGGAACGTGGGGGTTAAGTCTGCAAAAGCTCCGTCTGCTTTCGAGGTTCGCGTCTCGAACCTATTAAAGGCTCGTTTTCCTCTTCTATACATCCCAACGTGGGAGGAAGAGCGGGTCATTTCGTCAATTAGCCGAATCGTCTCAAATGAATCGACGATAAAGACTACGCGGAAGCTGATGACGTGGAGCGTAACATCCGGATTGATTGGGGACGGGCAGGCAGGCAAGGAAGAGACGAAAGCACCTCTAAAGGCATTGGAGCTTATCGAGAAACACGCGGAGCCGGCCATTTTCGTTTTCAAAGACTTTCATAGCTACTTCGGTAGCAACAACAGGCCTGCGGATGCGCAGATAGTTCGTAGAATTCGCGACCTTGTACCTGTCCTTAAGCGAAGTCCGCGACCGAAAAACATTATTTTCATTGCGCCGTCGTTGGTCCTGCCGACCGAACTCCAAAAGGATGTAGCAGTTGTAGACTTCGATTTGCCTGGTTTTGAAGAAATACATGAAGTGTTGTCGCAAATGATTGCTGCCAATCGAGAGAGTGGGCGAATAACAATCGATCTTTCTGAAAACGATGGAGAAAAACTTGTGAAGGCGGCGCTTGGATTAACTTTGCAGGAAGCAGAAAACGCATTTGCCCGCGCGATGGTTGAAGATGGTCGGCTCGACGTTCACGACGTTGATGTGATTCTCGAAGAAAAACAACAGATCGTCCGCAAGACACAAATTCTTGAATTCATTAAATCTCAACTAAGCATGGACGATGTCGGCGGGCTCGAAAATCTAAAGCGTTGGCTGCAGAAACGCAACAAGTCATGGTTAGAAGAAGCGAAGAGATATAGCTTGCCTGCGCCGAAAGGCATTCTTATCACGGGGGTCCCAGGTTGCGGAAAAAGCCTCGTGGCAAAAGCTATTAGCGCGATGTGGCAATTACCGCTTTTGCGGTTAGATGTTGGCCGGATTTTTAGCGGGGTGGTTGGAAGCAGCGAAGAAAATGTCCGAATGGCAATTCGTACGGCGGAGGCCATAGCACCATCCATTTTATGGATCGATGAGATCGAAAAGGGATTCAGCAATTCTGGCTCATCTGGCGACAGCGGAACGTCAACTCGGGTTTTCGCTACTTTCCTGACGTGGATGCAAGAGAAAACGAACCCGGTGTTCGTAATTGCGACTGCGAATAATATTCATGCGCTACCACCAGAAATGTTGCGCAAAGGTCGTTTCGATGAGATATTCTTTGTCGACCTTCCGACGCGGAAGGAACGAGTAGATATATTTTTGCTGCATATTAAAAAGCGATTGCGGCACAAGGTGGCGGTCGGCGATTTCAAGCTTGACACTTCAGTTTTAAACAAGTTAGCCGACATCACAGAGGGTTTTGTCGGAGCAGAAATTGAGCACGCCGTAATCGGTGCGCTTTTTGAGGCCTTTTCGGAAAATCGTGCCATCACATTTGAGGATTTTGAGAAAGCTGTCCGCAATACAGTTCCGTTGTCCGTGACGCAAGCCGAGCAAATTCGAAGCATTCGAGAATGGGCAAATGTACGCGCCGTTGCAGCTACGGCCAAAGAACAACGGGCCGAATATTCTCAGCCGAGTGGCACCACGCCAGAAGAAGAGCAGCGCAGCAATGATATTATGACTTCGAGAGGTGGGCGAACCGTTGATTTTTAGGAGTTGCATCCGATGTCGATTGCATTAGCGCTTATACCGCTTGCTCTTCCAGCAATTCCGGTGCTTGTAGGGCTTCGGTTAGTACTTGGCAAGGAAGGTTTCGATCGGTTGATTAGTTCGATGCAGGTGAAAATACCAACAGTACTGAAAGGCAAAGAGGAATTGGCAAGCGCGGTCATCGCTGCCGGTTATGATTTTAAACATTGGGCAGGAGGCTTTAAGACGCATCTGCGTGGAAGTTCTTTTTTTACATGGGAGTTCGACGGGAAACGATGGATTGCAGTCTTGCCAAAAGGGATTGCGCAAGGCGTGATCGCTGAATTCGTCCGTAGCGTGGAGACGAAAGCAGGTCGACCGATTTTTGATAGTTCAGCAGATATCCCAGAAGACAGTATTGTGGCGCGCAGCGAACCGATCCCGACAAACTTTCGGGACAAGACATTATTGGTCAAAACTCTAAATGATGCGGGGGCAAATCTGCGGACTGTGAATGGAGAAATAATTTGCGAAGTAGGGAACTCAAAACTTAAATTTGTCCAGATTGGGGATGGACCATATCAAGTTGAAATTGATAGTGCTGCTAACCGTCAGCAATTATTGCAGTTGCTGATGATGCTAGACGAAGACTATCGACGATGCGTGCAGGCAGAGACATATCAACGCGTGATAGACACGGTCGCGGATAGGAATTTGGCGATTGAGAGTGAGGAAGTGTTGGAGGACAACTCAATACTTCTGACGCTGACGATTCAAGAGTGATGTAATGGCAAAACGCATCAAGATACGGATTTTCCCTGATGGTCTTGTTCAGGCTGAAACTCAGGGAATCAAAGGCAAAGCATGCACCGATTACATCGCTATTCTTCAGGGAATCTTGAAAGCTGAAGCGGTGGATTCGTCGTACACGCCCGAGTATTACGAACGCGAATCCATCGAGTCGGAATCAATCAATGAGCGGGTCATAACAAGCCAGGGCGATATCGATAGCAAGTTGAATTGATGCAAGCTGAGGGGAAACAGATGCCAAGTGTTTGGCACGCACTGATTGGCGACGCGCAATATGGGCCGTTCAGCTCTGCGGAAATGAAGCAGATGGTGCGGCGCGGCACACTGCAACCGACAAACTTCGTTTGGCGGGAGGGTCTGAATGATTGGATTCCTGGAATAAAGGTCCAGGGACTTTTTCCTGATGGCGTCGACCCAGTACCAGCACGACCCGTTGGGATTGCTGACGTACTTCAGGCGAAAATTGAAGTTGCTGGTGGAGTGCCAGGAAAACTGTCAAAGCAGGTGTTTGTAGGAGCTGCGCCTTCGACAAAGCTGCTCACTAAACTATGCCGAGCGATCGGTGTTCCAGTGGACACACCAATAAGAATTGGGTTCGTATCCTATCTGGCGCTTACCTCATCGCTATATGAGTGTGCCGGCGTTTTCCTCAACAAATTGGCAGTATGTCACGACAAGAACTTCGGTCAATATGATATTCGACGCGTGCGATGTAGCATGACACGAAGTTTGTGGCCGGTGCATTTGGAGGCAAGCGGATATGAATCATTTAAACTTACTACTGCATGTCGCCCTTTTTTCGAGTGGCTCATGCCTTTGGTCCCCGCGTGCCTTCCACCGATTCCCGAAGACGGTGAATTAACAATCGCTGAAGATTCGGCGGTGCCGGTTCAACTGAAGAAAGCCGCAACACAGAAGCCAATGCAAAAAGCAGACATTAACAACGATGGCGAAGGTGTATTGGCAGAACTGCCGGGAGTGGGAGTGGTCTTAGCTAAAAAGGCTATTGCAGTCCGAACGGAGAATGGTGGATTCAATTCGTTAGAAGATTTTGCGGCGGCAATAGGACTAAAGCCACACATAGTCGAGCGGCTCCGGCCGCTCGTCGTACTGGGTGCATGTGAGCGGACGCAACCGTCAATGCTGAAGGGTCGTGTTATCGACTACTAAATGAAGCTTCGCGTTTATAAGTTTCTCGAATTTACGAGGGCTGAGGGGCCGGGCGATAGAGCTTGCCTCTGGGTGCAAGGTTGCCCAATTGGCTGTAAGGGCTGCGCGGTTCCGTGGATGTGGCCCGAAGACGCCGGTCAGGAGGTTGACGTTAATGATCTGAGTCAGCGCGTACTTTGTGGGCCAAAGGTTGAGGGCATTACATTCCTAGGTGGCGAACCGTTTGCGCAAGCTGAAGCGCTTGCGGACCTTGGCGCGAGGTTGAGGTGTGCAGGCTTATCCGTGATGACGTTTACTGGTTACACATTGGAATCGATCACAAATTGTGGAAATTCGGACTGGATGAAACTACTTAGCGTCACTGATTTGCTCGTGGATGGTCCATATATCCACGAGAAACATGATCTAAGTCGACCATGGGTCGGGTCGACGAACCAGCGATTTCATTTCCTGACGAATCGCTATTTGCATCTTAAGGATTCGATGGGAGCACTTAGGAATCGCGTTGAAATTCGGATCGGTTCCAACGGGGAGCTAACGCTGAACGGAATGTTTGACACTCGCAACATGCATTCATTTATCAACGCCTTCGGTCTTGCCCAAATTGAAAGTGCAGTTGTTGGCGATTTGCGATGAGGCGCGAAAATACGCGTTTTTCGCATTAACAGTGGTCCAATTCAATTGTCGTGGAAGTGGAGTGGGTCATGAGCGAGCAATGGTACTACGCGAGGAATGGAAATCAAACCGGTCCAATCGCTGCTGGGGATCTGAAACAGCTTGCCGATAGCGGGCGACTGCTACCGACCGACCTTGTGCGCAAAGATGGCATGAAGGCTTGGGCTCCGGCATCGAGAGTTAAAGGGCTATTTCCAGCACCCGTAGTAAGTCCTTCGACGACAACAGTGGTTTCTCCGCCGCCAACAAGCGCGGCCTCAGACGGCGAACATGGGGCTGTCTTAAGAATGAAGGGTGTCAGTGAGGAGATCGTTGTTTTCAAGGATAAGGTGACAATCACACCAAAGGGTGCCTGGGGATTTCTCGCTAAAGGGTTAAAAGGGACGAAAACAATTCCGTTTTATTCCGTTAGCGCAATTCAATTCAAAGAGGCGGGAGCAGTGTTTAGCGGTTATATCCAATTCACGATCCCGGGTGGAAATGAGAGTAAGGGTGGTGTTTTTGCTGCGGCAAATGATGAAAACACGTTTATGTTTGCCGGACGTGAAAACAATGCTCAAGCGCAAGAGATTAAAGAGTATATTGAATCAGCGATTCGCAAATTGCGCGCGCCGCAGTTAAATGTTGGTGCAGCGAGCTTAACCGAAGAGCTTCAGAAGCTGGGGCAGCTGAAACAGCAAGGCGTTTTGACCGAGGAAGAATTTCAGTCAGCGAAGCGCAAATTGATCGGTTGATGCCTGGTTTAGGCGATAAGGATATAGCCGATGCGCGACGTGTGGTTCTCTGACAATCGTGACCTCGTTAAGTGGGGCGTGTTGATACGACTGGCCGACATGTATGAGGCTCGGCGCATACTGCAGGTGGCTTACTACCGGCCTAGTGATTTCCCGCAAATCGAAATTGATGGCAATGACTTTGAAATTCCGAAAGAAGTGCTCGCACATTTTCGCAACCTACGCACGGTCGGCGGTATTGGGTCGAACGTGAGAATTACCGTATTTGATCCGGTGTTCGAGGACCGGGCCATCCACGACCAAGCAGTACTGGCATTGCTTCCCGCATTTGCACAAGAACGCTGCATCGTTTTTCTAGATCCGGATACTGGGTTAGAACCGCAGAATCCGAGCCTCGATCACGTCTTAAATGGAGAAGCGTCGGCGATTTACACGAATATGAAAGTGGGGGATGTTTTTGCCTTCTATCAACATCAGACAAACAGAGGGGGGCACCCATGGATCGAGCCTAAGCGGCTGCAGTTGACCGCAGCCCTTCAATTGCCTCAAAACGCCATTAAAGTTGCTCGTGGTCACGGTATTGCGTCGGATGTGGTGTTCTTTTTCGTGCAAAAGGAATAGTGAATTGACGGCAGCGATGTAGTCGTAATGGCAGTATTCGTTATCCGTAAAGAAACGACCAGCCTCGGAGTGAGACTGGTCGCTTGGAGTAAATCAAAGGGGTCAGGACGGCTCGGTAGAAAACATAGCCCGGCCTTCTGGGCCGGAAGTGCAAGCCGTTTCCATCATCGAGTTTTCCGCATCGTTTCGCCGACCCGAAACGGGTCGGCTATATGTTTTCTACACAGCCGTCCTGAACCCTTTGATCCCCTCCCGCCAGACATCGAGCCACTGGGCTTGCCAGAACCGCGCCACCGCCAGCGGTAAGCTGAGGATCGTCGCGGTTATATCCATGGTGGACAATCGCGTGGCGAACGCGCGAGAGGTGGGCCAGGAGAACCAACGCTCGGGCCACTCATTACCAAACTGGAGAAGGAACTCGCCCAGCAGCGTGTTCTCAATTTCAGCGCCTTCCGCTCCCAGGTCTCCGACTACGCCCTCGAGCGTATGCAGCGACTTGCGAAACATCATCATGTCTGTCCCCACTCGCAACCGCGACGACTGGGTCGCCTCGTCGAGCAGGCCGATAAGCCACGTCAGCCCAGGCAACTGACCGCACCGCAGCCGGCGCAGCCATTGATCAACGACGGCACGCAAGTCCGACTGGTTGACCTGCCGCTGCGTGTCGAGTTCCGCTAACAGGACCACGATTCGCGAAGCATCGAGCGTGATGGCGCTGAGAATGATCTGTCCCATCGCGATCCGCTCCGATTCGCTAAGATGGCCGATCAAGCTCCAATCCAGAATTGCCAGCCGTCCGTCCCGCGTGTAGAGCAGATTTCCCGCGTGGGGATCGCTGTGGAACATCGCACGATGGCGTGGCGAAAACACCGGTCGCGCCACGAGGACGCGGCTCACAACGTCCGCCAATCGGCGCTTGTCCACCACACAGTCGAGCCCATGATCGGTAACCTTGACACCGAACACACGCTCCATCGCCGTCACACGCGAAGTGCATTGGTCGAGCAGGGTGGGGATCTGCACGTCGGCGTCCTCGTGATAGAACGCGGCCGCTTCGACTAAGTGGCGCTGTTCCTGATCCAGCCGCGTCTCCCAGCGGAGCTTGTCGCGTACCTGCTCGAACGTGTCTCGGTAATCAAGTTGCGGGATGGACAGCTTTGCGCATCGTTCATCCAGGTGCGAGCCCACGTGGCCCAACAGCTCCAGCTCCAATTCCAGCCGCTCTTCGATTCCCGGTTTGAGCACCTTGAACACGCCGTCGTGCGGCGAGCCGCTACGGGTATCGCGAAATGGAATGACCACGGCGACGCTCGCTTCGGCAAGTGCCGGCCAAAGCAGGGTAATCCCGCGGCTTTCCAATGGCCCAAGCTCCTCAGCCAAAATGGCGCACATTGTCTCGAAATTTGTGGAGGGCGGCAGCGACTCCAAGGGACGTAACTCACGCCGCAATTCTTCCGCTAGTCGCTGGTCGCGCGCGAGCACTTGACCGAGTTTGTGGAGCACCGGGCAACCACGCGCTAACAATCCCAGACGCTCGGACAACGTCGCCGTGGCTGGCAACGTCGCCTGCTCGGCCAGGATTGATTTCTGAATCGCCGCGGGCAACCCCTTCAAGAAGACAACCAGACCCTCTTTGAGCGGACGAGCAAAATTTGCGTAGCCGGCGGGCAGCAGCGCGGCGAAGGCCACTTCATCGATGAGAATATTCCAGTCCACAAATGGAGTCCCAACTTGCGTTCTGTCACTCCGCAGCCACGCGAACCACCAAGCTCGCGGTTGATACACTACGATCGTTTGCGCCGAGCACGGCGGGTAGCATACTCCTCACCTTCGTTATTCGAGTTTATTCGACGGCTGCCGCGGGCGGACCGCATCCACGTTTTCAAAACGAACCAACAAGCGTCGCTAAAACGATAATGACCACGAGCGAGATCAGCGGAGCTACGATCGAGGTCATGAAGACATCGAAATACGATTCGCGATGGCTGAGCTGACAAACGGCAAGTAGTGTAATCACAGCGCCATTGTGGGGCAGGGCGTCCAGCGATCCTGAAGCGATGGCGGTAACTCGATGCATCGCGTCGAGCGGAACGTTGGCCGCTTGCGCTAGTTCGACGAACTTCGGGCCCAGTGTGTCGAGGGCGATGCTCATGCCGCCGGAGGCCGAACCGGTCATCGCGGACAGGAGTCCGACAGACCCCGCAACGGTCACGAGGGGATTGCCACCGCCCATCGACAAGGCGGCGTGGCTAATCAAATGGAACACGGGCAACGCGGCAATGACGGCGCCGAATCCGACCAGGCTCGCCGTATTGAAGATCGGCAGAACCGAGGCGTCTGCGCCTTTGTCCAGGCTCGCCCGCAGGTCGACGAGGCGCCACCAGTTTCCCGCGATCAACAGGAGAATGGCGAGAAACAAGCCGAAGATCACCGCCCAGGTGCCGCGGACGCTCTCCACGGTCGTGGCGCCGAACAGCGGTTGTGCCAAGTGTGAAGTGTCTATCCTTGGTAGAACCATTTCAATGAAGACGAAGCTCGAGACGATCACGACGATGACGGGTAACAGCGCCAGCCAGAAGGGCGGCACGTTTTCGTCTCGCGCTGGGGCTGCCGACAATTCGACGATATCGAATCCCTCGTTTTGGGCATGTTCCCGCAGGATGATGTCGGGTTTCACCGGACTGTCGGCATGTGTGCCGTAACCCTCGCCGGCAACCCGCGCGCGGCCGGAGCGATAGTTGAGCCATGCGAGCCCGAGGACAAACATAATGATGCTCGCAATAATTCCCAGACCCGGGGCTGCAAACGCGGTCGTGCCGAAGAACCGCATCGGGATGGCATTCTGTATCGCGGGCGTTCCTGGCAAGGCCGTCATGGTAAAGGAAAAGGCCCCGAGTGCGAGCGCCCCTGGAATCAGTCGCTTGGGAACGTCGGCCTCGCGAAACAGGGCCGCCGCGACCGGAAATACGGCGAAGGCAACCACAAACGCGGAGACTCCGCCGTAGGTCAACACCGCGCAACACAACACGACCGAGGCGATCGCCCGTTGCGTCCCCAGCCAGGTGCTGACGGAACTCGCAATGGACTTCGCCGAGCCGGTGTCGTCCATCAGCTTGCCAAAAATGGCTCCCAGCAAGAATAGCGGGAAGAAGTCAATGATGAATTGACCGGTGTTGCGCATGAATATCTGGGTGTAGGCGGAAAAGACGGGCAGACCGCCCGTCAGAACCACTGCCAGCAGCGCCGTGCCCGGCGCGAGCAAGATCAGCGTAACACCACGGTACGCAAGGTACATCAATAGTCCAAGCGCGAATATGACGGCCGCAAGATCGAACATATGGATGACTCCTTACGAGCAACCGGCCGAACCAATGGAGTCGGATTCTGGATAGCGCGCATCGTTGGGGTATGTGGCAAAGTCTTCGCCGAGTGTCCGCCAGTTGCGAAGCCACTGCCGTGCCACTGTTTGACCCTCGTCGCGAAGCTTCGCAAAATGACTGGCACTTCGATCGAACTTGGACGCGACGCGGAGGCGCTGGGCCGTCGCGTACGTCATTTTGATCGTGCGAACGTCAACGATCTTGCACTTGTTCAATGGTGGGTTTGTATCTCCATACTCCCGGATCCAATGATTCACTGTCAGCATGTGATCGAGTTCCTGGTTGAGGGAGAGATTTCCGGCCAGGGCATTCACTCGATCGCGGATGTCGTTCAGCCCCACATTTGGATTCTCCGGAAAGTACTCTTGCGGATTGATTCGGATCACCCAAATCTCGTCGGGCTTGTCTTCTCGTTCGCGCACATCCAAAAGGTCGCGCACGGGGGGATTCTGTGAATACAGTCCATCCCAGTAATGTCCATTGCGCCGGACCGTCCTGCCGGGTTCACACGATGGAAAGGCTAGGTCAGAAATTCTTTGTGCCGGAAGGACCTCCGGAAGGGTGCCGGAGGCCGCCACGCCCGCCAGGGTCAACGAACGCCGCATCCGCCAGCGCACGGCACTGTATTGGTCGCGGTCCTGGCAAATCGACGGCAGGCCCAGCTCCTGAAGAGTCTTCTCGGAATCGAACACCTCAAAATTCCCACTCAGGACCTCGACGGCGCCGACCAAAAGCCGCATGTTACTTTTCGGAATCTCTGGCCAATGAACACTCGTAAAGTGCGGACAAAGGGCTTCGAGCAGGCCTGGAAATCCCAAGTACGGCGGGCGCGCACCGAGCATGGAGAGTGCTTCCAAAGCCAAACCGTTGGCACGATCGTAAGGATTGGATTCCGGGAAGAGGGCACCGTTCTCCTTTAGCTGTAAGCAGCTTTGGATAAGACTGTTGTGCGCATGCTCGATCGGCGTGGTTGCGGCAAAAGTGGTCCAGAGAAAATCCAAACGCTCAATCGCCTTGTCGATCGTGCCGCAGTCGGTATCCGCAATGTTAGGACACAAGCCGTACCAGGCGGCAAGCGCGCAAAGAGCGCCTGCCGACGTGCCGCTGAGGGCAACAATGTCGAACCGTTCGGAATCGTCCGCGCCGGCGTCCCACGCCTGTTTCGTGCGTAGGATCTCCGTCAGGACACCCCATGTAAACGCGGCATGAGCGCCTCCCCCTTGACAAGCGATTGCGACCTTACGTGTGCCCATGTGTCTTTGTCGCTTTTTGACGCGACGATCGCCGGCGGTCTGTAATGCGCCACGGCAACGCGGAACGAATCCGATTTATTCGCCGTCGCCAACGGCCGCAGCGGCCGCTACAACTAGAGCATTTTCAATGCCACGCCAAGGAACGATGGTCAACAGGCAGTGCCTTCTGGCCGACAATAACGAGATTCGGTGGAAATAGCACCGCGTGAGGACAGGCAACTCCGCCGTTACAAGTGTGTCGAAGTGGCGCGCAGTGCCAAAGTGATGCGCAATTGCCGCGATTGTCTTCTGGGGAAGAACGACCAATCGAGGAATGGTCGATACCCAAGGCCATTCAGCAATCGGATGGACCGACCAGTGCGCTCGACCCACGGCTGGCGGCCGAGGTGGTTAGTGTCATCGCCGACTTGGCCAAAAGTGGCTAGACAATGATCGTCGTGACGCGCGCGATGGGATTCGCTCGCAACGTATCGCACACGGTACATGTGATGCACGCTGGTCGGGTGGCCGAATCGCGGGCCGCCGGAGCAGATTTTCGAAAATCCGCGGGAGGAAGTCACGCGGACGTTTCTGGCTCAGACCAAAGCCAATTGAGCGACTTCACAAGACTTTTTGGCGGGACGGACAGGAATGTCGGTCCTATTGGGGAAAGGCCATCTTGCGACCGAACGCGTTTTGCGGCATGATGATAAGTCCGGCGAACCGGCGTGGTTGGTGAGGAGTCTTTGGGGTGAATTCGTAAGATTTCAGTTACCCAAAGGCACCCTCACCCCGGCCCTCTCCCAAAGGGAGAGGGAGGAAATTTGGGCCGACTTCCCTGCGGAGAGGAAAGCCAATGGCGGTTCACGGGTTAGTACGCAGCCCTAGCTCAACTGGATAGAGCATCGGACTACGAATCCGAAGGTTAGAGGTTCGAATCCTCTGGGCTGTGCTTCAGGGAGTGGGTAGGGAGTGGGGCAGTAGTGGAGTAGGCGGGGGAACTCCGAGCACGGATGTGGTTGGATCGCGTCTTGAGTGATCGCTGATGCCGGCAGGCTGGCTTGCCACTCGTTTTCTTGTGATTCTTTTCACCTCGATCTTCTTTTCTGCCATGAACATGCGTCTTGATGCGCGGTGGCTTGCCGCGGCTGTGGGTGGATTCTGGGTGTTGTTCGCAGCGGTGCTGCCAGCTCAAGAGCTGCCCGTGGTGCGGAATGTGGATGTGCAGCCGCTGGTGGCGCAGGTGGAGCGGGTGGTGCAGGCGCTGGAGTTGGCGGGGTCGCCGCTCTCGAAGGAGCAGCAGGCGGCGCTCGATGCGGCGACCGCGAATGGCGATGCGGCGAGTGCCATCGAGCAGATTCAAAAGGTTTTAGACCCGCTATGTGTGGCGGGCGTCAACATCAACCCGGAAAGCCGGGTGAAGGTGAAAGTTGGACCGGCGCCGAAGCATTTGGTCGAGCAGGGTTGGCGGACGTATTTGGTGAAGGTGCAGAACGAGGCCGGCGTCACCGCGCCCTTGCGGGTGAGCAGCCCGAATGCCGCGAAGTTGCACGATACGACGAACGCCCCCGAGTCTCCGCAGGTCATCAAGCCGAAGGATGTAGCGCAGCGGTGGCTGGATGTGAGTCTTGATCACGACCCGCCGCTGGTCGAACGGCTGAGCGGTTTGGGGCTGGAGTATTGCGTGATCGAATTGTTCAGCCGCGATCATGGGCCGCGCGAGGCCAAGTTGGCGTTCGATGTGGGGCAGGGGACGCAGGACCTGGGCTTCCGCAACGAAGTCAACATTCTGTTCGATTGCGAGGCGTGCTCGCACGTGAAACTGCACGTACAGGACGAGAACGGCAAGCCGACGATGGGGCAGTTTACGATTCGCGACGGGCGAAACCGCGTGTACCCGGCCCGGGCACGGCGGCTGGCGCCCGACTTCTTCTTCCACGATCAGGTGTATCGCCGCGATGGCGAGGAAGTGCTGTTGCCGCCGGGCAAATATCATGTGAGTTACTCGCGGGGTCCGGAGTATCGGGTGCTCGAGCGCGAGATCGACGTGAAATCCACAGCACCGCAGGAAGAGAGTTTCAAGCTCGAGCGGTGGGCCAACCTGGCGAAGGCCGGTTGGTACTCGGGCGATCATCACGTCCATGCGGCCGGGTGTGCGCACTATTCGTCGCCCACCCAGGGCGTGGAGCCAGCCGACATGATGCGGCACATCGAGGGTGAGGATCTTAACGTGGGCTGCGTACTGACGTGGGGGCCGTGCTGGTACTATCAGAAGCAGTTTTTCGACGGCAAAGTGAGCAAGCTTTCGACGCCGGAAAACGTGATGCGGTACGACGTCGAGGTTTCCGGCTTCCCCAGTTCGCATGCCGGGCACCTGGTGCTACTGCGGCTCAAGGAAGATGACTACCCGAACACGAAGCGGATCGAGGATTGGCCCAGCTGGGACTTGCCGATTTTGAAGTGGGCGAAGGAACAGGGTGGCGTGGTTGGTTTCGCCCACAGCGGCTGGGGGCTGGTCGTGCCGGCGACGAGCCTGCCGACGTACGATATGCCGCCATTCGATGGCATTGGGGCGAACGAGTATATCGTCGACGTAACACACGGCGCGTGCGACTTCATTTCCAGTGTCGATACGCCGGCCATTTGGGAACTTAATATTTGGTATCACACGCTCAATTGCGGCTACACGACGCGGATCAGCGGCGAGACCGATTTCCCGTGCATTTACGGCGAGCGGGTGGGGCTCGGCCGCGTGTATGTGAAGATGAAGTCCGGCGAGCCGCTCGAGTTCAACCAGTGGGTCGACGGCATGCGCGATGGCCGCAGTTACGTGTGCGATGGCCACACACACTTGTTTGATTTCGTCGTGAATGGCCTGGGAGTTGGTGAGCCGGGCGCGGGCGGTCGCACAAGCGTGCTCGCGGCGAAGGCGGGTGAGTCGCTGAAGATCAAATGTCAGGCGGCAGCGCTATTGGACGAAAAGCCGAAGAACGACGACATCCTCACGCGTAAACTCGATAAGCAGCCGTACTGGCATGTGGAACGAGCCCGCGTGAAGGGTACGCGGCAGGTGCCGGTGGAACTGATCGTGAATGGTGAATCCGTCGAGGAGAAGCTCATCGAAGCGGATGGCCAGGTGAACGAGATCGAGTTCGCGTACACGCCGAAGCAGTCAAGTTGGGTCGCCGTGCGAGTGTTTCCCGCAGCCCATACGAACCCGGTGTTTGTGGAAGTTGACGGCAAGCCGATTCGGGCGAGCAAGCGAAGTGCCCAGTGGTGCCTGGACGCGGTCGATAAGTGCTGGTCGCAGAAGGAATCAAAGATTCGCGACGCCGAAAAGGCAGCGGCGAAGGATGCGTACGAGCATGCCCGCGAGGCGTATCGGAAGATTTTGGCCGAGTCGTTTGAGGATGGAAAGAAGTAACGGGGCGAGTGGTCGGAAGCGGCGTGTTACGATCTGGGGGCTCGCCTTCGGCTCGACCCCAGCCACCCGCCGTGTTATTCCCGATGTAACCCCCGGCAGAACCGGGGGCTGGCGTTGTTGCGGGTTGATCGCGGTTTACGCCTGGGAAAGTGCCGGCCAGGCATTCCAATCGCTGGCGAGTTCGGCCCAGGCCTGGTCGGTCGTGCTCGCTGCGTCCTGCGTTTCGACGAAGCAATCGTCATCGGCAGTTGAGTCGGTGCTCGGCGAGGAAGTGGCACCAGCGATCGCCGTGTCGGCGAACTGCAAATTGGCCGGCCGGCTTTCACCGCTAAACGCAGCACGGTAATAATGCGGCTGTTCCACAGCGAGTGCGCTATTTACACCGGCCGTCGATACATTGATGGAAGTCGCGTCGCTAGCGGCGGTCAGCCCTCGTAATCGCACCGCGGCCGAGCTGACGCTGGCCGCCGTTCGGGCAGCGGAGAGTGCGGAGGACGACGGCGTGAAGGAATCGGCTGCGGCATAATTGACCGTGTAGCCAATATCGGCCAGTGAGCCGATCGTGATCCGCGAGAGGGGCAAGTTGGTGCCGGGGCCGGCCCAGCCCGTCATCAGTTCGCTGGTGAGGATTGATTCACGCCAATGGGAGTCCGCCGTTCCCGAGCCCCCGGTGTTTTCAACGGGCACGCCGCGGGCCGATGTGCCGAAGATCTGGTTGTATTGAGAGGTGGCATTCGCGCCAACGAACAGGGGATTGCTTGTGCCGGCGCCCGAAAGCAGGCCAAGGTCTTGCCAAATCGTGCCGATGCCGAGGACGTGACCCATTTCGTGCAGCACAACGCTGTAGAGCAGGCCGCTGCTTTCCATGCTGGCCATGTCGGCGGAATCGAACTGCATGATGCCGTGGTATGGCAGGAAGCTGCCGGAACGGAAGGCGTCGGGGCCGGCCTGGCCGAGAATGCCGTTGACGCCATCGATCGATATGGAACTGGCGTTGATCAGCAGGTCGTCGACGGTTTGGCCGCGATAGGTGGCATTCGGCAGGTCACCCGTGATGACTTGCGACCAGCGGTTGGCCGCTTGTTGGAAGATGGCCTGCTGGCTGGCCGTCAGGCCAGACATGCTGAGCGTGATTTGGAAACCGCCCGTGTTCGTTGGCGGCGCGGTGGTCGTCGGCGGACTAACGGTCAACGAATAGCTGGGATTCGTGGCGCCCGAGGCGCCGTAAACATCAACGTAGTACGTGCCGGCGCCGAGACCATTGAGCGAGACGGTTTCGCTATTGCCAGTGCCGGCCGAGGTCGAAATCAGCGTGCCGGCAGAATTGTAGAGTGCGAGTTGCAGGTTACCTTGTGAGTTGAGGAAGGATATTGAAACATTGTTGCTGGCGGTGCCCGTGGCGCTGGTGGTGAAGCTGAACCAGTCGGCGGCGTCGGCCATGATGAGCGAACTGACCGTGCGCGCGGCCGTTAGCGTGCCGAGGTTGTAGGCCGTGGCCTGGGTATCGTTGTTTTCGTAGGCGTCGTCGGTCGGCGTCGCCGTAGTCGAGGGGCCGTCGATCGTCCAGGTGTAGGCACCTCGGGACGAGCTCGCGTAATTCGTAATGCCGATGTAATAGCGCGTGCCGGCGGTGAGGCTGAGCGTGACGCGGCTGTCGGTGTTGCTGGGGTACGAAATGTCGTCGTTGTAGGTGAGCCGCTGGCCCGTCGAGGAAAAGACGCCGAGGACCGTGTCGAGGCTGCTCGACGGCGTGGTCGCGGAAATGGTGTAGCTGCCGGTCGTGCCGGCGGTGAACGAGTAGTAGTCAACTTCGGTCGTGGCGATGGTGGCCGAACCGGTCGCATCGTTCTGAACGAGCGCGATGGCGACCGGACTCGTGGGGACCGAAATTGCAGTCGGTGGCACGCCGGCCCAGGTGAGGGCGAGTCGCTGTTCCAAGGGTTCCATGTACAGGCGGCGTGCCGGCGAAGCGCGCCGGCGATGGTTGTTGCCATTTCGATGGGTTTTCGTGCCGAACATGTAGGTGCTCTTGTTGTTCCTGAGGGATGGTGAGCAGGTCTAGCTGAATTGGGCGTGGCCGGGGGCTCGCCTTCGGCTCGCCCCCAGGCACCCGATGGGCGCTGGTCTTCCGGTGATACGCGGGTGGGGCAGGGTCGGATCGCGCTCCCAGGGACTAGACCGGTTTTGCTGGCAAACATCACGCGGGCCGCGAAACTGGTGCGAATTCGATCAGGCGAGTGCTTGCTGGAAAGCCGCGAGGGCGTCGGGCGAGAAAAGGACGAAGCGGACAAGCACCAGCGGCCGGGATGCATCCAATTGGCTAAGAAATGCGGCGGAAGTGGCGATGGCAACGCGGGCAGCGTCTTCCAGCGGATAGCGGTAAGCACCGGTACTCAGGGCCGGCATGGCGACACTCTGGCAATCGTGCTCGTCAGCGAGCCGGAGCGAAGATTCGTAGGCGGAAGCAAGCAGGGTTTCTTCGCCGCGTTGGCCGCCGTTCCACACGGGACCGACGGCATGGACGATGTACATAGCTGCGAGGTTACCGGCCGAGGTAATGACGGCCGATCCGGTGGGGCAGCCATCGGGATACAGCCGGCGTGTTTCGGCCATGATCGACGGGCCGCCGGCACGGTGGATCGCGCCGTCGACGCCGCCGCCTCCCGCTAGCCGGCAATTGGCCGCGTTGATGATGGCGTCGACATGCTGCTGGGTGATATCGCCGAGGACGAGTTCGATTGCCCGGTGACCGATTGCTTTGCGAATTGGAGTGTTTAAGTTCATTGTGTGTTTGCGCCGAAATTGCTTCGTTTATACCTCTCGCCGTCAGAATGGAGACGTTTTCGTTTAACCCGGAGCCAACGGCGACGGCGTTGTGCGTAATATGCTCCCGTCGCCGTTGGCTCCGGGTTAAACGATTCAGTCGCACCCGCGTGCGGTATAGTCAGCGTCTGCTGTTGCATCGGCCTCGGCCAGAACTTCATCGACTTCGCGACGGTGAGAAAGGTAAAAGGCGAGGCCGGCGAGGGCGACGACGATGTCGGTGACGCGGCGGCCCAGGCCGACGAGCGTGCCATCGCCCGGGTGAATCGCCGCACCGTTGGGCATCGCTTTGTAGAGTTCCTCGACCGCAAACTCCATCGTGCCCAGGCCACTGGGCGTGAGCGGGATCGCACTCACCATGCCGGCCACCGGCACGATGACAACGTGCTGCGACCAGGGTGGGGCGTCGATCTGCAGACCGCGAGCGATCAGATAAAACGTCGTTACAAAGCACAGCGCGACCAGCGCGCTCACGCCAAACGCCGCGAGTAGCATCGGGATGTGTTGCCGGTAAGCGTGAATCGTGCCAAGAAGTCGCGCGGCAGTTTTGCCGATAACGGGGAAGTTCTTGGTACGCTCGGCGATGCGGCCACTGGAAAATCCGCTGATGATCATCGTGATCAAAAAACCGACCCAGCCGACGATCGTGGCGATGAGAATGAATTTGCAGAGCACATGGACGGCCGGCGAGCCAGTGTGGAGCAGGCCCGTAACAAGGATGCCGCAACTGGCCATCGCGAGTTGAGTCAACAGGCCGAGGATGCGGTCCGCCAAAACTGTGGCAACGGCCTCAGTCCGTTGGCCGGGGTGGCCGTGGGCGAGGAAGACGGCTTTGAAGAAATCGCCGCCGATCGAACCGGGCGACACGAAATTCAACGCGAACCCAAGCGCACCGAGCCGCAATGAATCGACAAGCCGAACGTCGATATCAAGAGCCCGCACCAGGATATGCCAACGCACGAAGCTGAGCGTGGCCATCGCGGTCGAAAACAGGAAGGCGGCCGCCAGAAAAGGCCAGGCCAGCGAGCGTTCCGAAAGGTGGACGAAACCATCGCGGCCTTGGATAAAGAGGTAAGTCAGTATCGCGATCGCCAGGGCGATTTTGAGGGTCGTGACTGTTGTGCGTCGGGTGTGCGAGTGCATCAAACCTTACCTGTCACGCAGTTCTCGGCCACCGGTTCGCTCGCCGTCGATAGTGCCCCCAGATGGGTAGGCCGCAGTTGACAGGCGACAAGGCGACTGTTACGTTTCTAAGAGTACCTTCCGGGGGATTAGCTCAGTTGGGAGAGCGTCAGGCTGGCAGTCTGAAGGTCACCGGTTCGAGCCCGGTATCCTCCACTCCAAAAAACACCGCCGAAACAAGTGTAATTGTTACCTGCCTACGTCGGCAGTGCGGCCCAAAGAATTCCAAATAAAACCGGTAGACTACCGGTTTGGGATTCAGAAAGGTTGCATCATGCCGAAACTTCTCAATTCCCCTCCGCGCTATCGTCGCCACAAATCCACCGGGCAGGCCGTGGTGAGGCTTCAGGGCCGAGACATCTATCTTGGCAAGTTTAACACGGCTGCCAGCCATGAGGCGTACCGGCGGTTTGTAGCTGAGTGGTCGCAGCATGGCGGGAAGCTGCCGACAGCGGCCGACGTGGTGACGGTCACCGAAGTCATTGTAGCCTATGTGAACTTCGCCTCGGGCTACTACTTGAAGGATAAGAAACCCGGCAAGGAAGTCTGGATGATTAAATCGGCGCTCAAGATCGTGCGTTCGCTCTACGGCCGCACGCCGGCCGCCGAGTTCGGCCCGCTGGCGCTCAAGGCCGTGCGCGAAGTGATGATCGGCAACGATTGGTGCCGCAATCACGTCAACCAGCAAGTGGGCCGCATCAAACGGATGTTCAAGTGGGCGACGGAAAATGAACTGGTCCCCGGCAACGTCTACGAAGCGCTCCGCTGCGTGGCCGGTCTCAAACGGGGTCGCACGTCGGCCCGGGAAGGCAGCAAGGTCAAGCCGATTTCCGATACCGACGTGGCGGCGACGATGGAGCACTTGCCGGCCGTGGTGACGGATATGGTGCAAATCCAACGCCTTACCGGTGCGCGCCCCGGCGAAGTCTGCGATATGCGGCCGGCAGACATCAACCGCACGGCCAACCCGTGGGAATTCGTTCCCGCCAGCCATAAGACCGAACTTCACGATCGGGAGCGCGTGATCTTCGTCGGCCCCAAGGCGCAGAAAATCCTACTGCCATATCTCTTGCGGCCGGCAGATAGTTATTGCTTCTCGCCCCGCGAAGCGGAAGGTAAACGACGTGCTGAACGGCACGAATCTCGCAAGACTCCGCTGAGTTGTGGGAATCGGCCTGGCACAAATCGCAAGGCGAATCCCCGACGCACGGCGGGTGAGAAGTACGACGCCAACAGCTACGGCCGGGCCATTCGCCGGGCGGCCGTGAAAGCAGGTGTTGGCACGTGGTCCCCGCATCGTTTACGCCATTCCGCCGCGACGGAAATTCGCAAGCGGTTCGGCCTGGAAGCCGCGCAAACCGTGCTGGGGCATTCCAAAGCCGACGTAACACAAGTCTACGCGGAAAGAGATTACAGCTTGGCGGCTAACGTCATGCGGGAGATTGGATAGAATTACTCGTTATCGGGTAGCGGCTGATCCCCGCCTACGATCACTAGCGCCGTCGGAAACTTCATCGCCGCGGCGCTGGTGGTCGGCCCGGAAAGGATGAAGAACGATGGACCGCGAATTAGATTTGGCCGTTATCGCCAAGTGGTATCGCGAATGGCGGCAGTTTTGGTTTTCTTCGCGGCGCTGGCCAAGGGGACCGCGTGTTCGCGACGTGTTGATGCCCGATGGCGGCCATAAGCGGAACGAGCGGCCGTTGGTTCCTTCGCGCGAGGAACAATTCACCACATGGGCGGCGCTCCGCGACAAACTAAAGACGACAACCTTTCAAGTGGCTAGGCTGTGCAGGGAGTACGGCATCGACAATCGAACGCTGATTCGCGTGACGGGCGGTCTGGCCATCGACTTAAACACGTTCAAGCCGGTCGTTACGGCGAACACCAACGCGGACCAAGACGAGTGTTGGGCAACCGTGAAACAATTACAAATTGCGGTCGAAGGCCAGTCTGGCAACAGCGTCCCGCCCAATCCAAATGAATCACGCGATTGTTGGCTATATGAACAGCGGCAGAATAATGAATTAACTTGGCGACAAGTCCTCGTTGCCTTTAGGCAATGCCGGGCTGCCAACGGCTGGCAAGCGGTCGATACAAACGGAATTCGACTTGCAGTTACACGGTACGCTACCAGTCATCATTTACCGCTAAGACAAGGGCGCGGCGGTCGGCCAAAAGTGCGTAAGTGAGTTGTCCGAGTTGTCGGACAACTGCGTGCATTTTTTAATTGCCTGCAAAATGTGGCACCATTGAACCATGCCAACCACGGCATGGTTTTTTTGTCCCCCAAGGTGCCAACATGATCGACCCATCGACCGAAACGCTGGTCTCCCTCACCGACGCGGCCAAGCGGCTCCCCGGCCGGCCAAATATCACCACCGTATGGCGCTGGCGGAATCGTGGCGTGCGCGGCGTGAAGTTGGAAACCGTCTTATCCGGCGGTCGGCGGTTTACATCGCTGGAGGCAATCCGCCGGTTCCAAGATCGTGTGACGGCTGCGGCCGATGGCACGCCGCTACCAGCCGAGACACCCCGCCAGCGCGAACGCGCGCTGGATCGTGCGGAACGGCGCGCGGCGGAATTGGGAGTGTAGCTATTTTCTTTAACCGGCCGGCGTGCCAATAAAATTGGCCGCCCCACTCGCGATGGGGACGGCCAGAAAGCGAAACTCATGGAAGTATGCCACTCATTCACGAATTTTGCAATCGGCCTGGTGCCGACTCTGCCGGTCAAGCCCAAGTCGCTCACCGATGAGGAACTGGCGGTGCAAATCGAGATTCTGCGCCGTCGGCAGCTTCGCCGCGATGACGTTCGCCGAAAGCTAGTCGAGTACGCCGGGTGGAAAGGCGGTGCGCGATGACGGCGACCATTTCGGAAACCGTTTCCAAAAAGCGCGGCCGGCCGGAAGCGTTCGATCCGTTATGGGTCAAGTCGATGGCCAGCACGTTTTCTGAATTGCGAAGTAAGCGGCAGGTTATCGCCAAGTGTTATGAAACGCGAGCGTTCGGCGTTCTAGAAGACGTTGACGGCGTGGCTGCCATTCTCGACAGGGCAACGAATGTCTACCACGCGACGATCATGGAACAGTTGGGGCGACTCAGAGTTGACGGCATTGTCAGCGATGAGGAAGT
>JAKOXH010000014.1 GCA_029781135.1 Planctomycetota bacterium
GATGTACGCTACGCCACCGTGTCCCAGCTTTCCGGCCTCCACGGCGGCGTAGCGTCGACGATCTTTCTCCGACAACGATCGGTAGAAGTTCACCATCTGAACTTCCACCCGACTCTCATATCCGTCCATCGCCACACTCCAACGATCAGCCCCCCTCAAAGTGTAGCAATTGCGGAAGTTATTTTTGAGTCGTCCCTAAGAGTAGTTGCGATCCCGGAGCCAAATTGCTTTGCGTTGATCCCATTTACCACAATGATTCCAAATATGTATCGACGGGAAATCAAGCTACATAATAGATCCATTCCACCGGCAATTAGCGACTCAAGCGGAAATGTATTTTGTTATCGGAATGGCGGCATGCTCTTCGTAACTGTGCCTGATCGTTGCTCTCCAACTTACGAGAGCGGCACAAGTACATACGGTCGAAAGACACCAAGCAGGCAATTGTAACCTACTACTGAGCGCATATTTGTAGTACGTTCGTGCTTCGCCACGAGCTCTTTCGACAACTCCCTGCATGGCCCACAGCGAGTTCAAATCACAAACTCGACCCCAACGCCCCTGCCATAAGCCTCTCTACGAAGGCGCTAGAGGCTATACAGGGCATCTTCCGTCGACTTCGTGCAGCATATCGGCCCGATGACTATACTATTGATGATTGCCTTGACAAGAATCGGCCGTTTAGCCGCGAGCGGCCACCACCCAATGGCCGGCGGCGTGCGCACTGCCCATTCAATGACAGTGCAAGACCCAGTACGCGACACGAATGGTCGCTTCGGTACCATCCCAATCAACCCGTTCAAATTGGTTATTCTGCCATGATTCACGGCATACAGTTGCTGCCGAATTGCCGGGCTCGCGTGTTGTTCGTGGTCGTCACACTGGTAGCCGGCGGGCAACTGCGCGGTGAGACTGCCGGACCGGATTTTGGCCGCGAGGTGCGGCCGATCTTGTCGAACAAGTGTTTTGCGTGTCACGGGCCGGATGATAAACATCGTGAAGCCGATTTACGGCTCGACCGCAAGGAAGGGGTGTTTTCGCCGAGTGCTTCGGGCGTCACGCCGGTCGTGCCGGGCGATGTGGCCAAGAGCGAGCTTGTTCGCCGCATTGAGAGCAAGGATCCCGATGAGCAGATGCCGCCAGCGAAATCGGGCAAGCCGCTGACCGAGGTTGAACGCAACAAGCTCATTGCCTGGGTCAAATCGGGAGCGGAATTCAAGCAGCATTGGTCATTCGTTGCCCCGGTACGGCCGGCCGTACCGAAAGTGAGCGACGCCCAATGGCCGCGCAACGCCGTCGATAACTTCGTATTTGCCCGGCTGGCGAGTGCGGGGCTAAAGCCATCGCCCGAGGCGTCGCGCGAAACTTTGGTGCGGCGACTTTACTTAGACCTGCTCGGCTTGCCGCCGACGTTGCAGCAGGTTGATGCGTTTCTGAACGACAAGCGCCCAGACGCCTACGAACGGTTGGTCGACGATTTGCTGGCCTCGCCCCACTACGGCGAACGCCTGACGCTCGATTGGCTCGATGCAGCCCGCTTCGCGGATACGAACGGCTATCATCTCGACAACGGTCGCGATATGAGCCGCTGGCGAGCGTGGGTGATCGAGGCGTTCAACAAGAATATGCCATTCGACGAATTCACGATCGAACAACTCGCTGGCGACCTGTTGCCAAATGCCACGCAAGACCAGCGGATCGCCAGCGGATTCAATCGCAACAACATGATCAACTTCGAGGGCGGGGCGATTCCGGAGGAATATCGCACGGCCTATGTTGTCGATCGCGTGAACACAACCGGGGCGGTGTGGTTGGGGATGAGCGTCGGTTGCGGCCAGTGCCACGATCACAAGTTCGATCCGCTAACCCAACGCGAATACTACCAACTGTATGCGTTTTTCAATCAGGTGGCCGAGAATGGCCTGGATGGCGGCAAGGGCAACGCGGCCCCAATGCTCGCTTTCCCGTCGGCCGAGCAGGCGGCCCGGCAGCGTGTGCTGGAAGCCGAGATCGCCGCCTTGCAGAAAGTGACGCCCGACCAGTCGGCCGACGAAGCATTGAAGAAGGAAGTCGCGGCGGAATCGAAGAAGCATGAAGACGAATTGAAGCATTTGCAAGCACAGATTCCCAGCACGATGGTGATGGCCGACGTGCCGCAACCGCGTGAAACGTTCGTGCTCGTCCGTGGCCAATACGATCACTTCGGCGAAAAGGTGACGGCGAACACGCCGGCCAGTTTGCCGCCGCTGCCGCCCGGAGCGCCCCACAATCGCTTGGGGCTTGCGCAGTGGCTCGTATCGCCCGAGCAGCCGCTGACCTCGCGCGTGATTGCCAATCGCTATTGGCAAATGCTGTTCGGGATCGGCTTGGTGGCCACGGCCGAGGACTTCGGCTCGCAAGGCGAGCAGCCCTCGCATCCAGAATTAATCGACTGGCTGGCTTGCGAACTTCAGCATTCGACGCAGCCCGGCGTGGCAGGTACGCCTGCCGAACGCTGGAACGTGAAGGCGCTCATCAAGCTGCTCGTTACCTCGGCCACGTATCGGCAGCAATCGCATGCGACGCCCGAGTTGCTGAAGAAGGATCCGCAAAATCGGCTGCTGGCTCGCGGGCCACGGTTCCGCTTGCCGGCCGAGTTGATTCGCGATCAGTCCCTCGCGGTCAGCGGCCTCATGAAGCATCGCATCGGCGGGGCGAGCGTGTCGCCCTACCAGCCGGGCGACTTGTGGACTGAGCTTTCCTCGCGCGAGGATAGCTCGAATTGGACGGCGCAGTCGTTCGTGCAGTCTCACGGCGACGATTTGTACCGCCGCAGCATGTACACGTTCTGGAAACGCACGTGTCCGCCCGTCCAGCTCTCGACGTTCGACGCCCCGGATCGTGAAACTTGCTCGGTCCGCCGGGCCCGTACGAATACGCCGCTGCAGGCGCTCGTCACGCTCAACGACGTGACGTACATCGAAGCGTCACGAAAACTGGCCGAGCGGGTGTTGCACGAAGCGCCCACCGATTTCCAGGGCCGGCTGCGGTTTTTGTTCCGCACGGTGACGTGCCGCATGCCGAGCGACCGCGAATTGGCCGTGCTGGCGAAGATGTGGGGGCAGCAGAAGACGCATTACGAAAAGCAGCCGAAGTCGACCGCCGCGGTGCTCGCGATTGGCGAAACGCCGGCCGACAAATCGCTCGACCCGCTCGAACTGGCGAGTTGGACGATGCTGGCCAGTGGCGTGTTGAATCTCGATGAAACGATTACCAGGAATTGATGCGATGATGAACCAAATGTTGCGCCGTCATTTTCTGCAAACTGCGTCGCTGGGGCTGGGAACCGCGGCGCTCGCCTCGCTACTGCAGGCCGATCAGGCTGCCGCCGAAGGCATTCCCGGCGTGCTCACCAAAACGCATTTCCCCGCGCGGGCCAAGCGCGTCATTTATTTGTTCATGTCGGGTGGGCCTTCCCACATCGATTTGTTTGACTACAAACCGGCACTGCGAAAGCATCATGGCGAGGAGCTGCCGGCTACCGTGCGGATGGGCCAGCGAATCACCGGGATGACCTCTGGCCAGACGTCGTTTCCCTGTGTCGCCCCGATGTTCCAGTTCAATCAGCACGGCTCCTCCGGCACGTGGCTGAGCGAACTGTTGCCCCACACGGGCGAAATCGTCGACGACATCGCGATCGTCAAGTCGATGCACACCGAGGCAATTAACCACGACCCGGCGACAACCTACATCCAAACGGGGTCGCAGCAACCCGGCCGGCCGAGCTTGGGGGCGTGGCTCAGTTACGGCCTGGGCACCGAAAACGAGAATCTGCCGGCGTTCGTTGTGCTGATTTCGCAAGGCAGCGGCAACAAGACGGACCAGCCAATTTTTTCGCGGCTGTGGGGCAGCGGTTTTCTGCCGTCGCGGCATCAAGGCGTGCGGTTTCGCTCCGGGGCCGATCCGGTGCTCTATCTGTCGAATCCCGAGGGCATCGATCGCGAGAATCGCCGGCAGCTTTTGGATGGCATCCGCGATTTGAACGGAATCGCCGAAGAAGCGAGCGGCGACCCGGAGATTCAAACGCGCATCGCTCAATACGAAATGGCGTTTCGGATGCAGTCCTCGGTTCCGGAACTTACCGATCTGTCGCGGGAACCGGCGCACGTGCTGAAGGCCTACGGCGTTCGCGAGGACGCCACCGACGGCGGCTACGCGCGCAACTGCCTACTGGCGCGGCGGATGATCGAACGCGGCGTGCGGTTCGTGCAACTCATGCACCGCGGCTGGGATCAACACAACAACCTGCCGCAGCAAATCCGCGGCCAATGCCGCGACGTGGATCAACCCAGCGCGGCCCTCATCAAGGACTTGAAGCAGCGCGGGTTGCTCGAGGATACCCTGGTGATTTTTGGGGGCGAGTTCGGGCGAACCGTCTATTCGCAGGGCACGCTCACGAAGGACAATCACGGCCGCGATCATCACGGCCGCTGCTTTTCGATGTGGCTCGCGGGCGGCGGCATCAAACCGGGCATCAGCCGCGGCATGACCGACGACTACTGCTATAACATCGTTCAAGACCCAGTTCACATTCACGACCTGAACGCCACGGTGCTCCGCTGCCTGGGTATCGACCACCTGCGGCTGACCTACCGCTTCCAAGGCCGCGACTACCGCCTGACCGACGTCCACGGCGAAGTGGTACGCGAATTATTGGTTTGATGTTCTTCGCGAAACAACGGCGATGTTTTGCGAAGGCGATGGCAGTAATGTGCCGCATCGGCTAGTATTGCAGCATCGTAATTTGTTGCGAGAAATCGACCTTGCGACTTGGTGAAAAACGATGTCGAGTAATCCGGCGGTCGGCCTGGCGTTGATCACGTTGGCGGGCGTTGCCACCGCCTGCTTCTACGCTCCTTTCAAAGGCGTCCGCGGCTGGGCGTGGGAAACGTATTGGCTCGCGTTCGGCGTCGTCAGTTGGATTATCGGCCCCTGGGTTGCCGCCTGGCTTACGTCACCACATCTCCTGCAAATTCTGGCCGATACGCCTTCGTGCTCCTTGGTGCTGACGTTCATTTTCGGTGCGCTGTGGGGCGTGGGCAGCTTAACGGGCGGCATGGCGCTGCGGTACCTCGGGATGTCGCTCGGTTGGGCGATTCCACTCGGCCTGTGCGCCGTGCTCGGCACGCTGCTGCCGCCGCTCTTCGATGGATCGTTTCACGTGCTTATAGAACGCAATTCCGGGCGAATCACCTTGGTCAGCGTATTGGTTGGGCTGGTTGGAATTGCCATTTGCGCCAAGGCTGGCATTTTGAAGGACCGTGAACTTTCACTGGAACAGAAGCAGGAATCGATTCGCGACTTCGATTTAACACGCGGTTTGTTAATGGCCGTTGTCTCGGGAGTAATGAGCGCCTGCATGGCGTTCGGCATCGCCAACGGCAAGCCAATTGCCGAATCGGCCCTGAAACATGGTACGGCGGCGATCTGGCAGAACACGCCACTGTTTTGTGTCGTGCTGTTGGGCGGATTTATGACCAATTGCGTGTGGTGCGTGTACCTTGGCTTTCGGAACCGCACCCTTGGGTCGCTTGTGAAAACGGAAAACGGCAATCTGGCGGTTGACTATTTACTCTGTGCTCTGGCCGGCACGTTGTGGTTTATGCAGTGGCTGTTTTACGGCATGGGCGAAACGAAACTGGGAGAATACAAATTTGCTGGCTGGTCGGTGCTGATGGTTTGCATCATTATCTTTAGTAATCTCTGGGGATTGGCCTTCCGCGAGTGGGCCGGAACAAGTCACACGACTAAACGTTGGTTATTCGCTGGGCTGATCGTGCTGGCCATATCGGCACTGATGACCAGTTATGGTAGCTATTTGGCCGGTTTTGAAACCTCGGTGTGCGGAAGTTAATCTCGGCCAGGAATTCTCCTACAATGATTGAGCCTGTTCGGATCGGCGTTGTCGGATTGGGGAACTTCGGGCGGCTCCACGCACTCACGCTCAATGGTTTGGCAGAAGCCCGGTTGGTGGGGCTGGTGGATCCCAGGGCCGATGCACGCGGTTCCATTCCAACCGACCTGAAGAATGTGCCGGTCTGGGATGATGTTGAGTGCGCAATCCAGCAGTGCGATGCCGAGGCTTGGATTGTTGCCTGCTCCACGGCGGCGCATGTTGCAGTAACGCGCACGCTGTTGGCAACCGGGCGGCACGTGTTGGTGGAAAAACCAATCGCCGAAAGCCTGGCGGATGCCGAATCGTTGCGGGCGCTGGTTGCCGCTAACCGTAGCCAGTTGATGGCAGGGCATATCGTGTTGTTTAACAGTGAGTTTCGTGGGCTGCTCAACGAAGTGCACAATCGCGGTCCGCTCACTTACATCGATAGCGTACGCCATCGGCCGATTGCCACAATGCAGTGGCTGCCAGGCGAGAGTCCGTTTCACCTCTTGATGGTGCACGATTTGTATTGCGTGTTGGCCCTGATGAATCGGGCCGAACCGCAAGGTTTTTCTGCGCAGGCCCATTATGCAAGCGACGCTGCTTGCGACTTGGCCGTCGCCCAAATGCGTTGGGCCAATGGCACCGTGTGTTCATTGACGGCTTCCTTTCTCACGCCGGAGGGAATGCCGTCGGATGGCTTTGACCGCCTGGAAGTGTTTGGCCAAGGCTGGTCGGCCCGGATTCAACCGAACCCACGGCCCTTGGAAGTATGGGACGATCGCGCACGCTGGCCCGCCGCGCTGGAAATTCACACGCACGGAAACAACGTCAGCGGCATGCTGGCCGAGGAACTTCGCTGTTTCTGCCGGGTTGTTCGCGGGCTAGAGCCGGTGCCCCTGGGGGCCACGTATGAGGATGCGTTGCAAGTGCTGCGCTGGATCGATCAACTGGAAGCATCCGCAAGCAAGTGTTAAGTCGCGAGCGGTGTTCCCCCATTCATGCAGGTGCCCCGTATGGCCGATGAAACGACCACAAATGCCCCGCTGGTTGGCGGTCATTTCATCGATGCCCATGTGCATGTGTGGACCGATGATTTCGAACGCTATCCCTTGGCGGCTGGTTTTTCGAAAGATGGAATCAAGCCGCAACGTTTCACGCCGGCCGATTTATTCGCGCATTGCCGGCCAGTGGGTGTCGATCGTATCGTGCTCATCCAAATGAACTTCTATGGATACGATAATTCCTACCTGCTGGATTGCCTGCGAGAACATCCGGGCGTGTTTTCCGGGATCGCCCAGGTCGATGAGCACGGCGCCGATCCCGCCGCCGAAATGCGTCGGCTGAATAAACTGGGGGTGCGCGGCGTACGGATTTATCCTCAACGTCGTAAGTCGTGCGGCTGGCTGGATGTGTCCGGCATGCAGCAAATGTGGCGCACCGCCGCCGCCGAGCGAATGGCCATGTGCCCGCTCATTGATGCGGAAGAGTTGTCCGCGATCGACCGCATGTGCCGCGTGTTTCCCGATACGCGTGTCGTCATCGACCATTTTGCCCGGATTGGTGTCGACGGCCAGTTCCGCGCGAACGATATCAAGAATCTCTGTGATCTTGCCCGGCACAAGAATGTTTACGTGAAGCTGTCGGCGTTTTATGCGCTCGGTGCCAAACGACCACCATACGCGGATATCATTCCCCCGATTCGGACACTCGTGGGTGCTTACGGCGTACAGCGACTGATGTGGGCCACGGATTGTCCCTTTCAAGTTGAACCGCCCCACACGTATGCCGCTTCGTTGCAGTTGGTTCGCGACCGGCTCGATTTCCTTTCGACGTCCGAGCGGCAGTGGTTACTCCAGCGCACCGCCGAAAGCGTGTTCTTTGGCTAGCGGACGCCTGTAAATTTGCGAGTATTTACGATGGGCACTTCGCACCAACGAACCAATGTGGCTGGACCGAGCGGAATCAATCTCGATGCCATTGCCAAACTGCTGGCCGATTTGATTGCCCTCCCAACGGTCAATCCGATGGGGCGCCCTTATGATAACGCCGTCCCGGTCGAACGTCCGATTATCGAGTACTTGGAGCAGCGTTTTGCTCGTTACGACGTGCAGCTTGAACGCCAACCATGCAGCCCGATCCACGAAAGCCTGCTCATCACGGTACCAGGCAAAACCGCCGGTCCGGGCACGTTGATTGAGGCGCATGTCGATACAGTTCCGGCCGACGACTGGCCCGAGCGAGCATTTCAACCACGCCGCGAAGGAACCAAACTATACGGCCGCGGTGCCTGTGACGATAAGGGTTCGCTGGCCGCCATAGTAGCGGCGCTACAGGCGATTCTAGAATCCGGCGCGCAGCCACAGCAAACGATCTGGTTTCTGGCAGCCGGCGACGAAGAGTATGGCCAATCCGGTATTCGGCACTTTGTCGAACGGCATCCCTCACGAATCGGTCGCGCCATTTTCGGCGAGCCGACCGACTGCGTTCCGGTGATCCAACACAAAGGTACGATTCGCTGGGATATTACCGTGCATGGCCGCAGCGCTCACACGTCGCAGCCCGACTTGGGTTCCAATGCAATCGTTGGAGCGGCACGGCTGATTGACTTCCTCTTGCGATACCAAGAGGATCTACGCCGTCGCTATACCGGCACTTTAGTCAGCGGGCCCTCGTTGACTGTGACGATGATCAACGGTGGCCGAACGCGCAACATCGTACCAGACGAATGCACGATGGCGATCGACTTTCGCATTCTGCCGGAGATGGATGGGCGGCAGGCGGTTAATGAGTTGTTTGCCGCGATCAATTCGTTGGAACTCCCCATTACACACAGCGATTTTCAGTGCTTTGCCCCAGCTCTCAATACCCCGCCGAGCGATCTGCTCGTACAAAGGGCTCTCGATTTGTATCGCGAGACCGTGGGGCAAACGATTCAGCCTGCTGCTGTCCCTTACGGTAGCGATGCTGGCTGGGTGCCTGCTGGCGTACCGGCCATTGTTCTGGGGCCGGGCAATATTGCCCAGGCTCATGCCGTGAACGAATTCGTCGATCTAAATCAGGTGCAACAATGCGCCGCCATTTACCAAAGACTCCTAACTCACGATTGGTCGAGTTAGAGTGGCACGCCTATTAACGTGAGAACTAAGTAACTGCCGCGTCTTCCGATCTTCTGCCAGCGCACGAAAAAAGCCAACTTCCGAGGGGGAAACCGGCTCTCGCGGTGTTAATGGCATGGCACAATCGCGCCTTGCGCACAACGCTGCTGCCGCTCACCGCAGTGACCCCGACGGGGGTAGAACAGGCGCGACAGTATAGCACTTTTCGTGCTGTCGATGACAGCGGGGGGGAATTCCGGGGTATGCCGGACGACCTGCGCCAAGTGGTCGATTCCTGGGAACTGATTCCAGAAATGACCAGGGAGATAATGGTGCGGCTCGTGGGTGTGGCCATACCCAAAAACTAACGTTGTTAGTTTTCTTTTGCTTTCGACGGCTGGATTGCACTTGCGGACTATTGACGGCACCGGACGGCAAGATACTATTACATGCAATGGAAGCCATCGGCACCGAAAACGAAATCATCTACGTGTGGAATGGCCGGCGACACGTTTTTAGTCGCGAACACGGCCGGGCCGATTCAAACGAGCCGCCAACTTTTGTTGGCAGATACGCCAAGCAACGAGCGATCGACAAAGTTACTGGCGGCATCGACAGATCGTGCCGGAAGAAGAATAAACGAATCATCAACCGCAACAAGTAACATCTGATTTTCCCGACTTTGGGAATGACATAATCCGATAGCCCCGCAGCCTGGGGCGAGAGTGTTTACACAAGGCCACGTTTCAACTTTTGAGTTGGACCGTGGCCTTTTTTCGTTTCCGACCTCCACTTTCGAGAAAAACAAATGATGAGCCCGCAAGCAATCAGCAACATGCAGAACGTGCTGTTAGTCAATCGCCGGGAAGCTGCCCGGATGTTGGGATTGTCCGAACGGACCGTCTTCACACTGACTGAGAATGGCACACTGCCAACCATCCGTTTCGGCATCCGCGGCGTGCGTTACAGCGTTCGCGCGCTCGAAAACTTTATTGAGCAGCAGTTGGCCGCGTCCCCATTGAAAAACTAGGGCAACAAAAAAGCCCGCGCTGCTTGGTTTGGTGACGGCAGCACGGGCGAAAGGAATCGCAATGCACGTATTATCAACTGCCACCGCGAATTTTGCAATCGGCCTAGTTCCGGTTCTCCCGGTTCCCCGCGAGCCACTCAGCGACGAACAAGTCGCCCTCCAAATCAAGCTGCTGCGCCGGCGGCAGCTGCGCCGTGCCGATGTTCGCGAAAAGCTGGTTGAGTACGCCGCGCGGAAGGGCGGTGCGCGATGACAGCGACAATTTCGGAAACGGTTTCCAAAAAGCGCGGCTGGCCGGAAGCGTTCGACCCGTTATGGGTTAGGTCGATGGCCAGCACGTTTTCTGAATTGCGAAGTAAGCGGCAGGTTATCGCCAAGTGTTATGAAACGCGAGCGTTCGGCGTTCTAGAAGACGTTGACGGCGTGGCTGCCATTCTCGACAGGGCAACGAATGTCTACCACGCGACGATCATGGAACAGTTGGGGCGACTCAGAGTTGACGGCATTGTCAGCGATGAGGAAGT
>JAKOXH010000015.1 GCA_029781135.1 Planctomycetota bacterium
GCACGTACAGCGGATGCTCCGGATTCAACAGTTCGCTCAAGCGAGCACCAAACAATTCAATCTGCGGAGAACGTGACTTGGGTTGCATTTTTCGCCAGCTTTCGAGGACATAGGAACCAAAACCTGGCAAATTTTAGCGCCACAACAACCGCTACGCACCCCCTATTCGTAGACACAACGCAGTTTTTCAGGGACGACTAACTAATGTCCAGCGACTGGGCAATCTCGCGGTTCGTCAATCCATACGCCATCTGCTTGAGCACTTCCCGCTCGCGTTTCGTCAGGGCCACTTCCGCGTCGGTGTTCGCCTGTGGCGTTACCAGCACTCGGGTGATGTTCTGCAGCTTGCTGCGCGACCAGATCATCTCACCGGTGGCTGCGACTCGCAAACACTGCAGCAACTCCTCGCGCTGAATATCCTTCATCAAATACCCGGCAGCTCCCAACGCCACCGCGCGCGCGATGAACGTCGGGTTGTCGTAGGCACTCAGCATCACGACCCGCGTCTCCGGAAGGTCCAACTTCAGGCGCGCGAGGCAACTCAGCCCATCCCCATTGGGCATCCTCACATCCAGCAGCGCTACGTCGGGCCGATGGTCCAGCGCCAACTGAAACGCTTCCTTGCCACTCGCCGCCTCCGCAACCACCTCGAACTCCGTACCCTCAAAAATAGCACGCAGCCCGAGTCGAACAGCTTCGTGATCATCCGCAATGAGAATTCGTATCGCCATCGTTGCAAATACAAATCAGAAAGACGACAAAAATGGATTGCGATCTTGCAATCCGTAAAAGTGCGCGGCACAGCTACATTGCGATTGGCAAGCGACTGCTCGAGCAGCCTGACTTGCCTGTCCTCAGATACTTCGTCGGAATTGGCTTCGCAATTAAATCGTACTGAGCCAGCCGTTAGCTCACCGAAGCCCCCAACTCGTGCCTGCCCAGTGCCCGAATCCAAGCGATAAGTCTGCGGCATCTAAATTATGAGGTCGGAAATATCGTCGGGCAATGGCCACAAACCGGTAGTTCCCTCGAAGGCCTGCGGAACATCTGTCACGGAAGTTATAATCGGCACGCAAATACGCGGCGAAGCCGCATCAACGGCCATCGAGGCAAGCCAAGGTAAGTAGTAGTTACCACATTACCGGACAAGTGGTTTCCCGAAATCCACAGGTTTTCCCGAGGGTTACTACCTAGCCGCACGCGATCGTAGAATCCGTCGTCAGGCAAATAATCGCGCATCAACCGTATGAACCCATAACGGTGCCGCCGCATCGAATATCGCCGCGTCGCCGACGCTCGATAGACGGCGTATGAAGGCATTGGCTCTCAAACGAAGTTCGTATTATTGCGATTCCGCTTGCCAAATGCGGGTGCCACTGCCGGCTTGCCCAGCAGTGCCGTACTGGTATCCGGGTTTCACTGCTGGACGAGCCAGCAGTGGCACACTTGGTCAAGCCGAACCTCAATCGCCGCAAGCAACTCGGCGCCTTCGAACTCCAGGTATCAGCAGAACGCCGCTAACAAGAACCGCAGCCCCCGTCGGCTCGGGCACCACAACAGCACCAATACCTGCTCCTGACGAAATCGAGGCCCCCCGGTTGTCACGCCAAACCACATAATCCGCGGCATCCACAAGGCCGTTCCGATTGCCATCCGCCAAATTCCCGGCCGGAGAAACGGCGCTGCCGAATGTCGTCCGCCAAGTGGTCCAATCCGCTGTGTTCACCGCGCCGTCATTGTTGTAGTCCCCCAACAGGCCGTCGCGAACCACGAAATTATCGAACACCGCCGTCGCCGATGCGCTCTGCGAAATTCCGTCGGCCGCTGCCGCAAAAGTCGCAATATCCGCGTCCGTAAAGTTATTAAGTCCAAAACCGCGGTCGACGAAACCGGTCGAGGCCACTTGGCTGCCGTTCACATAACCCAGGTACGTATCCGACGTAAAATCGAGCACCAGGCGATAGTGATTCCACTGGTTGAAGTTCACAATTAACCCCGTCTCCGTAAGCACGCCACTATCCTGAAACTGGTACAGGACATCCCCCGTCGAGGCATCCACACCCAGGGCACCGAGAACATACGGATTTATATCTGCATCGTACGTATCCACTCCCATGAATGGCCCAAAGCCCCCCAGCACCGTGGCTTGCGATACTTTCATGTCCCAGTCCACAATCACATACCGCTGAGTCGGATAACCCGTCACCGGGATCGCCCAGCGCCGATCGGCATTCGCCGCCGCAGCCCGGGTCACCTCGACGCCTGGGCTTCCAGCCATTCCAACCCCTGCCTTAACCGTCGCCGTACTTCCGCCAGCACCTGCTGTTGTCCAAACGGGGGGAGGTGAAGGCTGGCCCTGTAATGGTGCGCCGGCTACGTACGGACTACCGAAGTCTGTTGAAATAACCGTGCTGGAAGACTCTGCTGGCGAAACGGCTAAACAAACTGCTGCTGATGCCAACGACGAAATGATCACTCGGCACCAGTCAACATGGTCTCGCTGGCAATAACTCATGGCTAAATCCACTATTTGTCCGTAGTATTCCCCCCACCAGTGGAAGTCTTGGTTTCAATATATTTTGGCCATTCCCATAAAGCAAGCAAATACCGCGTGCAGTTTGCATTTGTATGCAAACACAACCAAACCACCAAGTCAACTCAAACACACCACATTACGCAAATATCTCAATTTTACAAGTAACTGCACAAATACGCCCTGAAATCCCACAGTCTGTGATATTTTCAGACTCCGTCGATTTGAAATTCACTGCCGAAAGACGGTTCGCCGTCACCCGCAAAATGCCCTCCTCCCTCGACTTTCCCGCGAGTGTCGGCACCCCCGTAAATCCGACGAATCCCTCCCAATCTTCATAATCGCTTTAATCCGTCGGTGCAAACTGGCCGATACTCTGCTTATCTGACCGTCATAAGAGGGGGGAAGGTCATGCACTGGGATAAAGTATGCGCGCACTGCTCGGGCTTTCGATGCCGAACATTCGCTGTCGGTCAAAGTCGTGGACTTGTCAGCGCGCTGGCATCAGGTCTTGCCGGCACACGCAGCAGCCATTTGCGCGTAGCGTCGGGCCAGTCGTGGCCATTCTCGTCGCAGTTTCCTTCACGGGCTGCTTATCGCCTTGTTATCTAGCTGGCCGCACACTCGTCTGCGAACCGAGTCGCTATTCAATTCGTGTCGATGGCAAACGCAGCCTCGCGCTCTATCGTTCCTGGGCAGAACATGAGTGGCAGCAAGTGGCTGGTTCGTGTGCCTCCGACTGCTCCTTAGCACCCGACTATCGAGCGGGGTTCGTCGCCGGGTTCGTCGACTATGTGTATGCCGGCGGAAGCGGCGAACCATCGCCCATACCACCCCGCGAATATTGGAACGTCAGCCAGCGTTCGCCCCAGGGCAAAGAGCGCGTCAACCAATGGTTCGCCGGCTATCGCCACGGAGCACGGATCGCTCGCGACGGCGGTTATCGCGCGGCGGGAATGGTTCAGCTATCACTTGCTGAGTCGTCCGAAGACGCCCCATCGGATTCGATGTCGGCGCGACAAGGGCAACCGGAACCGTCGGCATCTTCCGAGGAAACGCTGCCGACACCCAAAATCGAAAACGCTCCGGCGCGCCGGCCATCGTCGAATGTTAAGCCGCCTTCCTCGACATTGCCCAAAAGCACGACGCCGGATAATCCATTTCGAGAGGACGATTCCGGCGAAGGAAAACCGGTCACGCCAGATGCGCCAGCCGCCAAGGCCCCACCGCCGCAGAAGACGAGCCCAGACCAGCGCGTGAATGATGCGCCCGTGGAGCTGGAGTTGCCGGCGGAACCGCGCGCTCTGCCGCCGACCAAAGCCGGGGCGTCCATTCCATTGCCGCAAGGCATTTCCACTGAGCACCACACCAGCCCCCTCGAAGGCACGGCTTCTACCGATGCTGCCAGCGAACCTCGAGCGTCCAGCCGAAACAGTACAGCCCTCGCGATTGCGCTCGCCGACCAGGCCGATGCGCTGAATGACAAGTCACCTGCCCCCGCGGCATCTCGCAACGATGCAACGACACTTGTATTCCGCATCGGCGGAGCCGCGCCAACCACCGTGTCACAGCGGCCGGCGCCGTGCGTCACGGCTGCGGCAGAGCCCGCGCCGCCTCGTTACGAATGTGGGCAGTGGCGCGCGCCCAAAACGGCTGAAGTTCATCCCAAGAATGCCACCGATGTCATCATCCGCGTTTCCGGTAACGACGAACAGGAACTACATCAACCAGAGTAGCGGCAAGTCACCTCGCCGTGCGAGAGAACTCCGACCAATGGCGTTTTTTTGCGGCACACTACCAAATTTTGTGGTCCCGCTTCTTCGAAGATACTGCGGTGAGATTGACAAGCAGCAGCGCGACAAAAACCACGATGCTTGAACTGCCACTTTAGGAACCTCGGTAAGGGCCTGCGGGCACGGACGAACATGGGCAAGCAACCAATCGCGACGACACGAACCTTCTCGGCCAAGTTGCTTGGCATGCCGCCATCCTGCGGAGTGGCCTTGCTGTGGACCCTCGTTTTCGCCGGCTGCGCTGCCATCACGAACCCCGTCGCCAATGGGGTGCCGGCACACATCGTGCCAGATGAACTGTTGGCGCCCTCCAAGGAAGGTTACGAAACGATTCCGCTCACCGCCCTGCGACAACCGCCGCCGCCCAAATATGTCCTGGCGGCCGGCGATACGCTGGGCATCTACATCGAAGGCGTCCTTGGCAGTGCCGAAACGCCGCCGCCCGTCAACGTCCCGCCCACGCCCGACGAATCTCCTTCCATTGGTTATCCTATTCCCGTCCGCGACGATGGCACGGTTTCTCTGCCGTACGTGTCCCCGATCACCGTGGCCGGAATGACCGTCGAGGAAGCGGAAAAAGCCGTGATCAACGCCTATCTGGCTAAACAAATTCTGCGGGCCGAGGACCGCCGCATCCTCGTGACGCTCATGCGACCACGCCACATTCGCGTGATGGTCATCCGCGACGATTCGCAACAACGCAGCTTCAATGTCCAGACCGACTCCTACTTCGGACTCGGCACCACGAGCACGCAGATCGGCGGCGGACGCGACGAGCAAGGCCTTGTCGTCGAATTGCCGGCCTACCAGAACGACGTCCTCAATGTGCTGACGCGCACCGGCGGACTACCGGGGCCCCAATCCACCCACGAGGTGATCGTGCAGCACGGTTACTGGGATGGCAGTCGGGACTTAGCGAATTCGCATTTTTGTTATCCTTCTCAGGCCGACCTCTCGAATTCGGGCGATGCCTCGCGGCGCATCATCCACATTCCCACCCGTACCCGGCGGGGCGAGCCACTTCCTTTCCAGCCCCAGGATGTCATCTTGCGGAACGGGGATATCGTCGTCGTCCGCTCGCGCGATCCGGAACTCTTCTACACCGGTGGGCTCTTGCCGGCCGGAGAGTTCCAACTTCCCGATGACCGCGACCTTTCGGCGATCGAAGCCGTGCTGCGCACGCGCGGTCCGTTCTTGAACGGCGGCCAGAGCTCGCAAAACTTCAGCGGCGCTGCCCTTCAGGCCGGATTAGGCAATCCATCCCCCAGCCTCCTATCCATCGTGCGCAAAACGCCCGCTGGCACGCAGGTGGTGATTCGCGTTGACCTCAACAATGCCGTGCGCGACCCACGCGAAAACATCTTGGTCCAAAACGGCGATCTCCTGGTCCTCCAAGAACGTCCCGACGAGGCCATTGCCCGCTACTTCTCGCAGGTCTTCCAGATCAATATCTTTGGGCGGTTCATCAATCGGCAGGATGCCCAGGGTAGTAGCACGCTCGTCGTGCCTTAGCCGCCAAAACGAAAAAAGGGATGCACGCACTTGGCGCGCATCCCTTAAATGCTCAACGAATGACTTCGATTCGACCGTTCGCCTATGGGATAAACGGCGGACGCGGCGGGGGACGGAACGGGCTACGCACCGGTGGCCGGTACGGCGGCCGCACACTCGAACCAACCGCCAAATCGGCGCCGGCGGCAGGTGCCGCTAATGAACCGGTCGTAGGTGTTACCGACACCGTCGCCACGGAACTTGCTGCCACCACTGCGGCAGTTGAAGCCGACGCGGCGGGCGTCGACAGAGCGGTGAACGCCGCGGCCGATGCCCAGTAGGGCGTCACCGACGGTGCCGACCGCGCGCTGCCGCCACGGTACGTAACAATTCCGAAGCGGTCCACGGATATCTCGCTGCCGCTGACATCAAACGGATTATAAAGTCGCGCATGGACCTTCGTTGTGCCGCGCGGAGCCGTGGAACCCTGCGCCGCAGCGCTGCCCACGAACACCCCGCACACAATACAGGCCGCCACGACACTAACCCCTCTTGTTCGGTTCATCTTCCTACCCATTTCAGTCAGGTTGTGAAACACAGCAATGACTGGCCCAATATCAATCTCTTATCAAAGTGTGCGGCCGCAGCGGCTTCTAGCGTACCCGCCGGAAGCGACTGGCAGCCATTCCCATACCACACAGGATCAACAAAACAGAACTCGGTTCAGGAATGCAAGTTCCCTCCCGAACCAGGAAATTGTCAAAATACGCCGTTCCCGTGAGCGCCAGCGACGCAGGATCGCCCGCGGCCGCTACCGTCGCAATATCGGCGTCCGAAAACTGATCCAAGCCGCCTGGAATATTGCCCTGGTCGACGTAACCAAACGTGCCCAAGTTCACGTAATTCTTAAAAATCGTATATTGGTGCGTGCTGTAGTCCAGTTTAATTTGAAACCGGTTCCAATCGCCAAAATTGACGGTCGCACCTGTGGCTGTATAGAACCCAGAGCCGGTCGCCTGATACAGCACTTCGCCCGTCGTCGAATCGACACCCAACGAGCCCAGCAGACCAACCGGGTTGCCGTCATCGTCGTACGCTTCCACGCCGAAGAACGGACCAAACGTATTCGCCGCCCCGGCCGTTTGCATCACTTTCATATCCCACGTAATGCAAATGCACGGCTGCGCGGGTTCCGGCGGCGCAGGATTCGGATAGTCGGGGTAGCCAAGAGCATTCACCGGCACCGCCCAGCGATCATCGGAGTTCGCGGCGCGATTCACCTGCACGGCCTGCGTGCCGCCGCCCGGTGCGTACATCGCCGATTGCACGGTTGCCGTGCTCAGACCCGCACCGCGCGTGCGCAGCCATTGACCAGGCGAAATCACCTGTCCCGCGCCCGGAGGATTAACCTGTCCTTCCAATTGTCCGGTCCCGTTAAACGTGGTCGTGAATCCGTAAGGCGGATTCGGCTCGAAACCAAAGGCATTTACAATGTCATCATCACCCGCATACACGTAATGCATACTCCCTAGCGCGAATGCTAGCGTGCACAACACACAGCCCAAGCGAGTACCGCTGGAGCGATCAAATCGTGTCGACTTCATTAGCGTCTCCCTCAAGGTAAGAACTTGCTTTGGCAGGCGCGAAACCGCGTTGCCCAGCAACTCAACGGTTGAACGAAAACCCCCCTCATCTACTCAACAGGGGGGTAACTCTTGTTCGAGAATAACCGTCTATTTGCCGATAGTCAACTGTTTTTCCAGATAAAATCCATTTTCGTAGAAAGGGCAACGCGAAACGGAGAATACGCGCCACCCGCAAGTTGGGGGACCAACCGCTAAACCGGTCGTTCACAGGCCCTCCTAGATTCGGCTCGGAAGTGGCACCGACATACTGCCTACACCGGTAGCCAACGTTGTTTCTGCAAAAACGGCCTGAATTAGGGCCGTGCCAATCACTTTTTTGCTTCGGCTAAGTGGTATGGGAGGCGTCTCCGACGCCGATTTCGCGCAAGTTTCGTGAATGGCATGAAGTGCGACGCCTCGTCGGAATCGGAGACCCCTCCCACAGCCGGGGCCGATCGCTCTTGCAGTACCCGGTGCTTTGCGAGGGGTGTGGTATCGGCGGCAACTTCTCCTTGGCACAAGACAGCTCAACGAGAGGTGGGCAAACGCGAACCTGGGAATTGGCGACGAACGCGGCCGCCAGTCACTTGGAATCACCGCAACGTTGCGCGCCGCGCACAAAAAAACCCGCCAGTGCGGCGGGTCGGTCGCAAATAGTTTGGCAGGATGGCCGCTTTACGCCGGATCAGCGTTTGGATTCTTGCCGTGGAAACAACCCAACGCGCGACGACCAGCAACCGTCAGCCCCAACACGCCGCACACCAATCCGCCAAATAGCACCGCACCCGGTTCTGGGACAGCAACGCTGTTAACAGCGCCAGTTATCTCCAAATTCGTAGATTTCACCCCAGACACGAAGTAGTCAGTTACGCGAAATGTTCCAGTATTCGCCGTCGCGCTCCCGTTCGGTGCAGTATTACCGATTTCAATGAGACGAAACTCCACAGTACCGGTCAGCCCAACCAAAGAAGAAACATCTACTGAACTATTTACAAACACACCATTAGGTTGAGTGAAACTTGCTAACGGCACCGAGAAATTATTGCCGCTGTAATACAGACCCATTGTACCTGGCCCCGTATTCGATGAGCGCGTTCCTAGGTCCACCGTCGACAGATTTACCGCAAACCCGGGGGAGACTGTGAATCCAAAGGAAATGAATTCCGAGCTTCCCGCACCTTGTGTATTATTATCCCAGCCGGTACTAGAAAAAGAACCTCCTGCAACCGAACCAGCTAGACCACTTCCTCGAGTAAGACTGAGGCCAGTAATATTGGTCGCGGCTGATGCTGGCGATACGCTAGATTCGTTTCCGGCAAGTGGAGCAGTGTTCCAATCAGCCACGATCATCGCTGAAACTGAATTAACGAGCAAACTCGATATTACAGGAACAAGATAAAGGAAACGCATTGTCAAATTCCAATTATTCAATCGTCGAAAGGCGCGATCCGCCAAATAAAGCTCCTAATCCATCCCGGATCTTCAATCATATCGTTCCACATTATCAGCGGCAGGCGCTGCGCTGTCAATATAATTTAAGGCTTTCTTATGAAAAAACCGTCAACATCGACAGCTAATTGGTATAAGGGAAGTCGTGGGCTGGGCGGCAACGCTCGCCTGTTTTGATGCCATCTACGAAATCTGGGGGGCATTTCCCACGCGGTTTTGCTGGCTATGTGTTGTGTGAAAACGGGGTCCATCCGGGCGGCGCGCAACGGGTGCTCCGCCGCCCAACAGCACGAAAAATGCTTGATGTGGGGGCTCATGCCACGAACTTCGGTGATCGTGCTGATAGCAACATTGCGCATAGGGACCTGAATTCGCGGCCCTGATTGCTATCCTTCCTGCACTGCAACGTCTCCTTAACGCGGGTTGCCCATGGCAAATCCCTCGATTTCGACGTCCGGTCAATCATATCAATTCTGTGTCTAGCGAAATCTCCTTGCCGGAGAGAAATCGTAAACTAAGCGCGGTTGCTAACGCACAATTGACTTTGTAGCGGCGGCACCGCCGAGAATTGTGCAGATGAGTAACCAGCCCGCCGCCGCTCCTGCTTCCGGCACGGCGGCGACGTCCGCATTAGCGGCGAACGAAAAATTGTCGATCGCCAGGCCGTGATCTGCGCCCGCATCGTTGATCTCAACCCAGCGGAGCCATAGCATGGTGCCCGGTTGCCACGTCAAGCTCGCAATCGTGCCACCCAGATCAGCAGCGCGACCGGCCCTGAATTAAAAAACCCGCCGAGTGTTGGCGGGTCTTCGATAGTTCAGCAAATGGCTCTTCAGACTGCGGCGGTGTTCGTAGCTTTGTTGTGGTGTCGCGCCAACGCCCTGCGACCGACAACTCTCAGCCCCCACACGCTGCCAACCACTCCGCCGAACAGCAGCGCCGCCGGCTCCGGCACGGCCGCCAAACTCAAGTTGTTGGCAAACAGGTTGTACGCATTGCCGGTTACGTTGATCATCCCGACGTACAAATCGAATTTAGCTGGATTACCGGTGTACGTGCCCGACGCGGAACTCGCGATGCCACCACTACGCACTACGCTCCACGTGCCTCCACTTCCGCTCGTTTGGGTAAACGACAAGTGGAACGCAGTGTTTGCCTGGTAGGTCGTACTCAAGGTTCCGCCGCCGCTTGCCACGTCAACCACACTGTATTTTTGGTTGCCGACACTCAAATTAAAGAGTACGGCGTCGCCACTATTTTTAAGATTGAAGCCCTTCAAACCAGTTGTATAATCGTTAACCGCCAAATCCAGCGAGAAAACTTGACCAACAGCAAGTGGCGAGCCGAACGATCGCCGCGCAATCGCGAAGTCATTCGCGCCATTCGCATACATCTGAAACGAAAGGCCGCTCGAATTGATGTCGGCACCGGGACCTGCGCCACCTCCCGACAAGCTTGACGAATCTCCTCGAAGATAACCACCGCTCGTTGGTGTTAATGACCAACCGTTAAACGCACCATCTCCCGTGATGAATCCATCATCCAGGTTCTCCCAGCCGTCGCTATAAGCATCGGCGCTCGCGTTGTCGGTACCCACCAGCGAAGCAAAACCTTCGGACGTGCATAGGAACACCAACAACAAGAGGAATGAAATACCCGTCTTCATTGAACGGCCTGCCTCGCAACAAGAAAACTCGCGTAAGACTGCCCCAGCTAATTCCAACCAACAGCAGGGGAATTCACAGTTCTTCGAGATGCGAGAATAGGCAGGCGCGCCGCGGGCAGTCAAGAGTTTTCGGAAATTTCTTTGCGAAATCGCTTCCGAAAGGTGTCAGGCCGCCCCCCAAACTAGTGCTTTGGCTCGATTAGAATCACTGATTGAACCTGGGGAGACTTGTGGGAGGGGTCTCCGACCCCGAGAAGCGTTGCACTTCGAACCGTTCTCGAAATTCGCGCGACATCGGCGTCGGAGACGCCTCCCACATCGTGTCGCTAGATTGAAAAACGGATCGGCCCGGCTGTGTAGAAAACATATAGCCGACCCGTTTCGCGTCGGCGAAACGATGCGGAAAACTCGATGATGGAAACGGCTTGCACTTCCGGCCCAGAAGGCCGGGCTATGTTTTCTACCGAGCCAATCCGCCCGGTTAGGTTGATGAAGCCGTAGCCGTCCTGGCCGGCTTCAGCGCGAGTTGGCCTGCTGCCGGTGAACGGCCGCCAGTTGCCGATTGCCAACGGCCTCGTAAGCCGTGGCCAGCGCTTCGTGAATGGCCGACCCCCGAGGAATGCCGTTGACGGCGAATTCCAAGTCGTCGATCGCTTCCTGCCATCGGCGCAACTTCACAAGAATCTGCCCGCGCGTTTCGCGAAAATGAAAGTTGCTCGCGTCCGACTGGACGGCGAACGTCGCGGCGGCGAGCGCGCGTTGCAGGTCGCCGTTCCGCTTGAGCAACACGTAAGCTAGGTTGTTTCTAGCCACTGCATTATTTGGCATTTGGCGGACGACTTGCTCCAAGAGCGTTTCGGCCGGGGCCCAGTCCTCCTCGGCCGCCGCCGTCGTGCCGAGCACGTCGGCCAAAGCCGGCGGCAAGTCGTGCGCCTGAACGAGTTGGTCAAATGCCTGCTTCAAGCTCGGGTTGACCGACCGTTTGCGATACAGCTCGGAGACTTGTTTTCGGACTTCCGGGGACGTGTCAACCGCCGGGAATCCCTGGCGAATATCGGCCGCCAATTGATCTGGATTTGCGCTCGCGTCATCGAGCGATTGTGCTAGCCGCTGAACGCGCAGCCGGCTTAACATCGCTCGCGCATCTTGATTGGCCGGGTCGACTTTCAACCATTCCTCCGCAATCGTTTGCATGCGGCCGTAGCGCGCGAGGATATCCTCCGCCACGCACCAGGCCTGGTAGTCGTCGGCAGTCAAGCTCTTGCCTTTGCGTTTCGACTGCTCCATGAAGTCTTCGACGAGTGTCGCGTCCTTACGGGCATCGTCCTCGTGCGTCAGTAATACGTCGAGTCGCATGCGTTCGATGGCGGCCGAGGGATGCGTATGGACTAACGGGGCCAGGAGATCGGCCGCCTCGGCCGGCTTGTCGCAGCGCGTTAGCCAAAACGCGCGCAACAAGTCAATATCCGGCCCCTTGGCGCCCAGACTGGCCAATTGCCGGAAATGGGCATCCACCAGCGCATTTCCCTTCTCGCCGGGAATTTTGACGTGATCCAACAGAATCTGTTGGATGATCCAGCAATGCGCATTGGCGTAGCCGGGATGGTCGACCGGGGCGATCGTGCACATGCGTTGGTAGGCATCGTCGATCTGGCCGTCGCGCGCCTGGGATAGCGCCGTATAGAACGTCGTCGCATCGGTATTCACGCCGAGCTGAGCCAACTTTCTCTCAAAGAGCTGCATGCGGTCGAACGTTTTCGCTTCGCGGGCCGTGGCGACAGCAGCCCGGTACTGGTTGGCAATTCGCCCTCTTCCCCAGATTGCGTTCTGCGCGAGCACCCACCCCGCGGGCACGAGCACCAGCAATAACGGAATTCCCCAAATCAGTTGCCTCCGGTCCCGCGTTACAAACCAGGACCAGAAGAATCCAACCAAGGCGGCAAACGGATACCACAACGGCCGCGTCCAATGAATTAGCCGCACAATGAACGAATCCAAGTTCAATAACTCGGCGCCCCACAGAAAGACATGGATCAGCCGGAAGAGAAGATACCCGGTAGCCACAAATGGAGCGGCGACAAGTGTGCGCAGCAGCCGCGCTACGCCCGAGGACTCGGCCAACCTGCGCTGGCGCTGCTGCCACCACGACGCGATTTGCCATTGGAGCTGGGCAAATCCGAACAGATGGTCTTCGGCCACTTCGGCCGCCCCAAACAATGCACGCATTGTTTTGAAAAACAGCGCTTCCATCGGCCAGATAAGATAGTCGCGAATGAGTGCGAGAAACCGGCCACCCAGGAACCACAACCAGCGCAACGGCGCGAGCAGCACATAGAGCACGCGCGATAAGAAGAAGTCGGCATTTTCAACCTGCTCGACGCCGCCCAGGACAAGGCGGAGGAAGAAACTCAAGCAGAACTCGAAAGGCCAAACCGCGAGCGCCCCAATTCGGGAAATGAATGCCGCTATGCGCGCAACGAGTTGCTGAAAACGCGCTTGCCACGGCATTCTCTCCGGATAATCGTCCATCCGTCCATTGGCCGCGTGCCGCCCGCCAACCGAGCGCAGCCGCGCCAGCAGAAAATTACTTTGATGCGGGCTGGGGGTTCGTGACCGCCGGAGCCGGCGGCGCTGCGGGTTTTGTGGGAGCCGCTGACGGCGGTGACGAGGCACCACTCGCGACGGCGGCCCGATATTTGAACGGCCGATACAACGGATCGCCGATCAACGTCATCATCCAGCTATTGAACGGCTGCGTCAGATAGTAGCACTCGACGAGCGTCCGATCGCCCCGCAGCAACACGGCAAAGAACTCGTCCGGCCGCGGAAACGCGGCCAGGTAGGGCTCGTACACGGGCCCAATCGTGGCACACACGCCATCCTCGAGCATCTTCTTGCACCAGACTTCACTCTTGGGATCGCGCAGCGTGGCGGCCTCGGCGCTGGCCAAATGATACGCCACCGCGCCCGGCACCCAGTCGAACGCATCCACATATTTGGCCAGACTGTACCAGCCGCAATACAAGGCCGCATGGGGACATTCGCCGGCCTGAAACAGCTTGGGAGTGTTTTCGAGTACAACTTTGAGGTCGGTCTGCGACTCGATGCCCCGCGCCGTGACGAGCAGGCTGTGATCGTAATCTTCGTAGCTGCCGACCGCTGGCGGTGCTTGCTCGACCTTGGCCAGTCCGCGGGCATCAATGTAGACGTTCCCGCGCAGCCCCTTCTGCTCGACCTCGATGGCCGTATCGATGAGCCCCTTGGCCAAGCGAAGCGTCGGCGCATCGATGCGCGCGACCATGAGCGTGGGGAAGAAAACGGGCAACTGCGAGTTGGCATATCCCGGCCGCAAGTAATTGGGTTGCCACCGCAAAAGCTGATAATCATCCTGCCAGAGCACTAACGACAGTTCGCTATCGAAACTGGCACCCGTTTCATTCCTTTTCGCCGTCTGAAGTTCCTGGTCGAGCCACTGCACGCTGCCCAACAAGCCTTGCGCTCGCTCGATAATGGCCAAAATGAGCGCATCGCGCTCCATGGAAAGCGGCATTTGTTCCAACACCGCGCGGTCGTCGAGCTGCGCCATGAGGCGGCCGCGGAGCACATCGAATTCCGACTTGATTTGCTCTTTATTGGCGTCGCCCGTCGTCAAACGCTGATTGAGCGCCGGCAACAACACGTTGATACCACCAGCGGCCGTCGCCAACTGCTGCACTTGCGTTTGCAGACGCAGGCGCTCGTCGCCCTCGGGAAGTGCGGCTACCCGCTGTTGTGCTCGTTGGAGTGCCGCCTCCAATCTCTTCTGTAATTCCGCGAACCCCGACTCCGTCTTCGGGTCCGTTGGGGCGGCCGCATCGCCTGTCGCAGAATTCTTCGTGCGCTCATCGGCGGCCCGTTGATCGCTATTGGAAGTTGGTGCCGTAGTCGCCGGCGTTTTCCCAGCATCCCCACTGGGAGCGAGACGATCGAATGCCGTGACAACCTCCGCCAACAGTTGCTGGCGATGATCGCGTTCCGCGGCCAAGAAGTTCACATACCGTATGGAACTGGCCGTGGGGGCGGCCGGGCTGATCTTGAGCGGCACTCCCCACACCGTGACCAGGCATTTGAGCTTGCGCTGGGGATCGTGCTCGGCCAGCCATTGGCGAATCGCCGGCCGGATTTTGGCCTCCCATACCGGCCGCGGACAAACTTCTTCCTGCGGCATAACGACCATACACAAATGCTCCGCCGGTATCCCCCGCATGCGAAGATAGTATTTCGCCAGCCCCTCCGACTCGCGATTGCCGCTGGCAGCGACCACCGCCACCTCCTGCGGAGTGAGATCCGCACAACACGGCGCCACGATCGTCAGCTGCAGAATGAAAACTACCAGCCGCGTCAACGGGGCGAATCGATCAACTATCACTTCAGTCGCTTTCGAAAGGAACCAAGAATCGAGGAAATCACCACGGGACCGCACGCGCTCGACCAACTCATTGTGCTTGGTCTCGGTGCTGGGCGGCAAGCTCCTTGTTCCCCAGCTCTTCGTAGGCCAGGGCCAAAGAACGGTGAACGGCCGCTGCCTCCGGCATGCCGTTGAGCGCAAATTCCAAATCGCTCACCGCTTCCTGCGGACGCTTCAAACGCAGCAGGATCTGGCCGCGCGTCTCGCGGAACCGGTAGTCGGCGGCCGCCAGCGTTACGGCACGATTCGCGGCAACCAGCGCTTCGTCGAGCACTTTGGGGTCACCTTTCTGTAACAGGATACAAGCCAGGTTGTTCCAGGCGATCGCGTCTCGATCGTCCTTCACAATGGCTTGGCGCATCCATGCTTCCGCCTGGGCCCATTCCCCTTCGACGCCGGCCACCGTCCCCAAGACCTCCGCCAGCGAGGCCGACAAGTTGCTCGAATTCGCGAGTTCGTTAAATGCGTCGCGGAGAACCCTGGACAACGATCGTTGGCGATAGAGCGCCGCCACGCGAAGTTTGACGTCCTCCGGAATTTCGGTGAGCGCAAAGGCATCTTGCAGACGAGTGGCCAATAGTTTGGCATCCGGCTGCGCCGATTGCAGGTTCACGTCGAAATCGGCGAGATAGATTGTCGCCATGCCCTTGCGGGCTTCGACATTGTGCGGATCAACTTCCATCCAATCGACCACAACAGCTCGATAGCGATTCAGATCATTGAGAAACTTCTCGGCGTTGGCCCAGCACTGGTAGTCACCGGCTTTGAGCGCATTGCCATTTCGCCGCTGGCGCGCCAGTTGCTCCCGAACGGCAAGTGCGTCGCGGCGGGCATCGTCGCGACGTTGCAGTTGGAGATCAATCTGAAATCGTTCGATGGCCGCCAACGGCACTTCGTCGACGAGCGGCGCGAATACTTCGGCCGCTTCACGCAGCTTCTTTCCTTGCACGAGCGAAAGTCCTCGCAAAATGGTTATTTGGCGCCCCCGCACCCCCAATTTGGACAGCGCGCTCAGATGCTGCTCGACGAGCCGTTGCGATTCGTCCGCGGGCACCCCCAGCTTCTGCGTCAACAAATGCTCGACGATCCAGAGATGGGCCGGCGGGTAGCCCACGTCCTCGCCCGCAAGCCGCTGGGCTCGCTCATACGCTGCGTTGAGTTGGCCGTCGCGCTCGAGCGTCAGAACGGAATTGAACTCCGTTCGCCGGGTATCCACGCCCAGTTGCGCGAGCTTCCGCTCGAAGAGCGCCATGCGGGCATAATCTTTCGCGGCGCGTGCGTCCGCAATCGCCGCTTCGTAGTTGGCGGCAACCCCCGATCGACCTCCGAACACAAACCAGCCCGCCAGCACCGGCAGCGGAAGCAACAAAACAAACAAAGGAACTCCCCACCACAGCCGCCTCAACTTGCGCGTTTGCCACCAGGCCGCCACGAACCCTGCAAAGGCCGCCAGCGGATACCACAGGGGCCGTGTCAGTTGTGCGAAGCGAATGAAGAAACGATCAATAAACAGTGCTTCCGCCACCCCTACGAATGCCTCGCGGATGCGTTTCGCCGCGCGGCGGATGGGCTTGCCGATCGCCTCCAGCCGCCGAGGCGACACCAGCAAGGCGAGAATGCGTCGCGGCAGGCGCGCGACAAACTTAATCGGTCGCAGCAGGACTTGGCCGACATCGAGCGCGCGGGTTTCGGCCTTGTTGAGCGTGTCCGCGAACGTGGAGACTCTCTCCACGGATCGCTCGGAGAATGCTTCGACGGGCGCGGCCAGCCGCTTGCCGAAGCGGAGCAGCCGCTCGTACAGCTCTCCCGGAATCCGCATTACGCGGCGCCAAAAACGTCGGCTCTTCGATCTAAACGACACAGTCGCGGCTACCTGGAATCATGACAGATTCATTTCAATTCAGACGTCCAAGCAGGTCGGCAAAAGTTTTGCGAAACTTCGATTCCCCGGGAGCCGGGGACTGTCCCAATTTTGCGCAGTCTTCGGAGCAAAATGGGACTGTCCCCCTTCTCCGAGACCGTTCGGGGATGGGCTCTAGGTATTTTTGACCCCTGGGTTAACGATCGCCCGGTAAAAGCGCTCGCGTGCTTGCCGTAACAACTCGCGCGCTGTCGCCCGCTGCTCGTCGCTGATCGACTGCGGCGCTACGGCCCAAACCTGGACCTGAAAAGCGATTTGCGAGGCATTGCCTCCGCTCGTCACTCTTCGCCAAACGTCTTCCCACAACGTATAGGCGGGCAGATCAAGCGGCTGGCCATTGTCATCAAAAGCACAAGCGGTCAAGAAGCCCTGATTCCCATCCAGTTTTGAAAACTCCGCTTCCATATCGGTCCAGGCGTGGCCGTTCGCGTTCGCCTCCTCGTGAACGACCCGCCGGTCCTGGAGGTCCCAGCCGATGCCTCGATAGCAAACGGTCAGCTCGTGCCAACCGCCCTGATACGGAAAATCGCACGACACGATGTACAACATGCCGTCGGCATCGCGGTATTCATACGTCCGCGAGAAATTCCCCAGGATGTCATTCCGCTCGCGCTGCACCGGTGAGAACTTGGCGAACGACAGGCGCTGGATCTGTGCCGGCAGCGTGCTCTGCTGACACGCCAATGCGCGATCCACCATCTGCTGCGGAACGACCGCCACCGAACGATCCCCACCCCAGCCAAGCGATCCTGTCGCCAGCATGAGCGCTGGCCAGGCCACGAATGCCGCGAGCGCGCCCCACCCCAAGGCCATCGGCCGCAAGCGCCGCGCGATGCCAGCGATAGGTGCCGCCTCATCCAGGACTGCGTCGCGAGGGGCGGGAGTAAACAGCCAATCCCACCACTGCATCCATTTGCGGCCGAACGGTAGCGGCGTACCGACGACTTCCCGCAGCGTCGGCTCGATCGGCGCCAAGAATCCCACCAAAAACAAATCCGTGCACACCAGGGCCAAAAACACAAGAGCAAAAAACACTAGCCCGAGCGTTTCATGACTCGCACCCGCCGACCAATCGATCGCCAACCAATCGTAAACCACGGCGATCGTCGTAATGCGGCCGACGTTCATTAACGTCGCCCAGCCAATCCCGCATAACGCCAAGATCAACACATGGGCCGCCCGGCGATCGCGCCAAATCCCGTAAATCACCGCGCACGCGATGATCGACAATACCGAGACAATGCCGCTACAAGCCTCGTCGACAAAGAACTGCTTGCCGGGTAGTGCCAGCGTGTTCCCTTCCATGAGATGCTCGACGCCCACGGCGTCGAGAAACGCGCTGCTCAGCCGGCTGCTCAAACGTTGCAGGCCCGTGATGAGCTGTTGATCGCGATTGAGCGGCAGCGGCACAATCAGCCACAGCATCAGCCACAATCCCCACACGTAGTGAACTCGCCGCTGTTGGGCGAGCTTGTGCAGCCCCGCCGCAATGGCCAAAATCGCCGAGACCACGGCGAGCCACGGACTGGGAATAAGATACGCCAGTGCCAACAACACCCAGGCGCCGCCGAGGCACGCAATGGGCACGATCTTGGAGAACCGTGCTTTCGCCGGCTCTGCACGCTCACCACCGCGGCTGTTGCGGATGAGCAACCATACAAACGCACCGATCACAAACGGAAAGTATTGATACTGCGGCAGCGACCACAGTCTGACAAAGAACGGTACGACGAGCGGACCATAAGCAACAGCCAGCCCAATGGCATTCGCGGCCAGCAAGATCCAGTTTCGCCCGACGAGCCGGGCACCGTCTTCTCGTGACGGCACCGCGCCGCACACGCCTGCCGAAAAATCCCCTGCCCTGCTATTACCCCCGTCTATCAACAACGACACCCCCACACCCCCACACCCCCACACCTAACACCCCACACCTAACACCCAACACCTAACACCCAACAGCTAACAGCTAACAGCTAACAGCTAACAGCTAACAGCTAACAGCTAACAGCTAACAGCTAATAGCTAATAGCTAACCCCTAACCCCTTACGCCTAACGACCAACTCCCCCACCACAATCACATCCATCGCCGTCCGCTGAAAACACGAAATAGCTTCCTCCGGCGTCCGCACGATCGGCTCATTCTCGTTGAGCGACGTATTGAGCAACATCGGCACGCCCGTGCGCTGGCGAAAGCGGTCGATCAATTCCCAATACAGCGGATTCGTCTGCCGCGAAACCGACTGCAACCGCCCCGATCCATCCACATGCGTCACCGCCGGAATCTCCGCTTGCTTTTCCCGGCGGATCGGCAAAACCCGCTCCATAAACGGCGACGGCTCATCCACCTCGAAATACTCCGCCACATACTCTTCCAAAATACTCGGCGCGAACGGCCGAAACTTTTCCCGAAACTTGATCTTGAGGTTGATGATCTCCCGCATGTCCACTCGCCGCGGATCGGCCAGCAGCGAACGATTCCCGAGCGCCCGGGCCCCGAATTCCATCCGCCCCTGAAACCACCCCACGACCTGGCCCGCGCACAGGCAATCGACCACGTAGTTGAGCAGCTCCTCTCGCGGCATCGCCCGCGCCGTACATCCCGCCCGCTCGATCGCCCCCCGCGCCGCCCGCTCCTCGACCCCACTTCCCCAAAACGCATGCTCCAACCGGAACGACCGTGGCCGCTTGAGCACTCGCTGCCACACGTGGAACGCCGCCCCGATCGCCGTCCCATTATCGGCCGCCCCCACCGGAACATACACCTCCCGAAACGGCGTCTCCCGCGTCACCTTGCCATTCGCCACCGAGTTCATCGCACACCCACCCACCAGCACGACATTCTCACACTGCGCCCGTTCGTGCAGTCGGTTGAGCAAATGGAAGATAATCTCCTCGGTGACAACTTGCAGCGACGCCGCGATGTTCTCATGCTTTTTGGTAAGCTCATCCTTGGGATTGCGTGCCGGCCCCAACCGCACTTCCAACAGCGGGCTATGGAACGATTCCACCTTGGGATACCCGCCCTCCCAACTCATGCTGATCCCCTGCTTCACATGCGTGAAGTAGTCCAGGTTCAGCTCGAACGTCCGCCCCTTCGGCACGATGATCTTCCGCAGCTCGTCGAGATATTCCGGCTCGCCATACGGCGCAAGCCCCATCACTTTGTACTCATCCCCATAATTGGGAAACCCCAGATAGATCGTGAGCGCGTTGTACAAAAAGCCCAGCGAATGGGGATAAAAGACCTCGTCGAACTTGGCGACCTCGACGCCTTCCCCGCGACCCGTGACCGTGCTCACGAAGTCGCCCATCCCATCGATCGACAGAATCGCCGCCGACTCGAACGGACTCAACAAATACCCACACGCGATATGCGCATCATGATGCTCGACGTTATGGATTTGCGCTCGGACGGAAGTTTCGGCAACACCACACGCCTCGGCCACCTGCTGCCGCAACGACAGCGATTTGCCCTGCCGCTGCAATCGATCCACGATCGAGCGAAACGACGGCCGATTCACCAGCGTGAAGAGCGCCTTCCGCCCCAGATTGGCCTTCGGATCGAACGACACCGCCACATGATCCACGTCGCCCAGCGAACAATCGGCCTGAGCCAGCACGTCCCGAATCGACTCCGCCGGAAATCCCGCCCAATGCTTGACCCGATTGAACCGCTCCTCCTCCACCGCCGCCACCAACTGGCCATCAACAACCAGCGCCGCCGACGAATCGCCATGATACGCGTTAATGCCAAGAATCGTAGTCACACCGTGTTCCCCATTGCCAACCTTCTACCCCCAGCCCCCAGCCCCCTAACGCCTAACGCCTAACGCCTTACGCCTAACGCCTTACGCCTTACGCCTAACGACTAACCCCTCCACCAACTTGAGCGACAACAACAGCTCCGCGTATGTCCGCTGCAGAGAGTAGTAAATCCCTTGCCAGCCATCGAGAATCAGCCGCTTGTAGAACAAGCAATACACCAGCGTCAGCAGCGGTGCCCAGATGATCTTCTTCCGCAAGCGATCCTTCCAACCAAGCTCCTTGGTTGGAACCGACTGCAATTTGCAGGCCTCTTGCTCCGCATAACGACCTTGTTCCCGCAACCACCTCTCTAGTGATTTTCTGTCATCATGCAATATTCGTGTCTTAAGCGGCAACACCTCACCTTGGATCTGCAGTCGATGCGCGTGACCATCTGCGCAGTATCTGCCCAAATCAGTGCGAAACAAAGTCACACGGGGAGGATAGAGACATGCTCGCAACGGTCTCCCGCCAATGCAATAAGTGAAAGAGTTCTCATAACCTGCCACATCATCGCGCAGCGTCAACAACTCGCGTTCCAATTCCGGCGGGCACACATAGTCAGCGTCGATTGAGAATGTCCAAGGCGTTTGTATGTGCTGCAGTCCAAAATTACATTGTGCAGCAAAATCATCGAATGGCCGAAGCAAGACACGCACCGAAGAGTTATCTGCTAAAACCTTAAGCGTGTCGTCCGTACTACCGCTATCGACAACGACAATGGAACTTGCCCAGGACAATCCCCGCAGCGTACGTTCAATGTTGGCAGCTTCGTTGAACGTAAGGATTAGTGGTGTAATGGTTGACAAATCCACTAGCACATGCCCTTGGGCAATCCCAACTTGACCTACCTAAGGAATCACAAATTCAGGAGGCAACGACATTCGCCTGACCCTTCCTAAATCTTCCCCTTGTGTCGATAATTAGTCGTGCCTCTTTCCCGATCAATTCGTAATCAAAATCATCGTGGTCAGTTACCAGGACAACGCAATCAGCTTGACCAATTGTGACGGCGGTCACCGGCACGGCCTGCAATTCATACGTATAGTTTCGCGTCGCCGGCTTCACAGGAATATGCGGATCGGCGTAGCGGACATGCGCTCCCTTTTCACGCAACATCTGGATTAGCTCCAAAGCAGGCGACTCGCGGCAATCGTCAATGTTCTTCTTGTAGGCCAACCCCAGCACGAGCACCTGAGCCCCTTTGAGCGCAATACCCCGCTCGTTGAGCGCGTCGGTGGCCTTGCCAACCACCCACGCCGGCATATTCGAGTTGATTTCACCAGCCAACTCGATGAACCGCGTGTGCACGCCATACTCGCGCGCCTTCCACGTCAAATAGAACGGGTCAATCGGTATGCAATGCCCCCCCAATCCTGGCCCGGGGTAAAACGGCATGAACCCAAACGGCTTCGTCGCCGCCGCCTCGATCACCTCCCAAATGTCAATGTCCATTCGGTCCGCGACGATTTTCAATTCGTTGACCAAACCGATATTCACGCTCCGATAAATGTTTTCCAAGAGCTTCGCCAACTCCGCCACTCGTGGCGACGATACCGCGACCGTTCGTTCGACAATCGTGCCATACAAGGCCACGCCCACATCGCGACAGGCACCTGTTACCCCGCCCACGATTTTCGGTATTCGCTCGATATCGTACTTCGAATTCCCCGGATCAACCCGCTCGGGCGAAAACACCAGAAACGCATCCGTGCCTACCACGAGCGAGCACTGTTTCAAAATCGGTAGGAAGACTTCTTCAGTCGTTCCCGGATAGGTCGTGCTTTCCAGCGAGATCACCTGCCCGCGACGCAAATACTTCGCGATGGCCTGGGACGTACTCTTCAAGTAGCTGAGGTCCGGTTCGCGATGCTTTCCGAGTGGCGTGGGGACACAAATCACAATCGCTTCCGCTTCCGCAATCCGCGAAAAATCCGTCGTGGCCTGAAATCGTCCGGTTCGGATTGCTCGCGCGACTCGTTCCGCGCCAATATAATCGATGTAGCTCACCCCATCATTCAGCCTGCGGGTTTTCGCCTCATCGATATCGAGCCCCAGTATGCGGAACCCCGATTCACAAAAACGAAGTGCCAAGGGCAAACCGACATAGCCCAACCCCACCACGGCTACGATCGATTCTCGGCGCTCAATTCGCTCTAGCAGTTTGCTGATCATTTCCACCGCGAGTCCCCAGGATTCAAGTTGACCTTATCACGCACCGTCGGTGAGCTTGACGACCGCCTTCCGATCGAAACTACGCACGCTCAAAATTGGACGTAGCTCGGTGCCGTTCCCCCATTCCTCAGCCATGAGTACAGTTGCTGCAACTCTTGGGCGACTGCCGGCCAACTAAACCGCTCGCGCGCCCACGTGGCCCCCCGCTGCCCCATTTCAATTCGTTCGCTGTCCGAAAGTCCCACCGCCTCGCGAAGTGCCGTGGCGAGTGCGTCGACCGTTGGCTCCACGTACCAACCACACCTTCGCTCGCGCAATTCGTTCCACGGCGTCCCCGTGGTCGTGATCACCGGTAGCCCCGCCGCGAGCGCCTCCGCCACTGCCACCGAGAAATTCTCCGTGAACGAAGGCAATACAAAAATCCGCGCGCTCTGATACCATTGCCATTTCTCTTGCGCGCCGACCGGCCCCACGAACCGGACGCAATCCGCCAGCTGCAGTTCTGCTGCCAACGCCTGAACTTCCGCCAGATGCCCGTTCTCATCGGGCCCCACCAGGACCAATTCCCATTCCCCATTCAGCCTCGCATGCTGCCAAGCGCGCAGGAAGTTCGCTAGGCCTTTAACGGGATGGATTCGCCCCAAGAATAGCACGCGCTTTCGCGACGACTCGTTTTCCGGGAGCAGCCGACTCTCTGGCATCGCGACACCATTGGGCACAACCGCGATCGGATTCACCAGCCGCATGGCCCGCACATCGTTCGCCTCCTGTTCCGCCGTAACATGAATTACGTTCGCTCGTGCCACATGACGCCGATGATACGTGTGCCACGCGACACGCTTCTTCCATTGCCGCTGGTCGAGCGACCAGCGCGAAAACATCCCCGCGGGCCGAACGACGTAGGGCACACCGTGCTTTCTCGTCACTTTACTCGCAACGACCGTCGAATGCGCCCATACGGCGTGAATATGAACGACGTCGTATTCACGAGCGTGCTCGACGAGCCAACGGCGCAACCCGGTCGAATATTTCCATTGCTCCGACCACGTGCGCCGAAACATGTGGATTGGCAATGCCGGCAAGTCTTCCTTAGCGACCCGCCCATGCGCACCATCCGCATCGGTGGTGGCGATTTCCGCCTGCACATTGGGTATCTCATTCAACGCCGCGACCATTTGACAAATGACCGTGCTGGGGCCGCCGTAACAGGCGGCGATTCCCGGAATTACATGGAGCACTCTTAGCAAGACGGTCTCACGGCAAGCATGCCGCGACGATAAATAGTGGCATCATTTCTTGGCCACCGCGATCATCGACTTCGCCAGCGGCGATAGGCGCCAAACACGATTAAACGCCGATGAAACATCACGGGCACCTGAGCGTGATCGCCGGCCGCACAATCGCATTTCCCCGACTCGATCCCCTTGCCATCGCCAATCGCCGCGTCCCTCACTTGGGCACGCAACGGGAAATAAACCGTTGGATCAGGTACGAAACGCCCAGCGTGATCGCGAACAAGAACCCAATTTCCAGCGGAAAGTACTTCGCGCTGAGCGGCAACAGCCCCAACAGCAACTCGTGGGTCAAATAGATCTCAAGCGTCAATCCGCCAATCAGGACCAACGCTTTTTCAATCAGGCCACCACTCAGCGCGATCGCACCTATTCGCGCCGTCTCAAACAGCGGCCACAAGCTGACCAGGCACAGAAGGTGGAGCACCGCAAAGAAGTGCCAGTGCTGCGTCAGCGCCATCCAGAATTTGGCTCCCAAATAAGCGCCAACCGTTCCTCCGGTCACCAGCAACGTCAAAACCGGACATTTAGAGCTTATCCCAGAACCGTCGGGGACTGTCACGATTCTTCCGAGTCCGCGCGGAAAAATGGGGCTGTCCCCCTCTCTGGGACAGTTTTGAGGCAGGCTCTTAAGACGCATTCGGCCGCCGGCCGCATACGCGCCCAACGCGATGACCGAGTAATAGTACAACAAATGGAACTCATTGGGCACCGAGCCGAGCGTCAACCCGGCTTGTGTCCGCCAGTCTCCCCAAGTGGCGTACAACAGAACATACCAGATTGCCATGCCGCCGATCGCCGCCAACGACCAGCGCACCAGGTGGAGCCGCAACCACAGATAGAGCAATACGTAGCCCGGGATGATAACGCGCACGTACGTGAAATTCGTCGGGTAAAGTAGCTGCCCCACATACGTTGCGAAAGTCCATTCGTGCCATGCGCGCCCCGGCAACCACTCGAGCAGCAATACGGTGAAGATCAGCGTCGGATAAATTCGCACGAAACGCCGGCGGGCATAATCCAGGAAGGGCCGGCTCGCTTGCCTCCAGCTCTTGGCGATGCCCCAACCCGAGAGAAAGAAAAACATGCTGTTGCCCAGCAGTCCATCGCCGGCCAGCCACGTTCGCGGATACAACCTCTCCAGATGAGAATTGAAGACGAGCAAAGCCGCAACGGCACTATACCAGACGGCGAATTCGAGTTTCCCTCGTTCGCGCTCTCGGACGATTTCGTCTCGCTCCCATCCACTGCTTACCTCAGCCGCCCCCCAACCAATTCGATCAGAATCATGCGCGAACAGAGCTGAATTCGTCATAGAATTACGAGTGCGCGTCCCCCAGCGTCGTCTGCATGGGCACATCCGCTTCTTTGCCAAGACCGTTGGATTGAAGAAAATGATTCAGCGTAAACAAGCACCACTGCCGATACCACGTCGTTAGCGGCACGGGCGACGTCCTCCGAATCTGCTCGAAAAGGTCGCCCCATTGAGCGCTCAGCCAGCGGTCGAACGGGAACGCAAACCCGCGCTTCGGCCGACCCGCAATCCAGCTGGGGATTTCCGGGACCGCATCAAGTAATAGTTGCTTTCCCTTGGCCAGCCGTATATGTGCGGGGATAAATGAGATCGCATCCACCAGCCGCCGATCGACGAACGGCACCCGCAGCTCCAACCCCCACGCCATGCTCATCACGTCGCTATCCCGCAACAGCTGATTCCGCATATATCCGTTTAGCTCCAAGTGACAAACATCATCCAATTCGGTCGCCTGGTCCTGGTGATTTCCGGTAATCCACTCATTGCGGGCAAAATCATCCTGCCGCCCCAAATAGTAGTCCGCCAGCTCGCGCGCTTCGCTCGGCGTGAAAAATCCCCGCATCGCCCAATAGGCATCGATCATACGTCCCGGCGAACACAAATACGTGCCGAAACGCTGAGCCCGTGGGCTACGGCCAAACCGCTGCCCCGCCGTTCCCGCCATACGCCTCACCGGCCCCACATAGCCAAGCCACCGGTGCCAGCGCAGCATGTTTGGGATGAGCTGAAACGACCGATAGCCGCCAAACAACTCATCACCGCCGAGCCCCGACAGCACTACCCGCAGCCCAAGTTCATGCGCCACCTTGGACACACAAAACGTATTGAAACCATCGTTGCTCGGCTGATCACAACGCTCGAGGAACTCGCCAAGCAGACGCCGACCGTCCTCAGCGGATAACCGACAATCGTGATGCTCCGTGTGGAAATGGGCCGCCGTCTCCGCCGCCAAATCCCCTTCACTAAACTTCTCTTCGTCGAAGGAAATGCAAACGGTTTTCAAGTTGTCGAACCCGTTCGTCCGCGCGAGCGCCACGATGGACGTCGAATCGATCCCGCCGCTCAAAAAGATGCCCACCGGCACATCACTCACAAAGTGACGCCGCACCGAGTCGTCGAGCGCCGCGCGCGCCACCGCGACGGCATCTTCTGCGACATCGGGTTGCTCCGGAAATCGCAATTGCCAATATCGCTGTCGTCGTCCGCCGCCGTATTTCCACGTCAGCGCGTACCCCGGAGGTAGCACTTCGATTTCATCAATCAGTGTACGTGGCTCTTGCACAGACCCATAGAGAAAATACTCTTGCAGCGCCAATCGGCACAGTGACGTGCTGCTCAAATCTGCTTGCAGCAAGGCCCGCACTTCCGAGGCAAATGCCAATGTGTCACGATGCCTCCAGATATACAGCGGTTTGATGCCGAACGGCCCTCGCGCCAAAAAACAACGTCGCTCGCGGCGATCCCAAATTGCGAACGCGAACATGCCGTCGAACGCATTCACGCACGCTTCACCTTCGCGTTCGAATAGTTTGAGGATTACCTCCGTGTCACTCCGACTGCGGAACGTCACGCCGCGAGCTTCGAGATCGTTCCGCAAATCAAGAAAGTTGTAAATCTCGCCATTGAACACGATCGTATAGCGACCGTCTTCGGTCGACATCGGCTGATGACCGGCCGGACTTAAGTCGAGAATCGCCAGTCGACGATGGGCGAGCACGGCGCCATTTTCGAGATAAAGTCCCTCGTCATTCGGCCCCCGATGACGTAGCCGATCGTGCATCGCCTCGACGCGCCGCCGCAGCTCCTCGGGCGACAAACTATCGGAGATGATTCCCGCGATCCCACACATAGAGTGAAGTCGCCTTGGCGACCTGGACAACTAGTGCTTTGTCAAAGCTAGAAGTTCGGGTGCCACTGCTGGCTTGTCCAGCAGTGCGAGTGCCGACGAACGATTTGCGGCCGGAACTCGGCAATCAGCCGCGAACAGGGTACTAACCGAAAGCTGCACGCAAACCGAGACACTGCTAACTAGTTAGCAGTGGTGCCCCTCGCCGCTCGCTCCTCGTTGCTCGCCGCTCGCCGGGTGCCACTGCTGCCTCGTCCAGCAGTGTGAACAACTTACGACGACGACATCCCCAATGAACCGTTCACTCACCACGACTCGTCAACCACTGTTCTTTGCGCTCATCGTGTTCTTTGTGGTTAAGGCAAAGTCCCGCCAACTGCTCGTACAACGCCAGATACTGTTTCGCCACGGCCTCGAGCGAGAACCGTTCCCGATTCGTCCGGCCTTGCTCAATCAGCGATGTTCTGTACATCTCGTCCTCGACGACTCGCTCGATGCCCCGACGAATCGAACTCACGTCATACGGGTCCACCAGGCACGCGGCCCCGCCCGCGACCTCCGGCATCGACGAACAATTGCTCGTCACCACCGGCCGCTCCACCCACTGGGCCTCGATGATCGGCATGCCGAACCCTTCGTAGGTCGAGGCAAACGCAACGATATCCGCATCACAGTAGGCCCGATACATCGCCGCCTCACCAAGGTTTTCATCGGCGTCGTAGGAAATTCCCGAGTTGTCGAGCATTCGCAACAATTCGCGATCGAGGACACCAATAATTTTGAGATGGCAATTCAGGCCCTGGAGCGCTTCAATGAGTCGCGGTACGTTCTTGTTGGGTTTCGTGCCAATTTGCAGTATTTGTGGGCAGCCGCGGTTGAACTTTTTCGGGTAGGGTTGAAAAATCGGGGCCACGGCATCGGGAACAACCGTGATCCGCTCCGCCGGCACGCGCACATGCCGCAATAGCTGCCGCTTGGACTCTTGGGAAATCACCGTCACGACCGCCGAAGAGTGGGCCGGCAATTCATACCAAAAGGCGAGCAGGATCCATCGCCTGATCCCCGAAAACCTGTCAAGTGGGTAACAATCATGGATAGTGAGAATTGTGCGCGCCTTCTTCAGCCCGATGGCTAAATAATGGATGTCCCCCGTAATGTGGTTCACATCGCCCTGGTTTCGGGCAGCCCAAATGATATTCGCCAGCCTCGGCCAGAACCCCTTGCTTTGATTGGGAACCGTTTGGGCATCTACATCGACGCCCTCTTTCTTCATCTCCTGCCGAATGCTGGCGAATAGCGATTCAATGCTGAATTGATCGATGAACGGGTTGCGCTGAAATTGGACAATCTTCACGTATGCGCCATGGTGACACTGCACTCCATCAACTTGCAGGAAAGATGAATGACTCGATTCAAAGCAGTTCATCGGCCAAAAGCGCCTCTTCGAGAAACAACCCGTGAGCTCTTTTCTGAGCTTCCACGGCATATTCGCGCGAGGAACGCGAGAATCTATCCAGCCTTCCCCGGTCGCTGGCCAGAAGTTCAATTAGCCTGGTAAGTTCGGCCACATCACCGGTCGGATAGACATATCCATTGCTGCCAGGCCGCACATCATCATGGGGTCCGTAGCTGCCGCACGTGTTGCTCAGGATCACGGGCAGCCCCATATAAATTGCTTCGCTAATCGCGAGGGAATGGTGGTCATAATCAGAGCAATGAACGTAGGCGTCGGCGCTGGCATAGAACGTCGGCAAATTTTCGGGCAGCACAAAACCGGCGAATACCACGCCACTAGCATTAAGTCGTGATGCCAATCCCCTGAGCTGTGCCTCATCCGGGCCACTTCCCAATACTAGTAGTCGAACCGCTCTGGCCGTCCGGGCCTGAGATACTGCCTTGATCGCATCAAACTGGCGCTTCAAGCTGGTCAATTTACCGACAATTGCAAGCACAAAATCGTCGCCTGAAAACTGCAGACGAGACCGTTCCTCGCTACGCAATTCTTCGCGCCTGAGCCAAGCTGATGAAAGTGTTGCGATGTCAATTGGAAAATTCATTCGGGTCATTCTCTTTGCATCGATGCCGTGTCGTTCGTAATAGAACTCATTGGCATTCCCTACGGTAAGCACGCGATCAACTCGTTTGAAATATTGCCGTAAGAATAACGCTTTAATTGACCTTTTGATGCGCGATTCAGGATAGTGGACTTCACTATCCGAAATATAGTAGTAAAGAGCGTCTTCCTTTTCTGCGGTCCATTTCTTTGCGGCGCGCTGAAAAGCATGGCCATAACCATAGCCAATTACAACATTCGGCTGGTACGCATTCAACGCATCTACAACCAGCCCAACATTGAAGTCCTTTTCAACTGGAACAGATTTAGAAGTAAGGAATTCGTGCGTAAATTGGTCTAAGTAGAGCTGCTTCCAAGCTATTGTTTTTCCAAAGCCCGCGTCATGATATGGCGTAATGCCAAGGCAACTCGCAAAGAACACTTTGAAATCGCATAGACCTGTTGCTGCGATGCTCGCATATTGTGGACAGAAGTGTTGTATCGGATGAGATACAACCACTGCTACTCGCGGTTTACGATGAAGTTCCCTTTCCGCGATGGTCATTCCAATGCTCTAAACACGTAGACCGGACCATATTGGTCAATTTTGCGAAATCCAAGGTCCTCGATTAGCTCGGCAAGTTCTTCGACGGAATAACGCGTTCCCTGGAACGTACAGTCATGCAATTCGATGATAATTTGCTTTCAAGACCTGAGGGCACCGCTGTCTAGCTTCAAGAATTCCACCTCGGCTCCTTCAATATCGCACAGCAGCTGAAACGGCGCGGAGGGACTGATGTGGCCAAGTTCAATTGTACGTACTTTCACGCGCTCCTTGTCCGCACTCATCGCGTGTGGCATAAGCTGCGTGGTTCCTCCCAAATGATCGCCGGGTACTGCGAAGTCGACTTCATCTCCATGATAGCCAAGCGCGCCATGAATCACCTCGGACCGCAACGTTGGGCCATTGAGTTTGATATTGCGTTGCAAATTACCAATTAGTTTCGGATTCGCTTCCACGCAAATCAACTCGGTGCCCGGCACCAACAGCGTCGCAACGATACTACTGATCCCGCCAAGACTAGCCCCAAGCTCCACCGTTGCCACATCAGGTTTCAAATATTCTTGAACAAAGCGCCGCTCAGCGCTTTCGTACAGCCCCCACCACAATTGCGCCACCAAAGATGGCGAGATGTCGAGTCCCGATATATTAACACGCCCCCCCCGAATGGGACTGTGTCGTGATAGGCTCGCCGCAAGAGCCTGCCAAACCACGGGACCGTCAACATCTTCACTAGAAAACGCTTGACTGAAGGAAAACCGCATTCCGCGTGTTGAGGCAAATGCTTCATTAGCATGGCGCTCGCTTTAAATTGCCGCCGTCGAAGGAAGTATCCCAATACTTCCCTCCTCCCCACCATGCGCCGGCCAAAATCCACCACAAGACCGAAATAGTAGTGATTTCCAGAAGAGGCAGCGGCAAATTGCCAATCACCAGCCATGTGCCAACTGCTAACCCTAGCCAACTTCGAAACGTTGAACGATTGAACTCCTTGAAAAACCCCAGCGCGAACCATCCGAATAGAAACAGACCAAACAAGCCAGTTTCAAGAAGGATATTGCCATACCCACCCTCGGTTGCCAGCAATAAATCCCGGGGTAAATCGTTGGCCCAGCCGATGCGGACCAATATCGGAAGCACTCCCATGGTGGCTGGGCCGTACCCAATTCCGACCCCGTTGGAATATTGTAATGCTCCCGAGAGCATGCCGCCAAAATATCCTCCACTACCGACTCGCTCTAGGGCGGTGCGATCGAAAAATCGCGATTTCTGGACCCGGTCCACGGACGTTCGAATGAATTCCTCGTCCCATAGAAACAACGCCACTGGCACCAGGGCTATGAATAGCACCGCGGACCAAGCTCCCAGGCGACTGCGGAAATCCCTTCTCTGCAAAAGCGTTCCGGCACATAGCACTAAACTACCCCATGCGATCCGACTCCCGGTCATGTACCCGCAATAGATGGTACTAACGATTCCCCCCATGCCAATCCAATAATTGCGCGCATTGGTCCGCTCCAGGCAGGTGGCGATACAGCAAATCATCAAACCAATGCACGCATTTCCAAAGACCGTCGGATACTGGAACGTGCCATTGACTCGAAATCGATCGCCTCCATAGCCAAAGGAAGCTGTTACGCCATCCAATTGAAGATTCAGCCAATGATTAGCACTTAATCTCGATTGCACTACGACACAACCAGCAAGCAGGACCACAAATATCGTGGCCCGGCGGCAAAACCCCAGAAACACCTGTTTGTCGCGGAAGAGATATGCGCTGAGGGCACAAGCAGGAACAAAAAGTAAGTTCACAAACAGCCCTAACAACGCAACTATGGGATGAGCTGTAATAAAGACACAAGTAAGTATGGCTCCAAATATAATATAGGGCTGGCCGTTCGTCGGGAGGTAGCGCGCACGATAACACGGCAACCGGAACGTGCAGGCATACAAGAGGGGAAAATAGACGAATTTGAATCCCTGAATGACTGAACTGTAGGAAGGGAAAGCGCGTCTCAAGAGGCTTTCGCAAAGCACGAAATAAAGCCCCGTTTCCAAGAAGAATAGGGCATTTCTTTTCAGTGTGCTATTGCCTACAGTTGCGGAAGACGCCATTGGTTCAACTGGTGGTACAGGCGACGGCATGTTGACAAATGTGCTCGACGTCGTCGCTTGAAGCGACACATGGAATTCGTAATAAAAATTCCTCGTCCTCAACGAAAATATTGATATGGTCAGGCTATCAACTCGTTCACAATATCTGCATACGACTATCAAAAGCTGAATTGCGTGCCTGTTGTTCGCATAACATAGCCATCTCATTGTAGATGGATGAGCAAATCGCGTCCCACGAGAATTCTTTCCAACGCTCCTCCATGTCGGATGTCCAAATGAAACGACGGCGGAGTTCTTGAAACTTGTCGCACCACACTTGCGTATCAGATGTCGTCAGGTCGAATAAATTGGGAAATCGCTCGCTGGCCGCCCAATCCGGAAGAAATCCCACGACGGGCTTTTGAGCAGCTGCATACTGAATAATCTTCAGAGGCACTGAGTTATAGAGAAATGGATCAGCACTACCATCTCGCAATATTGCGCCGGCATCGCTGAGGTTGTAATATGCGGCAGCAGTCGAAGGTGGCACCGGTCCGACCCATGTTACATTTTTGAAGCGGCTGCGCCTTAAATTGCCGACAATTACAAAATGGGCTTCCGGCATCACCTCCGCGGCCGCTATGAACAATCGGGAGGCAAACTCCAAGTCAAACCACACTTCTCCGCCGATGTAGCTAATAACGTATTTCCCATTCAAATTATCCTTTTCACGCAATGCCGCGATTTGTTGTCTTGAAGGCGCACGAATCTCGTCGAAGTCAGCTCCATTTGGGAGTGGAAGGAAGTTCACGGATTGTGGGAGGAACCGGTTAAAACTATTTCCGGCGGCCTCACTCACAATATAAGCATGCGCAACGTTTGAGAGATTCTGTGACAAGACCTGCAGGAAGTGACCTGGGAACTGCCGCTCGATCTGCGGCCAACCGATGTCGTCCTGGATATCAGATAGGGACAAATGGTCGCCCGGTGCTAAAGGGAAATAATAAAAACCGTCGCCATAGAAGACAACATCTGGACGCAGCTTTTGAACGAGAGAATCGAGCACATGGCCGTTATACGCGTATTTCAATTTTGCCGCGAAAACGCGACCGACGATTCGGTGAATGAACGCATCCAATAGCATTGTCGAGGACACGCGATAAAAGCCCTTGTCTGGATCGGGCTGCTCGATGCAAAAGCGTCGAAACAGCGTGCGTCCCACACAGCCCATCGAGTGCCAGCTTCGCGGTCGACGACCTTGCCATCCGGCGCTCCGTGGATCATGCCACGTCAAATAGTAAACGTCCGCGAAACGCGATAGGCCGCGTGCCATATATGCAGAGCGAGATATGGCGGGTTCGATACTATCCGCTGGAAGGAACAAGATTCTTAGTCGCTTCCGGGTGTTCGCGGGACTTGAGTTTGGATTCATACTCCGTTTGCTACTCCATCGAAGAATCGTTCAATGGCCGCAACGATCCTTGCAGCAGCTTTTCCATCGCCGAATGGATTCACAGCTTCCGCCATTGCGCGATAAGCCGCTTCATCGTCCAACAATCGAGACACCTCTCGGACGATCATGCTTGTATCTGTCCCAACAAGCTTCGCCGTGCCCGCTGCAATTCCCTCAGGCCGTTCTGTCGTGTCTCGCATTATCAACACCGGTTTTCCCAAACTCGGAGCTTCTTCCTGCACCCCGCCAGAGTCCGTCAATATCAAACGGCATTCGGACAACAAGGCCACGAAATGCCTGTACGGTTGCGGCGCGATTAACCGGATGTTATCGATAGCGCTCAGACGCCTCTGCACGACTTCTCGGACGTTCGGATTGAGATGCACGGGATAGATGAATAAATGACCGCTGTACAGTCGGGCAAGATCGATAATCGCATCGCAGATTTGATCAAATCCATTGCCGAAATTCTCTCGCCGGTGTCCCGTGATCAACACAAACGGCCGGCTGCCGAAATCTGCCCCAATCTGCCGCTGTAGGATGTTCTTGAGAGGCTTGTTCACCGAAGAATTCCGTTGATGGGCTACCTCCATGAACAAGGCATCGACGACCGTGTTGCCGGTAACGACAATCTGCTTGTCCGGAATGTCTTCCTGCCGCAGATTATCGGCTGCCGATGACGTGGGCGCGAAATGAAGCGCCGCCAGTCGTGAGACAAGTAGCCGATTTGCCTCTTCTGGGAATGGTGATCGTAGATTACGCGTTCGTAAACCTGCCTCCACGTGTCCAAACGGAATCCGGCGATGGAAAGCTGCCAATGCGGCGGCAAGTACCGTCGACGTGTCACCTTGGGCCATCACCATATCGGGTTTTTCAGCCGATAGAACTTTGTCGATTCCCTCAAGCAGTCTCGCCAGCAGCAGTGACAGGCCCTGATTTTCTTGCATCACAGCCAAGTTGTGATCGACACGAATTCCGAAAACGTCGATCACTTGGTCGATCAGTTCTCGGTGCTGTCCTGAATTGATGACAACCTGCTCATATCGTTTCGCACCTTGCAGCGCTGCTACGACTGGAGCCATCTTGATGGCTTCGGGCCTAGTCCCAATTAAGAGCGCGATGCGCGGCATAGTGCATGAACTTCGACGATACCCCGGTGGATGTCGCGGCCGCGATCTAAACGCCACGGCCGGTTACGGTCTTTCCTCACGCCCGATCAACGAGCACGCTGCGTTCGACCCGCTTACTACCGCTACGGAGCGAACGCATCAATCTGCGGACTGGAAGGCGTGAATTCCCGTTGCTGTGGCGGAGCCCGGCGTCATCTTCTGGTGGCATACCAATTGACAGCTTCAGATCTTCGATCGCCGCAAGGACGCACTTCATAGCCCGTCCGGCAAAGAAAATCCGGGGCCTCCTCCTCACGAATCCCCAATTCGCCCATTAAAATTCGACTTTGCTCCCAATACACGTGCGCGATTCGCTTCTCGCGAAATAATCTTTCGGCCCCCAATATCGCCCAAGTGTCGGCCCCTTCGATATCGATCTTCAAAAGCGCGATTTGGTCGACACCTTGAAGTGCATCGTCGAGTCGCACCACAGGTACTCGCGACGACCGCTCCGAGCGTTCGCGCACCAGCCGGCCCCAACCCGTTTGCTCCTCGGGCCCCAAATCGAATTCCATTTCTCCTTTTTCACGTGCGACCGCCTCCGAGCGAATATCGATCTGATCGCTCAAATCATTGGTAGCCACGTTGTATCGAAGATAATCGAGATTTCGCGGCGAAGCTTCGAATGCCGTCACGGAATTGGCCGGGTTAGCGACCGCCCACAACAAACTGAAGTAACCGAGATTCGCCCCTACATCCACCAAGTGCCCCCCCTTATTTTTTGCCAATCGCCACAGGTAACGAGTGAACCCCAAGTCGTACAAGCCCGTAAACGCGATGCTATCGGAAATCACGTCGCCCGGCAGCAACCGCATCGTGACGCACGGGCAAAACGACAACGTGGCTGCCTCGAAGAGGGGATAGTACCGCCGCCTCGTCGGCCGGAAGGCACGACTCCAAATGCTACAACGCAATCGTCGCGGCAAAATCCTCAGCAACACCGGTCGTTGCATACTATTGGTCATTAAAGGGTTGGTATGCCCGATTAACGATGAACACGTTCAATCGGTCGAGCGAACACATTGAAGACCGGTTCGTCGATCAAATCATTTAAGATTTGTTCCGAATACTCGAACGGTTCAATTGGACCATCCAGGAAACGTTGTATGAAGAGCTCGTAAGAAGGACGTGCGATTAACCGGAACACCTCGCGACAATGTCCTAATTTATCCTCCTTGTTCATCAGATGCACCTCAATGTCAAGCTTTGGATTTTTCGCAAGTATCTGCTGCGCGCCGCTTAGAACTTCCAATTCATAGCCTTCCACGTCAATTTTTATAAACGTAGGTTGTCCTATGGGGACCATGTCATCCAGCCGAACAATCGGGACTGCGATGAGATTCCACGCCTGGCTGTCGGAAGAAAGGATTCCGTTGGGAGTATCTGCAATCGTTACAGTACCATTTTGACCGCCGACCGCCATTTCACGTATGTCTACGTTTCGAAGCCGATTCAGTTTCACGTTCTGACGAATGTCGCGTGCATTGGAAGATAATGGCTCAAACGCCATAACTCTTCCATCAGGCCCAACAAAATGCGCGAAGAAGATTGTCGTAAATCCGATATTGGCACCGCAATCGACGACGAAGTCACCGGGTTCGAGCAGATGGTGTCGTATCCAATCAAGTTCTGGCCAGTCAAGTCGATCTTCTACCGACCCTTTAACAAATAAGTTGTTAATTGCCACATCAAAAGTGTAACCGCCTAATGATTTCTTAATCACGTGTCGTCGAAATGTAATTCGCCGATGCCAATAGGCCGCTTTTGCCTGCACCTGGCGACATACGCCGGATATCCCTCGATCTTGATATACTTCCGCGATTCGTTTTGCTAATTTCATGTGAGATAATTGTTAATCATTTTGCCGCTAGCTCTCATCCCCAACCATGCATCGGCTAAATAGATTGGAAGAGGAACAATCGCCGATACGATGCTAAGATAAATGACCCCTCGAACGGTCCCTACGTCAAATGCAATGATTGAGACTACTTGGGCAACAAGGATAACAAGGACATTTATATAGCCGTAGATGCGAATCCACGCACGACTAAAGTTAAGCCATAGTATTGCGCCGCCAAACTGAGTAAGACAACCTGCCACAATAATCAGAAGACATTCGCGCTCCATGCCCGCGTACGCATCACCGAGTATCCAGAGAAGTACTTGAGGAAAGAGCATCGCCAAGACAACCATCGGCAGCAGGCTAAGGCCTACGATACTCGCTAGTCCCAAATACATCCTTGGAAGCTGCCGAGTATCTTGGCACCGCGAGAATCGCGGCGCGAGTACACTGTGAAAAACAGCCCCGAAAACCGACAACAGCGTCGCGAGCCGGCCCAACGCCGCAATATCTGCGACACTCGTCGTCGTTCCGAAAAGCGTCAGCAATACAAACGTGATCTGCCCCTGAAAACAATAGAACAAAACATTTGGCAGCATTGGCATTGAAATCGCCAGTATGCGCTTTCGATAGGCACGATTCGTAACTGCTACCTTATCTACCTCTTCATTCGCACGTCGATGATATATCAACCATTGCACCCAATTCCCTATGCCGGCAAATGCAACGCCTAATAAGCTCGTTAACCAAGCGGCCATACCAAGAACGCACATCAAACGTACCGCCGAGGTGGCGAACTCCGCCACCTGTACCTTGCGATAATTTCCCAACAATAGCGCCGTCTCTTTGAGAACGGTTGCTGTAAGAAGTGGCCAACAGGCGGCCAGCGTTGCCATACAGAGCACCACAGTCTGCAAGATAGTGGCACCGTTAGACAACAACATCCAAACCATCACCGGAAAACTAATCAAGAAAGCTATTGCTGAAAACGCGTGCCTCAATTGAGTTGCCGTCACCACCAACTCACTCAGGCATTGGCGGTCATCATGAACTTCGCCGCCAATCGAGCGCAACGCTGGGCTAATCCCTGTGTCTGCCAATACATTGAACATCGAGAGGCCCGAATTGGCGACTGCATAGAGTGCATATTCAGGCTTTGGCAAACTACGCACGATAATGAAACCTGCGATCGCTCCCGTCAACTGAACGGCAATCTGCACCAATCCATATTCGCCAACAATGAGGGTCCATCGTACTAATTTCGACCGAGTGGAATCGACTGATGAGTCGACTTTAGCCGCCGCTTGTGCATCGTGACCAACTAGTGTTGTCTCAGATTCATCCGCAAGAGCTTGTATATCAATTGACACAGTTGTCAATACAGTTGCGTCGCAGAACTGCATGAGCACAAACGCGGACCATCGACATTTAACCATCCGAGTGGACTTGAAAACAGCGTCCACGGCAACATCCCCGCCAGCACCAGCAGCGCATACGGGGCAGTGCCCTCCGTCGGCAACTTCGCGACCCGGCCAAAAATCACCGTGAAGATCAGCATCGTGAGAAACGGCCGGATCACGGCCCACGCCACGCCGATGACCGTCTGCTTGTACCGCACCGCGATATCGCGCCACGCGAGAATGTAAAACAACTCGCGGTAGCGCAACAAATCGCGCCAGTAGTTCCGCTCCGCGCGGCCAGGCTCAAGGATCAATTCGTCGGTCATCACTTGGTTTTGAGCGAATGTGGCCTAATCGACACGAAAGTGAACTTCAAATATCGGTCGACAGAATACGCCTTGCAGGGGCAGCGGAGCACCTTGCGGCAATACGTGTCGGCTGACGCACCCAAAGGTGATTACTCATTGCCGATTGGGACTCGGCAATCCATAGAGTACGTTTCCAAGGATCGTATTCCTGCAATTCAAACCCGTGGGATTGCATTATCTCACGGATCGCTGGACTATCCCCCTCCAACATTACTGCTTGTAGACTGCCATTCGCTAAAGATTGCCGTGCGCCTTTCAACACCTCGAGTTCATGCCCTTCAACGTCGACTTTCCAAAAGATCGGATTTACGTTTTGAAGAACAGAATCCATTGGTCGGATTTGTACTAACTGCGCACTCCCCAAATACTCCTTGCTGACGATTTGGTTTTGAGTTCCTTGGTCCAGACTGATCGGGAGCTCCTCTTCTCGTTCGCCAATCGCGCAATTGATTGGCGTCACCAAACTTGAAACCTCGTTGACTTGAATGTTTCGCTTTAGCAGGGCAAAGGACTCGGGTACCGGCTCGATGCTTAGGCAATTCGCCCCGACGACGCCAGCTGCAAGTACTGTATAGCTACCGATATTCGCACCAATATCAATGAACCAATCACCTGGAGTTATTGTCAATGGTTGTGTTCTGGGATTTTGCTAGGCGGCGTCCTGCATGATACCGTCGATGAACGTTTTTCCTTCCAAGAGATGATTGATGTGTTGGTGTCCGTTGAGTCGTCGCCAGTGTTTCTGTGCGGCGTGAGCGAGCTTGAACATCATGACCAGGCTTGCTCGGCGGCTGCCGCTGCCCTTGGTGCGTCG
>JAKOXH010000023.1:0-35000 GCA_029781135.1 Planctomycetota bacterium
CCTTCCGCTGTTGGCGACGGCGACACAATCCATTACGCTCATGCTTACGGGTCATGTGTGTGTCTCCTTGGGGGTTTTTGTTGATACCCAAGAAAACCACGCCTGGCCCGCCTTTTCCAAGATCAGTTCCTCGTCAGGGTGATAGCACTGACTGCAGCGCCACTCCCCAGCGAGCTTTTACAGAACAAATGGTACGCTATCGATTTGGACTTCCGCGGATTATCCCTTTGTATTTTCCCTTATCACTTTGGTCAGCATAAAAGGAAACCAGTTCCACTAATGCCTCCATCGGAACGCCACATTCAGCATCCAGAATGATTAGAGGCTTGACGCCGATGCGAACAGGAAAGTCATCAGTCCATATTGGCCGACTGTCGCTGCTGGGCCCAAGTACCTCCAGCGCTCCCACCCATCGCATCACGCCCGTGAGATAGCAAAGAAACACATCACCCGGCTCAACTTTATTTGCCCTCGATCGCTGCCTTTCACGAAAACCTGTAACCGTTGCGCCAGCGCGACGGAATTCGTTCCAAGTGGTGCCTGTGAAAAGATCAAGCCAATAGGTCATCGAACGCTTCGATCGAGAAGTGAGTTGGAGCACGCGCGAGACGATTTGTCCAGTCTATCAAGCGGGGAGCGGAGTATTCAAGCTGCGAAAGTGGGCGTATATTTGGACGTGAGTTCTGAAACAGGATTCATCCAATGCTCAGTCCTGAAACCCTAGAACGATACCGCCGGATGACCCCTGGAGAGCGGCTTGCGCTCACGCTCAAGCTCACCGAGGAATCCGAGCCGTACTTGTTCTACGGTACCCCGGAACAAGTGCGGCGGAAGTTCGAATTGCTGCGGCGTCAAAATGACGAACGCACGCGGCGGATCTTGGAAGGACTCGCGCGAACCGTGGACAAGACCGCATGAGCAACGTTGCCAACACCCTGTTTTCCTTGGTGGAAATGCTCGATTCGCTGTCCATCCCTTACAGCGTCATGGGCGGCATTGCCGTGCGTGCTCACGGAGTTCCCCGACCGACGTATGATGTTGATTTGAATATAGTAATCGACCGTGAGGAGTTGCCGAAACTATTCAGTAGCCTTCGCCGGCTTGACTATGAAATTCCCGAGCCATACGAGAGAGAATGGGTGGATGAAGTCAAGGGTCTGAAGGTCCTCAAACTTCGCCGCTACCTACAAGGTGGAAGCCTTGATGTCGACTTGTTTTTGGTCGAAACTGCCTTTCAAGAAGAAGTCATGCGACGCCGCATGCGTGCCGAGGCGGAAGGACGTATGATTTGGCTAGTCAGCCCCGAGGATTTAGTTTTGTTCAAATTGTTGGCGGGGCGACCTCGCGATTTAGGTGATGTGTACGACGTGTTGTTCATGCAAGGTCCGCTTGATGTACAATACATGAGGGGTTGGGCTGCCAAACTTGGTATTGCGTCCGAATTGGAGCGAGCAATCATTGATCAGGATTGATACAGGAAATTCGCTATGCCTTTGAGATTTCTGCTAGTAGTCGGATTGATGTCATTCGTTTTCGGTTGTGCCGAAGATCAAGGTCATAAATTGGCTAATGATCAAGCGAAACCGGTAACAGCAACGTCGTTTAACTCCGCGGGTGCTCCGACCGTCGAGTTCAGCGCGCCGGATATGATGTGTGAGCAAAGTTGCGCTAAGAAAGTCAAGGAGATTCTCTCTGGCCAACCAGGGGCGAAGGAAGTCGTCGTTGATTTTGATTCGAAGACGGCGAAAGTCGCCGTCGAAAAAGATGGTAAGTTCGATGCGAATGCAGCCATCGCCGCGTTGGTCGATCACGGCTTCAAGAACTCCGCGATCAAATCGGGGGCCTCACAGCCGGCGGTGGCAAAGCCGTAGCGGCATTCTATTAGCCATTGACTTCACGCCGCGTCGTGTGAAAGCTTCTCGTCCGTGGGCCGATAAAAGATCGCCACCGGCAGCATGAGCAGCGCCGTGATCGCAAACACGGCGCTGCGCGGCCAGCCCGTGGCACTCAAGAGCTTCAGGCACACTTCCCAGAGCACCGCGCCGAGGATGATGCCGATCCAACTGCATTGGTTCATCGTGGCGATCAGCCGGCCTTTTTCAGCCTTAGGCGGCCGCGATTGCAGTAGAACCTGCACGGGGACGATGAACATGCCGCTAAATACGCCGACGCAAATCAAAACCGGGAAGCTGCCGTAATAGCCCAATAGCTGCCCATGCTCTCCGCCCGGAATAGCGAGCAGTAACAGCGAAACAACCAAGCCAATGACGCCGCCAACCACCACGGAGCGATTGACGCGGTCGCCGGAGAGGTAGCCGCCGAGAATGCAGCCGGCTGCGATGCCGATGCCGATCGACGCCGCCAGGAGACCGGTTTCAAGGTCATTGCGGCCAAGCTGGGTCTTACCGAGGGCATTGACCGTTTGCAGCACGATGCCGCCGACCATCCAGAAGATCGCATACACGACGTTCGCCCAAAAGAGCTGATGGTCTTTTCGCAACAAATCACGAACCGATTTCGGAACGCCCCAAGCCGCGAGGGTGTGCTTTAAGTTTGGCTGGGCTGGCGGAAGGCGGCGAACGAGCGTGGCCGTGAGTGTTCCGACCACGGCAATTCCCATGCATACGAGCGAGCCGCTCCAAATCGGCCAATCCTCACTCCGAAGCAGGAGTCCCGCGAGCGCGGTGCCGAAGATGATGGCTAGAAACGTAAGCATCAAGAACATGCCGTTGGCACGCGGCAAATCGGACGGCCGCACCATTTCGGGCAAGATGCCGTACTTGGCGGGTCCGAAGAACGCACTGTGAGTGCCCATGAGAAAGAGCACGACGAAGAGGGCGTTGAGGCCGTCGCGGCCATAGGTGAAAAAGCAGAGGAAGCCAAGAAACATGATGCCGCTTTCGGCGATCTTGGCACAGATAACAATCAGTCGCTTGCTGAAGCGATCGGCGACGAAACCGGCGAAGCCGGAGAAGATCAGGAAGGCCGCCGCGAAGATCATTTGGGCTTCACCCTGGCGATCTTTTGCCAAGGCGGCATTGGCGGCCGTTGGTGTGGCCAGTAGCAGCGTGAGCTGCTTGAAGAGATTGTCGTTGAACGCGCCCAAGAACTGGGTGATCGCCATGCCCCAGTAACTGGTGTCGCGGTTGAGCGGTGGAAGAAACTCGTGCGGTGATGCACCTCCAGAGTCGGGCATCACGTGCGCCAGTTGCGATGGAGTGCTGTTGCCCGAATTCACATTCGTCGGCTGCACAATGTCTTTTTTGAGGGGGGCCGTCATGGCGGGATTATGACGGCGGTGCGCGTGGCGGTGCAATAGCAGGACGGGTGGGCGGGGCGGGACGGCGGGACCGAATTGTTTAGCTAAACCGCAAGCGTTGCGCTAAGTTCCTTTACCTTAGCGGGATTGGATGCGGGCGAGGACTTCGGGGAGTGGGTACTCGATGATCGGGATGCCGAGTGAGATGACCTCTTGAAGGCGCTTCCAACCGCGGGTGATGAGGGCCTCGCGCTCGGCGACATAGGTGGCGTCTAGCTGGCGTTTATCGAACGGGCCTTCGACTGTCACCGGTTCGAAGTCATCGGCGACAATATATTGGGCGAGTGTCGGGTTGCAGCGGATGTGGCGTTCGGCCGTGGTGTGGAGCACCTCGGGGTCGAGCAAGCCGACGACGTAGCGCAGGTAGAGATCGCTAGCGGTGATTTCGGCCACGTCCTGGCCGCAGATGTCGCAGAGGTAGCCTTGTTCGCATTTGGCCATTGTGGAGTCGAGGGTCTAGCGTCGAGGGTCGAGGGCCAGAAGTTGGAACCGTAGCAAAGACATTTCATTTCTGGCTCTCGACCCTAGACCATCAGCCCTCGACCATCATAATCCCAGCACGTCGCTCATGCTGTACAAGCCGGGGGCCTTGCCATGGAGCCACTTAGCGGCGAGGAGGGCGCCTTGGGCGTAGCAGTCGCGGTTGCTGGCGGCGACGCGGAGTTCGAGTTTCTCGCCGAGCATGCCGAATAGGATAGTGTGTTCGCCGGGGTTGTCGCCCGCCCGCACGGCATGGTAGCCAATTTCATTACGCGGTCGTGGGCCAGGGCGGCCCGAGCGGCCATGCGTCTGGCCGGTGATCTCCATCGCCTCGGCCGCGATCTTGCCGAATTTCAACGCGGTGCCGCTGGGGGCGTCTTCCTTGAAACGGTGGTGGCACTCGATGATTTCGATGTCGACGCCAGAGGGCAAATCGCGAAGGGCCTTGGCAGCGATTTCGGCGAGCTTCATCGCCACGTTGACGGCAGTGCTCATGCTGGGCGACCACACGATGGGAATCTTTTTGGCCGCTTTGGCGATGTAGGCCTGCTGGTCGGCATCGAGGCCGGTCGTGGCGATGACCACGGGGCGATTGAATTCCAAGCAGTGGGCGGCGACGGCGACGGCCGCATCGGGCACCGAGAAGTCAATGACGACATCGGCGTTCGATTCGCCGACGACACCGAGCGGCACGCCGATTTCACCCACGCCGGCGAGCAGGCCCGCATCGGTGCCGAGCATGGGGTGATTGGCCGATTCGAGCGCGGCGACGATCTGAACGTGGGAGTCCTTCGCGGCGAGGGCCGTGACGCGCTGGCCCATGCGGCCAGCCGCTCCGTGGATGGCGAGTTTCATGGTGGTGGGGGTTAGGGAGGTGAGTGGGAGGGTTCCGGGTTCGGGGTTCAGGGGTCAGGGGTCAGGTGGGCGCGAAAATGGCAGCCGAAACTCTGCGCCTAGTGAATAAAGCGTACTTGGTACTGAGTACTGGTGTACAGAGTACGGAGTGACAGTGGTAAGCCAGTTCGGCACCTTCTCACCCACTCACTTACTCACCAATCAGCTATTCAACTCAATCGCCCGGATAATTTCTTCAAGGTTGTTCTCGACTTGGACGGCGCGGTTGGCGAAGGCGGCGCGATTGACGCCGCGACTGCCGAGGACGCGGTTGAACTCGTTTTGGTCGTGCGTGTGATAGGCGACCGTCGCAGTCGGGTCTTTCAGTTGGTGGCCGGTGAGGATGCAGACAACGCGTTCATCGGGAGCGATGACGCCCTGTTCGCGAAGCATCTTGGCGCCGGCGACGCTGGCGGCGCTGGCCGGTTCGCAGCCGAGGCCGTTGGCGCCGACTTGGGCCTTGGCATCGAGCATTTGCTCATCGGTGACCTCTCGGACGACGCCGTGGCAGCATTCAAGTGCCCGCAGGCATTTGTACAAATTCACCGGGCGGTTAATTTCGATGGCGCTGGCGATCGTCGAGGCACGGCGATTCGCATCGTCCATCTCGGCGTAGTAGTTGTTGATGATGCTCGCGTCGGGGCGGCCGCCGTTCCACCGCAAGCCACGTTTTTCGTAGAGCTGATACAACGTATCAGCACCGGCCGCATTGATGACGGCCAGCCGTGGCATGCGATCGATGAGGCCGAGCTGGTGCAACTCGTGGAACGCTTTGCCAAACGCACTGCTGTTGCCGAGGTTGCCGCCAGGGACGACGATCCAATCGGGCACGCGCCAGCGGAGTGCTTCGAGTACGCGGAACATGATCGTCTTCTGGCCTTCGAGCCGGAAGGGGTTGATGCTGTTCACGAGATAAATGCCCTGCTTCACGCTCACCTGCTGCACGCGGTGCATGGCATCGTCGAAGTCGCCGGCGATTTGGATCGTGAGAGCGCCGTAGTCGAGCGCTTGCGAGAGCTTGCCGTAGGAGATCTTGCCGGAGCCGATGAAGATGACGGCCTGCATCAACTTGCTGACGCCGCAATACAGCGCGAGCGAGGCGCTGGTGTTGCCGGTCGAGGCACAAGCGGCACGGCTAGCACCGATCGTATGGGCATGAGTGAACGCCGCCGTCATGCCGTTGTCTTTGAAGCTGCCCGAGGGATTCATGCCCTCGTACTGCAGGAACAAATTGCCTTCGTTGAGGCCGACGAACTTGGCAACACCGTTCGAGGGATGGAGCAGGGTCTGGCCCTCGCCGATGCTGACGATCTTAGCCAGCGGGGCGAACGGCAGCAGATCGTAAAACCGCCAGACACCGCTAAAAGCGAGCGGTTCGTTGCGGCGGCTCCACTTGGCTTCGAAGTCCGCAAGTGAATTGGGGACGGGCAAGGAATCCCAGTCGTAGTCGATGTCGAGCAGCGAGCCGCACTTCGCGCAGCTGGTTCGCACTTCGCCGACGTCGTACGTCGCGGCGCAGCCCGGCATGATGCAGCGTTGGAAGGCGACAGCAGTTTTTGTGGATAAAGTAGTTGCCACCGTTATGTCCTCACGGTCGCTGCCGGGTCGGGTGTGCGACCGCGACGGCGCGCACCACGACCGTCGCGAATGAGAGCGATCGATCGCCAAAAGTGCGGAAATAAATCGAAGTCCAAATGGGCGAACGACTTACTAGTTAGTGTACCGAAATTGCGACGAAATCGCAACCAAGGAGGTTCCGTAGGAATTCGCGCACGAATGCTGGACACCCCCCGCATTGCGAAATAGAATAACGAGTCTTCGCCCAGCTTGGCAGCATTGGGGGCGGGAGCAGCGTTTCAGCGCCTCGGAGAACCCACATGAAGAAGTCGGAAATGATCGCGTTTAAGGAAAAACTTCACATTATTCGCGCCCGATTGCGGGGCGATGTGAGCCGGATGGCCGAAGTTGCCCTGAGGAAGTCGGGCGTCGAAGGTGGCGAGAGTAACGCCATGCCGATTCATATGGCCGAGTTGGGCAGCGATAATTTCGAGCAGGAATTTACGTTGGGTTTGATGGAGGCGGACGAGGGCACGTTGGGTTCGATCGATAGCGCCTTGGAACGCATTCAAGACGGGACGTATGGCAAGTGTTTGCAATGCGAAGGGGTGATTTCCAAAGCTCGCCTTAACGCGATTCCGTACACTCCGGTGTGCATTAAGTGTGCCGAGTTGCAGGAAAGCAACGGCAGCGGCGTTAGTCCGGCGGTTCACTAATGCCTTAGCAGAATTGTGACGGGCCGACGCCAAGTACTCTGTGAGTTTGGCCGCGAAAATGGAAGCGAATTGGGCCGCGGAGAAGCCGGCAGGGACGACTGGGCCGGAGCGATTGCCGAAGAGTCGTTACGTCGTTTTCGTGACGATTGCCGTGGTGGGCTGCGCCGTTGACTTGATCACGAAACATCTGGTCTTTGCGTCACCCAGTTTGCGAGCGGGCGACATCTGGTGGCAATGGCCGGGACATGCCGGGATTCAACTGAGCCTCAACGATGGTGCGCTGTTCGGTTTCGGCCACGGTGGCGTGTGGTTTTTCGCGGTGCTGGCTGTGTTGGCCGCGATTGCGATCCCGACATGGCTGTTTATCTTTAAGGCGGCCCGCGATGCTTGGCTGACGTTCGCTTTGGGGTGCGTGATGGCGGGCGTGCTGGGGAATTTGCACGATCGGCTGGGCCTACATGGTGAGAAGTGGCCGCAATCGATGCCCCGCGCTGGGCAGACGGTGTACGCGGTGCGCGATTGGATCCTGTGGCAGGTCAACGATCATTGGCGATGGCCGAATTTCAATCTTGCCGATTCGCTTTTGGTCGTGGGGGCCGCGCTGCTGTTCGTGCATGCCCTGTGGCCGCCCGGTAAGACGGCGGGGCCGTCGTGACGCACGATTTCCGGAGGCTTAGCAGCCGTTGAAAAAGGGGGCAGGCACGCTCGCGCGACGGCAAATTCCCGACGTTTTCGTCGACGGACCGCGAGCCAGTCCTCTTTTTCAGCACGCTGTTAGGCTCCCCTCAATTGATTCCAAATATGGTCAGGCTAAAAGCCTGACCTACGTGGCCCTATTCGCTGAGCGAATGGCTGCCGTTGCGCGAGGCGCCAATGGGCATGCCTGGCGGCATCGGTCGGACGGCGATGGCAAACCCCATTTGGCGGATCGACCGCTTCATTTCGCGGAGCCGTTCGAAATTGCCGGGGTAAGTCCAAATGGTAATCGTGGTATTATCCGGGTGATATTGTTTCAACTGTTGAAAGAAATCCGATGTGGGCTGGAGGGCGTCTTTGGCTGGTTCACCGACCGGGGTAACTTCCGGAATGACGAAGCAATGAGAAAAACGCGATACGCTGCCTGTCATGTAGGTGCCGGCATCGCTGTGTCCAGTGATATCTTCACGAGTGAAGACGTACCTCAAGCGAAATCTACCCACGGGACCGATCGTGCGTTCCATCTCACTTTTCTGCTTGAGCCGCCATAGATTGGCTTGAACATCCTGCTTCATTTGATCGAGTAGCTCTTCAAACGGCACGACGGCGACATGATCGTCGGCGAGAAGCACGTGAACTTCTTTGCCGGTGACTGCTTTGGCCATGGGCGTCGGTTGGCATTCTAGCTCCTGCACCACAGGTTCGCGCGACATGAGGGCGACTTGTTCCCGGGTCAGGTCGTCGAGCGTGGCTTGGGCCGTGGCTAATTTCTGGCGGACATCGAAGTCGCGCTGATTTTCAGTGCTTAGTGCTGAACGGCGAGATTCAATTTCTTTCTCGGCGGCCGCGACGGTGGTGCCGAGCCACTCCCGCTCGGATTCGCGGAATTGCGATTCGGCACGGGCCGTGCTCACGCGTTGGACCAGTTCACGGACGTTGTTTTCGGTCGTCAACGCGGTGTTAAATGCCTGGTGGTATTCGTTTTGAGCGCGCTCCTTGGCAGCCGCGGCAATTTCTGGTGATTCTTGCACCGAGTGCGACGTACGCAGGCCGACCACAAGCACGAGCAGAATGAGAATGCCGACGATATTGGTGATCACGTCCAGAAACGAGTCCTGGCCGGGCATTTGGTCGGCTTCGACTTCCACGCGTTTCATTGGACTTTCCTGGACGGAGCGTTGCTGGCGGTTTCGTCGGTGCGAAGTTCGAGGCCGCTATTCCGCAAGAGGCGTTCGAGGTCTTCGGCGCGGCGCTGGGCTTGTGGGGCAACCGTGACCAAAATGACTGGCCGCCAGTAAAGCCCGTTGCCGGCGATGCCCCAGCCATCAATCTGATCACGCACATCCTTGACGAACTCGTCGAGGCACTCGACGGTGTCGCCTTTGAGAGGAACGACTTTGCCACGGGAGGCGGCCATCGGATCCGTCGTGCCATCGGGCAGGATCGCAAGCTGATCATCGCGGACGAAAACGCGAATCGTACGCCGCACAGGGGTTGCGCGCTGCGGTTTTTGGCGTAGTGCCCAGTCTTTGCCGCGGCTGTCGGCCAGGCTGGGCTCGTTCTTTCCGCGTTTGTTTTCGCGGGCGTTCTGGGCTGCGTCAGGCGGTGATGAGCCGTACATCATCGATACGGTTTGGGGTTGATTCATTTCCGGTGGGGCGTTTGGATCGGGTGGGGCCATTGGCGACCCACCACTGCCACCCGCAAGGCTGCTTCCGTCGCCCGCCGAGACCATGGCGGAACCAGCCGCGACGCCACCGCCGCCGGCAACCTCCGAGGACGCATCGCCACCGCCGCCACTTGCATCGCCGTTCGTGATGTTACCACCGCCGAGTGAGCCAGCTTGGTTTCCGCCGCTGCCGGCGATCGCGGCACTATCTAAACCAGTGGGACCGGCTGCGCCGCTGCCGCCGCTCGGGTATTTGCCGCCGCCACTGCCGGAATTGAAACTAATTGGTGTCGATGGGCGCTCGGAGGACGCGGCACCACTTGCCGCCATTCCGGTGGCTGCGCCCGAACCCACCGCTGCGCTGCCAGTACCGTTTGCGTATCTGCCACCGGGGCCATTGGCGTAACCGCCGGTGCCGCCGCTAGCTTCAAGTTCCTCTGCCGAGTCATCATCTTCACCGTAGCGGTCGCCCATGCCGAACGAGCCACTGCGATAGGCCCTGGGAGCGGCGGCGGCCAAGATTTGCTGTCGTGCGCGAGCTTGTACGAGTGTTTCCTGCTGCAATGCGGCGAGTTGAGGATCTGGCTGAGGGAACTTGAGCTTCCAATCGTTTTCGACTAATTCGAAACCGAGGTCGAAGTCACCCGCTTCAATGGCTTGGCGAGCACGGTCGAACGTAATTAACCCTTCCGGCCTCACGAGTAAGAGCGGGTAAGGTTCTAAATCGCGGCGCGCGCTTTCCTTTGGATTGAGCTTGACCAAGTGGTCGCGGCTCGCACGGATGACGGAGGCGAGCGGGTTTCCGGGCCCGTAGGGTGGCCGCAAGTCGGCAGTATCGATATGAACGCCCTCTGGCTGCAAAATAACGCCTTCCTTGACGCATTCGATGTAAATCGGCCGGCGGTACGTGCCATTTGGCCCTTCGTAAGGCACAACCGCGTATGACCCAGGTGCGGAATCCGTCGAGTTTTTGAGCGACTCAATCGTCTTCTTCGATTCTGCGATGAGTTGATTGAGCCGGGTGGTTTCGCGCTGGGCTTGTTCGCGGTCGTCGTAATGCTCTTTTTCGACGGCTTCGAGTTCGGCGGCAGCCACCTGCAGCGATTGCATTTTCTCTTGCAGCCGGCGAATGTGATCTTCGACCTGACTCAAGTGAGTGTTCTCTTCGCGGAGTTTACCCTCCGCCGCCGAACGCACCTGGTGCAAGCTGCCCATGTAGGCCTGCACTTCGTTCATTTTCTTCTGCATGCCGGGGTCGAGCTTCGCGCTCTTGGCATGTTTGGCTTGCAGGTCGCGTTGGGCACTATCGCGCGCTGAACGACTCACGGCGACGAGGACGACCAAGAGGGCGCCCATCGTGCACAGGAGAATCCCGATAAACGGAAATAGCGATATCGGGCTCGAAACTTCGTGAACTCTTGCGCGGCTCATGCGGCTTGGCTGGTGGCATTCCCGCCAGTGACCTCCCGAGGCCGAACGTTGAGCGGATGGCCCAGGCGGGCACTCAGCAATTGAATGGCGGCCGACAAGTTGATCGCCATTTCCTCGAAATTGTGCGTGTGTTGGACAGCGGCCAGGTTATCGTTGAGCGACTCTTCGAGTTTACGAATTTGGCCGGTAGCGTCGACCACTTTCAAGAGCACTTCGCTTTGGCGAATGAGTTGCTCTTGTTGTTCCACCGTGGCGCCTGCTGCTTCGACAAGGGCCATCTGAATCTCTTTGAGCAAATGTTCGCTTTGCGTGATCAGGCGTTCTTGTCGCTCGGCCGAGTTGGTAGCAGCCGTGCTAAGGGCATTTTCGACCGCGGTGAGATGGCGGCGGTTTTCCTCGGCCAGTTCACGTTCGCTGGCGGTCATGACATCGCCGTGGCGAGAAAGCGCTTCAATTAGCAATTCCGCCATACGTTCCAAACCTTCACGCAGGCGGTCGGACGTGGTCCGTGTGCTGCGTTCGAGCTGTTCGGCGTGGCTGGCCGCGCTGGAGATTAGGCGGTCAACATATTGCTGCGTGCCGTGGTTGATGGCGGAGGTGTGGCGTTCGAGGCCATCGCGGACAACGGTTGCGAACGAGTCCTTCAATGTTCGGGCGGCGTCCTGGCTGACATCGGCCCACTGGCGGTGCGCGCCATCGAGCGTTGACTGCCAGATTTGCGCTTGGCGGCTGGCCAGTCGTTCGATCGCGACAACGACCTGGTCGGACATTCGACGAATGGCGGCCGTGTTCGGGTCGCTCATGTCGCCGGTAGTTTGAAAACGGCCGACAAGTTCGTGGGAAACGCGCTGGTCGACGCGGCCGAGTAGGGCGTCTTCGAGCCGCTCGACGCCGGATTTGGTGAACATCAGGAGCATCGTAAGCGACAGCGCCGTAGCCGTGTGGTCGAATGCGACGCCCAAGCCGTGCGTGACTTTCGTCATCGATTCTTCCAGCGTTTCTGGGTTCAAGTTGGCCACGGCGATCGTGATCCCGATGACCGTGCCGAGCAGGCCGAGAATCGGGATGGCCCAGATGATAATGCGGACCATCGCGTACGCGCCATTGCTGCGCAGCGATTCGACTTCCTCGAGATGCCGCAAGTGGGGTTCGAGGGCATCAGCGGAGCCGGTGCGGCGGACGAAATCAAGAGCGTCTTGCAGACGCTGCAAAATGAACGTGCTGCGGAGGGCAGGGTAATCGTCGAGCTTTTTCAATAGGTCGTCGCAGTCGGCGACGGTATTTCCTTCCGCGGGAATTGGCGGCAGGAGCCAATTCTTGAGCGAGGAAAACTGGCCCGCGATATTGCAGAACCGTAGGACGAGGGCGGAAAGGCCCACGAAGAACACGGTCATTTCGATGATTTCAATCGGGTGATTGGCACAGTAGCGGGACAGTAGGGCACTGTGAAATGCACCTTGGTAGAGGAGCGCGAAAAAGTTGATCGCAACGATGGCACCCCAGATGACCGGCTGCGTGAGAATCACATCGGCCACCGGATGGGGTTCATGACTCTGCCGTTTCTGAAACAAGTCGAACACGCCGACAGCGGCACCAACTGCGGTGCATAGCCGTAAAACGGAAATAAGCAACAGTTGATTGGGCGACAACGAAAGGTCGTCGGGGTCACGCAAAACGACCGGCAACATCGAGGACCACGTGAAAACGCATGCCGTAAAAATCCACAACATGCCGCGCGGTCCTTTGCCCAAGAGCGAGTTAAGCCCAAGAAGTGCTCCGGCAACCGCCCCGAGGGCGATTCCCATGTGAGTTAGAGAATTCGCATCCATAAGAATCTCTCGCTGAGTAGTAATCTGCCGGGGCGAGCCTTGTTGCTGTCGTTGCTGGCGTGGCGGCGATGCGGTGCGCGCGCAGGACCGACACCGGATTGAAATCCTTAGTCCCTCAAAATCGACCTAATCGGCAAAGTTGATGAGGAAAAGTTGCCGTGAATCTCCCAACTTCGCGGACCGGAACGTACAGAAGAATCCGCACGGATTTGCAAAGCCATGTCGTTGGGATGCCGATAAATTTCCATGTTCCACCACGGCCCCTGACGTGTGCGACGCAGCTCAAAACCGCCGGCGACAAACGGCGGTGCAGGCAATCAAGCGTATTCCCAGGGGGCGCAGTCCGGTGTTGGCTAATGGTAGCCGCCCGGACTGCTTTTTTGCGCGCGGTGCCGGCGGATGGGGGTTTACCACAACGGCACGACGGACAAGACGGTTCGTTTGAACGCTAGCTGATGGGGAAGTTCGTTGGACTGTGGGAGGCCTCTCTGAGGCCGATGGGGTGCTTCGGTGGATGCCGTCATCGGCGTCGGAGACGCCTCCCACGGGTTTTAGTCAAAATTCAGTTTTCGAAACGAACTATCGCGATAGCGGGTGCGGTCTTCGAGGCCGAGTTCAGCAAACCCGCGGCGGCGTTCGGCACATTTGTTACAACGGCCGCAGTGAAGGCCATCGACGGGCGCAATGCACGAGAACGTGCGTTCGAGTGGCAACTCACGGTTCAACTCAAGGACTTGCGTTTTCGACAGGTGCTCGAACGGACGCACGATTTGCACGCGAGCGCCAATGGCGGCCTGCAACATGACCTCGAATTGCGTGAAGAATTGCGGTGTGGCGTCATCGAACGGATTTGCCGCCAGTGTTGCGAGTGCCAGTTGAGGAATGTTGTTGAGATGACACCACAAGGCTGGCTTCAGTAGGAGGAGCGGATTGCGTCCTGGCAGGAAGACCGCTTCATCGGGGGAACGCGAGTCGGGTACATGACGGCCAGTAATACTCCAGTGGTGGCCGTAGAGATCGGCGAGCGGCATATTCAGTTCGACCAACGGATCCACTTTTTTTGGAACCAGTCGCGAGATGAAATCCTTGGCAGCTCGAAGTTCTTCAAGTTCCCAGGTGCAGCCGGTTCGAACGTAGAACGGTGTGACTTGCCAGCCTTCGTTGACGAACGTCGCGAACAGGATAGCACTATCAATCCCGCCGCTGAGCAAGAGTCCGGTTCGCTTTGGGTCAGGGGCGGAGGGCATGAGTTGGTGAGACCAACAGTTCAAGTGAGCGCGACTATCTGACGTAATAAAGAACAAACCGGCGTCACCCGAGTCTATTTCCGGAGGGAAAGGGAAATTGTTCGATCTCGCGCAGCATTATTCTAACGGAACCGCTGCCGGCGGCGGAAAATTCTGGACTTGATGATAGGGGAATGGCTGGCGGTTTTGTGGTAATTCTCCGGACCGCGTGGCGGTCCGGCTACCAGAATAGCGCTCGACATTTAGGTCTTGCGGGGCTTGGCGACATCAATTTGCGGAAAATGCGAGACATCATCGTTGGCTTCGGCTTTGCCCAGGTCAGCAGTGCCGGTATCATTGCGGCGTAGAATAGGCACAACGATTTGCATTCCTCTGGTTTACATGAAGCGTTCGCGCTCCGCTCCGCGTCGCGGCTAAACAGCGAATCATCGGCAATGTAATAAGCAATGACATTCGCTAATAATGTATAGGTAATCGCTCATGTCATCATTTGTTGGCCGCCGCAAAAAACTTCGAGACCTTATCCGCGAAGCGAACGCCGATGCGCTGTTGGTCACGAATTTCACGAATGTGACGTATCTCACCGGTTTCACGGGCGATGACAGTTACCTGCTCGTCACACTCGACGGCGAAACGCTCATCACGGACCCGCGCTATACGACGCAGTTGGAAGAGGAATACCCGGGACTCGCGCTGGAAATTCGTGAGCCAGGGGTGAAGATGCTGACGGCGGTCGTCAAAGTGCTGACAGCTGTAAGACCAGCGCGACTGGGCCTTGAGGGTAACTCGGCAACGATCGCATTTGAACGGGCACTGGCCAAGGAGTTTCCCAAGACAGAGATTGTGGCGACCGATGGGCTGGTGGAACGCTTGCGACTCGTCAAGGATAAGACCGAAGTCGACGCAACACGGGTGGCGTGCACGCAGGCGAAGCGGGCGTACGATGTGGTGCGGGCGAGCCTGACCGGGAGTATGACTGAGTTGGAGGTGGCCGCGGAACTGGAGTACCGAGCGCGCCGATTTGGGGCTACGTCGCTGAGTTTCCCGGCGATAGTGGCCACGGGACCACGGTCAGCGCTGCCTCATGCGCGACCGACCAATCGTAAATTGGGCGAGAGCGACTTCACGCTTATCGACTGGGGTGTGAACTCGGGCCTCTACATGAGCGACTTGACGCGTATTATCGTGACCGGTAGAATCTCGCCCAAATTACGCAAAATATACGAAATTGTGCTAAAAGCGCAGCTTGCGGCGATCGATGCAATTCGCCCTGGTCGAACATGCGAGCAAGTGGATAGTGTTGCTCGGCGAATCATTACCAAGGCGGGTTATGGAAAGGCTTTTGGGCATGGATTAGGCCACGGCACCGGCCTGGAGATTCACGAAGCGCCTCGTTTGGCGGTCGGCCAGGAAACCAAATTGCAGCCGGGCATGATCGTCACGGTTGAGCCGGGAATTTACGTGCCCGGTTGGGGCGGTGTGCGGATTGAAGATGACGTGCTCGTTACCCGTACAGGCCATGAAGTGCTGACGGATGTGCCCAAGCAACTTGAGGATTGCGTGTTGGCGTCGTAAATTTCGACCGCGGTCACCGTGGTAGAACGGACAATCTTGTCCGTCCCGCTTGGTTTGCAATGCCGGGAAGACGGACAGGAATGTCCGTCCTACGAGGTGCGTGAGGGATGGTAAACGGACAGGAGTGTCCGTCCTACGTATTTTTTAGGTGAACAGGGAGACCTGCATGAGTTCGAATCCGGGACAAATCCCTGGCGATGTATTTGACGTGCGCAAAGTGCGGAAGTTTATCGAACTGATGAACGAGCACGACTTGGCGGAAATCGATTTGCGGCAAGGCGAGCAGCGGATTCGCCTGCGGCGCGGTCCGGAAGCGGTGACGGTGGCGGCGATGCCGACGATGTCGGCTGCTCCCGTTGCGGTGTCGAGCAGCTCTGGTGGCGGCGAACGCAAGGCGGTCGCGGCCGCCGACGATAGTAAAGCACTGGTCATTCGCAGCCCGATGGTCGGCACGTTCTATTCGGCGGCCAACCCCGATTCGCCGCCGTTCGTCAAAGTGGGCGATCACGTTGGCTCAGATAGTACGGTCTGCATCATTGAGGCAATGAAAGTATTTAATGAGATTCCGGCCGAATGTTCGGGCCGAATCGCGGCGGTTTTAGTGTCCAACGGCGATGCCGTCGAATTCAATCAGCCGCTCTTCCGCCTTGAGGCGGATTGAGCGTCGCAACAGTTGAATTACCGCAACCGCCGCCGATTTGTTTACGGGTTGCCAACCTTCGTCCCTGACCCCCGACCCCTGACCCCCGTCCCCTGGTCCCTCCCCGTCTATGTACCAACGAATTCTCGTCGCCAATCGTGGAGAGATCGCGCTACGCATCATTCGTGCGTGCCGTGAGTTGGGCGTGGAGACCGTCGCGATTTACAGTGAGGGGGACCGGGGCTCTCGATACTTGGAATTGGCGGATGAGGCCTATTGTGTGGGCCCGGCGAAGGCGGCCGACAGCTATCTCAAGATTTCAAGTGTGATCAGCGCAGCCGAAGTGGGCAATGTGCAGGCCATTCACCCAGGCTACGGTTTTCTGGCCGAAAATGCCCATTTCAACGAGATTTGCCGCAGCTGCAACATCGATTTCATTGGGCCGACGCCCGACGCGATGGCGAGGTTGGGCGACAAGAACGCTGCTCGGGAATTGGCGCGGCAAACAGGCGTGCCCGTGGTGCCGGGGAGCGAAGGCGTTATCGCGAACGAAAACGAGGCCCTCAAATTTGCCCACGAGGTTGGGTTCCCGGTGCTCATCAAAGCGGTGGCCGGTGGCGGCGGGCGCGGGATGCGCGTGGCCTCGAACGATTTGGCGCTAAAGTCGGCCCTGCAACAGGCGCGTGCCGAAGCGGAAGCGGCTTTCGGTAACGGTGATGTGTATTTGGAGAAGTACATTGAGCATCCGCGGCACGTGGAAGTGCAGGTGCTGGCCGACCATCACGGCAACGTGGTCCATTTGTACGAGCGCGACTGTAGCGTGCAGCGGCGGCATCAGAAGTTGATCGAAGAAAGCCCCAGCACAAGCATTAGCGCCGAGACACGGGCGGCCATGTGCGACGCAGCCCGCAACCTCATCCGAGCGGCCAAGTACACCAACGCGGCGACGGTCGAGTTTATCGTCGATAAGACGGGCAGCTTCTATTTCATCGAGGTGAATGCCCGCATCCAAGTGGAGCACCCAGTCACCGAAATGGTGACGGGGATCGACCTCATCAAATGGCAAATTCGCGTGGCGGCGGGCGAGGCGTTGCCGTGGTCGCAGAACGATATCGTACAGCGCGGGGCGGCGATTGAGTGCCGGATCAATGCGGAGAACCCGAGGCGGAATTTCCAGCCGTCGCCCGGAAAAATCGATCAACTCATCGCCCCGGGCGGGTTCGGCGTGAGATTTGATACGCACGCCCATAGCGGCTACACGGTGCCGCCTTATTATGACTCGATGATCGGCAAGCTAATTGTCCATCAGCCGACGCGGGCCGATGCGATTGCCTGCATGCAACGGGCACTGGCTGAATTGCGCGTGGACGGTATCCACACAACGATTCCGATTCATCAGGAAATTCTCAGTCACTCGGCTTTTGTGGAAGGCCGGATCGATACGACGTTCGTGGAACGGACGTTGCTGGCCGAGTAACCGGCCGCCTTCAATAAAAGAGGCGACGGCGATGCTGCAATGCATGAGCGCCGTCGCATGTTTCTTGTTTCTTACCCAGCAGCTAGTGTTGCCGAACTACCAACGTGCTCGCCTTCGCGCCAGTGTAAGCGAACTGCCAATCAGCAGTAGCACACAGCCGGCTGGTTCCGGAATTTGGGTGGCGGTACCTGCGTAAATGTCGAAATTCGCGGACAAGATTGGACCGGTAGTGAGCTGCGCGATTCGACCGTTGCCATTGTAGGCCCCCAGCCACTCGATCGTAGAACTGTTCGGGCCACCGTTTCCTGGTCCGAGAGCGATGATACGAAGAAATGGCACCGGCCCTGGAGTTGAAATATTATTGCTGCCGAAGGTGGCGAAGATCTCATTCGCCGACCCCATTACAACGGTTGCAGCATGGCCGCCCGATGTTGCGGCATTGACTACGGCACAACCATTGCAATTCACTTCAAGTCCCTCGCCGTATAAGGGGTTAAAGTAGCCTACTTCCCAACCGAAGATTTTCTTTCCCGGATTATTTGTGTCAAAGACAAGCGGATTCACGTTTGTGACCGATTGAAGTGGATCGCCACGCAGACGAAATCCTAATTCCACAGCTAAGGGAGTATGACCGCCTGCTAGAGCCAGATCGGGAGTGACACTAACATCCCAAACCCAATTCCCACCTTGTAATCCTTCTGGTGTGACATTGAGCACCGGTGCGGCGGTGGCAGAAAGCGCGCATGCGCACAAGGCGATTGCAATAACAATGTTCTTCCCGTTCATTAGCGGCCTCCTTCTGTGTTAGCCAAACAAAAATGGAAATGATACAGCGGCTGCAACGTGCATCCGGATTGATCTCGATACTCGGAACGCGATGCAAATACCAGCGCATGCGGCAATGCCCGACCGTCGCACAGAAAATTAACACCCTTGTTCCTAGCCCCCTCTTCGAGGCGCGCGTCAGTATGAGCCTGTGGTAAGGCAATGTCAAGCAGTTTTCGGTTGGGGAATTCAGATCGACAAACTCGATTTTTGACTGATGTTATTGTCAAATTTGCCAAGGAAAGTGGGGGCTTTATCCTGTCCAGGCGAATCCGCTAGAATCGTGGTTAGGGAACTTAGCGGGGGGATGCACAAGGAGACGACGGTCGGAGAATCGCAATGGCACAAACGAACACTTCCACAATGGCCCGGCCGCCACGGATGCGGCATAACTTTCATCGCGTGGCGATTTTGTTTGCCGGTGGCCCCGCCCCGGCCGCGAACGCCGTAATCTCGACCGCCGCAACGGCGTTTCTGCGGAACGATATTGAAGTCGTAGGTGTGCTGCACGGCTATTCGCACCTGGTCGAATACTCGCCAGAGAATCCCCTAGTCGAGGGGCGTGACTACGTGATGGTCAACCATCGCATGCTGGGGCGCACTCGCAATTCGCAAGGCATCTTGCTGGGGACCGCGCGCACCAACCCGGGCAAGAATGTGTCGCACCCTTCGCACATGAACGACCCGGAGCGAGTGAAGCCGTTGAAGACGGTGTATGAGGCTTTGCGATCCATTGGTGTGGATGCCCTCATTTCGATCGGCGGCGACGATACGCTCAAGACGGCGAATAAGTTCAAGCTGTATCAGGAGCAGTTGCCGCCGGGCGCGCTGCGAATACCCGTGGTGCACTTGCCGAAGACGATCGACAACGACTATCGCGGCATCGATTTCACGTTTGGCTATTTTACGGCGGTCGATTTCCTGGGCAACGAGGTGCGCAACCTCATCGCCGATGCCGAGGCCAACCGGGCGTACTTCCTGGTGGAAGCGATGGGCCGCAGCGCTGGGTGGCTGGCGTACGGCGTGGCGATTGCCGGCGAAGCGAGCCTGGTGATCAGCGTCGAGGATATCGAAGGCCAGTATGCCGCGACGGAGCAGGTGAAGAACCCGAAAACGGGGGAGGTCACGACGCGGAAGATCATGAACGTTGAAAACGTGGTCAATCGTATCGTGCTAACGATGCTGACGCGCGAGCGCGAAGACAAGGAATATGGCGTGATCGTGATCGCGGAAGGCTTGGCCGAACTGCTGCCGGAGAAGCATCTCGAAGGCATCGGGCGCGATGAGCATGGTCACATCAACATCTCGGCCGTCCAGCTGTTCACCGTGTTCAAGAAGTTGATTTCCGATGAATACAAGGCTCAGACCGGTAAGTCGCGAAAAGTGACGGCGCTGCAACTTGGATACGAATCGCGTTGCGCCAAGCCGCATGCGTTTGACGTGATGTTGGGCTGCCAACTGGGCGTCGGTGCTTATCGGGCACTAGTGGAAAACGGCCACGACGGCGTGATGGTCTCGGTTTCCGGGCAGTTGCAACTGCGGTATGTGCCGTTTGAGGAGTTAGTCGATCCGAGCACGCTGGTGACGGTCGTGCGGCACATCGAGACCGATAGCGACTTCCACAAGCTGACGAGGTTCCTTGAAGTCTATGTGAACGAAGAGGAACTGACGCGCCGGCAGATTGCGGCGAAAGCGGCGAAGTAGTTTGCCGAAGATTGCTGACGAATTGAGTTCGCGCCCGGCCGAAACGGCCGGGCTATTTTTTGCGCGGGTCGGCGCTAGATAGCCCGACCGTTTCGGTCGGGTGCCGCGAAAGAGGAACCCTCCCCTGGCCCCGCCCTGAACGGGAGGAGAATTCAGGCGTCCAGCGTGCCCTTCGTGCTGGGGACGCCCGTCATCCGCGGGTCGGCTTCGGTCGCCATGCGCAGCGCGCGGGCGGTTGCTTTGAAAATCGCCTCGCTGATGTGGTGGCTGTTGCGACCGTAGTGAACCAAAATGTGCAGGTTGCACAGCGCATTGCCGGCAAAGGCCCGCCAGAACTCCTCGACGAGTTCCGTATCGAACCCGCCGATTTTCGCGGACGGGAAGTCGACGTTGAACGCAATCGCATACCGGCCGCCCAGATCCAGCGCGACGGTGGCCAGCGTTTCATCCATCGGCAGCGTGAAGTGTCCATAGCGGCGGATGCCGGCCTTATCGCCGAGCGCCTGCCGTAGTGCCTGGCCAATGCAAATGCCGACGTCCTCCACGGTGTGGTGCTGGTCGACTTCCAAATCGCCCTTCGCGCGGACGGTAAGATCGAGTGCCCCATGCTTCGCGAACAGCGTCAGCATGTGATCCAAGAAGCCGACGCCCGTGTCGATATCGGCGCGGCCAGAACCATCGACATTCAACGACAGTTGAGTGTCCGTTTCAGCGGTCTTGCGGTCGATGTTGGCGGTACGGGCCATTGGGATAAATGCTAGAACCAGTTCGGCGGACAAGTGAGGTACCCCTACTTAGGGTACCACCTATACGATGCCAAATTGTCGAAAATCATCGTCGAACGAGAATGCCTTCTTAATGGCAAGTCGCTGCATGATCGCATAACTCGTGCAATCGGTAAAACTCCACGTCTTGTCGACGAAGTCACAATAAATTCGACGAGCCTCATTCATACAATCGGCGTTGACCTGAATCACGTCGACACCGCCTTGGTCTAAGACGATATGTAACCATTCAATGCCTCTTGCTTTTTCGTCACGAACGACGAACAACGTCAAGAGTTCATCGATGACATAATCGGAGGTAACCAGCGGCTCCCGATTAGCCGAAACAAAAGCCTTCGCGGATTGATGATCCGGATCGGATTCCACGCTCAAAGCGAACCACGCACCGGTATCGACGAAGATCATTTCAGGGACCGTAAATCAAACGATCGTGATCACGATTTGTCAGCCCGTCCTGTGGACAATGGATTGGCAGGGATTCCATCTTGGAGACGAACCGCATCACGATTTCGCGGTGCCTTTCACCTAAATGCGTTTCGGCTACCGCTCCCAGTTCTCCTCCATTCGGACGCGTTAGCGTGACCGAGACGATTTCATCTTCTTTAAGCGGCAACGGCACCAACGGGCGTAAGACGCCATGTTGATAGACAGCTTGGATTGTTTGGTCCATGGCTCTATTCTAACAGGCATGAGTCGGCGTGCCACGTCTTATCCTTGGGCTACGCCCAATCGAGGCCCGTTTCGCGGCGGATACGGTCGTCGAATTCACCCAACAAGCCGCCGATGACGTCCCAGCCGTCGGGCCGGCGGACTTCGATGTCGCCTTGTCGATTGACGCGGACGATGGTGTTGCCTTTCACGCCGGCGGCGGCTAAATCGCCGTGGTGCAATTCATCATCCGCCACGATTCGTTCGAGCATTTCGCCGGTCATTTCAATGAAAGACATGGTGCAACATCCTCAAATGGCCGCCAATGAATGGCAGTTTTCGCCCCCCGCATTTTAGCAGGGGCACGTAAGAATGTCAGTGGGGCCCGTGCCGGCGAAAGGCACGCAAGACGACGACTAAAGTTTCCATTCCGGCGCCGCGGCCTGAATGCGTTCGCCAAGCTTGATCAGCGTCTCCACATCGAGCTGTTCGGTTCGCGTATCGGGGGCAAAGCCCATTTCGTCGAACAACGAGTCGACTTGCGATTTATCGAGATACTGTTTGAGCGCGGCCAACACGTTAGCGCGGAGGAACTTGCGGCGGTGCAGAAACAAGGCTTTCGTGATTTGGTGGAAAAACGCCAAGTCACGAATTCGCGCTCGCCGCTCGGGTTCGACGGCAATCCGCAGAATGGCCGAGGTTACCTTGGGAGCCGGCCAGAATACGCTCGGCGGCAATTCGCGGACAATTTGGGTCGAACACTGGCTTTGAATCCAGACGCTGAGCGCACTGTAATCCTTCGTGGATGGAACCGCCGCGATGCGATCGGCCAGTTCCTTTTGAATCGTGACCGTCATCGAATGCGGCACATGCGGTGCCGATAACAGGTTTGAGATGACCGGCGTGGCGATGTTGTAAGGCAAGTTCGCGACGAGCTTCAATCGTCGCTCAGGTGCGGCGGACAACTGCGCGCCAACGGCCGCCAGAACCCGGTCGTCGAAGTGGTTCTTGTTGCGTAGGGCGTCCAGCTGCAACATCGTTACATTGGACAGATCGATCAGTTGTTCGCTGGCCAATTCAAAGAGATGGGCGTCGATTTCGACAGTCACCACCGCGGCGGCCCGCTCGGCCATCATGGCCGTGAGCGAACCGGTGCCCGTGCCGATTTCGAGCACGACATCATCGCTCGTCAACTCGGCCGCATCGACGATGATTTGCACCAAGTTGAGGTCGATGAGAAAGTTTTGCCCATGCCGAGTCGCGGGCCGGATGCCCATTTCGCGAAAGCGTTCCAGGAGAAAGGTTTTGGTTTGGCGGGGCATGGAGGAGGGGGTAGTCGTTAGTCGTTAGTCGTTAGCTGTTAGCCGTTAGCTGTTGGTCATTGGTCATTGGTCATTGAATCGCCGAACTGTGAGAAAGCTAAAGAAGTCGGGTTGGGGCTACAACTTCATGGCTTGGAGTTGGCGTTGGATGTATTTGGCCAGGACATCGGTCTCGATGTTGACTCGGTCGCCGACTTTACGAAAGCCAAGCGTCGTGACGTTGAGTGTGTGGGGAATAAGTGCCACGCTGAACCGATCATCTTCGACATCCACGAGCGTGAGGCTGATGCCATCGACGGCGACCGAGCCCTTGCTGGCCATTTGGGCCATTTGCGCAGCCGGGGCGGTGAACCACATGGTGCACCAATCGGCATCATCCTGCCGGGAATGGACGAGGCCCACGGCATCGATGTGGCCGGTGACGAAATGGCCACCGATTTCCGCATTGGCCCGCAGCGAAGATTCCAAATTCACCCGCGAACCGGCGACAAGTTCGCCCAAGTTAGTGCGAGACAAGGTCTCTTCGCCAGCCTGAAACGCCATCGTATCGCCATCGGCACCAACGACCGTGAGGCAGCAGCCATTGATCGCGATGCTGTCGCCGATCTTTGATTCGCCGGCGAATTGTGCATCACGAATGACGAGCCGCACGCCGGGCGGCTCAGGAATGAGGGCGGCGACTTCGGCGAGACTACGAACGATTCCGGAAAACATGGGGTAGGTCAGACTTTAGTCTGACTGCTTAGGTAAAGGTGGCGGGCTAACGCCCGAGCGAATTGAACGGGTCAGGCTAAAGCCTGACCTACGTATTAGAACAGCGGTTCTTGGCGGGAGCGGCGATGCCAAATGAGTTCCCAGGCGTAGCGGATAGGTGAGGCCAGCACGAACACGACGCACAGTAGGGGAATGGCGTAGTTGCGAACGATCAAAATTGCCATCAGCGCAAACACGATGGCTACGAGTTGGGCGAACGATCTTTGGCCCCGGATAAACTGCGTAAGTGGGTGGGGATACCGAATTCGCGAGACCATCAGCACGGCAATGACGATGGCGAAGAACGGCACGATCCGCTGCATCCACCAATCGTATAGTTGGAACTTCTCGTGCGTTACGATCGCATTTTCGTTGCGCAGGAAATACGACAGCATGGCAAAGCTGGCGATCGTGGCCGCCGCGGCTGGCGTGGGAAGGCCGGCGAACATCGTGTGGTCGTCTTCATCATCGGTTTCGACGTTAAAGCGCGCGAGGCGAAGGGCGGCGCAACAAGCGAAGACGGCCGCGATCATCCAGATGGCATCGTTGTGCAAACTAGTAAATTGCGGGCACATTTTCACGAGCAGGATGGCGGGTGCCAGGCCAAACGAAACGAGATCGCACAAACTATCGAGCTGAGCGCCGAAATCGCTTTGGCCGCGGGTGATGCGCGCCACTTGTCCGTCGGTGGCATCGAACAGCATCGCCAGTAAGATGAGCGCTCCGCAGAGCATGAGATTGTGCGTCGGGTCATCGCTATCGATCAATTCGCGGGCGGAATCGCGCAAGTCTTGCGCCGATTTGAGCTTTAGCTCAATCTTGGGCGACGGTTCAAACGGCGCGTTGGGCAGCGGCTTTTCGATCCGCGCGAGCACGACGATCGCGAAGAATCCGCATACTAAATTGCCTAAAGTAAACAAGGTGGGCAAAACGGCGATAGCGCGTATCGGTTTCATCTTTCCATTCCGTGCGAACAGAGAACCTTGCTTAGAGCGATATTGCAAAGTTACTTCCAGCGAGCGACGACGTCGGCACCGGCCCGAATTTTGTCGCCCACCTGAACGGCGATGTCGACAGCGTCGGCCGGCAATACAAGCTCGGTGCGTGAACCTAGTTTGATCATACCAAACTTCTCGCCCCGTGGGACGGTCTGGCCAATTTCGAGGGCACAGACGATCCGTCGGGCCAGCATTCCCGAGATTTGTCGGACGGCGAACCGTGTGGCCGGGTATTCCGTGTGCTCGAAGCCGATCCACATAAACTCGTTACGATCGGCACTTTCGGGCCGCAGGGCGTTCAGGAATTCGCCCGGGTGGTAGTGCATTTCGAGCACGCGGCCGGGGGTGGGGGCGCGGTTAATGTGCACATTGAAAATCGAGAGAAAAATGCCAATTCGCACGCTGGGCCGGCCAATGAAGTCGTATTGGGGCAGGGGAGTGATATCGACGATCGTGCCATCGGCAGGGGCCACAATCGCCTCGGAATCGTTGGGGATACGACGGGGCGGGTCACGAAAAAAGCTGACGAGCCACAGGAGGATGATGAAAGGGATGACCGCGAGCCAGCGCCAGGGGCCACCGATCAAGAAGCAGGCCAGGATCGCCGCGATGAGCGGCCAGCCGAACAGGTTGAGGTCTTTCCAACCCCAACGAGCGATAGGCAGTTTTTCCAGCATGAACAAATAGCCCGGCCGTTTCGGCCGGGCGAAAGGGCTGTTGGGGATGGGGACTTAAGTATGTTGCTAGGCGTGCAAAAATTGTTTTCCCGGGTGGCATGTCCTCGTTCGCGCCAGCATGCTCACGCGAAACATTTGCGTTCTATCGCGAACGTGGACATGTCTTTGTTTCGCGAGCGCATGCCACCCCTAAACCCAAACGATACAAACCATTAACGCAACTCGGGGCTCGCCTGCGGCTCGACCCCAGCCACCCGGCTGTGGAATATGCGGTGACACGCCCGGCCGAGACGGCCGGGCTATTTGTTCAACAGCCAATCCTAATGCAGGACGGGGCAGTTGTCGAACCACTGGCGGCCTTGGTCGGCCATCCATTGTGTGGATTCCTCCGGCCCCCACAGGCCCGGTTCGTAGATTTGCAGCGCCGGCTGATCACTCCGTTGCCACTCCGCGAGAATCGGGTCGCAGATGCCCCAGGCCGCTTCGACTTCGTCGGCCCGCGCGAACAGGCTGGCGTCGCCTTCGAGGGCGTCGAGCAGTAGCCGCTCGTAGGCTTCGGGGATGACGCCGCGGAATTCGCGCTGGTAGCGGAAGTCGAAATCGGTTTGCCGCAGCCGCATGCCCGCATCGGGCACTTTGGTTTCGAACTGCAACTGAATGCCTTCGGCCGGTTGCACCTGAATGACGAGCCGGTTGGCCTCCGAGGCGTCCTTGGGACCATCGGCAAAGAGCATGTGGGGTGGCTCGCGGAACTGCACGACGATTTGCGTCGTGCGGCACGACATCGCTTTGCCGCTACGCAGGTAGAATGGCACCCCCTGCCAACGCCAGTTGTCGATCCAGAGTTTGATTGCTGCGAAAGTCGCGGTGTGGCTGCCTGGCTTCACACCTTCGGCGTCTGCATAGCCGCGGTATTGGCCGCGAAATGTGTCGCGGTGGATGTCGGCGCCCGTAAGCGGCCGGATCGCCTGCAGAACCTTTACCTTTTCGTTGCGGACGGCGTCGGCCTCGAAACGTACCGGGGCTTCCATCGCCGTGATCATCACGAGCTGCAGCAGGTGGTTTTGGAACATGTCGCGGACCACGCCAGCCGAATCGTAATAGCCGGCGCGTCGGCCAACGTCGACTTCTTCGGCCACGGTAATCTGCACGTGATCGATGAAATTGCGGTTCCAAATCGGTTCGAAGATCGTGTTGGCGAACCGCAGCACGAGCAAATTTTGCACGGTTTCCTTGCCGAGGTAGTGGTCGATGCGGTAAACCTGCCGCTCGCGGAAGAAGGTATGGACGGCGTCGTTCAGGTGCTTGGCGGAGGCCAAATCGGTGCCGAACGGCTTCTCGATGATCACCCGCCGTTGGCCGCCGGATTCGTCGGCAAGGCCCGCTTTGCCCAGTTGTTGCGTGGCCTGTTCATAGAATTGAGGCGCGGTGGCCAAGTAATAGACTCGCGTGCTGGGGCTTGTTTTCTCAATTTCCTTGAGCAACTTGGCGAGGGCTGCGAAATCTTTCGCTTCGCCGATGTCACCCGGTTGGTAATAGATGTTTTGAGCGAGTGTGTCCCACAGCTTCGCGTCGAAATCAGCACCCACGTAGCGAGCAACCGCCTTGGCCAAGTCGTTGCGCCACGCTTCATGCGTGAATTCGGTGCGCGAGAAACCCACGATGCACGTGTCCTTGGGCAGCCGGCCCTTGCGGAACAAGTGGTACAACGCCGGCACCAGCTTGCGATGCGTGAGATCGCCCGACGCGCCGAAAATGACGAAAGAGTGAGGCATGTGCTAGTGGGAAATGGGGAATTGGGAGTGCGGAATAAAAGATGAATTGGCTACACAGTACATTCATTCGGGGAACTCGGCAATTGGAGCGAAATCGCCAAGGGGAGAAATTGATTCCCCATTCCCCATTCGCAATTCCCCATTCGTCAGATCGTCATCGCGGTGAAGCCGCCGTCGACGTAGACGGCCTCGCCGGTGATGAAGCTGCCGGCAACGGGTGATAGCAGGAGGAGTGCCGCGCCGACGAGTTCGGGGGCGTCGCCGAGCCGGCCCATTGGCGTGTGGCGGAGAATGGCTTCGACGCGCGACGGGTCGAGAATCTTGCGATTCTGCTCCGCCGGGAAGAAGCCAGGGCACAAGCAGTTCACGCGGACGCCGTGCGGCGCAAATTCGCGGGCGATGTTCTGAGTCAGGCTCAACACGGCGGCTTTGGAGGCCGAGTACGTGAACACGCGCGAAAGCGGGCGGTAACTCGTCACGCTGCCGATGTTGAGAATCGCCCCGCTGCGGGCCTCGACCATGTGCTTGCCGAAAATCTGGCAGGCAAGGTGCGTGGCGAAGAGATTCGTCTTGAGGATGCGGTCGAAATCCTCATCGGTGATGTCGAAATACGGGGCCGGCGAGTTGACGCCCGCGCAGTTCACGAGGGCATCGACCTTGCCATGCTCCGCCAAAACCGTCGCGAGCAGCGCCCGTACCGATTCACGGCTAACCGTATCGACAGAGGCAAACGCAGCCTTGCCGCAGCCGGCGGCGATTTTCGCCACGCGCTCCTGGCCGCGTTCCTCGTTCCGACCGGCGACGACCACCGTTGCACCGGCACTCGCGAGGCCGCTGCACAGTTCGCCGCCCAGCACGCCGGTGCCGCCGATCACGACCGCAACGCGGCCATCGAAGCCGAAGAGTTTTTGGAGGAAGTCGGACATGGCGGATGTAAAGATTTCAGATTTGAGATTTAAGATTTACGATTTCAAAACAAAACTACTTTGGCCGCATACGCCGAAAATCACAAATCACAAATCGTAAATCAAAAAATCCAATCTTGTGCAAACGTTTCGGAGTCGATCAACGTACCTTTCGTTCTCGAATCCAATCGGTGTGGAACGTGCCGGGTTTATCGATGCGTTCGTAGGTGTGGGCGCCGAAGTAATCGCGTTGGGCTTGCAGCAGGTTGGCCGGCAAGCGTTCGCGGCGGTAGCCGTCGTAGTAGGCGAGTGCGGCGGAAAATGCCGGGACGGGGATGCCGAGTGTGGCCGACGTGGCGACGACGTGCCGCCAGGAGTCCTGGACATCGGCAACCGCTTTAGCAAAGTACGGCGCGAGCAACAGGTTTTCGAGCTTGGGATCGGCGTCGAAGGCCTCCTTGATGCGATCCAGAAACACGGCCCGTATGATACAGCCGCCACGCCACAACATGGCGCATTCACCATAGTTGAGCGGCCAGTTGAACTCGGCCGCGGCAGCTTGCATCTGCACGAATCCTTGGGCGTAGCTGCAGATCTTCGAGGCGTATAAGGCGTGGCGAATTTGCTCGACGAACGCCTTTTTATCGCCCGTGTATTTGCTGGAAGGGCCTTTCAGCACCTTGCTGGCACGCACGCGGGCGTCTTTCATGGCGGAAAGACATCGAGCGTAAACGGCCTCGGTCACCAGCGTGCTGGGGACGCCGTGGTCGAGCGCGAGTTGGCTCATCCATTTGCCGGTGCCCTTGGCGCCGGCCTTGTCCATGATCTTATCGACGAGCCAGCCGTCGCCGTCCTTATCCTTCACCGTGAAAATGTCGCGGGTGATTTCAATGAGGTAGCTATCCAGCTCGCCGCGATTCCATTCGGCGAAGACCGCGTAAATTTCGTCGTTGGATAGGCCGAGGGCTTCCTTCATCATGAAGTAGGCTTCGCAGATGAGCTGCATGTCGCCGTATTCGATGCCGTTGTGCACCATTTTCACATAGTGCCCGGCGCCGCGGGGGCCGACCCATTCGCAGCAGGGGATGTCGCCCTTGGGGCCGACCTTGGCCGAAATGGCTTGGAAGATGGGCTTCACGGCTGGCCACGCGGCGGGGCTGCCGCCGGGCATCATGCTGGGGCCTTTGAGGGCACCCTCTTCACCGCCGGAAACGCCGGTGCCGATGTAGAGCAGGCCCTTTTCCTCGGTGCTTTTCGTGCGGCGTTCGGTATCGGCGTAGTAGGTGTTGCCGCCGTCGATGAGGATGTCGCCCTTGTCGAGATGCGGGATGAGCGTATTCATGAGGTCGTCGACCGCCGGGCCGGCCTTGACCATCATCATGATCTTGCGCGGCTTCTTGAGGCTGGCGACCAGTTCTTCGAGCGAATGGCAGCCGACGAACTTCTTGCCCTTGGCGCGGCCGGCGATGAACTCATCGACCTTGCTGGTGGTGCGGTTGTAAACGGCTACGCTGTAGCCGCGGCTTTCAATGTTGAGGGCGAGGTTCTCGCCCATGACGGCGAGGCCAACGAGGCCGAGATCGCAGGGTTGGGACATGGGATTCCATCCATTTCGTGATTGCGGATTTCGGATTCCGGATTTCGGATTCGCACAAACAGTTTAATCCGCAATCCGCAATCCAAAATCCGAAATAGAGAGCATTTCAGTCTTCCACTTTCCAGGGCGGATGTTCGGGGAGAAACGTTTCGAATTCGTCGAGCAGCGATTTCTGGTATGCGCCGGTGAATGTGCCCGCGAAGAACTTCGGGATGCCTTCGTCGTGGAGCCGTTGCCAACTGGCTTCTTCCTGACCCGGGTTGATGGGGAAGAAGAGGCAGTTGTTCGCGGCGGCGGCTTTGAAGTCGCCGGGGGCGTCGCCGATCATGAGCGTGTGGTTGGCCGGGTATTGCTGCGAAGCACCGAGGGCTTCCTTCTTGCTGGCCACTTCCTGTCCGCAAATCGCGACGACGTACTTGGCCAAATCGTGCTCTTTCCACTCGGCTTCAAGGGCCGCACACGGCGTTTGCGAGCAAACGATCATGTCGGCCTGGCTCGCGAATTTTTCGAGGCACGGCCGCACGTAAGGGAACGGCGGCACGTCGCGGACCATATCGGCGATGGCCTTGTTGACCGCCACGCTCCAGGCGAGCGTTTGCTTGAGATCGGCGTCGCCGGTTTCGGCCACTGCCTTTTCAAGCGTTGGGTTGCCCAGCTTGGTTTCGCGGGCGATCCAGGCGACGAGACCCTGGGGCTTGGGAACGTTGATGCCGCGAGCCTTCACTTCCGGCCGGCGACGGAGCCAATCCAACTGTTCCACCAGCGCGGGAAACCGATTGGCACCACGACTTTTCGAATACAGGTTTACGAACTCGGCCGCCTCGCGGGCGTACTTGCTGACCCCCTGAAGGCCGTAGTGATTGATGAAATTCGGAATGAAGCATTCCTTGTGCTTCAATTCCATCGAGTCAAAAACGCAGCCGTCGGAATCGATGCCGACGAGATATTGGTGCTTCGGTGTGAGCGTGAACATCGCCTAGAATTCGGTAAACATGCGGCAACTCAACATTGAAGGCCGCATTTTAGCGGTTGTCGGCAGCGTGGTCGAGGCTGCATGGCCGCTGGGCACGGCCAATGACCTTATCAAGTTAGGGAAGTTGTGGCTGGGTGGCATGGCCTCGGAGGTACTCCGACGTGGCCATGTTATTTGAGGGATTCCATGCTCACGCTGCGCGAGAGCCTGCCACCCTGCGGACTCGATGTGAAAAACTCATCGGCTTTGGGTCGCTGTGCGAAGTGACAGAACACAGTGGACTGCCTGGAGTTGAGTGCTGCGATTTACCCATGACGCTGGGGGCTTGGCTTCGCTTCGACCCCAGCCATCCCTTTGCGGCGAAATGCGCGTCAACGAATCGGCACCGGTTTGGTCGGTGCATACGCCGGCAGCTTTTGGATGCGTTCGTCGATTTCCTTCAACTGCTTGGTAAAGCGCAGGTCGGATTGCGAGCCGAATTGAGCGGCGAAGTCTTTGGCGGAAATATGCTCGGGAAGTCCTGCGACGTCGGGCATGAACGACGCCACTGAAAAGGTCAGCCCGATATTGCCCAGCGTGATGTGCTTTTCCAACACGCTGCTGGCGAAGCGCGTGCCGGCGCGATCCGCGGCCAGATCGGCGAAGCTGAAGCCACTGGCGCGTTGCGAGTCAAGAAGCTCTTTCGCCAGCCCCGCGGCACGGGCGGCATCGGCCCCTGCGGCCGCCGTGGCAAAGACGGTGGCGAAAAAGTGTTGGGCCAGGTCGCGTCGACCGCGCATCGTTGGCTCGCCCAAAACGGCCAACCGGATCATTCGTTCGCTGGGCGGCTCGACCGCCGAGACGATGCCGCCGGCAGCAGGGAGTTTCGCGAGGAACTCGTTGTCGCTCAGTCCAATCGCGACGCCGTACAGAAACGCTGGCGCTCGCACGGCGTCGGGTAGATCGACGGCCGCGTGGGCCGCTGCACGCACCAAATAATTGGTCAAGCCGTCGCCTTGCCGGCGTGATTCCGCTATCGAAGCGCTGCCGGCGGCAATCGGCAACGCACGATTATCGATCGCGGCATGAACCATCGCTTTCACGATCGATCGTGTGGCAATCGCCAGCGGCGTGCTCGATTCCGAGCGCACGCGCTGCGCGTAACCCAGGGCCGCGGCATCATCGGGCAAAGATCGCGCGAGTTCCATGTAGATCTGGCCGAGTCGGCGGCGGGTTTCCGGGGCAAGTTCGCTTAGCTGCGTCAGATTTCGTCGCCGCATTTCATCGCTGATGATCGCCATGGCGAGCATATTGACGGGGTCAAACTGAATCTTGTAGCCCGCGCTGCCGGCACGATTATCGCCCAGAACCGGCCGCATCACACTATCGCGTTCGGGGCTGTGCGCGGCGCCGAAATAATGGCCCAGTTCGTGGATCAGAAATTCGAGTTTCTCGGCCTCACTGATTTCGGGTGAGCCTTCACGAGCCAAGATATGCGAGTGAAGCGGTCCACGAGTACCGGCCATGTGGGTGCGGCCGCGCGTCATTTGCCATTGGCTCGTGAAACCGATGGCAAGCTTTGCGGGGGCCGGATTGACCTCGCGCTCAAACTCGTCGAGCGAGGCGATGAAGTCGGACGTGCTGTTGTCCGAGTTCCAGGTGCCGACCGCAATGACCTCTAACTTAGTGCGAAAATACTTCTCAAAGATGGCGGAAGCAGCCTCCACGCGGCGGCGGAGACGATGCTCCCAAACTGGCTGACGGCCTGGCTCTTCTTCATCGACGAGAATCTTTACGGTGACAATCGCGATCGGTGCTCGACTGGCCGTGCCAGGCAACGAATGGCCATTCATGAGAGTTCCATCTTCGCCGAGACCGATTTTCTGCACGTCGATTCGACCCTTATTGTCGCGGGCGAAAAAGTATGCGCAATTTGCGTCGAGCGAACGATTCATCGTCGCGCCCGGCGAAGAAACAGAAATATTTGCCTTCCCGTCGAGGTAAATCGGCACGTTTTCGCCTACCGCTAAGGTGAGCATCTGCGGCGCACCGCTAAGCGGTGCAAAACGCACGGGCAACGCGCGCCCGGTGCGATTGGCAAGCACGATGACATCGGCGGCCGCGCTGGCCGAACAGAGGATCAAGCAGCACGCGAGAAAATCACGCCAGTAACGACGGCGAAGAATGTTCGACGTCGCAGCGAATCGCAGAGAACTGTGGGGGAGCAGCCGCATTACTCAATTTTACCTCGCCGCCGGGGTTACGTAGTTAGCAGTTCCTGAAGTTCTTGCATCGCGAACAGATCGCGCTCACGGTTGGAATGTGCGAAAACCGCCTGCAAGTTGTTGAGCATGCGGCTCAGCCACTGGCGGTGGGTGGCCGGCGCCAGCCAGGCGGGTGATGGCGTTACCGACCGCCCCGTGGTTTCGGCGATGCGGCGGTAGATATCGGTCGGCGTGAGGAGTTCGCCGCCGTAGAAGGGGTCCACGTACATCCACGCTCTCGAGTGAATCGCGGAATCATCAGCGCGCACGGCCGCCAGGAAGTGGCCGGGCGAGTTAATTCCACGCACTTCCAGGCCGAGTTGCTCGGCAACACACTTGTAAATCAGCACCAACGTAATTGGCAAACCTCGGTGCGTGAGCAACACGTCGGGCAAATAGCTATTCGCGGGATTGTAATAAGCGGCCACGTTACCGCTGAAACCGACCACGTCGAACAGTACGTCGTGCAGGTGGGCCAATTTGGCATCCAGCGTGTTGGCCCGTACGCGATTGCGAACCGTCTCGGCTAAGCCATTAATCATGGCTTCTCCTTGAGCAACATCGGTAGCCAGATGTTCGTGTTGGGAGATCGCGAACGCCGCGCGGAACAGCCCGGATGTCGTATCGACGTGGGGCAGCTCGCGCTCAAACGCGGCGTAAGCCGCGGGACGGCAATAAGCAGGCATAGTTGGCAAACGCTCCTACCCAGGCCAACGCTCTCACGAACTCGATTGGTGAATGCCTCAAGCCTCGGCTAAGATGGTCGCATGGATCACACCCTGCTCTTAATAGTAATGGTTTTCGTGACGGCAGTTCTCTATTCGTCGGTCGGCCATGCCGGGGCGTCCGGTTACCTGGCGGCGATGGCGCTGGTGAGTGTGCCGCCCGACGTCATGAAACCAACCGCTTTGGCACTGAACATCATCGTCGCCACGATTGGCACGATTCAGTTTGCCCGGGCCGGTCACTTCGCCTGGAAGATCTTCTGGCCGTTCGCGGTGACCTCGATCCCCTGTGCGTATCTCGGCGGCGCGACGCAGCTACCATTCCAATACTACCGTATCGCCGTGGGGGCCGTTTTGCTATTTGCGGCGGTACGGCTGATCTACACGGCCGCGAAAAAAGCAGAGTTCGAACCGAAACCGCTGCCCGTGCCGGTCGCATTGATTGCGGGCGCCGGCATAGGCGGCCTGGCCGGATTGACGGGAGTTGGCGGCGGGATCTTTCTGTCTCCGCTACTCTTGCTTGCGCAGTGGGCCAGCATGCGACAAACGGCGGCCGTCTCGGTCGCGTTCATTCTCGTGAATTCACTGGCTGGTTTGGCCGGTCTGGCTGGAGTGCTGACGAGCGTACAGCAGCTACCGCCGCAGATTCCAGTGCTCGCGATGGCAGTTGCCCTCGGCGGAGTCATCGGTTCGGAACTGGGAAGCCGGCACATCGCGCCCGCGGTGCTGCGGCAATTGCTCGGCGTTGTCCTGATTATCGCCGGATGCAAGATGATCTTTGCGTAAAGTGCCAAATTGCACCAAACAAAACGGAAAGAAGCGTCGCAAAATGCCGCTGGTACGCGATTTAGGTGCGGCGTCCGCTTGTAAGCCGGCCCGGCAACCGCTACTTCTTTTCACCCATTTGCTCACGAATCCAGGCTTCTAACTCTTCCCAATTCACGGGTGGGAGTCTGCAAAGGTCGGGCCGCAACCTTTCCGCTGCGCGCACGTAAACATGCTGAATTTCGCTCTGTGCGCGGTCGGTGTTCCAGTGGATCAGCACGCGGATGCAGCGCGGCAGCGAGCCGGGAATCGCCATCTCGTGTCCGCAAAGTAGCGGCACTTCCAGCCAGCCCAATTGCCGGGCGGCTAAGGCGGGGAATTCAGCATCCAGGTCGGGCGTGGTCGTGAAAATCGCGCTGGCGACGTCTGCCGGCTCGATGCCATTGCGGCGGACCATCAGCGCCACAAGCTGCCGCGTCGCCGTTAATATTTCGTCTCGGGTGTTGGCGGCGACGGTCGTCGCCCCCCGAACTCCTCGACAAGGCATGAACTTTCCTCGTGCTTCAGCCGAAAATGGGGTTAAGCAAGGAACAATGCAATCCTCATGATACCATCTATACTGGAAGTTCGGGCGGGACGAAATTGAACTTCTCCGGCACCCCCTTTACTGGTTGGCATGGACCATAATCTAGACTCAAGTGCACCTGCGTCGATCCAAAGTGAGTCGGGGCCGCTACTTTCGGTCGTGGTCCCTGTCTTCAATGAAGTGAAGACA
>JAKOXH010000023.1:40000-102178 GCA_029781135.1 Planctomycetota bacterium
TGGCTGCTACCGATACCTATTCGCTTTATAACCCGACGATGGGGACGGAATCGGACATCGCCGGGATTTCGCGTACGGGGGCGGTAGGCAACTACGTTTACAACGTGATCGGCTTGCCGAGCCATCCGGTAACCTATGTGAGTTGGGGCGACGCCGCGCGATTTGCCAACTGGCTGCAAAATGGGCAGCCTGATGGCATGGAAGGCCCCGGCACCACGGAAACCGGCGCCTACACGCTCAATGGCGCAACATCCACCCCCGCGCTGATGGCCGTCGCGCGCAATGCCGCCGCCAGCTGGTTCATTCCCACCGAGAACGAATGGTACAAAGCCGCCTTCTATCAGCCGGCATCGCACGGCGGAGACTTCGACAGCTATTGGTCCTACCCAACTAAATCCAACAGCGCGCCGTATTCCGATCAGCCACCAGGTGCCACGCCCGATAATACGAGGGTGGCCAATTATTACCGCGATGACGGCGTGGCGAACGGCTATAACGACGGCTATGCGGTAACTGGCTCAATCGATTTCAGCACCACCCAGAATTATCTCACTGACGTCGGCGCCTACGCCCAATCTCCCAGCTATTACGGCACGTACGACCAGGGAGGAAACGTGACGGAATGGGTTGAGACCATGGTGGACCTTCAGACCCGCGCTCTGCGCGGCGGGTCGTGGGTCGACTCCTCCATCTTCATGGCCGCCTTATCCGGCCGGAACAACTATCAACCTCAATACGAATACGGCAGCATTGGATTCCGCGTGGCGAGTATTCCGGGGCTGGCCGGCGATTTCAACAGCGATGGACACGTCGATGCCGCCGATTACGTCACTTGGCGCAACAACAATGGTTCGCAAGCCGACTACGACCTGTGGCGCGGGAACTTTGGCGCGACAGCCGCCTTGAGCGCTTCGTTCTCGTTGGCCGTTCCCGAACCGGCGCCGTGGGCACTGCTCTCGCTAGCATGGGGCACGGGAGCTATGATTGTATTTGGCCGCCGTTCGCCACGAAGGCCGTTAGTCTCGCGATCGGACAACTGTGGTCGTCCGGGCCGACGACGCGAGTTGTGAGCAGCGAGTCGCGACGGGCGAGCGAGCCGAAATAGCCCTGTTCAAGGAACTCGACACCACTCACTCAGCCGGGGCGTCGTGTTCGCTACGCGGTCGCCGAGAGCCGTGTGGCGTAATTCGGAGGCGGCGGGAATCGAAGCCACTGCCTCCGTGCATACGTCTCGAAGAAAACGCACGTTTGGGCGGCGGACGCATGCCGGGACGCACGCAAAATGGGTCTCAACAGGGTTGGCCTGCTCCTTTTCTTACTACCATTTAGCAATACCGGTCCACATTCCGATCGCGAAAAAGCATAATGCACAAATCAAAAAAACAAGGACACTTAATAAGCACCGCCTTCGCACTCTTAATGCATCGTCCGTGAGCTTTGATGACTGGAATAGCAGATTAAATGTATTAAACGCTGTGCCACGCCAAAGGCTGACACCTGGCTTACGTAAGGCGACTGCGCGAAACATGTGAAACAAAGCTGAAGCCCAACACGCAAATGCTAGAATCACAAATGCAAACAGTACGATCGTCTCCAAGAATTGCATCGGAGTCTAAGCAAGTTGGCAAAGGTTCTGTGACACTTCGATACGCGTAGGACGGACATTCGAACAGGAGGAAACAGAGGCAACAGAGAAAAACATCCTCGGTTCACTCTGATTCCTCCTGTTCAGGAATTCCTTGGCAGCCATTGGCGTGATGGCAGAACTTTGTGCGTGTAACAAAACTTCTGCGCATCCGCTGAGATCATTTGTTACGTGAATTTCCCCTCGTCGGCTGATTCCACACGTACCGGTATAAATTCGCATCGCCCGCCGCGAACCCAAGCGGGTCTTCGCTCAGCCAGCGGCCGGTCTTGGAATCGTACCAACGGTTGAGGTTGTTCTGCAAACCGGTGGCCTGGTCGAGCCAGCGCCCCGCGAACGAGAACGCCTCGTCCACATAGCCCGTCTGCCCGGCCGCCACATTTGCGACACTGTTCGCAAAGTGGTGGGCGATCTATTGATGGTGGAAGCACCGGCTAGCGGTGGGTTTGGGAAATCATCATGATTAAGTTCTCTGTAATCGAGCCCTCGCCCCGGCCCTCTCCCGGAAGGAGAGGGAGGATGTGATGATACGAAGAGAAATTCAGCTTTCAGAAAATGAGCGCCTGTGGCTGTTGGTGTCGCAGGTCGATCATGCGCGGATCAGCGGAACGCTGACCCAGAATCTCAAGGAGCAATGTCCTCAAGAAGTCGTCGAGGCGATTACGCATCATGACGATGGTTGGGCCGAGTGGGAGGCGAGTCCCAGGATCAACTCCGAAATTGGCGGGCCGTTTTCGTTTTTGGAAATGCCGCTCGTCGAGTCGCTACCGATCTGGGACAACTCGATTGTGGCGGCGAGGAAGTTCGGGCCGCTGGCTGGGTTCATTGTCGCCGGGCATTTTTATGGGCTGCTGGGCGAATCGGACCATGCGCAGGAACCGGCCGCGACGGCTTGGCTCACCGCAAAGCGCAAGGTACGGACGGCGTGGCTCGACGAATGGATTCGCAGCAACCCAGCGAATTCATTGGAACTAGCGCAGCAGGCGCAGCGGCAGTTGGCCATCGCCGATTTGTTCAGCCTATGGTTATGCTGCGACACACCATTGTCGGCGATGTCGGGCGGCATGCTGGAGAACTCGGCAATGGGGCTGCGTTTGGAAAAGCTGTGGGAGCGGTATCGGATTTCCGTGATTGGTGCCGGGCGACGCCATGCCACGCCAGAGAATACGACCGAAGCCCTGGCCTGGGTCGTGGCGGTCGATCCTTTTCCATTTGGAACCGCGCCGCTGTCACTTTCTACCACGGGAAAAGTGGTTCCAGTTGCCGAGTACGATGACTGGCAGGACGTGGAAGCGGCCAGCCGTCCGATGGAATTGCGGTGGCGGCTGGTGCCGCCTGATGCATCGGGCAAATTGATCGACGAGGCACCAACCGCTGGGTAAAGAGGGCGTCAGTACGTCGTTCCGGCTTGTCGAAGGCGGCTGAATGGGGATAATCCTTGGATTGACGCGGACCGGCTTGGCTCCATTATTCACATACTCACAGAGCCCCCTCACCGCGGCCCTCTCCCGACGGAAGAGGGAGTGGTCTAAGATTCTTACCGAAAATCACTAGTTCGATACTTGTAGGTTGAAAGGTGTGAAACATGCCACGTAACAAAACGTACGATAATGTTGCTCAGGCTATTGGTGATACGCCAATGATTCGGCTCAATCGCGTGATTCCGGCGGGGCAGGCGACGGTATTTGCCAAGTGCGAGTTCTTTCAACCGCTCAATAGCGTGAAGGACCGGATTGGCGTCGCGATGATTGAAGCGGGTGAGCGCGACGGCAAGATCAAGAAGGATACCGTGATCGTTGAGCCAACCAGTGGCAATACTGGCATCGCGCTGGCGTTCGTATGTGCCGCCAAGGGTTACAAATTGATTCTCACGATGCCGGAGTCGATGTCGGTCGAGCGGCGCGCGCTGTTGCGATTCATGGGAGCGGAACTGGTGTTGACGCCGGCCGCGGAGGGCATGAAGGGCGCCATCGCGAAGGCGACGCAACTAGTAGAAACGACGCCCAATGCGTGGATGCCGCAGCAGTTCGATAACCCGGCGAACCCGGCGATTCACGAAAAAACAACTGGTCCCGAAATTTGGGAAGACTCGGGCCACAATATCGATGCGATTGTCGTGGGCGTGGGCACCGGCGGCACGATCACGGGTGTGGCCCGGTACATCAAGCCGAAGAACCCGAACTTCAAGGCGATTGCGGTGGAGCCGGTGGATTCGCCCGTGATTTCCGGCGGCAAGCCGGGGCCCCACAAGATTCAAGGCTTGGGCGCCGGCTTCATCCCGAAGAACCTCGACACGGCACTCGTGGATGAGACGATTCTGGTGAGCAACGAAGAGGCGTTTCAATGGTCGCGCCGGCTGGCCAAGGAAGAAGGAATCGTGGCGGGCATTTCGAGCGGGGCCAATGTTTGCGCCGCGGCCAAGGTGGCGGCTCGGCCGGAGTACAAAGGCAAACGGATTTGCGTCATCATTCCGAGCTTGGGCGAGCGGTATCTCTCGACGCCGTTGTTCGAAGGCCTGACGGGCTAAGAATATTCGTCGTGTCGAGTGAGGAGTGACATTTGTCTTCCTGGGTGGCATGCCCTCGCTCGCGCCAACATGCTCACGCGAAACACATAGGTTTACGCGAGCGTGGGCATGTTCCTGTTTCGCGAGAGCATGGCACCCTAACTCAAGTCTTACAAACCACTCGCTGGCGAATGTACATTGGTGGTCGCGCCGCGATTTACTTTGCGGCGGCGGTCGCTAGCATTCATGAGGAATCACGCGATTCGGCAAATTTCGCGAAGTGCTCGCCATTGGTGAGTTTTGCGGATTTCGCTACACTTGAGCTTCTCCCTGCTAGCACCTTCTGCGCCGCACTGCTTTGAGTTTGACTGCAACCACTTCTGACGCCCCCAGCACTAGCCGGCCCCGATTGCCGAGTTGGTTGCGCGTCAATTTGCCGTTGGGACAGCGGCTGACGGTTCTCAATGCCACGCACGGCACGATCGATTCGCACGGGCTGCACACGGTTTGCGAAGAGGCCCGCTGCCCGAACCTCAACGATTGCTGGTCGCGCGGCACGGCGACGTTCATGATCGCCGGCAAGGAATGCACGCGTGGTTGCCGGTTTTGTAGTGTGGAAACGCTGCGGCAGCCGGCTCGGCCCGATCCGAGCGAACCGCAGCAACTGGCGGCAGCTGTCGAACGCATGGAATTGGCCCATGTGGTGATCACGGTGGTGAATCGCGACGATCTTGCCGATGGGGGGGCGAACCACTACAAATTGTGCGTCCAAGCGGTCCACGAGCGGCGGCCGGACATCACGATTGAACTGCTATCGAGTGATTTGGCCGGCAACGAGGCGGCGCTCGGGCACTTGCTAGATGACATTCCGCTGGCGGTATTTGCGCACAATGTGGAATGCGTTCGGCGGTTGGATCGCGTGGCGCGCGACCCGCGGGCATCGTTCGATTTGAGCTTGATGGTACTGCGGCGCGCCAAGGAATTGCGTCCCGATCTGTTGACGAAGAGCAGCATTATGATCGGCCTCGGGGAAACGGATAGCGAAGTGACAGAGGCCATGCAGCTGGTGCGTGCGGCAAACGTCGACATGTTGACATTGGGGCAGTACCTGGCACCGGGTCGGCCGGGTGAACGATACTTGCCGGTCGACCGCTACGTGCCACCCGACCAGTTTGACTGTTGGGCCGAGGAAGCACGCGAGATGGGGTTTTGTGCGGTAGCGGCAGGACCGCTGGTGCGGAGTTCCTTTCGCGCGGGGATGCTATTGGAGCAGGCTCGACGGCATTTCGATTAGACTTTTGCGTTTCGGAACTGGGTCATGGATGACTCGTCCAAACTTGTCGGTAAAGCCCATCCGGGCGCACGCACAGGAAGCGTTCCGCTGAAGGACCCGCTGCCGATGGTGTTGCGCGTGCCGACGGCCCCATATCGGCCAGGCGATTCACCCAGCTTCGTAGCGTTCTCACATCAGCCCGACGATTTACCACGGCCGGATACACTGGCCTCGTATGAATCGTTGCGCGAACATGCGATCGGCCTAATCCGTGTTCTCGATGCCGACGGAAGTGCGCGTGGCGATTGGCAACCGCAGTTGAGCCCGCAACAGTTGCGAAGTGGCCTGGAAATGATGTTGCGGGCACGGCACCTCGACGTGCGGATGATTGCGATGCAGCGGCAAGGACGCCTGTCGTTCTACGTTTCCTCCAAGGGCGAAGAAGCGGCGGCCGTCGCCGGGGCAGCGGCATATTTGCACGGCGACGTGCTTTTCCCCAGCTACCGGCAGCCGGGGCTGTTTTTAGTGCGCGGCATGCCGATGGTGACGATCATCTGTCAATCGATCGGCAACGTGGGCGACAATACGGGTGGCCGGCAGATGCCGGTCCATTACAGTTGGCGGGCCGGCAATGTGGTTTCGATTTCCAGCCCGGTGGGAACGCAGTTTCCGCAGGCCGTGGGCGCGGCAATGGCGTTTGCGTATCGAGGCGAACGGCATGTGGTCGGCACGTGGATTGGCGACGGGACGGCCGCCCAGGGCGATTTTCACTACGCGCTCAACTTTGCTTCCGTTTTTCGGCCGCCTTGCGTGCTGCATGTAGTGGATAATCAGTGGGCCATCAGCACGCATCGAAGTATTGCCACGGGAGGCGCGACGTTTGCCGCGCGGGCCGATGCCTATCGATTGCCTGGCTTGCGGGTTGACGGCAATGATTATCTCGCTGTCTATGCCGCGGAGGCGTGGGCGGTGGAACGGGCTCGGCGCGGTGGCGGCACGACGCTCATCGAACTCGTCACGTATCGGCGGGATGCGCACTCCACGAGCGATGATCCATCGCAGTATCGAGCCGCTGGTGAGCCGGATTGTTGGCCGGGCGGCGATCCGATCGAGCGACTCAAGCAGCATCTCATCGTTATCGGCGAGTGGTCGGAGGAATCGCACCAAAGTCTGAACGCGGCTTTGGAACAAGAGGCGGCCGCCACGTTTCAAATGGCGGAATCGTTCGGCACAAATGCCACGGGGCTCGGGCATGCGAGCGATGCGTTGTTTCACGACGTGTATCGCGAGATGCCGCCGCACTTGCAGGCCCAACGTGCCGAAGCGCTCGGCGAAACGGATGCACCACAGAAGGAAGAGCCGGCAATATTGCGGTTCGTCGAAGGGCCGCGAAGAGCTGCAGGATGAAACAAATGGGGAATTGGGAGTGGGGAATGGGAAATTGAAAGCGGAACCCCCTGACCCCTGACCCCTGACCCCTGACCCCTCAACCCTCAACCCTCCCCCATGTCCACGATGAATATGATCCAGGCGGTGCGGTCGGCGCTCGATGTGATGCTCGAGCGCGATCCGGATGTCTGCGTGTTTGGCGAGGACGCGGGCTATTTCGGCGGCGTGTTCCGCGCGACTCAGGGGCTGCAGCAGAAGTACGGTTCGCGGCGCGTTTTCGATACGCCGCTGGCTGAAGGGGGCATCATCGGCGTCGCGATTGGCATGGGGATGAACGGCCTGCGGCCGGTGCCGGAAATCCAGTTTTCTGACTACATGTACCCGGCGTTCGATCAAATCACCAATGAACTCGCGAAATTGCGCTATCGCAGTGCCGGAGAATGGACCGCCCCGCTCACGATTCGCACGCCGAGCGGTGGCGGCATCCGCGGCGGGTTGTTTCACAGCCAATCGCCCGAGGCGTACTACACTCATACGCCGGGCCTATGCGTGGTGATGCCGTCGAACCCGCACGACGCCAAAGGATTGCTGATTAGCAGTATTGAGAGCGACGACCCGGTCATATTCTTTGAGCCGAAGCGGCTCTATCGTGGGTCCTTCGACGGCGATCCGGAGAGCGTACCGCCGTGGCGCGATCAACCGGAGGCCGAGGTTCCTGAAGAACATTACCGCACGCCGTTGGGGCAGGCGCATATCGTGCGGCCGGGTGACGAACTGACCGTCATTGCTTGGGGCACGATGGTGCATGTGGCCCGGGCGGCGATCCAAGAAGCGGCAATTGACGCAGAGCTAATTGACTTGTGTACGCTACTGCCATTGGATTTGGCGACGATCACGGCCTCGGTCGAAAAGACGGGGCGGTGCGTCGTGGTTCACGAAGCGCCGCGAACATGCGGCTTCGGTGCCGAGGTCGTCGCACTGATCCAAGAACACTGTTTTTGGAACATGGAATCGCCGGTGCTGCGGGTAACGGGTTGGGATACACCGTTCCCGTGTGGCCAAGAGTGGGACTATTTGCCGAATCGAGAACGGATCGCAGGCGCGATGCGCGCGGTATTGGCAGCTTAATCGTTTGACCAAATGACAATTGCGGATTGCGGATCGGGGATTGCGGATTGAAATCGAACGCATCCGCACTCCGAAATCCGAAATCCGAAATCGAGAAACGACATGCAGAACGTTGTCTTCAAACTGCCAGATTTGGGCGAAGGCGTGGTAGAAGCCGAGATCGTGGGTTGGCACGTGGAGCCGGGGCAGGAAGTGCGGGTCGATCAGCCGCTGGTCGATGTGATGACCGATAAGGCCACGGTTACGATTCCCAGCGGTTGCAATGGCCGCGTGTTGCGGCGGCATGGTGGCGTGGGCGAGACGGTGGCCGTGGGGGCGGAGTTGGTTAGTTTCGATACGTCCGTGGCAGTGGAAGACAAGGAGACAAGGAGACAAGGAGACAAGGAGAAGTCGGTCGAAAATGGGAGAGCATGCTTGCCGATTTCGATGGCGGCGGCAAATGGGGCTACCCCGGTCGTGCAACGGGCAGTGAGCCCGGAGGTTGTTCCGCTCGTCCAACCGCAGGCAAGTCCCGCGGTGCGGCGGCGAGCCCGGGAGTTGCAGGTTGATTTACAGCACGTCCGCGGTTCCGGGCCGAACGGGCGGATCACCCACGGCGATGTCGATGTGCATCTGCGCAGCGAGATTGCTCCGACTCCGCAGCGGCGGACCGTTGGCTCACATACGACCGAAATTCAAATGGTCGGCATGCGGCGGCGCATTGCCGAGAAGATGGTCGTCAGCAACACGCAGATCCCCCATTTTTCGTACATCGAGGAAGTGGACATCACGGAACTCGAGGCCCTCCGCGAGCACCTGAACTCCAGCCGCACCGATGGCCAGCCGAAGTTGACGTACCTTCCCTTCATGATGCTCACCGTTGCGCGGGCGTTGGCGCGATTTCCACAGCTCAATGCACACTATGACGATAAACGCGAGGTGATCACACGCTACGAAGCCGTTCACCTCGGAATTGCGACGCAGACGGATCGCGGATTATGCGTACCAGTCGTGCGGCATGTGGAAACGATGGATCTGTGGCAGGCCGCCCGGGAAATGCGACGAATCACCGAGTCGGCCCGGAATCACTCGATTTCGCGCGATGAACTGGTGGACTCGACGTTCACGATCACGAGCCTGGGCCGATACGGCGGCATCGCCGCCACGCCAATCATCAATCACCCGGAAGTTGGCATCCTCGGAATCAATAAGGCGCATGACTGCCCCGTGGTGCGAAATGGTCAAATCGTGATTCGCCGCATCATGCACCTTTCCGCGTCGTTCGATCACCGCGTAGTGGATGGGGCAGATGGTGCCACGTTCATCCAATGCGTGAAAGAACATCTGGAATATCCGGCGACGATCTTTATCTGACGGCGAGCCGCGACTTACCCATGACACTCACGGCCGATCAGGGATTCGAGCCACCTGCTTAGCGAGGTGAGCCACGTTGCAACGTGCGGATATAGGCAGGAGAACTGCAAAGTCATTTTTTCCTCGCTACCACCGCTTTCACTGCGTTGGAAGCACGTTGAGTTTTGAGCCGGGTTCACCGTGTACTCGCGACAGCGGAAGTCGCTGCTTGCTGTGCCAAAGCCGTGGAAAATCGACTTTGCAGTCCTCCTGCGGATATAGGCCGACGTGTCGCCACGAAGTCGGCTTTCAGCTATAATGCCGTTGCGTTTCACCGATGAATTTTGTGAGGGCTGCGCGCCATGAGCGTCCAAGAGCTTGAAAATGCGATTCGGCAGTTGCCCCAAGACGAGTTCGTCGAGCTCGCCAATTGGCTTGATGAATATCGCGCCGAGTTGTGGGACCGGCAAATCGAAGCCGATATTCTGGCCGGTCGATTGAACGCGGCTGGAAAGCGAGCCGACGATGACTTTGAAGCGGGAAGATGCACGCCATTATGAGGCACTTTGCGTCGCCCGAGTTTTGGTTCCACTATCGGGCGTTGCCCGAAGAAATTCAGCGGCTCGCGGACAAGAACTTCGCGATACTTAAGCAGTCTCCACAGCATCCTTCATTGAGGTTCAAGAAGGTTGGCGTTTTTTGGTCGTCACGCGTGGGGCTGCATTACCGGGCGTTGGCGAAAGAACGGTCGGAGGGACTGGTGTGGTTTTGGATCGGCTCTCACGAAGAATATGACCAACTGCTTCGACATTGACTGCGTAAGGTGGCGCAGCGAAATCGGGTAAGCAAAAATATGGAAATTGGTTTCACCCATTTAGTCTTGCGCCTCCTTTATCGTAGTGTGAAACCACAGCCGGAGAACGTTGGCGGCTCAATGATACTGCGATATGGACGGCCATTCAAAGCTTTCGCAGCACTCGCTTTACTTGCTTTATTGGCTGTTTTTGTAGCCCTGGTATTCCATCCTCCCAATCAGAAGGATTTATCCATTGTTTTGATCGTCGGTGCATCATTTGCCGTTTTGGTCGGATCGATGGCGTTAGAATTTTTTTGCGTTTCGATCTTGTATGACGACAATGGGATCAAGACCTATTCTCCCTGGCGGCCCAGTCGATCCGTAGCATGGTCGGAAGTTTTTGGCGCGACATACTCAGAACTTTGTCAATGATACGTGATTGAAACCGTTAGGCAGGGTCGCGTTCGTTGTCATCTTTTTCTAAATGGAACAGCCTCCCTACTCGAAGTGCTTCGAAACCGCGGAATTGAGGCACCGCAGTGGAACCTGCCGTTAAGTGTGTGAAGACATATTTTGTATACCAGACCAATATCGTTCAGCGAGCGTTCTTGGGTGCCGCGGGCCCGTTATTGCCGCTGGTTGGCTTCACCGCTTCATCTTTATTTCCGCCGAAGCCGTTGAGTAGGCTGCCGAAGTTAGGGAGTTGGAAGCCACTGGCGGCGGGCGCGCCGGGGTCTTCGGGTGGGCCGACTTCGATGTGGGTCATATCGAGTTGGGCATTGAGCCAAAGTTCGTCGTTGCGGCGGGCGACGTCGGCCGCAAGGCCGCGGAACCAGGTCATGAACGGCATTTGGTAATCGGCCGGAATGATGGTGAGAAGGAAGCGGTTTTCGGTGGGCGGGGCGGTGGAGGTCCAGAGTTGGCGTGCGCCGGGGCCGCCGCCCGCTGAAGCGGGCTCGCGCGTTCGCCCCTCCCTTGGCCCCTCCCCCGCGGCGGGGAAGGGAAGCTCAGCGGGCTCGCCATCGGATTTGGTGGGGTCTACGAGTACGTATTGGCCGCCGAGGGGGCATTTGAACTTGCCGCCGACGAGTTCCTCGCCAAGCGCTCGCGCATCTTTCGGCGGCACGTGAAGTTGCGTGGTGAGTGAGTTCATGAATCGAGCGGCGCTGGCCGAGGTATCGCGAGCGCGTTTGTAGCCGAAGCCGTTGACCGTCGTCGCGATCTGCTTGTTGGTGAGATCGTCGATGTGCAGGCGAATCTGGGCGGGGTGTTCGGCTTCCGCCATGGAAAGTTGTTGGCCGACTTCCAGCAGCACGTCGCGTTTAAACGAGAACAAGAAGAAGTCATCGGCCCGCCGAAACCAAAGGTCGAACAGCCCACCGATGCCGCTGGTGCGGGCCATACCATCGGCGTCGAGTGGTCCGTTCGGGCGTCCCAGATAGCGGGTAATAAAATCTGGCTTGGGCCACGCCCCAACATAAGCGCGGATTGAGTCGACGAGGGAGCCGGCGGGCTGCACATCGCCTTGGCGGACCACGAGCGGCGTGCGGAAGTCGCGGATGCCGCCGAAGACATGGAATGGTTCGCCAAGGCCACCGAGGACGATTTCAAGTGAAATAGCGTCGCTGTTAATAGGTGCGACTTGTTTGGTCTGTGCTTCGCCGAGCATAGCCGGCCATTTAGCGATCGGCATTTGCGAATAGCGGGCGACGCGCATGTCGGCCGTGATGCAGTCCCAACCTTTTTGGGTTGGCGATTCCATGCGTTTGAGTGCGGCACACACCGGCGCGAAGCTGCCGACCGAGGCGTGTAGGTCCTGCTCGAATCGAGCCAAGCGGCGGGCCTCGGCAGGCGTGATGCGCTCGACGGGCATGTCGGGGATGGGAGTCATCCAACCGGGGTCGCCGCGAAGGGAGTCACGGTATCGATTCTCGACCACTTCCAGTTTGCTGCCATCGAAGCGTTGGCCGAAGCCGGGCGGCAGAAGTTCAGCGGTAATGAGATCGTCGATTGAATTGGCTGGCTGGCCTTCTGCGGCGGCTGCCAGGCGGGCGAGTTTTATCGCGTGCATTTCGCCGATGGAGCGCTGTCGGCGATCGAGTTCGACGCGATAGTGAGGGCTGGCCAGATTTTGCAGGAACGCGGCCGGGGCAAACACGAAGATCGTATCGTCGCGCGTGAGCGGTACGGCATTGCGGCATTCTTGAAAGTCAGATGTGGCGGCCAGCGAATGGTCGCCGGCACCGGTTTGCAGGAAACGCTCCACCAGTCGGCGGCTGTTGGCGACGAGGTGGAAATCGCCATCGACGATGTAATAAGATCGCAGGCACCCATCGGGCGTGTGAATGTAGGACACGTCGTGACCGGCGATCTTGACCGTTTCTTCGACCGCATCGGGGCGTTTCGACTTGGCATCCTGCCGTTGGCCACCCAGGTTGCGGCCCAAGAGCATATTGTTATTCGCTTGAAACAGAATCCCCATCGCCGCGCCGTCGCGAAGATAGATATCGAGGCCGAGGATGGCGACGTCCTTCACGACGGTTGGACCCATCACACGGGCGAGCTTGGTTTCGCCCACGGCAATCTGCTGCTGAAAGCGCTCGCTGACGTTACGGTCGACGCTTTCGACGACCAGCATGTTGCCGAGGTCGCCTTTCCAATGACGCATGAAGTCGCGGAACCATAGATAGTTCGTGAAGTTGCCGAAGCGCATATAGAAGCATTCGGCGGGCACGCGAGCAGCGAGCGGCTCGACGTTAGTGGGGAGCGCGGAAGGGGGAGTGGGGAGGTCATTGGAGTTGGAAGATGTATTTGGTGCTGCGTTGGCGGGGGGCCCGCCCACTGAAGCGGGCTCGCCCGAAGCGGGCTCGCCACTGTGTTGGGGTTTCGGTAATGGCAGCATGCCGGTGTCGTTCGAGTCTTGGGGGCCAACGAGTAAATCGCGTTCGACTTGGGTCTGGTAGGCTTCGTTCGCCATGAGTTGCGACATCCAAGGCGCGCCGACGCCGAAACGCTGAAACAGGTAACGCTTCGGTTCGGGCATGGGTCGATTGAGCCGGCGCGCCCAAGTTGCGGTCAAGTAGTTTTCAACGACAACCGGGTACTCCGCCTGGCGAAAGACCTGCGAGTAGCGGTCGGCGGTGGCTTCCCACCAATTGTCCAGCAACTTGTTGAACTCCTTCGCGTTGTCCTCTGGGTGAACGGTGACTTGTCGCGGAGTCGGCGTATGGGCAACGAGTTCGAGCGGTTCATCGCCACGGAACATGAAGAAGAACGTTGCCCGCGAGGGTGTTTCGATTCCCAAAAAACTACGCAAGATGCGGCGCACGGAGGAGTTCTTCATGACCGGGTATAGGACGCGGTCGTGCGATTCGGTGATCGCGAACCGGTCGTCCTTAGCGGGTACGGAAGAAGAACCCGGTTGGAGATCGACGGTTACCTGGCCGATTCCAAACGGCTCGCCCCGATAGGCTTCGACCTGCACCGCTGCCTTGGCACTTAGTGTCGGCGCAATTCCGGCTACACCCAGCAGAAGGAGCATCGCTGCAAAGTGCGGTCGACCGGCGACTCGCAAGGAAGACGCCATTACATCGTGCGCGGCTTTGAATCGCGGATTTCGGTACATAATGGGGTGGCTCGGTGTTGCTCGGGATCGAGGTCGAATCATCTATGCTATCCGGCGGTAAATGGTCGGGGCAAGCAAGCAGAGGGAAACGCCTTAAACACGCAACATTTTTGTCATGATGATGCGAACCATTGTCCGAGAGGAGGCGCATTTGTCACTGCCAACACTGTTCGTAAGTGGCGACCTGTGCGAGAATTACAGCTTGTATCGAGCCGTTTGCCATCCGGGACAGTCGCCGGCGATGCGGCAGATTAACTGCTCTTGCGACACGCTAGTTCTATGCTTCTGCCTCGCTTTTCAATTCGTACCTTACTCTGGCTGCTAACGCTGGCCGCCATCGCGTCGGTTGTCGTGGGGATGGCGGTTCGCGGGGCGGAGTGGGCCTGGGGAATCAGCCTTGGATTATTGAGCCTTTTTTTGACGGCCTTGGTTCACGCCGCCTGGTTTGGCGTCGTGTGGATTTTGGCGCAAATATCGCCCGCCCCAAACAAGAATCGCGAAGGCAATCGAGTATGAAGAAATCAACCGTTGCTCAACCGATGAAGTTGCCAGCGCGAGTTGCCAGGCTGCTGTTCTTCATGGGGGCGGTGTCGCTTGTTTCGTTTCACGGCTTAGCCGTCGCCCAGCTGGGCATCGGGCCCACAATTTCTGCCATCCCCGTGGTTCAATTCAACGGCAAATTGATTGTCTTGCCGTCGGGAAATTCGCAGCTAACGGCGTCGCGTCAAAGTGGCTTGACGGTGGAGGTAGATCCCCGGTGGATAAACGGTTACGGATATTATCCCGTCCAGGTCACCGTTCGGGCAGGGTCGCCGACGAAGACGGCGCACTCAATTCGCATTCAACTGCACCGCAGTTGGTACGGTGGGACAAGCGTCGAACAAGAATTTGAAATGCCGGCCGGAAGTTCTTCCGCAACGACTTCGGTATTGTTGCCGTTCTTTGCAAACATGTCGGCGAACTATCTCTGGTGGAATCTGTGGGTCGATGACCTCCGCGACAAAGATCTCTCGTGCGATCAAACAAATTCCGCTGCGTTCAATAGCTGGATGGCGATTTCCAGCTCTGGCGTTCATGTACTCGTGGCTGGTACGCCCGCGAAGAATCGGTCGTTGGTCGCGACGAGCAATTCGGAACTCCAAGTATTCCAGCTCGACCCGGCGGAATTCCCTACAAAATGGTTGGGCTACTCAGCATTCGATGCCATCGAGCTTACATTGGATCAAGCGCAGCAACTTGCCAAGACGAATTCGGCCGCGTTCGCTGCCGTTCTGCAGTGGGTTCGGGCGGGCGGGCAATTGTGGATTTCCGATGTTGGCAAAGAGTGGGAACATCTGCCGCAGGCATCGCAAATGGTCGGGTTGCCAGGCACGCTTATTTCTCACGCCGATGACGCGCGGAATCGAGACGAAGCGGATCCATCCGAGAGTGCCGACACCGACTTGGAATCGTCGCCGGGCGATACCGGGAAAAGTGGAGAGAACTTGGCAGAGAAAAACTCGAAACCAAAATCAGAAAGCACGACGGACAAAACGGATCCATCGAACAACGAAAACGCTGCGCCTTCCGCAGCCGACACGGAGCGGCCCCGGCAGGAAGGATGGCGGCCGATCCAATTTCGACGTTTTCGCGGTGGCGGACGAGAAGTCACCTTCCTCGATGCGCGAAATGGCTCGCGAAACATCGTGCGCGATCCCGAGATGATCGCTCAATTGGAGCGCGATTCGAATTTCGTGAAGACAGATGAGCGTATTGATCCCGAAGCGTTTCGCCGCGAGCGCCGATTCGCGGGATTCACGGCGGATTCCAGTGAATGGTTCGTCGAACAGCCGCTGGGGTTTGGAAGTGTGCGTGCCTATCGCGGCGCGAATGAGGCGGGCAAGTTCGCCACGGTGCGGCCGGCGGTGAATAGCAATGCGGCTGCAAATGCCGACTCCGCGGAGACGCTTCCGCGCGCCCTGGCGTTTGGTTTAAGACGAACGCCGCGTTGGGAAGCGCGACATGGTATGACGCCTGACGGGGCAGCGGCGGAATTCGCCAATCTATTGGTTCCGGGAGTTGGAATGGCCCCCGTGACGGAGTTCCGGATATTGATCACGTTGTTTGTACTGCTGATTGGGCCGCTCAACTACTGGCTGCTGCGGCGCAGCAAACGCCTCTATTTGATGGTTCTCACGGTGCCGCTCGCGGCCCTGCTGACGACAATCGCCTTGTTCGGCTACGCCGTTGTGGCCGATGGTTTTGGCTCCCAAGTGCGCGTCCATAGCTTTACGCGGTTGGACCAACGCACGGGCGACGCGTCTTGCTGGACGCGACTATCGTACTATTCCGGTTTGGCGCCTGGCCATGGACTGACGATATCGAGCGACACGGCGCTCTATCCAATTCAGCCCAGTTGGGCCAACGACGTCAATCGCTCGGAGCAACGCACCATTGTGTGGAACGGCGATGAAGGACGCTACACGCAAGGATGGCTCAACTCACGAACGCCGACTCAATATCTTGCCGTCCGTTCCCGCAAGGCGCCGTACAGGTTGGAAGTGTTAGACTCGGGCGACAGACTGCGCGTAAAAAATGGACTCGGCACGACAATTCAGTTTTTGGCCGTGCTGAGTTCCGCGGGGAAGTGGTACGAGGGCGCGGACATTGCCGCCAATGGCTCCCTCTCACTGACTGCCGCCAGGCGTGATGATGTGATTCGGCGTTTGAATAGAATCGTCACGGAAAATGCCCCGCACGCGCCCACAGAACTCTCGGATGGCGAGGCGGAACTGAAGCGAATGCGTTCGCGTTCGCGATTCGGCCTGTTCGGTCGCTACGGCGGCAATGACGGCTCAGGAAACTTGTCGGACAACCTCGGGGGCACAGCGCTGGCCGATTTAGTCGGTATGGGTGGTCAGCCGGCGCTAGACTTGCCGGTGAAATCGTACATCGCGATCACGGAACACGGCCCGGAAGTGGAAGTCGGCTTTTCAGATGTCGCGGAAGAGGCCAGCTTCCATGTCATTGAAGGACGCTGGTAGGTACTCCGGCTTACGATGATCCGCACCACGTCGCCACAAATCGAACTAAGTCACTTGCACCGTGTGTTTGATCAAGCCCACGCGGTCAATGACGTTTCGTTCGAAGTTTATGCAGGCGAGGTATTTGGCTATATTGGCCCGAATGGCGCGGGCAAAACGACCAGCATGCGAATTCTGGCGACGCTCGATGAGCCCACGGCAGGCGACGCATACATCGATGGCTTTTCCGTGGTCGATGACCCCGACCGTGTGCGGCGGCGGCTGGGATTCATGCCCGATTATTTTGGCACCTATCAAAATGTCAACGTCTACGAATATCTCGACTTCTTCGCCCGCGCCTATGGCTTAGCTGGGCAAGAGCGGCTGCGGGCAATTGGCGAGGTGATGGAATTCACGCTGCTTGATTCGCTCGCCCACAAGCCGATTGACGGCCTCTCGAAGGGCATGAAACAACGGCTCTGCCTGGGGCGCACGATGATCCATAATCCATCGGTACTCATTCTCGATGAACCGGCGGCCGGGCTCGACCCGCGGGCGCGGATCGAACTGCGCGAGATGATCGAAAGATTGGCGGAGGCGGGCAAGGCAATCCTCATCAGTTCGCACATTCTCACCGAGCTTGCCGAAATCGCCGACCGGGTCGCGATCATCGAACAGGGACGGTTGCTGGCGGTCGGGTCGGTCGCGGAAATTAGTGCGGGTGTGCAATCCCGCAGCACCGCTCGTGTGCGCGTACTGCGCGACGCCGACCGGCTACGACAATGGCTGGCGGCGCGCGACGATATTTTCGATCTCAATATCACGGGTGAGCTTGCCGTCTTCACACACGCGGGTGGGCGGGAATCCGAGGCGCGCTTGTTGCGAGAACTCATCGAAGCCGGTTTTTCCGTAATCGAGTTCGGCGCGCAGCACAAGAGCTTGGAAGACGTGTTCTTGCACGTTACGGAAGGACGCGTGCAATGACGACCGACGCGGTAACCACCGAAGAGCAAAGCGTGGACGCGGCCGCCGGCACGATGGCGCCAAGTCGTGCGGCGGCCTTATGGAGCGCTATTGACCGTTTCTTAAATCATGCGGGCGATTGGTTGAATCCAATCCTCGTGAAAGAAACGCGGCAGGCGTTGAAGAGTTCGCAGTTCACGATCACCTTTGTGCTGGTGCTGGCGGCCAGTTGGGTAGTAACCGTGGGTGTGGTAGCGGCCATTGGCCCGCGGATCTTCTATTCGGCGGAGGGCGGCACACTGCTAGCGTGGTACTACGCAGTGCTGGCGTTTCCGCTCTTAGTGGTGGTTCCGCTTTCGGCGTTTCGTTCGCTCACTGCGGAGCGCGAAGACAACACCTACGATTTGCTCTCGATCACCACGCTGAAACCGTGGCAAATCATTAGCGGCAAACTCGGCAGTTCCATGGCTCAAATGGCCGTGTATTTCTCGGTGATGACGCCCTGCCTAGCGTTCACTTATTTGCTCCGCGGCGTCGACGTACCGACGATCGCCATATTGCTTTTATACACGTTTTTTTGGTCGTTGGGTCTGTCGATGGTCGGCATTCTGCTGGCGACGCTGACGACCCAACGTTTCGCCCAAGTCTTCATTTTGGTTGGGTTCGTGAGCTGGCTTTTGTTCATGTTCTATTGCGGCGTGATGTGGGGATACGGCACGGCCTATTACGGACGGTCGATGTTGGGTGGGGTGGGCAGCGGGTTCTGGATCGTCCTGGGCGTCATCGCGACGTCCTATGCCACATTCTTTGCACTGGCATTTTTTGCCGCGGCCGGCATGATTACATTTACCAGCGAAAACCGCTCGACGCCGCTGCGGGCGTGTATGGTTGTTCAACAGGCGGCGTTCGTCGGCTGGATGGCGGCTGTGTGGATCAGCGGCAACTTCAGGCTGGAATTCGTGCTGGTGATGATCATCTTCGCGGGACTCTATTGGTACGTGATGGGAACCTTATTGACGGCGGAACGGCCGGGCTTATCGCAGCGCGTGCGCAGGCGTTTACCACAAAGCTTTTTTGGTAGGATGTTCCTGTCTTGGTTCAACCCTGGGCCGAACAGCGGCTACATGTTTGTGATTGCCAATACGACGCTGATCGTCGTGCTCGGGATGTTCGCGATTGCGTTCGGTGAAATCACGAGCGGCGGCGGCCGCGGCGGCAATCCCACCGTCGAAGAGGTTGTGGATACGATGGTCATCGGCTGGGGTTACATCGTTGGCTATTTAGGCATTGGCCTGTTGATAATTAGCGCCCTGCGACGAATTGCCAAGGTCACGATGTTGGCCGCCGTGCTCATCCACCTGCTGTTATTGTTGGCGGGGTTCGGCATTCCGTATGCCGTGAAATCAATGTCGATCGAACTGCGCGAGGCAGACTATAGCTTCCTTCAGATTACGGACCCGATTTTTTCGATCCGGCATATATTTGACGGCGGTGTGCGCGGCGATGCGAACGTGCTCCTGATTCTGATTCCTGGTGTGGCAACGTGCGTGTTACTATTGAACATGCCGCAGATCATTCGCGAACTACGTGTGGTACGCGAGGCTGCACCCACACGCGTCCTTCAAGACGAGGCCGAACTGCACCCACCTCCCGAGGCGGGCCCCCAGAACCCCTGGGATGAGCCAGCATGATCGTTCGGCAGGTTCCCCCTGCGATGGTAAAGTTCGACCGTGGTAACAGTTGTAGGCAACGCACCGCCATTGCTTGTCCGGGTGTGATTTCGAACCGATATCACCAGAGGGCTACGGATTCATGTAGTTGACCCGCGTTTCGACGTGTCGACGGAACGACCGAGTGAAACTGCGATTCCCTTATGCGCTGCTGATAGCATTCACCGCTCTTGTGGGTGGCTATGCGCCACGGCTGCATGGCGAATTCTTCGAGTTTATCGATGATTTCGACAAGCCTTGGAACGCGCAGCGGGCGCCCTATGAAGAGCGCATCGAAACTGAGCGTCACGACTTTACGCAATCGGCGCTAACCGTTGGCCGTGGCGTATTTCAGGCGGAAAGCGGCTACACCTACTTCTACAAGCATACCCACGACGAGACCGAGTCGAGCCACACATTTCCGGAAATGTTGTTGCGCTTCGGCCTTTCGGAAGACATTGAATTCCGCCTGCGCTGGAACCACGTCTGGCAGTTTATCGACGAGTCGGCCGATCAAACCGGCTCGGAAGACTTACGCTATTCGTTTAAGTTTCAAATCACCCGCGAACCTGCCAGCAGCGTCGTGCCGACATCGGCCCTGGAACTCCGCGGTACGGCCCCGACCGGCAGCAAAGAGTTCACGACCGATCGGGCCGAGTTCAGCCTCGACTACATTTACGAGTGGCGACTGTTTCGTGATGTAACGCTAGCAGGGTCGACCGGTTTCGGCACGAACGGATTCGCAGACTTTGCACTACTGCCTGCCGACTCGCTGCATGACCGGTTTGTTGCTCTGAGCCAGTCGATTGCGCTGGGTTGCGAGCTAACCGAAGTGAACACGATGTATGCGGAATGGTACTGGCTGCTTTCGCACGGCTTGGCCGACGAGTTCGCGATCACCGTGTTCAACATGGGTTTGGATCATTACCTGACCGACAATGTCGTTGTTGATTTTCGTGCGGGCATGGGGCTTTCCGCGGATGCCGACGATTTCTTCGCTGGGCTCGGCGGCGGCTGGCGATTTTAATGAAGACCGCGCTGTGAATGAACTTGTGGCAGACTGCGCTGTGAAATAAACCTGTGGGAGGCGTCTTCGGACGCCGATGACGCGGTCTATTGCAGCACCTAATCCGCCTCGGAGCGGCCTCCCACAGCCCTCCGTTGAGATTCAGATTGCCAAATGCGGGTGCCACTGCTGGCTTGCCCAGCAGTGCAGCACTGGTATCCGGGTTTCACGGCTGGACGAGCCAGCAGTGGCACACTTTATCAATCTGAACCTCAATAGCCGCGCAGGCGTCGATAGAAGCCGTTAACAACCGCGATTTCCGCGTGCAACTCGGGAATTATTGCATCGGCTAGCGCTGTTTAGGCTAGTTCTTATTCGAGCGTGGCGCGCCAATTTCGGCCGTTACGTCGCAAGTCGACACTCGGTGGCTGAATACGAATAACCTGCACGCCGTATTTTTCGCCACCCTCCGGCACCGGAGAAACAACCCCGTCGATCGATAGCACCACCTGCGGCTGATCGACGTTGATGAAGCCCTTGAGTTCGACCGATTCGCCGTGCTCATCGCCGCGCCGGGCCGATTTCTCGGCCCGCTTCGACGGCTCGAAAAGATCGGCCCGCTCGGGAAACGGCGGATTGTACATCGGCTTTTGGGCCGTGGCGACCTTGGAATTGGCGAGTTCCGCCGCCATTGCTGGTTTGGTTGGCGCTTTTGGCGGCGCCGGCTGGGCAACAGTCGATTTCACTGGTTGCGCAGCGACCACGGCTTCTTTAGCCGCGGGCTCTTCCGTGGAACCACAGCCGCTGAGGAGGGCCGCCAAGCCGAGCACAAGCATCGAATTGAAGCGCAGTTTGGGCATCGTAGTCGCGAGAATCCGGCGTTTTGAAATTGTAGCTTGCCCATGAGCCATAATTCCGAGCCTGTTTTCTGGGAAACGCCAGGTTCAGCCACAGGGCTGCGATCGTTAACGATCGTAGCGGTTATCGCGATAGGAACTACCGCGGCACCGAAACGGCAGAGGTCCGTTCGGCTACTTCGATCGTTGGGCTCGCTGGTGCGGCGATGTGGGATTGCCTTGCGGTAGCGCCTGTGTAAAGCCCCGTTTTCGCTGGTCGCGCTGCGACGAAGGACGAGTTGATGGGAGCTACCGTCGGCAAGCGACGGAGCCGCCCATCGGCCACAAGCGCACGAACTTGGTCGCTACGCCCGGCTACGCCAAATTGAAATTCGGCCGACGAGATTTGTCGCGCCGAAAGCGAATCCGACGAATCCAGGCTAGTTGGCGCAGGCAGCGGCTCGATGGAGCTGCAAGTAGTATTCACTCCACCTTCGCTTGGCTCGGGTCCGTAGAAACTATCGCGTACCGGAATTCGGTCGATTAACGTGGATTCGTTCGGTGCCGGCTCACCGGAAGCCGGCTCGAGGATCATGGGTTGCGTTGACGAAGGCTCAACTACCGGCACCGGCGATTCCTTTGCGGGCGACTCACCGGCTTCGTTTCCGCCCACCACATTCGATGGCAAACGGCGGCAGCAGGGCGGGGGGCCTTCGGCTTGCGGTATTTGATCGAGCCGGCAGCCGATTGTCTCCGCCGCAATTTTCTGCCGATCGGTAGGTTCATCGGCATAGGAAATAATCTCCGGCATGATAAACACGACGAGCTCGCTTTCACGAACGTCGGTGTCGCGTGAGCGGAATAAGCGACCGATGACGTTCAGGTCTTTGAGATACGGCAAGCCCGTGAAATCGCCGACATCCTGCCGTTGACGCAACCCGCCGATGACAACGGTCTGGCGGTTCGCAATGGTGAGCGTGGTTTGGGCCGAGCTGGTATCGATGATCGGCTGATTATCGTTCGGCGTGAAGCCCGTAAGCCGGCTAATCTCCGGCTTGACTTCCATGCGGATTACGCCTTCCGACGAAATCTTGGGCTTCACCGTGAGCGTAATGCCGGCTTCTTTGAAGGCCGTCGTGCCGATCGAGCCACCTTGCTGAGTTTCAGTTAACTGTTGGTAGGGAATTTCGGAGACTTTCTTCAGCACGGCTTCTTCATTATCGGAAACCGAAACGTTTGGGTCGGCCAATAGGCGGGCGTCTTTCGCGCTGGAAACGAGCCGCGCGACGGCCGTGATATCCAGGTGCCGGCTCAAATTCATGAACGTCAGCGTGTTGCCGACGGCGCCCGTGCCAAAGGGGACCGTCGTCACGGAATCGACATCGAATTGAGTTTGGGCGTCCCCATTACTATCGATCCGACCTTTGATCTTCGGTCTCCAGTTGAAACCGATCGCTTCCAAATCTTGCAGGCTGATGTCGTACATGAGCGCGACAATGCGCACTTGCGGCCGCGGGTGATCGATGCGCGCCAGCACCTTTTCGACCATCGTCAGATTTTCGGCGTAATCGGTGACGAGCAGCTTATCTTCCTTTTCCAAGACGGCCACGCGGCCTTCTTTGCTCATCACGGCACTCAGGGCCATTTCGGCCGTCTTCGCCGGGATGTACTGCGTGCGGAAATAGCCAACCTCCATCGGAATGCCGTCGCGGTTTTCGGCGGAGGGGAAGCGGCCGCTGCCCGCGTTTTCGAGCGTGGCCACGAAGTCGCGAACCATCTTGATGCGGTCCGGGAAATCCAGCACCACGATGCTGTGCGCCGATTTGAGCGCTTTGACTTGGCCTTTGGGTGTGATCAGCAGCTTGGCGCCTTCAACGACTTCTTCGATTTCGGCGTGCTGGACCGGAATGGTGGCCGATTGGAAGAACGGGTTGACTTGCCCGAGGTCATTCACAGAACTGATCACCAGGCTCTTGCCGACCGCTCGATAGTTGTAACCATTCGAAAGCAGAATCGCGTCGAGAATTTCCCGGAGCGGCGCCTGTTTGAACGAGCCGTTGACATTGCCCTGCAAGTCGCCGGCAACGATGTTGATGTTCCACTGCTCGCCGATGGTGAACAGCGCGGCATTCAAAGAAAGGCCATGTAGGTTCAAATCCCCCGGTCGCTCGAGCGCCGCGGCCAAGTCCTCGGTATCCTTGATTCCTGTTGCCGGAAGAGCCTTCGACGGACCGCTGTTCGAATGGGGCGGGCCAATCGCGCTCTTTGTTGGGGGTCCACTTTGGTTTTGTGGCGGCACAATGCTCGGTCGAGGCGGAGCGATTGGAGCGGTTGGCGGACTGGGATGAGGCGCGGGCAACGCTAGTTCTGGCTGTTGGGCCCAAGCGAGCGCGGGCACGAACGCAAGCACGAAAGCGAGTACCGGCGCACGATGAGCGCATTGAATTCGGGGCGACGCCCAAACGCGTCGCACGCCGCCAGTTACGCTCCTTCGTGCCATGTGTCCTCCGTTGACACCTATCCGGATCCAATTCCACCGCCGCATTGGAGTGCGTGCCAAGCGATCGACTAACCTTTACCCTTTACGCGCCAAAGTGAAATACCAGATTTCCATATCCAAGGTCAGCGTCTGGCGGTTCGGACTCGACGGATACATTTCGAGTGACTTGATGTGCATCAGCTTCTTCGACGCCGCCACACGCTCAATCATATTCTTTAGGCTGGCGCTCGTGCCGCTCAAGGACACGCTTACAGGTCGCCATTCCAATTGAAATTTTGGACCAGCAGTTGCTTCGGCTGTTTTGGTCTCGGTCGGCGGTACAAATAGGTTCTCACCGGTTTTCCAGGAACGCGACGTGGCTGTGCCCACGTTGAGCCGGCGAATATTGCAATCGGTCTCCTTGGCGATGTCGACCAACGCACTTCTTAGGGCGGGCATCGTGTCTTCGTTGACCGTCCGGTCTTCCAGACTCTTGAGTTGCGTTATCTTCTCCGCGACGCGAGTTTCGAAGCCTTTGATCTCCGCGGCGACATTTCGTGCAGAGTCTAGCTCAACGAGCAAATTCTCCTTTTCGTCATGTCCCGCACGTATTGCATCGACCAACGGCATTATTAGCACAAGTCCTACAATAAACGTGACGCCTATGACGATTAGCTTGCGATAGGAAGATTCACAAAATTTGCGGAGTGCTTGCTCAATCATGACGGGCCTCCTTCTCAACATGACCGGCAGGGCTTGCCAAAGTTAATTGCAGGGTGAAGTTGGTCGTCGGCCCAGACGCGGTTTGCCCTGCGCCCGTTCCTTCCAAGGCGATTTCCGAAATATCGGGAACTTGTTTCAAGTAGCCCACATAGTCGTAAACGCTGCTGTCGGTGTAGCTAGCACCAGCGAGCGACGCGGTTGCCGCATCGTGGAAGGTGACGCGGTCGAGCCAAACGTCGTCGGGCATGCTCTGGCATAGCCGATTGAATACTTGCTGCCAGTCCAACTGGGGCAATTGTTTATCCAACCCGCGTAGTTGGGTTAACTTGACTTCCGCGGCCGCCAAGTTGAGCCTCAATTCCGTGGCATGCGCGCAAACCGGCGCCAACTCATCTATTTCCGCGTGGATTCCGGCCAGTTCACGCGATTGCCGGAACTGGATAAGAAACAGTAAGACCGCAACCAACACGACGGCCGCAATAGGAATCAGACTCCGCATGAGAATCGGGCGGATGGGTTCGCGCAATTGCGCTAAGGCCGTTTCTATTAGATTCGGACCATGCTTCTTCGACGTATCGGAATACAGCGCCATGGCCGTGCCGAGTGTGGCCGATAGGTTCGTCCGCGGCGGCTCGGCGGCGTGGGCCCAAGGCATGTCGATATCCGCTGGCTCCAGCACGTGTACCTGGAATGAAGGTATGCGACTGAATTTTTGTTGGGCACGCGCGACGGCCTCAACATCGCCCGCCAAGTAGACGTGTCGGAGCGGTGCCTGCAAGTAGCTGTGATAACGCTTGACGTAACGCTGTAGTCGCGAAAGATGTTGCGATGCGACGTCGGCGACCTTTTCCGCGTTCGTATGGCCGCCCGGTCGGTAGTCGAGCAGTAATCGGCCGGCATGGCAAATGCCCAGTTCCGCGACGCCTTCGTCGAGCTGAATCAATAAGCACGCTTCCTCACAAGGTTCGCGCAATTGGGCTTGGGCACGACTCAGGGCAATCAAGGAAGGCTCGATGCACTCAATTTGGAGTCCGACCGTGTCGGCGATTCGCATCAGCACGTCGAGAGTACGCTGATTGGCGACCGCTAACAGGGCGTGTTGATGGCGAGCGTCCAATTGATGGGTGTAGTCCGCGAGCGCCTTGGCACCGGGGCCAAGTGTCAGGTATCGCAGACTCCGCTCTTCGAGATCGGCAAATTCACGGCGGACGTCCTCGGTGGGACCGGTAATGACACGCGTTACGCAAAACTCGCCGTTGAGCGCAATGCGAACTTTTGAGCCGGCAAGCCGCTCTTCTGCAACGAGCGTCTTGAACGCCTCGGTGAGCTCGCTGACGCCCTGTTCCGAGTTTAAGGACGCCGCGTCTTTTCGCCAGCGAATCGAACGCGTCACGACGCGGTCCGTGCCCTCATCGGCGTTGGTGCTGCGCGCGACGAGGGCAAGGTGCAGCATCGAACGGCACACTTCAAGAATCGCATGGCGACCTTCGCCGGGACGGCGCCGGTCGATTACGTGGCGACGTTCGTTCTGTTGGCGGCGATCTTTCACTGAGTTTTCAGCCATGTCTTTATCCTCTAGTTCACAAGCACCACGGACGAAACTCGGCGGGTCGCGCCACCGACAATGCCGGTTGACGTAATGTCGACGGTGCCGGCCGCGGCGCCATTCGCGGCGGTCGCCGAATACGAGCCACTCGCCGGGTAATTGCCGGCCGTGACCGTCCCCCGCCAAGCAGCACTCGCTTGCAACTGAGCCAAGGCGTGGTGCACGCCGGCGTTGGCCTGATACAGGGCTTGTTCATATTCGATTGTGTTGCGTAACGCCGATTGATAGACCGACGCAGACTCCAACATGTCCACCGTCCACACCGTGACCATCGACAGCACGAACAGGCACACCAAGAGCGCGATGCCGTGCCGCTGACCGCATCGCGGCGAACGATTCGAACGACGGTTAGGCTCTATCGTCTTTGGAACAAAGTGATCGTCTACCATGATCGCACCCACGCGCGCGTTGATAATGTTCTCGTTACGCCCGCTCCGCGCGGCAACGTAATTTGCACCTGGCACACAACAACCTGGATATCGCTGACCGTGGTGGTGGCGGTCACGCCATCGGCTTTGTAAGCCGTAAACGTCAGTGAATTGATGTTCTTTGCCAGCAGTTGATTGCTCGTGCCATTGTTGAAATACACATCGTTGGACGAATTGCGCGTCCACGTTTTGGTTGCACCCGCATAGGTAGTGAACGACAAACTGCCGAGCGTGTTGTTCGAAGCGGTGACCGCGGTGATCGACGTAGCCTGACGCATCTGGGTGACGAAATGCCGCAACACACCATAGCCATTCTCAAGAATGTCGATGTCCGCTTCCTGCGCATTCCAAATGGCGTAGCTGGTGCGCATGACAACGACGACCGACGCCGTAATCGTGGCCATAATCGCTGTGGCGGCCATCATCTCGAGTAGCGAGAGGCCGCCGCGTCGGATTTTAGGATCCGGCCCGCGTAACATAACTCACCGATTTGGCTACTTTCGTCGTAAATGTCAGCCGCGCTTCCGACGAGTCCATCGTCGCGTTGGCATTATCGTCGCTGTACGTCGTCACCGTGATTACCATCAGCTGATTTGTAATCCCGCCACTTCCGGCTGCGTCGGAACGCGTGGCGGAATAGCGAATGCTCGACTGTCCTTCCGCGGCGAAATCGCCGGTCACGGTCCCGGTCGCCCAGGTCGCCCCAACGATCGCTTGCTGTTCTTCCAATTTGGAAACGCCATAGACCAGCAGCAGTTGTTTCGTGTCGACAATATCGCCCAAGGTCATGCCGTCGCGCATTACCGCCAGGGCCGGCACGAGTGCCGATGCGCAGATGGCCGCGGCCAGCACGACTTCCAATAGCGAGTAACCGCTATTAGGCGACGAGCGGTCACGCCAACACGTGAGTCGCGTTCCGTATCGATCATCCGACCGCATGGTTCTACTGTGCTGAAAACGTGGAACTACAAACTGGGGATGTACGCACCAAGTGCGCAGAAACCCAAGAAAACGTAGCTTTTCCTAGACGCGAGTCCACGAATTCCGGTAGGCCGTTTTTGTTGGTGGCAACGATTGCAGCGCCGCGTCGGCAGATGGGCCGCGGCGGCCTTCCCGACGCCGAGAAGAAGGGCACACCTACTGCACGAATGCGCGGCCCGTCACTTGGGGAATCGTGATCGTGCGGGTGCGGTCGGCCGACGTCACGATGATCGTATAGGAAGCGACAGCCTCACCGGTAAATTGGAATTCGACGTCAGTAACGCTTCCCGTCGTAACGGTCACGTTGGCGGGGACAGCATGAACATCATCCACCAGCGTCGGCACGCCGCCGACTTTGCGATAGAGCGCATATTGCGTGGCGTTGGCGCCTGATAGTGTAAACCGTAGAAGATGATTGTCGCCCGTAGCGATGGCCCGCCGCCGGGCCTGAGAGCAATCGAGAGCAACACGTCGGGCGAATCCTTGGGCGCCGATATCCGCGAGCGTTGTATTCGAATAATGCAGCGCCGCCATGAGGCTGACCATGCCGATGATAAACACGACGGCGATTAGCTCGAAAAGTGTCATGGCACGCCGAGCGTTTGCTCGACGTGCCAGGGAGTTTGCCATTCCGTCTTGGCCCAACACGTTCATCTCCACACTTTCACGCCGCTTAGTTCACGCGGTGCGTGGTGGTATTCAACGTGTAGGCCGTGCCATTGGTCGGGTTGGTCGGAATGCCATCGGGAAAGTAGTTGGTATCGGCGCCGATGTCCGAGAGGTTGGCCGCCGGCCAAGCACCTTTTTCCACATACCACCGCTCGACGGCACCGTTGATGGTCGCCTTGTTGTGCAAGTTGACTTTCGTCTTGGCGGTGTCGCTCGATACGGCTACGCGCGGGACAATGATCGCGGCGATAATGCCGAGAATCGTCACCACGGCGAGCAATTCGATCAGCGAAAAAGCGGTTCTTTTGGGGGTTGAGTGGGTCATGCTGTGCTCCGAATACAATCCTAAGTGAAACGGAATGGGATAGTTGGTTAATTCACCCGGTGGGTGGTTGCATTTAGTGAGTAGGCCGAACCATCGGTGGGGTTGGTCGGAATACCGTCAGGAAAGTAATTGGTGTCAGCGCCAATATCAGACAGGTTATTGGCCGGCCAAGCACCCTTTTCCACATACCACCGTTCGACAGCGCCATTGATTGTGGCCTTGTTATGGTTATTCACTTTTGTCTTGGCGGTGTCGCTCGACACCGACACGCGGGGGACAATAATGGCCGCGATGATTCCCAAGATCGTGACCACGGCTAGCAGTTCAATTAGCGAAAACCCGCTTCGCTGTTGGGATCGAGTGGCTGTCATTGGTCATCTATTGCGTTCGAGTTGGGAATCGTACGGCAAGTCGTGTCGTCACATGACGGCGCGTTGATTTCCAAGGCAAGTACCAACGTGTACAGTCAAACGTAGGTCGAAAATTAAATTGCCAATGCGGATGCCCAGGAATTAGCCTAAGCGGTTTACCTCTAATGGGTGTGGCCACTTACGAATCCAGTAGTTGTACTGATTGTGTAGGCTGTGCCATCTACCGGGCACGACGGCAAGCCGCTGGGGAAATACGCGGTGCTGGCGCCAATATCGCTCAAATTGGCCGCTGGGTAGCTGTTATTTGCCCGTTTCCAGAGTTTCACTTGCAGTTCGATATCGCGTTTGTTCGCGTAGCACGCCGCCTTGTTGGCGGAGACCTGGTGATTGCTGATGCGCGGCACAATCACTACCGCCAATATTCCGAGTATCGCCAGAACGAGCATCAGCTCGGTCAGCGAAAATGCGCGGCGGCAAAACGATCGACGCATGAGTTGCTCCGCAAATTACTTGATCGTATTGACCATGTCGAACATGGGCAGGTAGATCGCCATTAGAATGGCGGCGATCGCCGCGGCCAACGAGATCGTCAGCGTGGGTTCGATCGTGGCCACAAAGATATTCGTCTTCCGCTCAATTTCACGCTGCAAGTGGTCGCGGATATGACTGGTCGCCCGCGTGAGTGTCCCTGTTTGTTCGCCGACGATCACCAATTGGCTGACGATTGGCGGAAACATGTCGCCGTGACTTTCGAGCTCGCGGCTAAATTTTTCGCCGCGGCGAATGGCATTTTGTAGGTCGCGCACACTTTGGCGGATGGCGCGGTTGCCGACGGCCTGCCCCGCCTCGCCCAGCGCTTCCGCCAGGTTGTAGCCGGCTTCCATCAGGCTGCCTAAAACTTCCATCAGCTGCAGCACGGCCACGTCGCGTAGCCAATTGCCAAAAACAGGCATGCGCAGTAGGGATGCATCCATTTTAAAGGCGATGTCTGGTCGCTTCCGCAATTGTCGCACGACGAACACCGACGCCGTGGCCAACGCGAGCACATACAGTCCACAGCCCTTCGCGAAGTCCCCCACCATGATCAGAAATTTAGTGATGAACGGTAAAGCCACGTGCGCATCATCGTACGTCTTTTTGAAAACTGGAATGACGTAGGTGAGCAAGAACGCGATCACCGCCGAGCCCATTACCACTAGCAAAATCGGGTAGGCAAGTTTCTTAATGATTTCCGAGCGCAAGCGATGCGAATCCTCGCAATGACGGGCGATGGTTACCAGTGTGTCACTCAACGTTCCCGAGTGCTCGCCGACCTTAATCTGATTCACCATGACGGTGTCGAATGTCGCCCCGAAACGCGCCAGGGCCGAGCTAAACGTTTCACCGGATTCCAAATGCCGCCGAATCGTATGCAGCATATTGCGGTGTTTTTCGAGTGCCTTTTCTTCGGCCAGCGTTGCCAGCGCTTTGGGCAAAGACACGCCGCTTTGTGTTAAGGTCGAGAGGTTCCGCAGAATGAACACCAGGTCGCGGTCTTTGAGCTTGTTCTGCCCGGCCTTTCCCGTCCCCGTGAAGAACGCCCGCCAATCGGTAGCTTTCTTGGCTGGTCGCGGCGCGGCAATGGCCGTGCCAACCGAGATGGCAGCCGCATTGGCCAAGGATGCTTTTCGGGCGCGACGCATGGTAATCCGGTGTTTGCGTTAGCTTGACAGTTTGTAGAACACTTCTTCCAGCGTCGTGCGGCCAGCGAGCACCTGCTCCATGCCGGCGGCCGCCAATTCCACCATGCCTTGCGAAAGGGCGATTTGCCGCAGCTTCGTGTGCGGCAAGCCATTCTCGATGCCTTCGGCCATCGCCGGCGTGACGGTCATAATCTCGTAAATTGGAATACGACCCGAGTAGCCCGTGCCCAAACACTTCTTGCAGCCGCGGCCCCGATAGAACGTGGCGTCGATGGGCGGCTTCCGGTCCTTGCATAAGGTTTTTAGCAGTGCTTCGTTTGGCTCGACGAGCTCTTTGCACTCGCTGCAGATCTGTCGCAACAGCCGCTGGGCGATGGAGCCGAGCAATGCGCCGCCAATCTTAAAATTGTCGACACCTAAGTCGTTAAGACGTGAGATCGCGCCCACGGCATCGTTCGCGTGGAGTGTACTAATGAGTAAGTGGCCTGTAAGTGCGGCCTGAACGCCGGTGGATGCCGTCTCATGGTCGCGGATTTCTCCCACCATGATCACGTCCGGGTCTTGCCGCATGATGTACTTGAGCGCGTTCGCAAACCCGAGGCCGTGCTCATTGTCGGAAGCTACTTGGTTGATACCAGGCAGGCGATACTCGACCGGGTCTTCGACCGTTACAATGTTGCGGCTCACCGAATTCAATTTGGAAAGCACCGCGTACATCGTGGTCGACTTACCAGAACCGGTGGGCCCCGTGACGACGATCATGCCGTGCGGCCGATCAATCAGTGCCTGAATCGCCTTTAGGTCACGCTCGCAAAGGCCCAGGTTCTGCAATTCGAAGATTTTGTTGCCCTCATCGAGCAACCGCATCACGACTTTTTCGCCGCCGACTGTCGGAATTGTACTCACGCGAAAATTCACTTTCGTGCCGGCTTCCTGCACGCTCAAGTGACCGTCCTGCGGCCGCCGGTTTTCGGTCGTATCCATGTCGGCCATGACCTTGATACGGGCCACCACCGCTTCTTCAATGTGGTTGGGAATCGTCATGACCGGCTGAAGTTCGCCGTCGACGCGGTACCGCACGCGCATTTCGGGCACGTGCGGCTCAAGATGAATATCACTCGTGTTGGCGTTGATGGCACCCATCAAAATGGCTCGCACGAGGCGGACGACCGGCGCCTGCTCTTGTTCCTCGGGAGCCGCGGCATCGGCTTCTTCATCGGTCGAATCTTCGGCCGCTGCCAGGTCGGCCATCTTCATATCGACGATCGTTTGGCGGGCCACAATGCGTTCGTCAAAGCCGCGGTCCAAGGCGGCCTGCACCGGCGATTCCAACGCGACCATCGGCTCGACGTGGTAGCCAGTAATGAGTTCGGCTTCCGAAATAGTCTCGATATCGTCAGGCGCGACCATCGCCAGTTGCATGGAATTGCCCGAGACGCCAATCGGCACACAGGAACGCTGGCGCGCCAGTTTTTCCGGCAACAGGCGAACCACTTGCGGGTTAACCGCTTGCGGTACGACTTCGGCAAATGGCACCCCGAATTGTTCCGCGAGTGCTTCGCCGAGTTGGTCGAGCGTGATTAACCCCCGACGCACGAGGATGCGACCCAGCATTCCGCGCTCGGAACCTTGGGCGGTGAGGGCAGCCTCGAGCTGCCCTTGCGTGACAAGGCCACGTCGAATCAGGATGTCGCCAAGACGGGCCATGGGGAGCCATTCACTCGTATTTGCGGTTTGTTGGCCAACTTGATTTTTCGACTATTTGGCAGCCGGTGCTGCCGTGACCGCCGACGTGAGCCGTTCGATCTTCGCTTCCAACACCAAAGGGTCGTAGGGAATCACGAGGTACTCATCGGCCCCGGCGTTGTATGCCTTCTGCACGTCTTCCAGATCACCGTTTATCGATAGGAACATGATCGGGATATCGCTCGTTCGTGTGTCGTTGCTCAGGCGGTTGATAAACTCGATACCGTCCATGCCGGGAAGCACGTGATCGACAATCACCACATTGGGCAGGTGGTCCTTTAGCCACTCCAGCCCACGCTCTGCCGAATCGCGGGATTCGACTTGGTAGCCGAGAAGTTCCAGTCGAAACGCCGTGATTTCCAACAGAGTCGGATCACCCTCGATCAGCAAGAGTTGGTGGGAGCGGTCGAACATGGTAGTCATTTTCGTGTTACGGGCGCGCAACGGCGGCACCTAGAGATAGGTAGCTTGCCGGTTCCGCCAGTCAATTGTTTTGCCACGTAACCGCGAACTCCCAAAGCACAAGCCGCACAACCGCTAGAACCGGGATCAGACGCGCAAACGCACCGTGTTTTCTGTGGCCGCAAATCGTTTTGGCGGCGAACTATTGCAACCTATGCTTGATTACTACGCGCTTCGTACTTGGGCGCTAGTATCCTTCGAATCTGCGACTTGAAAATTGGTGAAATGCGGTGGCTGGTCGACGTATAACTCGCGGCGGCTTTTCGCTGGTCGAACTGTTAGCCGTTGTCACGATCTTGGCACTCCTCGCTGCGCTGATCTTGCCGCGCGTGTCCGTCGACAACGACACCGCGAAGAAGAAGAGCTGCAACCACAATCGCACGGAAATCAATATCACCGTCGAACAATACTACTTGAGCAATGGCTCGTGGCCGGCAAATGACCTTTCGGACGTCGCCAGTGACGCGAACTATTTTCCAAACGGCTTACCGACTTGCCCGTTCAGCGGCGCGGCCTACCGCCTCGACCCCACCACGCACCGCGTGATTGGCCACAACGGCGATTCGGATCATAGTCCATAGTCGGCGGATGCTTGTCTTCGGTGAGATGACCGACGCTTGAGCACGGAATGCCAAGCTCAAGCGTTACATCCGACCGGAGTGGACGTCAGTGCCCGCAATACGTCGCGTCGAGCGATCACGCCGACCAAGCGACCTTCTCGCATGACGGGCACGCGACGCACACGGTGCACAATGCAAAGGTCGGCGACACGGCTTGCCGGGTCGTCGGCATTCACGGTAATGACATCGCGTGTCATGTGCTGACCTACCGTTTGTCTTGAGACACTGCGGTCGTAGGCGACGGCCAAGAGCGCGAATTCGGTGATCATCCCCACCAATCGGTTCTGATCGTCGGTTACCGGCAAACCGCTGACTCGCTGCTGGATGAGAATTTCGATGGCCTCCTGAATCGACGTGTTGGGACGTACCGTTTGCAGATTCGTGGACATGATTTCGCCGGCAGCTAACATCGTGAATTCTCCAAAGACCTCGGTCAGAAAACGGTACTGGCGATTCAACTCAGCCTTCCGCAATCGCGTGCTGCCGTCAGAGTAGCCGCGCGAGTCAGCCTGCGTAATCGCGCGGTTCTCGAACTGAATCGACCCTTACAAGGGTAGTACGAATTGGTGCTGCTGCCGAAAGTCTCGCGGTGAAATGTTCGTGATCCGTACCGACCCGACTGCCACCGTTTTATCGCTATATTCGAATTGACCCGTTTACCAGCCATAGCTGGCCATCAGTCCATTGCATCTTCCGATGAAAAACCCCTGCTGGCCGACAATTTGTTGCGCTCTTTTTGTCGCGGCGTGAAATAATTGCAGCATGCCCAACGCGCTGCAGGCCAAGATGCCGACGACCGCCTTCGCCTTTCGTGGTTATAACACCACGAATCTGAGCCGTACGCCCGAGTTGCTTGAGCATCCGCTCTATGGGCCCACGGTGCGGCGCTACCTGGAGCGGGGCAGCGAAGTTTGCCAGAAATACGTAGGCCGGTCGGTCGATTTGGTGGAGATCGTCTCGCGGCGCGAGGAGCCGGGGCTCGACCAGTACGCCGAGGCAGTGGCCCTTATCGTGGCCGCCGATTTGGCCCAGGTCGATCTGCTCGAAAAGTTCCACAACGTGCGATTTCGCGAGGCAAAACTCGCCTTTGGATACAGCCTCGGTGAATTGTCCGCCGTGTCGTGCGCCGGTGTTTTCAGCATGGCCGACGTGCTGAGCGTTCCGGTTGCCATGGCGGCCGACTGTGCCGCCATGGCCCACAACGTAACGATGGGCGTGCTTTTTTCGCGTGGCCCAGCGATTGATGAACAGGACGTCCATCGCTTGTGTCGCGTTATCACCGCCGAGGGCCGCGGTACCATCGGCATTTCCGCGATCCTCACCCCCAACACTTTTTTGCTGCTCGGGCAAAATGAAACGATCAGCCGTTTCAAAGCCGAGATGCATAAGTTCTTACCAGACCCGGCACACGTCAAAATCAACCCCGAGCGTTGGCCGCCGCTACACACGACGATTGCCCGCCAACGCAACATTCCCGATCGTGCGGCCGTGATGATGGATGTGATGCCCGGCGGCTTGCAGCCCCCGTGCCCTCCAGTGCTTTCCCTCGTCACCGGCAAACGCAGTTACGATGACTACCACGCACGCGATATTCTTCGCGACTGGGTCGACCACCCGCAACGGCTGTGGGACGCCGTTTACGAAACGCTTTCGAGCGGCATCACAACCGTGATTCACGTGGGTCCTGGTCCGAACGTAATCCCAGCCACGTTCACGCGGCTGAGCGAAAACGTGCGCCAACAAACGAACGGCCGAACCTGGAACCATTTGGGAATGCGGGCTGCTGCAGGTCTGGCGCGCCGGCCGTGGCTATCGGCTTTGTTACCAAGTCGTGCCGCACTGCTGCGAGCACCGCTGATTGAGCAGATCATTCTCGAAGACTGGTTGCTCGAAAATGCGCCGGATGGCGAAAGACCGGCGCCCCAGAACATGTAGCCACCGTTGCCAGACGGCAGAAGCCCTGCAATCTACTCAAGGCCGCACTGTGAATGAACCTGTGGGAGACTGCACTATAAATGAACCTGTGCGAGGCGTCTCCCAACGCCGATGACGCTATTCATTGCAGCACGCAATCGGCCTCGGAGAAGCCTCCCACAGGCCATTGGTTGCGCAGACCTCGCGAGGAATCCACGCTCTGGCGAGCGTGGCTACAGGGGCGCGCGGGCCGCTCCACAATTTAAGCACTACTACTGCTTGAGCGGTAAACGATAGCAAGCCACCTCGCGCGCATTCCGCACCAGCAGAAACGGTGCGGCGAACGCTGGATTGTTCCAGGTGACGTTGGCATCGCTCAACACTTGCAGGCTTCCCAACTCTCGATACTCGTCCGCTGTCGCTTCGACGAGCGCAAGCTCCCCGGATTCGCTCAACACCAAAATGTTATTGCCAATCAACATGATTTGCCCGTGACCGAACACCGGTTGGCGGCGTTTCTTCCATCTCACCGCCCCGGACTCAATCTCTATGCATTCCAGCAGAACGTCGTCCAGTCCGTAAATGAAACCGTCTCGCACGAGCACGTTGCTGAATTTGGTTTTCATTACCTTTTTGATAGCCGGTTGCCATACTGGTTCGGCAGCCAGCTTGCCATCCGGGCCATGTTTGATTTGCAGTAGTGCGCACCCCACACCGTAGCCCTTCGAAAGAAATACGCGGTCCCCAGGCAACGGTACTGGCTGTGGGCACGTCGCCGTACCATCGTGCGCGTTGGCCCACGGAAACTCCCACAGAATTTCACCGTCGCTAGCGCGATGGCTGGTTACCCAGCTGTCGTTGATCATGATGATTTGCCGTTCGCCAGCGATTGTCGTGAGAACTGGCGATGCGTAGCTCGCCTTCCGGCCGCCTGCATGCCACCGAACGGCGCCGGTCACGATGTCGAAGGCAACCAACGAATGATCGAAACTCGATGGGTCCGACGAACTCTGAGCTGCAACAGGCTCATCAGCAGACGTCGGTTCTCGCGCCGCGGCTTCGCCAGTAGGTGGTGCGCTGGGGGCGCCAACGCTGATGATGACCATGTCGTCCACAATCAAAGGCGACCCCGACTTGCCCCAGGTCGTCACCGTTGTATTGAATTCCCGCACGGTGTCATGCGTCCACCGAACTTTACCCGTGCGGGCATCGAGGCAGTTCACGATCCCCGTGCCACCTTGGGTGAAAACGCGCTCGTTGTGCAAGGTGGGCGTGGCCCGCGGACCGATGTCGCCCAGACTGCTCATCGTATCGGGTGGGTCAAAACGGGCCGCGTCGGCATGAACCCATACCGGCTCGCCAGTCTGCACTCGATAGCAACTGACGACCTCTTGGTTGCCCCGCTGCTCTTGAGTGAACGCATAATCGCCCACAATCGCAAAGCCCGACCAGCCGGCACCGATTTCGTGTCGCCAAACTTCCTGCGGCGAGTGGGCCTTCCAGTCGGTTTCAAGCGAAACGCCCTTTACTTCGGCCCAATAGCCATTTCCTAAGAAACGTGGATAATCCTGGGGCGTCGGCTTCCACTCGGCAATTTCGGCAGACGGCTTGATCGGCGCAAGCGATTGGTCGGCGGTCTTCGCGAACCGCAGTCGCCAGCGATAAATGCCCATATCGCCGTTGTAAACGGGGCGAAAGATGATTAATGCCGTACCCGCCAAACCAACGAGTGCTGCCACCACCGAAAGGCGCCAGCGGCGCGAACCGCCGCCATAAAAAGCGTACCAAATGCCGAGCGCGATCCCCGTAACGAGTACCGCTACAATGTGCAGTATCGTGTGGTACTGTGCGTAGCTCGCCCGCCAAAGCCACCAAACGCCGGCGGCCAGCAAAACGATTATTGGAAACCACTTATGGCGCATCGACAACTGGGTGTCCAAGTGAGCTCCTGCGGTTCGAGACGATGCACTGCTAATTTGCGGTGCACACGAATCGTAGAGCCTCAAACGTGCCGCGGCAAGGCGGCTGCCACCCACCGTTATTGCTGCTACCATAAATGCATGAAGTCTTCGCTTGTTATCGCCAAGTAGTCATGGAACACAACGATCATCCGCTGCAAGGACTCGCCGCTGCCGTCACAGGAAGTTCGAGTGGCGTTGGCAGGGCGATCGCGCGGGAACTTGCCCGAGCCGGCGCAAACGTGCTCGTCCACACGCGTCACAATCGAGAAGGGGCCGAGGTTGTGGCCGCCGAAATCCGCGCCGCCGGTCGCGACACGCAAGTGATGATCTGCGATCTCTCCGACTTGGCCGCGCAAGACGAACTTTTGGCATCAGCATGGCATTGGCGGGCGATTGATATTTGGGTGAATAACGCCGGTGCTGATGTGCTCACCGGCCCTGCCGCTGCATGGTCGTTCGAGGAAAAGCTCGCTGCTCTCTGGAACGTCGATGTCGTTGGTACTTTGAGGCTTTCCCGTGCGATTGGAGGCCGAATGCGTGAACGCGGCCGAGGCACGATCATCAACATGGGCTGGGATCAGGCGGAGACGGGCATGGCCGGCGACAGCGGAGAGATGTTTGCCGCCACCAAAGGCGCCGTGATGGCCGCGACCCGCAGTTTGGCGAAATCGCTCGCACCAAATGTGCGAGTCAACTGCGTGGCACCGGGCTGGATTCGAACGAAATGGGGCGACCACGCGGCCGAAGAGTGGCAGGAGCTTGCGAAGCGTGAATCGCTCCTATCGCGGTGGGGAACGCCCGAGGACGTCGCACAAGCAGTCCGCTTCCTGGCGTCGCCCGCGGCCGAGTTCATCAACGGACAAATCATTCCCATCAACGGAGGCCGTACGTAGCCCGGCCGTTTCGGCCGGGTGTATTCATTCCCTGTCTTGTATCTGGTGTAAGTGGTGAGCCGTTGAAAACTCGCTGCCCCAAAACGGGGACGGCCATCTTGGCTTTCGCAAGATGTCTGCTATGTCGTCTGAACACATTCAATTCGTCACTGGCCGACTTGCGGAACACGCACTTCGCGCAATCGTCGAGCCGTTGGCCCGCGAACTTGGCTTCGCGTACACAATTGACGTGCTCCCGATCACCGTAGCAGCGCTCATGACGCCTGAGTGGATCACAAGGCGGCTTTCTTTGGCGACGGGTGCTACGACGATTCTTGTGCCTGGCTACTGCAGCGGCGACTTGAAACTGATCGAAAACGCGGCCCGAGTACCGGTCGTGCGCGGTCCGCGCGATCTCCGCGAGTTGCCGGCATTCTTTGGTCGCGAGCCGCGACCGGCCGATTATGGAGCGTACGATATTGAAATCCTTGCCGAGATCAATCACTGCCCGCGCCTGCCGCTGGACAAGATTCGCGCCGTCGCCAAACAATTGGCGGCCGACGGAGCTGACATCATTGATGTGGGTTGCGAACCCGATGGGCCGTGGCTTGGGGTAGCGGAGACCGTGCGCGCTTTGCACGAAGACGGCCACCGCGTTTCGATCGACAGCCTCGATCCGCGCGAAATCGCCCCCGCCGTGAAAGCAGGCGCCGAACTCGTTCTTTCCGTCAACAGCTCGAATCGCCAGGCCGCGTGCACCTGGGAATGTGAAGTGGTCGTCGTACCGGACGATCCACGGTCGCTGGCGGGGCTTGATGAAACGGTCGAATTTCTGGCCGCGCGCGGTGTGCAATTGCGGCTCGATCCCGTAGTCGAGCCAATCGGTTTCGGCTTTGCCGCCAGCCTTGGCCGTTACTTGAAGGTCCGCGAGCGCTATCCAGACGCAGAAATCTTGATGGGCATTGGCAACCTTACCGAATTGACCGACGCCGACTCGGCCGCCATCAATACGTTGTTGCTGGGGTTCTGCCAGGAAACCGGCATTCGCAGCGTGCTCACGACGCAAGTAATTCCCTGGGCACGGTCAAGCGTGCGAGAATGCGATCTGGCCCGCCGGCTCGTGTATCATGCGACTCAGCATCGCGTGCTTCCCAAGCATTTGGAATCACGACTGGTAATATTGCGCGATCCAGCCGTTACCGAAATGCCGATCCAAGAAATGGATCGACTCGCCAGGGAAATCAAAGACGCCAACTACCGCGTGTTCACTTCTGGTGGCGAAGTCCACGTCGTCAGCCATCGGCTTCATCTGCACGATGCCGACCCGTTCGCCGTGTTTGAGCAACTGCGCCACAGTGGGCCCGATGGAGGATTGCCGAAGAACATGGATGCGGACCATGCGTTCTACGTAGGCTACGAGTTATGCAAAGCGGCCACGGCGCTCACGCTGGGAAAGCAGTACCAGCAAGATGAGCCGCTCAACTGGGGTTTTCTCACTCGCGACGAACTTCGGCATTATCTATCTTCCTCTCCCCTTGGGAGAGGGCCGGGGTGAGAGCACATGACGATCAACAATTCGGCCTCATTCTTGCCTCAATTACAGGGTGTGGGCCTACCGCTCGTCGAACGACTCGACAATAGCTTGTCACCGGAAATGGTGTTTCGGCGGTTGAGCGGCCTACCGCGCGTCGTGTTCTTCGATAGTGCGATGCGAATTCCGCAGCTTGGTCGTTACTCGTTTGTTGCGGCCGATCCAGTAAAGTGGATCTCGGTAGCCGCGGATGACAGCGATGCGCTGTCCCTCCTGGTAGCCGAAGCCGCCGAGCTTCCGAGCGAAGTTCTGCCGAACTTGCCGCCGTTTCAAGGTGGCTGGGCCGGCCTGTTTGGCTATGACCTCGCCAGTAGTTTGGAGCGCGTGCCCCGGGCCGACTTCGATGAGTTCAAAATCCCCGCGCTTGCGGTTGGGCTTTACGACGTCGTCGTCGCGTTTGACCACCAAAGCAACGCGGCGTGGCTTATCTCCCAAGGTCTTCCCGAACGGGACTCAGCAACACGAAGAGATCGAGCGGCGGCGCGGCTAGTTCGATTCCGGCGGCTATTGACAGACAACAATGATACACAACCGAACCTGCCCGATTCCTCACGAACTCCAGCGTCCGAGTTGGCTCCCCAATATGCCACTGCGGTCGCGGCTGGTGTCACGAGCAATTTTTCGGCCGACGGGTATCGCCAAGGTGTTCGCCAAGCCATTGATTACATCCATGCAGGCGACATTTTCCAAGTGAATCTCTCCCAGCGGTTGCTGCATGCCGCTGTGTCGTCGCCGACGGACCTGTATTTTCGTTTGCGGTCGCGGAACCCGGCCCCGTTTGCCGGTTACCTGGATGGAGGTGTCTGGCAAATCGCCAGTGCTTCGCCGGAGCGATTCATCCGCATCGCCGATCGGCAAGTGGAAACTCGGCCCATTAAAGGCACGCGCGGCCGGGCGCAACGCCCCGAAGCCGACCTGTTCGCGGGCGACGACCTCCGTGGCAGCGAAAAAGATCGAGCCGAGAATATCATGATCGTTGATTTGCTTCGCAACGACCTTTCCAGAACCTGCTTGCCCGATAGTGTCCGCGTGTCGCAACTCTGCGGCTTGGAAATGTACGAATATGTGCAACACCTCGTTTCCGTCGTCGAGGGTACGTTGAAGCCATCGCTAACGCCGCTGGATGTACTGCGCACCTCGTTTCCCGGTGGATCGATCACGGGAGCCCCGAAAATTCGCGCGATGGAGATCATCGCGGAACTCGAACCGACCGTCCGCGGAGCGTACTGCGGCTCACTCGGCTATCTCGGCGTCGGCGGCCAGATGGATACGAACATCCTCATCCGCACGATCACCAACGCAAGCGGCTGGTGGCAACTCCCCGTCGGCGGCGGCATCGTCGCTCAATCCAACCCGCAACTCGAATACGAAGAAACCTGGCACAAAGCGGCGGGAATGTTGCGGGCGCTGATTTAGTCCTGAGTGTTCGGTAACTGCTGAACATGCTAAAATTGGACGTGGGAAACCTCTTCCTCGGACAATCACTGATCATGACCGAACGACAGTTCTACGATTGGCAGACGGCCGGTGGCGGGGGCGATGTGCTGCGCCTAGTGGAAGTGCTTGAACGGCTGGAGATTCCGTGGTGCATGATCGGCGGCCTCGCCGTCAACTATTGGGTCGAGGAGCCACTGGCCACAGCCGATGTCGATGTCGTCATTGCCGCCGAACGCGTGGACGAGGCGGTCGCGGCCCTGACGGCCGCCGGCTTTCAGGCCAAGCAATTCGAGTGGTCCGTAAACCTAACCGGTTCGTCCAAACTGTCGGTGCAGATTAGCACTGCGGCAATGTATTGTGGCTTCCCATCGCGCGGCGTCGCGGCCGACGTGCATGGCATACTCATGCGAGTCGCGTCGCTCGACGACACGCTGGCGGGAAAAATCGCGGCCTGGCAAGACGACCAACGGCGACCAAGCAAACGCCAGAAAGACCTTCTCGATATCATGCGCCTCGTGGAATCGCACCCCGAATTGCGCAATAACCTGCCACCTGACTTAGCTACCCAGGTTCCCCAGCCGTAATCTTGCTGTTCGGCATTGTCGCCCAATCCGCCTGCAACTCGAATACGAAGAAACCTGGCACAAAGCGGCGGGCATGCTGCGGGCGCTGATTTGAGTCCATTTAGCAGCCCGTTTCGCGTTTGGCCAAAACGCTGCTAAAGCAGGAGCACTTCTTTCACTGCCACACCTTGTGCGAACCATGTCAACTGCACCAGACTCGCTAGCTCCGATGCCGCCTCACAGCTCGCTCCTTGCGCCTCGCACCTCACAACTCGCGTCTCGCGCCTCGCCCCTCATCACTTCTGCGACTTCGCTCGAGAAGCCGTCGCCGGCACCGCTTCCGATTCCGGCTGCTGCAGGCTGCGCTGCGCCTTCGGCTTGCTCGCCACTTGCCGCTGCTGCTGTTGCGGCTGCGACTTCTGCGGCGATTTCTTGATGCGGTACAATTGGGCCACCACCTGGCCCTCCGGCGGAATCACGTAAATCTTTGGGTCGTCGATCACCCACGGCGTCGACCAGGTGTGGCCGTTATCCCAGTTCGCCACGTTGAAGAAGAAGTTGTTGAAGTTCAGGCACTTCATGCCATAGGGATAGCTCGACATCAAGAAATCATCGGCAGTCAAATCGGCCACGCCTTGATGAGCGTAATAATGAATCTGGCCATCAGAAGTGAACGACATGCCGAAGGTCCACCAGCCAGGTTCCTTGATGTCCAAGCTGCGCACGTCATGGCCGAGCCGGTCGCCGCGAATGGTGATCTTCGCGCTAGTTTGCTGCTCGCCTTCTTTCGTCTTCTTCTTTTGATAGAGCAGGAACATGCCTGGCCAATATTCTTCTTCGCTGCCGTCCGGGTTGCGGCCGTTGCAATCGGCCCGCAGGCCAAACGAAGCGCCGTTGCGTTGCTCCCATTTGTCCCATTCGGGCAAGTAAACGCGGACCGTGCAGCTCGGTTGCCAGCTTATGGGGATTGCTCGACCGAGCCGGCGATTGCACATCATGAGCAGGTCGTCTTGCATTTGCTCATTGCTGTAAGTGCCGGGGATACCCGAGTTCTTCGTCGCGATCAGCAATGCGCCAGTGCTGCCTGCGATGCCACCGGGCGGAGTGGCGACGCGTTTCACCACGTCGGGCGTACCCCGCTTCCCACCTTCGTGCCATAGGCCGTTGTTCGACATGCCGCCGGGGCTGCGCTGCATCTTGTCTTGTTCATGACTGCTTTTTGGCAGGTTGTATTTGTAGCTCCAATTCGTGTCCTCAAAATCGTCGCTGCAATCCTTTAAGAACTCACCGGTGCCGGGGACGAACGGCGTGCCAGCATGGGTGCGTGGGGCGAATGTAGCGACCAGCGCGACCGAGCAGAGTAGGGCAGTCGCCAGTGATAAGCGTTTCATGGTATTTCCTTCCCTGGAATTTTGCAGACGAGCGGCCGCCGAATCTTACGGGAGATCGGGGCGACCGTTGAGCCGCGTTGCGAAGCAGAGCGCGGTCGTAAGGTAATTTATTGTTTCGCGTGCCATGCCCACGGCTCAGCGTGGGCATGTAGATTAAGCGACCTTTCATGGCCACTCAAAGTAGTGGCCGTGGCACCCCGAGCGGATTCGTGCTCACACCATGCGGGCGTCTTTAGTCCCTATCGTCTGGCCGCTGCGACCAATTCAATCGGAAGCGTCGCGCAATTCGCACCGGTCGGTGCCAGCACACAGTTCGCATGCAGCGACTTTGCCGTGTGAGTGGTTGAGGCAATGTTCGATGCGCTGCTGAATGATCTCTGCCATCAGTGGATGCAGTCCAAAAGGTGCTGTCACCAGGTAGCGGACGCCGGGATGGTTTTCGGCCGCGGCGGCGGCGAGACGGGGAATGTCCTCGTCCCAATGCCGGCCGGGAAGCAGAAAATAGGGGAATACAACCACCGTCGTGGCTCCCCGCTCGACGCAGCGGCGGAAAGCTGTGGCAATCGACGGTTCGGACAGTTCCATGTGGGCCGGTTCAACGATGGAGTAGCCGCTGGCGGCCGCAAAATTCTCGACGACCTCCATAAGCAGGTCGTTGCTCTCGGCGCGGCGAGAGCCGTGGTCGACGAGGATGATGCCGAGGTAAGGGTTTCGAGCGGGCATTCGGTGATCCACATGCGAAACGTATCGGATCGGACCGTTGGGTGAAAAGTCCATGGTACGCCGGGTACCACTGGCTCTGCCAGTGCATTGGATGCCCGGGCCTTGCAGCCAATAGGCTGAGCTGATGTTTCCAGCGAACGACTCGAAAGCGAGGTTTTCCAAGGTATTTTGACCATCCCCTCAGCGAGCCCCAAACAATGTGACTCTCTGCCGCACGGAGAGGGGGGTATGGAAAGCGCTCGGAACAAGGTAGGCTTTTCTGCGTGTCGCCGATGAGCGGAAACCAATGGCGGCGACAAAATGAAATTGCGGCATCAACCACTTGTTTTGAGGTTGGCGATTATGTTTCGTCGTCGAGGGGTTCTTCCTATCGGTCGTATCATGGCTGCCTTCTGGTTACTCGAGGCGGCAAGCGTCTGTTGGGCAGCCGACAAGGCGGAAAAGGGGTTTGTCAGCTTGTTCGATGGCAAGACGCTCGCCGGTTGGCATCTTGAAAATGGCGCGAAGTTCGTCGTCGAGGACGGCGTCCTAAAGCACAATGAGGGGCACGGGTGGTTACGGAGTGATAAGGAGTATGGCGACTTCGAGTTGCGGTTAGAATTCCGCTTTATGAAGCCCGGGCAGGACGGCGGTGTGTTTTTGCGCGCGAAAAAGGAGGGCAAAGATTGGCCAGACCGCAAATACGAGGTGCAGATCGAGAACACGGCCCGCATGGCATCGATCTTCGGCAGCAAGTTCGACCTGAACGTCGATTTGGTGAAGCAGGTGCTGAAGCCCGATGGCGAATGGAACGAGTACGATATCCGGGCGGTGGGGACACGAATTGAAGTGCGTCTGAACGGCGAATTGGTTTCCAACACGAACGACGCGGGCGGACTTAAACGCGGGTACTTGGGCCTTCAAGGCGAAAACGGCGCTCACGAGTACCGGAACTTTCGGATTAAAGAGTTCGGCAAGTAGTGTGACGCCAGCGATGGAATCAAGCGCCCGCAGCAAACTTCCGTCGCGATGCCCGATAGTTTGCTGGGAACTCGCGCTCTTACAATAGTGAGGTGTTTTCCTGGTACGCAATAACGAGTTTTGGGATGAGAGGTGCGCGATGGAGAGGCTTCGTTTATGGTTCGTGCCGAGTTTCATCGCCGCAATCAACCTGATTTACATCACAACCGGGTTCGGCAGGGAACCGTCGGCTGTGGATGTTCAGCAACTGCGCGCCCAGCCGAAGCCGGACCACCAGTTGCCCGCGTTTCCAGGGGCCGAGGGTTTCGGTCGTGTTGCCTGTGGCGGTCGTGGCGGCGATGTGTATCATGTCACATCACTTGCCGACGCGGGGCCCGGCTCGTTGCGCAACGGCATTCGCTCGGCAACCGGGCCCCGGACGATCGTGTTCGATGTGAGCGGCACTATCCAACTCAAGAGCCGGCTCACGCTCGATAAATCGTTGATCACGATTGCCGGTCAGACAGCCCCGGGCGATGGCATCACGCTCCGCGATTTCACGTTTCAGATCAAGGATGCTCACGACGTCGTGGTCCGCTATCTGCGGTTCCGCCTCGGCGACGAGAACAAACCCAAGGGGGCTCGCGGCGGTGACGACACGGTGAATACCGAAGACATCGACCGCGTCATCTTCGATCACTGCTCGCTGAGTTGGGCCATCGATGGCACGCACGATTTGCGGCGCGGCGGTCACTTCACGTTGCAGTGGTGCATCATCAGCGAGGCCCTGAATCATAGCCTTCACAACAAACAGGGCGGCCATGCGATGGCTGCGTCGTATCGCGATTTGAGTGGCCCGATCACGCTGCATCACAATCTGTTTTCCACCTGCCGCGATCGGCACCCGACGCTGGGTAGCGCGGTCCAGCCACCGCAGCATATCGTCGATTTTCGGAATAACGTGATCTACAACTGGAGCAAGGGGGGCACGGCCAACTTCGCCGATCATTTCATCAACTGCATCAACAACACGTGGCGACCTGGGCCAATGACGGACCCTGCCGCACTGCCCATCGCCATGAAAGGGAGTTTGCCGGCCTTGGCGAAAGGCCACATGAGTGGCAACGAGTTCGAGGGCCGCGCGGACCTGACACGCGACAACTACGCCGCCCTTGATTTTGACCGCTGGCTGCAACCGAAGGGTAAGTACGCCTATGCCGGTAGATTGGCGGATTGGCAGGCGAGTGCCCCCGACCTCGGGGCGAACACGCCCATTACGCAAACAGCAGCGGAAGCTTACGAACTGGTGCTCGCTCGGGCAGGCGCATCGTTGCATCGCGACGCCGTTGATATGCGCGTGATTCAAAATGTGCGAAAGAAGCAGGGCAAACTCCTCGATTCGCAGTCGGAAGTGGGCGGTTGGCCCGCGCTTTCCTCGCAACAGGCTTTAAAAGATACCGATGGCGACGGGATGCCGGACGCCTGGGAAAACGCGCACGGGCTCGACGCTCACAACGCGGAAGATCGCAATGACGATTACAACGGCGACGGCTATACGAACCTGGAGAAGTACTTGAATAGCATCGTGCGGGAGAAGTAAAGCCGACCGGTTCGCCGCGAACTGCCAAGACTCGTTTACTAATTGATTACAGTAAGAGTTTACGACGAAGCTGCCTCGTCGTCGGCGAGCAACCTGGCACCGAGTGCCGTTGCCGCGCTGTTCGCGAAAATTTGCGGCGTCACGATTAACGTCGTCTCGCACGATCCAACTGCGCGCACAGCCCAAAAACGAGTAGCAGGGCCTCGCGGGGCTTTAGTATCAAGAAGCTGTCTGGCGCGGTGCCCGGGCCGAAGTCGAAATTGCGCGAGATGCCGTTCTCGGTGAAGCCAGTGGGTAAAGTTGAACTTGGCTGTACGTGTAACGAGCGGCCGGTTATTCAGATTCGAGGTCGTTACATCGCCTTTCTAAATCGCATCGTCGATGTTGCCCACGATGTTGCCGTTGAAGTTGTTGGTCAGGCAGCTGTTGCCGACCGTGTTGAGGCGGAAGCCGAGAATCGAATCGCTCCTTACTGTGGTGACAAAACTCGGTCTTGGGAGGTTCTCGGTCGACCCAAATCGCTGATCCCAGATGTTGGACATCTCACGGATTGGAGAGTCGTGGAAGCCCGAGAACAATAAAACCCAAATCAGCGTTATTTCACGGTGAGTAAATAGGATTAGCGTTATCGGAAGTTGCACTGGCCAGGAGCCGATAGGTCGGTTTTCAGAAGAATTCCGGTCCTCCGATGATTTTCACAATTTTTACAGTGAAATATGTTGTAAACCAGGGCCGCCCATGATTAGATGGAAGAAGTATACGGACAATGAAATTGTGTCACCGCGTTGCAACATGTGTTTTTATATCTGGGAGGGTCGCTAATGATTCGTCCATTGGTTCGACAGTTATTCAATGCTCAGCAGGGCCGCCATATTAACATGGCGAGTCTCGCAGTTCCTTCGATTCTCTTGTCTTTGGCATGCGTTCTTGGGGCTTCCTCCGCCTTCGCAGCCACGATTCCCTTCGCCGGTTTCAGTTCCGACGGTCATCCCGTTTCTGGTTCGGCTGATTTTACGCTGAACGCGGCCGCCGATACCGCAACCATCAAGCTCACGAATACAACGACCACGACGCTCGATGCAGGCGAACTATTTACAGGCCTCGATTTTTCGATCGGCGGCCTGACGCCGACCTTGAGTTCCGTTACCGGTATCGAACGGACCATCGACGGCACCGGAGCGTATGTCGATACCGGCTCGGCGCAAAACCTGACTTGGTCGCTGGTCTCGCTGGGGAACGGGATGTACCAACTCAACTTCAATCCGGATGCCAAGAGCAGCATTATCGGCCCGCCAATCGCCGGCAATTATAGCGGAGCGAATGGGTCGATCAAAGGTAATCCGGGCCACAACCCGTTTGCCGCCCAGATGGCGGTGTTCGAGTTGAGCGTACCCAATTTGGAAACAAATACTCTCGTTTCCGTCAAGACGTTCCGCTATGGCACGACGCTTGACGCAGCCACCACGCCTCCCGGCGGCGACATCCCAGAGCCGACGACCTGCTTCCTGGCGCTTATCGGCGCAGCGACTTTGACCTGGAAAAGACCGAGGCGACTTTGCTAGGCGGACTCGTAACCGTTCATAACTCAAGATTCGGCTCCCAATTATGAAGACCCGTTTTTTCGTTGCGCCCAAACCATTGCGGCTTCGCCCGCGGCGGGGACGGTGGCCATTCCACAAAAATAACCAACGCAGCTCTCTCGCCGAATTAGGTGGGGCCTCGCACGTCTTCTCGCGGGCCTACGGTTACGGTGGATGCGACTGTGAGCGGGTACTTCTTAAGGACGATGCGAATCTGGTCTATTGTCACCGCGTCGAGCGACTGAATGTCGTCGGCCACGGTGCGGTACTCGCGGCGCTGCAGCCAATTGCCACCGACATTGAAAAGGCGGTTTTGCGGGCGTTCGCTGCCGAGCACGACGCGAGCCTTCACTTTATTTTTTGCCTGGCGTAGCTCTTCCTCCGTAACGCCACTTTGTTCGACTTCGCCGAGAATGTCCCGAATGCGGGCGAGGTTGTCTTCAACGAGGTCAGGCTCGCACGATAGCCAGGTGTAGAACATACCGGCACCAAGATATTCGTAATGGCCCAGGCTGGCGGTCTCCACTAGGCCGGGATCCACGAGTTCCCAGTAAAAGCGGCTGCCGGAATCGTCGCCGATGACGGTGGCCAGCAATTTCGCCGCGTAGCGGTCATCATCCTCGGAAGAAGGCGCATCGGCCAGTTGCAGCACATATTGCTGCGTGGCGGTGGGACGATGAACGACCTCGAACTTCGGTGTTGAGGCGGCAGGCGGCACATGGCGTTTGGCAGCTTGCGGGTGCCAATTGCTGCAGCGTTTGGCGACCTGTTCCACGAGGGCGTCGAAATCGACTTTACCGGCGGCCGCGACGAACAAATTATCGGCGGCATAGCGAGAGTCAAAGTACGTGCGCATTTGCATGGGCGTGAGAGCACCCACGCTGTCGCTGGTGCCGAGTACGCTACGGGCGAGTGGATGCCGGCCCATGTGCAACTGCTTGAGACGGTCGTCCATGCCGAACGGCGGTTGGTCGAGGTACATCTGGATTTCTTCCAAAATGACCTTCTTCTCCATATCGAAGTCGTCGGGCCGAAGGCTGGGGCGGAGGATGTCTGCCAAAATATCAACGCTCGCTTCCTGATATTCGGGCAACACCGAAGCGTAATACGCCGTGCACTCTTCGCTCGTGAACGCATTGTAATGAGCGCCGATTTCATCGAACTCGCGGTTCACATCATCGGCGCTGCGGCGCGGCGTGCCTTTGAAGCACATGTGTTCGAGAAAATGGCTGACGCCGGCCACATCGTCGGCTTCATCGCGCGAACCAGTGCGCACGAGGAAGGCGACGCTCATTGAGTGGGCGTCATCATTTGTTTCTGCCACAATTTCCAGGCCGTTTTCCAAGCGGTGATGACGGAATTCCATAGCGTTTCCGATCTATTCGGGGAATACGTACATTGACAAAAAGGGTGGCATGTCCTCGCTCGCGCGAGCATGCTCACGCGAAACGGCAAAGTCCTCCGACGAGCGTGGGCATGTGAGGCTTCGCGGGAGCATGCCACACCGCCGCGCAGGTTACAAATAGGGGCCCGGCTCTGAGGTGACTACGAAACTCCATTCGGCAGCTCCAACGGTTCGGGGCCTAGCGTGACGACCAACAAATCGCGCGGCGGGTTCGCTTCCAAAAAGGCGTTGATGGAATCGGCCGAGAGGGCGTCCACCAGTTTGCCAACCTCGTCGAGCGAGCGAGCATGGCCGAGGTGGTACCAATCGCGGCCGAGGGCGCCGCTGCGGGCTGAGGTGGATTCTTGCTGCATGATGAGGGAGCTTTTGATCCGCGCTTTCAGACGGCTAAGCTCGCTGTGTTCAATGCCCTTGCCGAGCCGCTGCAGTTCGCTCACGGTGACGTTCAGTGTTTCTTGGGCACGTTCAGCGGTCGTCCCCGCATAGCACAGGACGCTGGCGCGGTCGCGCTGCGTGTGGAGCGAAGCGTACACCGTGTAGCACAGGCCGCGCTTTTCACGCACTTCGGTGAACAGGCGGGAACTTGAGCCGCTCGAAAGAACGCCGACGGCTGCCCATGCCTGAAAATAATCAGGGTGTTTGTAGGGAATCGTCGGGTAGGCGACGCCCACGTGCGATTGGTTGGACTCGAACGGGATGTAATTGCCGGTCGGTCGGCCGTTGCCCGTGACTGGCTCGCGGGCGGCGCCGGGTTGCCAATCGCCAAACATCTGTTCGACCGTGTCGCACAGGCGCTGCCAATCGAAGTTGCCGGCGACTGAGAGAATGGTGTTTTCCGGCCGATAGTGCTGTTCGTGGAATCGGCGGACGTCGTCAATCGTCGCCGCTCGCAAGCCCACACCATCGCCGTGACTCGAACGACCCCACGGGTCGGGATACTGCCGGCGCCGCAGTTCGATCATGAGTTTGTGGCTAGGCTCATCGTCGATCGAGCGCAACTCCTGCAGGCAGGTGTTCCGGCCGGCGTCGAGTTGATCCGCGGGTAGGTGAGGGCGACGGAGCAAATCGGCAAACAAGCCGAGGCCAGCATAGAGGTTGTCTTTGAGCGTCGCGCCATGATAGGTGGCCTGGGCGACGCCCACCGATTCACCCCGTTCGACGCCGAGGTTTTCAAGGTCGGAAATCCACGTGCGGCTATCGCGCGGCCCGGCGCCGCGCAGCATCATCTCGCCCGTGAGCGAGGCCAAGCCCGCACGTTGCGGTGGATCGTAACAACATCCACTTGGTAGCAGGAACGTGAAGGCGACCGATTCCAGCGACCGCGTCGGTTCGCCAACCAGCACCATGCCGTTCGTGAGCTTCTGAGAGAGAATTTCGGTCGTCATTCAAACATCTACTCTTTCACTCGTTTCCACGCTCCGCGTGGGAATCGACTATTCGGCCGCTCTGCGGTTCGCCTCGCTATCATAGTGTTTTGTCCATAGTGCGACGCAGAGCGTCGTGGAACTGACTTCCCACGCAGAGCGCGGGAACAAGGAACGTGGGTGGCGGCAACTTCTGGCCGTTAATCCTACCGCGTCAAGAATAGGCGAGTTCGACCGCCTTGAATAGCGTCTTGGTGCGGCGGAAGCCCAGCCGCTTGTAGAGCCGCACAGCACCGTCGTTTTGGGCAGTGACTTCCAGATAAACTCGCGAGACACCTGCTTGCTGGAACCCGGCGAGGGCCGCAAAAACCAAGGCCGAACCAACACCGCGACCCCGATGACCGGGAACGATGCCGATGTTCTGAATGGCCCCGTAGCGGTGGGCGGTGCGAACGCCTTGAATCGTGCCACAGGGCTCGGGAACATCGCCGCCCGTGTAAACCGCCAGCCAAGTGGCTTCGGGAAGGAACCCTTCCTTGAGGCTGATTTCTTCCATCAGCCGGTGGCAGCCATCAAGTTCGCCGAGACAATTGAAAACGTCCGCGTCGATCTCATTTCGAAAGCTCTGGTACTTCACTTCCGAATGGTCGAAAAGCAGGTCGGCGTGCCAAGGTAGCAGACGGTAATCAATGGGTATGAAGGGTCCGATCGACCGCCGGGTGCGGAGATCCACTTCCATTCGATACCGCTTGTAATAGCTGACGCTCATCGCATACGACACCGGCGTTCGACAGGGGCGGCAAAACGCTTCTTAAATTTACCCCGCCCCAGTGAGATGGTCAAATTTTCTCTTGATGGCGCAACGACTTAGGGAAAATCAGCCGAGTCAGCGCAGTTTGATTCTCTTCTCAATAATCCTTGGGTATCTGTGGTGTTCGTCGTGACGTTTGTCCATTTCGCGGGAGCACCGTCCGAGTGCCCTAATCTCAGGTTACGCGGCCTGCCGTTGCCTCCGCGCGTTTCGAGACTTGCAGGTGAAATTTCTTGCCGCGTTTGGCAGCCGTGCCAAATAAACCGGAAGCTCGCTACCGACCGCCGATTCTCGCTTGACGAATTGCGGTCCACCTGCGAAGATTTTGATTAGTCAAAAAGTCCTCTGTGGCATCGGTTCTTCTGAGGAGTAGAAGAGACATAACATTCTCTTGCGCATCGGGTTATGATCTGCGGACCGTTTTTGGTCCGTCAAAATAGGTCGAGTGTCGACGTAGATCACTTAGGCGCTGTCGCCATGCGAATCCCCGAATACGAAAACTCGACGCCGGACCCATCGGCCGCAATCAACGCGTTTCACCAGCGCCATGTTTCGCTCGATGGGATTCACGGTTCCGTCCAGGTACCGGAAGGGCCCACGCAGTTCTGGCGAAATTGGCGGGCGTATGTCGGGCCGGCGTTGCTGGTCAGCGTCGGCTACATGGACCCCGGGAACTGGGGCACCGACTTAGCCGCCGGCGCGAGGTTCAAATACGACTTACTGTGGGTTGTGGCGCTAGCAAGCGTGATGGCCATCTTCTTGCAGATTCTCTCGGCGCGCTTAGGAATCGTGACCGGCAAAGATCTCGCGCAAGCATGCCGCGATTACTACCCCAGTTGGGCCCGCTGGCCCCAATGGCTCTTCTGCGAACTGGCGATCGCCGCCTGCGACCTGGCGGAGGTACTCGGTAGCGCGGTCGCGCTCAATCTGCTCTTCCATATCCCGTTGTTCTACGCGGTGCTAATTACAGCGGCCGACGTGTTTCTACTCCTCGCGCTGCAGCGCTTCGGCATCCGCACCATTGAAGCCGTCGTGCTGGTCCTCGTAGCCACCATCGGCACGTGCTATTTCATCGAACTCTTCCTCATACCTGAAACGACGCCGAACTTTCGCGAAATGGGCCACGCGCTTCTTACGCCAGGACTGCGACAAGCCGGGATGGCGTTCATCGCGATCGGCATCATCGGGGCCACGGTGATGCCCCATAATTTGTATCTGCACTCGGCGCTCGTGCAGAGCCGCAAACTGCAGAAGAACTCGCGGGCAATCCAGGGCGCGATTTTCTACAACACCATCGATACGACAGTCTCGCTGCTGATTGCATTCCTCATCAATGCCGCCATCCTCGTGCTGGCCGCGATGACATTTTACGGCAAAACAAGTGTTGAAGTGGCCGGCGGCGAAATTGTCCATTTCGCCGAGGATAGCGACTGGATTCGCGTGGCATTCCTCACACTCGCGCCACTGATGAACACCGCGGCCGCCAGCACGCTATTCGCCGTCGCTCTACTGGCCAGCGGCCAAAGCAGCACGATCACCGGCACGTTGGCCGGCCAGGTGGTGATGGAAGGCTTCATGCACTGGCGGCTTTCGCCCTGGATTCGCCGCCTCATTACGCGCGGCTTGGCGATTTTGCCGGCCGTCTTTATCATTGGCGTTCGCGGCGAAGGCAGCGTGAACGACCTCCTCACGCTGAGTCAGGTCGTGCTGGCCATGCAATTGCCGTTCGCCATGTTTCCGCTCCTGCACTTCACCAGTTCGCGGAAACTCATGGGCGACTGGCGCAGCGGCTGGTTCTTGCTCATCGTCGGTTGGGCCAGCGCGATTTTAATTACCGTGATGGATGTCTATGGCTTGCGCGCTTCGTTGGCGGCAGCCTGGCAGATCATCACCAGTGGTGCGTCATAGGAAACTGGTGTCGGAGAACCGCAATGTATAAGACGATTCTGTTGGCACTCGACCTCTCACCGGCCGATCGGCCCATTATCGATCATGTGAAGCAACTCGCCGGCATCATGCATAGTCGCGTCGTGCTGCTGCACGTGGCGACCGGCCCGGCAGCCCGTTTTCACGAAGAAGATGCGGGCGGCGAGGAAATAAAAGAAGGCAAGGCCTATCTCAAACAAATCCGCGGCGAATTCGAGGCCGCGAGTATTTCCTGCGAGTTGCAGCTGGCTTACGGCGACCCAGCCAAGGAAATCGTGCGGTGGGTTGATGACACCGGCTGCGATCTCGTGGCCATGGGCACGCATGGCCATAAACTGCTGGCCGATCTTTTCCTCGGGGCCACCGCCAGCCGCGTGCAACACAACATCAGCGTGCCGGTGCTCTTGCTGCGGGCGCGCTAAGTACGTCAGGCTTCAGCGTGACGACCAGTGACCGCAAACAGACTGACGATCGTCTACAGCATGAATCGTTCCATTGTGCCCCCGGGCCATTCCTAGAAAAGCGATGCCTTGACATCAACCGACTTGATGCTATGATGTCTTTATGAGAACCACGGTGCGAATCGACGATGATGTGCTGCTTGCCTTGAAGAAACGCGCCCAGCAGGAGAAAACGTCGCTCACGACGCTGATGAACCTGTTGCTGCGCAGGGGGCTGTTGCCAGCGGATGCGCCGAAAGCGCGCAGGAAACCTTATCGGGAGAAGACGTATTCTCTCGGCGTGCCCACCGTGGACCTCACGAAGGCTTTGGCAATAGCGGCCGCGCTCGAAAACGAAGAAATTCTCCGGAAGATGGCGCTGGGCAAATGAAGATCGTCGATGTCAATGTCTTGCTGTATATCGTCAACCGCGATGCCACGCAGCACGAAAAGACGTTGAACTGGTGGGAGGCGGCCATTGCTCGGCAAGACGCGATTGGAATTCCCTGGCAGTCGCTGATCGGTTTCCTTCGGATCGTCACTTTGCCACGACTGACGCCGAAGCCGATGACAGTTATTGAGGCGACCGAGAAAGTCGCAACCTGGCTCGGTCTACCGAATATCGTGATTCTTCAGGAATCGGAAAACCACTGGACTGTATTCCGTCAACTGCTGGAGGAACTGGGCACGGCCGGCAACTTGACAAATGATTTGCATCTGGCCGCATTGGCAATTTCGCAAGGTGCGACGCTGGTGTCGTGCGATGCCGATTTCGCTCGAATTCGACAATTGCGATGGGAGAACCCACTCGCGTAACTTGGTCGCGCTTTGTCGCAACAAAGGTGCCTTATCGGCTGTGTAGAATACATATAGCCGACCCGTTTCGGGTCGGCGAAACGATGCGGAAAACTCGACGTTGGATACGGCTTGCGCTTCCGGCCCAGAGGGCCGGGCTATGTTTTCTACAGAGCCTGCCTTATCGCTTTTCAACCATCCGCCGCAATGTGCGCAGGTTGATCTCGTCAAGGTTCTTGCCTTTCTCCTCGCCCTTGGGTGTTTCCAGGTACATCGGCACGTGGCGGAAACGGCGGTCGTTCATGAGGAACCGGAACGCATCCTTGCCGAGCATACCGCGGCCGATGTGGGCATGGCGGTCGACCCGCGAGCCGAGCGGCTTCAGGCTGTCGTTGACGTGGAACGCCTTTACCGGCTTGAGGCCGATGGTTTTGTCGAGTGCCCGCATCGTGGCTTTGTAGTCCTTTTCGGTGCCGAGCGGATAGCCGGCCGCGAAGATGTGGCACGTATCGACGCAGATGCCCAAGCGGTCGGGGTCGGCCACGCCATCGAGCATCGCGGCAAGCTGCTCGAACGTGCGGCCGAGGCACGACCCCTGGCCGGCCGTCGTTTCTAGCAAGCATTTGGTTTTGATGCCGCGGGTTTGGCGGTGCACTTCATCGAGCGCCCGCACCACCGCCGCGATGCCGGCTTCCTCGCTGCTCGTGGTGTGCGCGCCGGGGTGCGTCACCAGATACGGAATGCCGAGCCGATCAGCCCGGAACGTCTCGATGATGAACGCCTCGACCGATTTCTTCCACAATTCACGATCGGGACTCGCCAGGTTGATGAGATACGAATCGTGCGCAAGCGGATGCGCGACGCCGAGCTCCTTCAACTTCGCTTGGAACTGCTGCACATCCTCGTCAGTGAGTTCCTTCGCCCGCCATTGGTTATTGTTCTTCGTCAGCAACCGGTCAGATTGGGCAGCTTTACGATTGGCTCGGTTTGGCCACCGCTTAACATCACCCGTAAACAATTGCACGCATTCACAACCCACAGAGTGAGCACGTTCAACGGCTTTGAAATGTCCGCCCGCAATGGATTGGTGAGCACCGATTATTGGCATCCAACAAGTTTATCAGAAAGGAAACCCCAATGAACGCAGTTTTCAAAAAGCAAGCCCAGCAGCTTTATCAGGCGCTATACCGCAAGGGCCAAACGTGGACACGCCCCACCGAAACCATCGCCGAAGAGTGGGCGGAGCAATTCCAGAATCTGGCAACCCGGTATGGCGACCAGCTAATCACGAAAGTTCTCACGTGGTATTGCACCAAAGGCTGTGGAGCGATTTTCGTTCCAATTATCGGTAGTGCTGAAGCATTCTGCACCAAGTTCGATGCGATTAACGCTGCCCGTAAACGTCTTCGAGGACAAACGCTTCGCTATTTCGATGATGTCCTGAAGTACAAAATCCAGCCACGGCACACGGGCAGCCAAGCGCAAAAAGAGCACGCAGTGTGTGTCCAGCGGTTGCAGCAGCAATGCGAGTTAGTCGATGCTTTGGTCAACAAGCGGGTGACGCTGCCCGCACCAACGCCCCAGTTTGCAACCAATGGCCATAGTGGAAATGGCAAACCCAAGAAACGCAAGCCAAAGGTGATATACAGTCCATTTCTTGCCAAAGCTAGACGGAGCATGACGCGAGAGCAGAAGGATCGGTTGGATGCGCTTTTGACAATCAATCGGGAGCAAATGTGGCAAATGATTTTTTCTGTGCCATCGCGGCAACAGGAATTCTACCGCAGGCTAGAGCAATCCGGTTGGTTCGAGAAAGTCAAAGCGCTCGCCAAGTCAGACGAAACAGATGAAGCGAGGTAAGCGATGAAAGCCAGCAACCTGGAATTGCGTTTATGGAAGTCATTTCCGTTCCACGATTCAACGGAACCGCTACCGGAAGGTTTTGTGCGGTTCTTCCACGCGAAAGTGTTACCACTGCTTACATTTACCGGCTACAAACAGGACGCGAAACGCGATCTAGCCTTGCGGATCGTTCACGCACTGGTGATGGCTCGCAATCGGATTCGCACCGTAAGCGATCCTCGGGACAAAACTGATCCTGATGCCCGGAAGCGCATTCAAGTCTGGGACATGCTCCGGAAAGCCGGGTTGGCCATTCACTGCCGGGGTTCCGAATCCAGCGGCATGGTCACGCGGTACTGTGCTACTGAGAAGCTGGTCGAGTTACGAAAGCGCTGGAAGCTGGAAGAACTCGTACCGCTCGACCTACAACGGAACAGCCAACGAACGACACCAACCAAACATGCACTGGTTTATCTGCACACGGGCAAAATTGATCTGGCCACGGGAGAACCGTTAGCCGCTGGAAATCGCAAGGTGGGAATTCCGCTTACGGGCGACTTCATCGAAACGGAGGACGTGCTCGAAGCGTTCAACGCGAATCTGTTGAACTTTTCTTGGTCGGTAAAGCTGAAAGATGTGAATGGCCGCACAATTACCACTCCGGTGAATCCATGCCTCAAGCAAATTCATTCCGGCAGGCGGTATCGGGCGGTTAGGTTCTATAGCTGGTCCTGGCTCAGCGGCCAGCTACTTAATAACGAGGAACGCAAGCATATTTTAATTGGTGGCGAGCCGGTCGCGGAACTGGATTATTCGGGTTGCCAACTTCGGATGCTGTACCAATTCAAAGGGCTGAATCCCGCTGGCGATATTTATCGGCCCCACCTGATTTTCAAGAAACTCTGGCCGTATGCCAGCGAAGCCGAACGAACACTATTACGGGAATTCGTGAAAAGAGCCACACTAATTTGTCTCAACGTGAAATCCCGCAGTGCAGCCCATTCGTCCATCGGAAAAATCATCCATGACCACCCGGAACGCACCCAACTGAAGAATTTTCTAAGAGCGGAACGACCGCAAACCCGGATTAAGGGAATTACTCAGCGAATAATTGACGCCCACGGTCAGGAGCATTGGAATTTAGCAGGACGACCAAAATTCGGCATCCAGGATTATTTATTTATCGGTGAAGGATTAAACCTGATGAAAACGGAAAGTTTCATCATGCACCGGATGCTCAAAGTATTCACTAAAGCCAAAAAACCGGCGCTGATGATCCATGACGCCGTAGTGTGTAGAAAATCAGACGTTTTATTCAGTAAACGGGTCATGGAATGGGCGTGGCGCGCACACGTGAATATGGCGTTTTTCCCAGTAATCAAGCGGGAATTCTGATCCACACTCAATTTGTCGGGGTAAATGGAGAGAGAAGCAGCGGAACGGGCCAAGGAAAGACGGTTGCGGGAATAAATTCCCGCCCCGGTAAATCCTGCCACCCCCCGGTTCTTTCGGTTCCAAAGCGGCGACAACGAAGCGGCCAAACACGTTGACAGCGAGGGTGGGCTGGGCTTGGCACGACCGGAGCGGAGCGCAGGGAGCGGCACCCGTTGGTGTGTGAGTGTGAATAGCGCTGCGCAGCTTTGGCTTATTAGCGCTTATGAGAGTTAAGAGACAAAAACTGGCGAAAAGTCGGCCAGAAGAACCAAACCAGTCATTGTTCCCGAAAACTGGGTGTCCTAAACGAAGAATACCATCAGGATACCAGGGTAATCACGTCTCTGCATTTGCCCACACGTCTACACTATCATTACGAGGCCAAGACTTTGGCCAGCCGGTTGACTAACAGCCGCCAATGTGGGATACTGCGGCCACTTGGGAAAAGCCCCGAAGCGATAATACGTTATCGCTTCACCCAGTCAGAACAGGAGACAAGTCCGTGTCACTACACATTTACTCGCCACCTAGTCACGGTCTGCCCCGAGGTCAAGACGCTTACCAGCAGCGGCAAGCGACGAAGCGCAAACGCGAGAAAGCCAACGCGGCCAAGTTGCAACAACATGCCGCCACGGCCAACCGCGAACACTTGCTGTCCAAGAAACAATGGCAAGGTTCATTGAGCCACGCAAAATTAGCCGGAGATGCACTCAATGCCGCGAAGAAACTACATCCCAAACGCGGCACCTGGCAAAAATGGCTCGCGGCCAACTTCCACGGAGCCATTTCCACGGGCCGACTCTACATGCGACTGGCCCGCAAATGGAACCACCCGGAAATTCAACAGGCCCGCCACAACGGCACGATCAGAAGTTTGAACACCTTCTTATCGGCTAGTCGCAAGCCCCGTGAACTAACGCCCACGACCAGCCCCCGCAAATGGAACCTGACCGAACAAGATCACCTGCGGCAAGAATTGCGGAAAGCGTTCGCGGGGGGTTTGCGGAAATTCAACCGGAAAGAATTGGAAACCTTCGATGAGTACGCTTATCAACTGTGGCAAGACACGCTCCACAAGCACGCGGAACTAATGCTGCCCAAACACCTACAACACGCACGGGAAAGCTATCGCGAAAACCTCGTTCCTTACGACCTCGATTCCGGCCTCGAAACAGACGATCCACAACTAGACCTAGAACAAGCACAAGCCCAAGAAGCCATGAACGGTCTTAAAGTGTCTTAATCGCCACCACCACAGTCCCAGATTACCCACCAGGTACACCGTACATACAAACGCCCGTTTCATCCCCCAGGCAAACGCCATTCCTACAGCAAACCCCGCAATCAGCCATGAGGACACCCACCACGCCCGAAAAACACACGAAAACTCACTAGTCTCGAAAAACGCGGTAAAACACGGCAGATTCTACAACTTCTTTCATGCCGTTTCACGGGCATTCTCCCAAGCGCAACCCCGGTACAGCGTACACAGCTTGAGTCTTACCGGTTTCTCAGTTGCACAGCCAAAGAAACTGTCAAAGAACCAACCTTACTTCACTAGAAAGTTTCTAGGTTGGAAGTGTGAGACTAAAACCAGCTACTCCACGCCAGTTGTAGCACTCCATTTATCACTATCCATGCGCTGTACGACTCTATTTCTAACTATCCATAGCGCACGCAAAACCGACCGTTTCTAGCGCCATTTTATGGGTCACGAAAAACACTTAGTGGCGACGCGGAAAAACACGGGAAAAATGCGCAGAACAGCCCCGGTTTGGCACGCGATTATATTGTCCGGTATCATGGACAGCTATTTCTAGTGATGGTACAATTCAATCATGGGGGACACACATTCTTTAACCCAATGGGAGAACAAATCATGTCAACGAACGAAATGCGGATCAAGCTAATCAATTATGCCCGCGACACGCTGAACCGCGCGATCAGCGAAGCGGATGATTTCGACACGTTCGCGGAGACGATGCCCACCGCGAGCAAGCAAGAAATTGAAGCCGCGTTTGACGAAGCGAATGAGAACGCGGTGCTTATCAAGCTGATCGACACGATTTACCACGTGGTTCGCGTGTTAGCTGGCGATGACCCGATGGTTAATCCGCCCGATGACGCCAACATACGAACCGTGTCGGTCAAGATCGAAGAGCGCGACAACGAAACGCGCACCGTTACCGTTCCCGCGTTGCATCTTTTTGAATATCTGGGAACGTGGTTGGCCAATGCGTGCGCAGACGAACCGGCGTCGATGCCAATTGTTGTCGATGTACACGTGTTCGCGGGCGACAACATCGCCACATACACGATTTTTGGTGAGAACGATTAACCCCGTAACCCCGTTATTGGAGACCAAAACATGAACGAAGATTTCGATGAACAAGAATGGTTTCAAGCGCTCTTGGAAACAACGGCATTCTTGATGACCGAAACGGAATTCAATGAAGAAACCGGGGAATGTGGTGCGGTGCCCGTACCAAAATTCTTGAGCATGGGCGTGAAATGGCTGGTTGACCAAATCAACCAGCATCCCGCGTGTGCTGGTCGATTGTGCCCCGGTGAATTGCTCGATTAACCCCGTTTCAAGATTGGAGAACCAAAACCATGTCAACAAAAACAGCCAAAGCAACCCGCAAGCCGAAAGCGAAGCCCGTTGAGCCAGAGCCAGCCACAACAACGGTGGCAACAATCGAGCGCAGACACGAAATTCAAGCGCACGTAGCCACGGGCAAAGCAACGCTCAAGAGCGTCGTAGCCAAATTTGGTGAAAGCGCTTTGCGTTCGATTGCCAAGCAAACCCGCTTCGGTCGGTATGCCATTGTCGGCATCAAGCCAGACAACGCACCGCATAATGACCCCATCGCGGACATTACGCTGGCCGCGAAGCTGGCCAAGCTGAAACCCGCCACGGCCATCAAGCAGCTTATCGCACCCCCAAGACGTAGCAAATGAATCGTTTCACCCAAGCCCGTGCCAACGGTGGTACGGGCTATTTTTTTATGATTGGAGCCAGGATATGAATACCAGGATGTCTGTTTTGGATTTGGTGAACGCTTTACCCGCGGCGGATCGCAGAAAGCTGATCGCTGAATTGCGAAAAGACGAAATCTCACCATGCGAACAACGGGGACATAGCTATAAACCCACACGTGTGATCGCTCATTTGTTCGCACCCCCAACCACGACGATGGTCTGCACGAAATGCGGCAGCACGATTACCGTATAATTGTTCTTAGCCATCTAATTGTTCTTAGCTAATGATTCTTGCTAGTTAGCGAAGTGGAGTCTTTTTTTAACCTTGAAAGGCACCTCTCATAAACGAACTCGATTTTCAGTGATCTTTCTCTTCAACAAACTATGTTTTCAGTGAGCTTAACCAACCATAAGGAGAAAAACCATGACCAAAACCGCTGTCTACACCCGCGTTTCCACGTTGGACCAGGAAAACGGTCTCGCTTCCCAAAAAAAAGCCATTCAACGCTGGCTTAAAGGCCACGGAATCACCAAAGCAGTTTGCTTCGAGGACCGAATCAGCGGCATGAAAGACAAGCGCCCCGGCTTGGATAAACTCAACCGTGCCATTTTCAATGGCGAGATTCGCACCGTGGTTGTGTGGTCGTTATCCCGGTTGACCAGAAAGGGAGCTTACGAGGGGCTTACGATGTTGGCCAAATGGTTGGAGAAAGGGGTACGTGTGGTCGCCATCAGCGAACAATTCGATTTTAGCGGGGCATCGGGGGAATTGGTTGCTGCTGTGCTGTTCTCCATCGCCCGGATGCAGCGGGATCAGCTTAGTGAAGCCACGAAACGAGGTCTGGCTGCCGCGAAAGAGCGCGGTGCCAAGTTGGGCAAGCGACCAGCGAAGTGGACCGCTGAAGTGGCACCGCTGGCCAAGAAAGGTATGAGCGTTTCGCAGATCGCCGCGAAGTTGGGACGTTCGCGGTCGGGAGTGTGGAATGTCTTGAACGGCAAAACCGCCACATGGCAGGAAAAGTAGCCATGAGTGTTCTTGGTTGACAGAAGTTTGGGGCTGTTCTACAATACCATCGTGTTGAACGCGAGATACGAGGAACCACCACGATGGCCACCCGATCCACCAAACTTCGTCTGTACGGCAAGTCAAAGCCGAAAGTGACGAATCCGCTGAATCCCAAAAAGAAGTTTACGTTGCGGCAGCTTGATGAGTGCGATGGCCGATTCGCTATCGTGAAACGCTTGCGGCAACAGTTGGCCCAGCTAATCGAAGATACGAAGTGCGATAGCGTCCAACAACAGTGGC
>JAKOXH010000048.1 GCA_029781135.1 Planctomycetota bacterium
CGACTCAATGCAGCCGCACGGATCGAGGTCGATGCCACCCATGACAGCGCGAGCAGCGGCAATATATTGCTTGGGCGTATACCACTCGTTGTCGCCCGAGTTGTGGGCAACGTGCGGTCTTTTCACCGCCTTGTGTGCTTCGCTGCGTTCAACGATCTTCTCCGCCTTGTTGACGGAGATATGGCCACGCTCAACCTGGTCGATGAGGAAATCAGAGCCGTGCTTGAGAATCTTCTCCGCCTTATCCACCGTCCGGCCGGAAACCTTCAAGAGTTCGCCGGCTTTGTCGCGAGCTTGACCGGCTGTCGCTGGGTCAGGCAAATTTTCCTTACCCTGCTTTTGGCGTTCTTTGGCGAGCTTCTTTTGGTCCCCCTTGATCTTGGCGGCAATCATCGCGCGTTGTGCCGTGGTCAGGTGCCGACGGTGCAGGTTGGCACTGAGCACGAACGCAACAGGATCGTATTTTTCGTCAAGTTCGCGCTCAGAAGGCTGAATCTCCAACTCGCGGCAGGCCCGCAAGCGATTGCGTCCGTCCAATAATTGGCCATGCCAATAGACAATCGGTTCGCGTTGGCCGTGCTGCTCAATATCCGCTTTGAGTTCAGCAAAATCCTGCTCGTCCATCATGGGGAACAGATCGGCCGCCGGGTGAACTTTCACGTCATTGAGGTAGCTGTCATCAACCCGCTGCGTGTCGGTTTTCGGCGCTGGCCCAATCGGTAACGATTGGCCGTATTTTTCGAGCGGCGTGAACTTCCGTAGCTCGGCATCAAGATCGGGAATCAAAACCGTTGTCATCGCGCCACCTCCCGCCGCGTGGCGTACTCGACCAGCTTTTCGCGAACATCGGCACGGCGAAGCTGCTTTCGACGGAGCAGCCGAATTTCGAGCAGCGCACGATCTTCGTCGATCGGGCGAGACTTTGCAGGGAGAACCGGAACTAAACCAGTTGCAAATTCTGCGGTTGAAGATAATACTGTTGTCATCGCATCGCTTTCTGGCCGTAACCGCTCGCAACGGTGCGGCCAATTTTATTGGCACGCCGGCCGGTTAGAGGGAAATAACTAGACGCCCATCTTGTCGAGTTTGGCACTCGCTTCTAAATGGGCCAGATTCGCGGTTGGCATGGACGATTGCACCGCGGCGACAAAATCATTGATCCACTCTTCGGTGGTCAATCGCTTGCCACCAAAACGTGTAGATCGTAACTTCACGCCGTAGCAGCCGGCGGTCATCCAGCGGCGAATGGAATTGCGATGGGGACGACCCGGAAGTCGCTGCGCAGCTTCAGTAATCGAGAGATATTGCGGCATGTTTACTCCTAAGTGCTGGGAGTCGCCGCAACCAAAAAGAAAGCGGCGACGCATCAACAGCGCGTTCAGTTAGAACGTCTGTCGATACGTCGCCGCCGCATGTTCCGCGGTATTCGCTTCAACTGGGAAGCGAATCACATTTAGGCCGCCGGGGGGCGGGCATCAGTCGGTCGATCGTATCAAGGCTGATCTCCCTTAAGATTCCGCAGCTACGAGCTGCCTTTCTTCGGGCACGGTCCCATAATAGGCCGTTTGCTTGGTCATCAGGGGCGGTTGCGTTTCGCTCCGTGGCCTGATGAGGCTATCCCTACTGTAATTCCAGGAGTGTCGAGTTGGCTTTCGGCATTACCTAGGCGGCCCTCACCAACTAAGCCTTTTCACCCAATGTATAACCAGCGTGAACAAAAGTCAACTACCCAATTCGCAGGGCGACTTCAACGGCCTTCGCATGATTGGGAAGCGCGTAGATTTCGGTGGTCCGGGATTGGCTATGCCCGAGCGCAACCTGCGCATGCTCCAAACCAAATTGCTGCCGAATCATAGTTGCCGCCGCGTGGCGTAGCTGGTTGGGGCTCCAACGGTGGTCTAAGCGCCACTTCGTCAGCTCTGCTAATTGCGTGGCGGTGAGTTTTTTCTTAGGAATGGCGGACAACTCCGGGTGGGGAAATGCTCGGTCGCAACCACGTTTGATGGCGCGACGATAGCTGGCGGAGGTGTACTGAAAACAAGGGTCTGCAAAAAGATATTTGCCCAGGACCGCTTGGGCCTTGGGTCCAATCGCAATGATTCGGTGCTTTCCCCGTTTCTTGTTCTTATGCTGCGGCGGCGCGAACATCCACACGTCGCCCTTGCGGTCGATATGCTGGCTGGACAATTGGACGACTTCCCCCGGCCGCATCCCGGTGTATTTCTGAATCCTCACCATATCCGCCACAGTCGCGCCAAGGCACGCCAGCGTAGCGGCCACGGTGTCATCGGAGACAGGCGGTACATCGCGTGTTTCCCTAACCCCGAACTCACCCGCCGTCAGTCCAGGGACCGCGTCTAAGGCGTGCTTCGCGCTACTTGGCAACATTTCCTCAGAGACGCCCCAAGCAATCATGCGCTTGATGCGCTGGCACTGTTCGCGAATATAGCCACGCGACCAGTTGGCTTCGATCATAACCATCCGCATGGCCTTGTACGCTTTGGGGCCAAAGTCTTTTGCGAGTAGCTCGCCGTGCGTTTGGCGCAGGATGCGAAACGCATTCTTGCAATGCACGACCTCAAGCGCCTTTTCGCCGCCGTACTTACGGACAGCGTAGGCAAGGTAGTCGGCCATCAGCATGGCCACGGTTGGCAAGACGGGGGCCGCCGGCGCAACGACCGGCTTTTCGGCTCTCAATTCCCCGTTCATCAGTTGGGCGTACTTCTTGTAGCTCTCGGGTGTCCCGTAATTCCCGAGTACGACGCGCTTGCCGTCGATCGTGCAGTAGGCACGATCGGGGCGGCCGTTCTCTTTTTGGCGACAATAACGCGGAGCACGTGGAAGGGCGGAAGGCATGGCAACTCCTTCAAGGGTGAAAAGATACCCATTGGGTATCTCGACTTGAAAGCAGCTGCACTACCGACCGCCGGTAGGTCGCCTCGAAGGGCTAATCAGCAAACGACTTAGAACAAATGGAGCGGAAGGGAGTCGAACCCTCGACCTCTGCATTGCGAACGCAGCGCTCTCCCAACTGAGCTACCGCCCCAGTGCAGCGGCATTTTGCCGCTACTTGCGAGAGACTTCGTATTCTAAGGGGCCGGGCGGATGGTGTCTAGGAGAGGATGGGATGGGCAGGATACAGGGGGCAGGGGGCAGGGGGCAGGGACATGGAGCGAGAACGCAACCGGCCGTCCTCGTCCGTCAAACCGCAAGTACTGCATCCTGTATCCGCTTCATCCTTGGCTAATCCAAGAATTCACCGCGGCGTCTTCGGGCTGTCGTTGAGCATCGGCCGGAGCTCTTCGAAGAAGTCATAGGCGTCGTTGAACTGGCGATAGACGCTGGCGAAACGGACGAAGGCGACGGCGTCCAGATCGCGGAGATAGCGCATCACGATTTCGCCTAACTCGCGGCTTTCCACTTCGCTGTCGTAATGTTGGTAGACGTCGTTCTCAATCGCGCTGGTCGTCGCCTCGATTTGGCGGGTGGTGATCGGTCGTTTCCAGCACGCCCGCTCTAACCCGCGTTTGATCTTCTCGCGCTCGAACGGCACGCGCGAGCCATCCTTCTTGATGACCTTGATCGTTGTTTCTTCGGGACGCTCGTACGTGGTGAAGCGGCGGCGGCAATGCACGCACTCGCGACGACGACGAATCGCCAAGCCATCTTGGCTGGAACGCGAGTCGATCACGCGGTCATTATCGCTGCGACAATAAGGGCACTTCATATCGCCTTACTATACACTTCCGCGCGGCGGCGTACAGGAAGTGGAAATCAACAGCGGAAGTTTGGCTCTTCCTCGAATCCTCAATGGCCGACTGGACACCGCGCGGCGATCCTCGACAATGCCGTGCATGGCAATGATGGGTGTGCTGAATGTGAACAAGTCGGCCGGCGTGACGTCGCGTGCGGTGGTGGATCGAGTGGAACGCTTGGTCCGACCGGCGAAAGTGGGCCATGCTGGCACACTCGACCCGCTAGCAACGGGCGTTTTGGTAATTTGCGTGGGGCAGGCAACGCGATTGATTCAATACGTGCAGCGGATGCCGAAGTGCTATCACGCCACGTTCCGGCTGGGCGTGCGGAGTGATACGGACGATGTAGAAGGCGAAATTGTGCCGGTCGAGGGTGCCGTCGAGCCAAACCGCGATGCGCTCGACCGAGTGTTGCCGAACTTCGCCGGTGAAATTCAGCAACGGCCGCCGGTGCATTCGGCGATTAAATTAGCGGGGAAGCGGGCTTACCAGTTGGCTCGGCGTGGTATTGAGGTCGATCTGAAATCGCGGCCGGTGATGATTCATGAGGTTGCCGTGCGACGGTATGAGTACCCGGAGTTGGAACTCGATGTGAAGTGCGGCAGCGGCACGTACATTCGATCATTAGGGCGTGATATTGGCGAGGTGCTTGGCACCGGGGCCGTCATGACGGCGCTCGAGCGGACGGCGATTGGTGGGTTCAACATCGCCGATGCGATCCGTGTCGATCTCATCGCGGCTGATGATTTGCACGTTCATTTGCAACCGACGGTCGTGGCGTTGGCAGACCTGCCACGAGTAAGTTTGTCCGCGGCCCAAACGCTTGAAATCCGCAATGGTCGTCCGGTGATGCGAGAATGGATTGCGGCTGGTCTCGATTTTGTCCGATCGCACTCGGCTGCGCCTCCGCTGGAACTCGTGGCCCTGGACGCAACGGGCCGAGTTGTCGGCCTCTTGCATGAAAAACGGCCCGGTGAGTTATGGCCGCGGATGATCTTCACGGAACCTGTTGAATGATAACTTACGCCGGTTGTATCGACGATGCGGACGGCCGCGCCAAGTTCTCTCGTTCTTTGGTTCGATTTTGCTGTCGGCGTTGTCGGTACTCCGGGTGAAACCGGAGATACTTGGGGTATCCACGGCGTAAAGCGTGACGGCGCAAAGATCTTCAGTGGCCGTGCTAGCATCCGTGGTCGATGAATGATGATGTGCGTAAGCGCTGGGTGCGACTGCTGGCTTGTCCAGCAGTGTGATGCTGGGTGCCGGGTTCCACTGCTGGACGAGCCAGCAGCGGCACACGCCAACGAACGGAACCCCAGCGTTTCCGCGCGAGTGCGATACGGATAGCTCGTCGGGCATGGACGTGCCCTCACAAGTTCTTGTGTAGCAACCAAAGACCTATCCCAAAATCGTTTCAGAGAGGGGGACAGGCACATTTTGCTCCGAAGACTCCGCAAAATGAGCCAGTCCCCGACGATTTTGTGTAGCAACTAGGCTAGCCAAGCGGCATTACGGCGCGCTGTTTTGCCGCGGGCTCCACGTCCACGATGTTCGAAGATCGCAGCCTGAAGATTGATTTGGTCGCGCTGGCGTTGTTGGCCGTCGTGGCGTTCCTGGGCGTCGCGCTGTGGACGTATAATCCGGCCGACCCGCCGAGCACGATCATGTGGCCGCCGAGCGACGTGGTACACAACGCGTGCGGCCAGGCGGGGGCACTCACATCGCACTACCTGTTCGAGAGCTTGGGAATTGGCGCTTACTATCTTGCAACGTCTCTCGGCGTATTGACGTATTTCTTGTTGCGACGTCGCGAGATCGACCAGCCGGTCATTCGCGCATTGGGCTGGGCGATTTCGGTGGTTGGTCTCACGACGCTCGCGGCACTGCTCTTGCCGAATTGGACGCCGGGGCCGGTGGTCGGCGCCGGCGGGTACATCGGCGCGATGGGCCGCAGTTTTCTGGAATCGCACTTTGCGCAGGCGGGGGCGTACATCTTCACGCTGAGCGTGCTGCTGGCCGGCCTGTTGCTTTCGACCGATTACTTCCTGTTCCGAGCGGCCGCGGCGACGACGACGGTCGCCGGTCGATCGGTGATGCAAGTCGGCCACTTGGGGCATGTGGTGCGCAAGCGGGCACGCGTGAAGACCGACCTCGAAGCGATTGCCGAACTCGACGAAGCTGACGCCGCTGCGGAAGAGGCTGACGAGGAAGGCGATTCGGACGAGGAAGAAGAAGAAGACGGCGAGTCGGCCAAGCGGAAAATCCGCGTGCGGAAGCCGAACGCCGAGGCGGAGGAAGAAGAGAGCGAAGCCGATGACGAGGCGGAGGGCGATACCGCGGAAGTGACCTCAGCGGGGGCGGCATCGCGATTTGCCAACGGCTTGAAGGCGGCGCTGGGCATATCTTCGAGCAAACCGCAGCCGGCCGCTGCGGCCCCTGCGCCAATGCCGGTCGCGAAGCCGAAGACCGAGCGTGAAGCCGTGATCGAACAGCTCGAAGCGGCCGAGCAGACGGCCGACGAAACCAACTACGAACTGCCGCCGCTCGACCTGCTGCTGCCGAACGAGGACGTGTGCTACGAGGAGCAGGAGAAGGAAGTCCGCCGCAAGGCGAAGATTTTGGAAAAGACGTTCAAGGACTTCGGCTTCAACATTCGCGTGGTGGAAATTGAAACCGGCCCGGTGATCGCCCAGTTCGAAGTAGAACTGGAAGCCGGGTTGAGGCTGTCGAAAATCACCGGCTTGGCCGACGACCTAGCCATCGCGCTGCGGGTGCCGAGCGTCCGCATCGTCGCCCCGATCCCCGGCAAGAACACGGTGGGCATCGAAGTACCGAACGAGAATCGGCAACTGGTGCGGCTGCGCGAGGTGATCGAGGAAACGAACGGCAAAGCCAAGCGGATGAAAATCCCCGTCTACTTGGGCAAGGACGTGTCGGGCAACCCGCTGGTCGTCGACCTCACGACGCTGCCGCACCTGCTGATTGCGGGCCGAACGGGCACCGGTAAGAGCGTGTGCTTGAACACGATCATCGTGTCGATGCTGATGACGCGCGGGCCGGACGAAGTGCGGATGCTGATGATCGACCCGAAGATGGTCGAACTGAGCGGCTACCGCAAGCTGCCTCACCTCATGCACCCGGTAGTGACCGACATGCGGAAGGCCGAGGCAATTTTGGCCTGGGCCGTCGATAAGATGGAAGAGCGTTACCAACTCCTCTCGCGGGCTGGCGTGCGCCACCTGAGCGTCTACAACCAATTGGGCGACGATGAGCTGCGCGACCGCATTCGGCCGGAAACGGACGAGGAATGGCGACAGATTCCGCGGCACCTGCCGTACATCGTGATCGTGGCCGACGAAATGGCCGACCTCATGATGACGGCCGGCAAGGATGTCGAGCAGCACATCATCCGCCTCGCCCAAAAGAGCCGGGCGGTGGGCATCCACCTGATTTTGGCCACGCAGAAGCCGACGGTGGATGTCATCACGGGGCTCATCAAATCGAACTTGCCGGCCCGCATCGCGTTCCAGGTGGCAAGCCGGACCGATAGCCGCGTCGTGCTCGACGAAATGGGCGCCGACAAGCTGCTGGGCAACGGCGACATGCTGTATCTCTCACCGGGCACGAGCACGATGCTCCGTGGCCAGGGCACATTCCTTTCCGATGATGAGATCACGCGCGTGGTCGATTTCGTCGGCGTCGATGATCCGCAATTCGCCGGCGAGCTCATGCAGCTTAAGACGAAGGACGAACTCGAGGCGGCCGCGGCGGCCGGCGGCGGCAACTTCCAGAGCCGCGATGACCTGTACGATGCGGCCGTTGATATCGTGGTCCGCGAACGTCGCGGCAGTTGCTCGCTGCTGCAGCGGGCGCTGGGCATTGGCTACGGGCGGGCCGCGCGGCTGATCGACTTCATGGCCGAAGACGGCGTGGTGGGCCAGTACAACGGCGCCCAAGCCCGCGAGGTGCTCATTTCGCTCGAAGAATGGGAATCGCGTCATAACCAGCCGTCGGACGCCGCCCCCAGAACCAACCCCGGCGAGGCCGCTTCAGCGGCCGCCGGCGCCACCAACAAACCCCGCAATGTTTCTTCGCTTGCCGACCGCGCCACAACCGTGCCCGCCAAACCCGCGCGCCGCAACAAGATCATCGTCGAACCGGATGAACCGAGCGAATTAGAGGACGAACTCGAAGACGAAGAACTCAGCGACGAAGACGAGCCGTCGAAATTGGAAGACGACGAAGAAGCGGAATACGACGCCGACCAATGGGACGATGAGGATGCCGACGACGGCGCGTCCGCTTCAGCGGACGATGAGGACGACGAAGAAGAGTTCGACGAAGAAGATGCCGAGTACGACGCCGACTCCGACGAGAGCGAATGGGACGAAGCGGACGCCGACGAAGATGAGGCGGAAGAAGACGACGAGGAAGCCCCGTTCGATGATGAGTCGGACGAGTACGAGGATGAAGAAGACGCTGCCGCGAAGAAAGCGCCGGCGAAGGCGAAGCGGTAGAGTATGCGGTCGTCACTGATGTAGTCACGCTCGCCAGAGCGTGGACACCAAAATCGACAGTTTTCCCAATATGTCTCTACCGTCTAACGACGGTGGCTACGGACGCATGCTTCTGTCGAAAGCCCTTCTGGAATTCCCGTAATTCCCAGCTCCTTTTTCGAGCGGAATGGCACGGGGGTTGCCTGCACGACATTCGGTGTAGAATGTCTTCAAGTGGATGTTCGCCCGACTTGAGGCGGACTTTCGAACCGTGCTCGCAGGAGACTTGTCGATGTCGAAGAACCACGCACGTTTCGTTCGGTTGATAATCGCCGGAATGTTGATCGCCTGGATGGCCAGCCGTGCCGCATTGAGTGTCGCGGAAGAGGCGTCGGTGCTGGTCAACAAGCCGGAGAAGGCGGCGACACCGGCGGCGAGTGGGCCGGTGTTGCCGCCGCCGGTGAAGCCGAGTTTGCCGCCGGCTGCTGCCGCGCCGTTGCCGGTTCCACCGCAGGTAACGTCGCCTCAGGCGAATCCTGCGGTCAAGCGTCCGTTCATGCGGCCGGCCGTGCCGCGCGGGTCGGTGGAGCAAAAACTGGATGGTATGGAGCCAATGCCGGTGCCGCAGAACGCCGTGCCGCGAGAGGGGCGAATTGCTCCGCCGTTGCCGCCGGGTGTCAAGCTGATGCCGACGCCGCCGATCGAGTACGACACCGATCACGATGCGCGGAAGCTGTATCGCAGCAGCGGCAAGGTCGACATTGTCGTGCTGACCCAAAATCCAGCGGATGGCTGTTTCTATCAGATACCGCTTTCCATCCCGGGTTGCTGCGTGGGGCAGCCATCGGTCGCGGGTGGCCGGGGATTAGTGACGGGCCGCGGCAAGGTCGAGTATCGCTGGCCGTGCGGCTTCCGGGCGATCGTGAAATTCCGCCAAGTGCTGGGCGATGTGAAAGTCGAATACGAAGGCGATTGACGCCACACGTCGTTCAAGCGTTCTTAGCGTCGGCCGCAAGGCCGAATCTACCGCCGACACCGCCAACGTCAGGCTAAAGCCTGACCTACGGCGCGTCCCACCACCACGCTTCCGCCGCAAGTTCCTTCGGCGGCACGGGCGCTCGTTCGATCGTGTTGCCCGTCGAGTCGGATTTGCTGGCCTGTTTCAGCACGTCGCTCGGAGCGACCATCACGCCGCCGCTGACGCCGGCCAGGATCGTGCGCCCGTTGACGACGCGGTGGTTGATCACGGTCTCCACTTCGCGCGGCACGTTGCGGTGCGGCAGGCGGAGTTTGTCGCCATTCACTAACAAGCCGGGTTTCCAGCCAACTTTTTCGGCCAACCCCTCTTTCTGGATAAGCGCCACGGCCATCGACAGATCGAAGATGTTTCGCAATTCGCCATAAACCGGATACTTGTGCGCTAGCTCGGCGAAGTTTGCCGTGAAGGACTCGGCAAACTGCCGATTGAGGTTATCGCTTTGCCCGGTGTGGACGCGCTGGCCGCGCTCGGCGAGCAGTTCGTTTTCGCTGAGCACGCGAGCGGCTTGGCCGATGAGCTCGAACGCGTCGTTGGGTTCTGAGTGGTGAATCGAGTCGTAGTTTAAGGTGAACCACCAGCGGAGGACGGACATGGGCGGGGGGGCCGGGGGCGGGGACGCCCCGGCTCGCGTAGTGGCTTGCTTGAGCGTATCCAAATAGCTTGCGACGCCGGTGACGCCTTCGGCCAGGCCCATGCCGATGAGCTTCATGTGGTAGTCGGCCTCGACGAGCACGCTCGCGGCCCGGCTGGCGGGGTCGATGCCGAAGATTTCGATGTCCTGGCGGCCCACCGTATCGCGCAGGTCGCTGAGCCATTGCTTGCGTTGGCTCGGTTCGAGCGGCCGTCGGCTGGAGGCGGCCAAAAACTCTTGCGTCTTGGCAAGCGACTCTTGGCGGGGATTGATCGAGCAACCGAAGTGGCTGTCAGCGGCGCTGGGTCCGCGGCGCAAAAGACAAAGCAGGTCGTCGAGACGGACGACCGGCAGATTGGTGACTTTCGAGAGGATGTGGCCATCGTCGCTGACGTACCAGTCGCCGGCCGGTCCTGCAATGACCAAGTCACCGGATTCTGGATAAGCAAACACGAATTGAGCCCGCTGCAAACCGGCGAGCGTGAGCATGACGGCGTCGAGCGGTTGGTGGGCGGCCTGCCGGCGGGCGATTTCGCGTTCCAGACGTGGCAGCGAGATGTAGCGGAGTGGGCTGGCTCGCTTGGCCTGTTGCGGCGCCGCTGAAGCGGCGGACGCCGGTTTGCCGCGCTTGGCGGCGAGGGCGGCGGATTCTGCGTCGGGTTTCTGTTGTGATTTTTGTCGCAGCATGCCGCCGGAGTCGACCATCACGCCGGTGGGGAAGGGGCGAATCTCGGCTTGACCGCCGCCGTTCTCGGCCCAGGTATCGGTCGCGACCGTGGACTCGATGAGATCGATGAGCGAATCGAAATCGGCATTGGCGGCGCCACCCCGCTGCGGATTGCCGCCGTTCTGACCATTGTTCATATTGCCGCCGAGCCCGAAGCCGTTCTGCACAGGCCCCAGCGGGGCGATGGCGGCGTTTTGGAAGCCCTGCGCCTTTTGTGGGGCTGCGGGCTGGTTGGGACCGGCGTTGGGAGCTTGCGCTAAAGCCAACGTTGACCAAACGCATACGATGCCGCACGCGATAGGACGGTACCACACCCAAGCACGAAAACCTACACCGCGAATAGCTCGGGCGGCACGAGTGCCATGCCCACGGTTTGGCGTGGGCATGCGGACCTCACGAACGCCAGCATGGCCACTCCGAGCAGTGGCCATGTCACCCAGGGCCTCATTGGCAGCGCAGCCTTCAAAAGTCTGAGAGAGCATTTGGGAAACTCCGGAAGTCGCGTTTCTGCCCTTATCGTATGCGGCCGGGGCAATTATTCCCAGTATAAGGGAGCGGATGTTCCCCCGTGGTGCGATTTGGTGTCGCATGGGTTACAATGGGGCCGGCGAGCCGGAGGTTCGCGACGTTTGCCGATGTGGCAGCTAACTGTGCTTCTTAATTGTAGTTAGAGGCGACGGCCGAGATGCACGAATACAAGCAAATCGTGATGAGGGCGGTGCTTGCGCTCCTGGTTTGGGGTGCGGTTCGCGGTTTGCCGGCGGCGAGCCCGCCGTCGCCGGAGGGCGTCGAGTTCTTCGAAACTCATATTCGGCCGGTGCTGGTCGAAAAGTGTTACAGTTGCCATTCCGCGGCAGCGAAGGATTTGAAGGGCAAGCTGCGGCTGGATACCGCCGAGCGCATGCGAAGTGGCGGCGAATCGGGCCCGGTCATTGTCCCGCATAAGCCCGAGGAAAGTGCGCTCATCGCGGCGCTCAAGTACGAATCGAGCGAGATGCCGCCGAAGGGCAAGCTACCCGACCCGGTTATCGACGATTTCGTGAAATGGGTGTCGATGGGGGCACCGGACCCGCGTGCTGATGCAACTGGCGCTAAAGAGCAAAAAAGCCAATCGGCCGATCCGCGTGAGCACTGGGCATTCAAACGGCCGCGGAAATCGGCCCCGCCGGAAGTGCAACATGCGGCGGCCGTGCGGAGCGATATCGACCGGTTCGTCATCGCGAAACTGGAAGCGGCGGGTTTGTCGCCGTCGCCACAGGCACCGCCGCGAGCGCTGTTGCGGCGATTGTATTTCGACCTGACGGGTTTGCCGCCGTCGGCCGAGGAATTCGATGCATTCACAACTGATCCAAGTGACGCTCGGTACGAAGCTGTGGTAGATCGGTTGTTGGCGTCACCGCAATTCGGCGAGCGCTGGGGTCGGCATTGGCTGGACGTGGCCCGGTACGCCGACACGAAAGGATATGTCTTCCAGGAGGATCGCAATTACAAGGGGGCGTATGCGTATCGCGATTGGGTGATCGCGAGCTTCAACGCCGATCGGCCGTTCGACCGATTTATCGTCGCCCAGCTTGCGGCGGATCAAGTCGATGATCCATCGTGCGCGCCGGCCAGCGGATTCGTAACGCTCGGCCGACTGTTCTTGCGAGTTCAGCCCGATATTATTGGCGACCGGCTAGATGTAGTGTGCCGTGGTGTGATGGGGCTTACGATCGGTTGCGCGAAGTGCCACGATCACAAGTACGATCCGATTACCGCGGCCGACTACTACGGCTTGTACGGCGTGTTTGCGAGCACCGAGGAGAAGCCGCACGACGATCGGCCGCCCGAATTGGTCGACGCGGCGAAGCCTTACGATCCCTACGTGTTCCTGCGCGGCATGCCGGGGAACCGCGGGGCTGACACGAAACGGCAATTCATGGCGTTTCTGTCGCCCAACGGTCAGCCGAAGCCGTTCGAACATGGCAGCGGCCGGCGCGAGTTGGGCGAGGCGATTGCGAGTCGTGAAAATCCGCTCACGGCGCGGGTATGGGTTAATCGCGTGTGGGGCCATCTGTTCGGCAAGTGCCTGGTCGATACGCCGAGCGACTTCGGCACGCGCGGTTCGCTGCCGACGCACCCGGAATTGCTGGATACACTGGCGTGCCAGTTCATGGAGGACGGCTGGTCGACGAAGCGGCTGATTCGCCGCGTCGTGCTCTCGGCGACGTATCGGCAAGCGAGCGATGCCCGCCCAGAATGCGTGGCCGTTGACCCGATCAATCGACTATTGTGGCGGGCGAATCGCCGGCGGTTGGATTTGGAGTCGCTGCGCGATTCGCTGCTGGCGGCGGCCGGTCGGCTGGACCTGAAAATGGGCGGGCCAAGTGTGTCGATTACCGACGCGCCGTTCTCCACGCGGCGAAGTGTGTATGGCTTCATCGAGCGGCAGAATTTGCCGTCGTTCTTCCGCACGTTCGACTTCGCCAACCCGAACGTGCACACGCCGGAACGGCCGCTAACCAGTTCGCCGCAGCAGGCGCTGTTTTTGATGAACAGCCCATTTGCGATCGAGCAGGCGGTATACTTGGCGGCGCGTGGTGAGCAGAAGGCGGCGGGTACGGCGGACAGAGAGAAGGGCGGCGACCGATTGCGGCGTGTGGCACGCTTGTTCCGCTGCACGTATGGTCGTGATCCGTCGGTCGATGAATTGGCGGACGCCGTGGATTTTGTGGAACGCGGTGATGGTTCGAGTGCGGCGAAGGCGAAAGATCTGCTTTCCCGTTGGCAGCAATTGGCGCAAGTGCTGCTCATGAGCAATGAGTTTATGTTCGTCGATTAGTTTAATAAATGGACTTTGTCAGCCCCCGGCTCTGCCGGGGGTTGGTTTGATGCAATCGTACTCGCGAGATGTACGTACCCCCGGCAGAGCCAGGGGCTGCCGAGATTCGAGAATTTGGCTGGCAATGGTGGTAGCATATGAGTCATCAGTTTCCAGTTGAGCAGTTGACATTGTCGCGGCGGGAGTTGTTGCAGCGGTGCGGCATGGGGTTTGGCGCGATCGCGCTGGGAAATCTCATCGTCGGCGCGCCGACTGCCGCCGCATTGGGGACCGATCCGCTGCTGCCCAAGCCGGCACCGATGCCGGTAAAGGCCAAGCACATCATTCACTTATTCATGAATGGCGGGCCGTCGCACGTGGATACGTTCGACCCCAAGCCGGCGCTCACGAAATTCGCTGGCAAACCGTTGCCGGGCGGCACCCTGCAAACCGAGCGGCCCACCGGCGCGGCATTCGCCTCGCCGTTCAAGTTCCACAAATGCGGCCAAAGCGGCATCGAAGTAAGCGATATTTTTCCGCACATCGGCGGCGTGATCGATGACATCGCCGTCATTCGCTCGATGCACGCCGATTTGCCCAGCCACGAGAATTCGCTCCTCTTGATGAATTGCGGCGAGGGGCGGCAAATTCGGCCCAGCATGGGCTCGTGGCTGTGCTATGGCCTGGGCAGCGAGAACCAGAACCTGCCGGCGTTCGTGGCGATGTGCCCCAACGGCTACCCGATTCAAGAAACACAGAATTGGCAAAGCGGTTTCCTGCCCGGCGTGTATGAGGGCTCTTACGTCGATACGCAGCACACGAAAATCGAGCAGCTTATCGAGCACATTCGCAACGATCGGCTGCCGCTGGCGGATCAACGCGAGCAATTGAATTTGCTGGAGCGACTCAATGCTCGCCATGCCGAAGCTCGCCAGCAGGACGCGGCGTTGGAAACGCGGATTCGCTCGTTCGAACTCGGCTTCCGCATGCAGACGGAAGCGGCCGAGGCGTTCGATGTGAGCCGCGAACCACAGTACATTCAAGATATGTACGGCCCTGGCGTGCAGGCGCGGCAGATCCTCATCGCCCGGCGGTTGGTGGAACGCGGCGTGCGCTTCGTGCAAGTGTGGCACGGGGCGGGGCAGCCGTGGGATAGCCACGACGACCTGGAGATTCAACATCGGAAACTCGCCGGGCAGTGCGATCAGGCAATCGCTGCGCTCATCACCGACCTGAAGCAACGCGGGTTATTGGACGAAACGCTCATCATTTGGAGCGGTGAGTTTGGCCGCACGCCATCCGTGGAATTGCCGAAACAGGGCGCGAACCAGGGTAAGATCAACGGCCGCGATCACAATCACCACGGGTTCACGACCTGGCTTGCCGGCGGCGGCGTGCGTGGCGGATACGTGCACGGTGCGACCGATGAGTTCGGCTTCAAGGCCGTCGAAAACCCCGTGCACGTGCATGACCTGCACGCCACGATCCTCAAGCTCATGGGCTTCGACCACGAGCGGTTTACGTACCGCTACGCGGGGCGAGACTTCCGGCTGACGGATATCGAAGGGCGCGTGGTGCCGGAGCTGATCGCGTAGGGTGGGCATTGCACACTATGGTCCCAGTAAGTTGCTGTCCCTGTTAGTTTTGGTGGGCGGTGCCCGCCCTACATGCGCCAGATCATGTTCGCGACTCCGAGAGACGCGGCCACTTGACCCAACAAAAAACGACTCCTGCCACAGGGACAGGAGCCGTCTTTTTTGATTCATGCTTGGTTAGCGGTCCGCGCGGTGCGGGTTGCTAACGGTGCAGCATTTACTTGCCACAGCCACAGCTTGGCTGTTCGCAACCGCAGCTGGGCTCGCAGCAGCAGCTCGGTTCGCAGCAGCTCTTATGGCAGCTGAACAGGCCACGCAGGCCGTCGAGCAGGTGGCACTTCGGCCGGCAGCAAGGATCGCAGCAGCTCGGTTCGCAACCGCAGCTGGGTTCGGCAGCGCAGCAAGGCTCAGCGGCGCAGCAGCTCTTTTCGCAAGCACAGCTCTGCTCGCAGCAGCAGCTCGGTTCGCAGCAGCTCTTATGGCACTTCAGCATGTTGCAGAGGCCGTCGAGCAAGCAGCAACGGGGGGCACAGCTCGGGGCACAGCAGCTGGGTTCACAAGCGCAGCTCTGCTCGCAGCAGCAGCTGGGCTCGGCACAGCCGCAACCACCCAGCAAACCGAAGGCGTTGGCGCTACCGGTGCTGAGCAAAAGGGCGACGCTGAACGTCGCAACAGCAGCAAAACGTTTCATGGGGCGGGACTCCTGACTAACGGGGAGGGAAATTTGGCGCGTCGTCGCGGGCGCCGGAGGGTGAGAGATCGGAGATGGAAGGGCGCGTTGCCCCGTCCTCCGACCTCGGACCTCTAACCTGAGGCAGGCCGAGGGTGCGACGCTGATACGTTGTCCAGTGCTATCGTCCCGGGCTGAAAGCTAACTGCAACCGAACCGATGGAATGCGTATTTCAACTTATTTAACAAGTATGCGGTTCAACTCGTGCCGACTTTGCCGGACGTGCGTTGGGCCGAGTTCCGAAGCCGCATCGGCGATTATCATGCGCGCGTCTCGTAGGTTTGATCCGGTGTTTGCCCGGGAAGAAAGTGATTCCCAAACAGAGTGCGATTCCGGTACCGTCGCAGGCAGATTACCACGTTTCAGCGTTCGGTGAGCCGGCCCAGGCGAATGAGGCTGGCCCGCTCGAGAATTCGCTCGGGTGCATTGAGTTGCAGGAACTCGACGGTGGCGCGGCCCTCGGCCGTTCGGCCAACAATGCGCGAACCCGACAATTGAAAATGCTGGAACCACTCTTGCGTTCGCGGGTTGAACAAAGGGACCAATTGTCCCGATTCGGGGTCGATGGCAGCAATGTCGCTCGACTTGCGTCGATTGCACACGATGCACGACAGGGCAAGGTTCGGAAGCGTGGTTTCGCCGCCGTGCTTCTCAGCGATGATATGATCCACTTGATGGCGTGCCGCGACGTCCTCCTGATGGATGAGACAGTATTCGCACCGATTGCCGGCGCTGGCGACAACCTTTCGTCGGAGAGCAACGGAAGGGCGCGTCACGAGCGGTGCTTCTCCCGCACCCGGCCCTTTAACAATCGAACCATGTGTTCGAACTGTTCAAAGGCATCCAGTTCCGCCGACTCATTCGCGGTGAGGTTCCCCTCACGGTTCTTTGCGAGCAGATCATCGAGGCGGCGCTGCTTCTCGTGCGAAAGCTGGAACGCCAATAGCTTGTCGGCGGGAGCACTTTCGGCCAGCAAGTCGACGAGCTCGTCAAAAACTAGAGGAAAGTCGACTGTGGACATTGGATAGTAGACCCTGGAATGCGGATACTTCTATTTTAGCTCACTCTCCAAAATCCGCCAACCTTTGACAAACCTACTCATCGCCAGAGAAATTCCATCCGTTTCCACTTCAGGTGAGATCATTCAGCGGCCCGTCGCCGCAATAATCGGGGTTACCGAATTTCTGGAGGTGATGGCCGAAGCCGTGGGCGAGCGCGAGCAGCAAGCGGTTGTGCGGTACGCCCTTGAAATCGAGCGAGCGGCCCATGCGGAAGTTGAGTCCGCCGCCGACGAGGACGAACGGAATGTTCTCCAGCGTATGCGAGTTGCCCTTGCCGAGTTCGTTCGTCCACACGATGAGCGTGTGATCGAGCAGGCTGCCTTGGCCACCGGGTTCGGGCGTATCGGCCAAGCGCTTAGCTAAAAATGCGAGCTGTTCGCAGTACCACTTGTTGATGCGCGTAAGCTGCTCTTGTGCCGCCTCGTTCGTATCGGGTTCGTGCGAAAGATGATGGTGGCCGTCATCGACGCCGATCCAGCGCATGCGGGCATCGCTCACGGAATTCGTGAATTGCAGCGTGGCCACGCGGGCGAAATCGGCGGCGAAGCTGCTCACCAAGAGCTCGATTTGCAGCTGGCTGAGCCGAGGCATGTTGTCGTTGGTTTCCTTGATGCCGGGTTCAAGTTGCGGCACGGCATGGTCGGCGCTGCGGGCGTCGCTGGCCTTCAGTTCCTGCTCCAGCTCACGAACGAACGTCGTGTGCTCTTCGAGCAGTTGACGATCCTGAGCGCTCACAACGCTCTCAAGTTTCTTGAAGTCCTCCTGCAATGCATCAAGCACGCTGCGCAGATTCTCCTGGTCCTTTTGGCGGCCATAGAGCTTGGCGAACATTTGATACGGATCGTCGATCGGCGCCAGCGGTTTGTTGGGACCAGCGTAGGAAAGGCGGGTCCAGGTATCGGCCCGCTCGGGCACCATCACGCCGAATTCCAGCGAACCGAAGCGCGTTCGCGTGGTGGCGCTCGCCTGCAAGTAGTTCTTGATTTCCTGGTCGATGGAAATGCCCTTCGACCAACCGGCCGGTGTATCGGAGCCGCCCTGGATGTTGCCGGGAAACAACTCGATGCCCGTGAGCAGGCAGCCGATGCCGCGCATGTGGTTGTCGCCATCGCCGCGGATTTTATCGGAAAGGCCGCGGAGAATGAGCGTTTGCTTTTGCAGCGGTTCCAGCGGCTTGAGACTCTCTTTCAAAACGAACTCGTTGCCGACGACATCCGGCCAGAAGTTCTTGGGGATGACGCCGTTGGGGCTGAACATGACGATCAGCCGTTGGCGGCGTGCCGGTGCCTCACCAGCGTAGGCGAAGCTTGGCAGATTGAGCACAAACGGGAGCGAGGCCGTGCTCAAGCCAAGGCCTTTCAGAAACTCACGGCGAGAGGCGTAGGTGGTCATGTTCGATGCCCCAGTGCGATAGGATGGGAAAACCGCTAATGTGCGCTAATCGGTCGCTAATGAGTGAAATCAACCTGTTGCGGCATGCTGTTTCCGCGCTCCACACGCGCGTCGCGGCTAAACACGCAGATCGCATTTCATTCACCGCAGCAATTTTAGATTAGCGACGAATTAGCGTCCATTAGTGGTGTGGTTCAGTGGTACTTGAACTCAACGCACCGCCGCGTCATCCTGGCATGTTTCCGCTTCACACATTTCCTGAATCACGAGGTCTTCTTTTTTGGTTTCACCGCGGTTCTGCTCGATCGAGGCGTTCTCTTTTTCCACTGCGGCGACAATGTGTTTGGCGTATTGGCTGATGCTGTGATCGGAAAACAAGTCGAGCTTCCACCGGAACAAGCCCCGCACGAGGCCGCGCCAACGGTCGCGGCTGCGCCACAAGCCCGTAAGCTTACGAATGCGTCCGTAGCGGTCCAAATACACTTCGTTGCCGCAATGGCGATAGCCCATCCAAACCGGGGGAACGCGCGTGACGATGTCGTTGTTGTGGACCCAGCGGTAATGCGTCACTTGCGCGTGGCGGACATACTTCTTGCAGCCGACCCGCGGCGAGCCAAATGTGTGCAACTCGTGCGGGTCGCGTGTGATCGATGACCTCTTGCAGCGATAGGCGCAGATCGTGGCCATTGCGGCACCGAGCGAATGTCCGCAAAACCAGATCGGCTGCTCGACGCCGTGAAGCATGTCCTCGAGCAGGGGCCACAGTTCATCGACCTCGTCATTGAAGCCGCTATGGACATTGCCGACGGCTTCAATCACCGCCATCACCGCGTTGGCGTCCGCTTTGATGTCGTTCCATTCGGTGATTTCCGTTCCGCGGCAGGCGAGTACCACGTCATGCTCATTGCGGAAACGATAGGCCTGTGACCCGTTGTGATCGAATAACTTGGCTTCCGAAAACCCGATGGCCTGAGCCGCCCGATGCGCTTCCGCTTCATCGTTGTAGGCAATCAAAGCTAGTTCGACGAAAACTAGCGCTCGACGCAGAAAACTCAGACTCGCCAAGGGCGTGCGGACGTCGGAATAGAGGATGAGCGGTTCTTCACCGACGTCTTGAATGATCTTCTGTTCGAGTGTCGTGGACATTTGCATTTTTCCTTTGCGAACGTCGGCCGTTGGGTGCCATGGCCACTGCTCGGAGTGGCCATACCGGCGTGCGCCGAGACCGCATGCCCACGCAAAGGCGTGAGCGCGGCACGCATGTCGATAGTTCCATTCCCAGCACATTCCTACACCAAAGAACTATCGTAACGCACGCCCGGCCCTTATTGCCGATGGTCGGCTGGTCTCGCGCTATCGGCGACGATTTCAATTAGCAGTTTGTGGATGTTCAAATCATTCTTGGCGAACCGTTGTTGCAGATCGCGTAGTTCGTTCGGCCCGAAGGCAAAGATCGGCTGCTTGATGGCGTGATGGAATAACTGCTTCACAAAAGCTGTTTGCGATTCATCGCTGGCGGCGACGAAAGCGGCGACATCCTTGAGGCCGTTGAACTTCTCAACCTGGCCAGATTGCGTCAGGTAACTGCCCGTCGAATCAACGGGCCGATTCCTTTCGACATCGCGAAACCGACCGATCGCATCGAAGTGCTCCATCGTAAAACCAAGCGGGTTGATCATCGCATGGCACCCCTGACAGGCTTCGGGCTGCGTTTGCAGCGCGACGCGTTCCCGCGTGTTGAGGCTCACATTCAAAGCGGCCGGCGTGGGCGCGGCAGCCGTGGCGGGAGGTCGCAGCACCCGGCCCATGACACTCCGCGTAAGAAACACGCCACGATGAATGGGTGAACTGGTGTCGTTGTAGGCCAAGCTCGCCAGCAAGTAAGGGTGCGAAAGCACACCCGCCCGCTGATCGGGCTCGAAGTTCACCTTTTGAAACGGCGCATCGGCGGGCAGTTTCGCCCCATACACGTGAGCCAGCCGACCATTGAGCCAAAACGAGTCGCTCAGCATCAGTTGCCGGAAGTCGGCCGACGGGTTATCGAGCACATCGTCGAGCGAAAGTTCGAGCGATGTGCGAAGGTCGGAAGCGACATCAGCGGTAAAGTCTGGAAAAACTTTAGGATCTTTCGACAGGTCCTTGGGCTGCGAAGCCTTGAGCCAAATCAGCAGAAATTCGCGCAGCTTTGAGCGCGTGCGCAGATCGGGCAGCATCCGCTGCAACTGCGAGACGATTTGTTCGCGCGTGGCGAGTTCACCCTTCTGGGCAACAGACATTAGTTCTCGGTCGGGCACGGAATCCCACAGGCCGAACGACAGCCGGGCCGCCGAATCGAACTGATCGCCGGGCGTGCCGCCGATTTCGCGGTACAAAAACCGCGGGGATTTCAGAACGAGCAGCACAACTCGTTTGACGGCAGTGGCAAAATCGGGCGCTGCCTCAAACTGATGGTTCACGAAAAACTGCACTTGGTCATCGCTGAGTGGCCGGCGAAATGCTTGCTCGGCGAACAACGTGCAGAACTTCCGCAAGATGGGCTCGTCGGCCGGCTTGTTCGGGTTCGCGCCGGACAGTTCCTTGAGATGCTCGGCGACATAGCCAGCCGTCTCGATGGCTGCTTCCGTCGTGGCGTCGTCCCAGGCCTTGGAGATTGCCGTGCCCCGCTCGTAACCCACGCTGCGATCATCGGGCGGAAAGCGCGTTTGCAGCACAAACAGCGGCGGTGCGACGTTCGTGGAAAGAAAACGGGCTGTAATCACTTCTGGCGTGTGATTGGGGCGTTTCCATTCCAGCGAGACCGACGTGTGAGCGTTGGGGCGAAATTCGGCTTTCTTCTGCTTCGCTTTCTCTTTGTCTTTCACGCCGAGCTTTGCGCGTGAGAACTCCAGTCGTAACGCATAGGGTCGGCCGCCGAGAAGACGGAGTTCACCCCGCTGTTCTGTGTCACTGCCCGATTGGACCCAGGCGTCGATCAGCGGAACATCCGGATTGTTGACGTAGAGCCGCACGGCATGCTCGGTGCGGACGATAAACTCATAAGTTCCTGTATCGGGGGCGAGCACGGAGCCTTGCCATTTGACAGAAAACTCTTGCGCGTCGAGCTTTTCCGGGTCGGGGCTCGATTGCCCCCAATCGAAGCGCACTTCGGCATCGGTCCGCTCGATCTTCCGCGCATCCCCCCTCGGCTCGCGCGAGTTGAAGTACTCGGCGTGAAGTCCTCGTTCGGTCCCCCACTCAATCGCCGGGCGGAAGCTGCCGATGATATCCGCGATTGCGTTTTCATGTTGCCGCACAGTGAGCCGCGACAATTCCACGCGCGCTGGTTTGTTGCGGATGCGGGCGTCGGCTGAATAAAATGCGTCGTAGATGTAGGGTGCGACCTTGGCGGCGTCGTCGGCCGAACATTTTTCATCGGCGTCATCCGGCATCGACTCGTGAATGTACTTCGTCAGTTGGGCAACCGATTTATCGCCTGCTAACGGGTCGGGATAGTTCTCCTTGGTGCCTTCGCCCGAGTTGCCGTGGCAGCGTGCGCATTGGTCGCGAAAGACTTGCTCGCCCGTTAGTTCGCCGCGGGCGGAAATCCGTGGAATAGAAAGGACGACGAAAAAAGCGCACCCAGCCGCAAGGCGGTATATCCGAAATCGCCGATGGTGATGCGGCCTGAGCATCGCAAGTCTCTTGGCCTATCTATTGCCCGGGGGCGAGACGCTGACCTTGTTACACGTCCGTCAGAAGCGCTGATTATAACGCAACGGCAAGTGGAAATCCAAGGAATGGGCGCGAGCGTAGCGAGCCGATCACCGATTCAATCTCGCGGAGCTGTGTGGGAGGCGTCTCCGACGCCGATTTCGCGCGAACTTCGCGAACGGTTTGAAGTGCAACGCCTGCTCGGGGTCGCAGACCCCTCGCACAAGTCTTCCCAGCTTCAACGAGTGATTGGCTTTGCATGGGGAAGGGCGTCACTTCACATCTTCCCACATGCGCAGCCCGCCAAAGTAGGCGTTGTGATTGCCGCCCCGGCGACAGCCTTCGGGCAGATGCTCCAGCTTCTTGTTGTTGCCGCCGCCGATCACGACGTAGTCGGCAAAAAACGTCGATTTGAGCGACGTGATCGTTTCGGTCACATGTTTCTGCCACTTTTCGATGTCGTTTGATTCCAAGGCTTCGCGGTTCACGCATTCTTCGATCGACTTGCCGTTGTGAAGCAACAAGTGCCCCACGGCGAGTGGAATGTTCGTGCCATCCACGATGAATGCGCTGCCGATGCTCGTGCCCAGCCCCAAATACAACATCCGGCCACCCTCATAACTGCCGAGGGCCTGCAGACAAGCGTCGTTCATGATGCGCACTGGGCAGCGGAAAGCGGCGGCGTAGTCGAAGTCGACCCAGCCGTCGCCCAGATTAAATGGCTCGGCCACGGGATGGCCGTGTCGCACTTCGCCGGGATAGCCGATCGATACGCGGTCGAACTTCCAATCGGCGGTGAACTTGATCACTGCGTCAATCAGTTCCGCGGGCGTCAGTTCCTTGCCGGAAGGAATTTTCTCTTTGTCGCTTTCGCCGGTCTTCCAGATTTTGGCGTTGGTGCCGCCGATATCCACCACAAGAATATTCATCCGCGGGCTCGCTGCGTAGAAGGTTGCGGCGACGCATCGCACATCGCCTGCAAATTATACGGGCCCGCGCAAAATTGGCGACTAGAGCGAATTTCCGCCAATGCGGTCTTTACCCATCCACTTGCGGAGAACTTCGGGAATAAGAATCGAGCCATCCGCTTGTTGATAGTTTTCCAGGATCGCGATGAGCGCGCGACTGATGGCGACCGCCGTGCCATTCAGCGTGTGGACGAGCAGCGTGCCTTTTTCGCCTTTCACTTTGTAACGGATGTCGAGTCGGCGCGATTGATAATCGGTGCAGTTCGAGGTGCTCGTGACTTCGCCGTATTCGCCGGCGTTGCCGCGGCCCGGCATCCAGGCCTCGAGGTCGAACTTGCGATAGGCGGGGCCGCCCAGATCGCCCGTGGCGATATCGAGCACGCGATAGGGAATGCCCAGGCCCTCGAAAATTTCGCATTCCAACTCGCGGAAGTAATTGTGCATGTCGTCGCTTTGCTCGGGCAGCGTAAAGGCGAACATTTCGACCTTGGTGAATTGATGCACACGGTACAGGCCGCGCGAAGCACGGCCGGCGGCACCGGCCTCGGTACGGAAGCAGTGGCTGATGCCGCAGAGCTTGATCGGCAGCTTTTCAGCCTCGATCACTTGGCCAGCGTACAAGCCGCCAAGTGTGATTTCCGCCGTGGCGACGAGATTCAGGTCGTGATTTTCAACGCTGTAGATTTGCGTCTCCGGTCCGCGTGGAATAAAACCCACGCCTTTCAAAACGTCGCCGCGGGCCAGATCGGGCGTAATAACCGGCGTGAAGCCCTCGCGAATGAGCAGGTCCAATGTGTAGTGCTGCAGCGCGAGTTCCAACTGGGCGGCTTCGTTCTTCAGGAAATAGAAGCCGTGGCCGGCGACGCGGGCTCCGCCTTCGAAATCGATGAGATTGTGCTGCTCGGCCAGGGCGACATGATCTTGAACAGGGAACGAGAATGGCTTGACGGCCGGCCCACCACGTCGCAGCTCGGCACTGGCATCCTCGCCGCCGATGGGAGACTCGGGATGCGTGAGGTTCGGCATCGCGTTGTGGATCAGCGTTGCCTCGGCACCCAGCCGTTCCACGTCTTCCTGCAACCTGTCTTTCTTTTCGCGCAATTGGCGGCCTTCGTCTTTGCGGGCCTCGCGTTCGGCGGCATCCTTCGCCTGGCCGATCGACTTGCTGACCGCGTTCGCCTGCCGCGCGAGTTCCTCAATCTCTGTTTGCAGTTTTCGCCGCTGCGTTTCGAGGTCCACGAACCGGGCCACATCCACTTTCACGCCGCGGATATCGCAGTTGCGTTGCACAACGCCGGCGTTTTCAAGAATGAATCGTTTGTCGAGCATGAGGAAAGGGGGCAGAGGTCAGGGGACGGGGGTCAGGGCAGGTCTCGGTATTTTGCCCGTAGGGCACGTTGCAGGCCACGCAACATTCGGCGTTCTTCATCCGTCATCTTCTGAACGGCGTTCACCGAATCTGCACGACAATAGCCCAGCCGGACACACAGCTCTAAGTAGGTCTCGACTTCAGCGAGTGAACCAACGGCAATCGAGAGATGGCGTTGGTATTCTTTGGTGAATGCTCTGGCATGGCCCTCCGCGATATTTGCGGGAACGGAAACCGCCGCACGGCGTATTTGGCTAGTTAGGCCATACGTTTCGTCTTTTGGATAAGACGATGACAATTGATATACAGCTTCCACGATCTCCATCCCAAGTTGCCACACCTTGAGATCGCGATAACTTTGAATACGGCTGGGCGATTCCATATCCTAATCCTTCTTCTTACCCTGTCCCCCGACCCCCGACCCCTGCCCCCTACTTTCCAGCTTCGCAATCTGTTCCCACAAATGCGCACTGGCCAGCGTCCCGCGATGGTAGTCATCAAGCGAGAACTTTTCGTTCGGGCTGTGGGTGTTATCGTCATTCTGGCCCCAGCCGAGGAGCAGGACATCGGCACCCAACTCGCGGGCAAACGTATTGACGATGGGAATCGAACCGCCTTCACGCACAAAGACTGGGGCACGGCCAAAAGCCGCTTCAATTGCCGTTGCCGCAGCGTGAATATACGGGCTTTCGAGCGATATCAAAACACCTGGGGCACCGTGGTGATCGACTAATTCCATTTCGATGCCGGGCGGCAAACGGTCTTTCAAGAACTTGCGCAGCGACTTGGCGATCTTCTTCGGGTCCTGATTTGGCACCAGCCGAAAGCTGAACTTCGCACTGGCTTTGGCCGGCAGCACGGTCTTCGCGCCTTCGCCCTGATAGCCGCTTGTCAGGCCGTTGATATCGCACGTTGGCCGCGCCCAGCGGCGTTCGATTGCGGAATAGCCGGCTTCGCCGAACATTTCCGCAACGCCGACAGAGCGCATGAACTCTTCGTCGGTCAGCGGCAGGGCACGATACTCTTCACGTTCGCGTTCCGAAAGCGGCACCACATCGTCGTAAAAGCCGGGCACCTGAATGCGGCCATTCGCATCTTTCAATGCCGCGAGCAAGGCAACCAGCGCATTCGCAGGATTCGTGATCGCCCCACCGAACGTGCCCGAGTGCAAATCTTGCTTAGGGCCACGAAGACGAAGTTCGTAATAGGCTATTCCACGCAGACCATAAGTGATTGCAGGTATGCCGGGGGCGAACTGGCTGCAATCGCTGATCACCACGGCATCGCAAGCGAGCTTGTTCCGATTCTTTTCAACATAGGGCTCGAGGTGTTCGCTGCCGACTTCTTCTTCGCCTTCGATAAGAAACTTTACCTGCAGTGGCAGCTTGCCGACTGACTTGATCCACGCTTCCACACTCTTCACGTGCGTCAGCATCTGGCCTTTGTCGTCGGTGGCACCGCGGGCATAGATGTTGCCATCGCGCACGGTCGGCTCGAACGGCGGGCTGATCCATTCATCGAGCGGCTCAGGCGGCTGGACATCATAATGTCCATACACGAGCACGACCGGCTTGCCTGGCACCGGCGGCGATTCGGCATAGACCAGGGCATGCCCCGCCGTGGGGATAACTTCCGTCGCCAGGCCGACGTTCTTGAATTGGGCGGCGACCCAGTCGGCCGCGCGCCGCGTTTCGGCGTTCTGACGCGAATCAGCACTAACGCTGGCGATTCGTAAAAGCTCGGCCAAATCGTCGGCAAAAGCACTGCGGCGGCTGTTGATATAGTCGCTGACGGCGTTCATCGGAGGGCTTGAATCCTGTTGACTCTGGTGGGGGTACAATATAATGCGTTGGTAGCGTTTTCACCACCGCAACGTGTCGGTGCCGCGAGCCGAACGGCACCTGCAGGCGAGTTTTTCCGAAACTCGTATGAGGCCCATTCGATGAAGCCTCGACCGCAAATCAGTCCGCCTCGGCTCAGCGGACCTGCCACGAGCCCACCCTATGGACGCTGACGAAACCGTAGTCGCCGATGAGAATCAAACTGCCACGATGGTGGCCGAACCAAGAAAGAAGGCGGAGCGCGAAAAACGAGAGGTGCCGCGCTATCACGTTATCTTGTGGGATAGCGATGCCCATTCTTATGAGTATGTGGAACGCATGCTCCGCGAGCTCTTTGGCCACACGCCGGAGCAGTGCCACAAAATGGCGGAAACGGTCGACACCCAGGGCAAGGTCGTTGTTCTGACCACGACGAAGGAACATGCTGAGTTGAAACGCGATCAAATCCTCGCCTACGGCAAAGACGATCTCATCCGCAACTGCACCGGTTCGATGCATGCCACAATTGAATCCGCGGGGTGAATCGGGAGCGGCGAATTCACTAGCGTCGGCGGCGACGCCGAATTTACACCGGTTGGCACTATATTCGGCGTCGC
>JAKOXH010000050.1 GCA_029781135.1 Planctomycetota bacterium
CGCCGACTGATGAAGGTCCGCTTCGACCGCACTGCCTACCGCCGCCGTTCGCAAGTGGAAACCGTGATCTCGATGATCAAACGCCGCCAAGGCGCCCACGTCAGCGGTCGCTCCTACCATAGCCAATGCCGCGAACTCCGCTTACTCGTCCTCACCCACAACATCATGATTCTTGTCATCGTCGAGGTTTTCTACACAGCCTGTCAGGAACCTTTTTCTGGCAGTTTGGGTCGGCCGCGGGGGCGGAGCGTGGTTTCCAGACCGAACGCGCGGACCACGCGCTCAGTCCAGTGTGGCGCGCCGTAGGGGTTGCCGCGGTGGGCACTACGGCGGATCGCGGCGAGCTCCGCCTCGGTAAGGGGTTCGTTCACATGCTCCACCCAGCTCGGCTTGCGGGGGAGCGGCCAGGGGGCTAACAGCGCCCGCTCAGTGACCGAACCGTACAACCACCGATGCAAGCTGCCCCACCGCCAGTCTTCGGCCCGGCGGACCAGTTTGGCCCGCTGCGCGTTCCGCTCCACGTAGCGGGCGAGCGTGTAAAAATGCTCATCTTCCTGCACGGCAAACGACTTGAAGCGGCCTTGGTACAAGTGGCCCGAACCGATCGAATGGCGATGCGCGTGCCACCGCTGCGTATGGGTGAGCGAGAGCCAGCCCACAAATCGCGACAGCTCGCCGTCTTTCCGCGGCCAGACCACTAGGTGCCAATGATTCGGCAAGATGCAATACGCCAGCAGCCGCGTCGCGGTCCGCTCGACCGCCTCGGCCAGCACCCGCTCGAAGGCCGCGTAGTCCTCCGCCTCATCAAAGATCGTCAGTCGCGCGTTGGCGCGATTCAGCACGTGGTAAACGTACCCCCCTGCGGCAGCTCGTTGCGGTCGGCCCATGCCGCGATGGTAACATCTTCTCGCCCGGCTGTCAAGAAAAAGGTTCCTGACACCTTTTATTTGCCCATCGTCGAGGTTTTCTACACAGCCTTCCTGACACCTTTTATTTGCGGTGTAGAAGACCTGGCGGAGGACAACAATCAGGACGTTGTGAGGGAGGGCGAGCAAGCGGAGGTCGCGGCGCTGATTAGCCCTAAGGTTGGGCAACAGCAACTGTGTATTCAACGCCTTGGAATTTGGTGTAATCGCCGTTCCAACGGCGCATCGGGATGTGGATATCGCCAGTTTCGCGGTCCTGGTAGGCTAACCAGTGCGAGAGATTCAGACCAGTTTTGTCGTCCGGCCCAAGTGTATCGATGACGATCGTACTCGTCTTAATCAGTCCGGCAGTGTCTGGATCGACTTGGCCCATCACGAGGGGATAACGCGGATTATTGGCACAACCGTTTGTTTCCGTCAGGTTGCCGATCCAAAAGATGCGGCCGTCGGCCAGGGTCAGCAACTGCGACATTGAACTTGGAGAAAAAAGGGACGTGCCGTCTGAGTACGTCCATAGTCGCGGCGTGGACCAAGTACGCCCGCCATCGGAAGACAGGCTGGCCCATTTTCCTGCCGGCCATTTACAGTTGGTGTCGCGATTGCCACCGTTGCTGCCCCGCATGATGCACAGAACACGGCCACCTGGTAATTGCGCGAGCGTGGGCTCGAAAAGGCCACGACTCGTGCGGTCAGGATCGCCGAGGATTTTCTTGGAAACGTTCCAACGAATCTTATGGCCGTCGATCCATTCACCAATCAACATGCGACTGTATTGGTACGTGAATCCGCCACCAGGCAACGAAAGTTTGCCATCGGCACCAAGCAGTGGAACTTGAACGGGGACGAGTATCTTACCTTCACGCGTACGAACGGGAATACAACCCACATCACCGAGGTAGTAACCGTTCTTGCCAAGCCACACATCATCGATGGGATGCCGATCGGAGAACTTTCCGTCCTGGATGATCCGGTCATCGAAGAGATACGTCTTTCCGCCATCGGTGGAAACGCGGTAACGCAAGTAGTATTCGTTTTCACCAATCGGTGGCTCAACGATGTTGGGGTCAAGATCGGGGACATCGAGGGCCAGGACGACCGAAAGCAGAACGTCTTCCGCCGGATCGCAGAAGGCCGGGTAAACACTGCGGCGAAAACCTCTGCGCAGATTGCCATCGAAGTCGGGAGTGGGACGAAAAGGGCGCCAGGTCTTGCCATTGTCTAACGAGCGCGCCGATGAAGTCATCATCTCCAAACCGTGCGGATGGACGTAAACTGCGTTTTCAGTGGACGGGATTTTTTCCGGTCCTAAGATGTTCTTGGATTTCAGAAACAAGGGGGGAGCCGCGACAATTGAGGCCGCAGACAAGAAGCAGAGAGCCAAGGCAACGTACTTCGTCATAGCAGGACTTGCTCGAAATCGTATATTCTTCGTTGAATTACAAATGTCCATGATTTGCGAGTTTACCAGAACAGAGAAGAACTTGGAAAAGAAGTGCAGGAGAAAAACGGGACATTTTGCTCATCAATCTACCGGCATGTCCCCGCGCCACGGCGTCTGGTGACAAGCATCGACCAACGGCGGCCGCACTGGCACACCAATTACGTGCCGGCAACAACTATCTACCCGGCTTGATCATCGAGATTTCGGCGTTCCGTCGGGGTTGCGGCCGGTGAGGTGGTAGAAGATGCGCCGCGGCGCGCGGATGAAGTAGCGTTCGAGCTGCAGGGCGAACATGCCCTTGCCCTTGCCGACGATCTTGATCGCGCGGCGAATCTGGCGCTCGTTCGTAACGCCGAGGAACTCGGCCAGCCGACGAATCACAGGCTCGGGCGTTTTGATCAACTCTTCGTAGTCGAAGCTGAGCGTCGGCAGTTTGAGCGTGTCCACGTGCCATTGGGCGAGTTCAGCATAGCGGGCCAGCATTTTGCGGACGCCTTCCTCCGTGCCGTCGCAAAAATTGCGGATCGAGATGAAGCTCATCGAACTGCGGACCGCGGGTTCCAACTGCCGGCGAACGTGTACGATTTTCAAATGGTTGCGGTCCATGCGGCCATGCTCGATCCAGGTGAATAGTGAAGAACAAAAGCGGGGATCTTTCACCCCCCAAAACTGGCTTGGACCGCGCCAGTTCATGTCGGCGGCATCGAGCGTGCTGACATCCGCCTGTTGGGCCAGTTCGCGGGGGTCGCCTGGGTAGGCCAGCGTTTGCCCGCCCGATTCGATCAGGCGTTCGTTCGCCTGATTGATATCGACGCGTTCGTAGAATCCGCCGGGATTGTTGTGGCTGGCCGGGACGAAGTACTTTTTGGGGCCGAAATCGACGCCCAAGGCCGACAGGATTTGGGCCGTTACCGACGTGCCCGAGCGGTATGGTCCGAGAACAATGATACCCGTCGCTGGTTGATTCTGTGGCACGATGCACGACCTTGGGAACAGCCGCGAGAGAATGCGGTGTAGGGCGGTACAATCGGCCCTGCCCGTGCGGCAGCATTTAACTATAGTATAAATTCAGCGGGTCGGCGGCGTCCATTGCGGTCCTGGCCGCGACGAAGTCGATTACGTACGTGGTTGACCGAAGTGCTCATCGAAGGATGCGCTGTGAATGGGTTCGTGGGAGGCATCTCCCGCCGCCGATGACGCCGATCAACGAAACACGAAATCGGCCTCGGAGAGGCCTCCCACAATTCATTGGCTGCGCAGGCCTCATTGCAAGTGTTCCATGGCTCTCAAATCGCAGCTGAATGTTGAGGATGGCAACGCCCTGCAGGAGCAAGTCGCCATGTTATGCAATGGCGATGAGGTGTATGGCATCGGTACCATTCTAAAGCTGTACGCCCAGGGTTGGCCCAAGGCGCTGTTCATTGCGCCGCTGGAGGGGCCGATGGTAGATTGGCTGCGGGCGAATGGCAATCGCGTGGAAGTGGTCGATGGCTTGGCTCAATTCCATGAAGGCGGAGCCTCGCTGGTAACACTCATGAAGATGCCGGGCGTGCTGCAGAAAGCGCGCCGCATGGCAACACGCATCGACGAACTCGCGCGGCCGCTGGGCATTCGCATCATTCATGCGCAGTGGCGGGCGCAGCAGATGGTGGCCGGCTGCTTGCGAAAACGCGGCTACCGGTCGGTCTGGCAAATCAACAACACCATGAACCGGCAGCGGCTCTACGGGCTGGGTCAGAAACTCAGCCATCGCTTGGCCAAATGGGGCGCCGATTTATTGCTGCCGGCGAGCGACGCGATTGGCGACAACTGGCGAGGTTGCGGCGTGCCGATGATCACGATTCGCAACGCGGCGGTTCCCATTTATTCGCAACCGAACGAGTTGCCGCCAACCCCCGTTCGCTGCCTCGTCGCCGGGCGACTCGAGCACGACAAGGGGCACCATCTGGCAACGGAAGCCGTCATTCGCGCGCGACAAACCGGGGCCGATGTCCGCCTGGATATTTTTGGCGGCCCAGTGGAGGGAAATCCGTACGCGGATGCGTTGCGGCAGCGGATTCGCGAAGCCGGGTGCGACGATGCGATTCGGCTGCTGGGGTTTCAATCCGATTTGCGGCAGCGGCATCAGCATTATCATTTAGGATTTCAATGCCGCATCTCGCCCGAGCCGTGCAGCCTGTGGGTGTGCGAAACGCTCGTCGACGGGTTGCCGATCGTCGCCTCGGCCACGGGCGGCACGCCGGAACTCGTCGACGACGGCGTGACCGGCGTGTTGTTCCGCGGTGACGATGTCGAGGATCTGAGCGCGAAGGTGCTCGCTCTCGTGCGAGATTCGGCCAAGCTCCGCAACATGCGTCGCAAGGCATTCGAACGCGGTCAACAGAGCTTCACCCTGGAGCGATTTCTCCGCGATACTAGAAACGCGTATGCCTCGGTTTTCGGCTAGAGCATCTTGCCCTTTCGTGCCGACGATCTCCATTTTTGCTTTGGACCTGTGCCAAAATCGTTTCAGAGAGGTGGACGGGCACATTCTGCCCCGAAGACTCCGCAAAATGAGCCAGTCCCCGACGGTTCTGGGCACTTAGTTGGGCTGCCGACGAACTCGCGTCGGATAAGCGGCCCCCGCCAGAAAACAACCCAGCACGAACAACGCGGCCGAACCTGGCTCGGGGACAGCGGCCAAATTACTGCCGAGGCCGGCGCCACCGCCCGACATGATATTACGCCAAATCACGTAATCGGCCAGATCCACGACGCCATTGCCATTGCCATCGGCCGCCAAATGCGTGGTCGAACCGAACTCCGAGCGCCACACCGTGTAGTCGGCCGCGTTGACGACCAAATCGTTGTTGTAATCGCCGGCGATTTGAGCGGCCAAAACGGGTGGCGGAGCTACCGCGAGGCCGGTCGCGATGGTCACCGGCATTTGGGCATTCACACTTAACAAATACGCCTGCAAGGCTTGGCTCAAATTGTGGGCAATTGCTGGATTATACGCCAACACATTGGTGGTTTCGCCAATGTCGCTCTTCAAATTGTAAAGCTCATAGTGGCGATCCTCGTAGTAGAACAGCAATTTCCAATCGCCCTCGGAAACCGCGCTTACGAACGAGCCGCCGTTGATGAGAGGCGATGACAAATCTTGGTTGCTGCGATGCGGGTAATGCCAATAGAGGAACCCACGATCAAACACGCCACCTTCAAGCGCTGCCCGAACACTCACACCGTCCATATTTGAATTCTTGGGAACATTGGGATTATTCGCAAAGCCCGTGAGGTCGAGGATCGTGGGATAAAGATCGTACGAAGATGTGCGGGCATCCGTGTAAGTCCCTTGAGCCATGTTCGGATTTCCCAGCCAACTTACCATTTGGGGCACCCGGATTCCGCCTTCATACATGCTTCCCTTGCCTTCGCGCAGCGGCAAATTGCGCGTAGGATTGCCGTCGGCGTCATAGTCGCCGCCGTTATCCGACGAATAAATCACAACCGTATTGTTGCGGATCGAATCGGACGTGTTGCCGTCGCCATTGGGATCGTTCAAGCGCTGTAGCGTCACACCGACGCTCTTATCGAGTTCCTCGATCATCGCCGCATAAGCAGCGTTGGTCTGGCCCTTAAGATTTACGCCCTGGCTTTGCAGTGTATTGATCTTCGTTTGATATTTGTCAATCAAGGCCTGGGGGGCTTCCAGCGGAATATGGGCCTGAAAGTTCCAGTCCGCCAGAAAAAACGGCGCACCGGCATGCTGCTGGATGTAGGCACTCATTTTCTCATCCATGGCGTCGGTCAAATACTTGTCGGCCGGATACGTTCCTGGCGTATCCAGACCGGGCAAACCGGCCCAGGCTCCATCCGAACCAGCAAAATAGCCACCGGCTCCTTCCGGACCGCCGTAGTTGTTTCCGCCGACATTAACGTCAAATCCGTAGTTCAGGGGATCACTACCGAGATCACCATTTCCCACGCCCATGTGCCATTTGCCAAAAAAACCAGTGGAATAACCAGCCGCTTTCAGCGAATCGGCCAACGTCACTTCGATATTTACATTGTTCGGGACAGAACGCGGCCACGACGTCGGCTCGCGCAAGGTGGCTGACGTATTAGGATTACCTGGCACGAAGTTGGTCAACCTCGTGCGTGCTGGCGTCTTACCAGTGATGATCGATCCGCGAGTCGGCGAGCACACCGGGCACGCCGCATACGCATTCTTGAAGATCACACTTTGCTGTGCGAGCTGCAGCAAGTTCGGCGTCTCGTACACCAGGCTGCCGGTGGGGTTTAATACGGGATCGTATTGCCAATCCGTCCAGCCGACATCGTCGGCAAGGATCATCACGACATTCGGCGGATTGGCCGCTAATGCTACGTGCTCAAGATTAAGCGTCTGGCCGACCCAAGTAGCGACAAAGGTAGCCACGAACCCAAACCAAAGTGCAGGCCTGCGCAAGAACATAGGAGGTTTTAACGCCGTCAAAAGGTTCGAGAAGTAAATGATGCCGGGCCCATAAATCCCTGCGGTTCCAGTGCCTGAACCGCGTTACGGCGCTTAATTAAACTATAAATATCGCGGATATCTTGGTCAAGGAATCGGGCTTTTTCGCAACATGACCCACACGGGCGGCATACGCGGCAAACGACAAGAAATCGCCAATTCGCGCCGCCGCCGTCGCAGAATGTCGAGAAAACCAGCACGTCTGACCGAGATCGGATAACTCACCTCGGTGTTCGATCAAATCGAGACCTTATCCGGCCGGTTTTACCCCGATGCCAATATGCCGCGGCGGAAGCATAATCGTCCGCACCTCAACCTGCGCCAAACCTTCGAGAAAGACCTCGCGCACTGCCTGGGGACTGAACCGATAATAGTCACCCGGCCAGTTGTGCACTTCGAACGTCAGCGTCGAATGAAACAGGGCATTGAAATATTGATGCCCTCGCAGACGCTTGAGCAGCGGAATGTGGCTCCACACGCGATTGATCTTCTCCAATCGCGTCTTGCCGTAACCGGGGACGCCAATCACGATCGTACCCCCAGGCTTGGTGACCCGCCGAATCTCCGCCAACGTCTTCCAGAAGTATTTGTCATGTTCGAGCACCGACGCGCACAGCACCACTTCAAAGTAGTTGTCCTGAAAACACGTCATCGAATTCGAGTTCCCTTGGACAATCTTGAAGTCCTTGTATTCACTCGCTTCACACAGATCGAGGCCGATCTTTTCCGTTGCCTGGCTGAGCGATTTCATGCACAACAGGCTCAAGTCCGAGGGCATGGCCCCAATTTCCAAGACGGGGCCACGAACCTGACGCGGGGCGAAAATGTTCTCAAATTCTTGATAGACGCGGGGATGCATGGACCGTGAAAACTCGGGGATAGGCGATCGCCCCAACCCGCCACCGCATCAAAACATTGAATGCATTGTGACGTATGGTTGAGATGCGTTCGCGAAAGGTGATTAAATCGGGCACTGCTCAATGAGCTGAGGTGCCGTCGGAAAAGGCGGAATTAGCCGTAATCGGGGCAGGCATCCAGCAAGGTCAGCGTTAAGATAGAACTTGTTTAGCATGTCATGCCGCCAATTTCCTGACAAGCGTTTCGGCCGCGAATGCCTAATTCTAGCAAATAGAACGATCGTAACAGGCTGAATAATCGGTGAGTACGGCCGCAAACCAATCGGTGCAACAGGGCGGGCTCGGCAGCCATTCGGCGCGCGGGCTGATCTACCTGTTTGCCAGCGCGACCGGCTCGAAGCTGGTGAGCTTCGTCGGCCAAATCGCGCTCTCCTACTTGCTGTCCGAAAGCGATTACGGCGTCGTGGCGACGGCCTACGCAATTACCGGCTTGATTCAAGTGATTGAACAGGCCGGCGTCGGCGATGTGCTCGTGCAGCGCCGGCGGTTCGGCGTTTGGTCGTTGCCCGCTTTCTGGCTCGCGCTGAGTCTGGGCGTGGTGAGCTGCCTGTTGATCGCGATCTCGGCGCCGATCGCTTCGTCGATCGTTCACGATCGACAACTGTTCTGGATGCTGTTGATCCTTGCCCCGGCCTCGATTCCAACTGCCCTTTCCGTTGTGCCGCGCGCACAGTTGTCGCGCGAACTCCGGTTCCGCGCACTGGCGACGATCAATTGGGTCGACTTGTCGCTCCGAATGGTGCTCACCGTCGCCTTTGCCGCTGCCGGGTTTGGGCCGTATAGTTTTGCCCTTCCCGTACCCATTATGAACGTCGCGGTCGCCCTCTTTTTGTGGTGGTGGGTGCGGCCCAAATGGTCATCTTCGCCCCGCCTAAACAAATGGCGCTATTTGATCGGCGATTCGACCCGTATCTTAACCGCCGAACTTCAACGCGTCGTACTCGATCAATCCGACTACATGCTGCTCCGGCTGTTTCGTTCGAAAGCGGAGGTCGGCCTGTACTTCTTCGGCTTCACGTTCGCCATTCAAATTCTGCAATTCCTCGCCTTCAATTTGATGAACGTGCTGTTTCCCGCACTCACCAAATTGAACGATCAGCCGCAAGCACAGTTTCAAGGGTTCTTGAAAGCCCAGCGCATTCTGGCAGCCGTGGGCATTAGTGCCTGTCTCCTGCAGGCCGCCACTGCCGCACCCTTGACCTATTTGATCTTGGACCCAAAATGGATTCCCTCGATCAGCGTCATGCAAATCTTGTGCATCGGCATGGCATTTCGCATGGTCGCCGGCTCCTCTTACGCGCTGCTCAAGGCCCAGGGCCGCTTTCGCGCCATCCTCTGGAATCGTTGGGGATTCGTGGCTCTGCAGCTCACGGGGTTGCTACTGGTTCTGATGTTGGGGGGCGGCATCAATGCCGTGGCGATGGTCGTCGGTCTGGTCTCCATGCTCGTCGGGCCAATCACTTTTTATACCGCCATCACGCCCTACGGAGCAGGCTGGCTGGATGTGTGGCGCGTGCTCTTTCGCCCCACGGCATGCGGCTCGTTGTCGGTGGGCGCCGGCTGGCTGCTGGCATTGGAAATGGCATCGCAAGGCATCGGCCCCTTGGCGCAACTCATCGTTACAATCGCAGTGGCCGTCGCCCTGAATTCTCTTCTGGCCTGGCAATGGATGCGGCCGGTGTGGGACGACTTCTGGGCCCGCCTGGGGCAATTGCTGCCCCAACGGGCGGTGGCCTGGGCCCGCAAATAACGCCCGAAAACGGCGATTTTTGCCTCCAAATTGCCCTGAAATCGGCGTCCCGAAAAATCCCGCTTCCGACTACAATCAGCGGTCGAATCTCTATCCTCCGTGTGTCAAGGATCGACGCCCGCATGTCTCCATCCGTATCGCTTGCGACCGCCGACGAACCGCGTGAAACGAAATCGCCCCGGATTTTGATCGTCCGTCTGACGGCCATCGGCGATGTCATCCACGGCATCCCCGTGGCCTGCGCGCTGCGTGAGGCCATGCCGAACGCCTTTCTCGGTTGGATTGCCGAAGGCACTGCCGGCGACGTGCTTGAAAGTCATCCTGCACTCGATGTGTTGGTCCGCGTTCCGCGTCGCTGGTGGAAGTCACCGCGCCAGGTATGGCGCATGCGCCACCTCCTTCGTGGGCTTCATTTCGATATCGCACTCGACCTGCAGTGCCTAACAAAAAGTGCGGCCACGGCTTACCTCAGCGGCGCGCCACGCCGTATCGGTCGAGCGGGCGACGACGGACGCGAACTTAGCCGGTTCTTCAATAACGAGTTAGTGCTTGCCAGCGGCACGCATGTGATCGAACACTACTTGAGCATGCTGCGGGTGCTCGACATTTTAGCCCCCGACGTGCGCTTCAATCTGCCCGAACGACCTGGCGATCTGCAATTCGCCGACAAGTTCTTGCGAGAAAGCACGCTAACGGGTCGCGGGTTTGCCGTGCTCAACCCGGCGGCCGGCTGGCCCTCGAAAATGTGGCCCGCCGAACGGTACGGCGAGCTTGCACACTATTTGCACGCCAAGCACAACCTCGCGAGTATCGCGGCCTGGGGTGTGGCCAGCGAGCAGCCGCTGGCAGAAACAATTGTCGCCACCAGCGGTGGCCATGCCGTGCTCGCGCCGCCAACGTCCATGTTGGAATTCAGCGCGCTCTGCCGCAGGGCAGCGCTCTTCGTCGGATCGGATACCGGCCCTATGCACCTCGCGGCCGCGGTCGGCACGCCGACGATCAGCATGCACGGGCCCAGCCGCGCCGATTGGTGCGGCGCCTACGGCCCCCACAACTTGCGCATGCAGGTCCGCTACGAGGCCGGTTCGTCGCTCGAACGCCGCCGTGCCGATGACTCGGCGATGCGCGCCATCACCGTCGAAATGGTCAAACACGCTTGCGACCAACTATTGAGTCTGCACGCTACCCGCAAATGCGGCTAAATGCTTTTTGCCACGCACATTCCACCCAGAACGGCAAGGGAGCCTACCATGCAACGATTGACATCCATTGGCATCTTCGCAACCATCATCGCGTTCGCGCTTTGGGGAAGCACTTCTCAAGCCCAAACGCTCGACGGCACTTGGGAAATCACCACGGTGATCGATAGCGGCCGCGTCATTAGTCCGACGGACATTCTGCTAAATTACGCGGCAGACGGGCGGATCGTGATCCGCGGGCAACAAGTCGAAATGCTCGTACCGATGACGCACCAGCGAAAACAACTACAATTTGCGGTCGATACGACGCAGACGCCCATGATCTTCGATCTTGCGGGTGCCGAGCGCACTGGCGGTCGCGGAATTCTCATGGTCGGTAAAGATTCGCTCATGCTGTGCCTTTCGGCTCGCAACCAGGGCCGCCCCGTTTCGTTCGCATCGCTACCGGGGTCGGGCAACCTCCTCGTCACGTTGCGGCGGGCCACCGGCAACGCGCCGGCGGCCTCCCAACCAATGGCCCCACCCAGTTATCAAGATGCCCAATTGCAGCAAATGCTCGTCGGCACATGGGGCCACCAGGACGAAGACTCCATTCATTACATGACGCTTGGCTCCGACGGCACCGCCAATTTGCTTGCCACGTGGAAGGACCAGTTCAAGCAGCTCTTCCATCAAGACGTGCGATCCGCCGGCACCTGGCAAGTGAAGGACGGCGTGGTAACTATCTCGATTTCCACGTCGACCGACGGCGAACGCCGCGGTCAAACCGGCTCCTTCCGCGTCCGCTCGATCACCGGCAGCGAACTGGTGGCCGTCGATTACGACGGCCAGGTGCGCCAAGAGTGGAAGGCGCCGCGGTAGGTTTTGCCTGCGAAAGCAAGCACGAGCACAGAGAATTTTCCCTTACCGCGCCAACGACAACCTCCGGCTCTGCAAGCCAAAGCCTCGCTAATTCATCCGATACCCTTGCCACAGCCATTCGAGCGCTTGCGGCAGGGTTTGTTGCTTCACACCGCGGTCGCAGTGAACGGCATTACGGGCGAACGTAAACTGGTAATGGTAGCCCTTAGTGGTAAGTGCCTTGGCCATGTTTTCATTGGCCAGCACCCAGTCGTGAATGTTGTCGCGCATGACATTGGGGTTGAAGAGGTCGCGGTCGCTCACTTCAAGCCAAATCCTGAGTGGCTTCGCAGGCGTATTCGCAATGAGGCGTTCGGGGAACTCCCAGGCACCGTGGGGTGTGGCCGGATCGTGCGGCCATTGCTGGTTCACATACGTCCCTGAATAGCTTAGCACGCGATGGTACAGGTCGGGACGATACCAGGCCATGATGAACGCACAGGCCGCACCCGAACTACAGCCCATCGTGGCGCGGCCGTCGGGGTCTTTCGTGAGCCGCACATGGCACTCGCGTTCGACACGTGGCAACACTTCCGTTTCCACAAATTCGGCATAGGTGCCACTCATCGTGTCGTATTCGAGACCACGCTGGCTGCCTTGGGCATCGCCGCCGCCGTTACCGATTGAGATGGCGATCATCGCTGGCACGCGATGTTGGGCGATCAGGTTATCGAGCGTCGTGAAGAGCAGTGGATCAGGCCCATCGGCACCAACAATGAACGGCGCTGCCGTGCCTGGTTTGTATTGTTTTGGAACATATACGGCCACGCGACGCGTGTAGGGCGCGGCACGGCTCGTGGTAACGATGAGCTTAGCCGGATCATTTGGGTCCACTGTGCCAAATGTGTTCGGCTCGCGGGCAATGCCAGGATAGATCTTGCTGTCCGCCGACTTCATCACGAGGTTGAACACGGCGCCGTGCGTGACGTTGTCGTGGGCGATGGTTTCTGGGGCCGGTTCATGCGTGGGACCGATAATGAAGTTGCCCTCGACATCGATCGGGGGAACCGCCCTATCAGCAAGTTCTTTCGCCTCGACATAACCGGGCGAATGGGGATCCCGCGCCGGTGGGGCAGTGCGCGGCGGACCCGCCACTGCAAATGCCGGCGCCGACGCGAAGAGTAGAACCAGTATTGAGCGCAAACTTGAGTAAATCATGCGAAGCTGCTTGGCGATTGGAGAGTGACGGGGCTGAATGATTCTCAGCACACGAAGTTCGGGTAGCATAGTAATATCGCCGACTCGCCGCACATTCAATGGCTGCGCCAATTGCCATAATTCGCGACGGCGGAGATTCCGCCTGACAAAACAGCCGCACGTTGCTGGCACGTGAATACTTCTATTTCTCGTGTGCTTTCTTTCGGGCGGCCTTCTCTTGCAGAAGTTGTTTCGCCTTTTCCAGTTCCCGCTTGCGCGCAGCAGATAACGTCTTGCCGGCGCGATTAATATAGAATTGAACCATGCGAATCGCGGAACCTAGGCCTTTGGGACTGACCTTTTTTGTGGCCATGATGCGCGCGATGGTACTGGCGTCCTTTGTGTACAGGCCTTTCGGTGGGTAGGTTGAGACCGTAGCGACCTTGCTGCTCCACCGCGAATCGCTACCCTTGGTGTGTGTTTTGCTCGCCGTCGCTTGCTTTCGCCGGGTCTTGGATTTTGCCATGTGGATACTCATCGCCAGATTTTGCGTTCGGCAAGATAATGAGCGTTGCTTCCGTTGAAGCGTGATTTCGCCAACTATCCCCGATGAGTAGCAAACCCCGGACCGTGAGAGATAAGGTCGCCCCCACTGCGAATATAAGTCGCGGCGATCGGCGCCCCTGAGAACTGGCGGATCGCTACGCCGCCGCGCGGCGCAGAGCAGCGCGCTCATCAAGCACTTGCTCGTAAACTCTTTCGAGCGTATGGACGTAGCGGTCCCAGCCGAAAAGGCCGACCGCCCGGTCGTAACCGGCTTGCCCCATGCGCTGGGCGTAATTTCGGTTCGTGAGCAGCGTGAGAATCGCTTCGGCCACTGCGATGCCATCTCGCACTGGCACCAGGAGCCCTGTTTCGCCCTCCGCAATCGACTCGGGCGCACCGCCCGCACGGCATCCAACGCTAGGCTTCCGCGAAAGGGCGGCTTCCACATACACGAGCGCGCATGGCTCCCGGCGCGAAGGCAAGGCCATGACATCGATCGCATTCATCAGATTCGCCACGTCACGCCGGTAGCCCAAAAACCGGACGTTCGCCATCACGCCGGTTTGCTCGGCGATCTTATGCAATTCGCCCCACATGTGGCCTTCGCCGACAATCCAAAACTGGGCTTTCGGCAATTGGCGGACGACCGTGGGAATCGCCGCAAACAATTCGCGGTATCCCTTCTTCGGCGACAGGTGGCCAAACGTACCTACCACCGGCGTATCCGCCTCGGCCCCCAGTTCGGCGCGCACGAGTTTCGGGGCGCGCGTGGCATAAAAATCGTCCGGCGAAATTGCATTGTGGAGCACCGTGAAGCGCTCCGGCGGTATGCCCTGCTTTACCAAATCCAATTTCACAGCGTGCGATACAGCGAGCAGGTGCGATTGATGGCGGTGCCACTTCGCGGACGTAAAGCCCTGCACATGGCCAATTGAAGGTGGCCCGCCCATTTGGTCGAGCCAGCCACTCCACCAACTGGCCGTCGATAACGTCGACTGCACGATTTCCGCACGATGCTGCCGCACCGCCCGCGCCAAGAGCGGCAACGCGGCCGGATTGAACTTCCCCGAAATTGGCAACGCGCTCGTTTGCACACCAAGACGTTGCATTTCCGTAATGGCCGCGCTCCCACTCTTCACCACGGTTTCGAACGCGTGGCCGCGTGCCTGCATGCGCGGCGTAAGCCGCACCAGTTGCATCTCGGCCCCCGACATGTGCGACGGCGTGATGACCTGCAATACGCGGCGTGGCGTTCGATGCTGAGAGAACAAGTGGGGCATTCGACAAACTATTTCATGATCGCGTTATTCAAATTCCGTGCGGCCTGGCATCGGGCAGCAACCCTAACCAGCCAGCCGCTGCGAGCGGTATAGATACGGGTTCAGTGTCGGGTCGTTGTACATCTTCATTTGACGATACACTTTCAATTGCTTGCGGCCCGCCCAAATGTCGGCCAGCAATTCGGCCAATGAGTTGGCCAGGTCGGCATGTTGCAGGCGGCAGCGGTTCAATCGGTCGGCAACCGAGTTGCGGTGGCCGTCGTCCACATCGTTGCGAGCCAACTGCTCGATGACGTGATAGATGCGCAGCGACATGACGGAGAGCCGATCGATCGCGCTGCCCGGAGTCTCGGTATTCAAGTGGGCACCGGCACTCGGCGAAACGCCCTCGTCGGCCAGCATCGCGATGAGCGTCTCGTCGATCTTTTCGATCCAATCGTTGCGCTGCTGATTGTAACGATCGATTGCCCGTTTCACCGCGGCGATTCGCTGGTCGGAAACATCAGGGCTGCGGGCGATGTCTTCCTCGTGCCACAGCAGAAAATTGAATTGATGCTGTTGGCAAGTTGTCGCCAGTAGGCCGGTGTACGGATTATCGGGAGGCGTCGAATGCCAGCGTTCCACCGCCGCGCGGTGCTGCTCGGTGATCTGCTGAACGAGTTGATCGGGGTCGGGAAGCATTGCGGAGAAGTCCTGCGGTGGGGCGCGATAGCAGGAGGCAAATGCTACGGATTCTGGAAATTCGGGGCAAGATGCATTCGGCCCGCAAAAATAGCGGAAATTTGCAGGGCTCCGCCTCGTCTGACTGCGGCGTTTCCCCGTAGAATGGCAGAATGAAAAATATCGCCTGCAAACTCGTCGTCGTTACACTTGCTATCACTGCCACTTGGATCGGATTTCCACGCGTCGGCAAGCCCGACGAGCCGAAACCGACAGCCGCAATTGTAAATCCCTTGGATGCGCAGCGAGCCTACGGGTATCTGGAACAGATCTGCGCACTGGGGCCGCGCTTTAGCGGTTCACCGGGCATGCAGAAGCAGCAGGCGTTTCTCGAAGAGCACTTCAAGAAGCTCGGCGGCAAGGTGAGTTATCAACAGTTTCTCGCGAACAACCCGCGCGGCGGCGAAAAGGTGCCGATGGCGAACATGATCGTCGAGTGGCATCCTGAACGGAAGGAGCGAGTCCTGCTGGCGGCCCATTACGATACGCGGCCCCTGCCCGATCGCGACCCCGACCCCAACAAACGCAAGACCGGCACGTTCATCGGTGCGAACGACGGTGCCAGCGGCGTTGCCGTGCTCATGGAACTGGCCCATCTGATGCCAAAATTTAGTGGCCCGTTGGGAATTGACTTTGTCTTGTTCGACGGCGAAGAGCTAGTGTACGACAAGGATGACCCGTACTTTCTCGGCAGCAGTTGGTTCGCTAAGAAGTACGCCGAGAAGCCTCCCGCGTACAAATATCGTTGGGGAGTTGTGATGGATATGGTTGGCGATGTCGATCTCCAAATTTATCAGGAACAGTTCGGCATCGCTTGGCGCGATACCCGGCCGATGGTCAAGGAAATATGGGAGACTGCCGCCAAACTCGGCGTGAAGGAATTTATTCCGCGCATTGGTTACGAGGTGCGCGATGACCATTTGCCGCTAAGAAACACCGGCAAAATTCCCTCGTGCGACATTATCGACTTCGATTATCCACCTTGGCACACTACCAATGACGCGCCCAAGCACTGTGCCGGTTCGTCGCTGACGAAAGTTGGTTGGGTCGTTTATGAGTGGGCTAAAGGGCAGAAGTAACCAAGGGAACTCGTATGCTCCCTCTCCCTTTGGAAGAGGGCTGGGGTGAGGGGTGCCTTCCGCCAAGGTTTTGATTCGCCCATGCTCGCCACCTTCATCCTATCGCTGATCCTCCTGGGCCTCGCGGGCTTCCTGCTCGATTTGCACCGGCGCAGTTGGCGATCGGCGGAACACGATGCGAGCCTCAAGCCGAACGACCGTCGCTACGCGCTTTCCCAATACAGACGCCGGATGCAGGCCAGCGGAATCATCGGCGTGCTAGGAGCGGCCATCGGCTGCCGGCCGCTTGTGCCGCACGACCCCGTGTGGCTCTTGCTCTACGTGATCTCATTGTTGGGAGCCTGTTTGGCAATCACGGTGTTGGCCTGCATGGATGCCTGGGCAACGCGTCAACATTTCGCGCGGCTACGCAGCGAGCACATGGCGGCTCAAGTGAAACTGGTGCGCGAACTGCGAGCAAAATCGGATTCGCCGGAAAATGTTGCTAAGCCTGGTGGCTCGTAGTACATCCGAATGAACCCCGCATGGTAAGTAAGCCTAACGGCAAGTGTGCCATGCCCACGGCTTGGCGTGGGCATGCCGTCGGCACAAGCAACAGCATGGCCACTCCGAGCAGTGACCCATGGCACCCAGAGGCCCATTCGCCGCTGAATTAAACTACTCACCTATTCGCCCAGAATCCAGTTCGTCGCGCCGACATCATTCGGCTAAACCGGTACCCGTTTGAACGTTTCCTTATGATCGTTGACCCGCTACGCCTGGCGATCGCCTTGGTTCCGTTAGCGGCCTATGGATTTGTTCTTGCCTGGATTAACGCCCAGCGACGACCCTTTCTGACTTCCGGCGGCTGCGATTTACTCGCGCTCGGTATCGCGCTTTCTGGTCTGATGTTCGTCGGACCGCTCGAACTGTTTCGGCCGGAATCGGCCACCCGGTCGTTCGGCAATTTCATCTGGGTATTTCTCTTGCTTTTCTATGGACTTTGGCTGCTGCTGGTCGTGCTGTTCGGGCGGCCGCGGCTGGTGGTCTACAACATTCGGCAGGATGAATTACACCCCATCCTCGCGGAAATTGCCTCCCGCCTCGACCCGGCGGCGCGCTGGGCCGGAAACCACCTCTCGCTGCCCGGTCTGAACGTGCAGTTACACTTGGATAGCTTCGAACTCATGCGGAATGTATCGCTGGTATCGAGCGGCGGACGTCAAAGCATCGAAGGCTGGCGACGGCTTTCCGCGGAATTGGGGCCTGCCCTGGGGAAAATCCGCGTCCGGCGAAACCCGCGGGCAATTGGCTTTCTGGCCGCCTCGCTCGCGTTGCTCCTCGGCACCATCTGGCAGCTTCTAAGCCACTCCAACGCCGTGCTCCAAGCGTGGAGCGAAATCTTCGCGTTTTAGGCATCGGGGGGTGGCACGCCCTGAGGCTCGGGGAAGGGCGTGGTATTTGCGGGCCACGCCCTTTCAGGGCGTGCCACTCGAGCCGAGCACCGTGTCAATGAAAAGCCATCTTGCAGTGCGTGCCAGCATCGACTTTAACGATTACGCAGACCCTTTGGCACGACCTTGCCGGGTGTGCCGGTCGTGATTCTGCCAGCAGCAAAACTTATTTTTCGGCCGCACCCCAAATGCTTTTAGTCGCTGCCGCGAGTTGTTAAAGTCAAGATTCAGGAACACATGTCGGTCGATTGCCACGCGGAGGCGGGGCAGCCGGCGGTGAGGCAGACCCCTTGTCGAAGCCCATCTTCGATGGTGCGTGGTTTTCATGTTCGCTCCAGAAACTCCCCCATCGGAAGACGTCGATCACTTGCTCCGCAATGCTCAATTGCGGGATGAGCTGGAGCCGTTGTTCGACGAATCGATCGATCGCGTGAATCCCACCGCGATGAGCACGCGCAGCGAGAACGAATTTCTCGAATCGATGTTGGAGTGGGAGCGGGCACCAATGTTGCCGATCAGCCAGTGGTTCGATCCGCCGCTCGTGTTGCCGCACCCCGATCGGCTGAGTCAGCATCAGCTCTCGGTCGTGTTGCGGGCGACGATTGAAAAGCTGTTCGAAAAACGCGTGGTGCTCGACTTCACCGATCACTTGAGCGACTACCAGCTTTACGGCCTCATCTTTCGCGATATTCTGCCGTCGCACGAAAAGAAGCTAGAACGCCGCACGAGCTACCTGCACTGGGATTGCGCGAACATCGACGAGAACCCCGATATCTGGCTACGCTATTACGCCACGCCGATCGAACGGAAGATGTGGGCCGAGGAAAACGACGAACCGCTGCCCCTCCGCGAAGAACCGCCGTTCAAGCGCGAAGTGCCCAGGGCACCGCTGTAGGCCGCTGGTTTGCCACATCGGGCACAGCGCTGCCATTGGCTGTAACACAGCATTTCCATTGCTTCAATCACCTCACGATTATCTCACGCAGAGGCGCGGAGGCCGCAAAGGCCAGGATCAATCCGCTCACCGATCCTTCGCGTCTTTGCGCCTCTGCGTGAGACTTTTGCTTGGCACCGTGTACGGTAAGCCGTCCGGAATCTCCGTTGGTCGCCAAGATTCTGTTAGTTAGTAGCACAGCGATCACGGAGGTGAACGCGTTGAGGCCTATGCATGCTCGTAAATGCTCAACTCGCGACAGAATTACGATCACAATTCTGTAGTTGATTCCGTTTCCACCACCTGCGAATCGGAAGAACAATAGCGGCGATGACCGAGCAAGCTGTCAGAGCGTAATAAACTCTGAAGGGCGAATAGACGGCGATCAGATCACCGGTGGTTACGTCGAATAGGAATTCTTCGCCTTGATTTGTGCGAATTGTGTATGTCATCTGCGCGGCGTCGAACGATGTTCCCGCGCAGGTGGGTGGCGACAAGCCGTTGAGTATTGCTTTTAGTCTCCAATGGGGTATTACGTCGGTGTCGCTGTATGATCGTAGAACCTTTCCTTTTCGAGTAAATTCGACTGCACGACTCTCATAGCCGTCCTCATCGTATGTCCATGAGCCTACGAAGATTACATGCTCTCCGTCGGGTGCAATGATTGGCTTGCCGTACCATTGGTAGTCACTTGGCCAAAGTGGCTTCGTGGACCCATCGTTACGATAGAGACCTCCGCGCGGAAACCGGGCACGAATGTCGCGAATTTCATCCTTGCGAATTAAATCATCTTCAAGTGATAACTCTTCTTCAATTGGCAAATCGGAAATGGTGTCCAATATTAATTGGTGGTCCGGCGAACAGACGCCTCGCGACGCCCATTTAGGAAGGCCGCCGAGTGCCGGCTCAGGCAGCACGGCGACGCAGACTAGTATCGGAATGATAGGCTTTGGATTGACCATATCTTTCTTTTCGGTGGCATGGTCTGAAGCTATTTCAACATTGGGCAAAATATCGTCACAAAAGCTCTGGCCACATGGCGTCGCTGACGAAGAGGCCTTCGCGGGTGAGGCGAATGGTTTCGCCGTTGTCGTCGAGAAGCTGGAGGCCCACGAATTTCTTCAGTTGCGGTCCAACCAGGCGGTCGGTTTCGTAGCCGGTGCGTTCGCGGAAGTCGGTGCGCGATATACCCGCAATGCGGCGGAGGCTGAACACCAGTAGTTCGCGGGCTCGGGCTTCGGGCGTCAATTGCTCGCGCTCGGCGACCGGCGATTCGCCGGCGAGGACGTGTTTGAGGTACGTCGTGGTGCTGCGGTGGTTCGTCTCGCGGACGCCGTTCACGTAACGCGCGGCCCCGGGACCAGCGGCGTAATAGCCTTCGCCCGACCAGTATACCTGGTTGTGGCGCGAACGACACCCCGGCCGGGCGAAGTTGGAAACCTCGTAGTGCTCGTAGCCAGCGGCCACGAGTCGGTCGATGGCGTAGGCATACATTGCGCGCTGCGACTCTTCATCGACTTCGCTGAGCGTGCCCTGCTGTCGCCGGCTCCAGAACGCGGTGCCGCGTTCGATTGTGAGACCGTAGACGGAAAAATGATCGGGCTCAAGCGCGAGGGCCGCTTCCAGATCGGCTTGCCACTCAGCCAGCGTTTCGCCGGGAGCCGCAAAAATGAGATCGAACACAACCTGCATGCCGGCCTGTTGTATAAGCCGCGCGGCCCGTTCGATATCCGCGCCCGAATGGTCGCGCTCGAGCAACTTGAGCTTCTTCGAGTTGAACGACTGGCCGCCCAGGCTGATGCGGTTCACACCCAAGCCGGCAAGTAATTCGATCCACTCCGGCGTAACATCGACCGGATTGGATTCGACAGTCCACTCGAAGGACGCTGGCGAATGAGTGTGACGTAGTGTTTCTTCACCCTGCCCTCTCCCGGGGGGAGAGGGTTTGTCCGCTGCTGACGGGAACCACTTCAGTACGGTCGTCGCGAGCGTGCGAAATTGCTGGCACGATAAATGCGATGGCGTCCCACCCCCGAAATACAATGTCTCGACCTCGCGCGGTGTTTGGAGCGCGGACAATTCCAACTCGACCGCACGCAAATAATCACCAATGAGATCATCGCGCCCCGCCACGAGCGTGAAATTGCAATAACCGCAACGATGCCGGCAAAACGGCACATGAATATAAGCGGCCCGCGGAGGAGAAAGTTGCATCTTGCAATCTTAGAAGTTCTCTACGTCCGCAGCTAGGATTGTCGTTGCCACACAGCCTATAATTGAAGTGGCGGCAGAGTAAGGCAGCTCAAAACGGCTTATCGGTCGGGAGGCAATCATGGAGACGGAAACGATGGGGCGCGTGCTTACCGAGGCGACGATCGAAAACCTTCGTGACCTCTGGGACGCCGATCGGGGTACCATTTCGGCAGCCCATGTTCGTCGGCTGGAACTGAGTGATGCGCTCGTCGACACAGGCGCCACCTTGCTCAGCCTGCCAACGCACATGATCCGGCAGTTAGGGTTGGAAAGATCAGGATCGAAGCGTGTGACCAGCAGCGCTGGCGGTGGCGAGGCGGACTTGTACTCGGCCGTGCGGCTCACAATTCAAGGCCGATCATGCACGATGGACGTGATGGAAGTACCCGACGATGTGCCCGCACTCATCGGCCAAATTCCTTTAGAGCACTTGGACTTCGTCGTTGACTTGAGGAGCCGCACGTTAATTGGCAACCCGGCTCATGGCGGCGAACACGTGTACGAATTGTATTAACAGCGGCGGTTTTATGAACGAACATGTGGGAGGCGTCTCCGACGCCGATGACGGTATCCAATGTAACACCTCATCGGCCTCGGAGAGGCCTCCCACAGTCCATTGGGTGCGCAGCTCAAAAAAACCTTCTGCTTAGCCAATTGTCACGATGCATGACGCACATGAATTCTTGGAAACGCTGGCGATTGTGCTGTCGACAGCCGCGGTAACGACCGTCCTCTTTCAGCGTCTGCGGCAACCGGTGGTGCTCGGCTATTTGTTGGCCGGCATGCTGGTGGGGCCGCACATTCCGGTGCCGCTCGAAGCGCCGGAAAAAAGCGTCGCCAACTTGGCCGAACTGGGCGTGATATTGCTCATGTTTTCGCTGGGCCTGGAGTTCAGCCTTTCGAAGCTGATGCGCGTGGGCCCGAGCGCCGGCTTTGTCGCCGTCGTTCAATGCAGCGTGCTCGTCTGGTTGGGCTACGAAGCCGGGCAGTTTTTCGGCTGGTCGAAACTCGTGAGCTTCTACGCGGGCGCGGCGATTTCAATCTCCAGCACCACGATTATTGTGAAGGCTTTTCTTGAAGAACGCGTGAAAGGCGACTTCAAGAACCTGGTCATCGGCATCCTCATCGTCGAAGACCTGATCGCGATTCTGCTGATCGCCGTTCTCACGACGCTCTCCCGTGGTGAGTCATTTTCCGCGGGCGAGCTGGGCATGACCGCTGGGCGGCTTGCCGCATTCTTGGCCGTACTCATCGTCGGCGGGCTGCTCACCGTGCCCCGACTCATTCGCTTCATCGTGCTGCTCGATCGGCCAGAAACCACTGTGGTTGCCAGCGTGGGATTGGCGTTCGGTTTCGCACTGTTGGCCCGCGCGTTCGATTATTCCGTCGCCCTCGGCGCGTTCGTGGCGGGCGCGCTCGTGGCCGAGTCCGGCGTCGAGCGCAGGATCGAGCATCTCGTGCAGCCGATTCGCGATATGTTCGCCGCCGTATTCTTCGTCTCCGTGGGAATGCTGATCGACCCCGGCCAAATCGTCGCCAACATTCCGACCGTGGCTACGTTCCTGGTGATCGTCGTCGTTGGCAATGTCGTGGCAGTCACGCTGGGATCGTTCTTCATCGGCCAGGGAATTCAAAACTCGCTTAAGACGGGCATGAGCCTCGCGCAGATCGGCGAGTTCTCGTTCATCATCGCCGGCGTTGGAATCGCCACCGGCGCAACCGATAACTTGCTCTACTCGATCGCTGTGGCCGTCTCGGGAATAACGACCTTAATTACACCCTGGTTGATTCGTGCGGCCGAACCCACAGCCGCCTGGGTAGATCGCAAGCTGCCGCGGTCGCTACAAACGTTTGCCGCCATCTACGGTTCGTGGATCGATAACCTCGCCACGGCGCGCGCCGACCGCGAAAAGTCGGCCATTCGCCGCCGCGTGAAGTGGCTGATCGTCGACGCGGTCATTGTGGCGGCGATTGTGATCGGGGCATCGGTCGACGGCGCGCGGATGGGCACGTGGCTGCTCGACCGCCTCGGCATTTCAATGACTTGGATTGCAACCCTCGTCGTTGCGAGTGCGGTACTCTTATCCGCACCGTTCGCTTTGGGACTTATACGGACGGCGCGCACCCTGGGTTTCGACTTGGCATCCGCTGTCTTTCCAGCCGGCGCTCAGAACGAGGTCGATCTCGCCGCGGCGCCGCGGCGGCTGCTTGTAGTTACCCTGCAACTGGGTATTGTCGCACTCGTCGGTTGGCCACTGGTGGCAATCACCCAGCCCTTTCTGCCGCCTTTGCGCGGTGCTGGTGTTTTGCTGTTGGTGCTCGTGTTCCTGGCAATCGCCTTTTGGCGCAACGCTACGAACTTTCAGGGCCACACGCGCGCCGCGGCCCAAGCGCTCACAGAGTCGCTCGGCCGGCAAACACGCTTAGGACGAGCCGCTGGTGAAACGCATCAAAGCAGCGAACTCGAACATCTATTGGCCGGTCTGGGCTCGCCCGTACCAGTAGAGTTGCCGCACAACGGCGTTGCCATCGGCAAGACACTGGCCCAAATCAAATTACGCGGCCTTACAGGCGCCACCGTGCTTGCGATTCAGCGCGGCCAGGAATCCATCTTGGTGCCGTCGGGCCACGAACGGCTGGCCGCCGGAGACGTCCTCGCCGTTGCCGGCACGCAAGACGCCATCCAAGCCGCGAAACATCTTCTCGCGGCTCAGGGCTAATAACCGCGTCCTAAACTACATGCGGGCCACTGCACCCGGCCGCTGCCTGCCATCTTACGGCGTAATCAAGCCAATAATATTCGGTGCCGAAATCAAATTTGCAGGCGCCACGCTGCCCCCCAACGCCACGCCGAATTGATCCCACAGTTGTTGATTCGTCAGCCCAATGTAGGCGGCCGGCGCATCGAGTCGCGCCGTGGGGAACGGAATCGCATCCGCCTGTTCCATCACAAAATACAACTGTCGATTGATGTAGGCGCCGAAATTCAGCAGAATCGTGTCCTTCACCAAGAAGATATTGACCTGATGCGGTCCCCAGGTCGAAGTATCGTATACGGTTGTGATTCTTGTCGTTGCGGGAACGCCCGTAATGTAAACCGCGCGATCGTTCAGAGCCGCCGTATACATCAGTATGTCGTGCGCGTTGTTGAACGTGCCGCCCGAGATCACCGAGGAACCCTGTCGCGCGACTTCAATGCCGATGAAGTAGCCGGAAATGTTGAGGTCTTGGTACACGTCATCCCGGGTGGCCACGTTCCCCGTAACGCCCGCGTGCGGCTGGGCCTGCAAGCCATTAAGAATCCGGATATCGTGGAACGTCGTATTCTCAGCATAAGGCGTGTACACCCCAACATCGTTATTCCAGAAAGTAGAATCTCCCACATAGCTGTGCGCACCATTTTTCGCGCCCTGCAAATGGTACCGCACCTGCAGGCCAAAATGCGAGGCGTAGCCCACGTTGTCGCTGAACTCGCGCACCGGAACTTGACCGATCTCGACCGCTGGGGCGCCACCCGCCAGCGAGGGATCGGCCAAATTCACCGCGGGGAATGTCTGCCGCACGTTTCCTTCGATCAGCCCGCGGGTGTAGTACACAAACGCATTTTCCTGATTTCCGGCCGAAATGTTGCCCACGACGGAAATTCCCGCGCCTTGGAACCAGAACCCATCTCCCTGGAATCCGAAGTCATTATTGATCTCTCGATTATTGGTAAACTCGGCCGCCCCAGTTCCTTTCGAGCCGATGGCGATATTGCGATAGAAGCCGCCAATCTCATTGCCTACTTCCGTGACAAAACCAGCCCCGTGAACGTCGAACGCCACGTTTTCGGTCATGTCCACGTAACTAGTATGACTCACGAAGCCCCAACCGGGGCTGTCGACGACCGCGCTGCCCATGATCGTGGCCGGATCGCCATCGTTTGTAACCCCGTTGCGGTGGAAGTGCACCGCATAGCGCCCGCGCCCATTCGTGCCCGTGCCCGGCTTCAACGTCCAATCGGCGTTGACTACGGGGTCGTTAATCGGCTGCGACTTATCGGTGCGACCCAAATGGTAGAAACCGCCATATTCGATGTGCACATCGCGCGTGTGCATGAACATCACATGCCCGCGCCGATCGATCGCCGTCGACTCCGATTCAATGACGGCATTTCGCGTGACATTCGCAATGTGAACATCCAAGTCTCCTGCCGGCACCAAATGGTTGTATGAAAGCGGGCGATCGAGCACCACCAGGTTGCCAAGCGCCGCCATGATCGTGCGCATTTCATTCTGCATGGCATTCGTGCGCGTCACGTCTTGAACCGTCGCTGCGACCACCACCGTGTCTCCTGCTTTCCAGCCGGTGGGAACGGACTTCAGCACCAACGACTGCGTACCCGCCAAGATTGTCGACGACACGGCTTCATACGAACTTACCGCACTCCCGTAGATCGAGACCGCTCCATGGCTAATCAGACCGCGACTGATGCCAAACGGGTCCCACGCGCGATCGATTGCGCCGTTGTCGGTAATCAACAACCGCGCCTTCACTCCGTTCGCGATGGGATTGTCAATGGTCCCCATTTCGAACGTGCCGGCACTCGTCACCACCGCCGTGTCGACGCGCAGTTCCGTATCTCGCGTGGTGTTGAACGAAAGCTTGCCGTCCACGCGAACCGTGGCTAACCGCGCCGCGATCGGACCGTCCACCTCGACGTGAACGCCGAGCGGTATCAAAACCCGGGCGCCGTCGGTCGGCACCACTCCGGCGTGCCACGTCGTGGGATCCGACCAGGCGCCGCTTTTCACCGCGTAGTTCGTGATCTGGTCGTAGCGCACCAACTGGAATAGCGAGAGCTGTTCGCGCTGCAGCGAACTACTATCGGCGTGGGGCACAAGAGTACTAAGTGTTTCCGTGGTTTGCCGATCGCCCAATTTATCGAGCGAGTCGATGAAACCAAAACCTTCTAATGTCGGAAGGCTATTGAGGACTATTTGCGCATGGTCCATAGTCATGCCCGGTTCCGGCGCGAGCGGCTCGACGTCCGCGGGCCGGTAGTAACCCAAAGATCCGGTCAAGAATAGCCAGTCCTGGTCGTTGCCGCCGTAAATCAAGTCGGAGACTTGATCGTCGAACACCGTTGCTTCCGATTGCAGTCGCGACGTGAACAACGCATCTTGGATTTGCTGAACGCGCACGTCATAAGAATTGGTCGACGACCACGCGAGCGATAAGGCTCGCAACGCGGCGATATTCTGGTCGTAATTGGTGGAACCCCCAATCAAAATATCTGCACCGTCTTCTCCCCACAGCTGATCCTGGCCCAGGCCGCCGGAAAGCACGTCGGTTCCCGCGCCGCCGTACAGACCATCCTTACCCGCGCCACCGACAAGGACATCGTTTCCAATCTCGCCGGTCAAGTAATCATCGCCTTCGTTGCCGAAGAGAATATCGTCGCCGGCTTCACCATTAAGTGTATCGTTGCCATTACCACCAAACAGCGTATCCGAACCGTCTTCGCCGTACACGGCATCGTTGCCGTCATCACCGGTGAGTAAATCGTCGCCGGTACCACCGAAGAGCGCATCATCGCCCGTGCCACCCGCGAGCGTGTCGTTCCCCGCACCGCCGGAGAGTAAGTCGATGTCGGCGTCGCCATTTAATTTGTCGTCGCCGTCCTCGCCGCTGAGCTGATCGTTCCCGCTGCCACCCGAGAGCGTATCGTTGCCAATGCCACCTTCAATGGTGTCGTTGCCAGCTCCGCCATAAACCAAGTCGTTGCCGTCTTCGCCGAAGAGACCGTCATCGCCATCGCCGCCATCCAGCGTGTCGTTCCCCGCGCCACCGAACACCGAGTCGTTACCAATGCCGCCACTTAAGTAGTCTTGCCCGGCGCCGCCGGTCAACTGGTCGGCGTCCCATTCTCCGTACAGGTTATCGTCTCCATCACCGCCTGCCAGCGTATCGTTCCCCAGACCACCGAAGATCGTATCGTTTCCGGCGCCGCCTTCCAATGTATCGTTGCCCGCGCCGCCGTACAACCAATCGTTGCCGTCTTCGCCATAGGCCCGATCGTCGCCGTCTTGGCCATCGAGCGTGTCGTTTCCCGCTCCGCCAAACAGCACGTCGTTGCCCGCGCCGCCATTCAAGTAATCTTGACCGTTACCGCCGGAAAGCTGGTCGGCATCGGCCTCGCCATAGAGATTGTCGTCGCCTTCACCGCCCGTCAGATTATCGTTCCCCGCGCCGCCGAACAGCGTATCGTTGTTCAAGTCACCATCCAGCGCATCGTTTCCGGCGCCGCCATACAGCGTATCGTTTCCAGTCCCGCCATTCAGATAGTCATTTCCGGAACCGCCGGAGAGCACATCAACATCCCCTTCGCCGCTGAGGCTATCGTCACCATCGCCGCCAACGAGATTGTCGTTCCCAGCGCCGCCGAACAGCGTGTCATTGTTCAGGCCGCCATCCAACGTATCATTGCCCGCGCCACCATACAGCCAGTCGGCGCCATCCTCGCCGTAAAGGCTGTCGTCGCCATCTTCGCCTGCCAACGTATCATCGCCCGTGCCACCGAATAGCGCATCGTTCGCCGTCCCGCCATTCAAATAGTCCAAGCCGGCGCCGCCCAGGAGCAGGTCAACACCCGCCTCTCCGTAGAGATTATCGTTGCCGTCGCCCCCTGAAATGTTGTCGCTGCCGTCACCCCCAAAAATAGTGTCGTTGCCGAGGCCCCCATCAAGCGTGTCATTGCCGTTTCCGCCATACAGCAAGTCGTCGCCGCTGTCGCCATTGACTGTGTCGTCGCCGTCTTCGCCCGCCAGCGTGTCGTTATCTGCGCCGCCCGAAAGCGCGTCGTTGCCGGCGCCGCCGTTCAGATAATCTTGGCCGTTTTCGCCATAGAGCTGATCGGCGTCCGCTTCACCGTAGAGATTGTCGTTGCCATCGCCACCGTACAGACTGTCGGCCCCATTGCCGCCGAACATCGTGTCATTACCAATTCCACCATAGAGCGCATCATTGCCGTCTTCGCCGTAAAGCGAATCGTTGCCGTCTTCGCCCGCCAGCGTGTCGTCCCCCGTGCCTCCGAACAAGGCATCGTCTCCCTGACCACCCGTGAGGTAGTCCTGCCCGGCTCCGCCGGTTAGCTGGTCGGCATCCGCTTCACCTTGCAGATTGTCGTCGCCATCGCCGCCCGCCAGGTTATCGTTCCCTGCGCCACCAAATAGCACGTCGTTGCCGAGGCCGCCGTCGAGCGTATCGTTGCCCGCGCCGCCGTACAACCAATCGTTGCCGTCTTCGCCATAGGCCCGATCGTCGCCGTCTTGGCCATCGAGCGTGTCGTTTCCCGCTCCGCCAAACAGCACGTCGTTGCCCGCGCCGCCATTCAAGTAATCTTGACCGTTACCCCCGGAAAGCTGGTCGGCATCGGCCTCGCCATAGAGATTGTCGTCGCCTTCACCGCCCGTCAGATTATCGTTCCCCGCTCCGCCGAACAGCGTATCGTTGTTCAAGCCGCCATCCAGCGTGTCGTTCCCCAAGCCGCCGTACAACGTGTCGTTACCGTCTTCGCCGTAAACGCCGTCGTCGCCGTCTTGGCCATCGAGCGTATCATTCCCCACCCCGCCAAATAGCGAATCGTTTCCGCTGCCGCCCTGCAGATTATCCGCACCCGCCCCCCCCGAGAGCAGATCCGTATCCGCTTCTCCATACAAACGATCATCGCCATCGCCGCCCGCGAGATTGTCATTCCCCGCGCCGCCATATAATGTATCGTTCCCCGCGCCACCTTCGAGCGTGTCGTTGCCCGCGTAGCCGTAGAGAGTATCGTCGCCGTCGTCGCCATATAATTGGTCATCGCCAGAGTTGCCGACAAGCTGATCGTTGCCGCTGCCGCCCCGCAAGAAGTTCCGTCCCAATCCACCAATGAGCGTATCATTGCCACCGTCGCCGACAGCCAAAGTCGGGATATCGGTTGCGTTCTGAAATGTGTCATCGCCATCGCCGCCAGCAAACCGTACCTGCGCGACGACGGCGCGCGAATACGCTACACTCTGCGTGCCGGTGGCATTCTGCAGACTAAAGTGAACGACACTGCTATTGCTCGTATCCGTCCACACATTCACCGTGTCGGCGCCGGCAGACCCCTCGATGACAATTTCCGAGGTCGCTGCCTGGTAGTAAATCTGATTTGCCGACAGCAAATTGCGGCGCTCTAAGATCTCGGCGCCAACACCAATTCGTCGAATCACCGAACTCTGCCGATCGCGATTCGAGTGGAAAGCGCTGCTAACCAATTTGCGGAGTTTGCCCAACATTGAAATTGTTCCGTGCGACCTAGTCGCTTAAAGTAATTGGCGATTCAAGTGGTTACGAGGAGAGTGATATCTGCGCGAGGTAGGGAGCGCGCTTGTCGGCATGTGCCGACGGCGTTCCGTTCAATTTGGCCCAATACGTTGCCGGTGAAATGCGATGCGGCGTACTGCGAGGCCCACCGCCGCCCAGACGGATTCGCGATCGCGACCGCATTTCACAAACGCACAATGCATGGTGTAACGGATCCTTCCGTGCACCTGCTCACGCCATCGCCTCAGAACGAGGCGTCCCGGTTGCTTTCACTTCAGCGCAAGAGGGGATGATAGATCTGCTATCCATCGGTTCTCACGAATTAAAGCAACTTACTCCTGATGGAGCAATGGATTTTTTGCTAGACACATTGACGCTCGCCCGTCAGGGGGGACGCGAATATCCTCCGCCAGCGACTCACGCCGTATGAGGAGACGTGGTAACTGCGGTCTCGCTTCGTCAACTACTGCGGACGATGTGCTGAGCATTGTGGGCTGCACTGCCAATCACGTCATCGAGCGCGCCATTGTCGTCGCGGTCGATACCGCGGATGTCGCACCGAAATATATGCGGCCCAGAAGAGGGTTATTTCGGGGTCGTTGGCTCGACATCTTATTCCAGCGCTATTTCGCGGCGTGTGGCGATAGCGCGGACAGTGTCGCCGGCAAATCGACCGTCATGAGATCCCAATTGCCGAATCGGCTCGAGACAAACAACACGCGTTTGCCGTCGGGACTGAGCGACTGATGTTGGTGACTCTTTGCTCCTTCCGGCCGGTGACCCTTGGTGAGTAACTGCCGTTCTCCTGTCTGGGCGTCAATCAGAAACAGTTCGCCCTCGAACGTATCGCCCACGGCAAACCGACCATCCGTCGTGCCACAAACGTGCCAATATGGAAACTGACTATGTATTTTGTGGCTGAAGTCCGTTAACGAAACCGAGGCAATGCCGTACGGTTTGCTCCGCATCTGCTCGTTTTTTGGCCAAATTGTAAATAGCATTCGTTCGTCGGTCCACCACACCTCGTGGGTCACCCATTCGCCATACGTCTCGACGTAAAATGGCCGGTTGCCTGTGCCGTCGCTGTGCGTGATCCACATCCGCTGAGCGGTATCTCCTCCCGATTCCTGGCAATACGAAATCAGGCCGGTCCGTGTCGGGTGCGCCTGGCAATGACCCACGCGAAAATCCACGTCAATCACTTGGGAAAACGTTCCCGTTGCGAGATCGAGCTTCCGGATCGAATACCGTCCAGCAGCATCAACCAGGCCGAAATACAGCTCTCGACCGTCCGCATCCTCGGTAAACGTCCCGGAAACTTGACAACCTGCCGGCAGTTCGCCGAGCTTCCGACGATACTGCTCCGAGCGTTTGATCGCGCCCTTCTTACTATCCGAAAGCAGCGCCTGCAAATCAACGTTCCACACCGTATCGCCACGTAAGAGATAGAGCGCGTTGCGGTGGCGCGCTACGACAATCGCGCCCGAGTCTCTGTCGGTTATTTGCACGATTTCACCCGTCGCTTCCTCCAACGCAAATATTTCACTGGCACCCGTGCGATCGGAATGGAAGATCAAATAGGCGCCGTCCGCCGTCCAGTTCGGATGCGTCTGGTAGATCTTGTCGTCTTGAGCCGGCGAACTAGTCAAACGAGTGACCGTGACGCCCGTGTCCGCATCGACGTAAGTGGAGCGCTCCGCCGGGCTGCGATTTCCGACGCCTGCCGCCATCACAAGGGAAGTGGTGAGAATTAGTAGGAGAACGACCAGTAGTCGCAGGATAAAACAGCGTGGGCACCGAAAATGAACCATGATTTCAACCTTCCTCGGGCGGCACGGACGTATCTTGCTATTAGAGTCGCGACTCGAGCTGCCGACTACTCACACGCCGGCAAACCTGCGCAGGTCCGCTTCCATTCGGTCAAGCCGCTCGTTGAGTTGTTGTTTGGCAAGGTCGAGATTCGAGAGCTGTTCCGGCGGCGTAAACGTAAACAAGTAAAACTTGATCTTCGGCTCCGTGCCGCTCGGCCGGCAGGCCACGTAATTGCCCTCCGTGGCCAAATCAAGAAACACCAAATCACCCTTCGGCCCGCCCAGCGGCGCGGCCGGCCCCCAAATCGCGGTTGATAATTCCTGCAAAGGCGCCGGTGCCTGCGTCGCGACCGCTCGCCGCCGCACGTTCTGCTGCTCGTAATCGCGTACTTGTGCGACCTGGTCGCCGCCGATCTCCGTCGGCGGGCCCGAGCGAAACGCCGCCATTACTTCTTTCATCCGCGCCATGCCCTCGCTGCCCGGCATCTGCACCGAAATCGTTCGCTCGACATGCACACCGTGTTGCCAAAACAGCGCGTCCAACTTCTCGTAGAGCGTCTGGCCGGCCGCCTTCAACTTGGCCGCCAATTCGCACAGCAGCATCGACGCCACCGCACCGTCCTTGTCACGCACGTAACTGCCTGCCATGTAGCCGTGCGATTCTTCCGTGCCAAAAACGAAAAACTCGGCACCATATTGATCGACGGCCTGAGCAATCCATTTGAAACCGACCAGCAAGTCGCCGATCGTCCGCACACCGTAACTATCGCCGATCCGCCGCACCAGCTGCGTCGTTACCAACGTCTCGATGATGAAATGCTGGGGCGTCAGCCGGCCACTGTCGCGCCGCGTCTCCAACACGTAATCGGCCAGCAGTGCACAAATTTGGTTTCCCGTGAACGTGTGCCACGGATAATCACCTTTATATTTCGTGGGTGCCGCGCACCCGATGCGGTCACAATCCGGATCGGTCGCCAGGGCCACGTCACTTCCCACTTCGCGCGCACGCTTGTTGATCGCGTCGAACACTGGTGGATTTTCTGGATTGGCCACATGCCCTGGCACGTTGGGGAAATCGCCGTCGGGCTTCGCGTGCGGGCCGAACAACTCCACCGAAGAAAACCCATCCGCAGCCAACACCGGCATAACGCACGTCGCCCCCACGCCATGCAGCGGTGAGTACACCACCTTGAGATCGCGTGGTCCCGGTGTGGCCTGCGTCAGCACGGCCTGTTGGAACTTGGCGTCCATTTCATCCTGGCACACGACGATCTTGCCGGCCGCGAGCATCTCGTCGAAATTCGCCCGGCGGATCTCTTGCGTGTTCATCACACGCTGGATGATGCCCTTGTCGTGCGGTGGCAAAATTTGGCCACCTGTCGACCAATACACCTTTACCGCGTTATCACTCGGTGGATTATGACTGGCCGTCACCATGATGCCGCAGGAACACTTCTTCTCGCGCACTGTGAACGACAGCTCCGGTGTCGACCGATATTGGCCCAAAAAGTACACGGTGAAGCCGGCCGCCGTCATGATCTCGGCACATAACCGAGAAAAATGATCCGATTGATGCCGCGTGTCGTAACCAATCGCGCACGATAGCGCCGCTCCTGCTCCCATCGTTTCCTTCACGTAGTCCGCTAACCCTTGCGCACTTTCACCGATCGTGCGGTCGTTGATCGCATTCGACCCGATCGGGTACATCTTACCCCGCCGGCCGCCTGTGCCAAACGGAATTACCGTCCAGAACACGTCATCGAGCGTCTGCCATTTGCCATCGGCCACATGCGCGGCCACTTCTGCCGCATACTCGGCATATCGCGGCTCCGTCAGCCATGCCTTGATATTGCCCGCCGCCGATTCGGTTAACTTCCCCTCGGCCACCGCTTTCTTGACCAGGTCCAACGTCGCTTGCAATGGATTCGTGCTCATGCCGGCTAACGTAGCACACCGTCCCATCGCCCGGTAGGTCGTACGTCAGGCTTTAGCCTGACCGCCACAGTTCCTGACTTGTCCGACTGAAGAGAGCCCGACTCGTCAGGCTAAAGCCCGACCTACCTGGTTGCTGGCCAATCATGTGTCGAAGATAATTGCATCTGCGGTCGGATTGGAGAATGCATTGTGGCTCGAAATTACATAGCGGCGTTCACTCGGGTGCCACTGCTGGCTTGCCCAGCAGTGCTGTTGCTTTGCCCGTACCTTGCGGCAGAAACAACGAGTTCGATGACTGCGCGCGATCCCTCGACCCTCGCCCCTCGACCCTCGACCAGAAATCCTCCCACGAACTTGGCCACTTCCCATCAGCGTGCCCGTCCGCCGAAATGGCCCGCCGACATGCTCAACACGTTTTTCCTCGACGCCCGCGAAAAACTCGTCGGCCCGCGGCCGGACTACGCAAAGTCCGCCGCCATAGTGGCGACCTCCAATCCCGCCTCCAATGACGCGACTCCTAAATCCAGCACCGCCGGCGGCTGGTCGAAACTCATCGCGGCCGACACCATCGAAACCGAAATCAAACGGCTCGCCCAAGATGTTGCCAAGAACGTGACCACTCCCGCGCCGTTCAAGGCCGGCAGCTACAAAGAGTGCCGCCGCGACTTCACCGTCGCCGCCACACTCTTCGCGGTGACGGCCGAGTACGATGGCGACGTCCGCTGGAAGGACGCCGCCGCCACGCTGCGCGATTCGTTTGCGCGGGCCGGCCACAACTGCAAAGTCGGCACCGACCAATCGTACCAAGAAGCCAAACAGCGGAAGCAAGAACTCGCCGATCTTGTCGCCGGCACCCGACCAGCCACTAGTTCCACAGTCATCAAGAATGATTGGCCTCAAGTGGCCGATCGCCCGCCGCTCATGCAGCGACTCGAAATCGCGCACAAGGATCGACTCGCCAAATGGCTCGCGAGCCAACAGGATTTCACCGTTCATCGTGATGACGTAAAACACGAGTCCCAACTCATGGCTACGTTGGCCGACATTATCACGCGCGAGGGCTATGAGTTTTGGGATGATGACGCTTACATCAAGTACGCTCACGAACTCAAACAAGCCGGTATCGACCTCGCTGCCGCCACCGAACTCGACAACTACGATCAGGCCCGTAACGCACTGACCCGAGCCACCAAATCCTGCACCGACTGCCACGAAGGCTACCGACAGTAAAATTAATCCCCTCCTTTTAGGGAGGGGGTAGGGAAGGGTTCGTTTGTTGAAGTCGGACGTCCTTCCCAATAAATTCGGCGTCGCCGCCGACGCTAATTCCCAATTCCCCATTCCCCACTCGATCATGTCCGACCTCCGCCAACGCCTGTTCGCCGAACTCGACTCCATCCGGCTCATCGACCCGCATTCTCACATCGAACCGAAAACGGCCGCGTCGAAAACGCTCGCCGATATTCTCGGCTACCATTACTACACGGAGTTGATTCACTCCGCCGGCATGCCGCGCGTCGAAATCGAAGATCCCGGCCTCGACCCGAAAGAAAAAGTCCGCCGGCTCGTCGCCCGCATCGAGCCGCTGCGGAACACCGTGCAGTACAGTTGGCTCCTCGAACTTGCCCGCACATTCTTTGATTTCCCGACCGATGAGCATCTCACACCCGCGAATTGGGAAACACTCTACGACACGGCCGCCAAGCGGATGGCCCAGCCCGACTGGGAACAGCAAGTCCTCGACCGCACCAAACTCGATGCCGTGTTCCTCACCAACAATTTTGATGATCCACTCACCGACTTCGACACGAAACGCTATATTCCCTGCCTGCGGACAGACGATCTTGTGTTCCACCTCAGCAAAGCAGCAGTCCGACAACGGTTGGAAAAAGCTACCGACACGAGTATCAAAGACATTGCGACACTGCGCTCCGCGATTGGCCGACTGTTCATGCACTTTTCATCTAAAGGGGCGCGTGCATGCGCAATTTCCCTGCCGCCAACGTTTGCGCCAACAAAGGTCGCACCTGAGGCGGCGGGCACCGCTCTCACTGCCCTGCTACGTAGCACTGCCCAAAACACTTCGCCCGAAACGCTCGCCAACTTCGTCTTCTGGACGCTCGCCGAATTCTGCGCCGAATTCAAACTACCGTTCGACCTCATGATCGGCGTCAACCGCGCTGTGTACCGCGATGGTGTGTACCAGGGTCAGGATCTCTACGACAGCCGCGTTTCGCTCATTCAGTACCAGGAATTGTTCAACGCGTTCCCGCAGGTCGTGTTTCCAATCTCGGTGCTCGCCAGCGTGACGAATCAGGAACTCGTGAGCTACGCTTGGATTTTTCCGAACGTGGTTACAAATGGCCACTGGTGGTACTCGAACACACCGGCCTACATCGAGCACGACGCGGCTGCCCGGCTCGAAGCCGTGCCGCAAACCAAGCAAATCGGCTACTACAGCGACGCCTACAAACTCGAATTCTGCCTGCCGAAGTTCGCGATGTATAAGCGGATTCTCGCCAAGCTGCTGGCCGAGCGGTTCGTCCTCGAACGGGGCTGGACCGAGGACCAAGCTCTCGACCTCGGCCGCCGCATCCTCCGCGGCAACGTCGAGCAAATCTTCAACATGTAGGCCAGGCTTCAGCTTTCAACACGTAGGTCAGGCTTTAGCCTGACGAGCCCTAAATTGCCGGTGTTGAAAGGGTCGAGGGTGCAGGGTTCAGAGGATTTCCACACTCCCGCCCCCAAGCCCCCAGCCCCAAGCCCCCAGCCCCACGCTCCCCGCCCCTTCCATCCCGCATCCTTCCCCCTTTCCTCCCAACCCCACCGCCCCAAAATCATTGAGTTTCCTGCGACTGCCATTACAATAGAGTCTGCGACCTGCCCCGGCGGCAATTCGCGCCGGCCCGGCGGCCGGTCACAATTTGGGCCTTTCCGCGCACGATCTCGCGCCGTCCTTCGCACCTTTGAGTAACGCTAATGAAGAGGAAAACCTGGCGCGATGCCATTCCCGGCGCTCACCTTGCGCCCGCCAATCGGTCCATCGCAAAGTCGTTTCTTTCGTTTGCGGCAATTGCCATCATCTTCGCTTGTTCCAGCGCCACTACCGCGGCGTTCGGCGACGACCTCGCTTACTCCGACCTTTATCTCCAAGCCGGTTCAGGGCATGTGCAGGGTTCCTTCGTGGGCACCTACAACATGAATACGCTGCTTGGTGCCGACCGTTTCTATAACGCGGGCTACAGCGGCACGAATGCCGTGATGGCCAACATCGAGGCCGGCTACATTTGGAACGGCCACGAAACGCTCACGCACGTCACGCAAATTCCCACGAGCGGCGCCTCTGGTGAATTCGATCGCCACGCCACCTGGGTGGGCATGGTCCTGGGCGGCCGCCAAGGCGGTTCAAACCCGGGGCCATACCAGCAAGGGATGGCGCCCAATGCCCAACTCGCCTCGGGCGCTATCGCCACGAGTTGGCCCGCCAGCGACTCCTCTTTTCCCCGCTACACAACCGCGTTCTATGTCGACTACTACGGCAACTCAACGTACGGACCCTACCGCGCTGCTTTCAGCACCGGCGTTCCCACCAACACGGGGCTTCGTCGCGCCGATGTCGTGAATTCCAGTTGGGTCGGTGGAACTGGCGCCAGCGAACTGGCCGGCGTCGATAACCTCAGCGGCACGCTCGATGCCATGATCTGCGAAAACCCGCGCACCCTCTTCACCGTCGCTGCCGGCAACACGGTCCCCTCGGGTGTCGGACCGAATCGCGTGCCAACGCCTGGCAGCGGCTACAACAACCTTACCGTAGCCGCACTCGGCGCCAACGGCGGTGCGTTCGATCTGCCCAGCTATTTTACCAACGGTGGACCCAACGATTACGACGACCCGGTGAACGGCTTCGTAAGCGAGGCGCGCCAAGTCGTCGACATCGCCGCCCCCGGCGAGAACTTCGCAACCGCTTACTACGGCGGCCAATCGGGCGGCAATGGCCCACTCGTTTACGGTGCCGCGAACGGCCCGGCCGGCGGTCCCGATTACTATACCCGCAACGTCAACGGCACTAGCTTCGCTGCGCCCACCGTGGCGGGTGGCGCCGCCCTGCTGTACGACGCCGCTTACGCCGTCCTCGGCAGCACACCGGATGCTCGTGATTCTCGCGTGATGAAGGCGGTGCTCATGAACTCGGCCGCCAAAACCCAAGGCTGGGACAACGGCCAAACCGCCAACCCCAACGGTCTCGGCGGCGTGGTCACCACTCGCGGGCTGGATGATCGCGTCGGCGCGGGCCGCATGGATCTCAACCGTGCTTACGATCAATTGCTCAGCGGCACCACCGACGTGGCTGGTCTTGCCCAAGGCGCGCTCGGCACGGTCGCTCCCATCGGCTGGGACTTCGGCCAGGTGGGCCAAGGCGTCACCAACGACTACCTAATTGCCAGCCCACTTGCCGCCGGCTCGACCTTCACCGCCACACTCACGTGGTTCCGCAACCGCGTAACATTCGGCTACGCAACATTTAACGACGCGAGTTTCGATAACCTCGATCTTGAATTGTGGAGCTCGCTCGGCGGCGTTGCCCAGAATCTAATTTCGACTTCGAACAGCCGCTACAACAACACCGAGCATTTCAACTTCGCCATTCCCACCACGGGCCAGTACATGCTTCGCGTACGCTGGACCGGAGAAGTATTCGACCTTGTCGGAAGCGCCAACCTCGACAAATACGGCCTCGCCTGGGCGGGTGTCATGGTTCCAGAACCAACCGCACTCGTGTTGGCACTAATGGCCGCTGCGATGTTCGGCTCTGCTCGCCGCCGCGTGTAACACCGAATTTAGCCCCCGGTCACTGACCGGGGGCTAATTACCGAGCTCACTTATTCGGCCACCGCGCATACACGCCGCTCGGCAACCGACGGCCATCCGCGGTCATTAGGAACAACTCGCCTGTCGCCGGCGGCTGGCCACAATGGCCGAATACGCCGTCAGCCAGATAGGCTCCCAGTTCTGCCGGCCCAATCCCCGGTGAGTGGCATGTCACTAAAACGAACGCCCGGCGTTCCGCTGTGAGTTCGCCGCACAACTCCAAAAGCGGCAGCAAATCCTCGCCAACTTTCCAAGGCTCGCCCTTCGGACCGTGCCCGTACGTTGGCGGATCGAGAATCACCGCATCGTACTGGTTCCCGCGTTTCACTTCGCGTTGGCAGAACTTCACGGCGTCTTCCACGATCCAGCGAATCGGCCGATCCGCCAGCCCCGAAGCCGCCGCGTTCGCGCGCGCCCGCTCGACTACACTCCGCGCCGCATCGACATGCGCTACCTCGGCGCCAGCCAGTGCCGCCGCCAATGTGCTACCGCCGGTGTAGGCGAATAAGTTGAGAACCCTTAGAGATCCGCCAGCTTCCGCTGGCGGCTTGGAGCGTGTCACGTGCTGCACAATCCACTCCCAATTCTCCCCTTGCTCCGGAAATACGCCGCTCTGCCCCGAGGGCAACGCATCCAACCGCAGCCGAAACCTGCCGCCCGCAACATCGTGGGCAAACCACCATTCCGCCGGCACCCACTTCTCGGCCGCCGGTGACCATTTCCCCTCACCAGCGCGCGTTCCTTCGAACCGCGCCGCCGCCGACCGCCACAACTCCGGGTCGGCCGCGCGCACGCCTTCCGCCGCTGCGCAAGGCCGGTCGATTACCACCTCCCCAAACCGCTCCAACTTCCGGCCGTTGCCGAAATCCAGTAACCCGTAGTTCATTCAGTGCTTTCTCTTGTTGCCTGCGTCGATTCTTACATCTCGTTCCCACGCAGAGCGTGGGAACGAGTATAAAATGCGTGGGAACGAGTGCGTGGGAACGAGTAACACCAGCATGAAATCTGCTGGCACCCGCGAAAAAATTGCCGCCTTTTCGCCCTGCCCATTTCGCCATAGAATTACCAGTTTGCGCGGCCGCCTCCACATGTTTTTGATTGCCGGCCCGCTCATCCACGGAACCACCAATCCCCGGCGCATTGATGCCCGCTTCCGATATCGTCATCAAAGGTGCCCGCGAGCACAACCTTCGCAACGTCGATGTAGTGTTGCCGCGGAACAAGCTCATTTGCCTGACCGGCGTTTCCGGCTCCGGCAAAAGCAGCCTCGCGTTCGATATGCTCTACGCCGAGGGCCAGCGGCGCTACGTGGAAAGTTTGTCCACATTCGCCCGCCAATTTCTCGGCCAAATGCCGAAGCCCGAGGTCGATCACATCAGCGGCCTCAGCCCGTCGATTTCGATCTCGCAGAAGTCTTCGGGCACCAACCCGCGGTCCACGGTCGGCACGATTACCGAAATTTACGACTTCCTCCGCGTGTTGTTCGCTCGCGTGGGCCGCGGCCACTGCCCGAAGTGCAGCCGGCCGATCACCGCTCAAACCCGCGAGCAGATTATCGCCCGCATCCTCACGCTGCCGAGCGGCACGCAGTTCGCCGTGCTGGCCCCGGTCATTCGCGGCCAAAAGGGCGAGTACAAGGACCTGTTCGAGGACTTCCGCAAACAGGGCTTCGTGCGGGCCCGCGTCGATGGCCGCATCGTTTCGCTTACCGACGATCTCTCGCTCGACCGTCAGATGCGGCACAACATCGAGGTGGTCATCGACCGCCTGAAGGCCGGTCCCACTGTGCGCACTCGCCTGGCCGAAGCAGTCGACTCGGCATTGGCGGTGGGGAAGGGCAGCATTGTTGTTGCAACAAACGACAATGCGTCGTCCGCGGAGTCTATTTCGGATTTCGGACTTCGGATTTCGGATTCCGAAGAGGCCGACGAAGACGAGAATTCAATCCGCAATCCGCAATCCGCAATCCGCAATTCCAAACGTCGCACCACTCACCCTGGCGACCTCATCCTCTCCTCCCACTTCGCCTGCACGGAGTGTGGCATCAGTTTCGAGGAGCCGACGCCGCAGCTCTTCAGCTTCAACAGCCCGCAGGGCATGTGCCTTACCTGTGATGGCCTCGGCGAATTCTTCAGCTTCGACCCGAACCGATTGGTCACCGACATGAGCAAGTCGTTCGTGCAGGGCTGCATCGAACTCATCGGCCCGTGGAAGGACCTGGGCCGCTGGAAACGCCACATTTATCGCGGCGTGGCCGAAACGATGGAACGGAAACTCGGCCTTGCCGAAGGCACGCTCCTCGAAACGCCCTGGCGCGATCTCGACCCGCGGCTCCGCGAACTCTGGCTCTGGGGCACGGGCGAAGAGCACATCACGTTTACCTGGCGGGCTGGCAAGGCAGGCCAAAAATATGGTGGCCTCTACGAAGGCATCATCCCCGACCTCTTGGAAAAGTACCGCACCAGCCGCAGCGAACCGCAGATTCGCCAGCTCGAACAGTACATGAGTCAGATTGGCTGCCCCGACTGTGCGGGGCGCCGACTCAACCCGCAGGCCTGCGCTGTCACGATCGAAACCACCAGCCCGCGCTTCGCCGACCGGCCCGAGCTGTCGCTGCCGGAAGTCTGCCACCTGGCCATTTCCGATGCGGCCGAGTTCTTTCAAGAGCTGAAACTCGCAGGCAACGAAAAACTGATCGCGACCGAAGTGCTCAAGGAAATCCGCGGCCGGTTCGGCTTCCTGCAAAACGTCGGCCTCGAATATCTCACGCTCGATCGCACGGCCCCCACGCTCTCCGGCGGCGAATCGCAACGCATCCGCCTTGCCGGTCAGATCGGTTGCGGCCTCGTCGGCGTGCTCTACATCCTCGATGAACCATCGATCGGCCTCCACCCGCGCGATAACCAGCGCCTGCTCGATACCCTCTGCGAACTCCGCGACCTGGGCAACACGGTCGTCGTCGTCGAGCACGATGAAGACACGATGCGGGCGGCCGACCACCTCATCGATTTCGGCCCCGGCCCCGGCGTCCGCGGCGGCGAAGTGGTCGCCGTTGGCTCGGCGAATCAGATTTCGCGCGAACGCCGTTCCGTGACAGGGGCCTTCCTGGCTGGAAATCGTAAGATTGAAGTGCCGAGCCAACGGAGGATCGAGCAGCGAGGAGCAAGGAGCGAGTCAAGGAATGAGAAGCGCGGAACGAGGAGCGAGCAAGAAGCAACGTCTCGATCCTCGCTCCTCGATCCTCGAACCTCACCTCGCTCCTCGCTCCTCGCTCCTCGCCCCACGCTCCGCGTGGTCGGCGCAAAGCACAACAACCTCAAAAACATCGACGTCGAAATTCCGCTCGGCGCGTTCGTCTGCGTCACCGGTGCCAGCGGTTCGGGCAAGAGCTCGCTCGTCAACGACATCATCGCCGAAGCATTGCTGCGCGATCTCATGGGCGGCAAAGGCCAGCCTGGTGCACACGATCGCATCGAAGGCGTCGACCAACTTGATAAGCTCATCGTCATCGATCAATCGCCGATCGGCCGCACGCCACGATCGAACCCCGCCACGTACATCAAGCTGTTCGACGACATCCGCAACCTTTACACGCAACTGCCCGAATCGAAACGTCGCGGCTACAAGCCAGGCCGGTTCAGCTTCAACGTGCAGGGCGGCCGCTGCGAAGCGTGCGACGGCAATGGCTCGAATCGCCTCGAAATGGACTTTCTGGCCGACGTGTGGGTCACCTGCCCGGTATGTAACGGCCATCGCTTCAATCGCGAAACGCTGCAGGTGATGTACCGCGAAAAAAGCATCGCCCAAGTGCTCGAGATGGACGTGCAGGAAGCCCTCGCCCATTTCGAGAACATCCCGCAGATTCATCACAAGCTGCAAACGCTGCACGATGTCGGCCTCGACTACATCAAAATTGGCCAGCCCTCGCCGACGCTTTCCGGCGGTGAGGCCCAGCGCATCAAACTCGCCCGCGAACTGGTGAAAAAGTCCACTGGCCGTACGCTGTATCTGCTTGATGAACCCACGACCGGCCTCCACTTCGCCGATATCGAGCTTTTGCTGAAAGTGCTGCACGATTTCGTCGATGCCGGCAACACGGTGCTGGTCGTCGAGCATAACCTCGACGTGGTGAAAACGGCCGACTGGGTTATCGATATCGGCCCCGATGGCGGCGCCGGCGGCGGCCGCATCGTCGCCTGCGGCACGCCCGAGGAAGTCGCCGTCCACCCCGAATCCTACACAGGCCAATCGCTCGCGCCGCTCCTCGGCATCTCAAAACGAAACGGCAAAAAACAGCCGCCGACCTACGGTCGGCCGGCCACTAACGGCAAACTCGCTCGCGAAGCCACGCACATCACCGTCCGCGGCGCTAAACAACACAACCTGCGCGACCTCGACCTCAAAATTCCGCGCGATCAAATGACCGTCTTCTGCGGCCCCAGCGGCAGCGGCAAAACCTCGCTCGCGATGGACACCATCTACGCCGAAGGTCAGCGGCGTTACGTCGAGAGCCTAAGTTCCTACGCCCGCCAGTTCGTCGGCCAAATGCAGAAGCCGCAGGTCGATCACATCGATGGCCTCTCGCCCGCCATCGCCATCGAGCAGCGCAACACCGGCCACACGCCCCGTTCCACCGTCGGCACCGTGACCGAAATCTACGATTATTTCCGCATCCTTTTCGCCCGCCTCGGCCAACCGTATTGCCCCGAGTGCGATATCCCCGTCGGCACGCAAACGTCCGATCAAATCGTCGACAAGCTGCTCGAAGAACCCAGCGGCACCAAGCTGTACGTTATGGCACCCGTGGAAGTGCAAGTCGGCGAGCAGTATGAAACGCTTTGGGAATCGCTCCGCGGTGCCGGCTATGTGCGTGTGCGGATCGACGGCGAAACCCACGACCTCGACAAAACGCCTGCGATCGATCGCCGCCGCAAACACGATGTGGAAGTGATCGTCGATCGCATCACCGTGAGGGCCGATGCCCGCTCGCGCATCGCCGGTAGCGTCGAAAACGCGTTGGCACTTGGTAAAGGCGTCGTCCACGTCGCCAATCCTCACGACGACGTGCCCGAACCGCGCTGGCAAGTGCGCATTCACAGCCAACACCTGGCGTGCGAAAAGTGCGGCCGCAGTTTCGATACGCTCAACCCGCACAATTTCTCGTTCAACAGCTCGCTCGGTTGGTGCCCGGCCTGCGAAGGCCTCGGCACACAAACCGGCGCCAACCCGGCCGCCCTGCTTCGCGATGCCAATCTCTCGCTCGCCAAGGGCGCGCTACTCGTGTGGCCAGATGTGAGCCTTCCCATTTCGCAGGCCATGCTCGCCGCCCTCAGTGCCCAAACCGGGATCCCCGTCGAGGCTAAATATAACGACCTCTCCCCGCGACAACGACGAACGATCCTGTTCGGCACGGGTGAAGAGTGGATTGATGTGTATCAGTCAAGGCGAGCCGGGCGGTCCACCGCCCCGGCCGGGGGCGAGGACGCCCCGGCTCGCTCGGCGTCAAAATCCGACGCTCCCCTTTTCCGTTTCCAATTCAAAGGCCTCTATCCCGCCTTAGAGGAAGCCTCGAGGCTCGCTCCGCGACTGCGGACACTGCTCGAACAATTCATCGGCGAAATCGATTGCAGCGAGTGCGGCGGTAGCCGCCTGCGCGATGATGCGGCCGCCGTCCGCTTCCGCGAGCGCACGCTCGATCAAATTGGCCGTACGCCGCTCGGCGAACTTGTTGGCCAGGTGAAAAAGTGGAAGCTCGCGCCCAACGAAAAGAAAGTCGCCGGCGAACTGCTGCGCGAAATTGAAAATCGCCTCACGTTCCTCGTCGATGTCGGCCTCAATTATCTTACGCTCGGCCGCGCAGCGCCCACGCTTTCCGGCGGCGAAGCCCAACGCATTCGCCTCGCCAGCCAAGTCGGCAGCGGCCTCTGCGGCGTATTGTACGTGCTGGATGAACCCACGATCGGCCTCCACCCGCGCGACAATGCCCGCCTCGTCACCGCGCTGCAGAAACTGCGCGACCTCGGCAACACGCTGCTCATTGTCGAGCACGATCGCGAAGTGATCGCCAACTCCGATGGCCTGTTCGACTTCGGCCCTGGCGCCGGTCGCCTCGGCGGCCAGATCGTCGCCAGCGGCAGCCCTGCTGAAATCGCCCGCAAACGAGCGAGCATCACGGGCCCGTACCTTAGTGGCAAGAAGGCGATTGGAGTGCCGAAAAATAGGCGAGTGCGGAATGGGGAGTGCGGAATGGGGAATGAAGAGGGCACAAGTTCAGGTCACTCCAAATTCCCCACTCCCAATTCCGAATTCCCCACTCTCACCATCGCCGGCGCTCGCCACAACAATCTCAAAAACATCACCGTCTCTATCCCCCTCGGCACACTCACTGCCGTCACCGGCGTGAGCGGCAGCGGCAAAAGTTCACTCGTTGAAGATATTCTCTACAACCAACTCGCCAAAACGTTGCACCGCGCCAGCACCGTGCCCGGCACGCACGACGAAATTCGCGGCATCGAGCATATCAACAAGGTGATCCGCGTCGATCAGCAGCCGCTCGGCAACACACCCACCTCGAACCCGGCCACCTACACCGGCGTGTTCGATCTCATCCGCCAGTTGTTTTCGCAACTGCCCGAATCCAAGCTCCGCGGCTACACTGCCCGCCGGTTCAGCTTCAACGTGCCCGGCGGCCGCTGCGAAGCTTGCGAAGGGAATGGCCAAATTTGTATCCAGATGCACTTCCTGCCCGATATTTGGGTCGAGTGCGATGCCTGCCGTGGCCTGCGCTACCACCGCGACGTGCTGGAAGTGACCTATCACGGCAAGAGCATTGCCGATGTGCTCAACATGTCGTGCGGTCAGGCCGTCGAACTCTTCGCCAACATCCCGAAAATCCGCCGCATCCTGCAAACATTGTGTGACGTGGGCCTCGATTATCTCACGCTCGGCCAAAGCGCGCCGACGCTCTCCGGCGGTGAAGCCCAACGCGTGAAATTGGCGGCCGAACTCGCGAGGCCAGGTACTGGCCAAACGCTCTATCTGCTCGACGAACCCACCACCGGCCTCCACTTCGACGACCTCGCGAAACTCCTCGACGTGCTCAACCGCCTCGTCGACCAGGGCAACACGGTCGTCGTCATCGAACACAATCTCGACGTCATCAAAACGGCCGACTGGGTCATCGACCTCGGCCCCGAAGCCGGCGCCGACGGCGGCCAGATTGTGGCTTGTGGCACGCCGGAACAAATTATTGAGCAATTGCGGATTGCGGATTGCGGATTGCGGATTGACAAACCAACGAGAGGCCGTAAATCACGCGTAACACAATCCGAAATCCGAAATCCGAAATCCGAAATCGTCTCCCACACCGCCCTCGCCCTGGCCCCGGTGCTCGCAGCCGGTCCGTACGTCGAACGCAAACGGTACAACCCAGAAGAAGTCGAAGCACCGGCTTCCGACGATCTCGACATCGACGACGTCGGCCGCGACACGCGGATGCCTTGGGAAATCGATGGCCGCGGCTGGCACACGAAGAGCCGCGTCGGCCGCGATGGCCGACCCTGCCAGTGGGATGGCCACATTCTCGACGCAATCGAACAGCGCATCCAGGAACTCGGCAACTTCGCCGCGACGAACTGGAACAATCGCACGATCGTGGAAATCACCGGTGGGAAGAAAGTCGATGGCTGGTTCTTCCACGCCATCACCGGCGAACGCTGGCTCGTGAAGCTGAAGTTCCGCACTGCCAAAAAAACATTTGAGCGCGACAAGCTCGTGGCCGACCTCGGCCTCAAGCCGCTCAATGATCTCGATGAAATCGAAGCCTACGGCCGCGGCCCGCGCGTGAAGTGCAAGAACCTCGCCGGCCCCTGGCAAGAGGTACAGATCGACGCCCACTCTTGGGAAGAAATCGATACGCCGGCGTTCTGGTCGTTCCTTGAACGGGCCGTCGCCGGCTTCAACAAATTCACCGAACGCGTCGAGAAGAAGCCGGAGGACATCATGCCCTGGAAGGTCCTCGGCCAAAAATGGCATCTCTCGCGCAAAGGCTTCCCGCCCGGCAAAAAGACGGCCTGGAAACCGGAGGTGCTCGAAGAGCTGCTGGAATTGCTGGCCGAAATCGTGCCCAGCGGCCAATTTTTGTGGAATAACCAGAACGTGGTGTACATGATGGTCCCCGGTGTGCGCAAGCCCTGGGCCACGATCTTCACCAAGCGGCTGGCTGGCGTCGATCTCATTCTCAACGGCCCCAAGGGCGCGTTCCAACTCGGCAGCGTCGCCGACCTGGGCAGCACGCGCTCGCTCGATACCGACTCCGAAGACCGCGACCAAGTGAAACTGCGATTCATTTCAACCGATGAACTCCATGCCGAAAATGTCGCCGCGTTCCTGCGCGTGCATTTGGATTCGCTGGCCGCCGAAGTCGAGTTAACCGTGTAGCATCCACCGTCATACATGCCCGAACAAACGATCAACACGCTCTTGGCTCCTCGGTTTCTGTTCCGCTTTGCTGTGCCGTTGCGGCACTTTGCGGGCACTTGGAAGCCGACCGGCACCGATCTCGACGAATCCTACGAGTTGCTCCATTTAGCTGAACTGGATGCCAATAGCCTCGACCGCGAACGCACGTTCGCCACGCTGCGGGCCGCCTGGAACGTGCAGGGACTCTACTTCCAAGCAACCGTCACAGGCAAGGATCAGCCGGTTTGGTGCCGCGAAGGACGGCTGGAAGACAGCGACGGCCTGCAGGTGTGGATCGATACGCGGGCCACTCTCAATATCCACCGGGCCAGCCGTTATTGCCATCGCTACGTGTTTCTACCGGCCTGCGGCGGCAGCGGCAATTCGCAGCCCCTGGCCGACCAGCTCCTTATCAACCGGGCCCGGGAAAACGCTCGCCCTATCCGACCCCGCGAACTGCAAGTCGCCGCGAAAACCACGAAAAACGGCTACACACTTTCCGCCTTCGTGCCGGCCATCGCCCTGGGCGGGTACGACCCGCTCCAACACCGACAAATTGGCTTCACCTATTCCATCTACGATCGCGAACTCGGCCTGCAAACCTTCGCCACCGGCCCCGCCTTCCCATTTCAGGAAGATCCAACCTGCTGGGCAGCCTTGGACCTGGTTGATACTTGAGCCGGGCCATTTTCTCGCACCGAATCGTGCTCCAGTGTACGGTAGCAGCTAGACGGTACCAAATCGTTCCGTCAAAATAACGGGTCTGCTCCGAGTCGCGCCACAACTATTCCAAAATTGTCGCGGTCGTCCATGTCGTTGATCCAACGATCTTCACTAGGCCACTCAGACGCTAAACTACCCAAATGGTTAGTCATCGGCGCCACGCTCGCGGTGTTGGCCTTGGGCTTCGGCGTTGCGCTCGATATCTACAACACGCTACGTTTTAGCCGCGACACGCAATCGGTGACCCACACCCATCAAGCGATTACTGGTCTTGAGCAAGTGTTATCGCTCGCCAAGGATGCCGAGACCGGCCAGCGCGGTTTTGTCATCACCGGCGAACTGCCCTACCTCGAGCCTTACAGCACGGCCAACCGCGAGATCAATCGGCAAATCGATGCTTTACAGCAATTGACCGCGGACAACGCCACGCAGCAGGCCCGCATTCCCAAGTTGCGGGAAATGATCCAGGCGCGGCTCGCTCGCCTCGCCCAAGGCATCGAGCTCCGCCAGAACGGCAATTTCAACAGCGTCCAGCAGAACATCCTTTCCGGTGAAGGCAAACGGCAAATGGATGACATTCGCGGCCTGATCGCCGAAATGACGCAACACGAACAAGACCTGTTGGCGCAACGTGAAAACCAGGCAAATCGCATGCGGCGGGTGGCCATCGTCTCCGGCATTATTTCGGGTCTGCTTGCCCTGGGGATGTTCGGTGCTTTCTTAGTCGCCCTGCGAAAGCACTTGCGGGCCCGCGCAGAATCGGCTTTCGCCATCGCGGAACAAGGCGAACGCTGGCGCACCACACTGGCTAGTATTGGGGATGCCGTCATCGCCACGGATACCGCGGGCCGCGTCACACACATGAACGCCGTCGCCGAATCGCTCACCGGCTGGACCACGAGTGAAGCCACGGGCCGACCCCTCGAAGAAGTCTTCCACATCGTCAACGACGCGACGCGTCAACCTGTTCCCAATCCGGCCACGCGTGCGCTCAGCGAAGGCGTCATCGTCGGCCTCGCGAACCACACGGTTCTCGTTGCCAAGGACGGCAGCGAACGCCCCATCGACGACAGTGCCGCCCCCATCCGCTGCCAGGATGGCGAAATCGTCGGCTGCGTGCTCGTGTTCCGCGATGTCACCGAGCGCTCGCAGGCCGAACAAGCGCTGCGCCAGTCTGAACAGCAGCTGCGCGCCATTTACAATGGCACGCATGAATACATTGGGCTGCTGACTCCAGCGGGCGTGGTGCTCGAAGCGAACCATGCGTCCCTCCATTTCGCACGGTGTAATCGCGAAGATGTCGTGGGGCGGCCCTTTTGGGATACGCCGTGGTTCACGCCCACGCCCGGGGCGCCGGAAAAAATCCGCGAAGCGGTGCTGCGGGCGGCTGCCGGCGAAGACGTGCTCTTTGAAACGGCGCTCCTCTCCACCAAAGGCGACGAGCGGTGGTTTGAGCTTTCCCTCTGCCCGATCTTCAACGACCAACTGGAAGTCACGCTGATCGTGCCGGAAGGCCGCGACATCACCACCCGCAAGCAGGCCGCTGAAGCCCAAACGCGGCTAGCGGCCATCGTCCATTCTTCCGACGACGGCATCGTCAGCAAGGACCTCACCGGCCGCATCATCAGTTGGAATCCCGGCGCCGAACGCATTTTTGGCTACACGGCTGCGGAAGCCGTCGGTCAGTCGATCAAGTTGATCATTCCCGCCGAGCGCCATGCCGAGGAGGACGATATTCTCGCCCGCCTCGCGCGCGGCGAATCGGTCGATCATTTCGAGACCGTGCGCGTCCGAAAGGATGGCACGCCGATCGATGTCTCCATTACGATATCGCCCTTGAAAGATGCTCAGGGCCACGTCATAGGCGCGTCGAAAATCGCCCGCGAAGTCACCGCCCAACGGCGGATGCAGGAGCAGCTGCGCTCGAGCGAAGAACGCTTCCGCCTGGCCGCCGACGCCGCCCAATCGCTGATTTACGAGGTGGACCTGGAGTCGCGCCGGGCGGCCACCGCCTATGGCCTCCAACGCCTCACCGGTTTCGCTCCCCACGAAGTGCCGTTAAGCAGCGATGCTTGGCATGCGCGCATCCATCCCGATGATCTGCCGGCACACCTCGAACGGGTGAAAGCCGTCATCAAGTCGGGCGACAATTACCGCAGCGAGTATCGCCTGCAACACGCCAATGGTTCTTGGCTCCACGTCGAGGACGTGGGCCAGATCATTCGCAACCGTACGGGTCGAGCCGTTCGCCTGGCCGGTTCCATTATCGACGTCACCCAACGCAAGCAGTTCGAAGACGCCCTCCGTGAAAGTGAAGTGCGTTTCCGCACGCTCGCCGAGAATATCTCGCAGTTTGCCTGGATCGCCGATGCCGCGGGATGGCTCTATTGGTACAACCAGCGCTGGTACGATTACACCGGTACAACGCTGGAAGAAATGCAAGGTTGGGGATGGAAGAGCGTGCACCACCCCGATCATGTCGAGCGCGTCGTCGCCCATTTCCAGCATTCCTTAGACACCGGCGAACTTTGGGAAGACACTTTCCCACTCCGCGGCAAAGATGGCAACTACCGCTGGTTCCTCTCGCGGGCGGTGCCGATTCGCGATGCCAGCGGCAACATCACGCACTGGTTTGGCACCAATACCGATGTCACCGAACAGCGCGAAGCCGCCGAAATCCAGCGCGAACTGGCCGACAAGCTCCGCGAGGCCGATCGCCACAAGGACGAATTCATGGCCATGCTGGCTCACGAGTTGCGAAACCCCTTGGCGCCCCTCCGCAACGCCCTCAACATCCTGCAACTGACCCCGGGCAGCAGCGACGACGCCCGGACCATCCATGAGCTGATGGACCGCCAGCTCAACCAACTCGTCCGACTGGTTAATGATTTGCTGGACGTCAGTCGCGTGCGCTTGGGCAAGATCGACCTGCGCCGCGACCAGGTCAAACTAAAAACGGTCATCACGCAAGCCGTGGAAACTTGCCGGCCCGCGATCGATGAAGCCCAGCACGACCTGCGGCTGGCGATTCCGTCCGAACCAATTTTCATTAGCGGCGATGCCCAGCGACTCGAGCAGGTATTCTCCAACTTGCTGAATAATTCCTGCAAGTACAGCGCACCTGGCAGCAAGATCGTGATTGCGGTGCGCCGCGACGATCAGGAGGCCGTCATTTCGGTAAAGGATAACGGCGTGGGCATCGCCCACGATAAACTTCCCCACATCTTCGACGTCTTCACGCAAGTCGATAGCTCGCTCGAGCGGTCGCAAGGCGGGCTCGGCATCGGCCTCGCACTCGTGCGGCAATTGGTCGAATTGCACGGCGGCTCCGTGACCGCTAAGAGCGATGGCCTCGGCCACGGCAGCGAATTCGTCGTCCGGCTGCCCGTGATGGCAGAACATATTTCATCGCCAACGGCGGCTATGCCGACCAACGGCAAAACTCCGCAACACCGTGTGTTGATTGTCGATGATAACCGCGACTCGGCGCGCACGATGGCCCTCATGCTGCAACTCAAGGGCCATGAAACGCAGACCGCCCATGATGGCCTGGAAGCCGTCGCCGCCGCGGAGGACTTTCGGCCCACCTTTGTTCTCTTGGATATCGGTTTGCCAAAACTCAACGGCTTGGAAGTCGCCCGCAAACTTCGCGCACAACCTTGGGGTCGCGATATTTTCCTGGCCGCCATGACCGGCTGGGGACAAGACGATGACCGCCGCAAGTCGACCGAAGCCGGCTTCAACGCCCACTTGGTCAAGCCCGCCGATTTCACGACGCTGACCGAACTCTTTGCGAAACACAATGCCACCGCGGACATAATCTAATCGCCCTGATTAACGCGCGACGCGCCCGTGTACGTACACATCGCCATCCAATTCTTCGATGGCGATATCCGCTAGCCGCAGCGCATCGGCCATGCGTTCGATGCCGACGCCGCCGATGGGGCTCAGCGCCGCCGCGCCGCCGGCAAATTTGGGTGCAATGAAAACGTGCACTTCATCAATGGCGCGCATGTCGAATAACGTGCCCAAAAGGTGGCTGCCGCCCTCCACTAGAACATTCGTTATTCGCCGTCGGCCTAGTTCCTTGAACAAGCCATCGAGTCGCTGTTCATGCGAATCACCCGGGCAACGTAGTACCTCGACGCCCGCTGAACTCAGTTCGGAACACTTCGTCGCATCGGCTCGTTCGCTGACGGCAACAACCACCGGCACGTCGGCCGCCGTTTGCACGAGCCGGCTAGTGATGGGCAGCACGGCGTTCGCATCACCAACGACACGCACGGCCCGCCGTTTGACATCGGCGAAATTCGCCGGCCGAGCGGTAAGCTGCGGGTTATCCTTCAGTGCGGTGCCGCTTCCCACGACGATGGCATCGACTCGCCCCCGCAGTTGGTGTACCACCGCCCGCGATGCTTCGCTGGAAATCCATTGACTATTTCCGGTACGTGTGGCCAGTTTGCCGTCGAGCGTCATCGCCCACTTGGCAATCACCCAAGGCCGGCCCGTGGCAATCAATTTGCGATACGGCGCCAAAATCCACGCAGCTTCCGCCGCACAAATGCCGACTTCGCATCGAATGCCAGCGGCCCGCAACTCCGCAATTCCCCGGCCACTCACTTCCGCAAACGGATCTTCGACGCCAATCACGACATGCTCGATGCCCCCCTTGATAAGCGCCTGCGTGCAGGGCGGCGTCTTGCCGAAATGGCAACATGGTTCGAGCGTAACATACGCCGTCGCGCCCATGGCACGCTCGCCCGCCTCGACAAGCGCGTTCACTTCCGCATGCCGCCCGCCGAACTGCTCGTGAAATCCCTGGCCGACGACCTCGCCATTTCGCACGATCACACAGCCGACCATCGGGTTCGGCTCAACGGCTCCCTCGCCGCGCAGGGCCAACGCAGTTGCCTGGCGCATGTACCGTTCGTCGTCGTTTGCACGGCCTGCCACGTTGAGAAGCTGACTCGCGGGTTACGAGGGGGTCCACAAGGCCGACTTGCCGCCGCTCGCTGGCCGGTCGCTATCGGGAGTCCAAATATGGCTGGCCGGTTCCGCCGCCGCTCCCGCCATCGCTGGTGCGCCGCGTTCGTGCGCTTGGTGACGGGCGGCCATTGCGGCCTCATCGGGAATCACGCCCGTCTCGTAGAGTAGTTGGTACAGCGCCGCGGCCACCTGCGGATCATCGCGATGCTCGCGCTCGATGCGCGACAGCAAATCCTTGGCCTCGTCGACGTTGCCGCTCGTGATGTGCAGTTCCAACTCCGCCAGGTCCCACGGAGCGGTCGACTGGCCGGCAGACTGCGCATGCGACCGGGCCTCCTGTATCACACCGCGCGCCTCCTCCGGATCGTGTTCGGCAGCAATGAGCCGCTGGTACGCATCCGCTGGCGGGATACGATCTGCCATCGTCGGCCGGCGTACGGCTTCTCGGGCGAGTTGCACCAGCGCTGCTTGCGCACCAACGACAATCGCCCGGCGGTAGAGCAGTACTAAATCGTCATCCGACACGGCGCTCATATTCAACCGCGGAACGCGTGCGAGCGGCAAGCCACTTACCGACGCACCGCCTGGTTCAATCGCCTCCGGCTGCGGCAAACCGAGCTTCTGCCGCAGTTCGGCAATCGACTCGTTGTCGCGATCGGTGTTGCCGCCTTGTTCCAGAATCAACACGCTGGCTAATAATGGGATGCGCAGTTCCGGTATACCTGCCGCTTCGCTGGCAGATTTATTCTGCAGCGCCGGCCGCGTGAGGGCCGGCCAGCGGTCGACAATCGCGGCCCGCCGTTCTTCTTCGATTAAGCGACGGCGGACGTCGCGCGGCGTATCGCGCGGCGGATGCCAGCGCCAGTTCAACTCCGTTTCCGTACGAGAAACGGTGCCAATGACCTTTTCTTCCAGGACGTCTCCCAGTGCACCGCCACCGATTTCCTTGAGCGATGCGGTCGCTGCGTCAAAGGCCGGCCCCTTGTCGAGCGTCAGCTCTAACCGCTCCGCCCGATCGGTCTGCCGGCCATAAATGGCCATGACGCCCGCCAACCGTGGCACCAGCTCGCGGGTAAGTCCCACGCCGGTCTCTGGCATCGGCCGATCGAGCAAAATGTAAGTGTGTCGCGGCCGCGGCTGATCGCGCTGCGCGAACAGCTCGGGGTCCATGTCAAACGCTTGGACGCACTTGTCGGAACTCAATTTGGCGACCAGCGCATCCAAATCGTGAATCGCAAACACCCGAATCACGGAATCGATGCGCGGGTCTTTCTGCTCCGCATCGAGCAGTTGGGCGATGGCCTCGGCCTCGACCGCGTCGTCGAGCGGCACCTCCATTTGGGCGTAGGCATGTAGCCCAGCCACCAGCGTCTGATCGTCCGCGAGCCACCCGCTTAAGAGCGCGCGATTGAATACGAGCGCCGGGTCGGCCCCATATTTGGCCCCCAACCGATCGATCGCAGCGACCGCCTGCTGCCACTTTCCGTGATCGGCCAGACGTGTCGCCTTTTCCGCCTCGGCGCGCCACGGCGCATCCTGCGGCCAGGGCTTGAATCGCAGTTGATCGCGCAACAGCAGCGGCAAGCCGGAGTAATGATTCAATGCGGCCAACACCTCTCGCGCCCGCTCGTCTTCCTTTGGCGCAAGTGCCGCGTGCAACCAGAGATGCGCCTGCGCAGCCAGGATATGGCCCGACTCAAGCAGCGATCCCCCAACCGCGCCCAATGCCTCATACACTCGCAACGGCATCTCGCGATCGACGAGCGCCAACGCCTTCTGCAGCGACTCGATCGCCGGACGCGATTCATGTAGTTCAGCCGATAGCAATGCCTGACACGCGTGAGCCGTCGGACTATCGGCATTCGTGGCTACAAATTTGGTGATCGTCTCCCGAGCCGCGTCTAATTCATCGAGCGAAAGTTCCAGCGTGGCCTTCAAATCCAAAAGCGATGCCCGACCTGGGTGCGCGGCTAACGTCTGGTCCACATGACGCAGCGCCGCTCGGGGCTGCTCGCCTTCGATCATGCGGTGAATTTTCTCGATCTCGCCCACCAGATCGGAACAGCAGAACTTGAGCTTCTTGCCGCTGCCACAGGGGCAAATTGCGTAAGGATCAACTGGCATATGCGGGTATCCACAACAGCGGAATTGCGGTTTCGTAGGTCAGAAAGCAGCCGGCAAACACGAATGCCCCCATCGACGACGCCAGCCGCTCAAATCCTATCAGATTCACGCCGTTTTGGCGACCCACTTTCGCACACCGACGATCGGGCCGTAGGGCATTCTTATAGCTGGGTGGCTGAGGTCGAGCGCCGCGAGCCCTAGCCGCGCCGCAAGCTGGGGGCTCGCCTCCGGCTCGACCCCGGCCGCCCCTAAGATGGAATCAAACCAAACTATTTCCGCCGTCGCTCCGCCAGCAGCTTGAGCAATGCTTTCTGCGGATCGGCAAACTTCGCGACACCTTCCCGCATCAGGACTTCTTCGAGCTTGACCATATCCACCTTGGCGTCGATCTCGGCCAGGATTTCGGCCGGCGGCAACTGGTCGACCGTGCGCTGAAACGTGCGGCCGCTCTTTTCCACGGCGTCGTTCGTGGCGGGCGGGTTGGTTTGAATGTCACTCCCCGCCAGGGCCTCCACGTACTTCCAGGGCGGGTCTTCGGGTTTCTTCGTGCCCGTGCTCGCGAAGATGATCTCCTGCCGCAACGGCGTCCGCCGCCCTGACCAAAATTGTTGATTCGACCGCCACAACTGCTTGGCATTCACGATGCCGACCTGGCCCTGCGCACCCTTGGATAACTCCGGCACGTGCTTCTCGGTATACACGTCCTCGCGCGACACAAATATACTGTAGACGCTCTTAAATCGAGCCAGCGATTTTCGCCGCTGCGCGCCCCGCCAAATGGCTTCCCGCGCCGTTTCATACTGCCGCATCGTGAAAATGAGGGTGACGTTCAACGTTACGCCCGCGGCACACAACTCCTCGAGCGCATCGAGACCAGCCGGCGTGGCCGGTACCTTGATCATCCGATTCTCATGCCCTGCCGACCATTTTTGGCCTAGTTCCAGGTAACGGGCCACGCGCTCTCGGTGCGGCACGTTGCGGTCGGGATCTTCAATCAACGGATCGAGTTCAAAGCTCACATAACCGTCGTCGCCCTGCGTCTTCTCCCACACCGGGCGGAATACCTCTTGAGCGGACCGAACCACGCGATCCGTCAACCGCCACGCCACTTCCTCGTCGCTCACGTTCTTTTCATGCAGCAGGGCGTCCAGTTCCCGATCAAATTCGCCGGCCTTGATCAGATCGGAGATGATAATTGGGTTCGACGTGGCCCCCGTAGCCCCCAGCGCTCGATTGGCCTTCACCAACTGCGGTTCGACCGAGTCCAACCACAATTTCGTACCTGTCGCGATCAGCGACTGCAGCGGCGATGTCATTGCTAGCTCCTTTGAATCGTCCACGTCGCAGCGGAATTGCTGTCGGCCAATGATATCGCACGGCCGTCGCGCGGGAAACTACATGACAAAGAGCGCGTCCACTTAAGCTAGGAAGGCTGCGTCGCGATTACCCAACGGGCGGACAGTGACGATTCTTCCGATTCTAGCGGTTATTGCTGCATTAACGAGCGTCAAAGGTCGATTTAACGATTCACAGGTATCGCTGTAGCGACCACGAATGTCGTTTGCGCTTTGTCGCGCGACGCGGCGGTCCAGCAAAGACACCTGATTCCAAATGAATCTTCAGCGGTTTGAATTGGGGGAGATCACATCCATGTCCATCTCGACCAAGACGCTCGGGCTCATGATGACGCTCGTCTTATGGAGCGGCATCGCGGCTGGTCAAGGTCCGACGCTGCCAACCCCGGGCGATGAACTGCCACCCGACATGACGCTGCCGACGCCTCAAGGCTACGCACCGGCGAACAATACGTCGCTCGGCAGCGCCACCGATCGCGATGGCTTAGGCGGCATGGAATCACTACCTGCCGCGCAAGATGGCGAATACGACCTGACCGGTGACGGTTCTTGCCCCGATGGCGGCGGGTTCTGGAATCAAATTGCGCCGATTGAAAGCACCGGTTCTTGGCTCCAACGTGGCTTCTGGTACGCCGAGGCGGATGCTGTCATCTACAATCGCATGTGGGATCGAGCGGACACCCGCTACGCGGCGCAAGACTCCGCCGTGAATAACCCCCCTGTGAACGGCGTCAGCTTGGGTTTCAATCCCATCTTCCTGAACACCAATCGCCTCTTGATTCTGGATGGCGGCCAACCGGGTGAGGACGCTGCTGTCCGAGCGACTTTAGGCCATTTTTTGTTCCGCGACTCGCGCAATCGCGACCATTCGCTCGAATTCACGGCTTTCGGCAGCGGCGAGTGGAATCAGGAACGTGTGATCACCTCCGACCAACCGTTCGGCCTATTCGTGCCTTGGCGAATTGACGGCGGCAACACGTCGTTTGACAATTCCAGCCGCCAATCGATCGAGTATGATAGCACATTCACGAGTTTTGAGACGAACTATCGCGTTCGCCAACGGCTACGCAGCGATCAGTTGGTAATGGATGCGAATGGCAGTTGGCATCGAGCCGCCAATACCGGATTCGAACGAGAATACTTGGTCGGTTTGCGTTTCATGCAATTGGCTGAGAAGTTCGACTGGCAAGCCCAGGATATCGCCGTGACCGGAGCCGACGGCGAGTACTTCATACGTACTAAGAATAATTTGATCGGCTTTCAAATGGGTACAGGCCTGACCTACCAAACATCGCGGTGGAGTGTTAGTGCGTTGCCCAAAGGTGGCGTATACATCAATGACGCGACGGGCAGTATCTTCCTCAACTACACCGCCGACGACACGCACGATGCAAACCTCCGTCTCACCGGTAACGATCTGTCGTTTGTCGGGGAATTCAAAATTCAGGGGCGATTCCACATTACCCCGAATACGGCGCTACGAGCGGCCTACGAGATGATGTACGTCACCTCCGTGGCACTGGCCCCTTCCCAGGCGACCTTCCTTCCGGAATTCTCGTATTTGAACACAACCGGCGATCCGTTCTATCACGGCACGTCATTCGGCTTCGAGGCGTATTGGTAAACAGCATCGGCACGAGAACATTCGCCACGCTGCCGACCGCCCTACTCGGAGTTCGCGCTCGCGGACCGGTACGCCGTGTTGCGGACGTCCTTGATTTACCGCGGCATATTTGGTGCAATCGCTTCCTAGACGTTCTCGTTCTCGGGAAGTGGCGTGCCGATGCCGCAACGAAATTTGCTGCTGTTGTTCTTGGCCGTGGTTGCGGCGTACGTATGTTACGTCCGCAGCGAGCATGATCCGTACGGCCGCTACGTGGCTGGCGGGCTAGCGACAATCCGGCAATCTGCGCTCGATCCGGCAACCGGTAACGACCTCTTCGCCGGGGCGATGGATGGCATGGTCGGCGTGCTGCGCAAGCACGGCGATCAGCACTCGCAGTTTCTGAGCGCGGCCGAGGCCGGCCCGTTACGCGACGAAATCCACCAGCAATTCGGCGGCATCGGCGTGCGACTGCGTTTTGCCGGCAAGCCACCAGTGCCCATCGTTGCTGGTCCGATCCGGCCCGCTTCACCGGCGGGCAGGGCGCCGTTATTTGTCGGGGACCGAATTCTCAAGATCGACGGTATGCCAACCGCCGGGCTGAGCAAGTCCGATGTTATTGCACGCTTAACCGGTGAACTCGGCACGTCGGTGGAGCTGACATTGCAGCGGCGTGGCGAAGACAAGGAGCGCACCGTGGTGCTCGAGCGGGCGCTCATCCAAGTCGATTCGATCTTTGGAAACCGTCGGAGCCATGACGGCAATTGGCTATTTCCTCTCGAGGCGGACGCGCGCGTTGCCCACGTGCGCGTTGTGGCGTTCGGCGATCGTACGGCGCGAGAATTCGCCGCGCTCGTACCACAACTGCGGGACCAAGGCGTGCGGGGGATTGTGCTTGATCTCCGCGACAATGCCGGCGGGTCGCTGAGTTCCGCCGTCGCAATTTGCGAAATGTTACTGCCGGCTGGCAAGACAATTGTCGAAACTCGTGGCCGCGAGCAGGCGTTGCTCGAACGGTATGCGACGAAAGTCGATGGCGTCTATCGAGATCTGCCCCTGGCGATCATTATCAACCAGAACAGCGCCAGCGCCGCGGAAATTGTGGCTGCTTGCTTACAGGATCATGGTCGGGCGGTTGTCGTGGGACAACGATCGTTCGGCAAGGGGACCGTGCAGCAGCTTTTGCCGATTGGAAAAGGACTGTTGAAATTAACTTGGGCCAGTTTCTGGCGGCCAAGCGGGGTGAATGTCGACCGCAGACAAAACGCGGCAACGACGGCAACGTGGGGAGTGCAACCCGATAAGGGTTTTGAATGGGAACTGACGCCGATCGATTATGCGATCTATTCGGATTACCGAGACCTAAGAGATGACAATGACTTGACCAGCAGAAACGAGGGAAGAGACCTCGCCGCGCGGCAAGCCGCCGTGGCGACGTTCGTCGATCGGCCGCTCGGTTTGGCGCACAGATATCTTGAATCGAAGTTCAGCGAAAAAGCCGGAAATAATTGATTTGTAGCTCTTGCTGGTGAAAGGTAACTTTGACCTTCGATTCGGCTCCGGCGAGCGAGCGCAAGCGGAAACAATGACGAGCATAAACTGCTATTGGGAATAGGCTTACGCGCGATTGCGATTTCTATCTTGCGGCGGCTCAGGCATTGGCACGCGTTGTGCATTTCTCACCTCCATCGCCAGCGGGAATGGCGAACGATCTCGCCCGACGCAGGACGCTTACGGTTCCCCACGAACCGACCTCGTCATGTCGAGAGCCGCGTGCGGCGAATGACCGCACGAACTTGTCAGAACTCTTTTCACATGAGGATGGGGAATACTTATATGGTTGCTTTCAATCGAGTTCGTTGCACCGTTGTGGCTGTTACGGAAGTGCCGCTGCGAGGCGTGACGCGTGGTGCGATCGCCCGCGATGTGTTGCCGTGGGCCGACCCCTACGTTGCTCAGTTGATCAAAAAGCTACAGGACGAAGTGCGGGCCGAACGCCGGCAGAAATCGCGGCGGCCTCACAATCGAATCTCGGGTGCCGAGTTTTCGGCCGCGTGACCGAAAACACGGGGGTACAATTCAGCGGCTAGGAAGAACGATCCGGCAATGCAGATGTGCTCGCCCGATTGGGCGGTGTCCAAGGCGGTTTGCCAGGCTTCACGAGGAGTAGGAACCAGGAGGACTTCGGCGGGGCATTCGTCACTAAGTTGATGTGGGCGATGTTTAATGTGATTTAACGCGCCCTCACCGCGGCCCTCTTCCAGAGGGCGAGAGAGGCGAATTGACCGCTCGAGTTCTTGGGTAACGAGCGCGGTGAGTTTGTCGACGGGCACGGCGCGGGGGTTGTCCTGATATTGCGTGACAATGATTCGCTCGAAGTGAGGAACTAATTCGCGCACTATAGCAACCACATCTTTATCGTGGCTGATCGATACAATCAACGTACTGCGCGTTGGGGGCGGCAGCTCGGATAATGACTCGACGAGCGCCCGCGCGGACGCGGGATTGTGGGCCGTGTCGAGCACGACCAGCGGATCGCCCGGCCTCACTTCTACCCTTCCTGGCAACGCAGCGCGCGATAGCCCCAAGCGCATGGCAGCGCTGGAAATGCACCAGCCTTGGTGTCGCAATTCGGCGATCGTCGCGAGCGCGATGGCGGCGTTCGAGGCCTGATGCAGGCCGAGCATGTGGAGGGAAGCGTTGTCGAGTTCGAATTCTTGGGCGGAAATCGAGTATGTAAAGTCGATGGAGCCGTAGTTGGAAATAGAGGGGGAGACGGGAAGAGCGGGAGAGAGGGAGCGATGGGTAAGCAAGGCGTCTCCTGGTCTCCTGGTCTCCTGGTCTCCTGGTCTAGTTTCCGAGGGTGGATGGTAATTCACGGAGAAATCACGGCCGAGTTGGATCAGACGGCAGCCGTGTTCGCGGGCGATTTCGGCAATGACGGCTTGCGGTTCGGAATCTAGCACGCCGCTAATGACGGGGACGCCCGGCTTAATGATGCCGGCCTTCTCACGGGCAATCGCACCCAATGTGTTGCCGAGTTGGCGCATGTGGTCGAAGCTAATCGAGGTGATCACACTCACCAACGGCAGACAAACGTTCGTGGAATCGAGCCGGCCACCGAGGCCCACTTCCACGACTGCGGCATCCACCTGTCGCTCGACAAAATGCAGCAGGGCAAGTGCGGTCGTGATTTCGAAATAAGTCGGGCCGCCGGTCGAGTCGCCCTCGGCTGCCGCTTCTTCATCCATCGCGGCCACTTCCGGCCAAATGCGATTGATCAACGTCACGAGTTCGTCGGACGTGCAGGGTTGGCCGTCGACGACGAAACGTTCTTCGATGCTCTCCAAGTGTGGCGAACTGAACACGCCGGTGCGGTAGCCTGCGGCCGTGAGGATGGCGGCGATCATTGCCGCGGTGGAGCCTTTGCCCTTCGTGCCGGCGACATGCACGATTTTGAGGCCGGTGTCGGGCTGGCCAAGCCGGGTGAGCAGTTGCCGCATGCGATCGAGCTTGAGTTGCCGTGCTTGGTAGGGGACAAAGGCGATGCGTTCGTAGTTGATGCGGCCCAGCAGCCAATCGAGCGCAGCCTGGCGGGCCGGCGACGTAGGCGCGTCGCTGAGTGGGGCGGCGTTGGGATAGGGGGTGGGCATTCGATGCGCGCTCCGCTGCGCCGAGCCTGCGCGTCGCGGCTAAACGGGATGTTGGCGAGCGCAACGGCAGCTACGCCCGGGCGGTCATTTCAGGTGCGAGCCTAGCATAAGTGGTGGCACAATTTCTACAAGAAAGTTGGAAGAGAAGTTGGGAATGGGGAATTGGGAGTGGGGAAATAAGAAGGGCCGGCGAGGTGCGGGAGTCCTCGTCGGCCCTACGTGGGGAGATAAAGTGGACTGCCATCGAGCAGCCCGAAATTTGTTACAGGCGGACACTCATCTGCTGGACGGCGGCCGAACAATCGCGGTTCGATGCACCCGCCCGGGATTGGCCCGGGCCGCGTCCCACTCTTCTACCGACGCGAAAGTAAAGCACAGGGCGTGCCGATCGCGGGGCTGGCCCCCGAGAATTATATTTGGGCGAACGTAAATCGTTTGCAGATCAAAAGTTGTGAAAATGGGTGTTTATTGGCGCGTTTTCTCAGCCGTGTTCAACGAGTGGTTGCTAGCGTGTAAATCCTTCGGTAGACCCTTGTAGAATGTGCCGACGGCACGAAAGTGCTAGCGAACTTCTAGGAGCAACCGCACGTAGTGATTTTGCTAAACCGCGAGCGGAATTCGGTGTTTCAACGTTTCCAAGAGCCGCTTCCCTGCATTTTCGTAAAGCGTTATATTGCAAAGCTTTGCGACTCTGTGTTTTGCTTTGAGCCGGGTGCCATGCTGCTGGTTGAAAATGTGAAAAAGGCCTATCGGGAGCCCAATGGCGAAGTGCTGCCGATTTTGGACGTGCCGCGGCTGGCAGTGGAGGCTGGCGAACAGGTCGTGATTCGTGGCCGCAGTGGCGGCGGTAAAACTACGCTGCTGAATGTCATTTCGGGGCTCGCCACACCGGATAGCGGAAAGATCGTCGTGCAGACGACGGATGTCACGCGGTTATCGGAGGCTGCCCGCGATCGGTTTCGGGCGCGGCACATCGGCTTCGTATTTCAGACGTTCAACTTGCTGGCAGGCTTTTCGGCCCTTGAGAACGTGCTCTTGGGGATGACGTTTACCGGGCAGCGGCACGATCACCATCGCGCGACGGAATTGTTGCAGCGGGTTGGGTTGGGGCAGCGGCTGTCGCACAAGCCGGCGGCGCTTTCGGTGGGCGAGCAGCAGCGTGTTGCCGTCGCGCGGGCGCTGGTGAATCGGCCGGTCCTGCTCTTGGCCGATGAGCCGACGGCAAATATTGATCCGGCGCACCAGCAGCAGGTGATCGATCTGTTGCGCGATGTGTGCCGGGCCGAAAACGTGGCGATGTTGCTGGTGACGCACTCGCCCGAGGTATCTGCCCAGTTTGATCGGGTTGAGCATTTGGAGGAATTGAATCGAGTGATGGCGGTGGTGAAGCATTGAGCGGCGGACGCTGTCTGACTCATCGAAATTATGCGGTCAGCAGTAGATTAAATTCAGACAAGGCTCCCTCACCCCGGCCCTCTCCCAAAGGGAGAGGGAGGAAATTGAAATGTCGTTTTGGAAGATAGCTTGGCGGAACATGGAGCAGCGGGGGCTGGCGTCGGCGCTAACGGCGTTTTCGATGGCGCTGGGCGTGGCCGTGATGATCGCGGTGATCGTGATCTACTCAGTGGCCGTGCGCCAGTTCGAGCAGAATGCCCAGGGCTATCATCTGATCGTCGGTGGCAAGGGTGGTTCGCTGCAGTTGGTATTGAGCACGGTGTATCACATCGGCCAGCCGCTGTACCCGATTCCCTACACGTACTATCAGAAGTTCTTGCCGGGCGGCGAGTTCGGCAGCGTCACGTCGGTGGCGATACCGCAGTGCTTGGGCGACGGTTATCAGGCGCCCGATGGAACCATGTTCCGGGTGATTGGGACGACGCCCGACTTGTTCGACAAAATCGAGTATGGCCGCACGAAGAAGGGCGAGCCCTTGAAATATGAGTTTCAGCCCGGTGGGCGGAACTTGCGAGATGCGAGCCAACTGCATGGCGAAGCTTTTCATGAGGCGGCATTCGAGGCGGTTGTCGGTTCGATCGTGGCCGCCCACGCGGGACTCAAGGTGGGCGATGAAATTCAACCGACGCATGGAATTGGGACGGAGGGGCACAAACACGGCGGGTTCAAAGTGGCCGGCATCTTGAAGCCGACGGGCACGGCGAACGATCGGGCCGTGTTCATCAACATAGAGGGGTTCTATCGACTAGAAGGGCATGCGCTTGCGGGCGACGAGAAGCATTCAACGGAAAAGCCCGCTGGTGCGGCGGCCGATGACAGTTCCGCTAAACCGCAAGCTGCAAAGGAACATGGGCATGAGGATCACGATGCTCACGATAAGGATGAACACAAGGACGAACATGCCGCGGATGCTCACGACGAACACGGCCATGAGCATCACGGGCACGTTGATGAGCCGTTGCCGATTGATGAACGCGAAGTGACATCCATCCTGGTATTATGCAACAGCCCGCTCGGCCCAAGTTATCTCGATTTCAAGATCAACAAGGGCACCGACCGGATTGCTCAATCGGTCGCACCGGCGCGCGAGGTGAGCACGCTGATGAGCAGCATCGTCGGGCCGATTCGCATCGTGCTCTTGGTGCTCACGATTTTGGTCGTCGTGGTGGCGGCGATCAGCATTTTGGTGAGCATCTATAATTCGATGGCCGAGCGGAGCCACGACATTGCCGTGATGCGGGCGTTGGGAGCAAGTCGCAATGCCGTCATGGCGATTGTGCTCGTGGAGTCGATTTTGCTGGCGCTGGGCGGCGGGCTGATTGGGATGGCGTTGGGCCACGGATTGTTGGGGATGGCGAGCCCGTATGTGCTGGAGCGGACCGGCATTTCGCTGAGTTCGTTCGAGTTCGATTGGCAGGAGTTGGTGCTGATTCCGGCGCTCATCGTGCTGGCCTCGCTGGTGGGCTTTTTGCCGGCATTGGCGGCGTATCGAACGGATGTGGCGAAGTCGCTGTCCGGCAGTCGGTAGGCGTGCCGAACAGTGCGGCGGCGAGTAGAATACTGGTTGTCGTTCCTCGGTCGGGCGGTAGATTGTCTCACGCAAAGACGCAGAGGCGCAAAGAAGAAGATTCGGAACACTAATCGACGCTAATCGTCGCTAATGACAATAATTCGTTCCGATTAGCGGAGAACCGCGGAGATAAGTGTTCTGTTAAGTTCGTTGCGGAGTGCCTCCGCGCGAAATGACGTTGCCGACCTGGTTAGAAGTGGATGACTTAGACGGGTGCCGTGATGAAATCACGATTGAATTGGGTGGTTGTGGCGTGGGTAACAGCGATGGCGGCAACGTCGGGCGCGTGGGCATGCCCGTTCTGTAATGTCGAATCGAAGACGCTCACGGAGGATACCAAAGGCGCGGACGCCGTAGTGTTTGCCAAGTTGTTGAAGGAAGCGCCGCCGACGGCCGACCCGGCCGACCCGAATTCGGGCATGGCGACATTTCAGGTTGTCGAGGTTTTGAAGGGTAAGGAAGCGCTGGCCGAGAAGAAGGAAATCAGTGTGGTGTTCTTTGGCGACACGAATCGCGACAAGGTGTATTTGATCACCGGCACAGGCAAGGACAAGATTGATTGGACGACGCCGTTGCCTTTGAGTGCGGCCGCCATCGATTATGTGAAGAAGCTGCCGACGGTGCCGCCCGCAGGCCCCGATCGCCTGGTGTTCTTCCAAGATTTTCTTGAGAATGCCGATCCGCTCTTAGCACAGGACGCTTACGACGAGTTCGCGCGGGCGCCCTATGCGGAAGTGAAGGCACTCAAGCCGAAGTTGAAGCACGATCAGATCATCAAGTGGGTCGCCGACCCGGAAGTCAGCCCGAGCCGGCGACGGCTTTACATCACGATGTTGGGCGTGTGTGGCAATAAAGACGACCTGCCGCTACTCGAATCGATGATTGTCTCCGACTTCGAAACGATGAAGCCGGCACTCGTGGGGCTCGTGGGCACGGGATTATCGATGGGCGGACCGGTGGGGATGCCGATTGTGATCGAGGCCGTGCAACAAAACGAGCGGCGGAAGAAATTGGGTCTCGATGCGCTCGTGGCGTGTTATCTCATTTTGCGTGGGCCGGATGGGCTCGATGTCGTGGAGAATCGATTTCTCAAGAATCCGAAGGCCGAGTACACCCACGTATATTCGACGATCATGGCCTTGCGATTCCACGGCGATGAGAACACGGGCGTGTTGCCGCGCGAACGGCTGTTGGCGGCCATGCGGCTGCTCTTGGATAACGCGGATTTTGCCGACCAAGTGGTGCTCGATCTTTCGCGCTGGGAGGATTGGTCGGTGCTCGATCGGCTAGTGGGCATGTTCAAGAACTCCGATGCAAAAGGGTACATTCGCCAACCGGTGGTGAGCTATTTGACGGTGGCGAGCGAGCAGCCGGGCGATGTCGGCACGAAGGCCAAGGGGGCGATCGCCGAGCTGGAGAAGTTGGATCCGGAAACAGTAAAAACGGCGCGCAGTCTGATGGCTTTCGGGGCATTGGGACGGGCGCGGGGAGTGGCATCGGCGGCGAGTGCGACTGCCGCCGCGGTGGCGAAAGATGGTGGTGCGGCAGCCCAGCAGCCGACGGCAACGGCAAAGCCGGTGGCGGATGCCTCGCAGGGGTTTGCGGCGTCGGCGGCTGACCAAAAGACCGATGCGAGCCAAATACCTGACCCGGCGACGTTTGCCGCGAAGACAGATACCGGCAAACAAACAGCGGTCAACACGGCTGGCGAGGCAAACAACCTTGCTGTCGCTGCGAGAGATGTAAAGCCGGTGCTGGAAAAGAAAGAAGTTGTGGCGACTGACGGTGCATTGCCCAAGACGCCGACTCCAATTGCCGCAACTGTCGAGTCGCCCAAGATGCATACAATACTGATGGTGGGCGTGCCGCTGGCGGCCGTCGTGCTGCTAATGGGGATTTATTGGTTGATTTTGCGTGCTGGAGCCGTTTGAGTTCACCAGGATCGGTTGTGCAACTGCAGTGGCACCGTAGTGAAATCTAATTATGACTTGTTGAGATTGAAATGAGCATGGCGACGGTTGACGTTGATTCTGAATACGATGACGAAGTGGGGGTGCAATATCGCGCTTTACACACCGGCGCGCTGATCGCCCTGGTGTTGGGGATCGTGTCGATCTTCGTCGTGGTCACGGCAGCGAGTAGTTTTGAGTGGTGCTTGGTGACAGCCCCAATTCCGGCCGTGGGAATTCTCGTGGCGGTTCGATCCTTGGCCAAAATTCGGCGGTTTCCCGAGCAGTACACCGGCGCTGGCTTGGCCAAGGTGGGTCTCGTGCTGTCGATGATCTTCTTGATCGGCGGGGTCGCTTATGGCGGCTATGTTTATGCGACCGAGGTGCCCGAGGGCTACGCGCGGTTATCGTTCAACGATATGAAGCCGAGCGAACTGGATGAGCGCCGTGGCACCGCCGTACCGGCAGACGTGGCCGCGCTGGACGGCAAGAAGATCTTCATAAAGGGATATATTCGCCAGGACAGTATTTCGCAGATGGCCAATATCGACGACTTCTTGCTGGTCCGCGACAATCAGCAGTGTTGCTTCGGCAGTTTATCGAACGTCAAATACTACGATCAGATTCGGGTGAAGATGAGCGGACACCATACGGTGGATTTTTCGCAGAACATCGTGCGCATCGGCGGTGTGCTCCACATCGAACAGCCAAAATCCGCGAGCGACGGCCAGATCGCCAGGTTTTCCCTAGTGGGCGACTATGCCAAGTATTGAACGCTCAGGGCCTTTCGACTGTCGCCAGGCTTGAAGTTTATGCTCAACGACGTGCGCACCAACATTGGCCTGGCATTCAGTGTGATCGCACTTTGCTGTATCGCGTGTCTCGGTTGCGGTTCGAGCAATGCCGATGCGACTTCCAAAGTGATGGCTCCGCTTGCCGCGTCGGATTTGGGCGGAGCAGTGCCGGCGGCTGCCGCATCACCGCGCACGGGATCGGCGGCGCGAGCGAAGCCTCGGCCGGGCGCCAAAACGAAAGTACTGGCGCGCGCCGGTGACCGTTCATATGATAAGACGTTCGACGATCTGCGCTTTGAGATGACCGTCGGCGAGAAATTCCAACGCTCGATGCTCACCCAAGAGATTGAAGCGCTGCACGGGCAGAAGATTCGCATTCGCGGTTACATCTTGCCGACGCCGCAGAATCACGGCATCAAGCAGTTCGTGTTGGTGCGCGACAACCAGGAATGCTGTTTTGGGCCAGGGGCGGCGTTATACGATTGCATTCTGGTCGAAATGAAGAGCGGTAGAACTGCGGATTTCACAATTCGGCCGATTGCCATTGAAGGTGAATTCGAGATTCGCGAGTTCGTCATCGACGGCAAGCACCTGGCGATTTACCACGTCGATGCGGATTCGGCAGGGTAGCAGCGTCGGCGACCGGCTGGCTATTCCTTATCCTTGCCTTCGATGCCGAGTTTCGAGAGCCAGCGGCGGCGTGGCGTCCCGGGCGAAGCGGCCGGCCCGCCCGCCGCTTCATTCTGTTGACGTTGGGAGTCGAGTGTGGTGCGTAATTCTTCGAGTTCGACTTTTTGACGGGCTATCTTGGCGCGCTCGACGGAAAGTTCGAGTTCTGCCTCGCGGAGTTTTTCCTGCAAGGCGCGTTCATGTTCTTGTGCCCGGCGACGATGGTCGGCGATCACCTCATCGGCGTTGACCAACTCGATGATCTGGCGGCCACGAGCCTCGTCGATAACGCGCGGATCATTTTGGAGGTTACCCAGCCGCGTTTCGAGTTCGGCAATTTGGCGATCTTTTTCGGCAATCACGGCATCCGTGATTTCAATCGTGTTCTTAATCGTGGCGCGTTCTTTTCGCAGGGCGGGGTCGTGGTCGTCCTCGCTTGTTTCTTCGAGGGCGGCTAAGAGCCGGCGCTTTTGCGATTCCCAATCCATGCCGCCCGAGTCGTGTTTGTTGGCCGCGGCACCCGTTGATTTGGCCGCCGCCAGCTGCGATTCCAGCTTCGCGTTTTTCGTCTTCAGCTCGCGTACATCCTCGACGGCGAGTTCGAAGCGCCGCTGCAAATCGGCCATTTGCTGGGCGGTATCGGTATCAACGGGCGCGGCTGGTTGCCGCTCGAGTTCTTCGACGCGTTGCGAAAGCGCGTCGCGTTCGGCCCGCAAGGCGACAAGCTCTGCGGATGCAACTTGCCCAGTTACGGGGCGACGCGCCAAATCGCTTTCGAGTTCGGTGACCCGCTCGCGCAGTTTCTGGACGTCGGCAAGCGCGAGTTCGAACTTTTGCCGCAGTTCGTCGCGCTCGCGTTCGAGATCGGCACGAGTGGCGGTCCAATCCGCGCGCTGCTCGTCCCAGGAACTATGTTGCTCGCGCAGGCGGGCTTCGAAATCGAGCAGTTGATTGCGCCACTCGGCTTCCAAAGTGTGCTGCTGAGTTTTCAAGTCGTTGACTTGTTGGACGAGTAAGTCGCGCTCAGTAGCCAACGAGACGCGCTCTTCCTGCCACGATTCGCGGGCCGCTAAGTACTCCTCACGCAGTTGCGTGAGTTCAGCCTGGGAGTGTTCCGCATCGGCCGCGACGTTGGCTTCGAGACCAGCTTGCTCGCGGAGCGTGACGGCGATTTCATCGAGTTGACGAGTGATGTCGGCTTCGAGGCGAGCGGTTTGCTCGCGGCTGGCAGCCAAAGCGGCCTGGGCACGCTGTTGCAGCTCGCGCAAGGCGACTGCCGACAACGCGGCGGCCGTATCCACCGGGGATGATGACACTGGATGCTCGTCCATGCGTGACTCGATGACCCGGTTCAGGCGATTCTGAACCGTGAGCGGTTTCACCCAGCCCGGCTCGTGCGCACGACCCTGGGCGGTGAAAAACGCGGGAGATTCCCAACGGTATATACGCCGCTGGGGACCGCGGGTCAAAAGCTAAATGGCGGTAAGCACGCAATATGCGGGTCGTTCCGGATGTGCCGGCGCATCGCTGTTGGCGTCCGAAAATCGACCGTTACAAATGGCTCCTCCAAAGCACTTTTCCGGTTGCGATCGCGTTGCATTGCAGGCTTTCTCGCGAAAGCGAATAAGCATGGGTCTCATACATACTCACGCCGCACGGGCAGCGAGAGCATGCCACCGCCGACCTAGGGCGTCGGCCAAGGCACTAGTGATGTTGTGACGTTAGGCGAGCAAGTTCGGCAGCAAAATTCTGCGCGATCACGGCGCGGCGTAAGCTGAGCTTGCCGGTCATTTCGCCGTGTTCGATTGAGAAGGGCCGGTCAATTATGTGAAAGTAGTGCACTTGTTCTTCGTGGGCCGCGGTGGCCAGGCAACGAGTGACTTCGGCTTGATAGCGTGTGTGTTTTGCCTCGTGCGACTCGCCTGCGGGTGCGCCATTTGCCGAGGGTACAAGCAGCGCGACTAGACCGCAGTGGCCGTCGCCAAACACGGCCGCCTGGTCGATGAGCGGGGAAGTGGCGAGCAGAAGTTCCACGCGTGTGGGAACGACTTTCTTGCCGGTCGAGAGCACGATGAGTTCCTTCTTTCGGCCGCGGATGAAAAGGAAGCCGTCGGAATCGAGCGCGCCCAAATCGCCGGTGTGGAACCAACCGCCGATGATCATTTGGGCCGTGGCTTCTTCGTTGCGCCATAGGCCGTGCATAATGTTGGGGCCACGAACGAGGATTTCGCCGTCGTCGGCAATCCGCACCTCGATATCGCGCAGCAGCTTGCCAACCGCCCCGCAGCGATGGGCCTGCGGTGTGGAAATCGACACGACCGGCGAGGTTTCCGTCAGGCCGTAGCCGATGAGAATGGGCATGCCGTGATCGGCGTACCAAGCCTCAACGTCGGGAGCAAGCGGAGCGCCGCCGCAATTGAGCATGTCGACCTGGCAGCCGAAGAAATTTCGCAGCGCGATGCGTTCGTCGCCACCCGCCTCGCGAATGCGATCGGCAATGCGCTGGTATAGGAACGGTACTGCGTTGATGGCATTGGGTTTGGCAATCTGCAAATCGCGGGCGAGCGTTTCGCGGCTTTCGGCCAATACAAGCCGTGAGGCGCTAAAGATCCACGTGTACAAATCACACGTACGAGCATAGATGTGACTGAGCGGCAGCACACACAGCCGCGTGTCTTCTTCGCCACGGTCAAAAGCGTCAACGACCGCAGCCGCGTTGGATGTAAGGTTGTCGTGCGTGAGCATGACACCACGCGGGCGGCCCGTAGTGCCGGAAGTATAGAGGATCGTCGCCAGTGAGGTGGGGGCCGGACGCTGGGGGTTAGAAGCGGAGGGCTCGGGGCCGGGGGCTGGGGGAAGGTCTTTGCGCAGTTTCAGTTCGGCGCCGATGTTGCGCGTATCGTGGTCTCCATAAACCGAACACACTGAATTTGGCGGCAAATGGGCGGTAAGTTGGTTCAGTAGATCACGCTTGGAAACGAACACGAGCCGGGAGCCGCTGTCGATGATTTGCTCGGCAATCTGTTCCGGCGAAAGCGTGACGTGAATCGGCACGTGGACGAGGCCCGCCAGGTGGATTGCGAGGTCGGTGATGATCCACTCGTAACGGTTTTCGGAAACCTGGGCGACACGGTCGCCGGGCTCCAGGCCAACGTCGCTCAACAGTGCTGCCAAACGCGAGGCTTCGTCGACGAGGTCCTGCCACGTGCGCCAATGCAATTGGCCATCGCGGATGTAGCCGAGCGCACGTTCACTGGCACGGCAAGCCGCCGCGTTGCGAAGGGCTTCGGAAACAGTAGTCGGGAATGCCGGCATGATGCGCATGATGGCAAGTCGTTAAGCAAGACGCAACTGTTTTGCCACAAAATGCTGCCAACTACCGCTCAGAAGACCCGTTGGAGAGTTAGTTCGGCTAGGGCGACGGGGTAGGTGAGGCCGAAGTTGCTGAGGACCTCGGGGTGGACTTCGCCGAGGATGCCGACTGTTTTGCCGGCGATAGCGAATCGGGCAGCGCGACCAGCGACGAAAGTCGGATGCTCGATCGCCGTGTACTCGGGTTGCCAACCGAGTTCGCGGAGCAGGGCGTCGACGATGCTGCGGGCCGTGGCGTAACCGCTTTCACGGCCGATTTCAACTAACGCTATGCGGCGTTCTTCGGCGGAACCGGTTTCCGCTGCATCATCAACGTCGGCCACATTGTCGATTTCGAACAGCCGTTGCGGCATCGGGCGGCGGCGGTTTTCTCGCAGCGCTTCGAACAAACCGCCCATGAGGTGCGTGCGGACGACGTTGTAGGCCTTCAGCTTCGGATTGGCCACGAGCGGGTAGCGCTCCGGCGGTGGAATCCGCAAACGTTCGAATTGGTGCTCCTCCGTCGTAAGCGGCAAGCTCATGATTTCGCTGTAGCCCAGGCCGATGAGCACCTGGCGAACCCGATCGCTCAACACTTCTTCTGGTCGCGGCGTGCCGACCGTCATCGAGCGCACTAGCTTGGGTTCGATGTTGGCGTAGCCGTAGCCGATGGCCACGTCCTCGAACAGGTCGACCATGTGACGGATATCGGTCCGGTAGGCGGGGAAGAGCACGGAGAGCGGCGAGTTGTGAGGCGCGAGGCGCGAGTCTTTAGAATCTCGCGCCTCGTCACTCGCGCCTCGCGCCTCCACATCAAACCGCATCTTCCGCAGCGCGCCGGCCAGCGACGCATCATCCAGTGGCAGGCCCAGCCAGCGTTTGGCTTCGGCTACGCTGATCTCTTTCGAGCGGGGAGTAAGATCGGGCGTGGTACGCTCGCGGCCATCGGCATCCTTGATCGTGATGGTTTCGATCCTGCCACCGATTTCGGCTAACGAGCACACGAGCGTATCGAGCGATTTGGTGACGGCCGCCTGGCTGATGCCCGTGACATCGATGAACACCCGCGTCGTGCCCTGTTTGAGCTTGGTTTCGTCGCTGTTGATAATCGGCGGCATCGACAAGACCTGGCCCTTGCCGTCGACGAGCGCCGGGTACCGCTTATGGTTGGCCAGCAACTCGGCGTAGGCCATGCCCTTAGGGTGCGATTCGAGAATCTGCCGACCGCTCATTTTGCGGCCCGGCATGCCGAGCGGGACGAACGGGTCTTTATCGGGGTCGATCGTGCGATAGGTGATGTTGCCGCTGATCGTGCCGAGATCGTACACGCCGATCGAAGCAAGCTTGCGATCGCGGCCGACTCCCCAGTGCAGGTTTTCCTGCAGTTTCATGATGGCGACGAGGCTGGTCTCATCGACCGGTGGCAGCGTCATCACGGCACACGCGATGAACGGCCGATAGCCCGATCTATCGAGGACCGATTTATCGACAGAGACGATGAGGCCGGAAGCTTTCACATCGTACTTGGGCAGCCCACTTTCGATGCCGAGCGTGCCGCGGAGGGCGCGGGCGAGGCCACCGACATCGAACAGATCGGGCCGGTCGGCGAGCAAATCCAGCCGCATCACCTGCTGGCTGCCGACGCGTTGGAAGGCCGTTTCGCTTTCGAACGTGCAGGTGGTGCACGACTTTACTTCATCCTGGCCGAGCGGATGTTCGACGAGCGAGCCACACTGCGGACAGCGGCTGCGTTCGATGTCGACCACGTCTTCCACATCGCAGCCGATTTGCTCGAGCGATTCGCGCAGCGTCTCGGTTTCGTACGGTTCGCCCAACAGGCGATTGAGCCAGGCGAGGTCGATGTTGACTATGGGCATGGCGTCGCCTCCGGCGAGAGGATACAGGATGCAGGATGCGGGGGACGGGGAAGAGGCGCGAGGAGCGAGGAGCGAGGAGCGAGGAGTAAGAATCTCGCAACTCGCGCCTCGATGCTCGATCCTCCCCTGTCCCCTGTCCCCCGTCCCCTGTATCCTCTCTTCAGCGCCATAGCGGCACTCCTTCCAGCGCGTCGAGGCTGGGCCGATAGAGCTCGCGGATATCGGAGAGGCCGAAGCGGATCATGGCCAGGCGTTCGATGCCGAGGCCCCAGGCGAGGACCGGGTATTTGCAGCCAAGCGGCAGCGTAACTTCAGGCCGGAAGATGCCGGCCCCGCCCATCTCGATCCACTTGCCACGCGATTCCATGTAGACAACCACGTCGACGCTTGGCTCGGTGTACGGGTAGAAGGCCGGCTTGAACTTCACGCGGCCGAAGCCCATTTTCGAGTAGAACTCCTGCAGCGTGCCCATCAGCGAGGCGAGGTTGGCCTCTTCGTCGATGATGATGCCGTCGACCTGGTGGAAAACGGGCAGGTGCTTGAAGCTGATCGTTTCGTTGCGATACGTCCACCCAACACAAAAAAACTTCCCCGGCGGATGCGAGCCGGACGAATGCGCAGCGAGAGGAAGCGAGCCGGGCGGTCCCCCGCCCCGGCCACAGTGCGCCGCCAATGCCCGAATCGTAGCCGCCGTCGTATGCGTGCGAAGCACCACCTGCCTGGAGACTTCCGGGCTCCAGGTGTAACCCCAACCCTCGGAACCGGTTTCCCAACCGTCTTCGTGCGTGCGACGAACGTTGTCAACGATTTCGGGTTTCGGATTTCGGATTTCGGATTTTCCACCTTCAATCCGCAATCCGCAATCCGCAATCCGCAATTGGTCGCTATCCTCACCGGGCAGCGGGGCTACTGCGGGGTCGCGCATGTAAAACGTATCTTGCATGTCGCGGGCCGGGTGGTCTTGCGGTTGGAACAGGGCGTCGAAGTTCCAGAAGGCCGACTCGACCATCGGCGAAACGACTTCGGCAAAACCCATTTCCAAAAACGCCCGGCGGGTCTGCTCGATGATCTTGCGCAGGGGATGAATTTTGGCCGGGTAGACGTCCTTGGCAGCGAGCGTCACATCGTATGGCCGCAACTTGATTTCGCGCCACGCACCTGATTCGAGATCCTCGGGGGTGAGCGTGTTGCGCTCGATGATCTTTCGAGCGCGGCCGGAATCCAGAACAGTTATGCCTTGCGGAGTAAGTGCAAGAGTGCGGGCCGTTCGCTTCTTGATTTTCGCAAGTTCAGGGCGCTTTGCGAGAAGGTCAGTTACACGTTTTGGTTCGTCTGCGGCCGGCAATTCATCCAGAAAACAGCTGCCCTGGTAATTCAGCTTCTTGAGCAAACCCACATCGACATCGGGTTTGTCTAGCGACGATTTGCCGGCCGCTGTTAGCACCAAGACTGCGCCGCGATCACCTTTGGCTCGTTCGATGGTGCCGCGGGCCGTGCCCCATTTGATGGCATCGTTAACCGCGATCCCCGTTTCCTTCGCCCAAGCGGCGAAATCAGACATCGCGAGCTTGCCGCCGGATTCATTCAGCTTCTGCGCGGCACGAAACTCGGGAAGCCCGGCCTCAATCAAACCACGGGCACCTTCGCTAACCGTCAATTCATCGCGATCGGTTTCGGTAATCGCAAAGAAACCAATTTGCGATGCCTCTGTGGCTGCCGCAGAAACCTGAGCTTGATCGACGCCCGTCAGCTTCACGACTTCGCCCAACTCAATCGGTCCGCGCTCCTTGACCGTCTGCCAAACGGCATAAGCGGCTTCGTTGAGGAGGATTTCGTCGGACATGGGTCGAAAAGCAAGGTCGGAAATAAAGATGTCAGTGCGACCGCTACATCCGAGTTGCAGGGGCGCAGGCTGGCCGGACCGCATGGCGGCCCGGCTATCGAATCTTTCTGTTCAACTCAAGCACTTGTCGTGGCGTTAATTTACCACGCTGGAGCGTGCGAGGGCAGCGCAGTAATCGGCGGCTCGTGCGCACGAGAAACGGCACCACCTCCGGCAGAGCCGGGGGCTGATGGGCCTACGCAATCGTTACGCGATCGCGGCTTTGGCCTTTTCGACGATGGCGTCGAAGGCGGCCGGGTCGAAGATCGCCAATTCCGAGAGCGACTTGCGATCGAGTTCGATCTTCGCCTTGCTGAGGCCGTTGATGAACTCGCTATAACGCAGGCCGCGTTCGCGGCAGGCGGCGTTGATGCGAATGATCCACAGTTTGCGGAACTCGCGTTTGCGTGCGCGGCGATCGCGGAAGGCGAACGCCTCGGCCCGGGCGAGGTTTTCCTTGACGGTTCGAAGCAGCCGACGTCGGCCGCCCACGTAACCCTTCGCCTTTTGAAAGAGGCGGTTCTTCTTGCGGCGCCGTGCAGCGCCGATCGTAGTACGCATGGAAGGAATCCTGCGGTCTTGCGCGCCCAGGCCCCCGCGGCGTTGGTGCGGCGAGAGTTACTTGTGCCCGGCGGGCTTGTCGAGTTGTAGGTCAGGCTTCAGCCTGACGAGTTGTAGATGCTAACGGTTTACCGCCGAAATTTCGCAGCGGAAGGTCAGGCTAAAGCCTGACCTACTAGTAGCTATTGCCGGCCAAGGCGCGTTTGACGGCCTTCACCATGCCGGGGGCCAGCGTATCGGTACCGCGGAGCTTGCGAATCCGCTTCTGGTCCTTGCGCGTGGCCAAGTGGCTCGTGCCGGCCGGGCGATGCTTGACTTTGCCGGTCGCCGACAGGCGGAACCGCTTCTTCGTGCCTTTATGGGTCTTTTGCTTGGGCATGGCTTGAATCTCAAAATTGGTGAGAATCGAGTATTTTAACGCCCAATTTCCGGCAAGAAAAGGGGGATAAACGGCAGGCTGATAGCAGTTCTACAGAAGCACTTTGAATTCCTCTATCGAAAGTCCCGCATCCCGGATAATACCACCCATCGTAATCGCGTTGATGGGATTATGACGGGGAATGGTCAGGCGACGTTCGGCTTTCCCCATGACGATGTGTTTGCCTTGACACAGGATTTGGAATCCGGCCTTCTGCAGAGCGCGAACGGCGTCTTGGTGATTAACGCCTGGCAGTTTCGGCATTTCAGCTAGTCCGCCAGTTCGAGCTCGCAGATCTCAGCTGCTTCCGCCAGTGCCGGTCCGCCACCAGGGCCAATGCCGATTATTGCTGAGTGGTTGTTTGGGGGCTCGTTATCTGCCTCCATATACTCGCGAGCCGCAATAGCGATATTCCGAACCGCTTCTTCCCGCGTAGCACCTTGCGACCAGCAACCTGGTAAGTCGGGAGCACAGACGGCGAAACCTTCATCAGAAGAATAGATTTTCACCTGGAGTTTCATGCTTATCTCCAAACCCTACTTCTATTCTACACGAGGGCATCGGAGCGACTACTTCGGCGCGAAAATCACGACGATGCGGCGGCCCTGCATTTGCGGGTTCTGCTCGAGCTTGGCGACGTCTTCCAATTCCTTGGTCAGCCGTTGGACGAGTTTGAAGCCTTCGTCGGTATGAGCGTTTTCGCGGCCGCGAAAGATGACCGAGAAAATCACTTTGTCCTTGTCGGCCAGGAACTCCTTGGCGCGGTTGACCTTGGTCATGAGGTCATGGTCGCCGATTTTCGGGCGGAGGCGGAGTTCTTTGTTCTTGCCGTGGTGCGTGTGGCCTTTGTGCTGCCGCTTCTTTTGCTGATACTTGAACTTGCCGTAATCCATGATCCGGCAAACCGGCGGCTTCTCTTGGGGGGCGACTTCCACCAAGTCCAAGCCGGCTTCGCGGGCCCGTTGCAGGGCCTCGACGGTTTCGATGACGCCTAAGAGAGCGCCGTCATGAGCGATAACACGAATGGGTGATACGCGGATTTGCTCGTTAATCCGCTGGCCTTTACGATCGAGAGCGATGGCGAAATCTCCTATTGGGTGAGGGGGCAGGGGACGGGGGTCAGTGGACAGGGTTCAGGTTGCATGCCGTGAACCTTGGAACAAATCTTGTTCGCGGGTGGGCCGTTCGTCAACTATACGTTGGAAAATTGGAAACGTCGATAGAACTCCACCGGTTGTGATACCGGCGGGTTTTAGCGGCGGCGGCAACGCCGCTGCGATCGGACTGGACCGCATTGAGCCAAAACGTCCTGAACGCCCGGTCGGATGCCAGCGTGCAAGGGAAACTGCGTGTGAGCAACTGGGTTCCGCATCTTGACGGGCGTTTGGAGCTCTTGACGGTATTGAGATTGTTGTGATCGCAGCGGCTTGGCAGCCGCCGCTAAGGGGGTATTGTCCGTTAGTACTCGTTCTGGGTTTCGCGGTCGGCGGTGGAAACGCGCTGGCGGGCGGCCACTTGGCGGACGGTTTTGGCGGCGATTTCCTCGCGCAACTTGGCGATCGCCGCATCCAGCGACATGGAACCCAAATCACCTTCGAGCCGATCGCGGACGGCCACGGTGCGAGCCTCACGGTCGCGTTCGCCGACAACGAACATATACGGAATCAGCTGCACCTGGGCATCGCGGACTTTGGCATTTAGCTTCGCACCGCGGTAATCGCCCGTGACGCGCAGGCCGGCCTCGAGCAGCAGTTTTTCGACCTCGCGGCCGTAAGCATCTGACTTCTCGCTCACCGTAAGCACACGCACCTGCTCCGGTGCCAACCACAGTGGAAAAGCCCCGGCAAAATGCTCGATCAGCACGCCGATGAACCGTTCCAGCGAGCCGAGTGGCGCGCGGTGGATCATCACCGGCTGGTGGGGCTGGTTATCGGCCCCGATGTACTCGATGCCGAAACGGTCTTTACTCGGCAGGTTGTAATCGAGCTGCACGGTGCCGAGTTGCCATTCGCGGCCGATGCAGTCGGTGACGACGAAGTCGGCTTTCGGGCCATAAAACGCCGCTTCGCCCGGTTCGATCGACATATCGGGCAGATTCATCGACTCGCACACCGCTTTGAGCGAGGCCTCAGCGCGGTCCCACACGGCATCTCCGCCGACGTACTTATCGCTCTTGGGGTCGCGGAAGCCGAGCCGTACGCGATAGTCGTTCATGCCGAGCGCTGCTAGCACGGTTTGGGTCATCTCCAAACAGTTGCGGAATTCGTCGGCGACCTGGTCCTCGGTGCAGAAGATGTGGGCGTCATCTTGAGTGAAGCCGCGCACGCGGGTCATGCCCGAAAGTTCGCCCGATTGCTCGAAGCGATACACGGTGCCGAATTCGGCGAGCCGCACCGGCAAGTCGCGATAGCTGCGCGGCTTCGACTGGTAAATCATGATGTGGTGCGGGCAGTTCATCGGCTTGAGCAGGTACCGCTCGCCATCCTTCATTTCAATGGGAGGAAACTGGCTGTCGCTGTAATACGGAAAGTGCCCTGAGATTTGGTACAGTTCGACGCGGCCAATATTGGGAGTGAACACGGCCTCGTAGCCGCGCTTGCGTAGTTCGCTCTTGATGTAGTCTTCGAGTGTTTGCCGGATGATGGCCCCCTTCGGTAGCCACAGAATAAGGCCCGAACCCACCGTTTGGCTCACGGTGAACAGTTCCAGCTGCTTGCCGAGCACGCGGTGATCGCGGCGTTTGGCTTCGGCAAGTTGTTCGAGATGCGCGTCGAGTTCGGCCTTGTCGAAGAATGCGGTGCCGTAGAGGCGCTGCAGTTGTTCGCGATCGGCATCGCCTTTCCAATACGCGCCCGCAACGGAAAGCAACTTGAAGGCGTTGCCAATGTGGCCCGTGCTGGGGATGTGCTTGCCGCGACAGAGATCAATGAATTCGCCTTCCCGGTAAAATGAGAGCGTCGCTTGATCCGCGAGACCCGTTTCGATGTGCTCGACCTTGAAGTCTTGTTTCAACTCGCGGCAAAGGGCGAGGGCATCCTGCCGCGGCATTTCAAGGCGCTCGAAGCGTTCATCGGCCTTGATGATTTTTTGCATCTCGGCTTCGATGCTCGGGAAGTCTTCTTCCGAAAGCGGATGCTCGAGTTGGAAGTCATAGTAGAAGCCGTTGCCGGTGGTAGGGCCGAATGCTAGCTGAACTCCCTTGAAGAGGCGCATCACGGCCTGCGCCATGACATGTGCACAACTGTGGCGCATGACGGCGAGCGATTCGGGATCCTTCTTCGTAAGCAATCGCAGGTGTACCTCGCCGCTGCGGGGGAGGGGACTGGAAACATCGGCCAAGTTGCCGTCGACCTCGGCCAATACCGTGGCCTTGGCGAGGCGAGCGCCAATCTCTTGAGCGGCATCCAAGGCGGTAACTGGGCGATCAAATTGCTTGCGACTTCCGTCGGGCAAAATCACTGTAAGCATAGAAGAGCCAAGGGTTTACGCAATGAGTTGGTCGGGCGAACAACTCGCTTGCCATTTGATTCGCGATCATGGCCAGAACGGGCCGGGTTTAGCCCGGAATTTAGGCGCTAAGTATAGGCGGGGATGGTGGATAAAGCCAACGCCTATCGCAGCGTAACCGGGCTTTCGTGGATCGTTGCGAAATTTTATTGAAATTTTTTGTTTTCAGTTGTTGCAAGACCAAAGGATTTCCATATAACATATACTTATGCCCCTAGATTGATGGGGTGCCGAAGTACCACGGCAATTCAATCACAACAACTCGCAAAGTGGCGCCAGTGATTTGAACCTCAGCCTATTGGTTCGCTAATGATGAAGAATCAATCGATACTCATCGCTCGCGCGACTTGCGCCTGTTTTATCTGCCTGGCGGTTCTGCTTGGCGGTTCTTTCGTTACTGCCAGTCCCAACCTTTTTGAGGTTTTCGCCTTCGGTTGTCTTGTTGTCTCTCTCGGCTACGTTTCTCAAGTAGTTTTCTCTCGGCTCCGATGCCGGTTTAGTTTTTGTGCGATTGAATGCCGTGCGAACCCCACAGTTTCGCCGCTAGGTTATTCGTTGAAGAAGACACCGTTTCGGATCGGAATGGCGAGGCACTGATTTGTCGTAATGCAGTTCCGTTTTTAACTTGGAGTATTCACTTAACAATTCATAACTCACAAACGTTGAGTTCACACCTTTTGACGGGATGGTAGCTAATGACTCGTTTCACCTTTGCAGTGGCAGCGCTAATTGCGTTGGTTTGTATCCAGTTTAGCCAAGCAGCGCCGATCAACTACGGCGACTTCATGGGCAGCACGGTGACGTATGTCGGCGTGACGGAAGATTCGAATTCGGGCGACACGCCGCCCCTATTTGGTGCGCCATCCGTGAGCGGCGACACTTTGGACTTCAACCCGGTTGGGTTCAGCGCGAGTGCGTCTGGCGCCGGCGGGAACGATGTCACCGATGGCAACTTGAGTTTCATGGTGGTCGCCAAGGCCGGAAAAGCGATTTCGTCGTTGAATCTGGCCGAGGCGGGCGACACATCGCTGGCGGGCTTCGGCACCGATGCGACCCTTACGAAGGTTACAGGCACGGGAGTGCTCAACATCAACGAAGTCGATGGCGTTGGTATCGGCGCACTCTCGATACCGTTCTCCTTGACGTTTTCGCCATCTGGCGGCACCTACGGGTTGAATAGCAACTTTGGTGGTGGACCGGGCGGAACGATCTTCTGGTCGGGTGGCAAGCTCCTGGATGTAAGCGCGGCTCTCACGGCCAACAACATTCCATTTGTTGGGGGAGCCACGAAGATTTCGATCAATCTCGATAACACATTGACCGCCCTTTCCCAGGCTGGCACTTTTGCCTTAATCGCCAAGAAGGATTTCGGCGGCCTAAGTGTTACCGTGAACGTACCAGAACCGTCCGTCGCGCTGTTGAGCGGCTTGGCATTATTCGGTCTGGCAGGTCTGCGTCGCCGCATGGCCTAGAGGCGGGACCGGCTGATCGGTAGAGGGTAATTTGTAGCTCCCAGGAGCGAGGAACAGGAACATAGCGACGGGTTGAGATTTGAATTGAATACTGATGTAAGGAGAGAGGCGTTCCTGCGATTTTTCAAGATAAGTGTTGATTTAGGAAAGAAATTAGTTTACAAATGCGCTTGAGTGTAGTACGCTCACGCGAAGGCGAGCAGAAATTTCTTTCGCGGTGTTCAAGCAATTTTGAAAGGGATGAGGCTGCGTCGTACCGTAAACGAACTTGTTTAACCCTCGTACGCGATATTGTTGGCGCGCACGTCGCGATGGAAGGCAGATTGAGTAATGAAAAAGACCTTTGCACTTACAATTTTCAACTTTGATCCCCAGGCACTTCGAGCGTGCCAGGTCGTTGCATTCGCGACAGTGGTGTTGACATTGGCATTCGCACCCGTAGCGCGGTCACGGGCCGCTTCGATCAATTACGGCAATTTTACCGGAACGACGACCATCTACGAGGGAGTTACGGAATCGTCCTCGACGGATCCCGTGCCTCTCTTTGGTGCTCCGACCATTAGCGGAGACACGTTGGATTTTAACCCGGTTGGTTTCAGTGCTAGCTCTTCGAATGGCACCACGGCGGATATTACGGATGGCCAGTTGCTATTCGGTGCCAAGGCGAAACCCGGTCTGGGCCTTGGCAGTGTTGTGATTAGTGAACGCGGCGACACGTCGATGGCCGGTTTTGGCACCGATGCGACCTTCACATCGGTCTCACTCCATGGCGTGCTAAATATCAGCGAAGTGGGTGGTGTGGGAATTAATACGGCCTCCATTCCGATTGCCTTCACCAGCATTGGTCCGTCCGGCGGGACGTACGGGTTGGCGACCGATTTTGGCGGTGGTCCGGGCGGCACGATTGCCTGGAACGGTTCGGCCGACATTGATTTGACACCGGCGAACCCGTTGGTGGCCGCCATTTACGCCGCACAGAATCTTGATGTGAAGTTGCCGGTTACCAAGGTAAGCGTGAATTTCGACAACACGCTGATTGCGCTGAGCCAAGCTGGCACATCATCACTCATCGCGAAGAAGGACCAACTCATCATTACATTTCATACTCCACCCGGTGGCGACATTCCGGAACCTACGTCGGTCATGCTGATGTTGCTGGCGATGAGTGGTGCCGCCGTTGTTCGTCGCCGTTGATTGCGGTCGAGCGACGCTGGCTATATCACGACAACCGAAAGCCCGGGCGTTTTGAAAACGCCCGGGCTTTTTTTGCGTAGGTGCGCTGCGCAAAGAATCGTCAACGAATCTGGCGCCAGTGACCTACGCACGAGGGAACCGGTTCGAACGACTGCCGTAGCAAGAGAGGTCGGAGGAAACCAAATCTGCCGGACAGGATTCTCCGTCGTACCCACTCAAAAGCGGCGCTACCAGCGAAGGCCGAATTTTTCGCCGCCGCTGGGGCCGCCGATGCCGCCTTTAAGTTCCTTGTGCCGCTTCGGCGGCGTTTTCGGGGCGTCCGCCGGAAGTGGCATATCTTCATCAGCCACTTTTTGTTGGCCGGGCTTTTCGGGCGGTGGCAACAGGGCCTTGAGCGAGAGGCTGATTCGCTGCTGTTCGGCATCGACGGAGAGAATTTTCACTTCGACCTCTTGGCCTTCGCTGACCACGTCGCGGGCGCGGAATACCCGGCCATGACCTAACTCAGAAATATGAATCAAGCCTTCGACGCCGGGCTCGAGCTTGACGAACGCGCCAAAATCCATCAGCCGCGAAACGGTGCCGTTGACGCGGGCACCAACGAGGTATTTCGATTCCACGTTTTGCCACGGGCTGGTGCCGACCTCGCGATAGGAAAGGCTGATTTTGCCGGTGTCCTTATCGAACTTGTCGATGCGGACTTTCAGCTTCTGGCCCACTTCCACCACTTCGCTGGGATGCTTCACGCGATCCCAGCTCAGTTGACTGATGTGAATGAGGCCATCGGCGCCGCCGAGATCGACAAACGCGCCGAAGTCTTTGAGGCTGCGCACCACGCCCTCGCGAATCTGGCCGACCGTCATTTCGGCCAGCAGCTTTTCGCGCTGCTCGTTGCGTTCGCGTTCCATCACGGCGCGGTGGCTGAGCACCAGATTGCGGCGTTCGCGATTGGCTTCGGTGACGACGCACGCCAGCCGCTGGCCGACGAGTTCTTCGGGATGTTCCACCCGGTACATGGAAACCTGCCCCATCGGGATGAAAGCGCGGATGCCAGCGACTTGGCATTCGAGGCCGCCTTTGTTGGCCCCCGTAACGGTGACTTCGATAATCTGGCCTTCGCTGACTTCATCCCAATTGCCGATGTTGACGGTGGCGGTGGGGCGGGAAAGTTCATAAAGACCTTCGTCGGGGTCGAATCTCGCGACGATTAGTTCGATGCTTTCGCCGACCTTGGGCTCTACAGTTTCAAATTGCCGCAGCGGCACCACGCCCTGGTTACGGCCGCCGAGGTCGACGAATACGTCGTCACCGTGGATCGTGGCAATCTTACCCGTAATTCGCGTTTCAGGAACCAATTCGGCTACAGCCGCGGCTCCGCTTCCTTCACTCATGAGCGAGTCGAACGCCACGTCGCCGAGCGCTTCGAGGTATTCCTGTTCGAGGTCGGGAGTGAGCTGATCGCGGATATTTGGCGGCGGGTAGTGTTGCCGCTGCTTCTTGGGTGTCGGCTGAGCAAACGACGTGGGAGGCAATGCAAGCGTGGGAGCCGACGTGGGTGAGACAGGTGCCGCAGGGGTGGCGGCGGGGACAGGAACAGGGGATTGTTCAATGGGGGAAGTAGTGGGTACTGGCAATTCCGCGACTGCCGAAGCCACCTCGCCGGTGGGGGCAGGTGGCGGCTGAACGGGCGTTTGTGGCGAGGGAGCAGCAACCGGTGCCGTGATCGGCGGCAGCGGCATGGGCTTGGCTTTGATATCTTCGGCCGCGTGGCCAGGGCGCTGCGAGCCAATCAAAAATCGTTGGACGGGACGTTCCGCTGGCTTTTCGGTCGCTTCTGCCGCGGGGGTGGTTGGTTCGTTTTCGGGGGTTTCGTCGCTCATGCTCTTCGCTCGCAGGGCAGGGAAATTGAAGCCCATTAATTTAGCAGGTTGGGTGCGTTTGCGGCAACAACGTCATTCGTTGTAGCTCTTATCCACCGGTGCGGCGGCGGCATTGAACAAAGGTCTTTGCGTTCGTTCCAGGAGAAGCACTGGAATTAGCGCGGGCTGGGTGGACGGATGGGAATGTCTGTCCTATTTGAAGAGGTCGTGCATGCGAAATGAGTATTTGCCGAGTTTGCCGCCGTAGTTGCTCGCGCTGATCGCGAGGACGCCGTCGCCGGCAGCGGCCTCGGTCGCTGCCCGCATCGCGGCGGCGATCGACGCTTCGTCGATACCGTCGATCACGATTTCATACGCGCAGGTCGTGCCGGCAACGAGTTCCGATTTCACTTGCTCGCGGAGGGTTGGGCAGTAGGCTTCGGCGGTCGATGCGGGGAGCGATTTGTACTTGTTGGCCCCGACTTTACTTCCGCTGCGGCACACTCCGCCCGGAAACGGCGTAATCACGCCGGGCAAGGGCGCCATGGCCGCTGCCGCGCGGCGGGCCGACGCCAAGGCGTCGGCTTGGTTTGTGGCTTGGATGATGATGTTCCCGCCGGCAATTCCTTTCGCGATGCCAGCGGTAGCCTCGACGCAGAACTCGCCATCCATCATGGGGATGTACCAAAGGGGTCGAGAGTTGAGGGTCGAGGGGTGAGGGCCGGATTTAGGAAAAGGGTTTGATTCCTTTGGGCCGGGTGCGGGGACGCCCCGGCTCGCTGTTGGCTCTTGACTCTTGACTCTTGACTCTCGACTCTCGAAGCCGTCGCCGAAGTAGCGCAGGTACTTGCCGAGCGAGAAGGACTCGGCGGTCTCGGGCAACCCGTTGAAGCAAGCCGTGCTAGGGGCCGTGAGAATACATTGGGCCACCCGATGTTGGGCCGCGAGCTTCACGGCTTCCGCATTGAACGCAAATAGTAGAACGGCAGCTGCGGGACGGCCATCGGGCGATTCCGCCGCCGGCAAATATCGCTCGGCGCCGGCCTCCGCATCGCAACCGATGACGCTGGTGCCATAACCGGTGAGTGCACGCAACGCGGCTTCGAGCCAATAATCATCGGCAGCTGTGATGATGAGCCGCGTATAACGCGCGCTGAAGGCCTCGGCATACGAATCGAGGATTTGCGTCGAGCCAATTTTCATGGCTCGATTGTAGCAAGCCGATGATCGGCAGCCCACCGATCATTTTGCAGCCAATGGTCCACAAGCAATTCTGTAAATCTCGGCAGGCGGAACGGACGGGAATGCCGGTCCTACGAAGAAGAGACCCCACGCAAAGTTAGATGCTTTCGCCGTCGCCGTGAACGGTGTGGCCATCCACGGTGCCCAGTAGTTGGCAGCCAGTTTCGAAGAGGCCAATGAGTGTTTTCTTGCTCCAAATGATTTTCACGATCACGGCAAATCGGCCGACGGCCGGGTGATCGAGCGAAATGAGGGCCCGGTTGAAGTTCGGTTCTTCGTCGAATGAGAAGCTGATGCCGTTGAGCGACAAGTCCCGCCCGACAACCGAAGTCGAATGCTCTTCGAGCAGGTTGTCGTGGTCGTCGAGCGGCGTGAGTTTGAAGATGTACGGGATCGCGAGCCGGGGTCGTTTGCGGCGGTCGTGCGGGAGGTTTCCCGACGCGGCCGCCGTCATGTATTCGCGCACTAATTGCGAGAGCGAATCCGCGCCGCAAACCGACTGCGCAGGCGTAGGCGTGATTCGTGCGTTGTTTGAACGGCGGCTCATGCAAACGCTTTCCGATAGTCAGGGAGGCCACATGGAAAAACATAGATCGGGCGTCGTGGCGAAGCGTTGACGCGCGGCGGGTGGGACCCGCAGCTATGGAGGGCCACACGGCGTCAGGAATCACCCAAGTGGGATAACCGCTAAGTTAGGCCCAAGCCGCTGGCAGAGAGAGCTCGCGGAACGTGGTGGGCCACGCGACATCGGCAAACGACGTTGATTCGTGGGCGGTTCCGCACTTAATGGGTCTTGCTCACGAAGCGCCGCAAAGCGAATTCTGGTCAACCGCTGAAGAACGAGGCCACGGCCCAGGCGGCAGCCGTCATGGTGGCGGCAATCGCGGCAGCCCGAAACTTGTTCGCGGAGAGTTCCCGCCGCAACTTCGGACTCAAGCTATTCCCCCAAAGGGGGTACACTTGCGGCGGCGGCGAAACCGCCGCCGTGTGACGAGTCTTGCGCGAAATCCGGGTAACGACGACCGACGCGGGCCGGGCATCGCCCCAGTAACCGGGCAGGTCACGACCTTCCGAAGGCGGCACGGATTCTTGAAAGATCTCAAGTGCCGGCCGCAAAGCCTCAGCTAATCGCCAACAATCGGTACAGGTTTCCAGATGACTCTCGACCTGCTCATCCCAGGGCTCACCTGTCGGAAACGGACCACGGGTAAGAATCATAAAGACTTGATCGCAATCCATCGCTGAGGCCTCCGGCCAAAACGCGCTCATCCGTTTGAGAGTTGGTATCCCGACCACTTGCAGAGAGAAGAGATCGTTGGGTTATACCCCCGAGACGGCCGTTGCCGCCAGTCCAGGTCGAGAAAAAACGTGAAAAACGCAGCGCGACAAATCGGCAGACAATGCGGGTAAGTTAACTTCGGACGGTCGACAAAATCGTGTGGCTTTCCATCTCAGCCGCGTGAACGTCGGCGAACGACGCCGGCGCCGTGCGAGGAGTCTCCGAATTCGGTCGCGCCCCCTGAGATTCTATGGCTCGAAGTGCTGAAAGGTTCATGGGTTAGGCGTGATTTGCCATCCACTCGTCGGAAACTGACACGGCGGTTAGAATTGTTCTTTCACATTTTCCAAATTGACATTGCAAAGGCTCGTAACCATCGCCCAAACATCTGCCACACTAGAAGCCCGCCAGCAGCGGAGCAAGCAGCTTGCCCTGGCGGCCGCCCGCACTGCCGAGGACAACCGGGGTCAGGACATTGCCGTGCTGGATATGCGCGGCATGACGACCGAATTCGACTATTTCCTGCTCGTTACCGGCAATAGCCGCCGCCAACTGCATGCCATTAGCGAGGAAATCGACCGCGTCCTGGAAAAGGAACTGGGCGATCGGCGGATGGGAATTGAAGGCTACAACGAAAGCCGCTGGATTCTGCTCGATTACGGCACGGTCGTCATTCACTTATTCGACGCGGATACACGGCGGTATTACGCGTTGGAAGACCTGTGGGGCCAGGCCGCCCGCGTGCCGCTGCCGTGGCAACCGCGTGCTGAAGAGAAGCATGCATAATCCAGCCTTCGCTGTGACTGGGTGAACCACCAACCATCGAGGATTCGCGTGATGATCGTCACCACAGGCGATGATATCGCCGGCTATGAAGTCATCGAGTATTTGGGCGTCGTCCGGGGGATCATCGTGCGATCGACGGGCATCGCTCGGGGTGTTGTCGGTGGGCTCAAATCAATTGTGGGTGGCAACATTAGCGAATATGCCACGGTCTGCGAGCGTGCTCGTAATGACGCTTACGACCTCATGATCGAACATGCTGAGCAAATGGGCGCCCACGCGATCTTGGCCATGCGCTACGATGCGACCGAGTTCCTGCAGGGTTCGACCGAAGTTCTGGCGTATGGAACGGCGGTGAAGATTCGACCGATCGAGATGGAATGAGGTCGGCAGAAGACATGAATATTCTCGCGACATTGCGAAATCGATTTGCGGTTGCACTTGGCACGCTGGGGATTGAGCCGAACGAACTGCCGGGACTAACAGCGCTCGTCCTGGCGAGCCAGGACGCGAAGTTCGGCGATTATCAGGCGAACTGCGCTATGCCGCTCGGCAAGCGGCTCGGCAAGCCGCCGCGCGAGATCGCGAACCAATTGATCGCCGCGCTCGACGTGGCGGATATGTGCGAGCCGCCGGAGATCGCGGGACCAGGATTCATCAATCTGCGGCTGAAAGATGAGTGGCTGAAGTCGCAGTTGAGCGCCACGCTGGCCGACGCCGAGCGATTGGGCGTGCCCCAGGCGGCCGAGCCGCGAACAGTCGTCGTCGATTATTCCTCGCCCAACGTGGCGAAACCGATGCACGTAGGCCACATTCGCTCGACGGTGATCGGCGACGCACTTTATCGCATTCTGAAATTCATGGGCCACCGCGTCCTCAGCGATAATCACCTGGGTGATTGGGGCACGCAGTTCGGGATGATCATTTACGGCCTCAAGCACTTTGGTGACCGGGCGGCCCTCGATCGCAACGCCGTGGAGGAACTGACGCGACTTTATAAGCTTGTCAATTCGCTAGTAGAGTACCACGAAACGCGCGGCGAGAAGATCCCAGCGCTAGAGAAGCGGATTGCCGAGAGCGAGCAAAACCTGGCTCGCACGCGAGCTGCCACGCCGCCAGCCGACTCGAAAGACGCCAAGCACGCCGCCAAGAAGTTGCGGCAGCAAGAAGGTACGCTCGCCGATCTACGACAGGAACTGGCCGACCTGCAAGCCAAAGTTGCCGCAGTAGCGGCCGACCCGAAGTTCAGCAAACTGGCGGCCGAACACACCGACATCGGTCGGCAGGTGCTGCTTGAGACGTCCCGCCTGCATAGCGGCGATCCAACGAACGTCGGCTTGTGGCGCGAGTTTCTGCCGGCATGCCTGGCTGAAATCGAAGTCATGTACAAACGGCTGGGAGTCGTGTTCGATCACACGCTGGGCGAAAGTTTTTACCAAGACCGCCTGCGGGGAGTTGTGAAGGACCTCTCCGAGAATGGCCTTGCCCAGGAAAGCGATGGCGCGATTTGCGTGTTCCTGGAAGGGTACGACGTGCCGATGATCGTGCAAAAACAGGACGGTGCGTTCCTATACGCGACGACCGACTTGGCGACGATTCAATACCGCATGACCCATTGGCAACCAGACGCCATTCTGTACGTCGTCGATCACCGGCAATCGCTGCATTTCGAGCAGTTGTTTACGGCGGCGCGACTCTGGGGATACCGCGATGTCGAGTTGCAGCACATCGCATTCGGCACGGTGCTCGGCGACGACGGCCGGCCGTTCAAGACGCGGAGCGGTTCGTCGGTCGGTTTGGGCGGACTGCTCGACGAGGCGGTGGAACGGGCATACGCCATCGTCCGTGCGAATGACGATGGTCGACCAGAATCCCTGTTTTCGGAAGAAGAACGGCGACAAATTGCGGAACGGATCGGCATCGGGGCCATCAAATACGCCGACCTCGCCCACAACCGCACCAGCGACTATGTTTTCAGCTACGATAAAATGCTCGCCATGACCGGCAATACGGCTGCATACTTGCAGTACAGCTACGCGCGGGTGAAAAGCATCTTTAATAAGGCGATTGCGGAGTGTGGATTGCGGACTGCGGATTTAGTCGGCACTCAAGCCGCAATCCGCAATCCGCAATCCGAAATCGTCTTCTCGAATCCTCAGGAGCGTGCGCTCGGCCTTGCGCTACTGCAATTCGCCGAAGCGCTGGACCGCGTGGTGGCCGATTATCGGCCTAACCATTTGACGGCCTATCTTTTCGAGCTTGCCACGTGCTACAGCAACTTCTTTGAGAACTGCCCCGTGCTCAAGGCGGAGAGCGACGAGCTGCGGCTAAGCCGGCTGCGGCTCTGCGACCTCACCGCCCGCATAATTGAGCGGGGACTCAACTTGCTCGGCATTCAGGTGGTGGAACGGATGTGAGCGCGGTGATGCGACCGAACGGCTTTCTCGCTCCGGCCCGTGGGATGATGAGACGGGAAGAGGGTGCCTCGCAATTCGCTCCGTCGCCAGGATGTACCTCACAGCGTGTGGCTGCGTGTTTGGCGGCATCTAGCGATTCGAGGCAAATCGCTTGGGACATTACTGATGGCGTCGATTTTAACGCGCCGACCCACCAGAAAAGTCTTGTTTACTGCGTGTTCCAGCCCCTTGGAGATACCGCGACGGCATGACAGAATGGGAGATATGCCGTGAACTTTTCAGATTTCCTTCGACGTATTCCCGTTCACTCATCGTCAACAATTCGCAGCTTATCAGGAGAGATGACACGTGCCTACTAAAATACTTGAACCTCCCGCCGCCGTGCAGCACAAGCAGCTGGCTGCCTGGGTTGACAAGATGGCCGCGCTCTGCAAACCGGACCGGGTCTACTGGTGCAACGGTTCGCAAGAAGAATACGATCGCTTGTGCGACGACATGGTCGAGAGCGGCACGTTGATCAAGCTGAACCCCGATTTGCGGCCGGGAAGTTTTTTGGCGAGAAGTCATCCGAGCGACGTGGCCCGGGTGGAAGACCGCACCTTTATTTGCTCGGTGAAACAAGACGACGCCGGCCCGACCAATAACTGGATGGCTCCAGATAAGATGAAGGCCATCCTGACGCCGAAGTTCGACGGCTCAATGCGTGGCCGCACGATGTACGTGATCCCATTCAGCATGGGGCCGATCGGATCGGATATTTCGCAGATTGGCGTGGAGCTCACGGATTCGCCGTACGTCGTCGTGAACATGCGGATCATGACCCGCATGGGCGATGCCGTACTCAAGGCATTGGGCACGAATGGCACCTTTATTCCCTGCCTGCACTCGGTCGGTATGCCGCTGGCGCCGGACCAAGACGATGTGCCCTGGCCATGCAGCCCCGATCCAAAGAACAAGTACATTGTTCACTTCCCCGAAGAGCGGACGATTTGGAGCTACGGCTCGGGCTACGGCGGCAACGCACTACTGGGCAAGAAGTGCCTGGCGTTGCGGATCGCGTCGATTGTCGCCCGCGAGCAGGGCTGGCTGGCCGAACACATGCTCATCATGGGCGTGAAGGAGCCGAGCGGCGAAAAGACTTATGTGGCGGCGGCGTTCCCCAGTGCATGCGGCAAAACGAATTTCGCCATGCTGGTGCCACCCAAGGCGTTCCGCGAGGAAGGCTGGGAAGTGCTCACCGTGGGCGACGACATCGCCTGGCTCAAGCCGGGCACCGATGGCCGGCTGTACGCGATCAATCCGGAAGCTGGTTTCTTCGGCGTCGCGCCAGGAACGAACGAGCAGACCAACCCGAACGCGATGGCGACCATCAAGAAGAATACGATCTTCACGAACGTGGCGCTAACCGACGACGGCGATATATGGTGGGAAGGCATGGATGGCGAACCGCCGCAACATGCGATTGATTGGCAAGGCAACGACTGGACGCCCGACAGCGACAAGAAGGCGGCGCATCCGAATAGCCGGTTCACGGCACCGATGTCGCAGTGCCCTTCGGCCGACCCAGCCTACGAGGATGCCAGCGGTGTGCCGATTTCGGCATTCATCTTCGGTGGGCGTCGCACCACAACGGTGCCGTTGGTCACGCAGGCGTTCAATTGGGCATTCGGCGTCTATGCGGCGGCCACGATGGGGTCAGAAATGACCGCGGCTGCATTTGGCCAATTGGGCCAGGTCCGCCGCGATCCATTTGCGATGTTGCCGTTTTGTGGCCATCACATGGGCGAGTATTTTAGCCATTGGCTCAACATCAGTCGGCGGTTCGATATGCTGCCGCCGATTTTCAACGTGAATTGGTTCCGCCGCGACGCGGAGGGCAAGTTTTTGTGGCCCGGCTTCGGCGAAAACATGCGCGTGTTGAAGTGGATCGTGGATCGTGTCCACGGCCGGGCCAAAGCTTCGGAAGGTCCGCTGGGTTGGGCGCCGCGCTATGAAGACTTCGATTGGCGCGGCCTCAAGTTCAGCAAGCGGCGATTCGCGGAGTTGATGCGCGTGGTGCGCGACGACTGGGTCGCGGAAATCGCCTCGCACGATGAGTTATTCTTCCGGCTGTACGACAAGCTGCCGCCGGAGTTCCCGTCGATCCGCGACCTGCTCATGGCAACGCTATGGCGGGAACCGCGCGATGCCGATTCCGGCCACGGCTAGTTAGCCGAGCGGTTTATAGTGCTTGTTGGGTCTTGCAGTGACAAGTGAACGAGCGGTGCACGCTCCGCCGACCACTGCGTGGTGCCCGATCGTGGCTAAACGGCCCATCATCGTCACTGCAATCATCGATAAATGGTTCAGCGCGATGGGTGTTGGCAGGCGGTTTGGTGCGCTGTTGGTGGCGTTGAGGGCAGGGGGGGCTGCATGGCGCGTCAAACCGCCGGTACCGTACATGTCGGGGTCAAAAGACGCTTCAACTATCGAGCACAACGTAACGTTTTGACTCTTGAGGGTTTCCAAAATGCCCTCTCGCGTCCAGGATACTAAATTATCCCTCCATCGGCCGTCTGTGTTTTGTATCAGAACAAACATGACTGCAGCACCTGGGTTGAAATTATACTCCGCGACAGTGTGCTCGATTGCATCCCACCCATCTTCATGAAGCCCATCAGCCTTGAGTTTCGACGTTGCTGTGGCAAGCTGCGCTGCAGAACCGAAAAACTTCTCGCCATCTTGATTGGTATCAGTCGGGTCAACAAGGTGCGTGTGCGCAAACTCATTACTGGCGTCCCCAAAACCGACTAACCCGTATCTGCGGTTGGTAACGCCGGCTGCTGCCAGCGATGCATCGACGTTGACGACTGCGCTTGATAGCCAATCTTGTTGGATACTTCCTGTGGACTGCGATTCGTCAAACAGGAAGACGATATCCGTTGCACCCGATAGCATTGAACGGTCTTCAAGTGGCTCAATCCGCATCGTCCTTCCACGTGGCCAAGATGAACCCAATTTGAGCATTTGACTCGTCTTGATCCAGCATGCTGTCGGAGGATCTTAAACATCGCTGTAATCCTTTATCGTCCAATGTGCGAGCTATGACAGACCGTTCAGAATCTCTCAAGAACATTGCCGGGCATAGTTCAAGATGGTAAAATATGAGCTAAAGAGCGCGGCGTTTAACCGCATATGGGATTTCCTTAGTCCTTTCTCGGAGGCGCCACTGGTCAGCTATTTTTGGGGTATGTTGTTCGTGTTGATCACCGCGAGTACAGCGATGGCGGGGTTCACGAACTTCGACGACCTGCCGCTGGGAGCCATATACGGTCCCGGTGATGTGATCACATCCAATGGTCTACAGTTTCAGGCGGTTTCGCTTGGGCAAGGTTCAATCAAAGTACAGACCGAGAACGCCTTCTACGCTGGGGGTTTCGGTACGGAACTTATCCTTGGCACAACTTCATCCGGGTTGGATTTATGGTTCCCGTACACACGCAATTCATCTCGCTGTTGTACTTTGCAGGCTCCTCAACGGCCGGATTTGATATCAATGGTATTCCAACTCCGCCAGCAACCAATTTCAGTTTGCTCGATGGTACCACTGTCGGTGGTGTTTCGATTGCCGTAGCCCCTAATGGTTTTCCGCCCCGTAGCACCCGTGACCGTGATTGATCGGTTCTCGTCTACCCCTCGCACCGTCGACTTGCTCCGCCCCGGCATGGCGTTTGATCTTAGTTGGTTCGTCCTGTACCGTAGGCAAGTAGATAGCATGGTTGCCGTCGCTCGCCCGGCGGCTTGCGAACGAAGAACGAGGAGATCACCGTGACGCAGATGCGCATCTTGCTGGAAGAATCGGACATCCCGACCCACTGGTACAACGTGGTGGCGGACATGCCTAACCCGCCGGCGCCGCCGTTGGGGCCGGACGGGCAGCCGGTGTCGCCGGAGCGGATGCTGGCCATCTTCCCCGGCAATATTTTGGAACAGGAAATGTCGGCGGAGCGGTGGATCCCGATTCCGGAGCCGGTGCGGGAAATCTACAAGCTGTGGAGGCCAAGCCCGCTGTGCCGCGCCTTGCGCCTGGAGCAGGCCTTGGAGACGCCGGCGAAGATCTACTACAAGAACGAGGGCGTTTCGCCGGCCGGCTCGCACAAGCCCAACACCGCCGTGCCGCAGGCCTATTACAACGCCCAGGCGGGTATCAAGCGCTTGACTACAGAGACGGGTGCCGGCCAGTGGGGCTCTTCGCTGGCCTTTGCCGGGCAGATGTTCGGCATCGACGTGCGGATCTTCATGGTGAAGGTGAGCTATGACCAAAAACCATTCCGCCGCTCGATGATGCAGACGTGGGGGGCGAGCGTGTTCGCGAGCCCTTCGAACCTGACCGAGTCGGGGCGCAAGGTGCTGGCCGAGCATCCGGATAGCCCGGGGTCGCTGGGCATCGCGATTTCGGAGGCCGTCGAGGAAGCGGCCGGCCGAGCCGACACCAATTACGCCCTGGGCTCGGTGTTGAACCATGTGCTGCTGCACCAGACTGTGATCGGCCTGGAGGCGAAGAAGCAGTTCGCTCGGGCCGGCGATTACCCGGACATGATCTTCGCGCCCTGCGGTGGCGGCTCGAACTTCGCGGGCGTGGCCTTCCCATTTTTGGCCGACCAGGCGGCGGCCTCGGCGCCGAAAAAGACGCGGCTCGTGGCGGTGGAACCCACCTCGTGCCCGAGCCTCACCCGGGGCCACTACGCCTACGACTATGGCGACGCCTCCGGCCTCACACCGCTCATGCTGCAGTACACGCTCGGCCACGACTTCGTGCCGCCGGGCATCCACGCGGGCGGCCTGCGATACCACGGAGCTTCGGCGCTGGTGTCTCAACTTCTTAAGGAGAAGTTGATCGAGGCGGTGGCCGTGGCCCAGGTCGGCACGTTCGCGGCCGGTGTGCAGTTCGCCCGGGCCGAGGGCATCATCCCCGCCCCGGAATCGTGCCATGCCATCAAGGCCTGCTTGGACGAGGCCCTGCGCTGCAAGGAAACAGGCGAGGCCAAGACGCTGTTCTTCAACCTTTCTGGCCATGGCCACTTCGACATGGCCAGCTTCGACAAGTACTTTGCCGGCCAGTTGGAAGATTACGAATACCCGGCCGAGGAAATCGACGCAGCGCTCGACCGGCTGCCGAAAGTGGGGTGAGGCAGCGGCGAGGCGAAGCGGCGCGTTCCATCGCCGTTGGCTCCGGGTTCAACGATGCCGGGCGCCACTGCTAGGTTGCCGGCAGTGTTGCCTACTCCGAGCCAGCTTGCAGCTTGGACCCTGTCCAAGGTTTAACCGCAAGGGGCAGGCTCAAGAAGCACTGCTAACGAGTTAGCATGGCGCCCGGCGGGACAAGTGTCCCGACATACCCTGCGTCACTAACGATGTTTCTCCTTGAGTTTTTCAGCCAGCATCGCTAAGTCGCCATTCTTGACCAGGCGACCTTCAGAGTCGATCAGCAGCACGTTTGGAATACCTTGGATACCATAGAGGCCGACGGTTTTTCCCTCCCCGTCGATCAAAACCGGAAACGGCAACTGCTTTCCCGCCCAAACTTTTGTGACGATGGGTGCGACAAGCGCATCATAGGCCTCGATGGTGCGAGCGTTATCCGCTTCCGTATTGCAAATCGCGAGCACTTCAAACAGCTCACGATCGGCGGCGTGTTCCTCGTAGAACGTTGTCAACTCGGGCAGGCTCTCATAAATACAAGGTCCGCACCCCACGGTCCAGAAATCGAGCAGCACCCACTTACCGCGAAAATCCGCCAACTTGATTGTCTTGGGAACGCCGCGTGCGCCGGTGATCGATAGTTCTGGCGGAACCTTTCCGTAGTACCGCGTTACGTCGCGGGGATTGCCGTCCTTGTCTCGCGGCAACTTCAGGTCGAGCACTCCCAAGTCAAGTGTCGTTTTCCCGCGTGGGATGGTGAATCGCAGGAAACGTCCGGGTGGGTCGGCCGGGGCGTGGATTTTCTCTTGGTCCGGTATTCGCAGTGTGGCATTCGGCGAATTACTGTAGGCATCCAAGTCGTACGTGCCCGGCGGTAACAGGAAGGAAACTTGCCCTCGGAACGAGCCACATATAGTCAATAGCGACCGGTTGCCTTTATCATCCAGAATAAAAATGCGCGCGTTCGACCAATCGGGAGTCCGACCGACTTCGGAGCAATGAACCTTGGCAGTCACTCGCACCAAGGGCAATATCGTAATTACGACGGGCTTCCCCGCTGCGCACTGTTGGACCATGACAATCCCGCCACGTTCATGACGTTTATCGAGGGCGAAAATTGGAATTCGCGGCTTCCCCTCGACCGTGAGGCTGAATCTTCCCTCAGGCTGCCGCTTTACCATGTTCTGCGGACGAGTAGCAAGCGTGCCCTCGTTCGTCCAAAGTTTTCCTTCCTTGGCTTCTTGCAATAATTCACCCGCCTCATCCCACCAGTTCCCGTTCGACAACCACCACGTGGCGGCCTCAAAATCTTGGACCGCCGCACCGTGTTCGTCGACAACCCGACCGTGGATTTGCCACGATTGTTCTGAATCATCGGCGTGGGCAAATCCAACGATGGCCATGATCGCAAGCGCACATATGGGTAAGCGCATGACATTGCCTCCAGTGGAAATATCCGAGTGCAATTGAAGTTGTCTCAGACATTGATTCTTATGGCCAATTACTTACTTTCTTAAACTCTACCTACATCTTGGCCAAATAGGTAAGGTAGCCTAATAACAATGACAATATGGTAATGGCAATTAAGAGCGTTTTGAGACGGAAGCGGGGGGAGGAGGGTATCAATGGAGCTACAGCGAATCCAGCGAGCAACAAGGCTGCTAGCGCATGTGGCAAGTCGAAGTGAACGCCATGCAACCCAAGAAGTCGCATTCGATGCACAACCGTGGCACCGGAAGCAATCGCAGCTTGCTCCGATTTCCTAATCGTTTCTTGAGACTGGTGGTTTATTCGCCAAGTTGCATTGCGCGGCTGACCGAGGGGCGACAGCAGCGTTAACCAGCCCTTCGTGGAATAAAAATTCAGTACTTTCGTGCGGGAGATTGGCACCCGTACAGAATCCGCCCACCAATAACTCCGCACCCATAACCCGATCAGCAACAAGCACAGAATGCCGCAGAGAGCAGAAAACGCGATTCTGGTTTTCTTGAATTTCATCTCAAATTTCGGAGGTAGAGATGCAGCATGGCAGAGGTTTTGTTATTAGAGCAGATTCGGTGGGATTTGCTAAAGAACAATGTCACTTGATTTGGGGGAGTTCCTACCGGACCGCGTGGCGGTCCGGCTATGGGATCAACTGCGAAACCGCATTTGAGCCAGAAATGTTTGCGTCACTTCGAATTCCGTGCTGATGGAGCTTGAGCCAGCGGGCGCGGCGGACCCAGTAGAAGCGGACGGGGAGAAAGAGATCGACGACTTCATCGGAGATGAGCAGTCCGCCGAGCACCGGTAATGCCATCGGGGCCAGAATCTCGCCGCCGACGCCTTTGGCGAAGACCATCGGGAAGATCGCGATGATGGCGACGCCTTCGGTGAGCAATTTCGGCCGCAGGCGGTGGACAGCGCCTTCGATCACCGCCTGGCGCAGTTCTTCGAGCGAGGCGATTTTCTCGAGGCCGCCGCGTTTTTCGAGCGCCTCGCGCAGGTAGACGAGCATGATGATGCCGGTCTCGGTGGCCATGCCGAAGCAGGCAATGAAGCCGACCCACACGGCGACGCTAAAATCCATCGGCGGTGAATTCCAGCCGTTCATGATCTTGGGAAAGAGATACATGAAGAACGCCCCGCCGGCGAGTGCTTCGGGCACCGCGAGCATCATCAAGCCGGCATCGGCCAGGTCGTTGTAGGTCAGGTAAAGAATAATGAAGATCAACACGATGACGGCGGGAAACACGAAACGCAGCGTGCGGGCGGCCCGCACTTGGTGCTCGAATTCGCCGCTCCATTCCAGGTGAACGCCTTCCGGCAGCGACACCTTTTGGGCGACCACGCGCTGGGCCTCGTCGACGAAGCCGACGATATCGCGGCCCCGGACGTTGAGCGTCACGTAATTCATCACCTCGCCGTTTTCACTGCGGATCATCGCTGGTCCTTCGACGATGCGCACATTGGCCACGGCGCTTAGCGGAATGAGTGGGTTGGTGGTGGCGGCATGGGTGGGAGCGGCGACGTGTTGGCGTGAGGGGGTATTCACTTTGCCCGTCCAATCGGCGTTTGCTGTGTTGGCAACTGGCTGCATGCCGGGCGGCGTCGAACCGCTTACGGGTTCTGAATTCATACCGCGGGCGCTGATCAACAGCCGGCGGATGCTCTCCTCATCGCTGCGGTTGTCGCGGGCGTAGCGAACGCGGACCGGGAAACGGTCGCGCTTTTCGACGGTGAAGGTGACGGCCCGGCCGGCCAGGGCGACTTCAATTTCCGTTTGAATATCCTCGACGGAGATGCCGTAACGGGCCGCGCGCTCGCGATCGATATCGATTTGCACGTAGCCCTTGCCCATGATGGGCGCGGCGATCACGTCGCGGGCACCATTGACGGGCTTGAGTGCGGTTTCGATTTGCTTGCCGATGCGGTCGATGGAGTCGAGGTCGGGCCCGAACACCTTCACGCCGATATCGGTGCGGACGCCGGTCGAGAGCATCTCGATGCGGTTGATGATGGGCTGCGTGAAGATATTGCTCCACCCGGGAACTTGCAGCACGCGGCCCATTTCATCATCGACGAGATCGCCTTTGGGGCCGGTCTGGCGTGGCCACAGGAACACGGTCTTGCGGAAGGGCGTTTCCAGCTCTTCGCGCAACTTTACGAACGGCTGAATCGCAGACGCATCAACAGGTTTGTTCAATTGCGCTTGGATGGCTTGATCCGCGAACCGTTCCGTCTCCTTGCCGTGACTGGCCTTCGCGGTGAGCCCGGAGTTCTTTGCGGCCTTCGCCGTTTCTTGGAGAGCGTACCAGGTGAAGATCTCGGTTCCGCGATCGAAGAGTTCCCAAGCGATTTGTTGGACTTGCTTACGCCATAACTGCATCCCCTGGTCTTCGATCGCGTCAAGCAATTGGCTGGCCAATGTTGCTCGCTTTCCTCCGGTCAGTTCTCGGCTGATACTTGCGGCCGTAGCAAGTGGTGAATCTTCCAGCTCTAGCGCTGCAACTGTATCGCGAACGGCCCCCAGTGCGACAAGTCGGTTGGCGACATCCCGTGCCAATTGAGTCGCGTCTTCCAGGGCTGGGGCCACGGCCAACCATTGACCATATTTTGGCGTGAGCGCGGCGAATAGCTTATCGATTTCAGCATCGGGTTTGGAGTTCGGCGGCCATTGGAGCTGCCCATTGCTCTCAGCATTCTTGACGACATAGTCCACGGCGAAGTGAGTCAAAGTAGGGCCGAGCGACTGTTCGAACTCTTGGTATTTCGCGAGTGCGAGATCGCGCATGGTTTCGTCGTAGCGTTGCAGGGCTTTCTGGCTGGCATCGGCGACGAGGCTGGTTTCATCCGCGGAAGCGTTCGGCGCGGCAACATAGCCGCGTTCTTTCAGCGTGGTTAGTACCTGCCGCGTTTGCCGTTCGGCATCCTGGTAGCGCAGCACGCGTTTGGGCCAGAGTTCTTTGGGCCGATAGTTGACGAACGTTTCGACCATGTCGAGTGGGGCTGGGTCGGTCGGCGTATCAGCCCGGCCGGATTTGCCGATGACCAATTCGACTTCCGGGAATCCACGGAGCAATGCATCGCGGGCCTTGAGGTCGTCGGCCGTTTGCGTGACGCTCGCGCGGGGCACGGTGACGGGCATATCGAGCGTGGCGCCTTCGTCGAGTGCCGGCATGAACGCCACGCCGATTTTGGGGAATTGGTAGGCCCAAAGCCCCAGCAACGTGAGTGTGACGAGCGATAGTACTTGCCAATACCAACCGCGAGTGAGAATCACGGTGAGGGCCGTCACGATCGCAAAGACGAGCAGGAACGCCGACTGCCACGCGGTGGTCGATGCGCCTTGGCCGAACACGGCTTGGAGCGGGAAGATGCCAGCCGCCAGCACCAACAACGCCGCGAACATCCACATCACCAGGTTGCGTCGGGGCAACGCCCAGGTGAGCATGGGCTTGTAGATATTGATGAAGCTGCGGACGATCCAGTTCTCTTCTTCGCTACGAATGCGGCCTTTGATGAACGTCGGAATCAGCGCCGGCACCAGCGTGATCGAGATCAGTGCCACGCCGATCATGGCGAAGCTTTTTGTGTAGGCCAGCGGGTGAAACAGCTTGCCTTCGCGGCCACTCAGCATGAACACCGGAATAAACGACAGCAGCATGATCATCACCGAGAAGAAGATTGGCCGGCCCACCGTGCGGCAGGGTTCGACTACCATTTCGCGAATGTCGCCGGTCACTTTGCGATTGCCGAAGTGTTGCTTGAGTGCGTGCGTGGCGTTTTCGGTCATGACGATCGCTTGATCGACGAGGATGCCGATCGAAATCGTGATGCCGGCCAGCGACATAATGTTCGCCTGAATATCGATAATGTGCAGCGTGCGCAGCAGCCACATGAGCAGGAAGGAAAACAACACGGATAGCGGCAGCGTGACGCAAATTACAAACACACTGCGGAAGTGCATGAGAATAAGCAAAATCGCTAGCGAGGCGATGATCATTTCGTGCATCATCACTTCGGTTAGCGTGTGGATGGCGCCATGGATCAAGCGCGTGCGGTCGTAGGCGGCCACGATGTGTACGCCTTCCGGCAATCCCGGCTGCAGGTCCTGAATTTTGGCCTTCACGCGTTCGGTGACCGCGAGCGGATTTTCGCCGTGCCGCATGAGAATTGCACCGCCCGTTACTTCATTGCCATCCTTCTCGAACACGCTGCGGCGAAATTGGGGGCCGAGCTGCACGCTGGCGATCGTCTTGATGTAGATCGGCGTGTTGTTGATTTCCTTGATGACGGTGTCTTCGATGTCGCGCTTGTCCTTGATCCACCCCACGCCGCGAACGATGTACTCGGCGTTGTTCTTCTGCACGACGCCGCCGCCGGCCGGCATGTTGCTTTTGGCCACGGCCGCATAGACTTCGCCCACGGTGATACCGTAGGCCCGTAAGTCCTCGGGGCGCACATCGATCTGGTATTCCAGCGGCGTGCCGCCGACGACCGCGACATCGGCCACGCCCTGCACGGCGTTCAATTGCGGAGCGATGTAGAACTTGTTGAGCGCCCACAGCCGGCCAGGGTCGATCGCGTGGCCGGGGCTCGTTTCCACGGTGTACCAGTAAACCTGGCCCAAGGCGGTCGCGTCGGGCGCCAGGTAGGGAACAACGCCGGGGGGCAAAAACGTGGCGGCCTGGTCGAGGCGTTCCGTCACGCGTTGGCGGGCAAAGTAGAAATCGATGTCGTCGTTGAAGATGATCGTGATCATCGAGAAATTGAATTCCGACGATGACCTGACTGCTTTAACGCCCGCCAAACCTTGTAATTTGCGCGAAAGCGGATACGTGATTTGGTCCTCGATTTCGCGCGGACTGCGCCCCATCCAGTCGGTGAATACTATCACCTGGTTTTCGCTCAGATCGGGGATCGCGTCGACCGGTGTGTTCAGCGTCGCATAGATGGCCGCCACCGTGAGCGCAGCCGCGATCGAGAGCACCAGAAAGCGATTGCGAATCGATAGCTCAATAATGCGTTCAATCATGGTCGTGGGCTTGAATGATGCAACGAACCGAAGTAAGTATTGTTGACTGCGGGGCGAATGAGCCTATGCAAAAGTGTGCCATGCCCACGGCTTGGCGTGGGCATGCAGACTGCGCGTACACATGCATGGCCACTCCGAGCAGTGGCCATGGCACCCAAGGCCTCGGCGGTACCTAGTTCTCATCGGTCTTGCTTCTCCCCTTCGCGATCTACCTTGCGTTTCTGGACATTTGCGACCGTCTGCTTTGGGTTAGCCAGCGCCTGCTCGCGGCAACCGGGACAGCAGATGAAGACCGGTTCGCCTTCGAGCATCAGCTTGATGGGCGGCCCCATCGAACCCAGCCGGCTGTTCGGCAAAACTGCACAGTAGCGCTGAGCCTCGGCCAGCTTACGATCTTCGGGCGAGAGCTTGGCCAACGATTCCTCGATCTTGGCGTTCGGGTCTTCAGGCGTGGAGGCGCGAATCACGTTGGCGTCCTTCGCGGTGGAACCACCACCACCGCTGCCGAAATAAATGGAACCGGCGGCCGGGTTCAGACGCGTTTCCGCGTCCACGAGGAACGAACCACTCGTCACCACAAGGTCACCCGGCTTCAGGCCGTCGATCACGGGAAAAAACAGGTTGCCATCGGCTCCGGTCATCCGTGGGCCGAGCGTAACTTTCCTGCCTTCATACACGCCGGGTTCCGACTGACGGTACACAATTTTCTGGCTGCCGGTATCGATTACCGAGACTTCGGGCACCGCCAGTACGCGGCCTTCGTGTAGCTGTTTCCGTGCGTCGGCATCGGCTTTCGATACAGCAAATGACCGCACATCGGCGGGATGGACTTTCAGCGTGATGGTGGCCGAGCTTCCCGGCAGCAGTTTGTGATCCGGATTTTCCAGTTCGAACCGGACCGTCACGGTGCGCGTTTGCTGATCGATATGGGGATAGACGAGCGCGAGCTTGCCATGAAACACTTCGTTGGGGTAAGCCCGCGTGGTTGCACTGACCTCTAAGCCACTCGCGACATGCGGTGGCGAATTGCCGTTCAACGGCACGGGGAGAAAGGCCAGGTCGTCTTCATAGATTTGGGCTTCGATCCAAACGGTTGATAGATCAGCGACGTCGTACAGAGCGTTTCCCTCGGCAACGTACTGACCTTCGCGCACATACTTGTTGATCACGTGGCCGCTGATGGGCGAGCGAATCGTGACATGCGTATCGGGGTTGTTCGAGGCCAGCATACCGTCGATCTGCGCGTCATCGATCCCGAGCAAGTTCAAGCGTGCTCGCGCGCTCGCCAGTAGATCGCGGTTGCCGCTGCGATTCGCATCCATCAGGTTCTGGATGGTGACGAGCAAATCGGGGCTATACAGCTGCGCGAGCGCATCGCCGGCTTTCACGATCGTGCCGGTCTCGTTGGCGTACAGTTTGTCGATCCGACCAGCGACTCGCGCCGAAACGGTGCGTTGGCTGCGCTCGTCGAACTCGACGAAACCGACCGCGGTAATGTTCTTGGTCAACTCCTGATATCCGACCGGCCACGTCGCGACGTTCGCGAGCGCAACCCGATATGGCGACAACTGCACGCGATTGACGCTGCCGGCTGGCAGCGGCTTCGTATCGGTCTGGCCTTTGATGCGTTTGGATAGCGGCATGAAGCAGATGGGGCATTTCTCGCCCGGATTGCTCCGCACGATCGTCGGGTGCATCGGGCAGAAGTACTCGATGTTCGAGTCGACGGTGGCCGCCTGTTCCACCGGGCGTGTCCAGCGATTGTAGTGCGCGATCAGCGTGTCCCATTGGGTGATAATGACGCCAATCAGCAGCAGGATGCCGATAAACCTGAGCCGGGCCAGTTTCACCAAAATCAAGAAGTGAAACCACCACCAGGCCTTTTGCAGACCATGCAGATTGGGCGGCGCACGCAGACCGCCTTCGTCGAGCACGTTCGAGTCAGGCTCGTGCGATGCCGGCATCGGGCCGGAAGTGTTTGTACTCATGTCGCTGTCCTTACTTGCTTTCATATCGCCTCGCAACAGCGCCGGTCGGTCCTGCTGAGAAGTTCGTGAGGAAGGTGATTACCGTTCTTGTGCATCCCAAGCGGGGTTTCACAGCGCTGCTGCCGAAGTAATGCGGGAACTCCAACACAACCATTGCCTGGGCCCCCTCACCCCGACCCTCTCCCAGAGGGAGAGGGGAAACGTCGGAGTTCCCGAGGCGCTTATTTATTGAGCTTTGCCAAATACTCGTCGGGATTCGCTTTAAGTTTCTCTTCGCAGCCTTCGCAGCAGATGAATACTGCCTGACCTTTCACCTCGACTTTCTTGGGAGTTCCCATCGCGCCGAGCGGTTCGCCACTCACGGGGCAAACCTTTTGCTTTTCCGCGAGTGCCCGATCCTCGGGGCTCAATTTGGCAAGTGCCTCGGTCAATTTGGCATCGGGCTGGGGCGATTCCTTCGCTTCCGGCGCCGCTGGGCCGGCGGCTACTTTTTCCTGCGAAGTGGTCGGAGCCTTCCCGGAATCCACTTTGGGCGGACCTGACTTGTCGCAGCCGAACAAGCTAACGAGTGCGATCAATCCCGTGCCGAAAAACAACAAACGCATGGTATCGTCTCCTAAATAATGAGAAACTCAAGAATTACTTCCTCGAACCACAACTCGGAACCTCAAAGGTTTGCGGCGTGAAAACCTGCCTTTGTCAGTGCTTCGATCAACTGTCCGCTGGTGACCTGTCCTTTGGCAGCGAATTGAACGCCAACCACGTGCTGCTTCGGATAGGTAGCGACACTTTGGACGCCGGCAATCTTCTGCAGGACCGTCTGCACGGCTTTGCCCGACTCATCGTTTTCGACTTCGGTCACCCTAAGTGCCAACCAACCACCGTAATGCATGTCGTTGCTCATCATGTGTGGTGTTGCGGCAATCAGTCGGGCAATATGCTGGGCAGATACGACCGACTCGTCGAATTCAATGCGCGCGGACTTGCTTTTCCACTCCACATTGACGCGACGAACGCCGCCGACACGGCCAAGGGCAGATTCGACCGTGCGCGTACAGCCGGGGCAATGCAAGCCGGTAACTAAAAAGGTGGCCTGAACGATTTGGCGCTCGTCGGGCGACTTGCCACTTTGTTGCTCGACAACCGGGGAATCTGCCCACGCGGGTTCCCCAACGACAAGCCCACACGACAAACCAATCAACGAGAGTGCTCTCACAAGAGTGTTCATGGTATTTTTTACTCCCTATCACGAGGTGACATCGCGCCTGCTCGGGTTGAGCCAGCCCCATGCCGACCGAGCACCACCTGCAACCCAGGTGCGACAAATCATCAAATCACGTTTCGCCTGTGCGCGTTGGAACAGGGCCGTATCGTTGTCAATGCAGCGATGATACGGCTTGCATTATGGGCACCCCCGGACCCAAGACCCGGGAATGACGCGTGTGCTTCGGCGCACTAGAAGGCAACACCACGGTTGGATGCTGCTCTTTTGAGAATCAAATAATTAAACGGCGCAATACAACCACTAAATCACTAGTGGGGATTCCGAGATTCGATGCATCGGCGCGTGCCGCAGCGAACTGATCCGTTGCGGCTGGTAGAAAAAAGGCAGGCAGGGCAATCATCGACAATTGGGCCTCGTGACTAGCGTCACAGTCGGCCAGGGTAGCGGGAACAACGACATGGACGGCCATGCCGGTGCAACGATGACCGCCAAAATACGGTGCCTTTGCGGGAACCTGTGTATTACAGGGCCTGGTTCCCTTGGTCATCGCCGATGATGCACAACATGGGCACGAGCCCAATCGATGTAGGGATTTTGCACCTGAATTACAGCAGTTTACTACTGACGTGCCACCGTGGCGACAATGGCAGACTTCCTCGAAACGACCAGTGCAGCCGCAACCGACAACCGTGCGGCCATTCAACACTGCTAGCGGTACCATCGCCCAGACAAGTGCCTGATGGCATCGCCGACGCAAGCCACGAGTAATACAGATGCTGAACATCGACAAATTCCCGCTCAGTTACATTCTAGGACTTTTTGCTGGTTTGCGTCAAACCGAACTGGAACTGGCAAGCGTTCGGTTTAAGCAACTCTTGGCGATTAGGCAGCCGCTTTCTGTCGCGGCCGCATTTCCGAGCGTTCTGCCGACTGCTGGCACAATTGCATCGAAAATGCCGAATCTACTGTTAACGGCCCACCTTTTGCCGCCCGCCGCGACCACCATCCCGCCTGCCAACTGGAGGCAACATGCGACTATTTCGCTCAACGCGACCGTGCCTTGCGCTGGCTGTGGCGATTGGGAGCGGCTGCCGGACCCCCGCACCCTTCACTTCACCGAGCGCATCACAAGGTGGCGGTAACCCGGAGGTGAATGTCGCGAAGGCGGTGGATGGAATGCCGCCGGCCTGGCGCAAGCCTGCGGCCGGCACGAACGCCAACATGGCCACTCCGAGCAGTGGCCATGCCACCCAAGAGACGACCGGCAGCGCAATCCTCAATTCTCCGCCGCCGGTTGATGATCGGACTTTCGCGCAGACGACGAGTCAATTGACGGCCGTCGCGTATAACGAGCCGTCGACTGCCGCCGAACAATCGGGGACAACCGTTGCTTCGACTGCGGAACTTTCTGCTGAGCCGCTGGTTGAGGAGGTGCAGGCCCGCAACCCGAATTTGCAGTCCCTGGCCGCGGCATGGCGCGCGGCCGTTGCGCGTTATCCGCAGGCCGTCTCGCTCGATGATCCGATGTTCATGGCGATGATGGCCCCGGCGTCGTTCGGCGACGACGTACTCAATCCAGGTTATACGCTGCAAGGCTCGCAGAAGTTCCCCTGGTTCGGTAAGCGTGCCGCGAGGGGTTGGCGGGCGACCGCAGCTGCCAACGCCGCCCGGTTCGACCTGGAGGATGCGCGTTTGCAGTTGGAGGAAATGACGCTCGCTGCGTACTTCGACTATTATTTGGTGCGCCGCCAGCTAGAACTCAATGCGGAGAATCGGGAAGTGGTGCGGCAATCGCGCGTCACGGCCCAAGCGCGCTACCGAACCAATCAAGTGACCCAACAGGACATGTTGCTTGCCGACGTGGAATTGGCCAACCTCGAACGCCGCAAGATTGAACTCGATCAACTAAATCGAGTCACGCAAGCGCGTATCAATGTGCTGCTGCATCTGGAGCCCACGGCATCGTTGCCAGCGCCACCCAAAACATTGGAGCCGCCGCGCACCGTTGCCGACCAAGCAAGTCTTCAGCAGATGGCGTTGAGTCAGCGTCCCGATATTGCCGCGCTCCGTGCCCGGGTCGGCGAAGCCCAAGCCTCGGTCGCGTTGGCCTGCAAGGACTATTACCCCGATACGGAGGTATTTGGCCGGTACGACGCCATGTGGCAGGAAAAGCCGTTGCAGCCGGCCGTGGGCGTCAATTTGAATGTGCCGATTTACCGCAATCGCCTCGCTGCCGCCGTGCGCGAAGCGCAGTCGAGCGTCAGCCAGCGGCGTGCGGAACTCGAGCAGCGTATCCTCGACGTTCAATATGACGTTGCGGCCGCGTACGAGCGCCTGGAGGCGAGCCGACGGATGCTGGAGTTGTACGATCGACAATTGCTGCCGGCGGCCGAGCAAAATCGCAACGCGGCCACGTCGAATTACGACGTCAGCAAGACGACCTATTTCGAACTGGCCGCCGCCCAGCGGCAGTTCATCTCGCTGCGCGAAGAACGCGAGCAAACACTGGCCGACTATCACACCCGCCTGGCCGAGCTGAACCGGGCGGTCGGCGGGATCGGTGTTGCTCCGGGTGAGCACGCGGAAATTCCAGCGCCGTGATAGAATCGCTCGCCGAAGTTGGTGGAATCGGCAATTGCGGCTATAATTTGGGGTGAGGAGCCGAAGCGAGTGAAACGCGATTTCAACGTTGTGTATACGACGATCGAAGATGGCTGGGTCATGGCCCAGGTGTCCGAGTTGCCGGGGGCCGTCACCCAAGGGCGCGGCATGGCCGAGGCCCGCGAGATGATCCAGGAGGCCGTGGAGCTTCTGTTGCAGTCGTATCGGAACCGATAAGAAAGACGCCTATGACTCGCATCGTTGAACAGCATCGTGCGGCGATTCTCTGCATTGCCGCCAAATACGGCGCGGGGAATGTGCGCGTATTTGGCTCCTCCGCCCGTGGCAGCGAAACCGGGAGCAGCGACGTCGATATCCTCGTCGAGCTTGACGAGGGTCGGTCATTGCTTGATCAGGTGGGTTTGCAACAGGAGTTGCAGGAACTGCTGGGGCGCAAGGTCGATGTGGTCGTGGAAGGGGGCATCAGCCCGTATCTTGAAGAGCGGATTCTTGCCGAAGCCGTACCGCTGTGAAAGACGATCGCATTTATTTGGCGCATGTTCGCGACGCGATCGCATGGATCGAAGCGTTCACGTCCGGCGGTCGCGAACAGTTCTTCGCCAGCCCGACTGGTACACGGTGCGGTGATTCGCGATTCGGAAATGATCGCCAACGCGGTCAAGGGGCTGTCGGAAGGAATCTAGCGAACGGCCAGTGTGCGCCCGTGCCGCGACATCGCTGAGGCCAAAGAGACGACGGCCCGCACGATTTACGATCAACGGAAAGTGCCGCGGCCGCGATGAGTGGTAAGCCGCTGCAGTAGGTGCAGAACCAACGGTTCAATTGCGATTAGTGTAAGCTGTTAAGAAGAGGCAGTGGTGGGTTCCCGCTTCGCAGCAAGCCGCCCGTACACGGCAGCAATACACTAACGAAGGTGCCAGAGAGTTATTGTCAATGGTTGTGTTCTGGGATTTTGCTAGGCGGCGTCCTGCATGATACCGTCGATGAACGTTTTTCCTTCCAAGAGATGATTGATGTGTTGGTGTCCGTTGAGTCGTCGCCAGTGTTTCTGTGCGGCGTGAGCGAGCTTGAACATCATGACCAGGCTTGCTCGGCGGCTGCCGCTGCCCTTGGTGCGTCGA
>JAKOXH010000052.1 GCA_029781135.1 Planctomycetota bacterium
TCGACGCACCAAGGGCAGCGGCAGCCGCCGAGCAAGCCTGGTCATGATGTTCAAGCTCGCTCACGCCGCACAGAAACACTGGCGACGACTCAACGGACACCAACACATCAATCATCTCTTGGAAGGAAAAACGTTCATCGACGGTATCATGCAGGACGCCGCCTAGCAAAATCCCAGAACACAACCATTGACAATAACTCCCGTTTGAGCTATGGAGGACAATATGAATCGATTGGTTGCGCGGGTGCCATGGCCACTGCTCGGAGCGGCCATGCTTGTGCTCATCAGGGCGGCATGCCCACGCCGAGCCGTGGGCATGGCACGCTAGAAACGACATGTTTTTGGTAAATAGTCTTAGTTGAATAATAATCGGAGGAACTATGAATCTCGCGGTATTTGGTTTGTTGGCCCACATTGGTGTCGGCCCGTTGCATGATTTGTCGCATGGCTTAGAAAACCCGTGGGTGGTGGCGGCCTGTGTTGGTGCCCTGGCGGCTTCGGCTACTTGGGCCACGCGCCGCACGCGCGGCGAGGTTTGGCGCGCACCGGTGCGATTCATTTCCTCCCTTTTTACGCGTACGAGCAAGTGAGTTTAGGCGGAAGCCCGAGCTTCCGATGATCCGGTGGATTCATCGCATCAGTTGCCGATTTTGGGGGGCGGATCGTCGCCCCCCGAATCCTCGGCCGATGTGGTGATCGATCCCGTCTGCGGTATGAAGGTCGACAAGCGTGGCGCTCAGCATACGCTGGCCCACGACAGCACGACCTACTATTTCTGTTGTCGCTCATGCCTCGATAAGTTTGCGGCGAATCCGTCGCAATATCTCGAAAAGAAGCCCACGGATTCTGGCACGGCTGCCAGCGCGCATTCGTGCTGTGGTCATTCAACGAGTGCCCCCAAGCACTCAACGGCGGCAGCACAGCCCGGGGCGGTGTATACATGCCCGATGCACCCGGAAGTGCGGCAGGTTGGTGCGGGAACATGCCCGAAATGTGGCATGGCACTCGAACCGGAGTCGCCAGCGGTGGCGGCGGAACGGGTAGAGTACACGTGTCCGATGCACCCGGAGGTAGTGCAAGAAACGCCCGGAAATTGCCCAAAGTGCGGCATGGCGCTCGAACCGCGCACAGTCGCGGTCAGTGAAGAGAATCCGGAACTCGACGACATGTCGTGGCGGTTTTGGGTGAGCCTCGTGTTCACGGTGCCGCTATTTCTGCTGGCGATGGGACACATGCTGCTCGCCGATCGGCTGCCACACTGGTTGCAAGGCCGCGGGCTGGCGCTGGTCGAGTTCGTGTTGGCGACGCCCGTGGTGCTATGGGGCGGCTGGCCGTTTTTTGTACGGATGTGGCAATCGCTCGTGAACCGCTATCCGAACATGTTCACGCTCATCGGGATCGGCACCGGCACGGCGTACATTCATAGTGTCATCGCCACGTTCGCGCCGCACTGGTTCCCGGCGTCGTTTCGCTCAGTGCACGGCACCGTTGATTTGTATTTCGAGTCGGCGGCCGTGATCGTCACGCTGGTGCTCATGGGCCAGGTGTTGGAATTACGCGCACGTAGCCGCACGGGGGCGGCGATCCGCGCTCTGTTGGGCCTAGCGCCGAAGACCGCACGGCGAATTACGGCCGGCGGCAACGAAGAAGATGTCGCACTCGATGCTGTAATGGTTAGCGACAAGCTGCGCGTGCGGCCGGGCGAAAAAGTGCCTGTCGACGGTGTTGTGGTGGAAGGCGGCAGCTTCGTTGACGAATCGATGATCTCGGGCGAGCCAGTGCCGGTGGAAAAGCGCAGCGGCGATCGGCTAATCGGCGGCACGGTGAATGGCACGGGCAGCTTGGTGATGCGGGCCGAACGCGTTGGCAGCGATACAGTGCTCTCGCAAATCGTACGGATGGTGGCGGAGGCCCAACGCAGCCGTGCGCCGATTCAACGGCTGGCCGACCAGGTGGCCACGTACTTCGTGCCGGCCGTACTGCTCGTGGCCGTGATCACGTTCATCGCTTGGGCGATGTTTGGGCCCGAGCCGCGGTTTGCGTATGCGCTCATCAACGCGGTCGCGGTGCTGATCATTGCGTGCCCGTGTGCGTTAGGATTGGCCACGCCGATGTCGATCATGGTGGGCGTCGGCCGCGGCGCGGCAACCGGCGTGCTAGTGAAGAACGCTGAGGCACTCGAAGTCATGGAGCGCGTCAACATGCTCGTGGTCGACAAGACCGGCACGCTGACCGAAGGCAAACCGAAGCTTGTCGCCGTGGAGCCAAGCGACGGCTGGTCAGAACAAGACGTGCTGCGATTGGCGGCAAGCGTCGAGCGGGCGAGCGAACATCCACTGGCGGCGGCGATTGTGAAAGGCGCAAAGGAACGCGGTGTGAGTTTGGCCGATGCTAAGGAATTCGAGTCGATCACGGGGCAGGGCGTGCGCGGGCGCGTCGATGGAAAGTTGGTGGCGGTGGGCAATCGCAATTTCATTGAGCAACAATCGTCCGCTTCACCTGCCGGCAATTCCGCCGATCGCGGTCACAGCATCGCTGGCGGTTTAGCTAGACCAAATGGTGCCCAAACCACGATGTTCGTTGCGGTCGATGGCAAGTTAGCTGGCACGATCGGTGTGGCCGATCCGATCAAAAGCACTACTCCGGAAGCACTACGCGCCTTACGCCACGAGGGACTCGATATTTTGATTGCCACGGGCGACAGCCGCGGGACCGCTGAAGCGGTTGCCGCCGAGCTTGGTGTTGCGGCGGTTGAGGCAGAGGTGTTGCCGGAGCAGAAGCTGCGGATTGTGCAGCGGCTGAAATCACAGGGTAAGCGGGTGGCGATGGCAGGTGACGGCATCAACGACGCGCCGGCGCTGGCCGAGGCGAATGTCGGCATCGCAATGGGCGCCGGCACCGACGTGGCGATGGAAAGTGCCGATGCGACACTCATTCACGGCGACCTGCGGGCAATCGTGCGATTCCGTCGATTGAGCGAGGGCGTGATGCGCAACATCCGCCAGAATCTCTTCTTCGCGTTCGTTTACAACGCGCTGGGCGTGCCGATCGCCGCGGGGATTATGTACCCGGTGTTCGGGCTGCTTTTGAACCCGATGATCGCAGCGGCCGCGATGAGTTTCAGCTCGGTTTCGGTAATCGCCAACGCGCTGCGGCTGCGAAACTTGGAGTTATAATTGGCCCTGCCATGATCGACCGAACCGCCTATAGATAGCCGACCCGTTTCGGGTCGGCGAGTTGAATGGCCCACGGCAAACAAACCGCGCGCTTTTTCGCCCGGCCGGGACGGCCGGGCTATTTAGTCGTCCCTGAAAAACTGCGTTGTGTCTACGAATAGGGGGTGCGTAGCGGTTGTTGTGGCGCTAAAATTTGCCAGGTTTTGGTTCCTATGTCCTCGAAAGCTGGCGAAAAATGCAACCCAAGTCACGTTCTCCGCAGATTGAATTGTTTGGTGCTCGCTTGAGCGAACTGTTGAATCCGGAGCATCCGCTGTAC
>JAKOXH010000027.1 GCA_029781135.1 Planctomycetota bacterium
TGCTTGATCCATTCGCCAAAGAATGGGAGCACTTGCAAGAGCGTCATTGCGCGACCAACGTCAAGCTCGAAGCGCACGTGCTGGCGACGCTGCACGCGGAAGGTATCGTGCTACCCAACGGCTTGCCGCCAGCGGTCGTCGAGACACTCCGCAAGGCGGAAATCGCCAGCGACTACATCCACGGGCAGCGCACATAATCACCCGAACCAATCCCAGTCATTCCAAACTGCAAAGGAAAACGAACGTGAGCACCGCAACCGCAACTCGCAACGCGCCCGACGACACAACCGAGCCGAGCAAACGATTCGAGGTCAAGCAATTCTCCGGCGGACCACCCGCGATGGAATCGTACCTGAACGAACTGCCGGCCGACGTACAACTACACTCATTCGTGGCGAACACGGGCGGGTGGATCATGGCGGTATTCGAGCGTGCTCCCTGACGCGCATGGTTCGCCGCAAACCGGCCGTTGCGTTTAACCTTGAGAACGCGGCGCATGGTGCGCGTCGGGCGACTCCTCTCCCGATGCGCGCCTGCTGGCGAGTGGCCGGCATGGGCAAGAGCCGCGCGGCTGCGGCCCGGTGAAACCTCGCCTGGCCGCGGCCCATGCCAATTTTGAGCCGTCTACCTGAACCGATGTCCCCCATAGCAATCCATCGTGAAAGCCCGTACATGCCCCAGGAACGCACGCAACGCGAAAGGCCACTTATCGGCCGCCTAGAGCCGGAGGGCGTTAGCAGCCGTTTAATGCGATTCTAGGGGGTGGCCGGTCGGGTCCTCCCGGAGGCGGCCGGCCGCGTTCGCGTTGTCGCTCGAAATGTTTTTGCACGTAACAGGAAAAAAATATGGTCCCCCCAACAACACCAGAGATTGAAAAGCCGATCGGCGACTACAGGCTACCCGATGGCCGCGTAGTTACGTGGATAGCATTCGTTCGGATGCTGCTGAAACTGCAACCGACGCGCTGCCCAGACGTTGGCACCGTCAGCGCCGTATTCGGCGATGCGAAATTCAAGAGCCTTGGCGAAGTGGCGCAAGCATTTGACGTTCACCCCAACGTAGTGCGAGCTGACTGGCGTTCGCTCGGAATGCCTGGCAACCCGGACGATGGCTGGCCGATTGGTGAGTTGTTCCGATGGCACCTGGACCGTATCGAGCGACGGCAATACTAACGAGCACGAACAATGGCAAACACGAAAACCGAAATCGAGTTTAGCGACTGTATCCGCATGATGTTCCCCGACGATAACGAACGGGAATTGTTAGTGGGCTGCGCGTTGACGAAATCGAGCCGCAAGGCGAAGCCGACGAAACGCGGCAAGTTGCAAGTATCGTTGGCGGACGTTGTGTGCGAAATGCTGCGCGTGCGCCGAATGCATAGCCTTATGCAACTGGTTATTGCGATGAGGTCGAAACAAAGCGACAACCTGGAATCGCTACTAGGTGACGCGCGCTGGGTATCCATCCCCGAATTGGCGTATATGTTCGGCGTGAGCGAAGCGACGATTAGAAACGACTGGATACCGGCGGGAATGCCTTGCCCGGTTCAAGGCGAACGCGAGATTGGCGATTTAACGAAGGGTTGAAACCAAGGGATCAAACATCGACCGGGCGCGCCGGAACGCGACACAGCCGATTCTGTACGTTCCAAAATAAGGCATCGACCATAAAAACACTCGGCATGGCCGAAAATTGGATTGGTGACGTTAAACTCTCAGCAACTGGAAAGGAATTGAACGATGACGACGGCGACAGCAATCAGCCGCTTTGACAAGGCGATGGAGTTCGTAGGTTGGCAAGTGGGGCTGCTAACAGATTGCATGGGCAACAGCATTACCCACGGGCGGATACTCCCGGGCGGCCGGGAACAGACAGTTGGCCCCTGGGGAGGGACGGAAATTGCCATCGAGTTCGATGACTTCGGAACGTGGCATGTGCCCGTCGAAAAACTTACCCTACCCGGCGAACCAATGCGGTGGACGGAATCGTTTGTGTGCGTGCGGACGGATATTGGCTGGACGTGGGATACGATCGCATTCGAGGTGCAGAAACCATAAGCGAACCAATCAGGTGTCGATACACCGCGTTTCCATCGACATCAAAATCTCTGCCGAGCGGCGCGCTGGCGTGCTGCTGGCGGGGATGGAGAAACGCCACGGCGCCCGCGATGGCAAAACGGGGTTACACGATGTTACCCCGTTATCTGACCTAGGCATCAGCAAGATGCAATCGCACCGCTGGCAGAAGCTGGCGGCGGCGGCTTGCCGCCTGGCAAGCCTACGTCACGAAACGGGAACAACGACAAGAATTGCAGGCCGCCACCCGTTGGTGCGAACTCCGGATTGGCGAACTGCTGGGGAAGGGGGAGCCGGCAATGAAGGCCGGCAAGCGCCACCCTTCACTCGCGGGTGAAGGGTCTGTCCCACGGGGCGACCGGCACAAGTTTCGCCTGCTGGCGGAACATAAGAAGCTGGTTGCAAAGCTAATCGACGGGGGGCCGAACGCGACGAAAACACGCGCCATTTGGATTTTACGGAGACCGAAAAGGTGGCACTCGGCAAGGCGTTAGAAAAGATAGTACGCGAAGCGGCGAAGAAACGCAAAACGAGCGGTAACAACCAATACAGTGAGCCTTCCGAAAAATTTACGGAAGCCTCAAAGGGCGACACCCGAGACAAGATCGGCAAGGCCATCGGGATGCGCGGGCCAACTTATCAGCGGGCAAAAGCCATTATCCGCGATGACCCCGAAGCCTTAGCTATGTGGCGCGACTTGATGACTGGCAGCAAGGGCAGGCCAGTTAAGAACGAGCAGTCAGATAATACTGACAGTGTAAGCATTAAGCCAACACATGGTAACAGTCGCGAGTACACCGCGAACCGGCTAGTGGCGGAAACCGGCAAAATTACCGACGCTTGTAATGCAGGTAACTATCAGGTAGAATCCGGCAATGGCGAAGAAACTCATTAGCGACCAGTTGCGGGAAGCAATCGCGCGGAGCGGTAAGACGCGCTACCGAATCAGTCTGGAAACCGGCATTACGCAATCGCAGCTAAGCCGGTTTGTAAATGATCCTGGCGTAAGCCTGTCCCTGGCGAATATCAATAAACTGTGTGAGTGTATCGGCGCTGAATTGGTGCTAAGGGCCGAGCCAACAAAACCGAAGCGGAGCACGAAGAAACCCAAAGGTAAGTAGGTGCAAGAATGGCGAGCGTCAGTAAGACGACCAACGACAAGGGCGAAACGCTGCGGACGGTTCAATTCAAAGGCATCGACGGCAAGCGGCGCAGTATCCGACTCGGCGCGTTGCCCGAAAGCGACGTAAACGACATTCGGGACAAGGTAGCGCTACTGGAAACCTACGCGAAGAGAGAGCGCGCCCCCGATCGAGTAACGGCCGCATGGCTCGGCACGCTTGGCGATGCCATTTATGACACACTGGCGGCCGGGGAGCTGGTTGAGCCGCGGCCATCAACGAAGCCGGCAATGGCAAAACGAGCGACGCTAGGGCCGTTTCTGCAAAGCTACATCGCCAAACGAGCGGACGTGAAGAAAAACACGGCCGTTGTGTACGGGCACACGCGCCGTTGTCTGGTCGATTACTTTGGAGCCGACAAACCGCTAAGC
>JAKOXH010000028.1 GCA_029781135.1 Planctomycetota bacterium
TGCTTGATCCATTCGCCAAAGAATGGGAGCACTTGCAAGAGCGTCATTGCGCGACCAACGTCAAGCTCGAAGCGCACGTGCTGGCGACGCTGCACGCGGAAGGTATCGTGCTACCCAACGGCTTGCCGCCAGCGGTCGTCGAGACACTCCGCAAGGCGGAAATCGCCAGCGACTACATCCACGGGCAGCGCACATAATCACTGCAAAGGAAAACGAACGTGAGCACCGTAACCCGCGACGACGCACCCGACGACACAACCGAGCCGAGCAAACGATTCGAGGTCAAGCAATTCTCCGGCGGACCACCCGATCTGGAAGCGTACCTGAACGAACTGCCGGCCGACGTACAACTACACTCATTCGTGGCGAACACGGGCGGGTGGATCATGGCGGTATTCGAGCGTGCTGCCTGACGCGCATGGTTCGCCGCAAACCGGCCGTTGCGTTTAACCTTGAGAACGCGGCGCATGGTGCGCGTCGGGCGACTCCTTTCCCGATGCGCGCCTGCTGGCGAGTGGCCGGCATGGGCAAGAGCCGCGCGGCTGCGGCCCGGTGAAACCTCGCCTGGCCGCGGCCCATGCCATTTTGGGCCGTTTACCTGAACCGATGTTCCCCATAGCAATCAATCGTGAAAGCCCGTACATGCCCCAGGAACGCACGCAACGCGAAAGGCCACTTATCGGCCGCCTAGAGCCGGAGTGCGTTAGCCGTTTAATGCGATTCCAGGGGGTAGTGAGTCGGGTCCTCCCGGAGGGGGCCGGCCGCGTTCGAGTTTGTATTTGAACTTTATTTGCGGTTAGCGGAAAAAAATGACCCCGAATAGTAGTAGTGTTTCGACGAACGGCACGTCCAAGCGGCGACGGGCAGCAAGCCGTCCCGAATGGCTCGCGGCGTTAGCTTGCCGCGTGCAGGCCGTGATCGTACTTGCGCCGCTCGCGTGCGACGTAGAGGCCGTTCGTATTCTGCTACAGGCCCCTGAACCGCTCCGCACGTTAGAGCAAGTCGCGATTGTATTTGGTCGCAGCACGAACACCGTGCAGCGGTCCTGGAGGTCGAACGCGATGCCGGGAGAGGCGGGCAACTACGATGCGGCGGAGATTCTCGTTTGGCTGCTCGATCGCGAACACAACAACCGGCAACGCAGGGCGGAAGTTGGCCACGATCCCGAGGCGGTTCGCGAGTTGAGCCGGATTGAACTGGACCAAGCCCGCACAACGCTGGCATTGCAACAAACGAAGTTGTGTAAATTGCAGCGCGACTACGTGCCCCTAATTGCTGTCCAGGCGACGTTCCGGCAAATCTTAAACGTGTTACGCGATACGCTGTGCGGCATTCCGCGGACAATCGAACCGATGTTGCCGGCGCGGCACGCCAAGGAGCTTTCGGCGGAAGTGGGTTGGGCAATTCGCAATGCCTTAACGGCGGCGGCGGAAACGCCCATCGATGACATCGTGGAAAGGGTGGAAAGTGAAAATCGAGCGACAGACGAAAATGGTCGTTGACGAATGGCTGGCCCATGCGAAGCGCACGCTGGCCGACGCGGTAAGTGGTGTCGCTGCGTTCCTGGATGCCAGAGTCGAGGCCGGGGAATTGTCCCCGAGCGCGGCGGCGAACTGCAAAACGCTGGTCGAGCGGCAAGTCAACGAAGCGTTGGCGCGGGCGGCGGCGCAAGTCGAAAGGCATCGCTCTTATCTTTGAAATTGGCGAGCACTTGAAGGCGGCCCACGACGCCTTAGCCAACCACCGCGACGGGACGTTCGGGAAGTGGTGCGTGGAACGGTGCGGGATGACGACACAAACGGCGCGCAATTACATCGCAGTAATCGAGGCATTCGGGGCACAAAAACAGCTTTATTGCAAAAGCCTTTTGCAATATTTCACCGCCGAAGCTCTCTATTACCTTTCCCGCGACACCACCCCGGAGGAAGCCATCCGCGATGCGTTGAAGCTGGCCAAAAAAGGCGAACGGGTGACGCTGGCGGTGGCGAAAGAACTGGCAGCGAAGTACACCGTGGATGAATCGGACGGTGAAGAAGAGCACGACACCGGAAGCGACCTGAGTATGGGAGGTAGGTGCAACTCGTCGCCTTACGCGCGCGCACGCGAGGGGAGCCACGCAAGACGCCACCATGCTTATCGTGCTGCGTGTCGCCTTACGCGCGCGCACGCGAGGGGAGCCATCCACTCAAACAAAGTTTGAGTCAGAGTCTCGCAGTCGCCTTACGCGCGCGCACGCGAGGGGAGCTTGGCAAATCGCGGCATACCGCACAAAAATAGGAGTCGCCTTACGCGCGCGCACGCGAGGGGAGAGAGCACCCGCACGGCGCGAAGTGGAGCGATGGCAAGATTGCCGAGCACGTGGGGGTATCGGATATGACGGTGGCTAAGTACCGAAAGCAGTTGAAGCCAGCTCCAAAAAATTTGGAGCTGAGCACCCGGCAAGGCCGCGACGGCAAAACATACGACACCACGAACATCGGTAGGCGAGCCATTATCCGCGATGACCCCGAAGCTCTGGCCGCGTGGCGGGAGGCGATGAAGGAACAAGGCAAGCGGAATGACTTGGTTGACAATGTAAACGAAGTTACAGCGGACAAAGGCAACAGCCGCTCCTACACGGTCTCCCGCCTGCAAAAGCAGCGGCCGGATTTGTTCGAGCGGGTGAAGGCAGGGGAGCGGCGGAAACCGGCAAAATTACCGACGCTTGTAATGCAGGTAACTATCAGGTAGAATCCGGCAATGGCGAAGAAACTCATTAGCGACCAGTTGCGAGAAGCAATCGCGCGGAGCGGTAAGACGCGCTACCGAATCAGTCTGGAAACCGGCATTACGCAATCGCAGCTAAGCCGGTTTGTAAATGATCCTGGCGTAAGCCTGTCCCTGGCGAATATCAATAAACTGTGTGAGTGTATCGGCGCTGAATTGGTGCTAAGAGCCGAGCACGCGAAACCGAAGCGGAGCACGAAGAAACCCAAAGGCAAGTAGGTGCAAGAATGGCAAGCGTCAGTAAGACGACCAACGACAAGGGCGAAACGCTGCGGACGATACAATTCAAGGGCATCGACGGCAAGCGGCGCAGCATCCGATTCGGTACGCTGCCCGAAAGCGACGTAAACGACATTCGGGACAAGGTAGCGCTACTGGAAACCTACGCGAAGAGAGAGCGCGCCCCCGATCGAGTAACGGCCGCATGGCTCTGCACGCTTGGCGACGCTATTTATGACACACTGGCGGCCGGGGAGCTGGTTGAGCCGCGGCCATCAACGAAGCCGGCAATGGCAAAACGAGCGACGCTAGGGCCGTTTCTGCAAAGCTACATCGCCAAACGAGCGGACGTGAAGAAAAACACGGCCGTTGTGTACGGGCACACGCGCCGTTGTCTGGTCGATTACTTTGGAGCCGACAAACCGCTAAGC
>JAKOXH010000035.1 GCA_029781135.1 Planctomycetota bacterium
GCGTTTGCTGGAGCTGATGGTGAAGAAGTACCATCCGCTGGCACCCAAGCTCGCGCGTTGGCTGGAAGAAAACGTACCGGAGGGACTGACCGTGTTCGACGTCCCGGTCGAGCATCGCCGCCGGCTGCGGACGAACAACGGTCTGGAACGACTCAATCGTGAAATCAAGCGTCGCACTCGCGTGGCGACATTATTCCCCAATGAAGCTTCCTTGCTCCGTCTCGCCACCGCGGTGCTGATGGAAGTGGACGAAGAGTGGCAAACCGAGAAACGTTACCTCTCCAAGACAACCCCGCAACCCGCCTTAACAAAGTCATAAATATTTACAGACGAAGTGTTGCACTATCATTTGCTTTAGGCTCTTGAGTATCGTTGGCGTGGGCGTCGGTAAGTCGGTGGCCCGAAGTCTTTCTCGAAGCGCGGAGTCAAGGAGAATCTTAACGGCTGCAAGACGGCGATTGCCTTCGATAACGATGAACTTCTTGTTGTCGCCTCGCCCAGGCCCGTCGATGACAAAGACTGGTTCGTAGTCAAAGTATCCGCTCGCGGCAATCGACATTGCGAGCTCATCAACCGACATATTCTCCCAAAGGACTGTGAGCAGATTGTCCTGCGTGGGCGAATCGTCATCGAGATATTCGATTAGACGAGGGTTCTCTTCGTCGAAGAGCAACCTGTCCACGTCGATTTGTTCGGACATAACTTGGGTTCCATCAACATTCTCTTTTTGGTCACACTACATCGCGTACGTCATTATTGGCCAATCGCGTGCCAGTTAAATCATCGGACGTATTCGAAGCCGTTGACAACCCATCAGAATACCAAGGTTATCTCCAGACAAAAAGTGTGGCAAGACAGTCGATACAGCCGTTGCAGAGGGTCCAGCTCCACCCATCGTGGAACCTTCGGACCAACGCCTCCCCATTCCGGTTCAAGTCTCGAATCGCTTCCACATCGGGGTGGGCGTACACGTTGGCAAACATTACGTGGTGGCACTAACTTTCGACCCTGTGTGCACCTCAATCCCGCTTGATCACTCATCGCCGATTGCGGGGCCGCGATCTCCATGCGAGGCAAAGCATCCGTCCTCTCCTACCTTTGGCACACTCACAGCGTTTCCCCAGCGACCCAACCTTGCTACCCGGTCGTCAGTCTTCAACACCTTACACCTTGCTTTTGGCCATCTACTGTGCCAATGTACACATCCCCAAACTGCACTTGCTCTTTGACAATTTGTTTAAGGTGTAAGGTTTAAGTCGTAAGGTTGAAAACCAGCGGCAGCCCGCTTGGCTGATCGCTGAAAGCTGACGGCTGACAGCTTTTACGACAGCAAACTCCCCGAATTTTGCACCGCCACGAATGCGGTCCGGCCATCAACTATCGTGCCGTTCCGCCAACCGTCCGCGCAATATTCGAGGGTTTCGCCCCGTTTTTGTGGGACCCCTCTCGGCAGCGCAAAACTCCAGACGCTCGAACGCCAACAGCGGCCGCAACTTACGACGACGCGGCGACCCCGCAATGCAAAATGGCCGGTGCAAAACTCACAGCACTTCGCGAGCCACGAGTACGAGTATTTGCACCAACCACAAAAAATCCGCCCCGCACTAACAGCTAACAGCTAACAGCTAGCGACTAACGACTAACGACTAACGACTAACAGCTTCCCCCCTCACGCCTTCTCAAACGCCGAGTCAAACGCTCGATTGCTCGGTTGGAAGTCGAGCTTCTTGAGCATCTCGGCCGCCTCGCGGGCACCGAACTCCCGCTCCATGCCCGAGTCTTCCCACTCGACCGAAAGCGGGCCCTGGTAATTGGCCTTGTTGAGAGCGCGGATAATCTCTTCGAAGTTCACACCGCCACGGCCCGGTGAGCGGAAGTCCCAACCGCGCCGCGCATCGCCAAAGTTGAGATGACTACCCAAGATGCCCGTTCGGCCGTTGAGTGTCACGATCGCATCCTTCACGTGCACGTTATAAATGCGATCGGGAAACTCGCGAATGAACTCGACCGGGTCGATGCCCTGCCAAATAAGGTGGCTCGGATCGAAGTTGAAGCCAAACTCCTCGCGGTAATTGATGGCTTCCAGCGCCCGCTTGGCCGTGTAGATGTCGAATGCAATCTCGGTCGGATGCACTTCCAGCGCGAACCGCACGCCACACTCGCCGAACACATCGAGAATCGGATTCCATCGCTCGGCAAACAGCTTGAACCCATCATCAATCATCGAATCAGGCACTGGCGGGAACGAATACAGCAAGTGCCAAATGCTCGAACCGGTGAATCCGTTCACCACGCCGATGCCGAACTTCTGCGCCGCCCGGGCCGCGTTCTTCATCTCCTCGGCCGCCCGCTTGTTCACACCGGCCGGGTCGCCATCGCCCCACACGTACGGCGGCAAAATCGCCTTGTGCCGCTGATCCACAATGTCGCACACCGCCTGGCCCACCAGGTGGCAGCTAATTGCCTTGCACTGCAAGTCGTAACGGTTCAGTTGGTCATGCTTCGCCTTGACGTAATTTGGATCAGAGAGTGCCTTGGGAATCTCAAAGTGATCGCCCCAGCAAGCCAGTTCGAGACCTTGGTAACCGAAGCCGACCGCCTTCTTGCAGATTTCCTCCAACGGCAGATCAGCCCACTGACCCGTAAACAAACAAATAAGACGACCCATGAACCTGCTCCTATTCGAATAAAGAAAGTTTATATTTCAACCCAATTTGCGTGAAAAATACCGTGGATTATGCTGCTTCAGCAACTCGTCACTCGCGCCTCGCGTCTCACAACTCAGTGCTATACTTTCGATATGCTGCGAGTTCTAACGATCAACCTGATTGTGGTGCTTGCGTCGACCACTTCGCTCGCCGCCACACCGCCTGTCGAGGTGGAACTGGCGACCGAACAAGGTCTGCAAATTACCGCGCCTCACGAGTGGCTGCAACTGCTCGCCAACCTCGGCATCGAACACGTGCAAATTCGCGGCATTCGCTGGGGCGACGAACCACGACTTGAAAATCGCGGTACCGCCAGCCAGCCAAACTACCACTTGGTAGGGGTAATCACAGCACGGGAGCAACTCCGCCTGCCGGGTGGCACCTATTCTCGCGGTGACCGCGCGATGCTTAAGGACTATTTCGAGCGCCTCTCGGCCGACGGCGCCGAAGCAATGACCGCACCCCACGGCCGATTTGGCCTTACCGAGAAAGAAATTAATACCGTCTTCGCGGATCTCACACCCGCAATCGATTTTGAAACGAAGGGTCAACCGCCGCGCGCGATCCTCGACCGGCTGCAGGCCAAATTATCAGGCAAAACTCAAGTGGATGGCGCGGCCAACCAGGTCGTCGAAAGCGCGTCTCCGTTCGCGGATGATCTGAAACGCGTCTCCAGGGGAACCGGTTTGGCGATTGTGTTGCGTAATTATGGTCTCGCGTTCCGACCGGATAAGCCGCGTGGAGCACCGGTCGTCTATCGCATTGAGGTCATGGATCCCGCAATCATCGGTGCGAGCACGTTGGGTAAACCAGGCAAGCCGATTGCAACTGACAAGTATTGGCCGATCGGTTGGGAACCGGATAAACCGCCCGGCGAATTGGCTCCCTCGCTGTTTGAGTCGTTGAGTGCCGAAATCGATGGCTACTCATTGGCGGAAGCGATCGCGGCCATCGAACCGCGGCTAAAACTGCCGCTGTACAAGGACCACCTCGCGTTGGCAGCGGACAAGATCGAACCGACAAAGCTGCAAGTCAAGCTGGCTCGTGCGAAATTCAGCTACAAGCGCTTGCTCGATCGCGTTTTAGCGCAAGCACACTTGGGTGCTTCGCTGCGGATCGACGAGAGCGGTGCGCCGTTCCTGTGGGTGGTCCGCTAAGCACTTGCCCGCAAGCGCTAACCATTCGGCGCGATCCGCTTCAATGCGGCTTCCGCATGCCGGCGGACAGTAATATCTTGATCATTCAACGCCCGTCGGACCGCATCGGTTGCATCTTTGGCCGCGGGGCCAATGTTGAGAAGTGCGAGGGCGGCAGCGCCTCGGACCTTCGCATCTGGATCCGAAAGGGTTGCAATCAGAGCGGGTATTGCCGCCAAGTCGGCAGCGCCAACTGACTGAAGCGCGCCGACCGCAGCGATCCGGGTCTTAGGCCGCGACTTGTGGAGTTGATCGACCCAGTAAGTGACGGGTTTACCACGGGCAGTAACCGGTTGGATAGGACGGGTTCCACACCCACACACGAGATTTAACGTCGCGTAAATGATGAGTAAGCGGAATCGCATTGTTTACTGCTCCAACTCCTCGACGATTTCGTTGCCGGCTCGCGTGCCCATCGCCCAGAAATCTAGGCGGTCTTGGCCGTCGGTTGTAATGCTGCGAATGAATCGCACCGAACCGTCGCCGAAGGTAAGATTGACTCCGTCAGTGTGCTTGCTCGAAAAGTCATCGAGTCCGCCATCGGAATCGCTTTTAATGTTGATCCAATTATTGTGTACCAGCGTCAAACAGGGAGCCGGCGCGGTGGCCGTCTGCCAGGGATTCAACTCGCCCGGTCGCGCCACCGCCTTGTTCGGCGCACCCGCCCACATTCCATGGGTATCCGACCACGCTCGGTCTCCCACGAACGTTGTTTTGCTGAGCCCGTCGGTGATATCCTTGAAACGGGTCTTGCTGTTACGATAGAACGTTCCATTCCCCGTTACGGCGTCGACGTCGGACGCGTCGTCGCCCACTGTTGCCGCGTAGCTGCTCGGAGCGGCCGAACAAATGACGCTCAGTTCTTCGTCCATCACATCGAAGGGTGCCGCCACCACTTGATCGGACGGGCAGAGAAAAACACTTAGAACCATTTGGATCGCGGGTTGCGTCTCCAAAGGCTTCGCCAGGTTGATTTGTTGCGAAATCGAAGCTTCCTCGAGGTGCGGCAACAGGTGTGCCGCCCAGCCCCAACCAGGTGAGGTGGAGTTCGGATCACTTTCGGCAGAGTAACCGGGCGGGAGCGTCTTCTTCGCATCGCTATAATTTTGCAGTGCCAAACCGATCTGTTTGAGATTGTTCGTGCATTGAGTGCGGCGAGCCGCTTCGCGGGCGGCCTGGATGGCGGGCAACAACAGGACCACCAAAATGCCTATAATGGCAATAACGACGAGCAGTTCGACAAGCGTAAATCCAGCGATTGGCCGAAGGGTTCGCGTGCTGGTCATACCGGTTTGCGTCCTCTCTAATAGGTTGGTGCGAACGGTTCTCGCCGGCGGAATGCGAGTTCGATAATTGTCGGCCGTACTCACGGCAATTGGCAACGAGAAATCGTGGGCAGTCGAGCATCGGAACTCAATGATGACGAATTGGACGACAGGTCGTCGGTTTTTTCGACAGCAACAATTGAGTTCGTATTGCAGCGGCAACTGCCAGAGTTGTTGAATTGTGCAGCGAAGATTTGTTTTCATGCGTTGGTCTATTCGCAACCAAATTATGCTCCCATTGCTAGCGGTGGCGCTGCTCAGCCTCACTGCCGTGGGTATCGTCAACGCGATTCTCACCGAGCGGCGCACACGCGATCACGTGGAAATGCAATTGCGGCAAGTGGTCAATGTGCTTTCGACTTCGTCGTTCCCGTTGACGAACACGGTGCTCCGACAGATGCGCGACCTTTCGAGCGCTGACTTCGTGCTCGTCGATGAACAAGGAACCATCGTCGCAACTACACTTGGCGAGGCAGTTCTTCCGCCCGAGCGCACGACGGTTGCACGAATTCAAGATGTTCATTTGGGAACCTCTTCTCAGCTCGACGGCAAATGGTACTTCCACACGCCGGTACAGTTGCCGCTTGGCATTCAGGGCGGACGCAGCGGCGTGCTGCATGTACTATTTCCACAAGACGAATATCGGCGGGCCTGGCGGCAGTCGTTTGTCCCATCGTTTGCAATTGGGGCGATGACGTCGCTGGTGCTCGCGGGTGCGGCCTGGATGGTCGCCCGGCGAATGAGTCGCGCGATTCAGGGTCTAAAGGAAGAAGTACTGCGAATTGCGCAGGGCGATTTCCGGGAGGCGCCGTTGCCCACAATCGACGACGAGATTCGCGATCTCTCGGCGGCCGTCAACCGCACGGCCAGCATGTTGGCGGAATACGAGCAGCAAGTGCGGCGGTCGGAACAAATGCGGACGCTCTCGATCGTTGGCGCAAGCATTGCCCACCAGCTCCGAAATGCCGTCACCGGCTGCCGAATGGCGCTCGATCTTCACGCGGCCGAATGTAGAACAGCCCATGATGAGGAATGTTTGCTCGTAGCCAAGCGACAACTGAAGTTAATGGAAAGTCAGCTGCAGCGATTTTTGCGAATTGGCAAACGGCCAGCGGTGATAATACGGCGCGAGATCGATTTGGCAACCTTATTGGATGAGTTACTTCCGTTGGTGCGCCCGGCGGTTCAGCACGCGGGTGTGTCGCTGGAGTGTCGAATTCCATCCGCACAATTAGTGATCAGCGGCGATGAACAGGCCTTAAGTCAAGTCTTGCTTAACTTGCTTTTGAACGCGATTGAAGCGGCCCAACAGCAGGGACTCAAGGAACAACATCGAAAGAGCTTCGTGCGTGTAGAAGTTGCGGCTGATGATGCCGACATGGTCCATATCATGATCAGTGATTCAGGCAGCGGACCTGGTGAGACAGTGGCCGCGACGCTGTTTGAGCCGTTTGTCACCAGCAAGGCCGAAGGAGCCGGGTTGGGATTGGCGATCGCTAGTGAGGTGGTCGCGGCCCACGGTGGAACGATTGATTGGCGGCGGAAAGATGAGACAACGCAGTTTCGCGTGAACTTACCGCGTGTAAAGACCCCGCCCCCAGCCGCCGATTGTGGTGCGAGCGCGGGCCGAGAAAATGTATTGATTAAATTGTCCGCAGATGACGCAGATAACGAGATCTAAGATTGATGATTTATGATTTAAGATTTGGAAGACCAGAGCCAGACCGCCTTTTCAAATCGTCAATCGTCAATCCATAAATCATAAATCTGAGCTGTGTGACATTTGGGGACTGAAGTATTCAATGCTCTCAATGAACATGGTGTAACGATGTCCCGAGTCTTAGTGGTTGATGATGAACCGTCGATTTCGTGGGGCCTGTCGCGGCTCATGCGAACGATGGGGCACGAAGTCGATGTCGCGCCCTCGGCCGAGGAAGGGCTGTGCCTGGCAGCGGCGAACCGGCCGGACCTGCTGATTCTCGATGTCCGCCTTCCCGGCATGGATGGCCTGTCGGCCATGGAATCGTTCGGCCGCTCGCTCGCCGGTGCGCCGATCGTCGTAATCACGGCGTTTGGCGATCTGGCAACGGCCGTCGATGCCATCCACAAGGGAGCGTTCGAGTACGTGGTGAAACCGTTCGACGTGACGGAAATCCGCGCGGTGATCGAACGAGCACTGCGTAGCGAACCGGCGTCGTCCGCCGAACCGCTCGGCCTAATGCCCGGCATGCTGGGCCGCACGGCCCCAATGCAAAACGTGTTCAAGCGGATCGCACTCGTGGCCCGCTCGAATGCGCCGGTGCTGTTGTGTGGTGAAAGCGGTTCGGGGAAGGAACTCGCGGCCACGGCGATTCATAATAACAGCGCGCAACAAACTGGACCGTTTGTCACACTTAGTTATGGGGCGTTGAACCCAGAAACGGCTGAGCAGGAAATATTCGGTGTCGCCGACATAACCGGTCCGGGAAGAGCGAATACCGGCCTGCTGATCCAAGCGAACGGCGGCACGCTGTTCATCGACGAAGTCGCCGACTTACCACTGCCGTTGCAGCAGAAGCTTTCGCATGTATTCGAGCATCGTGAAGTGCTTCCGGCAGGAACGGATGTGGCAGCACCGGCGCGGTTTCGCGTGATCGCGGCCACCCGGCATAACTTGGCCCAGCGTGCGGCGGACGGTGCTTTTCGGCGTGACCTATTTTTGAAACTGCGCACGTTCGAGATCATTCTGCCGCCGCTCCGCGAGCGAAAGGAAGACATCATGTTACTGGCTCGGCAGTTCGCGGCTCAAATTGGCGGCCAAGATGTATCGTTCGGCGAAGCTACGATTGTCGACTTGGAGAGCCGCCCGTGGCATGGTAATGTGCGTGAGCTGCGCGGCGCGATTGAACACGCGCTCGTTCTCGCGCGGCGTGGGCCGCTCATGCCCGAACACTTGCCGCCGGCGCTGCCGAATCTCTGGCAGTTAAGCGATGAAGACAAAGATGTGGCCACATCAAATAACAATCACGTTAGTGATGGTATCGAAACACTAGCGCGCTTGGCGCAAACACTATTGGCCGACCCAACAACGGCCGGAACGCTCTACGAACGCTTCCTGCAAGAAGTCGAACCAGCGCTACTCTCCACGGTGATGGCCAAATACGGAAACCGCTGCGCCCCCGCCGCCCGCGCACTCGGCCTGCACCGCACGACGCTCAAAAAGAAGCTCACGCAGTATGAAATTGAGGAAGTGGCTGGGAACGAAGGGGAGTAACGAAACAAGGGGGCTATGCGATCCGCAGTGGCTTAATCCGGCTTACGTCCTTTCGACCGGTTCGGGCCGGGTCATGTCGACGCCGGAGTCTTTCAAGAGGTCAAGCGGCCGAATCAAAGTGCCGTTCTCGCCGACACGTGACGGTCATCTTCGCACCTGCCGCATCACATCCTCTGCCCAAACAGCATCGGCAGCGGCCAGGGGCGGTTGCGGGTGACCCCGATAAATATAGTTACCGTAAGCAGCGGCATCGAATTGGTCTTGGAACAGGCTGGTGAGCTTGATGGTGGCGTCTTGCTTGCCGAGGCGCAACGGGATCGGAATGAGCGGCAGCGGGTCGCGAAGTCCGAATGGCCAGAGTTCGACCCGCGGCCGCTCGTAGCTGCGGCTGACCATGACCACGTAATCGCAGGGCGGCATGCCTTCGACCGGCATCCGCTCGCCGCCGCGCAACAGATCGATTTCCACCAAGTGCGCATTGCTGCGGTAAATTGCCTTGCGTTTGCCGATATACTGCTCGCGGTCCGAACCGAGGTTTTTATTGGTCGGGCTGAGCAACTCGATGACCGTGATTACCTCAAAGGTCTCGCGATCGCGGATTTCGATGAACGACTCGTGCAGGATATCGACACCCGGCGCAATCAGGCCAGATGCCGGCGCGGCGACGGCGCGGGAAATAGTTGCGGCCGCGGTACCAGGTTCGAAATGCACCACCGACACATCGGAACGGCCAAGGAACCGTCGCTCGTCACCGGATAGCTCGTGGATATAGATATGATCTTCGATCTTGGCGATGTAGTCGGGAACGATCTGAGGCGTCAGGGCGTTGCGAATCTTCGCAATAAAGGCCTGATGAAAATCGTGCCATCCACTGGGCTGCTCCAGGTATGGGTTCATTCCGGGAAAGGGTGAAGGCATGGTTATTGGCTCCGGCCCCGCGCGTCAACACTCGACAAGTTCCAGTTTCAATCCGAGCGCCGCGACGACGGCTTCGATATTGGCCAGCGTGACCTCACGCCCGTACTCGATATCGCGGACGATGCTCGCGTTCGGAAGGCGAGCCTTTTCCGCGAGGGAGTACCAGGTCAACCTCTGAGCTTCCCGGGCCGCGCGGATTTGGGCGCCGAGGCCGCTCGCAACCGCTTGCAAATGAGGCGGATCGAGAGGAGGGAATTCCTGCCTGACGCTTTCGCGGATTTCGCGCAAACGTTGCCTCTCGGCATCGTCCTGCGGGCCCGGCGAATGAACGTGGCCGATGATTTTCTTCTGCATCTTCATTCCTTCGGTTCAGGAACTTCGTAGGCGGTTACCGGATAAATAGTATCCTCGTCAATGAGATCGTACAGGACGATGATGTAATCGCCGCCCCGCGTATAACCAAAACAACAAGGCCGACCCGTGCTGCGGCTCGATTCATCCGCGGTTGAATTCTCGAGAACGTACTCGACATCGTCGACGGTGAGACCATGCTCCGCAATATGCTGAATGTTGCCATCGGGATTCTCGTCATCATCCCAGATGATTCTGATATACCACATCGACAACTCCACACGTCTACCATAATTATACTATCTTGGGGCGTTGGAGCGATGAAATGCCAGAAAATGCCGCCGTACTGGGAAGGTCGCTATAACAGTTCATCCAACTCCTCCACCAACCGCTCGAAGTACGCCAGCGCCGTATCGACCGGTTCGGGTTGGGTCATGTCGACGCCGGCGTCTTTCAGTAGGTCGAGCGGCCACTTCGACGAGCCGCCTTTGAGGAACGAAAGGTAATCGTTGAGCTCGGTCTTGCCGCCGCTCAGGACGCGTTCGCTTAGGGCGATGGCGGCGGAAAGGCCGGTAGCATATTTGTAAACGTAGAACGCCGAGTAGAAATGCGGAATGCGGAGGCATTCGAGCTTGAGTTCGTCGTCGATCGTGAAATCGGGGCCAAAGTAATCGGCCAACAGTTTGCCGTATTCGTTCTTAAGTGTTTCGACCGTGAGCGGTTCGCCGGCCTCGACGAGGGCGTGCGAAATCTTTTCGAACTCGGCGAACATCGTTTGGCGGATGATCGTGCCGCGAATGGCGTCGATCTCGCGGTTGATCAGGTAGGCGCGTTGCTTGCCGCCGGATTTGTTTCCGCGACCACCGGTCGCGGCTTTATGGATGCCGGCTGTCGCCTTTTGCATCAGATGGCGGCTGAGGAGTTGTTCGTTGAACGTGCTGGCGACCTCGGCCACGAAAATCGTGTAGTTGTAGTATTGGTACGGCTGGTGCTTGGCCGAGTAGTGCGTGTGCATCGAGTGGCCGGCTTCGTGAGCCAGCGTGAACACATGGTCGAGCACATCGGACTGGTAGTTCATCAAGATATACGGCCAGCCCTTGTAGGAACCGCTGCTGAACGCCCCGCTGCGCTTGCCTTGGTTGGGGTAACGATCGCACCAACGGCCAGCGAGGCCATCGTGAAGCACGCGGCAATATTCGTCGCCCAGCGGTTCAAGGGCCGCGACGACGACGTCGACCGCTTGCTTCCAGGTGTGCTTCGAATCGAGTTCGCTGAGGATCGGCACATAGGTGTCGTAGTGGTGGATGTCGCGCAGCTTCATCTTCTTGCGGCGAACTTCCAAATACTTGTAGATCGCCGGCAGCTTGCCGCGGACGGCTGCGATGAGGTTGTCGTACACGGCCACCGGCACGTTGTCGTGGAACAGCGAGCCCTCGCGGGCACTGGCGTAGCCGCGCGCTTTGGCATAGTACACGTCCTTCTGCACCGAGCTGGAATACGCAGCGGCCAGTGAGTTTTCGTGGCCCCTGAACTGGGCGTAGTATTGGTGAAACGCCTTCTTACGCACGTTGCGGCTGGGCGAGCGCAGAAAACTCGCGAAGGACGAGTGCGAGAGCTCCACCTGCTCGCCCTTCTCATTCTTGCACATGCCGAATTTGAGATCGGCATCGGTGAGTTGGCGGAAAACGCGGTCAGCCGTGCCGGCCATTTCGCTTTGCATGGCGAGCAGCTTCTCCTCGCCCGGGCCAAGCGTGTGGGGCTTATAGCGGATGAGCCGTTCGAGCTGTAACTTGTACGGTTTGAGCGGCTTCGATTCGGCGTACTCCTTGAGCTTCTTATCGGAAAGCGCGAGGATTTCCGGCCGAATGAAGCTGGTCGCCTCGGCGGCTTTGGTGGCGGCATGCTCGTAACGGCCGAGCATCCGCTGGTAGCGGCTATCGGCCATGTCTTCGGTGGTTCTCAGGTGCGCGTACGTGCCGAGGCGTTCGCCGGCCTGGTCGAACTCACAATCAAAGTCGAAGAGCTTGGCGACGACGTCCGGTCCGTCACCCAGCTTGCCGCGGAACGCCTCGTAATGCCCAACCTGCTTTTCCCACGCGACGAACGCGGCTTCCCACTTTTCATCACTCTTGAACAGGCTGGCAAGGTCCCAGGTGTCTTCGGACTTAACTTGGCTGCGAGCGGGAAGTTTCTTTGTCTTCGACATAGTTGATAGTGGATAGTGGGTAGTTGTTGCGTGTTTGGACATCCAACGAACAACTATCCACTTTCACAGCTGGTAGGGTGGGCATCGCCCACCGATTTCAAGCACGGTTTTGGTGGGCAGTGCCCACCCTACTGTTTTGCTGATAGCTGACGGCTATCTACCAGCGCATCAGTGCCGTGCCCCAAGCGAGGCCGCCGCCGAAGCCGCTCATCAGGAGCAAGTCGTTGCGGCCGAAGCGGCCGGCGCGGAACGCTTCATCAAGGGCGATCGGCACGCTGCCGGCCGACGTGTTGCCATAGCGCTCGAGGTGCGTTTCGCAGCGGCCAAGGTCGATGCCCAGCGCCTGGGCCGCGGCATCGAGAATGCGAATGTTTGCCTGGTGGAAAACCCAAAGTTTGACATCATCGGTCGTAAAGCCGGCGGCCGATAGAACTTCCCGGGACGTGTCTTCGAGCAGGCGCACGGCCCACTTGAACACGGGCCGGCCGTCCATGTGGACGAACCAATTGGGGTCGAGTTGCTGGTCTTTCACAAACGGGCAGCGCGAACCACCTGCAAAGCGCACTAGTAATTTTTCACCAGTTCCGTCCGCGCCGAGCGTGTAAGAGAGCAAGCCTTGCTCGGGGCTACCGCGGGTAATGAGCACAGCCCCCGCTCCATCGCCGAAGAGCGGATAGGTTTTCTTGTCGTCCCACTGCATCAGGCGGCTATTGGTATCGGAACCGATCACCAGGGCCATCTCGCTGCACCCCGTGCCGACAAACTGCATCGCCGTGATCATGGAATACAAGAAGCCCGCGCAGGCGGCGGACACATCCATCGCCGGGCACGACAGGCCCAGGCGGCTCTGCACGGAGGGTGCCGTAGCCGGCAATAAATAATCCGGCGAAAGCGTGCCAAGTACAAGCAGGTCGATTCGGCTGCGATCGATGCCGGCCGCCGCGATGCACCGCTCCGCCGCGGCGACCGCCATATCTCCGGTCGCAATTTCCGGCGGAGCGTGACGCCGCTCACGAATGCCCGTGCGCTGAATGATCCACTCCGGGTCGCAGCCGAGCCGGGCCAAATCTTCGTTGGTGACGACGTTCTCGGGAACGTAGCTGCCCGTGCCAATGATCTGCACACCGGTGAGTCGTCGCAACGGCGAACGTGCGGGCGATAGTAGTTCGGCAGTGCTCATGGCAAGTGGGAAATGGGGAATTGGGAGTGGGGAATTTCGGAAGCCTCGAGGATTGATGATTGCATTACCAAGGATCGGCGGTCTAGCCGCGACCGGGCACCACGCAGTGGTCGGCGGAGCGCGGACCGCCCGTGTATCGTAACTTCCGAGCCCAATTTTACACCGTGCCGCGATACGGAAGCGGAACGACGTGAAACAAAAAGGTTACGGGCTTACGGCATTTTGGGCAAGAGCGATGAGCGTCTCGCAGCCCCCTCGACGCGCATTTTATCGGTGTCGCGGACCGGAGGAACGTATAGAATCTGGCAAGTTTAAGATCCGTACTGCGTACTCAGTACGGAGTCTTCCAGATTGCCGCGGAAAACTCCCTCCATACCGCGATTGACGTGGCTCGTTTGGAAGTCCAATCGAGATCGCCGCTTCGCAAGCTGGCTGAGGGCAGGACGGACAGGAATTTCCGTTCTACATTAGCGATTACTCCAGTTTGCCCGCCGGGCGCACTTCGCTGCCGTTGCGGTGGGTGAGCGTATCGCCCAGCGTTGCGCGGGCCTGTTCGGCGGCCTTCTCGAGTCGGGCAACAACGTCGGGGTGTTCGGCCGACACGTCTTTCGTTTCGCCGACGTCGTCTTTGAGGTCGTACAGTGCTTGTTGGGTTTTCAGTTGTTTATAGGGAGCCGGAATCCCGTCGCGCCCGCCGGGCATGCCATCGAGGCTACGATATTCATGCGGCAGCACGAGCTTCCAACGGCGGTCGCGGACGCCACGCAGTTCTCGGTCGTAATAGCAATAGAACACATCGTGCGGGCTCTCGGCCCCTTTTTCGCCACTCATCAACAGCCAGATATCCTTGCCGTCGATCTTGTGATCCGGCAATTCGGCACCGATCAACTTCGCCACCGTTGGAAAAACGTCGATGGTCGACGCCAGTTCATCGCACCGCGTGCCGGCAGGGATCTTGCTGGGCCAACGCATCACGCACGGCTCGCGATAGCCGCCCTCCCACATGGTGCCCTTCCCTTCGCGCAATGGGCCGGCCGAACCGGCGTGGTTGCCATAGCAGAGCCACGGGCCGTTGTCGGAAGTGAAGAGAACGAGCGTGTTTTCGTCGAGGCCGTTACGCTGGATGGCATCGAGAATTTGTCCGACCGACCAATCGAGTTCCATCACGACATCGCCAAACAAGCCGGCACCGCTCTTACCCTTAAATTTATCGGAAACAGCCAGCGGCACGTGCACCATCGTATGCGGCACGTATAACAAGAATGGCTGGTCCTTGTGGCGATCGATGAAGCTCACCGCGTGCTCGGTGTAGAGCGTCGTGAGTTGAGCGAGCTTTTCAGGACTGACGGCCGGGTCGATGATCTCATTGTTTTCAAACAACGGCAGCGGCGGCTGCTTCCGTTTGCGTTGGATCTCTTCCGGCGAAATGCCTTTGATCATCTCGGCCTGCAGCGGCGACATGTCATTTGAGTACGGCAACCCAAAATACTCGTCGAACCCATGTTGCAGCGGCAAGAATTTTCGATGATGCCCCAAGTGCCATTTACCGTAGATGGCAGTTGCATAACCGCGCGTGCGACATAATTCGGCTAACGTGACTTCAGCCGCGTTGATGCCCGTATCAGCACGTGACCCTAGCGCGCCGAGGATGCTCACACGCTCCGGGTAGCAGCCCGTCAAGAGGCCGGCTCGCGAGGCCGAGCACACCGCCGTGGCGGAATGAAAATCGGTGAAAACGCGGCCTTCCTTCGCCATGCGATCGAGATGCGGCGTCTTACAGGCAGTCGCACCAAACGGCCCGATATCGGCATAGCCCATGTCGTCGATGAAAATGATGACGATGTTGGGTGGACGGTGGGTAGTGTCACGCACGGACTCACTTCCAAACGCAGCGGCCATTGCGGCCATTGCCAAAACGAGAGATCGCGCGACGGTCTCTCGAGGAAATGCGGTAGGTTTCGATCGTCGGCGCATTGTCGTGCCTCCGGTTATGAGAGCGTATCCAGCACGATAGCCAAGATAGCCGACCCGTTTCGGGTCGGCGAGCCAAGCTAAAAACATTACGATGGCGAGCAGGTGTGCCATGCCCACGGCTCGGCGTGGGCATGTGGCCCCATGAACGTCCACATGGCCACTCCGAGCAGTGGCCATGGCACCCAAGAGGGCTCTCACTTGGGTGCCACGGACTTTGCCCGTGCTCGGGCCGCCTGGGCCTTGCGGCAATACAACTGGATCGACATTCCAGTTTTCGCCCGGCCGAGACGGCCGGGCTATGTGACTGGTCACGCCGCCTTGGTGCGGGGGCATTTATAGAGCCAGGCACCGCCGAGTTTGCCGACCTGGCGAACCGCTTTCGTTTCACGCAAACAATAGGCCATTCGCTGGGCAATCCAACGTTCGATGCCCAGGGCCGTGGCGAGTTGCCCCGTATGAAATGGCTGCGGTAGCGAGGGCGGCAAGAGGTTGCGCAAATCGGCCGCCGTGCGAAAGCAATGCGTTTCGTGAACCGCCACCAAGTGCTGGTCCTCGACAAGATGATCATTCTCACGCCATCGGCGCCGTCGACCGTGACCCGGATAACGCCACTCTTCGATCTCAATCAGCAGCACGTCCAGCGTTAGCCGACGATGCGGAAATACGCGCGTGAAGTGGACCAGCTCCTCGAAAATATCCAGCAGCGTGCGCGTCTTCGGGCTGCGGCGGCGGGAGATCACCTCGCCGCCTTCGCGCTGCCGCTTCACCAAATATTTGGTGACAATGATCGGTTTCACAACAAGCACTTCATGCCGTTTAAGCAGCGCGGCGATCTTATCGCGGATCGCCGTGAGCGAGGAGTGCTGGATCTCAATGAGTTGCTTGCCGCGAATCACATCGATGCGGTAGCTGCCCACGCGCTGCTCGATGGCGGCGCCCTCCGTGGCGTAACGCGCTTTCAACTGGCGATGAAGCGAGGTTTCCATGTAGAAGGTGTTAGTCGTTAGGCGTTAGTCTTTAGGGTTTTGGTCGACGCGAAATACCAACGACCAACGACTAAAGACTCCCAATTCCAAAATCTCGAATCGTAAACAACGTCGTGAGTTCGTAGCCCTTCGCGGCGAAGGCCTCGCGGCCGCCTTCGAGACGATCGATGATGGCCAACACGCGTTTCACCTTGAGGCCGACGGCCTCGCAACGCTCGATCGCGAGCAGGCTCGAGCCGCCGGTGGTGACGACGTCCTCGACAATGACGATCGACTCACCGGGTTGGAACGGACCTTCCACCGTCTTGCCGGTACCGTGCTGCTTCGGCTCTTTGCGGACCATCACGCCGCGGAGTGGCCGGTTCTGCACACCGGCGAGCGTGAGGATCGCGGCCGTGATCGGGTCGGCGCCAATCGCCATGCCGCCCACAAGATCGGGCATTTCGCCGGCCAGCAGTTCGAGCATCCCCGCGCCGACCAGCTTTGCCCCTTGAGAGTCGAGCGTAATCTGTCGGCAGTCGAGGTAATAACTGGCCTTCTTGCCCGACGCAAGCGTGAACTCGCCGAACTTGAGAGCCTTGTCGCGAATTAACTGCTGCAGTGCGTTGCGGTCGTACATTGTGGGTCGAGGGTTGAGGGTCGAGAGTCGAGGGCCGGAAGCGCGGTTACGGCTGCCGACCACGCACCAATTGTGGCTTCCGGTGCCATGCCCACGGCTTTGCGTGGGCATGTGATTCGCGATGTCGCATGGCCACGTTGGCCGCCTCCGTGGCCATGGCACCCAAAATCAGTTCGCTGTTTTCCACGCGGAATATACAGCGGACCACTGACGACCGACAATGGACCCAATTTACTTTCGCACGATCACGCGCGAGCCGATGGAAAGAATATCGGACAAATCCTCCGCATCTTGCGGCGCGACGTGGATCGCGACCGCTCCCGGGCTCGGTGGCGTGGCCGAGTGACCGCTCGTGATCGCGAGGGTCGGTGCGCCTGGCTGAGCACCGGCGGCTGAGCGCAGTACGATCGCGCGCTCGGCGGCAGACGCCGGCGTGGTGTAGGCCGCTGGTGCGACGCCATTCGGCTGACCGGCGACCTTTTGGTCAACGGTCCACTGACCTTCGGTCACAGCCGAGCCCGGCGGCACGGTGACATTGAACGTGCCGGCGTAGCGGCCGTCGACTTCCAACGTCAGTTCGTTGCGATGCAAATCGACCACGGCGGAAAAGGGGCCACGGACCACCTTTAGTTCCTGGCCGGGACGCACCTGCTCCGCGGAAGGAACGCCATTGATCTTGGCCAAAAGCTGCCAGGGCACATTGTACTCCTTGGCGATCGCTTCCAGCGTTTCGCCCGGCTTGACGACGCGGGCCGGTTCAAGCCGATGCTCGTTCGAGTAAATCACCGTGCCGGCCAACTGACCAAGAAGCGTTTCGACTTTTTGGGCTTCAGCCGGCGAAAGCGTCTCATCGCCGTGCCATTTGGTCAGCAGTTGATGGGCCTGTTTCAAATCGTTTTTGTCCAGCGCCGCCTGAATCGCCGGCCAACTGGCGGCGAAGGTCGCTGCTGGTGCCGCAGCGCTCGCGGTTGGTGGGGCAGGAACTGGCGTAATTGGGGCCCCGGCCGGGGACGCGGCTGCAGTCGGCAGAGTTGCGGGTGCAGGTGTCGCCGGTGGAGCAGCAGGCGGCGCTGCGTTTGCGTTCTGACCGTAACGATCATCCATCGCCGCGCCGGCCGGACCACTCGGTGCCGGTGTGGCCGGCACGGCTGATTGCGCAGCGGCCGGTGGAATCGGCGTGATCGGCGGCGCGGCCGGTGGCGCCGCTGATGCCGCTGACGGCAGGGCCGGGGCAGTTGGAGCAGCAGCTTGAGCCGGTGCGGCAGGTGGCGGAACGACACTCCCACTTGCAGCCGGCGGCACTGCCCCGGGCTGCGCGACTGGTACCGGTACAGCAGGCGACAGCGCTGGAGCGGCAGGCGTTGCGGACGCAGTTGACGGCACGGCCGCTGCCGTCGGAGGTGTCGTTGGCACTGCGGCCGAGGCGACGTCCGATGTCTTTGGCAGCTCGGGCAGCTCCGGAATCGGCGGAACCTCGGGTAATGTTGTTTTCGCAGGATCAGCAGCCGCCGCTGTGTTGGACGGTGTAGCCGCTGGCGTTGCTTTACCATCAACGGGCGTTACCGCTGGCGGCAAGACGGGAGCGGCGGGCCCGGCACTCGGTGCGCTCGCCGGCCAAGCGGGCGTGGCGCTGTCCTGGGCCAGGGTCGCGGCACCACCGGCCGCGGCGAGCGGTGGAATGCTTGTCGTTTGGTCACCGGCGCCTTGGGCAGCGCGCGGCCGCACCGGCCCCTCGTTAATCGTCTTATATAAGTACACACCCACAACGAGCAACACGGTGATCGTGAACAACGGCTTCATGGATGCCATCGATCGTCCTCCCTGACGAAACAAGTAAGCGGCGGATCGCAAATCGCGAGCGGTGAAACTTCACCTAATTGTTTTTTATTTTGCCGCAACGCCGACTCATCGGCGCGCGGCCTATAAGTGGCGGATGGTAGGAAAATCTGGCGTTCGCTGCCATGCCAGATGTGGTAGCACGCGGGGGCGTTACGAGAGCGTCGGCAGCGACGACTCGTAAAGTGCTAGCATTGCGTTGTTCGCCAGCGTATGCTCATCCCATGGCGAAAAAGAAACCGGCAGGCCAGATCGCAACTGTGGAGGAAATCGAACGGTCGATTCACGTCATTCGCGGGCAGCGGGTGATGCTGGATTCCGACTTGGCGAGGCTATATGGCGTCCCCACCAAGCGGCTGAACGAACAGGTTGCCCGGAACTGCGACCGCTTTCCAGATGACTTTGCGCATCAGCTTACGGCACAAGAGGTTACAAACTTGATGTCGCAATTTGCGACTTCAAGTTTGGGCCACGGTGGCCGCCGAAAACGCCCCTGGGTATTCACCGAACAGGGCGTGGCGATGCTCTCCAGCGTGCTCCGCTCGCCGACGGCGGTGCGCGTGAATGTCGAAATCATGCGCACGTTCGTGCGGCTGCGGCGGCTGATGGCCACACCGGGAGAACTCGTCGAGCAAATCACCAAACTGGCGGAAACTGTACAACTGCACGACCACGACATCAAAGTAATTTCACAAGTGTTGCGGCAGATGATCGAGCAGCCAGCCAAGCCGCGAAAGTCCATCGGATTTCACTCGCCACGTGAAGCACCGGCAAACACGGCGTCAAAATAACCAAGATTTACTTTTCGCCGCGCAACGCAGCGCGAATTCGCTCTAACCTCTGAGCCAACTCTTGCTCGAAGCCACGATCCGTCGGCCGGTAGTATTCGCGCTCGACGCCCAAATAATCTTGTGCCGCGATGCCGCCAGGGGCATCATGAGCGTACTCGTAGCCTTCGCCGTGGCCCAAGCGTTTGGCGCCGGGGTAATGTGAATCCTGCAGATGGCGGGGCACGGGTAGTAGGCGGCCTTCACGGATGTCGTGGCGGGCTTCGCCAATCGCAATCGTGGCCGAGTTCGATTTGGGCGCGCAAGCGAGATACGTCACCGCCTGGGCCAACGTGAGTTGGCACTCGGGCAGGCCGACGAACTCGCTGGCCTGCATCGCAGCCACGGCAAGTGGCAAGGCATGTGGATCGGCATTGCCGATATCTTCGCTCGCCAGAATCACGAGGCGGCGCGTGAGGAACCGCACGTCTTCACCACCTTCCAGCATGCGGGCAAGCCAATAGATGCCCGCATCCGGGTCGCTGCCGCGAATGCTCTTGATGAGCGCGCTCGCCGCATCGTAGTGATCGTCGCCCGAGGGGTCGTACCGAATGGCCTTGCGCTGGACCGCATCCGCAATGAGCTCGCGTGTGAGATGTAGCGCGTTAACCGGTGCGCTGGGGGCTCGCTGGCGCTCGACCCCAGCCACCCGTGCCACCGTTGGGGTGGCATGCCCTCGCGGAGCGTGGGCATGCTCACGCTCCGCTTCGCTGCGCGAGAGCATGGCACCCGATGGCTCGCTCGACAACACCGCCACTTCGAGTGCCCCCAGAGCCCGGCGGGCGTCGCCATCGGAAACTTCGGCGAGAAAATTAAGGGCGTGATCATCAATGGTGGCACTGTGTTGGCCGAGGCCACGGCTTTTGTCGGCCAGCGCGCGGCGGACAAGCGTCTTGATGTCGTCGTTTGAAAGCGGCTGAAACTCGAAAACACGGCTGCGGCTGACCAGCGCATCGTTCACCGCAAAGAACGGATTCGAGGTCGTGAGACCGACGAGAATCACAACGCCTTCTTCGACATCGGGCAACAAAGCGTCTTGTTGAGCGCGGTTAAAACGATGGATCTCATCGATCATGAGCAGTGTCGGCCGACCGCCCGCGGCAACCTCGTGGCGGGCGTCTTCCAGAATTTCGCGCAATTCCTTCACGCCACTGGTCACGGCACTCAGCTGGCGGAAACGGCTATCCGTTTCCTGGGCCAGCAAACGGGCGAGCGTGGTCTTACCGGTGCCGGGCGGGCCGTAGAAGATCACCGAACCGAGTCGCCGGGCACGTAGCAACCGCCACAACAGTTTGCCTTCGCCCAAGAAGTGCTGCTGACCAACAAACTCGCTGAGCTTCGTCGGCCGCATCCGCGCAGCAAGCGGCTGAACTTGCTCCAAGTTCGCAGCTTCGGATTGGGCAAAGAGATCGGGCATGCGGTTTGATTGTCGACTTGATATTCAACCACAAAGAACACAAAGTACACGAAAAATGCCAAGACTAGGAGTCCGTAACAAACGTCCCATACCAACCCCGCGTATCCAAAACGATGTCATGACTTCGTGTTCTTTGTGTTCTTCGTGGCAAAAGAAAACGAACTACAATGGCTCGACGATGCGGCTCTTTGGTAGCAAATCCACGAGCGGGCACGCATCGCACTTTGGCTCGGCACGTTTGCAGAAGTCCTTCCCCACACGTACCAGCAAGGCGTGATACTCATTGTACAGTTGCGCATCTTGCGGAAGTATGGATTCGAACAGGTCCTTGATTTCGTGATAATCCGCGTCGTAGCCGATCCAGCCGTGCCGGGCCAACACGCGGTGGGCATACGTGTCGACCACGAACGTCGGTAAGCCACCGGCATATAGTAAAATGGCGTCCGCCGTTTCCGGACCAATGCCGTGAATCGATAGCAGTTGCTCGCGCAGCGTCGGCAGGCTCGTAGCGAACATCGCTTCCAGTGAGCCGTCGAACTCCTCGACGACAAACTTCAGCAGGTTCCGCAGCCGTTTCGCTTTGACCTGGTAATAGCCAGCCGGGCGAATCATTTCGGCGAGTTCGGCCGAGGGCACGGCGTACAGCGCATGCGGATTCATCACGTCGGCATCGCGCAGATTTTCGATCGCCCGCTCCACGTTGCGCCACGCCGTATTCTGAACCAACACCGCACCCACCATGATCTCGAACGGCGAATCGCCGGGCCACCAGTCTTGCGGCCCGAAAGCGATGAACAGGCGTTCGTAAATTTCTTGGAGGGGTGCAGCCATTATACCTCTCGTGGTCATGGTCGAGATGTTTTCGTTTAACCCGGAGCCGACGGCGACGGCATTGCGCAAAATGCTTCCGTCGCCGTTGGCTCCGGGTTAAACAATTCAATCGCACATGCGCGCAGTATACGTGTCATGGAGTCTTGAACTGTTCCGGTCAGACTAAAGTCTGACGTACGGGCCGGGCTGGAGTTACTACCACCAGAAAAGTCAAGGGTGAAATGACGCGAATTTATTTCGTATCGAACCGATCTTTGTTGCTCTTTTTACGACCGAGTATAATGAAGATGTTACGTGGGCCAGAAGCCCGCGGGCAGTTAGTTTACCTACGCATTGAATCGTGGAACGAACTGCAAAAAATGCAACAACCGCACTCCAAAACTCGTCGCGCGATGTTGCTGTTGGCTCAAGGAATTTTACGTGTTATCCGTTCGTCCGCGAATTGCCGAGCTTGTCTTTCAGCTGTACGGGCGGTCGTTGCACCCCGAGCTGTTCGAGTTTCATCGCAGCCGGCAGATTGAGCGGGCCGGCTATCGAGCCAATATCCAAATCACCAACGCCGGCCATGTGGTGACGTGGCAGTATGATGGGATAACGCTTACCGAGGTGGCGGCCGGCGCTCATCATCCTCTGCCCCAAAGGCGGCGGCTGATGTCCCACCCACTCAAGGACACTTGTACCGACGACCTCGAGTGCCGCGGCGGCATCACCTACCACGTGGAATTCTCCTTAGAACCAGTGCCGCGCGAGACATTCTGGACCTACCAGAAGGAACTTACGCAAATCGGTGCTCGCGAAGGGCTGCTCCACTGCTTCGAGCCGAGCGGTCGAATTGGCCTGGGGGCGATGAGCTACATCCATATGGAATCGCGCGACCGCAGCCAAAAAATCCAGGCCTTCCATACGTTCCCCGACGACTACGCGATCGTGAAGAGTCAATCGGTGTTCATGTTGCCGAAGTGAAGTAGGCGTAAGGTGTAAGTCGTTAGTCGTTAGTGCTTGGCGGCACTTGGCGCCGCAATTCTTGGCAGTTCCTGCAGAAATGTGATCAGCGCGTCGTTAACAGTCGCTGGATTCTCCATCGTCGTCATGTGGCCGGCGGCGGGGATTTCGACGAACGTCGCTTCCGGTATAGCTGCCGCGATGGAGCGCATTTCCGGTGAGGTGCTGATGACATCATCGGCCCCAACAACCACCAGCGTGTGCAATTGGATTTGAGGCAGCAGGTCGGTGACGTCGGGGCGTGCGGCCATGCCGCGCTGTGCCGCTGCGATGCCCGCCGGGGCAGTTCGCGAAACCACGCGGCGCAGCTCGGCCATCAACTGCGGCTTGGTTTCGAGGCCGCGCGTGGAAAAAAGTTTCGGCCCCATCATTTCGGCCACGCGGGCACTGCCCCACTCGGCAATCTTTTCGGCCATTTTGAGCCGGCCGGCGCGACCTTCATCCGAATCGGCGGCGGCTCGGGTATCGCACTGAATGAGCGCGCAAAGTCGCTCGGCGTATTTCCGCACGAACTGCCAAGCGATGTATCCACCCATCGAAAAGCCGGCAAGCACGATCGGTTCCGTAATGCCAACCGCATCCAGCAATTCAACCAACTCGTCGGCATATTGTTCCATTGGAATGCCGTGCTGCGGATCGGCTTCTCCTAGCGGCGACTGGCCGAAGCCGCGGAGGTCGGGTGCGATGACGCGGCAAAGTGGCGCGAGCGCCTCGATCTGCCAGTTCCACATCGTGTGATCGAGTGGAAAACCATGCACCAAGAGCACCGGCCGGCCTTGGCCGCGTTCGACGTAGGCGAGATCGCCGTGAGAAAGTCGAATCGTATTCATGGCGATGCCATAATCGATGAATTACTATTTGACGCTGCTCATTGAATGGGCGTAATTACAAGCGTGCCATGCCCACGGCTTTGCGTGGGCATGCGGTTTTAAGGCACGCAAGCATGGCCACTCCAAGCAGTGGCCATGGCACCCGCGCACACGAAGAGTCTCTTAAGTGGTCGCAATAGCCGCGCATTACTTGCTCCCCGCTCCCCGCTCCTTGCTCCCCGCTCCCCGCTCTTTATCCCCCGCCTTCTTCTCCGCCAGCGCTTTCTCGAACAGGGCCAGTTGGCGACGCATGACCTGCAGGTAATTCACCTTTTCGAGCGCTTGCCGTTCGCATTGGACGGCATTTTCGTAGTCGCCGGCGGCATAATAGCAGCGGCCGAGCGTATCGAGGTAACTTGCCGCCCCAGAATCGCCATTGTCGTTAAGCTCAAGCGATCGTTTCGAATATTGAATCGCCTTTTGAAAGTCGCCCTCGGTATTGCTGACCAGCCACGCCCACTGGTTATACGGCGTTGGCTCCAGCGGATTCCGATCGATCTCCTGCTGAAACTTATCGGTGAGCCGGCGAAGTTGCTGCCGGACAGACGCCCGCCACGCGTCGCTGCCTTCCGGCAAGTTGTACATCGCAATCAACAAGTCGGCGATGTCTTCGTCCTTGGGCCTGAACCGCAAAGCAGTGTCGAACTCGTCACGCGCGCGGGTAAAATCTTTCTCCGCCTGGTATTGGCAACCACGATAAAAGTGGTAGCGGCCCGCGATCCCATCCACTTCGGGAAGATTCAACGATTCGAGGTACAATTTGCGAAAATTCGTATAAAACTCGCCGGTGCGGCTGTCGTTCTGAATCGATTTGACGAGTTGTTCGAGCACATCGGCGGCCTCCTTATCTTGCTCGTGATCGTGCAGCAAACTGGCGAGTGATATTCGCGCGAGGAACGGCTCGCCGGACTCGGCCGGCTGCTTTTCGATTGTCGCCCGATACTCGCGCACGGCCCATTCGAACTGATTGCGGGATTCGAGTTCGCGGGCTGCCGAAAAGCTCTCGAACCGCACTTGCGAATCAACGCCGAGGGCCTGGGCGGCCAGTTTTTCCGCCAGGTCCTTCTTGCCCTGTTCCGCGCGGGCGAGAGCGGCATAATAAAGCGGACGCTTTCCCTGGGCGAGGCGACTCTCGTACTTCGCTAGATAAGCATCGAGCGCACCCCACTGCTTGTTCACCGTGAGCCAGTTCAACAGCTGCACGATCGTCGCGTCAGGTCCGTCGCCGTTGAGTTCCATCATGCGCTCAAGTGCGGCGATGAGCGCCGGTTGATCGCCGACCTGCCGGTATAAGTCGGCCAGATTCCACACCAGGCCAAAAATAACTTCCTTGGAAGTGTCGTTGTTCTTTTCAAGTCGAGCGGTTTCCTGGTCGATGACTTGCTTCCAAGCAGCGATCGCGGCGGCCGGCTCACGCTGCTGCGCGATATACTGCCGCAGCCAGACCACCGCGGCCCGGCTGCTTCCGCCAAGTTGCTGCTCCACCAACGTGGCATCCATGGGCGGACGCGGTTTCGCCGAGCCAGCCGGCTCGATGATGGCCAGCGCCGCGGCACGCGAAATGAGCGGCGAACGATCAAAGCGGGCAATCCGACACAGCGCCGCAACACCGGCATTCTGCGGAAGTTTGGCTAGCTCTTCGACGGTTCGCACGCGGGCTGCATCGGCTTGCTGCCCGTATTGCCGAAGCAGCGTCTTGACGTTCGCCGGATCATCCGGATAAACCCACCGCACCGCAATCTGTCGCAGCAGATAATTGGCGCTCGCGGCAATCTCCGGATCGGAATCTTCCGTCGCCACATGCAGCGCATCAAAAGCTTCGGCTCCAATTTGTCGCAGTTCATTGGCAGCCTCGCGTCGAACCGTGTAACGAGGGCTACCCAATTGGTGGATCAACTCTTGAACGCGTTTGTCGGCGGCGGGATCGGGTTTTGAAAGAGTCGCCGTGGAGTTTTTCGCTGCTCCTGCAATCGGGGGTTTAGTCGTAGTGGCTACCAAATCCTCCGCGGAAAGATTGCAAATAGCCGCGAACCATACGGCACAGATCGCCAGAGTGAAGAGAACTCCCCCCTGGTAAGGCGTATCTCGCCCCTGGTGAAATTGACGCAACATACTTGGTGCTCCGCGATCGTAACGTCCCCTTCAATCATACCCGGAGGCCGCAAAAACAGACAGAGGATTTGCAAATCACTTGTTCCCACGCAGAGCGTGGGAACAGTAGACGTAGGGTGGGCACCGCCCACCAAAGATAGCTGACGCTTCTGACGCGCCCTGCAGAGTCAACAGACTGTGGGAGGCCTCTCTGAGGCCGATAACGTGTCCTATTGGACACAGCCATCGGCGTCGGAGACGCCTCCTACAGATTCGCAAAGCGGGGGAACGAGATGATCTCAGCGGCGTTCCATTTGCTCAATATACTGCCGCAGCCGTTCGACCTCGTCGGTCACGTGGTGCAACTTGAGCATGTTCTCCACGCGCTTGAGCAGTTCCGCCTTATTGACCGGCTTCGAAAGAAAATCATCCGTACCCGCCTGGACGGCCCGCTCGATATCGCCCAATTCATTGAGGGCCGTGACCATGAGGATCATGACATTGCTGGTCGCCGGATCGCTCTTGAGCTTCTTGCACACCTCGAAGCCGCTCAGTTTCGGCATCATGATATCGAGCAAAATAAGATGCGGCTTGAACGACGCCACCTTGCCGAGCGTATCCTGACCATCGACCGCGATCGCCGTTTCCACATCGAGCCCGGCCAAATACGCCTCGAGCAACTCGACGTTCGGCTCGTTATCGTCGGCGATGAGAATGCGACTTCGTTGAGGAGACTTTGCCATGATTCGTGACTCGTGCGATTGGTAAACGGTGTTGGCTCGATGATGAGACAAGGAGAGGGGGAGACAGGGAGACAAGGAGAATCGCCAACACTTCACTCTCCTTGTCTCCCCCTCTCCTTGTCTCCTTGTCTATGCTTGGCACTCGGGCAATCGTCGCCTCCTCTGTGCGGAAACTGGCCTAATCATGTATCATTGCTGCCGCTGGAACAGGGAACTGCTGGCATACTTGGCGAATTTCTCCGCGGATGCGTTTGAGCGCGGCCTCGTCGTTCGGCGCGCGGAGGGCCGTCAGCATCCAAGCCCCGATTTGCCGCATCTGGTCCGTCTTCATGCCGCGCGTCGTGAGCGCCGGCGTACCGACGCGGATGCCCGAGGGATCGACCGGCTTCCGCTCGTCGTAGGGAATCATGTTCTTGTTGACGGTGATGCCGCAGCGATCGAGCGTTTGCTCGGCCAGCTTGCCGCCGATGCCCAGCGGCGTCACATCCACGAGCAGCAAGTGATTATCCGTGCCGCCGCTGACGAGCTTCAGCCCACCGGCGAGCAACACTTCGGCAAGCACCTTGGCATTGTCGATAATCTGGCGGGCGTACGTTTTGAACTCGGGACGCAACGCTTCGCCAAAGCAAATTGCCTTGCCGGCGATGATGTGCATGAGCGGACCGCCCTGGATACCAGGAAACACCCGGCTATTGATTGTCTTGCCGTGCTCTTCCTTGGCCAGGCACAAACCGGCGCGCGGACCCCGCAACGTTTTGTGCGTCGTCGTCGTGACGAAGTCGGCCACCGGCACGGGGCTGTTGTGTAACCCCGCGGCCACCAGCCCAGCGTAGTGGGCCATATCGACCATAAGCTTCGCGTCGACTTCGCGCGCAATCTCGGCAAATTTTTCGTGAGGAATTTCCCGCGGGTACGCACTCGCGCCGGCGACGATCATCTTCGGCTTGTGCTCGCGAGCAAGCTTCGCGAGTTGATCGAAGTCGAGGCGATTCGTGTCGCGCGTCACGCCGTAGCTGATGAAATGGTACAGCATGCCGCTCACATTGAGCTTCATACCGTGCGTCAGGTGGCCGCCGTGCGCCAAATCGAGGCCGAGCACCGTGTCGCCCGGCTCGAGTGCCGCCAAATAGATGGCCGTGTTCGCTTGCGAGCCGCTGTGCGGCTGCACGTTGGCGAACTCGGCACCAAAGAGCTGCTTCGCGCGATCGATGGCGAGCTGTTCGACGATATCGACAAATTCGCAGCCGCCGTAATACCGCCGGCCCGGGTACCCCTCGGCATACTTGTTCGTCAGCACGCTGCCCGCCGCTTGCATGACGGCCGGGCTCGTATAGTTCTCACTGGCGATCATTTCAAGGCCATCGGCCTGGCGCTCGATTTCATGCTCGATCGCGTCCCAAACGGCGGGATCGTTCTGTTGAATGAAGTTGGTCACGTGTGGGGTGGTTATTTGGGTCGTTTAGCGAAACGGCAATCACTGCGGACTCAGCATTCATGGTGATTGACTGCCGCCATTGTTTAGGGGGCTGGGCGGGGTGTCAACGGCGGATAATCATTGCGGCCCGATCACATTTACGGTGAGCGTGCCACGGTTGTCGCCGAGTCCGGCGGCCGAATCGTTCACGCGGAAAAAGAGGGTGCCGCTCGCTTCCGGCTTAATCGTCGCTTGCAGGCCAATTGCAATCGGCTGCACAAACGACGGAGTGGCAGGAGGAGCGGTTTCACCCTCGGCCTGGATTGCCCCCAGCAACATCCCCAGCGGATGGCCGTCGTGATATTCGATCGTGACGCCGCCGGGCTCACAGGACCAAGGTCTCGTCGCATCGCCGTTCTTCTCGACAGCGATTTGGTAACGGCCAGTGGCCAAGACCTTGTACGACTCACCGGCCTCAAGCCGCATCCCTGATGATTGCCAGCCACGATCCGCATGGATGCTAATGAGATGCGCGCCGCCGGCACCTTCGCTAATGCGTCCGTGAGAGTCGAAGTCAATCGCCATCCGCTCGAAGTCATAGCCGTGATCGAGCGTGGTGATGTAGGCCAACCATTCGGCTGTCAGCTTGGGCCAATCGGCTTCATATTCGCGGCGAACAATCTCGTTGAACTTGGGATCAAGCACCGACTTGCTGAGCGCGCGGAAGTGGTCGCGATAGCGTGGATGCGTGTCGAGAAACTTTGCCGCCGCCCAACACCAAGCATACGCTTCGTTGCCCAGTTGTTCGCGGTTATCGATCTGCAGGACGGCGGGAAGTGTCCGCAGTTTTCCCGCGGCGACGGCATCGCGAATCAGTTTGATCCGACCCAGCATCGGCACTTCTTCGCGATTGGCTGGCATGATGCGGAGCGTGAGTGCTCCGGTCTGTTCGTCGAGCCGATGCGTGGCGAACAACTCGGCTGTGCCTTCCATGTACCACCCCGGGCCGCAGCCGCCGAGGAAACTCGCCATGAACACGTGCGTGCCCTCGTGCAGCAACAAGTGCCGGCGATAATACGCGGTCGGCTGATCGTGCAGCCAGAGTTCGGCCCCCATCGAAATACCGTTGACGAAATCGGCCCGGCCCGGCGGCATTAGGCCCAGCGATTCGAACCGACGGCGGTCGCCGATAAGATAGGCCCGCGCCTGCCAGTGCGCGGTCTTCTGCTCATTGACGCCAAAGTACGCGGCCCACTGCGGCACGGCGGCATCGAACACTTGCGGTAACCGATCGACCTCGGGGCTGCTCGGGACATCGGTTACGAGAATGAGATGCTTGCTCGTGAGTTTCCGTATCCCGCTGGATTCGATTTGGCGATCATCCACCTGCCGCGGCGAATTGGGCGTGGCTGGAGATTCGGCAAGCGACCCGGTTGCTAATGCGAATAGAAGGAGAGCAGCGTTCACCGTCGGGCGATGTACTCGTGGAAGACGCACACTTGGCCTCGCTGGTGAGTTACGCGGTGGCCGCCGTCGCGATGTCGATCACCGCTTCATACGGCTGAGCCGGCAAAATGAAAATCTTGCCGTCGCCCATCCGGCCCGTGCGCGCGACCTCCACCATTTTTCGCGCGACGTCCTCGGCCCGCAGGTCATCCACCCAAACCGTAATCTCGACCTTGGGCAAAAACGTGAGCGAATACTCCGTGTCTGCGTAACGTTCGAGGTAGCTCTTCTGCTTGCCCATGCCCTTTACTTCGGCCACGCTCAGCGCCTCCAGCGGCGCCCGCCGCAAGGCGTCGAGAATCTTCTCGACCAGAAATGGCTTCACAATGGCGATGATCTGTTTCATAGGAAGCGGTTAGGCGTTAGCTATTAGTCGTTAGGCGTTAGGTATTAACTGCAAACCAGAATTCCCGTGGAAGATCTTCCCTACTAACGCCTAACGACTAACGCCTAACGCCTAACTAAAGAAATTCTCACCGAAGAGGTCGAGCTCCGGGCCCGTTTCCACTTCGATATCGCCTTCGACTTTTACGCAGCACGACAACCGCATGGTTTCTTCGTTGCCAATATACGCCAGGCAGGGGATCGGGTCGGGCAGCGGATTGTAAAATCGTATCTTTTCAAGCAGGCTCAAAGGGCTGGTATTGTCCATCCCTTTAGTAATTTTGACGCGGCACGTGCCGCATTGAGCCAACCCGTGGCAATTGAAAACTTTATTCAATTTGGCCCCAAACCCATTGAGACCCTGGTGGACATTAATGCCGGCATTCATGGCCGCCTGACGCAAGTTGGCGCCCACGGGAACTTCAATTTCTTTGTTCTCTTTGACAAACTTGACGACCGGCATATCAATTAGACCGTAATCTTTAAGGTTTTTTCGAGCGAGCTTGGCCACCTAAGACCCCGATACTTTAATTTACCAAGCCAAGTTGCGGGCGCAAAGACAGCATGGCGAATGAACCCTCGCGGGTCGTTTAACCCGGAGCCGACGGCGACGGAACGCATCGTTTCGCCTCGCCGCTGGCTCGGGGTTAAACTAGCTGTACGTCTGTAGTCGTATCGCTATCAATTATTGACCACTGGCGGAGCCACACGATGACCCACAAGACCTACACCAAGCACCAGCAGAATATCATCAAGAAGTACTACGAGAATCGCGACGCCATTTCGCTGCAGCGGTTGAGCGAGCTGGTGACCGAACTGTACCTGGCTGAGGGCAAGGCCCGCGAACGGCAATGGAAGTACCTCGACAGCGTACTGGCCAAGCTCGGCCTGCCGAAGGAACGGATCGAGCACCTGCGAAAGAAAGACGACCCGAAGCTGCTCGCTCAACTCGTCGAAGAACTGATGGCGAAGCAGTAGGTCCGCCGAGCCGAGGCGGACCTCTCGCGCGGGGTGCCATGCCCACGGCTCGGCGTGGGCATGAATTTTACCAACGCGGCATGGCCACGTCGGCTGCCTCCGTGGCCATGGCACCGACACCCGCGACATGCATAGTCCGTGTGCCGCTCGGCTCGCGGCACCTACCGTTCCGCGATACAATTTCCGCATGCGACAATATCTCGATTTGCTCCAGCGGATTCTCGACGAGGGCGTCACCAAGGGCGACCGCACCGGCACCGGCACACGCAGTGTCTTCGGGCATCAAATGCGGTTCGACCTCGCGGCCGGCTTTCCGCTCGTGACCACCAAGAAGGTGCACCTCAAGTCGATCATCTACGAACTGCTGTGGTTCCTCCGTGGCGACACCAATGTTCGCTACCTGCACGACCACGGCGTCACGATTTGGGACGAATGGGCCGACGAACAGGGTGAACTCGGCCCCGTGTACGGATACCAGTGGCGCTCGTGGACCGGCCGCCAGCCCGAGTCGATCGACCAAATCAGCCGGGTCATCGAACAGATTCGCACCCAGCCCGACTCGCGACGGCACATCGTGAGCGCCTGGAACGTGGCCGATCTGCCAGCCATGGCGCTGCCGCCGTGCCACTTGCTCTATCAGTTCTACGTGGCCGAGGGGCGGCTCTCGTGCCAAATGTATCAGCGGAGTGCGGACGTGTTTCTCGGCGTGCCGTTCAACATCGCGTCCTATGCACTGCTAACGATGATGGTCGCCCAAGTGACCGACCTCCAGCCCGGCGAATTCATCCACACACTGGGCGATGCCCATCTCTACGAGAACCACCTCGAACAAGCGAAACTCCAGCTATCTCGCGAACCGCGCCCGCTGCCGACGATGAATATCGACACGAGCGTGCATTCGATTTTCGAATTCCAATACGAGCATTTTCGGCTGGAAGACTACAACCCGCACCCACACATTCCGGCGCCGATTGCGGTCTAATTGCGTTGCGGACCACTTTCCCTCATCAGCATTCCATTTAACCACGAAGATCACAAAGAACACTAAGGAAGACGAATTGCTAGCGAACTTGTGTCGCCTTCGTGTCCTTCGTGATCTTTGTGGTTCATAAAAAAATGCGCACTTCGATCATTGTGGCTGTCGCGGAAAATGGCGTGATTGGCCGCCGCGGCCAGTTGCCCTGGCGGCTTTCAGCCGACTTGCAGCGATTCAAACAACTGACGATGGACCACACGATCATCATGGGCCGGCGCACCTGGGAATCGATCGGCCGAGCGCTGCCGGGACGAAAGATGATTGTCGTCACGCGGCAGCCTGATTATCGCATCGATGTTGCCGGTGTCGCGAAGGCCGCAAGCTTATCGGAAGCGATTGAAACAGCCCGCGCCGCTGGTGACGAAGAAGCGTTTGTAATCGGTGGGGCGGAACTGTATCGCGAGGCGCTCAACACGGCCGACCGCTTGTACTACACGCGAGTCCGGGCCGCCGTCGAGGGAGACACTACATTTCCAAACATCTCATGGGACGACTGGCGTCTCGCCGAATCGACCGAACACTCAGCCGACGGCAAGAACGAATTCCCTTATGCCTTTGAAATCCACGAACGACGGTGAATCACGCTGCAACTGGTCGCTCGCCGGCGACGAACAGTACATCGCCTACCACGACGAAGAGTGGGGCGTGCCGGTACACGATGACCGGAAACAGTTCGAGTTTCTCACGCTCGAAAGCGCTCAGGCCGGGTTAAGCTGGGCCACCGTACTCCGCAAGCGGGAAAACTACCGCCGCGCGTTCGCGAACTTCGATCCCGAAAAAGTCGCCCGCTTCACCTCGAAACAAATCGAAAAGCTGCTGACCGACCCAGGCATCATCCGCAACCGCCTCAAAATAACTGCAGCCGTCATGAATGCGCGCCTTTTTCTGGAAGTGCAAGCAGCGTTCGGCACGTTCGACCAGTACATTTGGCGCTTTGTCGACGGCCGGCCAATCCGCAATGCATGGCAAAATATGAAGCAAGTGCCCGCCACGTCGAAGGAATCAGATGCGCTAAGCAAGGATTTGAAGCAGCGCGGTTTCAAATTCGTCGGCAGCACGATCGTCTACGCCCACATGCAAGCCGTCGGCATGGTGAACGACCACCTGGTCTCCTGCTTCCGGCACAAAACGGTTGCGCGGCTGAAGTAACTGGGCATCATTCCTTGCGAAAGGTCAGTCGAACAACTCGAACAATGCGATCTTCCGAGTAAATTTCAAACGTCGCCGCGACTCGTGCCGGCGAATTGGCGAGCGGCACGGCGATGATTCGCGCACCCAAGTCGGAGCGCGGCCGCCCTAGATCGGCGGGGTTTTCGGATAGCCTCGAGTCAATCCAGTGCGCCACCGCTGTCAGATATTTCCGCGTTTGCGAATCTCCCGCAATCCAGTGACTGAGGAACGACGCTTCCACATCCGGATCCCAAACGACGGTGAATCGAGTCATCGTTAAGAAGCCTTATTGGTGGCTTGTGCCGCCTTGTCAAGCAATTCCGCCGTCGTGATCCCGCCACGCCGTCCCAAAGCGTTTCGCACCTGATCCAAATTCTGATTGATGTCGAAATTCGCTTCCGCGTACGTCAATGCTTCTTGGTCATCGGGCGACAGCACAAAAGCCAACACCTTGCCATTGCCATCGCGCACCTCGACGCCTCCCTCACTCGCGCGCTTGAGTAGGTGTGCGATGGACATGTTGGCAGTTTCGGCATTTAGTATGAGTGTGTTCATGACGACTCCTGTTGGCTCTTATCCATCGTATCACAACGAGAATAAAATGCCATTGCCTCGTCGATGGAATCGACCCCCAGCGCCAGCATCACCAGCCGGTCGAAACCCAGCGCACAGCCCGTGCAATCCGGCACGCCATAATTCTATGCCGCTAATAACGATTCGGGTATGGAGAGCGGACGGCGACCAGTTGAAGTGAACCGACTTACGGCTCGCGGAATATAAAGCGAGTTACACGAACTACTCGATCATCCAGCGACCCATGGAAGATCGCCGAAATGTGCGCCTCGGTGCCAGCTATCGGAACCTCGATAATCCGGGCCGACTGATCGGCCAGTGCCCGCCCTTTATCATGCGCGTCATCCATCAAGTTCGCATCCACCCAGTTTGCAACGCTTGTGAGAATCGCGCGCAGGCGCGCATCACCAGCAATCCAGGCATTCGTAAAAGGAACTTCGACGTCGGCGTCCCACACGACGGTGTAACGAATCATGAACGCGAGGCCTTTTCCGCGGCTTGAATAGCATTTTTCATGAGTTGCGCGGTCGTGACACCGCCACGGCGACTGAGAGCGGCCTCCAATTGACGCGGATTATCCACTTCAGGAAACGCAGCGGCCAACATTTCTAACGCCTTCGCATCAGCAGTCGCATATTCGGGCTGACTAGCCGACAGCTGTTTCGCTTCGCGGCCAACCGTCTCCCACTGGCGCGCGAGATCAACGAGCGAATCTGCCCCATTGTTCTCCAGCACGCCTTCGGCAAATCGCGCGAATTCGCGAACGTCGTCAATAGAAATGGACATAACTTGCCTCCGTAGTAATTATATCACGGCTATGAATAATCGCCAAAGCAGGCGGCTGCACCTTGAGAGCACAAACTCCGACAGTTAGTCGCCGGGAAACGCCATTACATCGCCGATTTCAGTCCCCCCCAGCGCCAACGTCACCAGCCGGTCGAATCCCAGCGAGCATCCCGTGCAATCGGGCAACCCATGCTCCATGGCCGCCAGCAGCGATTCGGGCATGGGGAGCGGACGGCGGCCGTCTTTCAATCGCGCGGCGTTCACTTCTTCAAACCGCCGCCGCTGTTCAACCGCGTCCGTAAGTTCGTGAAACCCATTCGCAAGCTCAACGCCCCGGTAATACATCTCGAATCGTTCGGCAACTTCATACCCCAATGGCGAACGCACGACCTTCGCCAGCGACGATTGCGACGCTGGGTAATGGTACAGAATCTCCGGCCGATCAACCCCGAGTTGCGGCTCGACGCGCGTGGCCAGCAACAAATTCAGCCACTCATCCCGGTCACTTTCGTCAAATCCAGAAGGTACCGCGACGCCGGCTTCTTGGGCGACATTCGCCAATTCTTGGGGCGAAGCGGAATGAGCGGAAATGCCTAACGTGCGAACGAATGCCTCGGCGTAGGTCGTGCGAGCGGCCAGCGGCGTGCCGAGCAGCGTTTGAGCGAGTGCGTCGAGCAGGTCCATGCCCGCGTGCAGATCGTCGCCCACGCGGTACCACTCGACAATCGTGAATTCCGGATTGTGCAACTGGCCACGCTCACCGGCACGAAACGACCGGGTAACCTGAAAAATGGCCTGCGCCCCCGCGGCCAACAGCCGCTTCATGTGCAACTCGGGTGACGCTTGCAAATAACCACCACCTTCAACACGCATCGGTTCAATGTGCAGCTCCGGTATGATTTCCGGCGCGACCAGCGGCGTCTCGACCTCGACAAAGCCACGTTCGAAAAAGAACTCCCGCAACGTGCGCAGCAGCGTTCCCCTGCGCTCGAGCATCGTCAGCGAAGCGGAAGGGGCGAAATTGTGTTCGCGTGGATCAATCATCTGCACATCGCCAAATTGCGAAATAGCCGCGATGCTACGCATCGCCGAGTCCCGCCCCATGTCCTCCGCGACTCCGTGGCGAGAAATCCGGTCTAACGATCCATACCAGCCGCAAATAGCGAAGGCGAAACCCGCTGTCCCGCCAAGAGCGGCGGCATCGGGCAATTGAGCATGTCACAAATCGCCCGCAGCAGTTCTCCCTCTTCGACCGAGACATCCAGATCCGCGCAAATGCACGCGGCCGTGGCGTCGACGAGCCGGGCCCGCAGTTTGGGAGCCGCCTGCCGCAACTCGCGCAATGCCGCATCGAGTTGGCCGACACTGCACGCCTCACGCGGCAGAAGTTCCACCGACACCTCGCCCACGTGTTTGGCCCCGGCCTGAAATGCTAAGTCATCATCGTGCTGGCTGGCGTGGGCCAGCGTCGAGAGCAGCACCGATACCTGACTGCCCAGTTGCTGCAGACCGTAGTAACGAACCTGCGGCGGCCGAACTTTCTCGAACTGCGGCCGCAAATGACGCAGCAGAATTTGGTGCAGCGTCCACTCAAACAGACCAAGCCGCTGGTCGGCCTGAACCAAGTACGCAAAGCACTTATTGAATTCCTCGTATTGCGACGAGCTTAGTGCTCGTAGCGCCGGCAGCGTCATATCCACCAGCGGCAGCAGCGCCCGCACATCGAGCTGGTTCACCGCCGGCATGAGTTTCAGTGTCAGCTCGTAAACATTCGCATCGGCCGCTTTTTCCAGCACTCGCAATTGCGCCGCACGCACATCGGCATCCTGATCAATTAGCGATGCGAAGATTACGGCCCGGGCACCATAGGGTTCGTGGGCCGCTTGGGTGACTGCCGGCGGCATCGCGGCGATTAGCTCGCGGACATACTCTCGATGCAGTTCAGTCGGATTCGCCACCTGGTCCACCGCGTGGCGCACGACTTCCACCGGCACTGGCTTGCCGTACACATCTTGCCGCCCATCGGCTGGCGTCCCTTCCACGAGCGCCCCCACGCCATCGCGGCCAAAACCGACAACCGCGTCCGCCGGCAACGCTGGTGGATAGACCCCATCCCACTGCGGATCGACACGGCGAATCCGATCCGTCAGCGGCGGATGGCTGGCAAACAGCGTGCTGATCCCTTCCGCAAAATACATGTGACTCGCCTCGGCTGCCCGCGGTGACGCGATCTTCGAACCAAACACCGCGGCTCCAATCCGCTTGAGCGCCCCGGCAATGCCCTCCGGGTTCCGCGTGAACTGCACGGCCGACGCATCCGCAAGATACTCACGTTGCCTCGAAGCGGCCGCCTTGATGAGATTGCCGATAAACAAACCGACGAACCCCAGCACCATGAACGCCAGGCCAATGAAAAACACGTAGGCCCCGGCATCGTTCCGACGCTCACGGTCGCTGCGGCCGCCGCCGGAATAACTGGCGAACCGCAACACTTCGCGACCGACCAGCCCCATCAGCAAGATGCCATGCAGTACGCCGATGAGCCGCAGATTCAGTCGCATGTCGCCGTTGAGAATATGGCTGAACTCGTGGGCCACCACGCCCTGCAGTTGATCGCGCGTCAGCTGTTGGGCACAGCCGCGCGTAATGCCAACCACCGCGTCACTCGGGGAATAACCGGCGGCGAAGGCGTTAATGCCTTCCTCGCTACTCAGCATGAACACGGGCGGTACCGGCACGCCAGAAGCCAGCGCCATTTCCTCCACCACGTTGAGCACCCGGCGTTCCACCGGGTCATTCGTATTCGGATACACCCGCCGGCCGCCCAGTCGCTCGGCGATGACCGTTCCGCCGCCGGCCAGCTGCGCCATTTTGTAAAGCGTGCCGACGAGAATCAGCGTCAACGCGGCAGCGCTGGCCAAGAGCGGAACGTCCAATCGAACTTGGCCGTGACGGTCGGCCGCTGTCACGACAACAGCCGTCAGCACGAACGTCGAACCCACCACGGCAATCACCGCCAGCACGAACATCGCGATGAGCCACTTCGTGTTGCGGCGAGCATCGGCCTGACGTTCAAAGAAGTCGGTGGCCATGGGAAGGTCAAGGGTCTAAGGTCGAGAGTTGAGGGCCAGAATTAACGGGCAATTAGCGCGGGTGTCGTGAGCGTCTGGCCCTCGACCCTCGACACTCCGCCCTCGACCCATCACGTAAACGACACCTTCGGCGCCTCCGCAATTTGGGCGTCGTCGAAATCCAACAGCTCGGCATTCTGTCCGTGGCCGAACAGGCCGGCGAAAACCACTGGCGGGAATGTCTGCTTGTAGGTGTTGTAGGCAGTAGCCGAGTCGTTGTAGGCCTGGCGCGCGAACGCCACTTTGTTTTCGGTCGACGTGATTTCCTCGCTGAGCTGGGCCATGTTCTGATTGGCCTTGAGGTCGGGGTACGCTTCGGCCAGCGCGAACAGCCGCCCCAGCGCGCCCGACAACCCTTGCTCGGCTGCCGCCAGGGCCTGCATCGATGCCGGATCGCCGGGATTGGCCGCCGCCTTCTGCAATCCACTCACCGCTTGATTCCGCGCGTTAATCACTGCTTCGAGCGTGCCGCGTTCGTGCTGCATGTAGCCCTTCGCCGTTTCGACCAGGTTCGGAATCAGATCGTAGCGGCGTTTGAGCTGCACTTCGATCTGCGAAAACGCGTTGAGGTAACGATTCTTCAGCGTGACCAACTGATTGAAAATGCCCATCCCCCACATCACGGCGACAAAGGCGATGAACGCCAGAACGGCCAGCACAATCAAAGTCGTGGTCATCGAAACACTCCTAAAGTGAGAAAAGTGTAAGCCGGGATAAAGCGAAGTCCCGCCTTGCTCATTTGGCCCCCGGCCACTGACCGGGGGCTAAATCCGGTCGAGAACAGTAGCCGCGTTGAGTTAGTTGTACGACGGAATCGCCGCCAATCGCAAGTCGCCGTACGGGGGTGGCCCGAAAATAATTCGCCACCACGCCGCCATTCTTGGCAATTCGGCTCGCGGTTTGTGGCGATTTGAGTTCAGGGGTGGCATGCTCTCGCGAAACAGAGACATGTCCACGCTCGCGGCAAAAACGCAACTGTTTCGCGTGAGCATGCTGGCGCGAGCGAGGACATGCCACCCATGGCATAATTCACTGGCCCAATCTTCCAAGCTCACTCCGGTCCATTCGCCCGTTCGATGTACTCACCCGTCCGGGTGTCGATCCGCAGGTAATCGCCCGTATTCACGAAGGCCGGCGCCCCAATTTCCGCTCCCGTCTCCAGCTTCACCGGCTTACGCACGTTCGTGGCCGTGTTGCCCCGGGCGGTTGGTTCCGCGTACTCCACCTTCAAGATCACGTGGTTCGGCGGCGTCACGGTGAGCGGGTTGTTGTTGTACACCATCAAGTTGCATTCCATCCCGTCCTTCAGGAACTGCCAGGCATCGCCCACTTGCTCTTTCGTCAGCTCGTACTGTTCATACGTCACATTGTTCATGAATACGAACATATCTTGCTGGCGATAGAGATACTGCGCCGCGAATTCCGAAACGTCCGCTTCCTCCAACGTCTGGCCCGCCCGATAGGTGCGGTCCAGCATGGTGCCGCGAACCAAGTTCTTGAGCTTGCACTCGTACAGGGCGTTGCCCTTGCCCGGCTTGCGAAAATTCATTTCGACCATCAAGTACGGAATGCCGTCGATTTGTACCTTGAGGCCCTTGCGAAAATCACTGGTATTGTACGTCGTCACGATTGGTCTTCCCTACGAATGGCTGGTATGTTGAAGGTGTTCCGGTTGTCTTAGTTTGAATTTTTTTCGCATTCGCAATAGCCGCGATGCTACGCATCGCCGGCACTGGTCGCCCGAAAAACGAATGACTATTCTATCCAGCCCAACGCGCGTTGTCCGCCCCAGATTGGGCCTCCCCTACGCGTCGTGGCGGGAGGCCATGAAAGACGCCGTTCGCGATCCGGCCGAATTGTGCCGCCTGCTGGCTTTGCCCGAAAATCTCGTAAAAAACGCTGGCGAAGCCGCTCAGCAATTTCCGCTCTTCGTCCCACGCGGCTTTATCGCCCGGATGAAAACCGGCGACCCCGCCGACCCACTCTTGCGCCAAGTCTTGCCGCTGGCCACCGAAATGCAAGAAGTGCCCGACTTCGGAGTCGATCCCGTGGGCGATTGCTCGGCCACCATGCAGGCCGGCCTGCTGCAAAAATATCAAGGCCGGGTGCTCCTCATCACCACGGGCACTTGTGCCATTCATTGCCGCTACTGCTTTCGCCGGCACTTCCCCTACGAGGAAGCACCACGGTCAATTGCGCACTGGCAACCGGCACTCGAAGCAATCGCGGCCGACGCCAGTATCCACGAAGTAATCCTCAGCGGCGGCGATCCGCTCTCACTCGTCGACGCGACCTTGGCCGCACTCATCGAACGGCTCGAATCGATTCCGCATCTGCGCCGTCTGCGAATTCACACGCGATTGCCAATCGTCATTCCCGAACGAGTGACCGATGAACTCGTCGCAATGCTCGGCGGCTCGCGATTGACGCCGGTCGTCGTCGTGCATGCCAACCATGCCCAAGAACTGGATGAACACACCGCCCGGTCGCTCGCCAAGCTGGCGGAAGCGCGAGTCGTACTATTGAATCAGGCCGTGCTCCTCGCTGGCGTGAACGATTCCGTGGAAGCCCAAGTCGCGCTGTGCGAACGGCTCATTGAATTGCGAATCGTGCCGTACTACCTGCATCAACTCGACCGAGTCGCTGGAGCGGCACACTTCGAAGTGCCGCTTGCCATCGGCCGCCAGATTGCTAAGGAACTGCGCTCACGACTCCCCGGCTACGCCGTGCCCCGCTACGTGCAAGAGATCGCCGGCGCGGCACACAAGATTAACTTACTATAATCTCACGCAGAGGCGCAAAGGCGCAAAGGACCAGGAGAAACAAAAACCACAAAGGACACGAAGATCACCAAGGATCGCGGAGCCAGGCGATGCAGTTACATTCAATGCCGCTTTGAAACCGTAGCAAGGGCCGCAAGTCCCTAAAATCGATTGGCGGCGTTCACCAAACGATTGCAGATTCACCCATAGGGGGTAGCGCACCTGGGAGATTACATAGCTAGAAAATTTATACTGATTCTTAGTGTTCTTCGTGTCCTTCGTGGTTCAAATGCTTTCCTTTGCGTCTTTGCGCCTTGGCGTGAGACCTAACTGATGCCACCACCAATCAGCATCTACGATTCGCCGGCCATCGACCGCCTGCGGGCCGAACTCAAGTTCGAGCCGCGGCGGTTACGAGCCCTGCGCACCGCCTATTTTAAGAAGTGTTTAGGCGTGGATGCCGCGCTAACCGAACTCCCCGAACATGTACGCAATCAGTTCTCAGACCGAGTGCAGTTTCATTTGCTCACGCCCGCCGAATCGCACGACTCCCAAGTCGATGGAGCGACGAAACTCGTCCTGAAAACCCCGGCCGGTTACGCGATCGAAACCGTCATCATGCGTACTGGCACAGGCCGGGTTTCGCTGTGCGTCTCATCGCAAGTGGGCTGTGCGGCCGCCTGTGGTTTCTGTGCGACTGGGCAAATGGGCATAGCCAAGAACCTATCGGCAGCCGAGATGCTCGATCAAATCGTGCTGGCTGGCGAACGGATGCACGCCGAAGGCCGCCACGTGCGAAACATCGTCTTCATGGGCATGGGCGAACCCTTCCACAACGAAGCCGCAGTTTACGATGTGGTTGCCGCCCTGCTTGCCCCCACGCTGTTTCATCACACGCCGGGCCGTATTCTCATTTCGACGGTAGGAATTCCCGACGCCATGATCCGTTGCGCCCGCCGCTTCCCAGCGGTCAATTTGGCGATCAGCTTGCACAGCGTACGACAAACTGTCCGCGAACGTCTAATCCCGCTTGCCATAAAATATCCACTTGATGAATTGCGACGTGCTGTCGTGGCAGTGAACTCCATCCAGCAAAATACGCTCATGATTGAGTACCTGATGCTGGCCGGTGTGAACGATTCGCTCGCCGACGCCCACGAATTCGCCACTTGGCTCCAGGGTCTCAATGTCCACGTGAACCTGATCCCCTATAATCCGATCGCGACAGCACCAGAGTTGCGTTCGACCGAACGGCCCGAGCGCGACGCGTTCGCGGCCGTTCTGCGCGAGGCGGGGTTTATCACCACAATTCGTTATTCGCTCGGTGCCGACATCGCCGCCGCCTGCGGCCAACTGGTGCAGAGCGAGAATCGAGAAATCGCCCGAAGACAGGCGATTGGCGCAACCAGTTGAGAACTGCGCTGCCAATGAGTCCTTGGGTGCCATGGCCACTGCTCGGAGTGGCCATGCTCGTGGTCGTGAGGTCCGCATGCCCACGCCAAGCCGTGGGCATGGCACGCCTGCAATCAGCTTCGTTCGCTATGCAACCTTGAAAATGAAGACGATCTACGTCGAACCCCTTACGAACTTGAATTACTAACATCTCTTGGAATTCAGCATGAAAGACATCATCGCCGGCGTCAGAACGTTCCAGCGCGAAGTGTATCCCCAATATCGTGAGCTGTTCGAGAAGCTCGCGGCCGGCCAATCGCCCGAAGCGCTCGTAATCACTTGCAGCGATTCGCGTGTCGACCCCTTCCTGTTCACGAACGCCCAGCCCGGCCAGCTCTTCGTGCTGCGCAACGCCGGCAACCTCGTGCCGAAGTATGATGGCATCATCGGCGGCGTTACCGCGACGATCGAATTCGCCGTCGTCGGCCTACGCGTGCCGAACATCATCGTCTGCGGCCATTCGGGGTGCGGCGCCATCCACGGCCTGATGCATCCCGAATCGCTGCAAAACATGCCGCACGTGGCCGATTGGCTGCACCACCATGCCGAACCCGTGTTGGGGAAACTCGCGCTCAGCGGCCGCTTGGGCGGCCCCGATGAAATGCTGCAAGCCGTCGATGCGAATGTGCTCGTGCAATTGGATAATCTTCGCGCTCATCCCTGCGTGGCCGAAGCGCTCGCCGCTGGCCGCCTCGCACTCCACGGCTGGGTCTACGACATCGTCACCGGCAACATCCGCGCGTATGACGACAAGTGGCAGCAGTTCGCAACGCTGTAGCGCGAAGAATGATCACCGGTGGCTTGGCACCGCTTGAATATTGAAAATCGGGCGACGGCTGGAAATCAGTTCTGCTTCTAGTGCCTTCCGCACCTTTACTGTCGTGTTCTCTTCAAGTACCTGCATTTCCAAATGGACACCACGAAATCCATTTGCCCAAAACCAGCGAGCGAGATTCTTATTGTCCGAATGATCAAGATGCTTTGCCACGCGTTTACGGAGACTTTGTCCTTCGCCAACGTATAGCGTTTCAGCAGGGCTGTAAAAGATATAGATTCCTTGTTGCATTGGTACGTCGGCCTCAACCAAACCTTCAATCGGTAGAATTGAAACCGCGACGGGGCGAACAATATGCGAAAAAAGTTCTGGCCGCAACGACCTGGCTTTTCGAAGGTTTAGCGCCGCCCAGCGGTATTGAAGAGAAGAGTAGCCGGGCGCTATATCAGCTGCCAAACCATCGAATTCCTGCGCAACCGAGGGATTACAGATAATTCGATCAAGCGTCGTTGAATCTCGCTTTTCAATGAACCTCGCTGCTATTTCGCTCCCGAAGCAATAAGAGTCCTCGTCCGGAAATGACGTTCTACGGGATCTTCGTAGCCCCGTAAGCAGTCCGGCCTTACGAGCATTCAACAACAGAAGGTTTAACTCGACGGGCGAAGCATCAACGCCAAGTGAATGGCATCTATTTATGTACACTTGGTTCAGCACCGGGTCGGCCACCACTCGATCGGCCGAATACCCGCCACTCGCTTCAAGGAACGCATTGCGAATCTGTTCGTTCAAAGGCCGATATTATGAATTGCAAAGAGGTCAACATTGAATTTAGTCTCGTATTGGCGAGCTAATTCGACTCTAAGCGGCCCACGGTAATCATCCGCTGGCATACGGTCACGCGGAACAATCGAAATAGTTGCGATCTGCGTTGAGCCGCGGCCGGTAGAATGCCGCTGTAGTCGAGCGCCTAAATCTACTGTGTCGCCCACATATAAAGACTCTCCATCCTGATTCCGCAAAAGATAGACACCTTTTTGACCTAAGAAACGGTCGAAATCGACACGCTTCCAGTCGTGACGCCCCGTAAAATCGCGACCCTTCAATGCCGAATGCCTATACTTCTTCGCATCTTGCACCAATTCCTTGCTCGCTTTGCGAAGATGAAGCGCCGCCCACCTGAAATCTTGCGGCTGCGATTTGCCACCAAACCTTATGGCAGTTCGATCAAATTCTGTAGCTTTTTCAGGATCGCAAAGTATTTCGTCCAACGATACTCCGTGAAATTGTTCGCTCACTATTTTCCAAGCAATCTCGGCCGCAAAGCAGTATTGATCCATTTCCTCGGCGCTGACAATTACTCGCTTAATTGAGCCCCGCTTTGGAAATTCCCCAGTTTTCCTTAGTCTTAGCAAAGCGCGATTCCACTCTGCCGGGCCACCTATTAAGCCAGCCTGCTGACACTCTATGTGGAAATTATCCTGTATTCGAGGATTCGCGAGCAGCCAATCAATTGAACTCCCTTCATTCACTGTAAAGAACGCATCAACAATTGCATCGCGAATGACATCGCGCAGCTCACGCTTGGTGACCGGGGCATTGAGCAAGGTGTGGGCGTCGGCGGCACTGGCAGAGCCAGTGGCACCCGAATCGGCAATCTCCTTGTCTCCTTGTCTCCTTGTCTCCTTGTCTCCTTGTCTGCATGTCTCCTTGTCTCCTTGTCTCCTTGTCTCCTTGTCTCCTTGTCTGCATGTCTCCTTGTCCCCTTGTCCCCTTGTCTCCTTGTCTCCTTGTCTCCTTGTCTCCTTGTCCTGCTCAGCGATTGTTGCAACTTCGAGTCGCTTACCGTTGGCCGTCGAAGGCGCGCTAGCGATCGGGTCGGCCGGGCCATCGAGTACGCCGCCTTCCTCAACCGCTGCCAGCCGTTCGGTCGACGCGCGGACGTAATCTTCCGAAAGTTCGCACCCCAGCCACTTTCGGCCGAGCTTCTTGGCAGCCGCCAGCGTCGTCCCGCTACCGGCAAACGGGTCGAGCACGATGTCGCCCGCGTTGCTGCTCACGCGAATGATGCGGCCCAACAACTGCTCGGGCATCTGGCAGCCATGAAAGCCCTGCCGTTCCTTGAACGTCCCGGCCACCCGAGCGTAATACCAAATATCCTCAGTCGGCTGAAAACCTTCTGGCAAATCTTGCGGCCGCAGAATCCACGTATCGTCGGGCAAGCGGCCCGCTGGATTCGCGCGCTTATCCCCATAGACCAGCGCCCGCGCCGACGGCACGCGCACCAGCGGATCCTCGGCATTAAACGTGAAGTTGTTCGCGTCCTTCACGAAGTGAAACAAGTGGACGTGCGAGCGCGAGAACTTCATTTTGCAGTTCACGCCAAATGTGTAATACCAAATCACCCAGCTCCGCGTGGCGAAGCCAATTTTGTGTTCGGCATCCACCTTCAACTCGGCGGCATACTCATCGCCAATCGAAAGCCAGAACGTGCCGTTCGGCTTGAGCACACGATAAACCTCTTCCATCCATTGCCGCGACCACTCGATATACTCATCATCCGTCTGCCGATCGTGGTACTCATCGTACTCGTAGCCGATGTTGAACGGCGGATCGGCAAACACCAGGTCGATCGTGCCGCTCTCGATTTGGCGCATCCGTTCGATGCAGTCGCCTTGATGAATGCGGCCAAGTTCCAGGGTTTGCGGCATGGCGGTGGGTGGTTCGACGGACATGAAACGGGCCGTGGTTCGAGGAAAACGGAACGAGGTGAAATAAGCACTTCAATATGGTAGAACGGAAGCTGAATCGCAAGCGATTCACATCACTTCGTAGGTCAGCCTTTAGCCTGACGAGATTCGCGGGGTGGCTGGCGTCGAGCGCAGCGAGCCCCCAGTAGCGCTGCGAGCTGGGGGCTCGCCTACGGCTTGACCCGCGGACCTTCATCCAACTGACCCACTACTGGCCGCTAACACGAGACTGCTCCCACACCCATGAAATTCGCCCTCTGCAACGAAATGTTCGGCGATCGCTCGTTTGCCGACACATTTTCCACAATCCGCAAACTCGGCTACACGGGCGTCGAAATCGCCCCTTTCACGTTCGCGCCGCACAATGAGCCGTTCGATGTGCGCGAAGTTTCCGCCCAAAAGCTCGTCGACGTGCGGACCTTGGCTGAGGACGCCGGCCTCGAAATCATCGGCCTCCACTGGCTCCTCGCCAAGACCCAGGGCTTCTACCTCACCAGCCCCGACCCCACGGTGCGTCGCAAGACGGGCGAGTACTTGAAGACGCTCGTCGAAATGTGTGCCGACCTCGGCGGCAAGATCATGGTCCTCGGTTCGCCGAAGCAGCGCAACCTGCTGCCCGACGTTTCCTACGACGATGCCGAAGCGTACGCCGTTGAAGTGCTGCACAATGCGATGGCCGCCTGCAAACAATTCGGCGTGACGCTGGGTCTCGAACCGCTCGGCCCTTCGGAAGGCGACTTCATGCTGACCGCCGAGTCGGCGATTCGCCTCGCCAAAATGGTCGACTCGCCGTACTGCAAAGTGCACCTCGATGTGAAGGCCATGTCCAGTGAAGCGAAGCCGATCCCTGAAATCATCCGCGATAGCCATAAATGGCTGATCCACTTCCACGCGAACGACCCCAACATGCTCGGCCCCGGAATGGGCAACGTCGACTTCCACCCCATCTTCGCCGCCCTCCGCGAAGTGCATTACGACGGTTGGGTCAGCGTCGAGGTCTTCAAATACGAACCCAGCCCCGATGCGATAGCGCGCGAAAGTATTGAGTACATGCGCAAGGTCGAAGCATCGCTTCTCTAGTGGCCGTTCGATACCTCGCCGATATGCCGGAAGCTGTGGATCGACACGCGGCGATCCTCCACTTCCACAGTGAATTCCACAACCAGCGGTGGCACAATCAATTGTCGCAGCCCAAGCGGTGCTTCATCGCCTTTGGTCGGCGCGTCTTCACGCAATATTTGGTCGATCGTGTCGGCCGCGGCCGCCAAAGCACCACGATCGTGCGAAGAAATCCACAGCCGAGCAAGATCGCCCTCCGTTGAGCCGTGGCGGTGACGGTATATCTCGTCATTTGGAATCCGCCGCTCGCAATCGGTCCATCACGTCAGCGAGAGTGGAACGCGCGTACCGTCGTCGTTGGCCATGCGACGCTTGATTTCCGCGAGGTGCTCGGGCGTCATGCCAACGGGACCATCAGACCCAGAAATCGTCGGAGCCACCTCCGCGACTTTCCGACCACGAGGGTCGACTAACGTAACGCAATCCCGTGCCGCGGAGATCGCTTGAGCAAGTTCGTCGGTAATTGTTATTTGAACCACAAAGATACTCGAATTATTGATGTTTGCGTTGACAATGATTGGATCCAGAGGTTCGCGAGTTCATTCAGTACTTCCTTGCGCCAAAGAACTGTGTATCGGACCATTGAGAACTCACCAACCGAGACGCTCTTTCATTTCTTTCAGCGTAGAGTATTCGCCCGGTTGAGACATGCGACGCTGCACTTCTGCCCAGTACTCTCGCGTAATGCCCGGGGGCAACCTTGGCTCGACGGCTGATTGCGTCGCTTCGACTAAAGCCCGGCCGCTTTCGTCCACAAACACGATAGGAAAAGTTGCGCTTTCTATCAGGCGAGCTTGATCGGCATTTAAGGTGATGTGGGTCATGCAAACACCCTGCGACCATGAAAATATAGGTTCGGCAAACGGTCCGATACATCGTCTCCATTATACGGCAATTTCATCAGCATTCCCAAAAAACCCGTATCACCAATAGCTACGCACTCGCTGCCCGAAGCTCCGCCAAATGTTGCGCCGTGCCCACCAGCCGATCCCAATTCTCGTGGATATACTCCGTCGGCCCGCCGATTTGCGCCACGACCACCGCCACGTTCTCCGTCGGCACTAATTCAATAGCGTCCCACGGGCACACGGTGAGCTCGTACGGGTTGGTCTTCTTGCCCGGAATGTGCACACACACTTCGCAGCCCACGCACCGCTCGATATCGATCTCGCACCACTGCTGCGTGCCCTTCACGATGCCGCGGTCGGTCGTCTTGAGCTCAATACAATCGACCGGGCAAACTTCCCGGCACGATTCGCAGCCGGTGCAGTTGTCGGCATTGATCACCGCCAACAGTTTCGGAACTTTCTTACGTGGTCCTTCTTTGGCCATGGCAGAGTTGGTTGCGTCGAGATTTTGGGTGGATTCTTGAAGCGATCCGCCGGCAATTTTGCCGCGATCGGCCCTAAATCGGGTTAGTCGGTATACCCCAATCTTAGGCTACCATCGGCTCGTGGCCAAGGCGATCTGGAGGGCAAACGCAGGAGGAATTGTCCAGGTCGTTTAACCCGGAGCCGACGGCGACGGAAGCCGGCGCTCAGCCTCGCCGCTGGCTCGGGGTTAAACGAGCGATAGGTCATTCGACTCGCCGCGGTGCTTATTACGCATGCGCCGGGGCGAGGCTTTCCGTGGGCTTGGCGGGCATCGGGGGTACCGCACCGCTCACCGGCAACGTCACGGTGAATTCGCTGCCACAATCCCTGCCGCCGCTCTTGGCGACGATCGTGCCGCCATGCACTTCGACAATTTTGCGCGCTAGCGCCAACCCAATCCCCAACCCGCCAGCCGCGCGATCGCGCGAAGTCTCGGACTGGGCAAACAACTCGAAAACCCGCGGCAACTCTTCGGCGGCGATGCCGATGCCGTTGTCCCGCACTCGGATGACGGCATCTTGTCCGACCAATTCCGCCCGCACGAAAATCTGCCCGCCATCGGGCGTGTATTTCGCCGCATTCGTCAACAAATTCCCGAGCACTTGCACCATCCTCATCGAATCAACATTCACTGTGGTTGGGCGCGATGGCGTCTGCACGGCGAGCGTGTGCCGGCGACTTTCCACGAGCGGTTTTACCCGTTCAACCGCACCGGCAATAACGCTCGCGAGATCGACGTCACGCCGCTCCAATTTAATTTTCCCCCTCGCGACACGTGAGACTTCCAGCAAGTCCTCGATCATCCGATTAAGATGATGCACCTGGCGATCGATCACATCGAGTTGGTCTTTCGCGCGTTCGATGCCGGTCAGGCGATTCAGCGAGTTCGCATAACCGATCACCGAAAGCGGGCTGCGCATTTCGTGGGCCACCGCCGCCATGAAGTTATCTTTGTCGCGTTCCGCTTCCTTGGCCCGAATCAACGCGTTGTGCGATATTTCCGATAGCCCCCCGATGATCACGCTAACGGCGACGAACACGGTCATTTCAAGGAGTTCCTCGATGCTATCGATTTGGAGCGAATAGCGAGGACTCGAAAAGAAGAAATCTCCCGCCAACGAACTGAGGATGGCCGTCGCCACCGCTGGCCAGAGGCCACCCGTCCACGCTGCCACGAACACCGCAAGAAAGTCGAAGCCGTAACTTAAATGCTCACCCAGCGCTGGGTGGAAGGGAAAACGCAACAGGGTCGCCACCACCACGCCGACAAACCCAATGAGATACGGCGTTGCGCCGCGAAATCGATAAGGAGCGAGCACTTCTTCCTCCTACCGGCGATCAATGCCTAGATACGGCAACAGTCCCTGTCCAGTGCCAACTTTGTTCTACGCAAGATATACGCCCGCGGTTTTCCTGCGAAGCGGTTAGGATGAGAAACCGCGTTCCCGTCGTCACGGCGACAAGAAAATCACCCGGGAATACTTTCGAGTCGAAGGATATCATCCAGCGTCTGCCGGCGGCGAACGAGGTTCGCCTTGCCACGTTCGATAAGTACTTCCGCCACAAGGGGTTTCGAGTTGTAGTTGCTGGCCATCGCGTAGCCATAGGCCCCGGCAACGCCGATCACCAGGAAGTCGCCGACCTTCGCCTCCGGCAGCGACCTGCTAGCAACGAATCCGCCCTCCTCCTGCGTAAAGATATCGCCGGATTCGCACAGCGGCCCGCCGACCACCACGTTCTTCACTGGCCGTAGCGCGGCCGAGCCATCGGCCGGGCACACGGCCATCGGGTGATACGCCCCGTACAGAATCGGCCGCGCCAAATTGTTGAAGCCGGCATCGACCAGGTAGAACGTGTTGTCGCCGCTCGTCTTGATCGCGCGGATCTCGCTGATCAAATAACCGCTCTCCGCGACGAGGAACCGTCCCGGTTCCAGCTCCAAGGAAATCTCGTGACCAAACTGGTTCGCCAGCCGATGGCGGGCCGCATCCCACAGCTTGTGGTACGCGCCAATATCAATGTATTGCTGGCCTTCGCGATAGGGCACCGGCAAACCACCGCCGGCGCTAATTGATTGAATCGAAGAACCAATCGTGATTGCCGCTCGCTCCATCGCGCCGCACACTTCGCTCAAATGAGTAAGATCGGTGCCCGAGCCGATGTGCATGTGCAAGCCGGTGATGGTGAGATTCCATCTGGCCGCCCGTTCCAAGCACTCTTCCAGTTGCTCGAACCAAATCCCGTGCTTCGACTGGGCGCCTCCCGTGTTCACCTTCTGACTATGCCCATGGCCAAAACCAGGGTTCACCCGCAACGTAATCCCCGCCACCGAGCCGGGCCGTCCGCTGTCCGGCGAGCCGGGCCGTCCACCATCTAGCGAGCCGGGCCGTCCCCGGCCCCGGCTCTTCGCCAGCGCCTCCCCATACTGCTCAATCATATCTGGCGACCCGCAATTCACGTGGATATCGTGCTCCACCACGATCGCCAGCGCCTCGCGATCAAAAATGTCGGCCGTGTACACGATCTCGGGCGGATGCGCGGTCTGCCCCGGCTTGTAACCGGCGGCCAGCGCGCGGCCCACTTCGCCCGCGCTCACCGCGTCGACCAGCACCCCATTCCGCCGCATCAGGTCGAGGATCGCGATGTTGGAACAAGCTTTTTGGGCATAGCGAACGACTTCGAACGCCGCGAGGTCCGCGATCTTTCGACAGATCGTCGCGGCATCGTAAATATAGGCGGGTGTACCAAATTGCCTTGCCAAATCCGGGATCGGCTGGCCGGCAATTTCGGTGAGAATCCCCGTGTTTAGTAAGCTTGCCGTCATGCTTCCTCTGCTCGTGTGAACCAATCGGAGTGCTTTTGCTTCCTCGAAACAGCGTAGAATTGAGTATCCGTTATCGCACGTCGGCCGAGGATTGTAAAATCCTGTCCGACCTCGCTTCTTGTAAAGAGTCGTAAGGAAAGGGCGTTTTATGAAATCGCCAATATTGGGGCTGCAAGTCGCGTGTGTGATCTTTGCGTTGATGAGCCTTGCGCAGCTGATACGACTGCTTGTCGGCGCGGAAGTCATCGTCAATGGTCACATCTTGCCTTTGTGGGCCAGCGCCGTTGCGTTCGTCGTCGTCGGCAGCCTTAGCGTTTGGATGGGCCGGCTTTCCCGCCTTGGCACGCGCTAGCACGTTCGGCTACGATACGCCACCAAATAAGCGTGCCATGGCTTGGCATGGGCATGCGATCGTTACGAACAGCAGCATGGCCACTCCGAGCCGTGGCCATGGCACCCAAGTGCTCATTGGCACCAACGGTTATACGTTGAGAAGGAACTCCTCTATGAAACTTGCATCCAGCCCGGGCATGTTGTTGATGGGAATCTGGCTCATCCTGGTAGGCGGCCTGCCGCTCATGAACATGTCGCTCCCGCCGGCACTGCTAAATCTCATGGCCGTGGCCGCCGGCGCGCTCATCCTCATGGACAAGTAATGATGGGTGGCTGGGGGCGAGCGCAGCCGAGCCCCTCGGCGAATCAGGGCTTACTCAAGCGCGCTGGAGGCCCGCCTTCGGCTCGACCCCAGGCACCCAAGATAGTGGACACAATGAAAATGGCTCACCCGCCGTTGCGAGTGAGCCATTTTGATTTTCATCAAGAAGATACCAGCGGGGCGGGCACTATTGCTGCTGCGCCTGCATCTTCTGCTGTTGGGCAGCGGTGGCCGCTGTGCCGATCGCCTTCAGCACACCTTCTTCGGCCTCGACGTGATACTTCAGACCGTTCGGAATGATCTGGCCGACCGCCCGCACATGGTCGCGGCCTTGGGCCTGGCTCTTCAGGTAATCGGCAACCTTCTGCACGATTTCCTTCTGCTTGCCATCCTCCGCCTGGGCGGCGGCCACTTCCATGATCGGGCCGAGCGAAACCGCCAATTCAAACGGCGGCACCGATTTACCCGGGCTTGCCGCCGAGGCATCGATCGCCTTGTTCACGGCCTCGATGTTGTTCTTGCCCAGGGCGAAATAAGCGGCTTTGTCGGAAATGCCCACGGCCACATCGAGTTTGTCGCCAAATAATTGGCGGGGGCCTTTTTCACCGTCCGGCACAGGCACGGTTAGGGTGTGAAACTTGACGCCCGCATGTTCGGCCGCATTCCATTGAATACCCGGGAACTTGGGCGACTTCTTGGCCGCCTCTTCCAACTTCTTCAGCCCGCTTTCGATCTTCGCGGTATCCACGACATGCACACCGGCAATCGCGGTCAGTGAATCGCTGCTTAGCTGCACAGCGGCACCGCCATCCATTTCGCCGGTCTTGAGCGTCGCCTCGAGTGCGCCAAACCAATCTGCCACCGCTGCCTTGAGGGCCTCGCGTGCTTCGGCATCGTCGACTTTCTTCTCAATTTCGCCATTCACCTGCTGCAGGGCCGACTTCATGCTGGCCTCGAACTGCGCCATGTCCTCGGCCATCAAGCTCGGATCGCCCTTCGCAGCGAATGTGATCGTGGCGGCCGCATCGGGCTGGTAGAAACCAGCGAAATTGGTCGTCGGCGAGCTGTAAGCGGCCATCTGCTTGGCCATCTTGCTATCCGGCAGAAACACGTAGCTGAAATCGGCATATGTGCGTTGCTGCTGAGCATCCACGGCCCAACCAAACGTCAACGAATCCATCTCGTTGATCATCCGCGACATCTGGGCCATCTGGGCCTCAGTCATCTTCTGCCGTTCGGCATACTGCTCGTCGCTCTCATCGTCTTTCTTCTTCATCCCTTGCTGCACACCCGCTTGCATGGCCTGCAAAGCGAATTGGCGATACATCTCGGGAACGTTCTTGAGTGAGACGTGGGCCGTAATGTCGTAATCACCGACGATCTTCGTAAGCAACTGCTTGGGATCGGCCGGCAGCTTGGCCAGCGACGCGGGCGACATGGCTAAAAACGCCATGCCATTGTCCGTCTTCACGAAAATCGTCTTCTGATTGGGTAACTTGATTTCCTTCGTGCCGTTTTCGCCGTCTTTGATCTCGGAACCGAATGCTTTAGCCACTTCGAGCAGATCATTCGGCTTGACCACCGGCAGGCAGCCGACCGGCAGGAAGTTGGCGCCGTCGGTTTGCACAATGACGCCCCACGCTTGTTTCTTGTCCAGGGCGGTCGCGCCCTTGCCTTGGGTGAAGAACGCCAGACCACCTTCAACCATTTGCCCCAGTTCAGGCTTGCCGCCCAACGAGCCAATAAACGTGATATCGCTAATGAGCTTTTCGTACGGTGCGCCGGCAACCACGGCCACATTCTTGAGTTCACTCGCGGGTTCTGTTTGTGCGATCGCGGCCAACGGCTGATAGACCACCAGCCCGCAAACGGCCAGCATCGCGACCCATAACAAGCGACGACAATGAACAGTTCTCACAAGATCCTCCCATTGAGGTTAAGTTGGTAAACGAGTCGGACAGGAATCGGGCAAGACCTTGGGCGGGGCAAATCACCGGACCCTCACCCAAACGGTTTGCCAAAAGGGGCAAGTTAGTATACCGGAGAAAGCCTACCCTGGCGTTCGTCAAAGCGACAATTTTCTTGGTTTCGCTGCCAGCAAAGCGGAAATTCCGGCAACTCTCGTCGTGATGCATTTCGCGGGGAATAATGTAGTCTTCTCGCTCCGCGAGAAGATATGCATCACGCGGAGCGTGATCACCACCTTGAAAAACCGGGGGCGAAAACGGCGAAAGATCGGCAACAGGCAGCAAATTCACTGCTACCGTTCCCGGTAAACAATTCGACCTTTGGTCAGGTCGTAGGGCGAAAGCTCAACCCGCACGCGGTCACCCGGCACGATCCGGATGAAATTCTTGCGCATCCGGCCGGCGACGTGGGCCATCACCACGTGTCCACCCTCGATTTCAACTCGGAAGCGCGTATTCGCAAGTGCCTGGGTAACGACACCCTCGACCTCCAGCGCTTCTTCCTTCTGATTTGCCATAAAATTCTGCCTGGATATTGGTCTCGCAGCGTGGAGCCAGCATGGCGAGCAAAAAAAGCGGTCGCCGCGAGCACCCTCGCAATCCTATAATCCTAGCATCGCCCCGGTAAGCGGGTCCAGCGTGATTGCGGACCGCGCGGGAACAACCGGGCCACTGCCGGCGGACGACTGCGCCGGTCGTAATGATTGTGCGGGCCGCATAAACCACCACTTTTTCGCCCATCTTGGCTGTTTTGGGCCGCCAACCGGACGAGAGGCCTCGGTGGATTTTTATGTTTGCGGTACAGTTAACTGTTAGATATTCCGGCCGCGGCTACGGATACGAAATAGCCCCCAACTCAGCGGTTTAAGCCAGCGTGAGCACCTCCGAATACTCCCAGGTTTCCAGCGGCGAACGTTCTGGCTCGGTCGATGCCGAGCAGGTCGAGCGCGCCAAGCGCGAGATCCAAGGGCTGGTTCAGGAAATTGCCGAGTTGTCGCGGAGCGAAATCGCGCCGGTCGATTTCTACAACGCGATGCTCAACAAGGTCGTCGCGGCCTTGGCGGCCCCGGGCGGCGCAGTCTGGGTGATCGGCGAAACAGGCGGCTTGCAGTTGGCCTATCAAATCAATCTGCAGCAGACCGGCCTCATCGAGAGCGAAGTGCGCCAGCAGCAGCATGGCCGTTTGCTACGACAAGTATTGCTGGGCAACGACGGCGCGCTCATTGCCCCCCACTCCGGTGCGGGCGAGGTCAGCGACAGTGACGAAGCGGCGGCGGCCAATCCCACGGAATTCCTGCTCGTGCTCGCCCCCATGCGAAACGATCAAGGGCCGCAAGGCGTGCTCGAAGTCTTTCAACGCCCGGGCGCACGCATCACCACGCAACGTGGCTATTTGCGGTTTCTGATTCAGGTGTGCGAGTTCGCCGGCGACTTTCTCAAAGCTGGTCGCCTGCGACACCTTTCCGAAAAGCAAACACTTTGGGAACAACTGGAAACATTCACCCGCAGTGCCCACGAAAAGCTCGATGTCCGCCAAACCGCCTACACGGTCGCCAATGAAGGTCGGCGGCTGATCGGCTGTGATCGCGTCAGCGTGGCGATTCGCCGCGGTGGCAGTTGCCCGATCGAAGCGGTCAGCGGCCAAGATACGTTCGATAAACGCTCGAACGTCACCGTGATGCTGAGCAAGTTGGCCAACGCCGTCGTGAAGACCGGCGAGGACGTGTGGTTCACCGGCGATACCGCCGACCTTGCGCCACAAGTCGAAGATGCCTTGGACACTTACGTCGACGAGTCGCATACCAAGGCGATGGCGATCTTGCCACTGACCGAGCCGCAGGATGCCGAAGCGAAGTTCGCCGAGGACGAAGAGCCTGAACCGCCGCGCGTGATCGGCGCGCTGATCGTCGAACAGATGGCCGACAGCCGCACGCCAGATGGTTTCTTGCACCGCGTCGAGGTGGTGCGCACGCATAGTGCCACGGCCCTGACCAATGCCCTGGAATACGAGGGCCTGTTCTTGATGCCGGTGTGGCGGTTTTTGGGCAAGGGCACCAAACTGTTCCGCGGCCGCACGTTGCCCAAAACGCTGGCCGCTATTACGGCTGCCGTGGCTGCCATTGCGTTTCTATGTTTTTACCCAGCCGAATTGAAGCTCGAAGGCAGCGGCAAACTGCGGCCCAAGGAACGCAAAAACGTGTGGGCCGAAGTCGACGGCCTGGTGCAGCAGATCAACGTCGAACACGATCAAAAGGTCAACCAGGGCGACGTGCTCATCGTCGAGCGCAGCCCGGAATTGGAAAAAGAAATCGCCGCCAAGACGGGCGAGTTGAACAAAGACAATGCCGCGTTGCTTTCCATCGACCGCGAACATCTCAACGACAACCGGGAACTGACCGAAAACGAAATCAATCAGAAGGAACGGGAGAAGAACGAACTGATCCAGTCGATCAAGAGTCTGCGAGAACAACTCACGTTCCTCAAAGAAAAGAAGGACAAACTCGAAATTCGGAGCCCGATCAACGGCCGCGTCGTCACTTGGAACGTGCGCGAACAGCTTGGCAACCGCCCAGTCAAGCAAGGCGATAAGCTTCTGGAAGTTGCCGATCCCGAAAAGGATTGGGAACTGGAAGTATTGATGCCCGAAAAGCGGATGGGGCACATTGCCAAAGCGAAGGCGGCAGCCAATGGCGCGCTGCCGGTGACGTTCTTTCTGGCGACGAACCCGTCGCAAGAATTCCAAGGCACCGTGGTGGAAGACGAGCTCAGCGCCGAGGTCCGCGGCGAAGAAGGAAACACCGTGCTGGTGCGCGTGGCGTTCGATCAGCAGAAACTGCGCGACGCCGTGAAAGACCCGAAAATCGGCGCCAGTGCGACCGCGAAAATTCACTGCGGCAAACGGGCCATTGGCTTCGTCTGGTTCCACGACTTAGTCGACTTCATTCGGGCCAAAATTTTGTTCCGCATATTTTAGTTTATTCTTACAAGCCGGAAGCTACAGAGCACGGAAACAAAACGTGAAATGACCAATGACCAAGTACCAATGACCAATGTCCGGGCAACCACTTGGTCATTGGGATTTGGTCATTGGGATTTCATTCCGTGTCTTTTGTGGCGAAAAACTTTCGGGATACTTGAATTTGGGAAACTCCAAATGAATCGCCTGCTATTCACTTTCGCGTTGCTCAACGGTGGGATCGCCGCTTCGCTCGCCTTTGGCCAAAATCCCACGCCCGTAAGTAACCCTCAAGTCGCGGGCCTCGTTAAGGTGGCCGACGAAATCAAACTGCCCGCCAAGGAGCCCGGTGTACTCGTGCAATTGGCCGTCCGCGAAGGGAACCTGGTGCGCGCGGGCCAGGTCATCGGCAAGATCGATGACAGTGAACCCGTCATGCAGAAGGAAGCGGCACAAGCCGCCTACAACGCGGCTTATAAACGCTGGACGGATGATGTCGAAATCCGGTTTGCCAAAAAGGCAGCTGATGTTGCCAAAGCGGACTATGAACAAATGGTGGAAAGTAATCGCCTTGCCACCAAAGCGATCGCCGACGTGGAAGTGCGCGGCAAGAAGTTGGATTGGGATAAATCGGTGTTGGGCATTGAGAAGAATATTCACGATCAAGAGCTCGCGAAGTTCGAAGCGTATACGAAACAGGCGGAGCTCAAAGCCGCTGAATTGAAAATCCAGCGGCGCGTTGTGACGGCGCCGTTTGACGGCGTTGTCGAAGAAATCAAACGCCATCAAGAAGAATGGGTCCAGCCGGGCGATACGATTTTGACGCTCCTCAAAATGGATACGCTGTACGTGGAAGGGGCGGTCGAGCAGAGCAAGTACGATCAGCACGAGATTCAAAATTGTGCGGTGACTGTCGATGTGGAAATGGCCCGCGGCCGCAAAGCTCAGTTCAAAGGGCGGATCATCAAGGTGAGTTCGATCGTGCGTTCCGATGGCCAATACAACGTGCGGGCGGAGATCGCCAACCAACAGGAAAACGGCAACTGGCTCCTTCGCGACGGCCTGCCCGCCAGTATGACAATCCATCTCGGCACCGGCGGTCCGGCGCCGGCGGTAAGCCGAGCTAGGTGAGCAAAAGACAAGGAGACAAGGAGACAGGGAGACAAGGAGACAATGAGATTTGTTGGAACATTCGTCTCCTTGTCTCCCCCTCTCCTTGTCTCCTTGTCTTTTTTCCGCTCGCAAGTTTTGAACCCTGAAGACCGACTCCCCACCCATGGCCACTCTTGCCGATAGCCTTGTCTCCAGTGCCTCGCGGAAGCTGCCGATCCGCAAGCGGCCCGACTTGCAGGCGCGGCAACAGCGCTATCAAGGTCGCATCTACTGGGTGGTGAAGGACCCGGTGGGTCTTCAGTACTACCGCTTCGAAGAGGAGGAATTCGCCATCCTGCAAATGCTCGACGGCGAATCGAGCCTCGAGGAAATCGCCGATCGCTTCGAACGCGACTTCCCGCCGCAGACCATTCGCACCGAGGAATTACAGCAGTTCATCGGCATGCTCCACCGCAGTGGCCTGGTGATTACCGACGCCCCCGGCCAAGGCCAACAGTTGGCGAAACGCCGCGACGAACGGGTGAAGCAAGAACGGCTGGCAACAATCGCCAACATTCTTTCCGTCCGCTTCAAGGGCGTCGATCCCGAGCGATTCTTCAACTTCATCTATCCGTATATTCGCTGGTTCTTTTCCGTGCGAGCGATGCTCGTCTGCCTGGCAATTGGCCTCGCGGCGCTGACGCTGGTCATCGTGCAGTTCGACGTATTTCACTCGCGCCTGCCCGATTTTCATAGCTTCTTCCGCGCCCAAAATTGGCTTTTTCTCGCGCTCACATTGTGCGTCACGAAGATTTTGCATGAGTTCGGTCACGGATTATCGTGCAAACATTTCGGCGGCGAGTGCCATGAAATCGGCATCATGATGCTCGTGCTCACGCCCTGCTTATACTGCAATGTGTCTGACTCCTGGATGCTGCCTAATCGTTGGCATCGGGCCGCGATTGGCGCAGCCGGCATGTATGTGGAACTGGTGCTCGCCTCCATCTGCACGTTTATTTGGTGGTTCGCGTCGCCCACGAGCCCGATCAGTTATATTTGTTTGAACGTCATGTTCATCAGTTCGGTGAGCACGGTGATGTTCAACGCCAATCCGCTCCTGCGGTATGATGGTTACTACATCCTGAGCGATATCCTCGAAATTCCCAACTTGCGGCAAAAGGCCAGTACGATTCTCAATCGCAAACTGGGCGCCTGGTGCCTGGGCCTCGAAGAGCCGGAAGACCCGTTCTTACCGCAACGCCGCCAGTGGCTGTTCGCCACGTACACCGTGGCCTCGGCCATTTACCGCTGGGTCGTCACGTTTTCGATTTTGTACTTCTTGAACCGCGTGTTCGAACCATATGGTCTGAAAGTGCTCGGCCAGGCCATCGCGTTGGGATCGATTTATGGCCTCTTGATCCAACCGCTGTGGAACGTCTACAAATTCTTCAAAGTGCCGGGGAGACTGGGAAAAGTGAAAAGCTTGCGCGTCTATGGGACGCTGGCCGTTCTTTTCGGGGCGATCATCGGCATCGGATTCATCCCCCTGCCAGCGCACATTTATTGCCCGCTCGAAGTTCAGGCCCGTTATGCCGAATGGGTGTATGTGAAGACCGATGGCACGCTCGAGGAAGTCAAGGTGCAACCTGGAGATCACGTCGAGGCTGGCCAATTATTGGCCCAGTTGCGCAGCATCGACGTCGACCTGGCGATTGCCGAACTCACCGGCCAGCGCAACGTGCTGCAAACGAAACTCGACGGCTTGCGCCGGGTGAGCCTGAAAGACGAACGTGCCGCGGCACAAATCGAGCCGATCACGAAGGCCCTGGTGGGTACCGAAAAACAGTTATCCGAGCGCGAGAAAGACCGTAGTCTCCTGCGGCTTGTCGCGCCGCGGGCTGGAACCGTGCTGCCGCCACCGATGGTCGAGCAGCACGGCGATGGCGCCGCCCACCTGGCTACCTGGTCGGGCTCGCCGTTTGAGCACGAGAATAGTGGCGCGCGATTGCTGGCCGGCACGAAATTCTGCCAGGTCGGCGATCCCACGCTGATGGAAGCGCGCCTGGCCATCGACCAGAACGATATCGAATTCGTCGTGCCGAATCAAAAAGTTGAAATCATGTTGAATCAGACTTCCGATTATGTGTACGCCAATTGCTTCATTGAGCGCGTGTCGACGGAGGATCGGAAGGATAGCCCGACACATCTTTCCAGCCTGCACGGTGGTTCGCTGCCGACGAAGATGGACCCGAGCGGCGTGGCCCGGCCTTTAAGCCCCATCTTCGAGGCCATCGTGCCACTGCCAGAACATGATCCGCACCACCTGCTCCGCGTGGGATTGGTCGGCCGTGCAAAAATCGCGACTCGACCGCGAACGCTCTGGGAACGACTCTATCGGTACGCGGCTCACACGTTTAATTTTGAATTGTAACAATTGAATGTGACTCGGATTGCAGCCCACCGGGTGCCATGCTCTCGCGAAACAGAGACATGCCCACTCTCGCGATGGAGCGTAAGTGTTTCGCGTGAGCATGCTGGCGCGAGCGAGGGCATGCCACCCGCCTGAAAAAAAACAGCGATCCCAGCATTGCTAGCACTCGATCTTCCCATGCTCGCTCTAGGCCCACGGCGACAATCCGCCTAAAATCCGCCGCATGTTGCGCACACACGGTGGTAAGCTAAATAGCCTGACTTCTGGAACGAATCGCGGTAGTCAACTGCGCGCGGGCGGCATCCGGCGAAAGCTTTTGCTCTTCTTGGTGTTGCTAGTTGCGGTGATCGCGCTGCTGCCTACGATCGTCGCTAAATCGCCGCTGGTTAATCTCGTGCTTTCGAAAGCGATTCCTGGTAGCGCGGTTCAAGTGTCTTCGACCGGTGCATCGCTTGGCTGGCTCAGTGGGCCAACGCTGTCTGGCGTGCAAGTGATCGACTCGACCGGCAATGCCTTGCTGACGAGCGAATCGATTTCCGTCAGCCGCACGCCCGTCAACCTCGTTCTGAACAAGCACGAACTGGGAATCATCCAAATCAATCGGCCGCAGCTTTTCATCAAAGTGCGGCCCGACGGCAGTAACTTGGAGGACACTTTGCAGAAGCTCTTGGGCGACACTGCCAAGAGCGTATCCCCACAAGAACCCTCATCAGCGGCTTCAAGCACGCCAACCGCCTTCGCACTGCAACTCGTCGAAGGAACGGTCTTCGTCGAGGATGCGGCCACCGGTCGCGTGTGGCGGCTCGAAGGCGTCAACGCTCAATACGATTGCCACGGCACGAACGGCGGAATCGGCAGCGGCTCGCTCGCCGGTCAATTGACGGTAGTAAGTCCTGGCGGCGCGGCCCCGCTGCCGGCCGGCCGGTTCGCGGTCACACTTAAACCCAACGGCAATCGCAATGAACTCGCCTTGCAAGCCGAGGGACTGGCCCTCGCGGCTACAGAACCATGGCTGCGGCGTGTGACGGCCGGAACCGAACTGAGCGGCACCCTTTCCGGCAACGGCACGGCCACTTGGAATGCGAACTCCCCCACTATTACTAGTGATATTGCCACGTCCGGGAATTTCGCTGTTGATCGACTTGATGCGGCGGCACCTGCCCTTGCCGGCGACCGTATCCGGCTGGCCCGCGTGGAAATCCCCTGGCGCGTGACCGGCACTCCCGCTGGCGTTTCCATTGAGGACCTGCAACTCAAGAGCGAGGCCGGCCAGTTTGCCGTGCATGGTCGCCTCAGCCCAACAGTACAGCCAACTTCTGCTAGTCCACAAGCGGCTAGCTCATTACTTAGTGGCAATAACGACGTGGAACTGCGCGGCGTCATCGACTTAGCCCGCCTCGCGGCGATGCTGCCCCATGCTTTGCGAATTCGCGGCGATACAACAATCAACTCCGGATCGATTGAGCTTGCCGGTAAAATTCAGCCGACGCCTACCGGTCAATCGCTGAGTGGCTCGATGCGAACGGCCCAACTCGCGGCTACGACCGCCGGTAAGGCATTTCGTTGGGACGACCCCGTGAGCGCCAACTTCGCCATTCGCCGCGAGAACGGCGGCTACGCGATTGACGCTCTGCAATGTGATTCCAAGTTTTTAAGAGTACATGCCGCCGGAACTCCGCAGAAGCTGGAAGCCAACGCCCAGTTCGATCTCAACAGTCTTGCCGAGCAACTGGGGCAGTTCATCGATTTGAGTGGCATCCAACTGGCCGGTACCGGCACCGCGCAGCTCGCCTGGCAACAAACTGACGGGACTAAGTTCACTGGTTCCGCGAGCGGCGAGCTTGCTCAGTTGCGCGTAGCGCTTAGCCAGGATGCAATTTGGGCCGAACCGCAGCTCTCGCTGCGGGCGGACGCGGCCGGCATCCTCGACCCGAACTCACACAAACCAGTCCGCGTCGACTCGGCTGCGCTACTTGTTAATGGCCAGGGCGACCAACTCGATGCCCGACTTGTTAGTGCCGTCCCCCTCAATAATTCCGACGTCGTCTGGCCGATCACCGTTCGTTCGACCGGCAGCGTTGCTCGTTGGCTGACGCGCGCTCGACCTTGGTTCGCGCCAGGTTCGTGGCAAGTCGAGGGCGGCAGCGAAATTGCGGCCAGCATCCGCGCCACCGGTTCGACGGTGGATGTCACCGACTCGAAAATTGTGCTGACCAATTTGCAGGCCGCCAACGATGCCTGGAACATCCGCGAACCGCGCGTGGAATTCGCGGGCGATGCCCATCTCAATCGCACTACTGGCCAGTTCGCAGCCAACTCGGCGCAACTCGTGACGAGCACCGTTTCGGTCGCGGCCAAGGATGTACGTTACACCGGCGGTGACCGCGGTATTGGCCAACTCACCGGGGCGGCCGCGTTTCGTGCCGACCTCGCCCGCGTAGCCGCTTGGCGAAACACGACACAGTCGCCTTCGCAATACCTGCCCGCCGGCGAGTTCATCGGCAACATCCGCTTCGCCCAGCAGGCCGGCCGTACGACCGGCGAAATCACCGCCAACGGCCAAAACTTGGTGCTATCTAGTACGGCGAGCCGGGGCGTCCCCGCCCCTGGCGCACCAGCCAATTACCCTCCCGCATATTCTCCAACTGTTCCTCAGACTATTTGGCAAGAACCACGCCTCGCACTTCGCGGCCTCGCCAACTACGACGCCGCGACCGATCGACTGAGCTTCGACCAATTTCAAATTCAATCCAACACGCTGCAGGCAAACGCTACCGGGCAGGTTGAGCGGCTTTCGGCCGATGCCGAATGCAATGTGAACGGCGCGCTGAATTACGATCTCGCCCAGCTCTCGCCGCTGCTGCGGCCCTACGTTGGTGAAGGCGTGCAGCTTAATGGCCGCGAACAAGCGCGGTTCGCGCTGGCCGGTCGCCTCTCAGACACTAACAACCTTTCTGTTCAGCCCGTTAGTTACGCCAACCAATCCGCAATCCGAAATCCGCAATCCGCAATCCCCTGGTCGCGTCGCATTCGCGCGCAATTCGAATTGCCGTGGAGCACGGCGAATGTTTATGGCCTCCCAGTTGGTCCAGGCAAGCTGGCCGCACAGTTGGGTAATGGGATGGTCCAGGTTGCTCCGCTCACAGTTACCGTGGGTGAAGGGCAACTCAGTCTCGCCCCGACGGTGCGGTTCGATCCGGAGCCGGCCGAGTTGACGCTGCCGCCCGGGCCGGTGATCACCAATGTCCGCATTTCGCCGGAAGTCAGCGAGACGATGCTCAAGTTCTTCGCCCCGGTGATGGCGGGCGCCACGCAAAGCGAAGGCCTGTTCTCGCTGCAACTCGACGCCTGCCGCGTGCCGCTGGCCGATACGAAGAAAGCGGATTCCGTCGGCAAGCTCACGGTCCATTCCGTGCGCGTGGTGCCCGGCCCGGCGACCGAGCAATGGGTCGGCCTGGCGCGGCAGATCGAATCGCTCGTGAAGCGCCGCGACCCGGCCTCGCTGGCGAATCGGCCGCCGGTGACGCTCCTTTCGATCCGCGACCAGCAAGTGAATTTCCGCGTGGTCGATGGCCGCGTGCACCATGAGAATATCGAGTTCCAAGTCGGCGACATCACTATGCGCACGCAAGGCTCCGTCGGCCTCGACGAAACGCTCGCGCTCACGCTGCTCATTCCCGTTCAAGACGCCTGGATCGCCAAGGAACCACTGTTCGCCAACCTCAAAGGCCAGTCGCTGCAAGTGCCGGTCGGCGGCACGCTCAAGCGACCGCAAATCGATCAGCGGGCCGTCGCCAACCTCAGCGCGCAACTCTTCCAAAACGCCGCCGGCCAGGCAGTCGGGAATCAGATCAACAAGGCGCTGGATAAGTTTCTCAAGCCGAGGCAATGATGCGGTAATTTATTGATGATTGCATTGACAATGATCAGCCGTTTAGCCGCGACGCGGAGCGGAGCGCGGCCTACTCGTTCATCTTCACTGCAAGACCCAATAGTCGGCTCACCCAGCGAACCGGGGTACGAGCAAATCGCGGCCGCCGGCGTTCATTGCTTACGATTTTGACCTGCCGACGACACGTGTTACAATCAAGCAGTCGGCAGGAGAAAACCATGAACGAGAACATCCAATTTCATTTGCGCGTCGGCGACGATGGCGTGCTGAACTTTCAAGCCAACCTGGGCACCACCACGGCGAGCAAGGATGTTGTCGTCACCGTCGAACCGCTTCCGGCGAGTGAAAACGAATCGCCGAATGGCCCATCCCTGCCGTGGCGCGAGTTCGTCGAGCGGACGTACGGTTCCTGCGCCGGCACGGGTCTGGAGCGGCCCGAGCAAGGCTCATTCGAGATGCGTGAGCCAATGGCATGACATGGATGCTCGATACCAACGCCTGCATTCGCTACCTCAACGGCCGATCTCCTAAATTGCGCTCGACGTTCGACGCCGCGAATCCCGCGGAGATTCGCGTCTGCTCCGTGGTGAAAGCGGAACTGTATTTCGGCGCCGCGCTGTCGCACGATCCGCAAAAGACGTTGGCCAGCCAGCAACTTTTTTTGTCACGTTTCCCTTCGCTCGCGTTCGATGGCGCGGCGGCAGTTCTTTACGGTGAAATTCGTGCCGACCTGACGCGTCGCGGACTGGTAATTGGCCCCAACGACCTGATGATCGCGTCCATTTGCCGTGCCAACCAGGTAACGCTTGTGACGCACAACGTCAACGAGTTTGGAAGAGTGCCCGGGTTGGTTGTGGAGGATTGGGAGGCATAGGTAAAATTGGTTTGCCTCGCTGAAATCGTCGACCGAACGACGACGGTTCAGGGGTCAGAGGTCAGGGGCGAGAATGGGGAATTGGGAATGGGGAGTGGGGAATACGGAATTCGCTGTCTTGCATTCCCAATTCCCCACTCCCCACTCCCATTTGGTCGTTGGTCATGGGTCCTTCTGGCTAACGACTAATAGCTAACGACTAACGACTAACGACTTCCAAAAAAATGATGGGCCCATTGGGGCGTCGGTCATTGGTGAGCTGGCGCGCATGATCAGCGGGTGAGGCCGATGGCAACGAGCTAGGGACCGATTCTCCACCCGTGCGAGTGAGGCTCTGCTCCGCGGGACCGGGGTGTCTGGCTGGCGGAGGTTTCAGCGGTGGTGGCCGCGCTGCGGCTCCGGTCCGAGAGGTCGCCAACTGACATTGTCCCGGCGAGACGTCTGCTTGGCAGAGACTGCACTCGAACGGTCATTTGTGAGTGCGACTGTAGCACAGGTCGTGGCCCAAAAGCAAGCAAATAGTGGAAAAGTTTTCAGTAGCTGGAAATGGATAGGAAATGTACGGACATTTCGTGGGTGGGATATCTTGCTCGGTGCTGCGGAAGGAACGCGGGACGGGCTGAGCGGTAATTGTCTCCTGCCTGCTTTCTTGTCTCTAAAGTTCTCGATCGGATTTCCCCAGATTGCACGCATCACATAAGGTCCAAAGGTTATTGTCATCATAGGTTCCGCCAATGGCGAGCGGTTTCTTGTGGTCGACATGCAACGTGGCTCCGTCAGCTTGCGACGCACCGCACAGCTGACAACGGTAGCCGTCGCGCTTCAAAATCTCAAACCTCTGGGATTTGGGAATTGTCTCCCGTGGCGTCTTTTCAAGAATCTGATCCTCATTTGCCAACTCCGGACCCAAATAGCCGGTTGGTACTTCCGCCATACTCACTTTTTGTACTACGGCACCGCTCCGCATCTTAATGATCGGTGTCATCCGCCCTTCACCAGTCCAAAACAAGCAGAGATGCGGGTTTCGCCAATGGGGCGATTGCTCACTTTCGATTTGCAGACGCCTACCGAAGTTAAATCCTCGCCCCGCCCGCTTTGATGCCCGCCTCTCTAGCCACTGTTTCAATGCCTCATCATCAGTTAGATCGTATTTCGCTTGATCCTTCGACAACACGATTGGCGTCACCAAATCGTCGTTCTGCGACAGCAGGCCGAGGAACACCACAAGGCGGACCATTAACTTTCCCGCTTCGGAATGATGCTGTCGCACGCTTTGACTTCGTTCGTTTAACCGAGTAAGCCACTCTTCAACCACGTCGTCAGGCTCATACGCATGCTGGACCGTGAGTACATCGTCGGTTCCATCTTGAAAGTGGCAAAAAACTTGGATTGTCTTAAATCCCTTCGGCCAGAATAAGAGTGCCGTTCCCAGTTTTGATGGCTCACGGCCAACTGCGAATCGCATGAGAATTGAGTAGAACGGGATTCGCACTTGCGAGAACTTGATGTCAAGTTTGACAGACTTTACTAGGTCAACAGCAATGGGTCACACGTTGTAGTATGGACGTTCCGATGCGACCCAGATTTCTTCGGCAAACGCAATGCTGTGTTTATTAAAAGTTTGCGAGTCGCTGTCATAACTGGAAGCAAAATCTTCCAAGAGGCGACGCCGGTATTGATGCGAGCTGACGGCTTTTGCTGCCTCCCGTTCGTACCCAACCCCGCTCCGGGCGACAATTCTGCGATAAGTGACGTAATTGTGGAACTGCATTCGCAAATCTCCCAGTCCTTGACCAAATACAGTATTCGCATATACTTGTAGCAATATGCGAATACTAATACAAGGGGTAGACACATGGCGAAGATAGGCATTTACATTCCCGATGAACGCATGAAGGACATCGAACACTGGCGCGAGAAAATCAACTTTTCCCGTGTGTTCATGGAAGCGTTCGATCGGGCCATAGTTTCGGAATCTGCACTCACCAACATCAAGGGGAAAGATATGAAAGCGCTAATAGAGCGATTGAAGAAGGAAACCAATGGGACGAAGGAACACGCCTGGAAACTTGGTGTTAAGATTGGGCGGGAGTGGGCGTTGAAATGCGCCAACTATGGACACTTGCGACAGATTGGCGAAGGCGAAATGAAGTTCGATATGCCAGATTCCAACGCGATGCGACTGCTATATTGCTGTTATGAAGCCGATTACTGCCGGACTCCGGAAGATGAGCAGGCGGAAATTGAACTTGAACGATTTGGTGACGCTGAAACCTATCGACGTGGATTCAATGATGGCTTCGTTGATGCCGTAAAGCATATTTGGGACGAGATCAAGACTGCAATTTAAGGAAGATCACAAGGATTCGCCAGATGGTGGATGGGCTGCCATTCGAAGGTCCACGCTCTGGCGAGCGTGGCTACTTTTCGTGGTGCGGATCGGCAAGTGCGGGTTGGCCTTGTTCTTGGTTAATAGCCCGGTTGATATCCGCAGCGGCGTTGCCGCCGCCGCTAAAGGCCACTTCGCTATCCGCCGTAAACGGCGAAGGGCGGTGAACCGCCTTGGTCGAAGTGTAAACGCCGCAAATGTGTTGGCAATGTAAATTGCATCCGAGATTGGACATTGCCCGCCTATGTGTTACAATGTAATACATGACTACGCTGACGCTGCGGATACCGGACGAGCTCAAGGAGCAGCTTGAGGAGTTGAGTCGGCAGTTGCACCGGCCGACGAGCGAACTGGTGCGCGAATCGATTCGCCGCTACGTGGTGACCGAGCAACTCAAGGCGATTCGCGGCGTGACCGTTCCGCTGGCGGAGGCCCAGGGATTTCTCACGGACGAAGATATCTTCAAGGCCGTCTCGTGAGGCTCGTGCTCGATACGAACGTGCTGTTGGCCGGTATCGCGACGCACGGAATTTGCGAAGGGCTCGTGGCAATCTGTTTCCGCGACCATACGGTCGTGCTCTCGGACCACATTTTGGACGAGTTTGTTGAGCATTACGTGGGCAAGTTCAAGGGGTCGCGCGAGCAGGCAGCGCTCGTTGTGGACACGCTTCGCAGACACAGTGAAATTGTTGTGCCGGTAGATGTTTCTCGTGATGCCGTGGGTGATGTTGATGATTTGCCCGTTTTGGGAACTATCGTGGCTGGGCAGGCCGATTGTTTGATCACGGGCGATAAGCAACTCTTGGACTTGGAGAGTTATCAGGGGATACCGATTCTATCGCCACGCAAGTTCTACGAGCGGATTCGAACTGGCGGTTGACCGATGATTGCCGTTCCGCGCTGTAGCCGATGACTGGCTCGTCGATCATCGCGATGCAATTGGCACCGTACGCCAGATACTGACGCACACATTGCCGCTCGCGGCCGCGCCGCACCGACATTCGGCCGGGAGAAGTCTTGGTCGATGGCATCGCACAATCGGCCGAAAGTCGGTGCCACCCAAGTAGCCACCGTCGCCAGATGGTGGAATCGTGCTGCAATCCGAAGTCCACGCTTTGGCGAGCGTCGCTACATTTCTGGGGTCCATACCCGCTTGATCTAGATATTGCACTGCTGGCAGGATCGATCGGGCAATCCACCGCAAGGCCCAGGCAGAAATAGCACTGGCAAAGCCAGTGGCACCCGAAGTCCACGCTCTGGCGAGCGTGGCTACAAGGGCAGCACTGCTAGCAGCAAGCAGGCTTGCTGGGAATTGGGGGTTTCACTAATCTTGGCGGGCGAATTTCTGTCCCGCGACCCCGTTGATTTTGGACGGTACTGCAATGGCCAATGTCTTGCGCACCGCTGTGTTTGGTTTGTTCGTGGCGATTGCCGCGCTGTTGCCTGCTGAGCGCGTTCGGGCGCAGGGGGCCGTGATGCAGAACCCGACGGAGGTGACGGTCATCAATGCGACGAATGTGTTCGCGCAGGCGATGCAGATGCCGCAAAACGAGATTCCGCGTTCGCTCTTGGCCAATGCGCAGGCGATTGCGATCGTGCCGGGCATGATGCGGGGGGCGTTCGTGTTCGGCGTGCAGTACGGCAAAGGCGTGCTGGTGATGCGCGGCGCGAACGGGGCGTGGCAGGCGCCGCGGATGATCCAAATGGCTGGGGGTAGTTTTGGCTATCAGATCGGCGTGCAGGCGACCGACCTCATCCTCGTGTTCCGCACGCCGCAGAGTGTGCAGAACTTGTTGCGGGGGACGCTCAAGGTGGGCGTCGATGCGTCGGCGGCGGCGGGGCCGGTGGGTCGGCAGACGTCGGCTGCGACGGACCTGCGGCTGGCGGCGGAAATTTTGTCGTACTCACGAGCGCGTGGGGCGTTCGTCGGTGTGTCGCTCGATGGCACGTCGATTTCGCTCGACCCCAACGCGGAAGCGATTTACTATCAGCCACCGGGGGCGTTTCCCGCGTCGGCCGCCCACTTGCTGCAAACGATTCAAGCCTATACGGCCGTGCAGCCGGGCATGGCGCCGGCGACGGCCACCGGGCAGTTTGCGCCGGCGCCCACGACGGGTTGGGTGGCGACTGGTCAACGGACGAATGATGCCGAAACCACGCGGCAGCAACTTGATGCGGCTGCTCGTCAGTTGTTTAGCACGCCCGGCATCGTCGACAACGCGACGTGGCAACAGTATCTCGCCTTGCCGCCGGAAGTTTATGTGCCGAATCAAACGCCGAACCCACAGACCCTGCAACAGGCGCTCGATCGCTACGAAACCGTGGCGAAACAGCCGGAATATGCGGCGTTGCAGGTACGGCCGGAGTTTCAACAAACGCTGACCGCGCTCCGCCGAATGGGCGAAGTGAGGACGGCGTCGAACACGCCGGCGACGCTGCCGGCGCCGCCGAAATAAATGTACGCATCTCGCTCCGCGAGATGCTGGGTGCCACTGCTGGCTTGTCCAGCAGTGCGATTGACGAAGAATGGCTTGCGTCGGAACCCGGCAATCAGTCGCCAATAGGTACAAACCACAAGCTGAACGCCGGCCGAAGCACTGCTAACAAGTTAGCAGTGGCACCCCTTCCGCACTTCGCTGAGATACAATTTCCTCTCGCGGAGCGAGAGGGGTACAGTGCTGACTCTTGGCCATCGACCGAGTATCATACATGACTCGTACCGATATCATCTTGCTGGCCGTCGCCGCGAATGTCGCGGTGATGACGTTGGTGCGGCTGATGAAAACGCGGCGCGATGCCCTGGTCGCCGATGTGCAGCGGCAGGTTGATGCGCGGCGCAAGCGGGGCCGGGCGGCGGGGGATGGTGCGGGGAAGAATCGGGACGCAGCGTGATTTGTGCTAGACAAGGAGACCGGGAGACAAGGAGACAAGGAGACTTGTTGGAGCGTACTTCTCCTTGTCTCCCCTTCTCCTTGTCTCCTTGTCTTTCCTAGGAAATGAAGCTTTACATCGAAACCGTTGGCTGCCAGATGAACGAGCTGGATAGCGAGCTCGTCGTGGCCAGTTTGCGCAAGGAGGGTTACGAGTTGTCCGCGAGCCCGCACGATGCCGACACGATTCTGTTCAATACGTGCAGCGTGCGGCAACATGCGGAGGACAAGATTTATAGTGCCCTGGGCCGGCTCAAGAACGCCAAGCGCGAACACCCACACAAGGTCATTGGCGTGCTCGGCTGCATGGCCCAAAAGGACCAGGCGATTGTTTTCAAACGTGCGCCGTATGTCGATCTCGTGGTCGGTCCGGGGCAATTACATCAAGTGCCGGCGCTCGTGCGGGAACTGCGTGAGCAAGCCGTCCGCACGCAGCGGATGGAAGTGAGTTTGGGCCGCAAGGATGGCAGCCGCGCACAAATTGAGCGGAGCCATGAGAGCTTTGACCCGCTGCGCGATCCCGCCATGCGGCCAACGCCCTACCAGGCATACGTGCGGATCATGATCGGCTGCGACAAGTTTTGCACCTACTGCATCGTGCCGAGCGTGCGTGGGCCGGAACAAAGTCGTCCGCCGGGGGCGATTCTGGCGGAGTCGCGGCAACTTGCCGGCGAAGGTTGTCGGGAAATCACGCTGCTCGGCCAAACGGTAAATAGCTATCGCTACCGCGAAGGCGAGCGCACGTGGCGGCTGAGCGATTTGCTGGCGGCGCTGCACGATATCGACGGCATCGAGCGGATCAAGTTCGTGACGAATTATCCCAAGGATATGACCGATGACCTGCTCGCCGCGGTGCGCGATTCGCCGAAGGTCACGAAATACCTACACGTGCCCGTGCAGAGCGGCTCGAATGCCGTGCTGCAACGGATGAAGCGCGGCTACACGGTCGAGGAGTATCGTGAGGTGCTAGCCCGGTCGCGCGAGTGGATTCCCGGCGTGGCGGTGACGAGCGATTTCATCGTCGGCTTTTGCGGCGAGACGGATGAGGAATTCCAACTCACGTTCGATCTGGTCCGCGAATCGAGGTTCAAGAACAGTTTTATTTTCAAATACAGCGAACGCCCGGGAACGAAAGGCGCCGACCTGTATGCCGATGACGTGCCGGATGACGTGAAGCGCCGCCGCAACAACACGCTGCTCGCGCTGCAGAACCAGATTAGCGAAGAAGATAATCACGCCTTCCTGGGCCAGCAAGTGGAAGTGCTGGTCGAGGGACCAAGCAAGCAATATGTGGCCGCGTCTCTCCGAGACGCGGATGGCCGAGATGTTGATGACCGAAGTGTTGATGGCCGAGTCGCGGTCAATGAAAGTGGTTCGAGTCTCGGAGAGACTCGACCACACGGCGGCCCCCTCCAACTCACCGGTCGCACGCCGTGCGACCGCATCGTGGTGTTCGAGGGGAACGCCCGGCAAATCGGCCAAACGCTGCGGATCGCGATCTACGACGCCAACGCCCACACGCTGTTTGGCGAAGTAGTGACGCGGCACAGCGGGATGGAACTGTTTACCCTGTCCGCGCCTACGCTGAGCTAAGTGCCTATCCCAGAACCGTCTCGCAGAGGCGGACCATCCCCGAGCGGATGGTGCCCGTCCCATTTTGCTCCGAGGATTCCGCAAAATTGGGACAGTCCCCGACGGTTCTGGGATCGGCACAAAGGCGAACTTGAACACCGTTGGTTTTGCGGCTATACTTCGGATATACGCACGAAGGAGGTACGCCATGGTGACGAAGGTGCAAAAATGGGGAAATAGCCAGGGCTTGCGCGTGAGCAAGGAGATGCTCGAGCAAGCGCAAATCGCGCTGGGGGACGAAGTGCGAGTGTCGGTACGCAACGGCCGGCTGGTCGTCGAGCCGCTCCACAAGGTGCGTGGTCGCTACCAGCTTGCCGACCTGTTGGCCAAGATCCCCAAGAGATATTGCGCCCAAGAAATCGACTGGGGTGCGCCGGTGGGAAAGGAAACGTGGTAGATGGCCCGCTATGTTCCCAAGCAAGGGGATTTCGTCGTGGTCACGTTCGATCCACAAGCGGGCCACGAGCAGAAGGGCCGTCGGCCCGCGCTCGTGATCAGCAAGACCGAGTTCAATCGCCGCACGGGCCTGGCATTTCTCTGCCCGATTACGAACACACACCGCGGCTTTCCGTTTCACGTCGCGATGCCGGTGGGATCCAAAATGACCGGCCACATCATGGTCGAGCAAACCAGAAGCCTGGACTATGCGAGCCGCAAAGTGAAGTTCGTGGAAACGGCGCCGCGGGCGATTCTAGAGGAAGTGCTGTCGCTGCTCGACGCGTGCCTGTATGACACGACTTGATGCCTACATCCACACGCTGTTTTTGCGAAGTGGTGGCGCGGCACAGTGGGATGGTACTATTTCAATTGGCCGCTCAGCGCGCATAAACCGCTACGGAAAGAAGCGGTACAAATCGCGCCGGTGCAAACAGCGCACGAAATCTACCTCCGCCGATTCGATTACGATCCCGATTCGATAGTCACCAACACGGATGCGATAGTAGTGGTTACCGAAAGAGAGCTTCTTGAGATTCGAGATTTCGTCGGGTCTGTCAACCGCTTCAACGTTTTCAATGGCGGCTTGAATTTTGGACAAGATGCGGCGGTCTTTAATGCCGCGGAGGTCGCGAGTGAAGCTGCGACGGAAAACGGTTTTCATCGCCCGCCCCGCAACGTCCGCATGACGGCAGTGCGGCTCACGGTTCTCGTCTTCTGTCCTTCGCGAATCGCCTCGGCAACCGCGAAATCCTCGAGCACCTCGGCGACGACGCTGTGGAGTAGCGCGCGCTGCTCCAGCAGTACTTCGGTCAATGCTTCTTTCACCGCTTGCTTGAATTGGCGTTCGTTCGCCGTCATTCGAGCCATTGCAAACTTGCCTCACTGCACGTTTCCATTCAAGAATAGCGGGGGCCGCTAACTACAGAATTCATAGTAGATTGCCGTCGAATCAGGGTCAATTCTAGCTTACCCATCGCCCGCCGGATGTCAGACGAAATTCGCCGATTGGCGACAATCCGTTCGAAATGAGAGCTTCCCTACCCTCCTGACAATTCCGCGTTTTCGACCTACAATGTGGATTGTCATTCTTCAGGCGGTCCTTTTGAGGCCAAGCTGCGCGCTGTCATGATCGACGTCGACCGCCTTCGCTCTTGTTTGGACGATGCAGCCACGGCCGAGCCGTGGTTGCGCTCTTTGTGTGTTGCGAACTTGCCGGCCGCGCACGCCAATCTTACGCGGATTGCCGCGCATGGCGTGACGCTCGATTTGCTATCGCAGATCAGCGAGCAGTTCGCGGCGGCCGCCCCGAGCCTGGCTGATCCCGACATGGCGATCAACAACCTCGAGCGGTTCATTGCGGCCGCGCGGAACCCGATGGCAACGGCCGCGCTGTTCGAGCGCGATCCCGACGCCCTGCCGAACCTACTGCAAATATTTTCAACCAGTCAATATCTCAGCGACTTGCTGGTTTCGGATAAGGAAGCGTACGACCTGTTGCGGATGACCGAAGGCCAACCGGTGGCTCGGCCGGCCCTCGTTGATGAGATCGTCAGCGAGGTTCGTGCGGTCGGAAACATTACCGAAGTGCTCGCCTCGCTACGGCGGTTCAAGCGCCGCGAAACGCTTCGCATTGCTTACGGCGATATCGTGCGGAACCAGCCGGTGGAAACGATTGTGCGGCAGATTTCTTATTTGGCCGACGCTATTGTGGAAGCGGCGCTCGACGTCGCCCACCAGAAACTTCAAGAGCAATATGGGGTACCGTTGCGGGCCGATGGCGAACGCAGTCGGTTCGTCGTATTGGCCCTCGGCAAGCTCGGTGGCATCGAACTCAATTACTCGAGCGACATCGACCTCATCTTCCTGTTCGAGCAGGATGGCCAGACCGATGCTCGCCGCAGTGTGAGCAATCAAGAGTACTTCGAACGTCTCTCGAAGGAAGTGATGAAGCTCCTCACCGAGATGACCGATCTCGGTGCCGCGTACCGGGTCGACCTGCGGCTGCGGCCCGACGGTTCGCACGGCCCCATCTGCATGAGCTTTGACGCCACGCTTTCGTATTACGATGTGAAAGGCCGCACTTGGGAGCGGCAAGCATTCGTAAAAGCGCGGGCGATTGCCGGCGATCGCGAGTTGGGCGACGACTTCCTCGCGCGGCTCGAACCGTGGATCTATCGCAAGTACCTGAGCCTGGCCGATATCACGGGTATCAAGTCGCTCAAGCGGCGGATTGAACATCGTGTGGAACGCGAAGGCGGCGACCTGCGCAACGTGAAAACCGGCCACGGCGGCATCCGCGATATCGAATTCGCGATTCAATTCCTGCAACTTCTCAATGGCGGTGCGTTGCCGGAAGTTCGCACGGGCAATACGCTGGAAGCGATCGCTCGCCTTGAAAAGGCCGGTTCGCTCACGCCCGACGAACGCTCGAAGCTAGAAGACAATTACAATTTGCTGCGGAAACTCGAACATCGCTTGCAGATCATGTTCGACCTGAAGACGCACCTCTTGCCCGAGAATGCGACGGAACTCGGCAAGATCGCGGTGCGGATGGGCTACACTGGCACGCGGCATCGTTCCGCGCTGCAAACGTTTCGCGACGACTACGCTCGCCGCACGAAGCAGAATCGCGAAATCCTTGACCATTTGCTGCACAACGCGTTCACAAGCGACAGCGCCGCCGAGCCGGAAATTGATTTGGTCAACGACCCCGATCCGCCGGCCGAACGCATTCAAGAAGTGCTGGGCCGTTATCCGTTTGCCGATGTCCCGGCCGCCTACGACAATTTGATGGGCTTGGCGACCGAGAAAATCCGCTTCCTCTCAACCCGTCGGTGCCGGCATTTTTTGGCGGCCATCGCGCCGCGTTTGCTCGCCGCCATCGCCCAAACGCCGGAACCGGACACCACCCTAGTGAATCTCAGTTATGTGAGCGATTCGCTCGGCGGCAAATCGGCCCTTTGGGAGCTGTTCAGCTACAACCGCCCGTCGCTCGAGTTGTACGTCCGGCTATGTGCCGCCTGCCCGTATTTGGCCAGTATCCTTACGAGTAACCCCGGCATGATCGACGAGCTGATGGACAGCATGCTCGTCGAACACTTGCCGACGCTCCGCATTTTGCAGGAAGCGCTGACGGAACTGTGCAAGGGGGCCGAGGATATCGACCCCATTCTGCACAGCTTCAAGAACGCCCAGCACTTGCGTGTGGGTGTGCGCGATGTGGTGGGCAAGGACGATGTTCGCTCCACCCACGCCGCATTGTCTGATATCGCCGAGGTGTGCCTCAAGCAAATCGCCGAGCGGGAGTACGTGAAGCTGATCGATAAGTACGGCTTTCCGAAAATCAACGCCCCGAGCGAAACCGATCTTTCCAACGAAATCAGCCGCCGGCATTGGGAGCGGTTTTCGCAGCGCGAGGGCGATACGTGCGAGCCGGTCGTGCTCGCGCTCGGCAAACTCGGCGGTCGCGAGCCGAACTACCACAGCGATCTCGACCTCATCTTCCTGTTCGAAGCGGGCGGCCATACCACGGGCCGCAACCGCGAAACCAATGGCGGTACCATTAATAGCCATTTCTTCAGCGAGTTCGGCCAGCGGCTGATTCGCGTCTGCAACCACATGGGGCCGTTCGGCCGGCTGTATGAAGTCGACGCTCGTCTGCGTCCCACCGGCAAGAGCGGTGCGCTGGCCGTGTCGTTCGATGCCTTCGCCCGCTACTTTGCCGAAGGCCCGGCCCAACTGTGGGAACGGCAGGCGCTCTGCAAAGCGCGGCCGGTGATCGGCAACGCGGCGGCCTGCCAACATGCGATGGAGATCGTCGCCGAGGCCACGTACAGCGTGCCGTGGCGGAACGCGTTCGCGAGCGAAATTCGCCACATGCGGATGCGGCTCGAAGATACGGCCTCGAAACGCAACCTCAAACGCGGCCCCGGCGGCACCGTCGATACCGAGTTCCTCGTGCAGATGCTGCAACTCAAACACGGCCGCGAGGATGTTGCGGTGCGCGTCCCCGGCACGCTCGATGCCCTCACCGCCTTGGAACAGGGCGGCTACCTGGCGAGCGACGATGCCGAGTACTTCCGCCGCAGCTACCGCTTCCAACGCAGCATCGAAGCCCGCATCCGCCTGATGAACTCGGCCGGCCGGCACGAACTGCCCGAGAACGAGCGCGAACTGGCCAAGCTCGCCTACCTGCTCGGCTACGCCAGCCCGCAGTCGCTCGTCGCCGAGGCCGAGCACACGTTTGCCGAGAACCGCGCGCGGTTTGATCGCATCTTCGACGCGGCGGAACAGTGAGGCGCGAGGAGCGAGGAGCGAGGAGCGAGAGGCGAAGCGCGAGTTAAGAGGGTGGCATGCTCTCGCGAAACCAAAACATGCCCACGCTCGCGTTAAGGCGTAATGGTTTCGCGTGAGCATGGAGGCGCGACCGAGGGCCTGCCGCCCAACCAATGTATCTTCGATGCGGCGGAGGAATCGTAGCCGAGTTTCTCCGAAACTCGGACCGTTCATTGCTGTACCAGCGATACGGCCCACATTCGTGCAAAGGTGCATGCTCAGAAGCGTCGAAGTTTCCTATGTACCGACGACCTAAATATTCACCGGCGGGCAGGAGGCCGGCCTGGCCTCAACATACCAGAACGAGTTCCGCCGGGCCGATCCATTGTAGCTTGTGGTTATGCAGCCGGCCGTGTCAGCTCGCCGATTCGTTTGTCATTCAGCCAAATCGCATCGAGCATCGCGAACACTTCTGTCGCCAGGGGCGTGGCGATAACTTGGTCGCGTCGAAGCGCTCGATCCGCTAGCGCGCCGGGCTTGGCCGCTGGGCGTCCTTCTGCGTCAGTCACCGTGAACTGCGGGCCGCTGGGCATCCACTGGAATGCGACGGCGACCACAACCCGATCCTTTGGCGTCGTTTCCTCTCCCCATTTGCCCACGACAAGATCGAACTTTGCGCGTGATCGATGCGGCCGAGCGTCCAATGGACGTAATAGACCGCGATCGGGATATCCAAGTGACGGAGATAGCCCCAGATTGTGCGGCTCATGCTGCCGCAGCAACTACACCGACCGCTATCGTTGCTGCCATCAGGTTCGACTGCAATCTCATGAGGTTGCATAACAAGAATTCGAAGGTCTTGCGTCGTATATTGCCTTATAGAACAGATTATACATCTGACAGCCGTGTATCCCCAAGACGTTTGCAATCTGGGGTATGCCAAATCGCTCCGTTGTAGCACTAAATGAAGCAGAAACCGCGGGCTAGCGCCCGGCGGCTGATTTGTCCAACCCCGACTTTTCGCTATGGAGGAGCACAGGGAATTGCCGGTGCATCGGGCCCCGGAGGGGCCGAGGCGTGTAGCCAGGGACGCGAGTCCCTGGAAACGGCCGGGGATGAAATTGGTAAGCCCCGCGAGGGGCGGCATCGGTCGGAGTTGGGCCTGTCCTGGCGATGTCGCCCCGTCGGGGCTTTCGACGCGACTTCGATGATCAACCGGTGCCTCACGGCACCGGGTACACGACGTCGCCCCTCCAGGACGGCTCGATCCGTGCGCAACGATGTGCGTCGATTCATCGCTGGCGCGTTATCAACGCGTAAAATCGGGATCAGCCGTTGGGCACTAGCCCACGGTTGAAGCGGCAAGAACCGGGCGCTAGCGCTCCGCGGCGGATTTGTCCAAGCCGCACTTTTCGCTTTGGAGGAGCACTATCTCAGGCTACGGATCAATCGTTGGCGGGTGTTCGTGCAGCGCTACCCACAATCGTCGCGTTCGTGTCAACTGGGGGCGGTTCATTCTCAGAGCATGCACGGTGGCGCGGCCTGAGGCTGTCAGAGGCACAATTTCGCTTCCGTCGGCGCTCCAAGCGAAGTGGTCCCGCCAATTATCCTGGTGCGGATGAAACAGGTTCACGACTTCGCCGGTCACCGGATCAATTGCCGAGGTTCGATCCGCCTTGTGACGATTGCACGTGGGGCATGCCAAGCAGAGGTTTTCAAACGCAGTATGACCGCCAGCCGAGGAGGGAACGATGTGCTCAATTTCGAAGGTCACGACCGTCAATGCTTCGGCGGTACGGCAATAGGCGCAACATTCCGCGAAACGTTGGCGAACTTGACGACGCAACTCGGCGGCAATGTAAACGCTCACGTGCTGAATACCTTCGCACCGAGTTGGTGGATGGTGTAACGGGCGCGGGCTTTGAGCAAGTTCAGCTGATCGACTTGGTGAAGTAAGGTGTCGAGCTCGCGCTCTTCGTCGGCGGAAAGGCGATTCTGTTTGGCACCTTCGACCAGATCGTCGAGCCGTCGTTGGGTCGTCGGCACAAGAACCCCGGCCGCCAACGCTTCCAATTCGTCCACGCTGACGCCGGTCAAAATCTCGGTTTCGAGAGACATCTGTACAACTTCCAGGAGGAAAGTTAGCCGATATTGGCATACTCTATTGTAACCTTACTTCGGCAAGCCGGCAAAGTTTTTACCGGGTATTTGGGGGTCATCACTATTTCAATTTGGCAGCCGTAGCCGAGTTTCTCCGAAACTCGGACCATTTACGGTACACCCTGCTTACGCGCAATTGTGAATACTTTCAGGCATCGCAGTTTCACGCGGCGTAGACAACACGAACGTTAGTTGGCCATGACTATTGGGAGACGGCTAAAACAATCCTGCTGGCTGCGATTGATCCACGACATTAGGGGCGACAACATTCTGAGGCTCAACCTTTGTGGCAACCTTTTCGATCTCAGAAAGCCGCGACTTGAGATGATCGCCGCCCCCGGGCCACACGTCGAATTCAACTTCGCACTGCTTGTCTTTGATTCTGCCAAGTAGCAATTGCTTAAGTTCTTTGTTGCTGCCCTTGGGCTTGCCGAAACGATTGAATGCAAATCGCGTAGCCGTAACGATCGTAAGTTTACACGGTTCGTTGATCAAATGGATCGCCTCGATAATACCGATCAGGATGCACCGGTCAGCGGTTGAGTCGCTTTGATTGCCACTCACGAATTTGTAATGTCCGTGATATTCGAGTGCGGCAAAGAATCGTCCCTCGCGCGTGTTCCAGTCACAGCTGGCGCTGGAATAAATCGTCACTTCTTTCATGGCTATGATTGTTTCTGCCTAACACCAAGTTCAGTTGCCCACCTCCAACGGCGAACAGCCAGCATGCAGTATACACAATAACGATGGAAAACTCGCAGCCACCCGAATTACGGGCAGGTCAACGGCAGCGCATTGATAGGCGGTGGTCCATCAATGATACCAAACCGGGTCTGAGTCAAAGCGGCATGCAGCTGCTCGGTCGTCCCGAGTATCCGACAAGACCAACACCTGAGAGTCGGGCTTAGGCGGCACATCCAGACGTGTCAGCCGCCCAAAGTATGCTACGATGTTTTCCCTTCGCGGCCAATCGGCAGGCGGACCGCCACGGTTGGTGTGGGAAGAACCGGGCGCTAGCGCTCCGTGGCTGATAGGGCCAATCGCCGGCGTTCGTCCGAGTTGCGGAGAAGCTCGGCTACACGTGCGCGGGCACTGGCTGTGCGGTGGAGGTTGGTTCGGCCATCGCGGAATGTGCGCACTCTTCGTCCAGCCATTGCGGTCCGGCTTTGGGGTCGGCGAGGTACGGCAGCATCGCGAAGAAGGCGTAGGCCAGGTTCGGGTAGACGGGGCAAAACTCATCGGCCCCGGCGAGCGTGTAGGGCGTGGCGGCCGGCAGATTGTAGTAGGGGATTTTGGCGTAGCGATGGTGCGTGCCGTGGTAGTCGTTGTAGAACATGGCCGACGACACGACCTCCGCCGCTTCGTGCTCGTCGACGACTGTGCGGGTGAGGCCGAGTACCGTGTGGCCGTGCAGGCCGAGGTGCTGCGTGTATTTGTTGAGCGTCTGCAGGACGCCGCTGATCGCCATGGGAACGATCAACGTCGCCACGAGGAGCCACCACAGATCGTCTTCGTAGGTGACGGCCAAAATCGTTCCCCACACGACGGCGCAAAGCAAATAGCCACGAATGATCAATCTGCGTTCGCCGGGTACCAGGTCGCCTTGCAGCACCGAACGCAAAAACAAAAATGGCGAATACAACATCCCCAGCACGATTTCGCACGCGGCCGCCAACACTCGTAACGCGCGCGGCGTGCCCGGCACATTGAACGGCCACAGCTCGGGGTCTTGCGGCGTGCTGAGGTAGGCGTGATGCCGGGCGTGGGCGTGGCGATACACGTCGAGCGGCACAAGGCTGAACGTACCAATCGTGTGGCCGAACAGCTCGTTCATCCCGCGCACCGGATGCAGCCGATCGTGGCTGGCGTCGTGAAACGCGATGACGAACAAAAACAGCAGTGTGCCAAGGGCCGGCCAAATCACCAGGTACCAGGGCCAATATTCGGGTGGCAGTTCCGCGGCGGCCACCGCCAGCGCAACGGTCGCGATAATCAGCGGCCACAATTTGCGCGCCGGCCAGTGCTTGAAGGCGTGCAACTCGGCGATCTCCTGCCGCGTTGTCGCAACCGGTCGCTTGCGTGACGATTGTTCGGCCATGGCTGGAAAAGTTATTGAGAGCTGCGCAGCTAACGACTCGTAGCTCGTTTAACGCCGAGCCAGCGGCGAGGCAAAATCTCGTATTACGTCGCCGTTGGCTCCGGGTTAAACGACTCGGAGCGGTTCATTCTCCATGCGCTCATCAGCAGACTCGTCGAAACCAAGTGTTGTCGCTGTCCGTCCGGGCCAACCTTTCCGCTATCGGATGGTCGTGCCGGCGACCTTAAGCGTCACTCGCTTGGGTCTGGCAAACCGCACCACCCGAGCCGCCGATAAGCGAATGTCTCGATACCCATCTATATTTGCTCTGCGGCGACAAGAAAGTCAATCTGCGACGATTAGACGACCAACAAGTTCGGCGATGAGTTTAATGGGCCTGTCGGTGGCGGCGATTCTGGAAGTTGCTGGTGGGCGGTGCCCACCCCACAAAAGATTACGCCGGTCCGAGTCGTTCGCCGGGTTGAACGCGGTTGCCGCGGAGGAATTCGGCGGCGGCCATGGAACGCTTGCCGGCGGGCTGTAGTTCGAGGATTTCAAGGGGCTGGTCGCCGGTCGCAATTACCAAACGTCCCGTAGTTTCCAGAATCGTGCCGGGTGCGTAGGGTGGGCTTTGCCCACCATGATCGTGCTGACCGGAACCGCTGGTGGGCAGTGCCCACCCTACTGCTGAATCGTTGGTGGGCGGTGCCCACCCTACGAGGATCGCCACGCGGTCGATGTTTAGGCGCAAGGGTTGGCCTTTCGCGGAATGCCAAAAGGTGAAGGCTCGTGGCCAAGGGCGGAGGCCGCGGACCTGGTTTTTGATTTCCTGGGCCGGTCGCGACCAGTCGATGGCCCCCTGCTCTTTTTTGAGCCGCGGGGCTTTGGAGGCCTGCGATTTATCCTGCACGACGGGTCGTGCCGTGCCGGCTTCGAGCGCATCGATCGCTTGCAGCACAGCGTCCGCCCCCATCGCGGCGAGTCGTGCTTCCAATTCGCCGGCATCCTCGTCGGGGTCGATCGGCGTTCGCTGCTGCACGAGGCAGGGGCCGGCGTCGAGGCCGGGCGTCATTTGAATGACGCTGTTGCCGGTCTCTGTTTCACCACTCAAGATCGCACACTGCACCGGTGCCGCCCCGCGGAATTTTGGGAGCAGCGAGCCGTGCAAGTTGATGCCGCCGAGGCGGGTGGTGGCGAGCGTTTCGGGGCGAAGGATTTCGCCGTAATCGCAAACGACCAGGAGATCGGCGCGTAGTGATCGAAGGCGCGATTGGGCTTCTGATTCGTTTACCGTGGCGGGCGACCAAACTGGAATGGAACACTGTTCCGCCGCCCGCTGAAGCGGGCTCGCCTGGGGGTCTCGGCCGGTGGGTGGGCGGGTGATGGCGAGCGCGACCTCGCGGCGCGAATTGGCGAGCGCCCGCAACGTGGGGACGGCGAACGGGCCGGTGCCGAGCATGATTACGCGCATCAGGCACACCCCCGTTCGGAATTGGAAGAGAATGAGAAATGAAAAATGTAAATTGCAAAATGAAAAATGCGGAGTGTTTCTCTCTCAATTTGCATTTTGCAATTTACATTTTGCATTTTGCATTTCCAGGAAAAGAGGTACGGGAACAACGCCTGCTTAGGTCCGCAACCGTTCAAGTTCCTTCAATCGATTCGCCACCTGGTCGGCGCTGGGCAACTCGCCGGTTTCGAGTTTGCTCTGGTAGGCGAGTTCGAACTCTTCGAGGGCATCGCGAATTTCTGTCGCCTGAGCTGGCCCTAAGCGGTCGATGAACAGCGTGCCATCAAGGTGATCGGTCTCGTGCTGAATGACGCGGGCCAGAAAACCGTTGACCTCGCCCGAAATGTCGTTGCCGTTCAAATCGTAGCCCTGGATTTTGATCGTCGTGTTGCGCGTCACCGGTGCGCGAATGCCGGGAATGCTGAGGCAGCCTTCCTCATCGGTATCGAGGCCACGGCCGCCGCTGATCACGGGGTTAATGAACACGCCTTCGAGTTCCTTGGCGGCCGGGTCGCCCTCGGGGTTGGCGACAAACAGTCGGTACGGCAGATCCACTTGGTTGGCGGCCAACCCGACGCCCTCGTGTTCGTACATCAGTTCGAACATCTGGGCGATGATCTTTCGCAGCTCGGCATCGACCCGCCTGAGCGGCTTCGAGGGATGCCGCAACGTGGGATGGGGATATTGGATGATTTGGAGACTCAACGGTGTATCCAGCAATATAATGATGGTGAAATCAAAATGAATGCATGCACTCTCGCAACAACTCGAATTATAGGTGTGAACGTGCCAGCAGCGAAAGGTTGACGGGCGTGCTCGCGTTGACCCGAATATCTCGCGGCGCTAGAATCCCGCCGGTTTATAGTGTATTTCTACGGCGTGCCATTGTTTTTCGGGTGCCACTGGCTTTGCCAGTGCTCCGGCGATTAGCAGCTTGCAGCCAAACCCGGAGCCGACGCTCCAAAATCAACTTGTGAGTACAAGCGAGTGAGCGGCCAACTCGCGAAAAAAGATTGTTGCCGTGTAGTCAGTGTAATCGACGACTTATGGCATTGCAGCCGTTTCCCACACTGGCAGAGCCAGTGGCACCCAGCGATGTGATGCACAGTCCCCAGCCCCACATAACGCTTCGACCGCCAAGAGCGGTGCCAGCTTGGACGATTTCGATCGCGCTTCACTTGGCGACGATCATCGTGCTGGCATGTTCGATGCAATCACTTCCCCGCGGCGGCTTCCAAGCTGGCAATTCGATCAGCCTGGTTCTAAACTCGGCGTCAAACGACGAACCGGGCTCTGGTGGTGGAGGCAATGCCGCTTCGCAAAACGCGGTGGAACAACCGCCCGCGCCGCCACCACTGCTCGAAACGCCACCGGCTACCATTGAATCCCCACCGGTGGCAGCCGCTTCACAATCGGCACCGGTAAGACTGGCGTCGATTGCGACCGCTACTCCGAATGTAGCTGCATCGGCGGCGTTAGCATCCAGTTCCCGTCAGCAATCCAGCCCGCTCGGTAACGGCACAGGACGCGGCGGATCAGGAAACGGGCGGGGCACCCGCGGCGGCGACGCGACCATCAGCGTGTTCGGCGTCGCGGGCAAAGGCAGCCGTTTCGTGTACCTGTTCGACCGTTCGGCTAGTATGGAGGGCGCGCCGCTGGCGGCCGCCAAGCGGCAACTCCTGCAAAGCCTGCAGTCGCTCGGCAGCCTCCACCAATTTCACATCATTTTCTTCAACAGCACGACGCAGCCGTTCATCAATCCCAACGGCACGTACAAAAACGCCTTTGCCACCGAGATCAACAAACAACTGGCGGCCAATTTCGTGGGGGGCATCACGGCCGACGGCGGCACCGATCGGATGGTCGCCCTACGCGAAGCGGTGGCTTGTGCACCGGATGTGATCTTCTTCCTTACGGATGCCGACGATCCGATGTCGGCCAGCGAATTGGCGGAATTGGACCGGCTGAATCGGCGCGTCCACGCGGCCATCTGCGTAATTGAATTTGGCCGCGCTGCGGCGCCGTCGCCCGACAACTTCTTAATGCGGCTCGCCCGCGCCAGCGGTGGGCAATATGGGTACGTCGATACGACGACGCTGACGCGGTGACGTACGTCAGGCTTTAGCCTGACCCCGTTGTGGCGTTCCCACTCGTCAGGCTAAAGCCTGACCTACGGGGTTACCACGGTGCTCGCACGGGGTAGACGCCGAATTGCGTGGTGTCGCTGGGCCAGATTGGCGTCGGGCGGAACGGGCCGCCGAAGGGACCGTTGCCTGGGTAGTTGCGTTGGAACTGGTGGTCGATCCGCGAGATGCGCGAGCTGGCGACGCCCCAGCCCCAGTTGGTTTGCAACTGGGCGGTCGGCGGAACGACGAGCGCGGTCGGTTGGCCGTAATCGGTGTAGGCGTAGTTGCGGTTCCAGTTGTAACCTTGGGCGCGGCGGATCGGCATCATGTAGCCACAGTCGCACAATGTCGGCGTCCAGCAATCTACTGCTCTAGCTTGAGGAATACTTGTGCTCAGGCCGCCGCACGTCACCACGGCAGCCAGAATCGGCAGCGATAATCGTCTCAACATCTTTATGTCTCCAAGAAAGAGCGAAACGGCCAGGCGGGATAAGACCGTTTCGCTCACGTTGGCGGGAATACTTACTGGTGGGATGAACTCGGCAGGATTACTTGGTGGGAAGTCTAAACAAGCCCTTCTGGCCCTCGACTCTCAACCCTCAACCCTCGACCCTCCTAGAACCGCACGCCAGGGTAAAAGAAGTCGTTGTGCAGCCCCCAAATGTTGTTGCTCATGGGGTACCGCATATCAAAGAGCCAGTTGTTCAGTTCGTTGCCGGCCGTGCCGTAGCGAACGTTGGTGCGCCGCCAGCCAGCGCCTGGGTTGTACGTGTAGTACGACCGCTCGTGTTTGTACAGGTATTCGTGCGGCATGAACGGCTGATAGGTCACCCACGTGTGCCCGACGAACGGCGGCACCGGCCGAGGGGAAACATACATCTGCGCCGCCGCGCCGTTGTACGGGCCAGGCTGGGCGTAGTAGTTGTAGAACAGGTCTTTCTGCTGCTGGTAGCTGATGTGGCGTTTGCCATCCCAGCCAGCCTGCGGGAATTCGGCCGCCGCTCGGGACGTCAACACCGACGAAATCGCCGCCAGCGTGAGCACGGCCAGGCAAAGTTTGTGCGACGAGAACCGCATTGGATTTTACCTCCAACAAGTCATGAGATTAGCGGGTGATGTGGGAGCGGGTAGTGTGGGAGGCGTCTCTGACGCCGATCCGGCGAATTGCGTCCGCACTCGGCCTCGGAGAGGCCTCCCACAATTCGTCCTCGGCCTCGGAGAGGCCTCCCACCGATCGTTGGCGGCAGGTGAGCAGGGTCGGGGCCGCCTTTGGCAAGGTCTATCAGTGGTGTCGGCCAGCACCAGCCGCAAGGGTAAATCTTTGTGTAGCGGATAATCCAAATGCCGCTATTGCAGCGGCCGGCAATGTCAAAATGTGTCTGGGTCGCGGCGAATTGGGCGGGTATAATCGGCAGGACCAGTACAAATTAACAGGAGGGGTCGGGGGCCAGGGGACAGGGGACAGGGATCCTATTGATGACTGCACGAAGAATGAACCATGCCGGGTCTTTTAACCCGGAGACAACGGCGACGGAACGCGACGCTTCGCCTCGCCGTTGGCTCGGGGTTAAACGAGCTGTAGGTCATTAGCCAAGCAGCAATCAAATAGGATATTCCATGCCCCATGCTCCTAGCTCCAAGCTCATTCGCGGGAGAGAACAGGTTGGCCGTTAAGCGTTCTAAGAAATCGACGAAGCGGGGGACACGAAGACCCATCAGCACGGAAGGCGTTGAAGAGCCCAAACAACGGCGTCGCGTGGCCGCGCCGAGCACCAATGGTGATGGCCATGCCGAGGATGAAACCGACGATTCGGCCGCCGACGATATCGCCGAAACCAACGGCGAGGCGACCGACGATGCGCCGACGAAAGGCCCCAAGCGGCGGGCGACCGCCCAGTCGATGGCGGCCAAGCAGCGCGACATCAGCGTCAGCGAGTTCTTTGCCAAGAACCGCCACCTGCTCGGCTTCGACAACCCCCGCAAAGCGCTTCTCACCACGGTGAAGGAAGCGGTTGACAACTCGCTCGACGCCTGCGAGGAGGCCGGCATCCTGCCCGAAATTTGGGTCCATATTGAAGCGACCGGCGGCGACCGGTACAAAGTCGGCGTCCAAGATAACGGCCCCGGTATCCTCAAGAAACAAATCCCGCTCATCTTCGGCAAGCTGCTCTACGGCTCGAAGTTCCATCGGCTGCGGCAAAGCCGCGGGCAGCAAGGCATCGGCATCAGCGCGGCCGGCATGTACGGCGTGCAGACGACCGGCAAGCCGGTGAAGATCATTTCGAAAATCGGCGCCAACAAAGCGGCCCACTATTACGAGATTCAAATCGACACCAAGAAGAACGAACCGCAAATTCTCAATGGCCGCGGCGAAGGGGTCGAAATTCCGCCGGGGAAAAATGAACAAGCGGCCATCGCCAAACATGAAATCGAGTGGGAGCCGCAGCCACACGGTACGCGCGTGACGATCGAACTGCAGGCCAAGTTTGTTCGCGGTCGCGGCAGCGTCGATGAATATCTCGAACAAACGGCGATCGCCAACCCGCACGTCACGCTGCATTACAAAGACCCCGATGGCGAATCTCGCGATTACCCGCGCTCGGCCGACCGATTGCCGGCGGAGCCGAAGGAAATCAAACCGCATCCGTATGGCGTGGAACTCGGCCGGCTCATCACGCTGCTGCACGACGATCCGAACTCGACGGTCGCGCAGTTTCTAACGAGCACGTTTTCGCGCGTGTCGGGGCAAGTTGCCCGCAAGATTTGCACGACGGCGAAAATTTCGACCCGGGCGAGCACGCGCCGGATTGGCCGTAAGGAAGCGGACTCGCTCTACCAGGCGATTCAAGCGACGCGCATCGCGGCCCCGGCGACCGATTGCATTTCGCCCATCGGCGAGGAGCTTATCCTCAAAGGTTTGCACCAAGTGGTGCCGGGTGAGTTCTACGCGGCCGCCACGCGCCCACCGGCCGTGTATCGCGGCAACCCATTTCAGATCGAGGTCGGCATCGCCTACGGTGGCCAGGCCGCGATGCAACATGTCACGAAGGAACTGCTCCGCGAGTTGATTGAAGAGACCGACGCCCGCACGATTCGCCAGTTCCTCATCCACACCTTCAATGGCCTCGGCAGTGAAGCGGCCGACCGCATCCTCAAGGAATCGAAACTCGGCACGCGGCAATCGCCCAGCGGCCTCAAGCCCAAGGAAGCTGAAACGCTGCTCGCGGCGATGAAAGGGGTCAACATTTCCGAGGGGCAATCGATGGAAGTGCTGCGATATGCCAACCGCGTGCCGCTGCAATTCTCGCCGGCCAGTTGTGCCATTACGCAAACCATCCTGGGCACGAACTGGCGCAGCTATGGCCTGTCGCAGTCGCGCGGCGGCCTGCCCAAAGGCCCCGTTACGGTGATGGTCCACGTCGCCAGTGTGTGGGTGCCGTTCACGAGCGAATCGAAGGAAGCCATCGCGAGCTACCCCGAGATTCAAAAGGAATTGCGGCTTGCGCTACAGGCCGTGGGCCGCCACCTCGGCACGTACATTCGCCGCCGGCTTAAGGTGAAACAGCAAAGCGACCGCCGGCAGATTTTCCTGCGCTACCTCGGCGAGGTTGCCACAGCGGTGAGCGAAATCAATGCCGTCGACCGCGCTGCGTTGTACGACCAACTGCTCAGCGTCGCCAAGAAGCGCACGGCCGACGCCGACGTGAAGCTCGACGACCGCGGCCGGCCGATCGAGGACCTGGCCGAATTGGAAAAGGCCGAGAACGTGCTGATCGTCGATCCCACGGCAGCGCCCGCAGCAATCAATCGCGCTCCTACCGAACCAGAAACCAAAACTTAGCGTCGGCGGCCACGCCGAATCGACCGCAAACTGACATACCACTTGTATTCATCTCACGCAAAGGCGCTAAGGCGCAAAGACACTCAGGAAATTGAAACCGCTAATGCACGCTGATCTTTCGCTAATGGCTTGCCAATCGTTTCTTCATTAGCGTCCGATTAGCGTACATTAGCGGTTGACTTTCGTGACTCAACTTTGCGCCTTAGCGCCTTGGCGTGAGACCAATCCTGGAACAATCAACATATGGCCAAAACCACGATTCGCCGCAAGCGCGGCGCTGTTGCTGAAGCGAAAGAAGTCGCCGCGAAGCTTTCGCCGCGGGATAAGAAGACGATGGGCAGCATTGTCGGCCTGGCCGATGGCGTCGTCGTCGCGGCCGAGAAGCGCAAGGACCCGGCGGTCGACATTCCGGCCCGCACCCTCTCGAACGTGCGCTACAGCCCGCGCAAAGGCATCATCGAGATGGGTAACAGCACGAACCGCCGGCAGCTATTCGATCTCGCGCAAGCCAAAGCCTACATGCGCACGATGCTGGTCGCCAGCGGCTGCAAGAAGTTGCTCCTGCAGGGCAAATCGACAAGTCTCCGGGGTATGTACTACATGCTCAAGCACACCATCGAAGGCACAAAGGAAAACACGTTCGACGATCAGGAAGAGAGCGATACGATCATCGAGGATGTGGAGGTGTTGCTGGGCTCGCTGCGCGAAGAACTGCACTTATACGCCCAGAAGAAAGGCGACCTCGTCGGCAATATCATCATTAATGACAGCAGTTACGATATCGACTGCTCGCGGATGGGTTCCGGCGGCTACGGGATTCCATCCATCGTTGAGCCCGAAGTGATCAAACTCGACCCCAAGAAATGCGACGCGAAGTTCGTGTTGCACGTCGAAAAGGACACGGTCTGGCAACGGTTCAACGAGGATCGGTTCTGGGAGAAGCAGAATTGCATTCTCACGCATGGTGGGGGTCAACCGACGCGCGGTATCCGGCGCATGTTATATCGCCTGCACAATGAGCTGAAACTGCCGATTTATTGTGTGCTCGATAATGACCCGTGGGGCTATTACATCTACAGCGTGATCAAGCAAGGCTCGATTAACTTGGCTTACGAGTCCCAACGCATGGCGATTCCGGATGTTCGCTACTTGGGCCTGCGCAGCAAGGATTTCGAGCGCTGCCAACTTTCCGATAGCGTGAAGATCGCGCTCAACGATAGCGATCGCAAACGCGCCAAGCAGATCGCCAATTACCCCTGGTTCGCCAAGAAGCGCGATTGGCAACGCGAGATCGAAAAGATGCTCAAGAACGACTTTAAGCTGGAAGTCGAATCGCTGATCTCGAAGGATATTAGCTACGTCACTGAACAATACGTACCCGCGCGGCTCGAAGAGAAAGACTGGCTCGATTGAGGTCGGTTGTGCGATGTCCACATTAACGTTATACCTCTCGCGGTCGGAATTGAGACGTTTTCGTTTAACCCGGAGCCAACGGCGACGGAAGCATTTTGCGTACAACCCCGTCGCCGTTGGCTCCGGGTTAAACGATTCAGTCGCACCCGTATGCGGTATAGCCTGGAGCCCTCTAAGAACAGCCACCATTTGTAGCCGCAACGCGGCGCAGGAATGTAGCCACGGGCGTGAGCCCGTCGTAAACGTTTCCCTATCCCGACAAGCCGCGCAGCGGCGCTGGAAGAATCCACGCCAGCTCTTCCAGCGCCGCTTGCGCGGCTTGCCATTGAGAACACATGCCTTCATCGGCGGGCTGGCGCCCGCCGCTACATTCCGTGGCCCCTTCAGGGCCATGCGACATAACAATTTCAATAGTTTCCACAACGACTTCCAGAAATAATGGTATTCAAATGACCGACAACTCAGAACTAAACCGCCGGCAGTTTTTCACCAAGAGTGGAGCAATCGGCGTGGGGGCCGCGGCGCTGGCGACCGTGAGCCCGTGGACGAACGTCAAAGCCAAAGTGTTGGGCGCGAACGACCGCATCCGCATCGCGGTCTGCGGTTGCCGTAATCGCGGCAAAGACCACATCAAGATGTTCCCGAGCGTGCCTGAGTATCTGCCGGGCATGCCGTCCGTCACGGTGGCCGCCATTTGCGATATCGACGAAAACGTCATCGCGCAGCGCATGACCGATATTGAGAAGCGCGGCCAGGAAAAGCCCAAGGTCTACAACGACATCCGCAAACTTCTGGAAGACCAGTCGATCGACGCGGTCACGATCGCCCTGCCGCACCATTGGCATGCGCTCGCCGCCATCTGGGCCATGCAAGCGGGCAAGCATGTCTACGTCGAGAAACCCTGCTCGCACAACTGGTGGGAAGGCCGCCAGCTTTGCCGCGCGGCCAAGCACTACAACCGCCTGGTCCAGCACGGCACGCAGGGGCGCTCCTCATCATCAGCCCACGAAGCCATGGAGCACCTGCGGAGCGGCCTCATTGGCGATGTCTACATGGCCCGCGGCCTGTGCTACAAACGCCGCAACTCACTCGGCCACACGCCGCCGAGTGCCGTGCCCGCCGGCGTCGATTACAACCTCTGGACCGGCCCCGCGCCCGAGCACCCCTTCACTCAAAACAAGTTCCATTACAACTGGCATTGGTTCTGGGCCTTCGGCAATGGCGACATCGGCAACCAAGGCGTCCACCAGGTCGACCTGGCCCGTCGCGGCCTTGGCCTTGGGTTTCCCAACAAAATCACGGCGATGGGGGGCCACTTCGTTCACGATGATGATCAGGAAACGCCGAACCTGCTTTCGTGTACCTTCCAATACGACCTGCCCGGTGGTAAGCGAAAGATCATCGAGTTCGAGGTCCGCAATTGGATCACCCATCGCGAAGCGGAAATCGGTACTCCTAAAATTGGGGAAAGCGCCAACGGCCCCAACTCGATCGGCAACATTTTCTACGGCTCGAACGGTTACATGGCGGTCGGCGATGAAGATAGCGGCAACGCCTACCAGGCCTACATTGGCACCGAGATGAAGGAAGGGCCGCACGCGCATGAAGGGGGTAGCCGTTACCATTTCGCGAACTTCATCAAGGCGCTCGTGAGCGGCAAGCAGGAAGACCTGAACGCCCGGATCGAAGAAGGCCACATCTCCTCGACGATGTGCCACTTGGCCAACGCCTCGTACCGCTTGGGTCGCACGCTCAACTTCGATCCCGAGAAGGAGGTGGTCATCGGCGATGATGAGGCCAATCGCCTGTTGCGCGATGGGGATCGCGGCTACCGCGCGCCGTTTGTGATCCCTGAAGACTTCTAGGTACGTCAGGCTTTAGCCTGACCGGAACAAACCGGTCAGGCTGAAGCCTGACCTACGACTCGGCGGCGCGAAAGCACGCCACCCCTATTGGCCGCCTGATTTATCAGCAGGCGTTGCCCGTGAATTGAGCGAGCCACGGTTTCACTGCCGTTTCTCGAGTTCGCCCCGACCACGAATTTCCGCTATTTTCTGCCATCTATAGCCGCCTTGTCGTCACGGCACGCCAGTTGCTTTGCCTCTCAGAGCGCGTCAGGCGGGACGCTAAAAACATGCGCCAGGCGGTGGCGTTTTCTTTCCTTCTGGAATGGTCGGTTCTCGACGAATCGCGGCTCGCGGTTCGCGCCCGCTAGTTCCACGGACTGAAACCGATCCCTGGGCATTCATCGTTGGCTGGCCGTGCGGAGCGGCCCGGGCATCATAACAACCCTTCTGACGTGGAGATTGAGTTCATGCGAGTCGTGAGGAAATGGGGACGGCTTCGACCGTTGCTGTTCATTGGGTCATTATGTGGAGCGCTGGTGATCGGCGCCGTTGTGGAAGCAGTTTGGGCACAAGAAACCAAAGCGCCGGCTGCGGCCCCGGCAGTTCCTGCTGCGGCACCCGCTGCAGCCGCCCCAGCACCTTCGCTACCCGACTACTACGATGGCCACGCCACCGACACGAACGGCGACGGTAAGGTCGACAGCAAAGATACACCGAAATGGCCTGACGCCACGGGCAGTGCGGCCGGCTACTGGGCGACTCCCGCCGCCACCCCTGGCGACGATGATCCCGCGAAAATTCCTGCCGCTGGGCTTTATGATCGCATCGTCCACAACCTGTATTCGATCAATGTCGTGTGGACATTGATCACCGGCTTCCTCGTCATGTTCATGCAGGCTGGCTTCGCATCCGTCGAAACTGGCCTTTGTCGCGCGAAAAATTCCGCGCATGTCATGGCCATGAACATGATGGTTTATCCGCTTGGCTGCTTTGCCTTCTACGCTTATGGTTTTGCGATCGGCTGGGGCAACTGGTGGAATGGTCCCGTGCCGCCTGGTTGGTATCCGTCACTTGGTCCTGGCCTTTCGGTTCTAAATTCGGGCTGGGGTATCGGTGCCGACCCAAGCGCCGCCGGTGTATTCAAATATGGCATTTTTGGCACAAAGGGATTTTTCTTATGTGGCTTCGAGGATGTGAGCGTCCTGGCGCTCTTCTTTTTCCAAATGGTGTTCTTCGACACGACCGCCACGATTCCCACCGGGGCCATGGCGGAACGTTGGACTTGGAGGAATTTTTGCATCTATGCGCTTTGGGTTCCACTGCCTTATTGCCTCTATGCCAACTGGGTGTGGGGCGGTGGCTGGCTCGCCCAAATGGGCAAGAACTGGAATCTAGGCCATGGTGCCGTTGACTTTGCTGGCTCTGGCGTCGTGCACGCGATGGGCGGCGTGATCGCTCTAGCTGGTGCCATCGTGCTGGGCGCTCGCATTGGCAAATATGGTCCCGATGGCAAGCCGCGTGCTATCCCCGGTCACAACCTACCGCTCGCGATTCTTGGTACGTTCATCCTGGCGTTTGGTTGGTTCGGCTTTAACCCCGGCTCAACCTTGGCGGGCACCGATCTGCGGATTAGCGCGGTTGTCGTGAATACGTTGCTCGCCAGTGCCACCGGTGCGATGGCGACGATGTTCTACTTGATGGGCACCGGCAAGAAGCCCGATCCCTCGATGATGCTTAACGGCATGCTCGCCGGTCTGGTCGCGATCACCGCGCCGTGCGCTTTCGTGGAAACCTGGGCTGCTTGTGTGATCGGTGCCGTGGCCGGTGTGCTGGTCGTGTGGAGTGTTTTGTTCTGGGATAACATCGGCGTCGACGATCCGGTCGGTGCGATCTCGGTCCACGGTGTCAATGGACTGTGGGGCGTCATCTCGGTCGGCATCTTCGCCAGCGGCAAATATGGAGCTGGTTGGAATGGCGTCGTCCGTGATGAATGGGTGAAGAAGGCAGGATCCGACGGCGTCCGTGGAATTCTCTACGGCGATGCCGGCCAGCTGTGGGCTCAGATAATTGATGCGGCCAGCGTGGCCGTATTTGGATTCCTCATGGCTTACATTTGGTTCAAGGTCAGCAATTTGATTACTCCGATTCGCGTACCGCACGAAGTGGAAATCGTCGGCCTCGACGGACCGGAGATGGGTGCCCACGGCTACCCCGACTTCGCACTCGTCGGCGGCAAAACCGATGCCTGATGTGATCCCTTTAGTGAGGACAATAACCGCGGCGAGTTCGCAGACGTTCTGCGAACTCGTTCCGCGGCCCGAAAGAACCATTGATTGGAGATGTTCCCTGAACTTGGCGCGGTCGAAAGTGCAGCGAATTTGGTATAGTAGGACAAAAGGCGCTGTCGCTTGAGCCCGCTCCAACCAATCCGACTCTGCGTCGACCGCAACTACGCACGTCGGCCATCTCACCACCAACAAATCAACTGATATTGGAATCAAACCATGAAAAAAATCGAAGCCATTATCCGGCACTTCAAACTCGAAGATGTAAAAACCGCCCTGATTGAAAAAGGGATCACGGGCATGACGATCACCGAAGTTCGCGGCTTTGGGCGGCAGAAAGGCCATACGGAAATGTATCGCGGCACGGAATACCGCGTGGATTTCGTGCCCAAGGTCAAACTTGAAGTCGTCGTCGACGATGCCAAGGCGCAGGTTGCCGTGAGCACCATTGTCAAAGCGGCCCAAACCGGCCAGATTGGCGACGGCAAGATTTTCATCACCGATCTGTCCGACATCGTTCGCATCCGCACCGGCGAAACCGGCGGCGAAGCGATCTAAACTCCGTTGGTTGATTCTATTTCCGTTTCTTGCAGGCAAGAGCGCACTCGCGTTCTTGCCTGCTGTTTTGTTTTCGATTCCAATCCTCATTGCTTTCGGAAATACCGTGCCGCCAATGATGATCCCTTGAGATCGGGGAAGGGAATGCGAACCCAAAGTACATCGCAGCATTCCAAAGTTCTGGTTGCGCTCGTGTGCCTCATCGCTGCCTACGGCATCTCGTTGCTGTGCGGTCTGCCGCAGCGCGGTACGGAACGAATCATCGCGTCGCTCCATGAACGTGCCGCCGAAGCAAGCGACGCGGCGGAATCCGTGACAGCCGAGCGCTCTGTAATCGCTCCACCGGCTTGGACGGTCCTGCCGTTCGTCTTTCTGCTGGGCGGCATCGCGGTGCTGCCGCTCATTCCCGCCACGTCGCACTGGTGGGAATCGAATCTCAACCGCTTCAAAGTCGCCGGTGGCCTCGGCCTGCTTACGCTTGCTTATTACGCGTTTCTTCATAACGCCACGATCGAAGGACACTGGCCCGCCCACCATATCGTCGCGCCGACGACCGGCGCCGTGCAAACGGGTCTCGTCAACACGATCTTGGCGAACGCCCTGCTGCAGGAATTTGTGCCGTTCATCGTGCTCTTGTTCAGCCTGTACACAATTAGCGGCGGCATTCGCATTGCGGGCGATTTGGAGGCCCGCCCCACGACCAACGCCGTGTTCCTCGCGATCGGCGCCGTGCTGGCCAGTCTCATCGGCACGACCGGCGCCGCGATGCTGTTGATTCGGCCACTTTTGGAAACGAACCGCGAGCGCAAACACGTCGCGCACACGGTGGTGATGTTCATCTTCGTTGTCTGCAACTGCGGCGGCTGCCTCTTGCCGCTCGGCGACCCGCCGCTCTTCCTCGGTTACTTGGAAGGAGTGCCGTTCCTGTGGACGCTGCGCCTGTTTCCCATGTGGCTGTTTACGAACGGCCTCTTGATCGTGACCTATCTCGTGATGGATAGCGTCTGGTTCCATCGCCGCGAGACGGCGGCCGACGTTGCCCGCGATGTCGCGCGCACGCACCGCCTCAAGATCGCCGGCTGGCAAGTCAACGTACCGTTGCTGTTGGGCGTAATGCTGGCCGTTGCGTTCCTCGACCCGGCGAGATCGTTTCCCGGCACCGCGTGGCATCCTTGGTTGTTCTTCCGCGAGATCGTTCAACTGGCGCTCGTCGTACTTTCGCTGGTGCTCGGGAGCCGTGCCATTCGTGATGCCAATCTCTTCACCTACGGGGCGATTGTGGAGGTGGCCGCGTTGTTCATCGGCATCTTCATCTGCATGCAGCCAGCCCTGCAGATTCTCGGAATTCGAGGCAAAGAACTGGGCCTCACGCGGCCGGCCCATTTCTTTTGGGCGTCGGGAACACTTTCGAGCGTGCTCGACAACGCCCCGACGTACCTGGTCTTCCTCAAAACAGCCCAGGCGATGCCTTCCGACGGCACCACCTCGACGACGGCCGGCGTCGATTCGCTCATCGTCGCCGCGATCAGCCTCGGCTCCGTCTTCATGGGGGCGATGACGTACATCGGCAACGGCCCGAACTTCATGGTGCGCTCGATGGCCGAGTCGGCGGGGGTCAAAATGCCCAGCTTCTTCGGCTATTTGATCTACAGCTTCCTGATTCTGCTGCCGATTTTGGCGCTGATGGTGTGGCGATTCTTGCTGTGATGGCCCTGGCCCTGCCCGACCTTCGACGGCCGTCCGATCGATGGCTGAAGTTGGAAAGACTCGTGGGAGGGTCTCCGACCCCGATGGGGCGTCGCACTTCAAACCGTTCTCGTAGTTCGCGCGAAATCGGCGTCGGAGACGCCTCCCACACAGATCGCCTCTCATACAGATTGGCCAAATTGAAAAAGTGAATTGCCCTGGCCCAGCGCCACGCGCTCTTGCCAGCGCCATTTTCGGCCGCTTAAACTAGTCGCCAGGCGATTGGTTCCAAACACGCATTCGCGTGCCAATTGCACCGTCCCGCACTTGTCGTGCGGATCATGGCGGAATTCATGTTTCGCGATTAGGCGGTCGCGACTCAGTTCTTATGTGACGGTTCCTTTTTTGGCGGAGATTTCGTCGATGAGCACTTGGTCTGGTCGTCTAATCAAAAAATCTGTCTTAATGTGCGCGCTTGTTGGCATTGTTGCGCTCTGCCTTGCGCCCCAAGCCCTTCATGCCCAAACGCCGGAAGCAGCAAAAGTTACGCTGGAAAGCGTCAATGCCAAGGCTGATGCCGCGGCGCTTGCTGGCCACAACGCCTGGATGCTCACCAGCTCGGCGCTGGTGCTCTTCATGACGGCCCCTGGCCTCGCCATGTTTTACGGCGGCTTGGTGCGGAAGAAGAACGTGCTGAGCGTCATGATGCAGTGCCTATTCCTCATGGGGATGATGACGGTCGTTTGGGCGCTGTATGGATACTCGCTCGCGTTCGGCACGCCGGCGGGTTCGCTCAAGGCGTTCATCGGCAACGGCGACTTCCTGTTCATGAACGGCGTTGCCCGCACCTGGCCCGAAGGCGCGACGGCCCCCGTCGATCCGCCACTCGTCGGTGCGATCCCGCGCTCGACGCACATGCTGTTTCAAGGTATGTTTTTCATCATCACGCCGGGCCTCATCTGTGGCGCGTTTGCCGAACGCATGAAGTTTAGCGCGATGGTGTTGTTCACGATTTTGTGGGGCACGTTCGTGTATTGCCCCTTGTGCCACTGGGTGTGGGGCGGTGGGATGCTTTCCTATACGCCCACGGCGGGCGTTACGCCGCTCCTGGGCGGCGCGCTCGATTTCGCGGGCGGCACGGTCGTGCACATTAGCTCGGGAGTCTCGGCGCTGTTGTGCGCGCTATTGATCGGTCGCCGCTTGGGCTTCGGCATGGAAGACATGCGGCCGCACAACCTGACGTTCACCGCGATGGGGGCGGCGATGTTGTGGGTCGGCTGGTTCGGCTTTAACGCCGGCAGCGAACTCGCCTCCGATACGCTCACCTCCAGCGCCTTCGCCACGACGCACTTCGCGGCCGCCGCCGGGGCCATCGCCTGGGCTTGCTACGACTGGCTCGCCCGCGGCAAACCCACCGTGCTCGGCACCGCTTCGGGACTCGTGGCCGGGCTCGTGTGCATCACGCCGGCGGCTGGGTTTGTGAACCTCATGCCCGCGATCTTGATGGGCCTGATGGCTGGTCTGGTGTGTGCGTTCGCCTGCAGCAAGATCAAAGCCAGGTTTGGCTATGATGATGCATTGGATGCATTTGGCGTCCACGGTGTCGGCGGCACGCTGGGTGCAATTCTCACCGGCGTTTTCGCCACCCGCGCCTGCTGGGACATCGGCGCTCTCAACAAGGCGCCCGGCACGAAGCTTGGACTACTCGAAGGCGGGTCCGTGCTCGGCGGCCAAATTGCCGCAGTGGTGGTCACCTGGATCTTCAGTCTCGTGGTGACGTTCATCCTCCTCAAGGTGGTGGACGCAGTGGTTGGCCTCCGCGTTTCGCCCCAAGAAGAAACGCTCGGCCTCGACGTTTCGCAGCACGAGGAAGAAGGCTACATCTTCGTGTAGTAAGTCGAATAGTTTGTGGACGACAGCCCCCGGCTCTGCCGGGGGTTTTCTTTTTCCACCACTATTGAGGCCTGCGCAGTTACAAGGGCTGTGGGAAGGCCTCTCTGAGGCCGATTTCGTGACACATTCGACGGCGTTCATCGGCGTCGAGACGCCTGCCACAGGTTCGTCATCGGCGTCGAGAGACGCCTGCCACGGGTTCGTTCAAAACGCGGCGTTCAATAAATTACGCGACCGGGTGGCTGGGGGCTCGCCTGCGGCTCGGCCACGGCCACCCCCCCGCTACTCTGAAACTTCCATTCCACCGCTTTTTCGTAATTTCTGGTATCCTATATTCCTATGACACGGACGAATATCAATAGCTTTCATTCCATTCTCGCGGCCGCCGTGGCTCTTGCACTCATCACCGCGACCGCTGCGGCCGGACCCTTCAGCAACCTCGTGATCTTTGGCGATAGTCTCTCCGATGTCGGCAACATCGCCCAGGCGACGGCGAACTCGTTCTTCGTTTCGCCCACGCCCGGCCCCTATTATTACCAGGGCCGCTTCTCCAATGGGCCGAATTATGCCGATACGCTCGCCGCGGGCCTCGGCATTGCGTCCTTCACGAATAGCGCTGCCGGTGGAAATGATTTCGCCTACGGCGGTGCGCAAACCACCGGCACATCGTTTCCGTACTCGTTGTACATCAGCGATGTCGACGACCAAGTGGCTGCCTACCGTTCATCGCGCATCGCCAACGCCACTACGCTCTACTTGATCTTTGCCGGCTCGAACGATCTCATCAACGATCAAACCAATATGAGTATCCCGGTGAACAGCTTGAAAGCGAGCATCAACTCGCTCATCACGGCCGGCGCTCGCCAGTTCCTGGTGTTCAATTTGCCCCTTCTCGGCAACACACCGCGGTACAACGGTTCAACCACGACACGCGATCAATACAACGCGCGCGCAGAACAGTACAACACCACGCTTGCCACGATGCTCGACACGGTGCAAGCCAACAACCCGGCCGTCACCATGTTTCGACTCGATGTCGCCGCGTTTTTTAGCCAACTGCTGACCGACCCCGCGCTGTTTGGCCTAACGAACGTGACCGACTCCGCCGCCCCCGGCCTCGAGCCCGGTGCCACGTCGTACAACACCAGCCTCCTCGTGCCGAATCCCAACGAGTATATGTTTTGGGACGACCTGCATCCCACCAAGACCGTCCACGCCATCCTCGCTCAACGTGCGCTCGATCTGTTCCGGCTGCCCGGCGACTACAATCAGGATGGCAGCGTCGATGCCGCCGATTACGTCACCTGGCGAAACGGATTGGGCAACATTTACAGTCCTTATGATTTGGAACTCTGGCGTGCGAACTTTGGCGGAGCAATCGTCCCAGCGGGTACCTCAAGCGGCTTCACACCCTCGCATGTCGCCGCCTCCACCGTCCCCGAACCACGAACATTCGCGCTGTTGCTATTCGCACTTACGGCATTCTTCAACTGCCGCCGGCAAGAATACGCGCGATCACGCCGTGATGCGTTGTTTCGGGGCGGATACTGGCACCATAACGTCCGGATCGATGTGGCTGCGCGTTGGAGTACGAGCGGAGTTCTTTATTAGAGCATCTTGCTCTTTTTCGTGCCGACGACTTTCATTTTCGCAGTGGGTTTCTTGAGGAAACGCGGCTACGCATCTTGGTAATTTGCTCGCGGCAGATCCGCGAAACGATGGCAATTGTCCCGCCGACAATTGTCAGAGGGACAGTGCATGATTCGGGAATTTCGATCGCTGTGTCTTGTGACGCGAGCGAAACGCCACTACCCGCAGATTGGCCGAAGTGAGCGCGCCAGAGGTTGTAGTCGCCTGGAGTGTACGTGGTTCCCAGGCCCTGGCGCCACACCACATAGTCCGCCGCGTCGACGACACCATCATGGTTGTAATCGCCGGAGAGACCTTGCTCAACGACGGACAACAAACCGGCGGTGTAAAGTTGCGATGTATCCCACGCCAACCCAGCGGTGAGCGCCGGCAGGACGAGCATGGCGAAATGTCCGCTACGGCTGCCCCAGTCGAGGAGGTCGAACGAATCGCCGACATGCGGCGAATAGCCATTCAATAGGGTCACCGCCAACTCGCCATCGAGTGTTGCCAGGCTGGTGACATGAAGTCGATCGAATGCCGTCGAGCCGGCCAACTCGATCAGCAACTGCCCGGTTGGCGACTGCGTGAAACTGCCCACCACGTCGAGTTCCCCACCCCCGAACCCAGGCTCAACGACGCCAGCATTTTGAAGAACCGTCGTCAACCGAGGAGGCGGTGAGATCGTTCCCCTGCCGCGCAGCAGGCCGCCGGTCACGGTCAGGCTGGCCACTCGAAGTGTTCCTCCGTCGAGGACGAGATTACCCGTGTCCCACACGTTGACGTTCGTGGCGCTGACTAAGGCGCTATCATCGATCCCGACCGCGCCACTGCCGGCGCCCGCGGCGTTGCTGCCGATGTCGAGCGAACCAAGACCAGTCCACTTGGAACTGGCTCCCGTAACGAGAGCGGAACCAGCGGCGCCCGAACCGGACCCGACGTACGCCGCCTGGCTGTTCCCGAAGATGGCTCCGCCTTGATCAATCTGCAAAAAGCCGATGGCGTCTGCGCCGTAATAACCGACGAGGAACTGCTGGTATTGGTTTACGACCGCCGACGTCCCGGTTACAGTGAGCCAGCCTGTTCCATGGTCTCCGATCCGGGCTTGCTGAATCGTCGCCGTTCCGCCGCTGGTCACGGTGAGCGTTCCGGCCGAGTCATCGCCCAGGGAAAGCACGCTCGTCACTTCCAGGGTTTGGCCGCTGCCGATCGTCACATTTCCCACATGGCTGCCGCCCGACCAACCGACACCCAGGTTGCCGTTGATGGTAAAGCTATTCGGCATGCCGACGATGCCGTTGGTGTAAATTGTCGAATTGGGACCGGCGGTCGCGAGGTTGCCGCCACCGGTCAGGTCAATCGCGTTGGCATACAGATAGCCGGGATTAGCGACCGACACCGTTCCGCCGGACTTGATGCGGAGAGTGTTGTTCACGGTCAGAGTGCCGGTGGTATTGGGAGTGCCCACCGCAACCTGTCCGCCCGCTTCGACGTTGAACGAACCAGCCGACATCTGACCACTCTGGACGTTGACGACTCCATACGGCAACGCGACGACGATGCCATCGACCTGAGCGGAGGCGCCGTTTTGGACCGTGAGCGTGCCATAGCCACCCACACCGTTGCCAACAAGAGTGTCGCCAGTCGAATGGAAATAAGAGTCGGCGCCATCTACCCAGACTCGGCCTTGCGGAGCACCGGCCGAATAACCGATGCCGGCCCACGCCGTTTGGACTGTGCCCTGATTGCGGATCGTGAGATCGCCCATCGCCCCAGCTCCGGCCGCGACCCACAAATCACCCGAAGACGTGAGCCGCGAGTTCTGGCCGTCAACGATGACGGAACCCCAGGCGGCAGAACTTTTGCCAATGCCGACGAAACTCGCCGAGACGGCAGCGCCACTTTGGAGTTTGACGGTCGCGAAAACATCGCTACCCACATAGAAATTTTTGCCTACGGTCCATTGCGCGCCAGGAGTCAAAGCAGTTTCGCTGCCGCCATGTGGCCCGGGGATGCCAATCTCCAAGTTGCCGCCGAAGGACGCGATGCCGGTGGCTCCCGTAATTTGATTGACGCGGAGCGTACCGTCGTACATGACGAATTGAGAGCCGAACATGCCGTCGGCCTCCAATGTGTCTGTCTGCACTAAGCCATCCTGCATGACGAACTGGCCGGCGTGGAGCAGGCGAATCCTATCGGCAATGACTGTTCCAGCAGGAGACAACAGCAGTCGCGCCTTTGCGCCACCAGCTCCGGCAGCGTCGACCGTCAGGTCGACATTCACTCGGAACGTGTGTCCGTTGGGGCTGACCCAGCAGTTGTCGTAGATGGAAAGATTATCGAATGTCATGTCCGCGCTCGCCGAAGCGTTGGCGGCAACGCCGCCGTTGTAGTGGACGGCGGCATCGTGCAGCGGACTCGACGCGTGTCCGACCCAATTCAACGGGTCGTTGAAGTTGCTGTTGACGTTGAGGAACTCGGTTCGCCGCATCGCAATATCCTGGGTAAAACCCGCCTGGGCCGCTACCGCGAGGATGTCGGTCGCCGAGGGCAATTGCCGCCGGCTGCGGCTGGTGAACGGGTTCATGAGCGCGTCGTCGTCCGCGAGATGCGTACCCGTGCCAGTTCTCTTGCGAGCCCCGACATCGCTGATGCCGCCGATCTCGTGCGGAAAGAACGGGAACGCGTCGCCGTCGATATCTCTGATCCCCAGCTCGTGGCCCAGTTCATGGATGCAAACCGAGAGCAGATCGTAGTTACCATAAGGAGCGCTGCCAAAGGGCGCATACCCCTGATAGCCGACCTCCAAGACGCTCGGCGCCGGACCGCTGATCCACCCGCTTTGCTGCGTTGGCGTGAGCTGCTTGTACAATGTTTGTACGAAGCCGAATTCGCTGCTGTCGTACGGCGTCGGGTCTGCCCACCAGCTCACCGCGGGGTCGGAACTGATCTGGATGTTGTTGTTACCAAATGGGTCCCATGTCCACAGCCCGAGCGTGCCACTTCCGAGGTCGTTGGCCCACTCAATATCGACGCTGAAGGTCCGCGGCGACAACGGAAACAGGGCCTCCCAATAGCTGGCGGCGGCTTCAAATGTCGTCCAAAGCACGGACCCCGTGGGATCCCACGCCGGGTTGTCGCCACTGCTGTAATGGAGGGGAATGTCAATCGCCATCGTCGGAACCGTCATCAGCGTGCCCAACAGCAGCGCCCCGACGGCCAGCGCCGCTCCGCAGGCCCTTACCAATCTTGAATGAGACATCGCGATACTCCTCATGCACTGTTGAGGGATACATTTTATCGCTGACGCCGCTTGGGCGATGTCGGCCATTGAGCCGACAGCGCACGTCTTCTTGATGATGCCGTTGTTGTCAACGGTCTGTGTGGAAAGGGATTTGAGGCGAGGCGCGTCGAGCCGCGCGTCAGTTTCAAGAAATCGCTCACGCTCCCATTCTACTTCTCGCTCCACCCGCAGGGTGCCGCCGGTTTCGCCCGCGCCGCGGGTGGATCAGCGAACCCTGCACATGATCCGAGAAAAGGGGACGTCCTTTACTGAAAAAAACAGAATGTCCTTTTCATCTCTTTACTCTCATTCGCTTGCTGCCGAAACTGGAAGCGACGTTCCCACTTTCGATGGATGGTACAAGCCGATCCTTGCCTTCAAGGCGGGCAAATGTTGCGGAAGGATCACGAAAAACACTGGCAAAGCCCGCGGCACCCAGAGCACTGCGGGACCAGCCAGCAGTGGCACCCGACGGTAGATTCGGTCTGGCGACCGACGCTAAAGGAGTGGCACCCTACGCCGTTAACCCTTTTTCGTAATCGTTGCGTCGTAAGCATTTACGAGGCAGGTCGTCATGATAGCAGTAGACCCCTTGGAATTCAGAACAAAACGCAATTCGTGAATTCGCCAGCGCGAATCGAAGTAGTTCGCATTGGCGGGTGAAATTGACAGACTTCATCGCTAGCGAATCAAGAAACACTGAAAAACTAGGTGTTTACAAAGGGTTAACGGCGTAGAGTGGCACCTCGCTAGGGTTATTCAAGCCCGTAGGCACCGACCGGCGGAATTTCGATGCCGGTCTGTTTCGTCGTGTTGAGCCTCGGCAGGAACCGCGGTTCGATGAGGAACTGGGCGCCCACGGTACCCTTTGACTCGTTGACGTTGACGCCCACGGTCGTGAGCAGCGATTCGCCGATGCGGGTGACGCCGGCCGACTGGCCAATATTGCCTGTGGGGCCGAAGTCAACACTGGAACTGGCCGACATGATCCACTTTTCGGTGGCGCGATAATTGACGGTTGCCGTGACCACTTCAGCCTCGAACAAGCCGGTTGCCGTGCGGAAGCCCAGATAGAAGTTGCCCGTGGCCGGCCGATTGATGAGCAGGCCGATCGACGCGGTCCGGAGGCCGTCGCCGAACGTGTCGGCATAGCCATCGGACAGAATCGAGAACCGATCACCCAAGTACCAGCGGAAGTCGTAATCCAGTAAGCCGACATCGGCGCCGGCGTTATCGCGTTGAGAGTCTGGGAACCAGGTGGCATTGGCATCGAATGTGATCCAGTCGACCACGCGCTCTTCGCCCGGTGCGCCGTGCTTGGTTTGCAGGCGATGGTGCATACCGGCGCGGACGGCCATGAGGTCGTCGGCGATTTCGCTCGATGGCGCGGTCACCCATTCGTGCAAGCCGTAACGCAAGGCATAGAAACGTGGATCGAACTTGGGATCGATCGTGGATGGCGCACCCGGCGTGTAGTACGTTCCGGCCAGCGCGCCGCCAAACGGCGCGAAGAACAACCGCCGACGAAAGTCTTCAATGGAATCGTCATCGAGTTCGTCATACAGCGGGAACTGGTTCAAATCGCGACTGGCGTCGGAATACGAGAACTCGGCGTCGAAGACCACTTTATGCGCCAAGCCGTTAAGATTGAACAGCGGGTCGTGAATCGATGGATCGGCATACCAGAACGGAATGCTGGCCCGCACGCCGGTGTTGACGTAGGCGCGATCGATACTGTTGCCGTTGATGTCGTCGCCCGCATGATACAACTCGCCGAGCGCGAACGGCACCACTTTGAAGGGCGCGAGATCGAGCGGGTAATCGATTTCTTGACGAGTGACGAAGCGCTCGCCCCGACCTGTGATCGGGTTGCCCGCGGAATCTTCTTCCCATGGTAGGCGTTCGAACTGCGAGGCGAGCGTCGGGTTCGTCGGCGTGCTGGCGATGCCGATATCGGCGTAGGCGAGATTCGTGTGTTCAAACCAGGTTAGCTGATCGTTGATGAGCGGCTCGCCGAGCCAGTAATGATCTAGCCGGGGCAGCCACTGTGTTTGGGTGAAGAAGTCATTCAGGCGGCCGTACGCTTCCAGAGAGATTGATTGGTTGTCATACGTGCGTTTCAAGCGAACGCCCGTGAGCTGGTCCTTGTTGTTATCCCACTCTTGTTCGTGATATTCCTCAAGGAAGGTGCGATCGCTGAGCCAACCGACTTCGCCCTGAACGACCCAGTCGTCGAACAAACCGCCGGCCACATGCTGGCGATGATTCCAAAACACTTGGCCGCGGAAATTGGCTTCCGGAACGATATCGCGGCGGCCGAGGCCGAGATTATCGATGCCATGATCGCTGATGAACCAGGCGTTGAACTTGCCGGTCGTGGGCCCGTCCAGTGCGAAGAACGAATCGCGGGTGTAGTCGACGTTTGTCCCGTAGCCGAAGCCGCGCTCGGTGAGATACGCGAGATCCAGATCCCAACGGGTGCCGGCCGGGGCATGGGTGCCGAGGAGTTGAAACGCATCGAATTCGAGAAAGGCCTGGTAGCCAAAAATTGAATCGTGGCGGAAGCGGAAGTTGCTGATGTAGTAGTTGGGATTCTCGAGATCGGTGGCGAGCGTGGGCCAATAGAAGACGGGCACATCGCCAATGTATACGTAGTTGTTGCTGCTTTCGGCGAGCCGCCGGTGCGCGGCGGCAAATGGCTGGCCGGTGGCGGGATCGAGGGCCGGGACGCCCGTGATTGGATCCGCGGCCGGCTGTTGCAGGTCTTCGAATTGAATGGTGTCGGCCGTGAAGGCGTAGCTCGGGTCTTCGAGCCGGCTGGTGGTGACGAGACCGTTCTGAGCGACAAAGTGAGCATTATCTAGCTGGCGAATCGCCGAGGCCCGCAAACGCACCAACCCGGCGTAGGGTGTACCGCCGATCTGCGGAATCGGCGCGATCAACTCGCCGTTGATAATCACGCTGCGATGCTGGCGCACATCGTAGAACATGCGGTCGGCAAAGAACGTGCGATCGCCCTGGCGGAAGACGATGTTGCCTTCCATGTAGATTTCAAGCGGCGCATTGCTTTGTTGCGTGGCGCCACCAAGCCCGTTACTTAAATCGAGTCCCCAAACGACGATGCGATCGGTTTCGATATCAACGTCGCCGAGCGGCCCAAGCGCTGCCGGTACGTTGTCGACGGATAGTCCCTGGACCACGACGTTAACACCACCGCTGATCACAGCGACGTTCTCGCCGCCAACCGTCACTGTTTCTACGGAGGGGCCGATCCCTTCGGATCGCGGAAAGATTTGAATCTTTCGGAAACTGGCGGGCGGCGGCGCGGTTGGCTGTGGGGCCGGCACGATCGCTGGCGGCGTGAAGATCGACGGCGGCAATTGTGCTGTCTTGAGGACTTCATCGACGGGAGGCAGGCGCTGTAGCAGTGGTGGCGATGGTGATTGCGAGAAGGCGGGAATGCAAAATGCAAAATGTAAAATGCAAAATGCAAATTGGAGAATGCCCGTCGCGGCAATGTTTAGCCGCAACGCCGACCCGCGAAGCCGGGTGCCCGCTCGGCGCAGCGGAGCGCGGAGCTGCCCGATCGCCGAGCGCGCGGTGACTGCGCACGGCGTGCGGCGCGGCACGCGACGGTGCCCGATCATCGAGAGTAGTTTACGCGACGAGAACAGACCGGCATCCTTGCCTGAAAAGGGCGCACGCGGCGAATCAACTGCTAGCCATTTTCCTAATGCAAAACGGCACCCAGCGTTGCGAATCGCCACGGCAAAAATGTGGCGGATTATAAGAGCGAAGCGCGCTAGCGGTCAATTGCGGTTGGTGTCGCTAGCAAGAATCGTAATGTATTGTGCACAAACGGTTTGAGACGCTTGCATAGACGAAGCCGCCATGAATCACAGGACTTCAATAGGGTAAGTGGTCATCCAGATGTCGAGTTGGCCGAAGCGCGTCTTCAATCGCTCCTTGAACTCGGTGAAGAAGGTTCGACTTGTGGCCGAATCAGGAGCATCGACGAAGACACGGATAAGTTCATCGCGATACACTTCGGTTTCGTGCGTCCAGGTGCCGCGAATCAGTTGCGTTTCGCAAGAAACGGCTCCAAAATGTTCGCGCAATTCAAGAATGGTATCGGCGACGAACGCGTCGGGAACATCTGTGCCATTGTTAAAGCGGAGCGGCAGCAGAATCTCGAACCTTCGGAATGACGTGTTCATAGGCGGCCCTGCCTTCGACGGTAAAAGAAATACCCTGTACCGCTAACGACGAAAGAGCGGCTTCCGGAACGAGGGTGCAGCCGTCGTCGAACGTCTTGAAGGAAAAGCGGCCGGCAAGAAAGCCGATTGCTTTTCGCTCGGAATCCGAATTGGGGAAACGGAGTTTGATCACGATTCAAGTATATGCCACACGATCCGGAATAACAAGATTACTCTGTATTCGGGGTTGCGTGGCATTATTGGTTCAGCGAATACACGAGCACGTTGAGGCCGATGCGGGCGGCGTCTTGTTGGGTGTAGCCGCGGCAGCCGGCGGCGTTCCATCCATTGGCAAGATTTCAATGATGTGCCCTGCAATTCGTCCCAATTTTCGCTATGGAAGGATGACCGGCGTGGTACAATGAATTGGCCTGAGGAGGAAGTTCCGTGACCGCAATTCGCATTGAGACGACGATTGACTCGGATACACTTCATTTGCCCCAGCTCAAGCCGTTGGTGGGCAAGAGCGTGGAAATCATCGTGCGCGAGATGTCGCAGCACGCGCACGAACTTGAGAATGGCTCGTGGGCTAGCCCGTTGGCGGGCAGCGTCATTGAGTACCGCGATCCATTTGCACCTGCGTTGTCGCCAGACGATTGGGAGGCGAATCGTTGATCGTGCTCGATACGCACATTTGGGTTTGGTGGGCGAATCAGTCGCCACAACTTCTGGCGGAGCACCACAAGATCATTCGTGAGCAGGCTCCGAACGGATTGGGAGTGAGCATCACCTCGTGTTGGGAAGTTGCCAAGCTCGTGGAGAAAGGTCGCCTCAAACTTACCCATCCAGTCGAGGAGTGGATTGCCGTCGCCCTGCAGTTGCCGAGCGTCGCTGCGTTGCCATTAACTCCGGAATTTGCCGTTGAGTCGACACGCTTGCCGGCACCGATGCATGCGGACCCGGCCGATCAGATAATCGTTGCCACGGCACGTATCTTTCAAGCGCCGCTCTTGACCGCCGACCAGCGATTGATTGACTATCAGCACGTGCCGACGCTGTAGGCGCATCAACCGTGGTCGCGGAGGTCCGCACCCGCCCTATTGATTCAGCGAATACACGAGCACGTTGAGGCCGATGCGGGCGGCGTCTTGTTGGGTGTAGCCGCGGCAGCCGATGGCTTCGTGGCTTTCGAGTGCGCAGCTGATATCGTAGGGCGAGAAGATGATGGCCCAGCGGCCATTTAGCTGGATGCCTTCGAGTTGCGGTTCGGTGGCGCGCACGCGAGCGGTAGCCGGTTGCTTGCCATCGCCGCCGGTTTGTGGATCGCGTAGCGACACCTTACGGATGTCGTATCCGCCGTAGGCGTTTGTGAAGAGCTTGTCTTCGCTGGGAATGCGAGCGAGCTTTTGGCCGGGAAGTGCGAGCGCGATTTCGCGGCGGAAGGCGTCGACGAAGGCCTTGCTGGCGCAGATCGAATCGGCAAGCAGCGTGCCGCCACGCTCCAGATACTCGCGAAGCTGCGTGCGCTCGGCCTCGGAAAGGTGGAAGTCGTAGCGGCCGTGCATGAAAACTAAGTGGTAGCGGAATAGGTTCGGATCGGAGATGTTGATGAGGTCGGGCGCCGCACGAACTTGCAGCTTCAACTCGCCTTGTGAAGCGGTGCGCAGCATATTGAGTAGCGCACCGGGGGCGTCGTTGCAGCCGCCGCCGTGGCGCAGTTTGGCGATTTCGATGACGCCGCGGGTGCCAGCACCGGCCGTAGCAGACTCCTCGTTAGGTGTATCGAAACTTTGTTCCTTACCTTTGGGCTCGCGGTTGGTGGCGTACGTGAGAACATTGATGCCGATGGCGAGCGCGTCTTTAATGTGTTCGACCACATCGGCCGGGTAATGGTTCCATTGGCCAGGGCGGGCCAGTTCCCAGTAACACGACAGATCTTGGTCACAATAGAACACGCACGTGCGGCAGCCGTATTCAACGCCGTGCAAGTGTCCGGCGTAGGGCGACTCGGGGCGGACGATATCTTGCATGCGCCACACCGGGTGGCCCGGCGGAATGGGCTGCAGCTTATATTCAGGCTCAGGAAAAACGGCGGCCATGAGTTGGCGAAACGCGCTGTCGAACGGGCTCGAGTTCTTGCAGCAGGCTTCGGCGAAGATGAGCCCGCCGCGATCGACGTAGTCGCGCAGCTTTCGTGCATGCGGCAACAACGCGGGCGCCTGGCTGCCGCTGATGTAGAGAATGGGGCTCTGCAGCAAGTCTTCGACGCTGGCGTTTGCGGGATCCATGATTTGCCATGTGAGGCCGAGGCCCCAGGCTGCTTCGGTGTATTCGGTGAGGTGGGCCGCATCGCGGCGGTGTTGGTTCCAGCCATCGCCGTCGCCGTACTTGAGTTTGGCCATCACGATGGGCCGCCGGCCTTTGGACAAATACAGCAGGGCCATCGCGGTGCTGATCCGGGGTTCGCGTTCCGCGTACCAAGTGCCCTTCCAAAAATGCGAGAGCGAATCCTGCTCGCGCACGAGGAATTCCGCACCTTCGCGATACCAATCGTGTTCGCCGATGAAGCGGCGCGCGGTGAGTCGCCCGGCGCGTTCCAAGCCATAGAGCCAATAATAGAGCCAAGGTTGGCCGCCGCCCGCGGGTCGCGGATTGCGTGAGATCGAGAAATGGGCAGCAAGCCAGGCGATTGCGCGGTCGAGATTGTCATCCACGGCGTGGGGACGGCAGCATTCGATACGTCCGTTCTCGACGGATGCATCGCCCGATTCCAGCGCGGCCGAGGAAATGGCGAGGCCACCGATGCCGGCGCAGGTCATGCTGCCGGTGCCCGCGTCTCCCGGCACATAGCCCCAGGAACCATCGTCGTTTTGAGTTCTCCGCCAGTAGTCCGCGGCCATGACCCAGGTGTCGCGGCTCACGTCGACGCCGACGCGCTGGGCATCGTAGAGCGCTAGCACGGCGAATTGAGAGTTGCTGTTATCCGCTGCGCCGCCGACGCCAGGGTAGGACCAGGCACCTTTGCGAGGTCCCTCTTTGACTTGTGTTTCTTGCAGCCATTTGACATTGCGTCGGATGATCAGCAGGTCCTTTTTAGGCTCGGCCGCGCATAACGCCATGGTCTGCAGTGAAATGGTGTAGGTCTTATCAAGCTGGAGGTTGCGAAGATAGCTGAGTCCCTGACTGACGACCTTATCGTCAAGCGGTTCTCCGGAGTTGATCAGCGCCAACGTGCAGAGGGCGGTCACGCCGCCGTCGTAACCGGGAAGTTCACCCCAGTTACCGCGTGGTCCTTGATCTTGCTTGAGAAAAGCGACGCCCCGTTTGATTGCGGATATGACTTGGGTGGCATCAATTGGCCGGTTTTGGGCGTTCTGAGCCAGCGCCGCAGTGGGCACTACAAGTGCTACAACCGACAAGATCGCAACGCAAACGAAGGCCACGTGGAATCTCATCTCGCATCCTTTCTGACCCGACCAGCAGGGTGTCCGTAAGTAGTTTACGATTCAGAAGTTGGGGCGGCAACGCGCGGCGTGCCGAACGATTGTCGCGGGTGTAGGGCACCGATAGAATGCCGGTGGTTGAGGGTTGAGAGTTGAGGGTTGAGAGTTGAGGGGCAAATGACCAATGACAGTAGTTCCAAGTTCCCAATAATCGCCATGATTAAATTGTCTTCGGAATTCGTAACCGCTTTGGCCATCAGCTACCAGCGGTCAGCTATCAGCCAGAAAAGAATGGATTGGCTGATAGCTGAAAGCTGATGGCTGACAGCTTGTGTGAATTCATAAAGGCTTCAATAGTCCTCGAAAATCGAGAACTTAGAACTACTGAATGACCAAACACCAACGACCAATTGTCTGAAACCTGAAACCTGACACCTTTCCTCCTGCAACGGACCACGGACTAAGAACCACGGACGCTACGCATGTCAACATCGACTCCGCCCACCACCCCAACGACGAAGCCACGCAACCTGGGCGACGTGCTACAGGAATTTCGCACCCATCGCCTGGTGATGCAGCGCGAATTGCAGAAGGTCATTGTGGGCCAGGATTTGGTGATCGAACAAATCTTCGCGGCGATTTTCACCCGAGGGCATTGCCTGCTCGTGGGCGTGCCGGGTTTGGCCAAGACTCTCATCGTCAGCACGCTGGCGCAGATTCTGGATCTGCAGTTCAAGCGCATTCAATTTACGCCCGACTTGATGCCGAGTGACATTACGGGCACGAGCGTGCTCGAAGAAGACGCGGACGGAAAGCGGTCGTTCCGGTTTGTCGAAGGCCCCATCTTCACGAATATTTTGCTCGCCGACGAAATCAACCGTACGCCACCCAAAACGCAGGCGGCGCTGTTGCAGGCGATGCAGGAGCGCGAAGTGACGGCGGGCCAGTCGACGTACGCGCTGCCGAACCCGTTCTTCACGATCGCCACGCAAAACCCGATCGAGCAGGAAGGCACGTATCCGCTGCCGGAAGCGCAGCTGGATCGATTCATGTTCAACATTAAGGTCGATTACCCGAGTGCTGCAGAAGAGGAACAGATTCTGACGGCCACCACGCGGCAGGATCGGCCGGAAGTAAGCAAAGTGCTTTCGGAGCGGGCGATTTTGAACTTGCAGAAGTTGGTGGGCTCAGTCGCGGTGAGTGAGCACATCATCAAGTACGCGGCGGCGCTGGTGCGCGCGACGCGGCCGAAAGACGTTTCGGCGCCGAAGTTCGTGCAGGAGCTCGTGGATTGGGGCGCGGGACCGCGCGCCGGGCAATTCCTTATCAACGGCGGCAAGGCGCTTGCCGCGATGGACGGGCGATTCAGCGTGGCAATCGATGACGTGCAGAAAGTAGCGGTTCCGGTACTACGGCATCGCATCAGCACGAACTTCCAAGCGCAGGCCGAGGGGCTGACGACGGAAGATGTGATCGCACGCCTACTGCGGGAGATCCCAGTGCCCGCAATTCCGAAATTCGCGAGTTAGGGATGTAACCAGGGCGATACTCACGCGAAAGACAGAAAATGCAAAATGCAAAATGTTCAATGCAAAATGAAAAATGATTGTCCCGCTTCTACATTAAACATTTTGCATTTCTCATTTTGCATTGAACATTTGCTCCGACGTTGGTGCTCTCCGTGACTCCGTGGTTGATTGTTTTCCGTAGAACGAAACGCTATGTCTACCGTCGAAAAATACTTGAAGCCCGAAGTGATTCGGCAGATTTCGCGGTTGGACTTGCGTGCGCAGTTCATTGTGCGGGGGTTTTTGCACGGCTTGCACGCCAGCCCGTTTCATGGGTTCTCGGTCGAGTTCAGCGAGCATCGCAAATACACGCCGGGCGATAATCCGCACGATATCGACTGGCTGGTGTACGCCAAAACGAACAAGTATTACGTCAAAAAATTCGAGGCCGAGACGAACATCACCGGTTACCTGGCGATGGATTTGAGCGAGTCGATGGCGTACACGTATCGGCAGGAGTTGAGCAAGCTGGATTATTCGATCTGCCTGGCGGCGGCGCTAGCGTACCTGATGATCCACCAGAACGATCCCGTGGGCGTGGTCACGTTCGCCGACAAGATTTCGAATCACTTGCCGCCGAAGAGCAAGCGGCAGCAGATCGGCAACATTCTTTCGCTGCTTGCGCGGCTGCGGCCGGCGGGCATCACGGACGTGGGCCGCAGCTTGGTGCAGTTGGCGGCGATGCTCAAGCACGCGAGCCTGGTGATGATCTTCAGCGACTTGCTGGCGGACCCAGAGCCGATCATCTCGGCCATGCGACGCCTGCGCCACGGCGGGCATGATGTGATCTTGTTCCACATTCTGGATGAAGCGGAAGTGGCGTTTCCGTTTTCGGGACTCGTCGAGTTGGAAGACCCGGAGACGCGCCTGCGCTTGGAAGTCGACGCCGATGGTTATCGGCGCGATTACCTACAGGAAATCGAGCAGTTTCGGGAAACGTATCGGCGTGAGTGTTTTCAGAGCGGTATCGACTACGTGCCGCTGGATACGAGCATGCCGTTCGACCGGGCGTTGACGGAATACTTGGTGATGCGGCAATCGCGAGGGTAACAGCGAAGACAAGGAGACAAGGAGAGGGGGAGACAAGAGACGCGGCTGGAACACGAGTCTCCTTGTCTCCCCCTCTCCCCCTCTCCTTGTCTAAAGCACTCGTGGTTGTGGCGAGTTAAGTGGACGGATTGAAGAACGATGGGCTTCGTAACTCCAGCTTTGCTCGGCGGTGCGGCGCTCGTGGCGCTGCCGATCGTGCTGCATTTGATCATGCGGCGGGAGTCGAAGCTGCTCAAGTTCCCGGCCTTGCGGTTCGTGCAGCAGCGGCGGCTTGTGAATCAGCACCGCTTGCGCTTGCGGCAACTGCTGCTGTTGGCGCTGCGATGTGCCATTATCGCGCTCTTGGCATTCGCGCTCGCGCGGCCCACGCTACGCGGATCGGGCAACGCGGGTAAGGAAGGTGCCGCAGTGGCGACGGCGCTCGTATTCGATAATTCGCTGCGGATGCAATACGAGCAAGAAAGCCAGACCTGCTGGCAGAAAGCCAAGGGGCTGGCGACGTGGCTCGTGCGCCAGTTGCCGCCAGAAAGCCCGGTGACGGTGGTTGATCGGGCCGGTCGGCAACGCGGGCAGGATCTTAATCGAGATGCGGTCGAGATGCGAATTGAACGACTGGAACTCAGCGCCACAGTGCGGCCGATGGAGGACGCATTGCGCGACGCCGTGCGTTGGCTGGGCACCAAAAAGGACTTTCGCGGCGAAGTCTACGTGTTTACGGACCTCGCTGCCGAGGCATGGCCGGAAGCAAGCGCCGCGGCGTTTGCGAAATCGCTCGACGCGATTCCAGGGGCCAATGTCTACCTGATTGATGTCGGTGTTCTCGAACCGCACGAGCGCGGTCTGGGGCAGTTGAAATTGTCGGGCGAGCGTGTGGCTACGAGCGGAGCGCTGCAACTTCGTACGGAATTACATTCGTCGGTGGCGGCGACAAAAGATCCCGAAACGACGGTGGAATTGTATTTGAATGACCGGGCCAATCGCCCCGAGAAACGCGGGCAGGAAGTTGTAGCCAGTGCGGCGGCGGCAACGCCGATTGAGTTTTCATTATCAGGACTTGAGCCGGGGACGCATCAAGGATTCGTGCGCATTGTCGGCGGCGATCCGCTGCCGTGCGATGATGTGCGATACTTCACCGTCGATGTACGGCCGCCGCATAAGGTTCTGCTGCTGGGCGAAAAACTTGACGACACATTGTTCTTGCGCGAAGCATTGGCGCCGAGCGCGCCGGCGGGGGCGGCGAAATCGGATTTCGCTTGCGACGTGCGACCATACGGCGACGTAGGTAATATTCGGTTGGCCGATTACGCGGCCGTGTTCTTGGTCAATCCGCCGCCGCTACCCAACACGGCCTGGGATCAAGTGACGGATTTCGTGGAAGCGGGCGGGGGCGTTGGCATCTCGTTGGGACGCAATGCGCGGCGCGACGAAATGAGCACCGGCGAAGCTCAGCGGCTGTTGCCGACGAAGTTGCGCTGGCAATCGCACGATACGACCTATTTGCGGCCGGTAGCGGTGGAACACCCAGCACTTCGCGAGTTGGCCGGCATTGGCGACAGCGCGCCGTGGTCGGAGTTCCCTGTGTACCGCTATTGGGAGCTTGAGCCGGGCTCGGTGCCGGCCGAAGTGGTAGCCACGTTTGCCAACGGCAAACCGGCGATTGTGGAACGCAACATCGGCTCGGGCCGAGTGCTCATGATTACGACCTCGATTTCGGATTACGCATCTTCCGACGCGTGGAGTTTGCTGCCGACTGGCCCGGACCCCTGGCCGTTTATTGTGCTGGCGAATGGAATTGCTCGGTATCTGGCAGGTGTGAATCAGGCGCAGCTTAACTATCTTGCTGGTCAGACAGTCGTTTTGCCGTTAACACCTAGCGAGCAAGTGACAAGCTACGTGCTGCAAATGCCCGATGCCAGTGCTGTGCGACAGACGTTGGCAGCGGGGCAGCACGATCTTTCGATTGCGTCGACCGATGCCCTGGGTAACTACCGGGTGCGCGCCGGTGGTGAACAGGAGAAACTCGACCGCGGATTCAGCATTAATTTGTCGCCCGATGTCACGCGACTGGACCGGGTGAATGGGAAAGACCTCGCGAAAACGCTGGGGGCCGAGCGAACCCGGGTGGCACGCACGCGCGATGAAATTGAAGTGCGAGTCGGCGCGGGCCGAGTGGGTTACGAATTGTTTCCGGCACTTATTTTGGCCGTGGCGCTCGTGATGGCGGCCGAACAGTTGTTGGCGAATCGGTTTTATGATGCGGCCGAACCTTCGGGCGCAACTCGTTCCCACGCTCTGCGTGGGAACGGAGTGTTTCGACGCTCTGCGTCGAGTGTCACCGGAAGTAAGGTGGGCAATGCCCACCCTACGCCCGAGGAAGCGCCGGCATCGAGTTAATGCAATGATGGCCGCGGAGCGGCGGGGAATTGTGTTCCCACGCGGAGCGTGCGAACAAGGGTGTGTTGATGACTAAGCAGCAATGAACTTCGAAGTGCGATTCCAACCTGTGGTGAGCTGGCCCGTCGTTCTGGCGGCCACGGCTGTTTTGTTGGGGTTGCTCCTCGTGCGGCCACGGCATGTGCGGCTGCTCACGCGGCAATGGGCGACGCTGATTGGCATGCGACTCATCGTTGTGCTGCTACTGCTCTTCGCGCTCTTACGGCCGTCGTTCGTCTACACCAAGGTGGAACCGGTGCAGGCATCGCTGGTGCTGCTCGTCGATGGGTCGCGCAGTATGCAGGTGGCGGATTCGCTCGGCGACAAACCCCGTTGGGATGCCATGAAGCTGCTGCTCGATGCCGCGGCCAAAGACCTCGCCAAGCTCGGCGAGAAGTGGAACATCACCGCCTACGAATTCGCTAGCGAGACGAAGAAGCTGGAAGTACAAGATGGCCGCTTATCGTTATCGGCCGCGCCGGACGGCGAGGAATCAGCAATCGGGGCGGCTATTGGCGATGCGCTCGATCGCGAAGCGAACAAACGCGTGTTGGCAACTTTGCTACTGAGTGATGGTGCTCAGCGCGCCGTGCCGCCGCGCGATGCGCCGGCCCAACTGGCGGCCCGGCGGCTCGCGGCCGACAACATTCCGCTTTACACGTTCACGTTCGGCAAATCGGGCAGCCGTGAGCGGGCCGACCTCAGCATCAATGACCTCGTCACGAATGAAACGATCTTCGCGGAAGCGCCGACGGAAGTGCGGGCCCGCCTTTCGGCCGAGGGCTATGCGAACCAGCGTGTGAAAGTGCAATTATTGTGGGAAAGCACCAGTGGCATGGAGGCGGTCGACACGGTACAGGTGGATACGGGAGTCGAAGGTGGATCGACACCCGTTCTGCTCCGCTACACGCCCAAGAAGCCGGGAGAGTATAAGGTGACGGTGCGTGTCGAGCCGCGCGAAGGTGAACTCATCACGACGAATAATGAGGCGAGCACGTTCGTCACGGTGCGGCCGGGGGGAATCAACGTGTTGTATTTGGTTGGCGCGCAACGAGTGGGTGGCGGACCCGGCCCCGAGCAGCGCTTTGTGCGGGCGTCGCTGGCGCAATCGCCGGATATTGTCGTCACGCGACGGCTAATCACTTATGAGTCGCTGGACGCGGATGTCACGGACCTAATTGGCAAGTCGAAAGCAGCGACTGGCGCGGATTTGAATACACACACGACTGGGGCGGTTGGCGGTGCCGCTGCAACTGGTGTGCCGCAGTTGGCCATTGCCTCGCCAGACGTTGTCATTCTGGATAGCGTCGACGTCAAAGGCCTCAACGCGGCCAGTTGGCAAGCGATTGCCGAACGCGTGAAGAAGGGCATGGGGCTCATTATGGTAGGCGGCTATCACAGTTTTGGCCCCGGCGGTTTTCGTGACTCGCCGCTGGCCGATCTGCTGCCCGTCGATCTTGGTCCGGCACAACGGCAAGAACTGGGAGATAAGCCTCGGCAGGATGTACAGGTTCCTGGTCCGCTGAAGATGCGGCCGACCGTGCCGATTGGTGTGCAGCATCCGGTGATGAATATTGAGGGGAAAGGGGACGGGGGACAGGGGACAGGGGACAAAGCAAGAAGCAACTCAGCTTCGGAAGGTCAAAGTCTATGGCCGCAACTACCGGCATTGGACGGCGCCAATCGGATTGAGCGTAATGAACTCAAGCCGAATGCGTTGACGATTGCTGAAGCGGATGATGCGCAGAAGCATCCGCTGCTCGTCGCAGGGCAAGCGGGCGAGGGGCGGGTGCTCGCGTTTGCAGGCGATTCGACTTGGCGGTGGGTGATGGGCGGGTTCGGCGAAGCGCATCGGCGGTTCTGGCGGCAGTGTGTGTTGTGGCTGGCCAAGAAGGATGAGCAGACAGCGGGGCGCGTATGGATCAAGCTCGCCAGTCGACGTGCGATGCGCGGCTCACGTGTTGAATTCGAGGTCGGTGCCGATACGCCGCAAGGCGAACCCGTGCGGAACGCCCAATTCGATGTGACGGTGCAGACGCCGGAAGGTAAGAGCGAAGCATTGCGGCCGACAAAAACGAACGATGGCTGGGCGGCGACGTTCCGCGGTACGTCGAAGCCGGGCGACTATCGCATTGTGGTGAAAGCCAAGGACGGCGGCACCGATTTAGGCACGGCCGAAGCGCGCTTTCTGGTGCCGAATCAGGATTTGGAGCTCGATCGCCCAGCCGCCGAACCGACGCTGATGGCCCAACTTGCCGACATGACCAAACCCGCCGGCGGCGCGGCCCTTGCGGCCGAGGAATTGCCGGACCTCTTGAAACGCCTTGCCGCGAAGCCACCTGAACTTAAGGAAGAGGTTGTGGCCAAAGTTACCTACTGGGATACCTGGCCATTTTTCTTAATCTTCGTCGGCCTGCTGGGCGGTGAGTGGTATTTACGCAAGCGGTGGGGATTGGTGTGATCAAGGAGCCAGTATTTCGAGGTCGCGACAGCATGTAGGGTGGGCACCGCCCACCATGTCTTTTTCGGAATTCTGGTGGGCAGTGCCCACCCTACCGGACCTGGACGGCTATGACTTAGAAGCACACCACGTCCAATGGCGATCGGACGTCATGCGAACGGAGTTGGCCGGGACGCCGAAGCTGGTGACGAGTTCGGCCATTTCTTTGACGGCGAGCGCCGCGTGGAGCGATTCGGTATAGAGCCGGCGTTGGTACGGCGTGCAGCCGGCGGCGTAGGTGTCGACCAGGTGTTGTAGTTCGGCTTCGCTGTTGGGGCGGGCCAGGTCGCGGTGGAAGAGGAGGCCGCCGGGCCGAGTGACGCGGATGGCTTCAGCGATCACGGTTCGCGGCTTGGGAATGTGGTGAAGGATGCTGTTGCTGACGACGGCGTCGAAGGTAGCGTCGGCGAAACCCGCTCCGCTGCGCAAAGCCTCCGCGTCGCGGCTAATCGCGGTTTCGCGCAAGCATTTTGCATCGGCGAGAACAGGGGTGATGCGGTCGGCGAGGCCGGCGGCGGCGATGTTTTGGCGGGCGAGGACCAGCATGTTCTCGGCGGCATCGACGGCGGTGATGTGAACGTGCGGAGCGCGGCGGGCAAGTTCGATGGGAATTTGAGCGGTGCCGGCGCCGAGGTCGAGAATGGTGAACGACGGCAGACCAGAATCGTCCGGTCGCTGCAGCGACCTCGCCGGATCCTGTTGGTGTGTCTTGAAAACTGCAAGGAAATCGGTGACGAACACCGCGTTCACCGCGGAGTGATCCATCGCATCATACTCGTGCGCGTCCTCTGCGGTGTCCATCACTTCGGGTTCGAGGATGCGAAGGAGCATGTTTTTTTCACCACAGAGACACAGAGTACACGGAGGAAGAGATTTCAGATTGATGATTTAAGATTTACGATTGGGAAGATCAGAGATTCATTTCAACTCTTCAATCGCCAATCATCCAATCGTAAATCATAAATCGATCCTCGGTGAATTCTGCGTCTTCAGTAAGTCTTATGGTTTGATAACAATCTTCCCCGCGAGGGCCCCCGATTTACCGACGGTGCTTTCTTCTTGCAGGCGGTGGGCGGCGGCGGCCTGGTCGAGCGGCATCGTGCGGTCGATGCGCGGTTTCAATTGGCCTGCGGCGAGCCAGCGGTTGATGTCGGCGGCGGCGGCTTGCTGTTCTTCCGGCGTGGCGTTGAACATCGCGAAGCCGTAGAGCTGGCAGCCCTTCACATAGAACGGGCCGACAGGGAACGTCGGGCGGGCATCGCGGCCGGCCATGAGGATGAAGCGACCACGCGGCGCGAGCAGCGGTACGGCGACTTCGAAGTTCGGGTCGCGCAACGTTTCCCACCACACGTTGACGCCCTCGGGTGCGAGCTGCTTGATGCGTGCCGGCACGTCCTCGGTCTTGTAGTTGACAACAGCATCGGCCCCAAGGTCGCGGCATTGTTTTGCCTTCTCGTCGCTGCCGGCCGTGGTGATGACGCGCGCGCCGAGCGCCTTCGACATTTGCACGACCATCGAGCCGACGCCACCGGTGCCGCCGTTGACGAACAGCGTTTCGCCGGCTTTGAGCTTGGCATCGCGCACGAGGCCGAGGTGAGCGGTGATGCCGACGAGCGAGCACGCGGCGGCCGCTTCGTCGGTCACGCCATTGGGCGTTGGATAGAGCCAACATTCATCGACCGCCGCAAATTCGGCAAACGTGCCCTGTCGGCCCAGCAGACCTTGGTTGCTGCCCCACACGCGGTTCCCGACTTTGAACTGCTTGGCCTTCGGGCCGATCTTCTCGACAACACCGGCGAGGTCGCAACCCACAACGAACGGCAGCGGGATGTTCATTTGGATGACGCCGCCGCGGATGTACGTATCGACCGGGTTGAGGGCGGCGGCCTTCACGCGCACGAGCACCTGGCTGCCGGTGGGCTCGGGCGTGGGCAAATCGCCGACAATGATGTTTTCTGGTGGGCCGGGGGTTGTGATGTAGGCCGCTTTCATGGTGGGAGGTCCCGTGGTTAATTGTCTTTGGTCGAGTGTTTGTGAAGACAAGGAGACAAGGAGAGGGGGAGACAAGGAGACTCGTGTTCCAACCTATACGTCTCGCGGTCTGGGTTAAAACGTTTTCGTTTAACCCGGAGCCACCGGCGACGGCGGGGCGTGAAAATTGGTCCGTCGCCGTTGGCTCCGGGTTAAGCAATGCCGTCGCACCCGCTCAGCACAATCTCCATGTCTCCTTGTCTCCTTGTCTCCCCCTCTCCTTGTCTTGATTCAGATCGAGCGTTTGCCCATGCGTCCTGCAATGGAGTGGGAGCGACGCTCCGCTTATAATACCCAGATGCCCCCGTCGCGAACCACCACCGGTGTTTTTCTCGTCATTTTATTGGCGGTGATTGGGTACATTCTCGTGGTACTGCCGCCGCGGCTGGTCGAGCAGTATTACCATGCCCATCAAATCAGCCCGTGGATCGCGTATGTATACGCGGCGATCGTGGCATTCGGCAGCTTGCTGCTCAGCGGACTGGTGATCTCGATTCTGGTGAACGTGTGGCGGAACACGCGGCAGAAATCAGCCGAGCGCGAGCGGCGAAATTTGAGCCCGAGCGAGATGTCGGGCCGCGATCAAGAGCGCGAGTTCGCCGACAATCTGGCGGCGAGTCGCGAGTACGCCGGTGCCGACCGCGTGACACCGGAGCTAAAGGCCGAGATCGCCAAGGCGGTTGCCGAGTTGGAAGCGAAGCGCGACGCCCAGCGGCTTGAGATCGTGGCGTTCGGCACGATTTCGAGCGGCAAGTCGTCGCTGCTCAACGCGCTGGCGGGTCGAACCGTGTTTCAAACGAATGTGGTTGGCGGTACGACGACGACCCGCAGCGAAATCCCTTGGGTCGGTGCGAAGGCCGATCAGGTCGTGCTGGTCGATACACCGGGGTTGGCGGAAGTGCGCGGTGAAGCACGAGCGGCGGAATCGGCCACCGCGGCGAAGAATGCCGACCTGGTGCTGTTCGTCGTCGACGGGCCACTCAAGTCGTATGAATCCGAATTGCTCGAAGCACTTGCGGCGATGGAAAAGCGGATCGTCGTCTGCCTGAACAAGGAAGATTGGTACGATGCGCCGCAGCGCGACGAGTTGGTGAAGCAATTGTCGGAGCAAGTTACTCCAGCCGTGAAGGTGACGGACGTGGTGGCGGTACGGAGCCGGCCGACCAAGCGGCGTCGCGTGCATGTGCTCACCGATGGCAGCGAGCAAGAAGAGGAGGTGCCGGTCGAGCCCGATATCGGGCCGCTGGCGAAACAGATGATGTCGATCATCGAGCGCGATGGCCGGCAGTTGCTACTCGGAAACCTATTGCTGCAATCGCGTGGTTTGGTCGATGAAGCGAAAGAGCGCGTCCTGGCCACGCTCGATGAGCGGGCCGACGAAGTGATCGGCAAGTACATGTGGGCGGCGGGCGGGGCGGCGGCGATTAATCCGTTTCCGCTGTTGGATTTGGCGGGCGGCACGGCCATCACCATAAAGATGGTGCTCGACTTGGCCCATGTTTATAGCCAGAAGATCGATGCCGATACGATCGTCACGCTGCTCGCGCAGCTTGGCAAAAACCTGGTGGCAATGGTCGGGGCCACGGCCGCGGCGCCGGCGTTAGGCGCGGCCATCGGTTCGCTGCTGAAGACCGTGCCCGGCATCGGCACGATTGCCGGTGGCGTGGTGCAAGGCTTGGTGCAGGCCCTCGTCACCCGTTGGATTGGCCGCGTGTTTTGCCAGTACTTCCGCAACGAGATGCAGCCGCCGCCCGGCGGGCTGGCGGAACTCGCGCGTCGCCAATGGGAAGAAGTCACGCGGCCAGAGCAGTTGAAGAAATTGATTCAGTTGGGAAGGGACAAATTGGCAAAGGGTTAATTTGTCTCACGCCAAGGCGCAAAGGCGCTAAGACAAAGCAATCGAAGACATTAACCACTAAGGACACGAAGAGCACGAAGAACGAGTTGGAGAATTCGATTTCTTGACTTTCTGGTTATCGGATCTTTGGCTTGTTGTATTTGTTCGGTCTAGACTTTGCGTCTTTGCGCCTTCGCGTGAGACTCGTTAGTAATTTCGCATAAGCGCAAGGCAGTTAAGCTGGTTGGTCAGCCGTTTATTGAATGACTTCTACCACGAACACAACGATTGGCCTCGATGCTGACTATGAAGCGGCGATGAACTCGGTGCGCGGCGCCATCGAGCACTTTCGCGGTTGCAGCCCGGAAGAGCGGGCCGCGCTGCAGCGCGACCTGGATCAATTGCACGCGATGGCCGAAAAATTGGCGGCGGGCAAAATCGAAATCGTCGTGTTCGGCGAAATCAGCACGGGCAAGTCGGCGCTCATCAACGCGCTGGTGGGCGAGGCGGTGGCCGAGGTCAACGTGCGGGGCGGCTGGACGAAGGATGTATGGAATGTCGGCTGGAAGGGCGCGGCCTACTGCGTGCCGGGGTTGGCCGATTCGCAAGTCGTGCTGATCGATACGCCCGGCCTCAACGAAGTGGATGGAGCGCAGCGCGCGACGATGGCCCACGAGGCGGCCGCGCGGGCCGACCTGGTGCTGTTCGTCGTCGATTCGGATCTCAACGAGGTCGAGTATTCGGCGCTCGTGGAACTGGCGGCCACGCACAAGCCGATCATCCTCGTGCTCAACAAGGCCGATTTATACCCCCCCCAAGAATTGGCCGATCTCATGTCGGTATTCATGGGGCCGCGGCTCGCGGGAATCGTCGATCCGCAAAACGTGGTGCCGGTGAAGGCCGATCCGCGGCAGGTCGAGTATTACGTGGAATCGGCCGATGGCCGCACGCGGCAAGAATGGCGGAAGCCGAAACCCGATGTGGAAGTGCTCCGCGAGCGGATTCTGGAAGTGCTCGCCGTGGAAGGCAAGGCCCTCGTGGCCCTCAACGCCGCGATGTACGCTGCCGACAAGAGCGACCGCATGGGCGCGATGCGGGTGCGGATGCGCAACGAAAAGGCGACGGCCACGATCTGGAGTTTCGCCGTGATGAAATCGCTCGGCGTGGCATCGAACCCGATGGCCGTGGCCGATGTTTTGGGTGGCACGGCCGTCGACGCGGTGATGGTCGTCACGCTCGGCAAGGTGTACGGCATTGAAATCACGACGGCGAACGCTCGCGAACTCATCACGTCGATCTTGAAGGCGGCCGGGTGGGTCATGCTGAGCGAGGCGGCGGTGAGTTACGCCTCATCCTTCTTCAAAGCCGTGACGGGCGGCTGGGGCACGCTGCTCACTGCCCTGCCCCAAGGCGCGGCCGCCGGCTACGGGTCGTACATCGTGGGCCAAGCCGCTCGTTACTACTTCGAGCACGGCGCCAGCTGGGGGCAGCAAGGCCCCAAGCGCGTGGTGACGCGCATTCTCGAAAACACCGACAAGCAATCGGTGCTGCAGCGGATCAAGGACGAGATCAAGCAGAAGATTTCGCTCAACCGCTACGCGGGGAAGTGAAGAAGAGGGGGAGACAGGGAGAGGGGGAGACAAGGAGATGCAATTGGATGGCCGCCACGCAGTGCCACGCTATTGTCTCCTTGTCTCCTTGTCTCCCTATCTCCTTGTCTTCACCGGCACCGGTTTCGGCCAGAACGCAACGCAAGCGGCGATGAGTGCGAACACAGCTCCAAGCGCCCAAAGCATCCAGCGCAAGAAGCGGGCCTGGGCGATTGCCGCTTCAATGGCGGCGGCATTGCCGATGCGGAAGACCGGAATGCCGTGTTCGGCCATGGGTCGATAGAATTCGATCCAGCCTGTCCATGCTCCGACGGGTGTCTTGATCTGCCGTTCGACCACCTGCAGGCGGGCTGCTGGATCGAATTCCGGAATCACCGGCTCTTTGGACCAGACCCAGGCGCCCCAAGCTAGTAGTGCGGCCGCCAATATCAAGCTGGCGGCAAGGACGCCCTGGCGCAGACCCCAGGCTCCGCTGTGTCGCTGTTCCTCAGCGGGGGTTGAACGCGGCAGATGACGAAGCTGCCGCAGCGGGGGGACATCGAGCCGTGTGCCGCAATCGCATGTTACCTGGCCGCCCGCTTGGCCGATTTCCACGGGAACTGTCTTGCCGCAATCACAACGGAGGAGGTACGACGACATGAAATCCTGGATCGCAGCGATTGCCGCAACTTCTTGTTATTAAAGAGGATAAATCAAGGCAGGTCCGAAATCACGTGGCGACGACGCACTTGCCGCGAACGATGGGAGCATTTTGAAAGTATCCGGAATCTACTGCCGAGCCGCACGTGCTCGCGTGCGGCACCGTGCCAGCACTGGTTCCATCGTACCGATTTTTTCGGCCGTGCCTATGGACTCGATTTTATGGCCGCTTAGAATTGAGAGGCTATCCTCTCGGCACGGGCAGCATTCGGGTGTCCAAGGACGCAGCGTCGTGGAGAGGCCGCGCGAATTGATTCGGTGCGGGACGCAAGCGCTCTGACAAGGGCCATCGTTGGAAATGGTTGGCCACGGGAAGCAACGAGGGTTGGGCGAAATGTTGCACATGCACCGCCACCGCCGATTGCTCGCCGAAGCCCACACTTTGGAACGAGATCGCTGCTGCCTTACGAGCGACAAGAATTGCCGCGCCTGTTCGGCTCGTACATCTGTCATCTGTGTTGAATTGGAAGTTGTTTTTTGACAAGAGGTAACGATCAGATAAACCACGCGGCGTGATGTCAGAGTTTGTGTCGGAGTAATCTTTTACCAAATACGCGAACGCTCAAGACATCGAACGAGACAGTGTTAGAATTAGTCAATTACCCGACTGATTTTGGTTTGAGAGAAGTTGTTGTGGAGGTGTGTTAGCTGCCGCCGGCTGTTCGGCTCGATCGGATGTGTGTTTCGCAGGGGGCTCTTACCTACCAAAGGCGCCTGCACCCGTCGATCGGAGTTCCTTGAAGCCGTTGGCGACGTGGCGTGCCTGTTCGCAATCACGGGTTTTGTCTGGCTGGACTAAATAATTGGTAGGAGTGCAATCTTGTACGATTCATTACTGGACCATGATCTTGAGGATGAAGTATCGGTCGTTGCAGAGGTCGCCCCGGATTTAGACGATAAGCCGTTGGACGACGAAGATGAAACAGATAACCTGGTAGAAGCCGACGAGCAGGAAACGTCGGAAATCGACCCGCACGATATCGACACGGAGAGTTTGCTCGAAGCCGGCGACAGCGAATCGTGGTCGGATGACCCGGTGCGGATGTATCTGACGCAGATGGGCGAAATTCCCCTGCTCACGCGGAAAGAGGAAATTCGCCTCGCGCGGAAGATCGAGATTACCCGCGCTGCTTTCCGGCGGAAGCTGTTGTGCTGCGACTACGTGATTCGCAGCGCGGTGAAGGTTTTACACCGGGTCCACCGCGGCGAGTTGCCGTTCGATCGCACCGTGCAAGTGTCGGTTACCGATCGGCTGGAAAAGGATCAAATTCTGGGCCGGTTGCCCCACAACTTGGCCACACTCGATCGGCTGCTCGAGCGCAACGCCGAGGACTATCGGATTGCCACGAGCAAGTCGCACAAGCCGGCCGATCGCAAGGCGGCCTGGAAGCGGCTGAGCCGTCGGCGTTGCCGCGCCGTGCTGCTGGTCGAGGAACTCGGTCTGCGGACGCAGCGCATTGAGCCAATGATCGGCCAGCTCGAGCAGTTCAGCGCTCGCATCGATCAGTTGCGTGCGCAAATCGAGCAAATGAAGCGCGACAAGAAGTCGATGGCCGAGCGGCGGCCGCTGCTGATTGAAAATCGCAATATCTTGCGGGCCTTGCAGGAAACGCCCTCCAGCCTGCGGAATCGCATCAAGGCGATCAAGAAAGTCTACAGCGAGTACCAGCGGGCGAAGCGCGGCCTGTCGGAAGGCAACCTGCGGCTCGTGGTGTCGATCGCCAAGAAGTACCGCAATCGCGGCCTGTCGTTCCTCGATCTGATTCAGGAAGGCAACGCCGGTTTGATGCGAGCGGTCGATAAGTTCGAATACCGCCGCGGCTTTAAGTTCTGCACGTACGCTACGTGGTGGATTCGCCAGGCGATCACCCGCGCGGTGGCCGACCAGAGCCGGACGATTCGCATTCCAGTCCACATGGTCGAAACGATGAGCCGGGTGCGGAATGTCTCGCGGCAGTTGCTCCAGCGGTTGGGCCGCGAGCCGTCGATCGAGGAAACGGCACGGGCGGCCGAGTGTACGATCGAGGAAGCCCGCCGCGTATTGGCGATGAGCCGCTACCCGATCAGCCTCGATCGGCCCGTCGGCAACAGCGAAGACAGCCACTTTGGCGATCTGCTGCCCGATTCGGGCGCGGAAAGCCCGGCCATCGGCGCTGCCCAGGAAATGTTGCGTGGCCAAATTTCCAAGGTCCTAAAAACACTCAGCTACCGCGAACGCGAGATCATCAAGCTCCGTTACGGCCTGGGCGATGGCTACAGCTACACGCTCGAGGAAGTGGGCCACATCTTCAAGGTCACCCGCGAGCGCATCCGCCAGATCGAAGCCAAGGCCGTTCGCAAGCTGCAGCAACCCAGCCGCAGCGGCGAACTGATTGGGTTTTTGGATTAATTGATCTTGAACTGCAACATTTTTGAGTGATGGCCGATCATCCCAACAAACACATTCGCTCGGCGATTGAATACGCCGAGCAATGTGGCTGGGAATTTGTGAAATCGAGTGCGCGGGCTCACAGCTATGGTGCACTTTTTTGTCCCCATCATGAAAGAGATGGTTGTATCCTGCAGGTATTCAGTACGCCGCGGAACCCTGAAGGTCATGCGCGGTGGATACGTCGACAGGTTGAGCGCTGTCCCCACGGTCATGGAGTTGCATAGCCGATGCCAACTTTTGACTTTCAACTTGTGTTGAGCGACGTGACGGTGATGACCGAAGCTGTCGCCGAAGCACTGTATGCTGCCGGCTGTGATGATGGAACGCCGTTCAGCAGCGCAGGTGTGGCAGCGATTGGCTTTTCGCGCGAAGCGAACAGCCTGGAAGAGGCGATCCGATCGGCGATCGCCAACGTCAACCAAGCTGGTTTCGTGGTATCGCGAGCTATGCCCGCTGATGAGCGCGTGTACGAGAAAATCAACCAGGAGCTTGGATCGTCCGATTAGGGGCCGTTCAAGGCAACTCGTTGCCTTCTACCGCCAGACCGGGGCGTTCCCGCGCGCCCCGGTCTTTTTTGTTGAGTTGATTGACAGTCGATCTGCGTCACGATAAGTTGCAGTCGTTCGACGTGCATTGGTGGTTGGCAGCCGATGGCACTGCTGGGATAGCCAGCAGTAGCACACTTTTTGGTTGTCGACGAACAGGGAACCCGGTGCGAATCCGGGACGGCCCCGCCGCTGTAATCGAGCAACGTCGCGCAGCATTCTGAAAATGCCATTACCCGCGCCTAGGCTGGTTGTTTAGACAACCAGTCCGTGGAAATACCAAGGGTGAGAAGGCCGCTGGGCGACCGCTCGAAAGTCAGAAGACCTACCCATGCAGGGCATGTAGTCGGCCGCGAGGGACGGCCGCTGCGAGCGTTTCGGTTTCTTGATCGTAATTGTCAGCCTTAGCTTGCGCATCTGGGTGCCACTGGCTTTGCCAGTGCTTTGCCCGATTGGATGCGACGTTGATCGTGGTAGCCCCGTGTCGCGTTTTTGTGCCAATTATGTGGGTGGGTCTCGCCGAGAATCACATTCGCGTCTCGGAGAGACGCGACCACGTGGCTACACGCTGGTCGAACTGCTCGTCGTGATTGCAGTCATCGGCGTGCTGGTGGCGCTCTTGTTGCCGGCGGTGCAGGCGGCGCGCGAAGCAGCACGGCGGGCCGAGTGCCAGAATCACTTGCGCCAAATCGGCATCGCCTTTCATGCCTACCATGACGTCCACCAACAGTTACCGATCGGCTGCATCGAAAAGCGAACACCTCGCACGAAGCCGAACGGCCGGCAACTAGCGTGGTCGGCCGAGATTCTTCCTCAGCTCGAGGAAGTGGCGCTGTGGAAGCAAATCGATTTCAATGGCGCGTACGATTCTGCGGAAAACGCTCGAGCGGCGGCCACGATCGTTAGCATTTTTCTGTGCCCGAGTACGAACCGTTTAGCTGCGGGGCGTGAGGGGGCAATGGTCAATCGTACGGCTACTGCCAGCGCTCCCGCCTATCGCGCGGCGGCGACCGATTACGGCGGTATCTACGGGGCCGCCCAAGTTTCGCCGGCCGCCAATGGTGTCTTGCTGTACGACGAGGCGATCAAATTCGCTGATATTACAGACGGCACTTCGCACACGCTCGCGGTGGCAGAAGACACGGGTCGCGGCTCGACGCAAGACGGGGAATGGATCAACGGCGAAAACATCTTTGATGTGAGCAATCCCATCAATATGCAACAACACAATGAAATTTGGAGTGACCACCCGGGCGGCGCGATGGCCTTGTGGTGCGATGGCGGCGCGACGCTACTCGCCGAAGCGACCGACCTTTCCGTGCTTCGCGCAATCTGCACCCGCGCGGGCAGTGATGCGACGAACGATGCACGGTAGCAAATTGGAAAACAAACTTGACTCACGCCAAGGCGCGAAGGCGCAAAGCAATCGCGATTGCACCCTCTTTCTTGGCGTCTTTGCGCCTCTGCGTGAGTTCCAATTCGTATCGCAAATCAAGCAGGAGTCGATCGTGCGGAGTTTAGGTTTTTGTGTGTGTCTGTTGATGGCTGGAGTTGCGGCCGCCGCGCCGCCCGGCTTCGTGAAAACGACGATCCCCTTGAATGCTCCCCCTGTCGGGCTAGCGTTCGATGCGACGGGCGTGCTCTATGCACTTGAAGGTGCGGCTTTTGGCCAGCGCGAAGCGACGCTCCGCATGATCCATGCAGACGGCAGCTTCGGCCCGAGTTTTCCGATCAGCGGCGATGATCCGACTAATTTCTTCGTGGGCAGCATGACGTTCGACCCCATCGGTGGCCGTCTGCTCATTACCGATAACACGGCCGATGGCCGACTGTACGCGGTCACCACGGCGGGCGCCCAGCAAACGATTGCGACGGGCATTGCGGGCATCGGCGGCATAGCGGTACGCAGCTCCGGTGAGATCTTTGTTTCGACGTCGCCTTTTGGCAGCGCGGGCGCCGTGTCGCAGGTGGATCGCGCGACCGGGGTGCCAACCACCGTGCTGGGCGGCCTCGGCTATGGCGCCGGCCTGGCGTTCGACCCGAGCGGCAACCTGATCGTTCAAGATGCCAACACGACCACGTTTCGCGGACAACTTCAGCGGCTGCCAACTTCACTCGTTGGCGGCCAACTCGCGTTTGGTGCGCCGGTGCCGCTGCTCGGCGACATGCAATCGGCCGCCGGCGTCGTCACGATCGGCGATGCTATCTATACGACGGGTAGCGGCGGATTGTATCAAGTGATGGGTACGCCGCTCGCGGAAGTTCCCTTCGACGCGAATGGCAACCCATCCCAATTCGCAACGGCCGTTGCCTTTGATCCCGGCACGCAGCCTTTCCAAGCATTCGCCGGCCCAAATGGCGGACGCCTGGCTTACATGGCCGATTTTGGCTTTACGGCACAGGACTCGTTCGTCACGCTGCTCACCCCCGCCGAGCCGGGCGACTACAACGGCGACGGGCACGTTAACGCCCTCGATCGTGCTGTGTGGCGCGCGGCTCTTGGCTCCGATAATCCCATGGCGGACGGCAATCGCGATGGCCACGTCGATGCGGCCGATTATGTTCTGTGGCGAGCGCACGCATCCACAATGCTGAGTGCTGACTCAACGATTCCCGAACCTTCGATTCACGCACTATTTACTGTTTTGTGTGCTTTCGGTCGGCGCAGAAGTCGTCGCCTGCTCAGGAACGGTAATCGGTAGAATGTACCCACTGCCGAGCCACAGACTTAGCATGCACGCCTGAATCAGGTAATGCGATACCAAGAGCAAAAGTAGCTCTGAGCTGCCCGAGCTGCCTGCGGACGAACTTGTGAGCAGCAAAACCTCATATGCCGAGAATCCTAGTAAGATCGCAATACCCAATGTACTGGCCAGTCTCAAAAGCCAGGGCCACGATAAGATCCAAAGTGTCGCGCTCGCAGTTGCCAACACAACATAACTGCCGGCAAATACGATATTTAGCCACTGGCCGCCACGAAAGAAGAGGTCGTCTCGCACCAACGCCAGTAAAATTGCGACAATTGTCATCGCCACGAGAATATGGAACATGGAATATTGCCAGGTGCGCAGAACCCCGCTTTGGTGCTGCCAAGAGCGTGTCCGTTGTAGCAGCCACAAACATAACATGAGCATCGCCGCATGTAGGCCGTAGAATCCGAGCCACGATGAAAATGCCTTCTCGGCCGTTTGCGCGAACGACATACTTGCCGTGGAAGCGGCCACAATTCCAATGAGGGGCAATCCAACGCGAATGGAGAATGGCATGACCCTCAATGCCGAGTAAATGCAGACGACGCCGAGCTGACTAAGAACAAGCGCATGACCCGCGACTACGACATATCCCGGGTATTGAAACTGGCTGCGAGACATCCAAGTTGCCACCACGGAATTCACGGCAATCGTGGCGGCCAGGAGCAGCCAGAAGATAATCGGCGAGCGTTGTGGCATGACTCGCAACGTGGCAAGGTGGTTGAAAATTGGAGCGGCCATCGTCGATTCTGCCCTGAAAGGGCAACCTGCGATAGCCCAGGGCGAAGCCCTGAGCTAAACGACATCCCCTCCGCTTTGCAAGCCCGGAAAGGGCGCGATAATTCTGGCCGCACGACAAGCGTTCGCGCCCTTACAGGGCTTGGTAGCGCCCATTTCTTTCTGTAAAAATGATCGGAGCCCGCAGCGCAAGCAAGGGAATAAGCTGAGGATCCCTTGCTTGCGCTGCGGGCTCAAATCCGAACCAATCGATGGCTGCCATTTGCAGAACTTCTGAGACGGTATCCAGGGCTTCATGGATGTACTTGGGCCTGTACCCAGGGCTTTGCCCTGGGCTATCATATTCCAGCCTTTCAGGCTGATCGAGATCGAAATCGCTCGGCTTCGTTCGTCACATCGCCGTGCTTGGCGGCATGTTTTCCGCGATCGGGGGTCGCGGCTTTATGAGGTTGTTTCGTGTCCAGCGCTTCGCTCATTGAAAAATGTTGTCTCATCGCCAACCCCGCGGCGGGGAACCCGACCCAATACCTGGTCGAACAGGCGTTCGAGCGTGGCGGTTTCGATTGGCGGTTCATGACGTTCGAAGTCGAGCCGGCCGGGTTGGGCGATGCGATGCGCGGCACCCGGGCACTGGGGTTCCACGGCGTGAAGGTCGGCGAACCGTTCTACACATCCGTGGCGGAATTTATCGACGAGCAAACAGAAGCGGCTCAAAAGAGCGGGTCAATCAACTGCATCACGGCGAACGGAGACCGATTGGTCGGCGACAACACCGAAGCGGCGGCGTTCCTCGCACTGGTCCGACAGCAGATCGACCCTGTCGGTAGGCCGGTCACGGTGCTGGGGTCGGGGCGCATGGCGCGCGTGATCGCGATGGCCCTGGCTGGGGCCGGCAGCACGCCGATTACCATCGCCAGCCGCAATGCGACGACTGGCCAACAATTGGTCGAGACCGTTCAGCAACAATCATCGGCGGCGGCTGAGTATTTGCCGCTGGGCGCAGGCATCGTGAGGCCAGAAACGGCTCTGCTTGTGAATGCGACCTCGATTGGTTCCACAACGTCCGAAGCCAAAATGCCGCTCGACATCGAGTCGTTAGGACCAAAATTGGTGGTCGCGGAAACGGCGTTCAATACGGCCCGCACCTGGCTCACGGCGCAGGCCGCCCAGAAAGGCTGCCGGATCATCGACGGGCTGTCGCTCTACGTTGAACAAACGGCGCACGCCCTCAAGAATTGGACCGGCACGATGCCCGATACCGTCGCCATGCGCGAAGCGGCGGAAGAGTTTCTGGGCGTTTAGGCATTTATTCACCGCGGAGGGCATGGAGAGCACGGAGGACAAGATTTGAGATTGATGATTTCATGATTGACGATTGACAAGAAAACGGACGTTTCTGATCCTCAAAATCGTCAATCGCAAATCATAAATCTTAAATCTGAACTCTTTATACTCTGTGGCGAAATCATTTGATCCGCATGACCAACGGACTCTTCATCACCGGCACCGGCACGGGCGTTGGCAAAACGTATGTCGGTGCGCTCATTGCGCGTGAGCTACGCGATTCGGGCAAGCGGGTGGGCGTGTACAAACCGGTGGCCAGCGGCTGCGAACTGCGCGGCGGGGAGTTGCACGCGGCCGACGCGATCGCGCTGTGGGATGCGGCCGGCCGGCCGGGTACGCTCGAGGCCGTCTGCCCCCAAAAATTCGCCGCGCCACTGGCGCCGCATTTGGCGGCGCGAATGGAAGGACGACGCGTTGATACAAAACTCTTGCGCTGCGGCCTCAACCTTTGGCGAGAGAACAGCGATTTCGTCCTGGTGGAAGGCGCCGGCGGTCTCATGTCGCCCCTCAGCGAAGAGGACTACAATGCCGACCTGGCGGCCGAGTTCGGTTTTCCGCTCCTGGTGGTTACAGCCAATGAGCTTGGCGCGATCAACGCCACGCTGCAAACGCTCATCACGGCCGCGTGTTGCGCTACGGGAGGTGCACAACACGAAGCCGATCAGAAAGCCGACGCTAGCCTTCGAGTGGCCGGCATTGTCCTGAATTCGGCGAGATGGCTCGCGGATGATCCGAGCGTCGATAGTAATGCGGATGAAATCGCCCGTCGCTGCGTGCCGCCGCTGCTGGCCATCGTCGAGCACGGCGGCAACTTCGATCGCACCCTGGATTGGACGCACGTAGGTCAGGCTTTAGCCTGACGCATGAAGCTCGTGCAATCTCGCCAGACGGGTCAGGCTAAAGCCTGACCTACAGGCTTGCCACTGCTTCCGCCATAGGTCGCCGCTTTTCGGCCATCGAGGTATCGATGCCGAGCGTCATCGTCGTGCTCCAACGGCCGTCGTTGCCTGCTTGAATGACCCAATGCGGCTGGACGACGACCGATTGATGGACCAACTCGAAACCGGCTTCCGATTGGCTCACCGTTTCGATGGGGAACGTCCAAATGTTCGCCGGCTGATCGCACGTCAACTCAACATCGATGCCCAGCCATTCATCGGTCATGGCCAAATAGTCTACTCCGTGCAAGTCGAGCCGCGTGCCGAGTTGGCCGAGCGAATTGCGGTGCTCGTCGTGGAAGAATCGATCGCCGCACCCGGCCGGCAAACCGGCAAAATTGAATTCCACGCCGAAGTGGACCTGCTCGCCCGGCGGCAAACCTTCAATGAGGTAGGCAATTTCCAGCGTCTGGCTGCCTGCCTCGAGCGTGAGCCCCTTGGTGATTTTCATCGGCCGACCGGCAACGTTGCCGTTGCGCGTCAATTGCAGTTGCATCCGATTCGGGTTGCGGCGGAGCCGGGCCTCGAACGGTGAAGCCACGAAGTCGCCGAGTTCCTGATGCTGGCCATTGGAAATCGACTCGGCCGCCACGTTCAAATCGTAGAAGTGATCGACAAGGCTCTTGCGGCGATGGCTATCGAACTGCAGCCGTTGGTCGAGATCCTTTTGCTTGAACACGACGCGATCGTGAATGCTGGCGACATCACCGCCCGCTTCACGTTCGCCGGCCCGCACGGAATCGTGATAGGCCTCTTCGCGGCGCGTCAGTGTGGCGAGCAAGTTGTGGCAGATCGAACGCACATCGAGCTCGTACAAGTGCCCGCCATGCGACGGGGCCACCAGCGCGATGAGCCGATTGCTGGCCAAGCGAACTTCCGGCCGGGCGTCGAAGTTATAATCTTCGCTCGTGAGTTCGACCCAGGGTTCATCGGTATCGGCCAGACCGCGTCCTTGAGCCGCATCGAGCAAGTTCTCGGCGGAAATCAAATGCTGGTAAACAGCGTTGCGCAGGTGAGGCAAATAGGCGCCGCCAAACGCGCCGTGCCAGTAACCGCAGTTGCACTGACCGCGATAGAGCTCCGCGCGGGCTTGGTCGAGCAGCGACTGTTCGCTCAAGCGGCCAGTCCGGGCGCGGCCGTTCGTATTTGCTTCTTCGTGAGCCGCTTCGTCGAGGCGGCGGCTCACCATTTGCATCCGCGCGTACATTTCATTGGTTTCGGGATACTTCACCTTGAAATTCCGCCAGTAACCGCCGCGCACGAACGGCGCCACTTCGTGCCAGCGGCCCTCGTGCTCCCAATGATGTTTCATTTGGACGAACTGCTTCAGCCGCTCGGTCGGCAGTGCCCATTCGGTCATCTCGCGGTAGCTGCCTTCGGGAATGTAGATCTTGCCCAGCGGCGGCACCTGGTCGAGTGCTTCGGTCGGCGTGACGACACTCAACCAACTGCGGTTCTCGTTTAGTGCATCCAGGAACCGTCGCAACCAGCCGTTTTGATACACGTGTTCTTTCGTACCCGGCCAGCTGCCGAACTTCTCGCCATCGTCACCAAATACCACTACCGCCCCAGGTTGCCGTTCGGCAATCGGCCGCAGGTAGGCAATGGTCTCTTCCGGTTCGCGGAACGGAATCGTGTATCGCAGCCGCTCGCTACCCGGGAAAACGGAAAGCAGATTGCCATCATCCTCGGTAATGTAGTAGCCGTGCAGGTTCTCTTCATTAAGGCCCGCGTTCTTGAAGTGGAAGTCGTCGAGCACCGTGTACCGCACACCGGCCTTGGCGAGGTCGGACGTGAGCGTCTGCTCCCACACGCGCTCGGGAATCCACATGCCATTGACGGGCGTCGAAAATCGATCCGAGAGCCAATCGGCATAGCGGGTGATTTGCCCCACGCGATCGCGCGGCGGAATCATCGGCAAAATCGGTTCGTAAAACGCGCCGCCGACGATCTCCATCCGGCCGGCCGCCACCAGGGCCGCCAACCGATCCAAGTATTCCGGGTGCTTGGCCGCCAGCCACTCCATTAGCGAACCGCTCGTATGAAGCGCGATTGGCAAGCCGGAGTATTGCTCGAAGACATCCAAAAACGCGCTGTAACTATCTTGATAGGCGCCCTCGAACACGCCATCGAAGTTGCCGATCGGCTGATGGTTATGCAGGACGATGACCAGTCGGAGATTCGGACTCATGGAAGACAACCCTAGCCAGGGCAAGATGTTCAGCTCTTTCGTAGGACGGACAACGATCTATTGATGGCTGCCTAGAGAATGAACCCTCCCAACTCGTTTAACCCGGAGCCAACGGCGATGGGTCGTTTTGCCTCGCCGCTGGCTCGGGGTTAAACGAACCTTAGGTCATTAGCTGTACAGCTATCAATAATCCATCGATCCTACCGCAAGGCCGGGCAATGCGTCTACGCGGACCTTACGCTGCTATCGACAGATTTGGAAAAACACACCTGCTCGCGACAATGCGGACCGGCGGTCGGCTTCGCCTGAGCCGTGTATTTTACCGGATCGTCAGAGTTGTGGCCGTGAATCGAGAAAATCTAACGAAAGCGCAATTGTGACGACGCGCGTTCTGGCGGCAGCGGATTGATGTGGACTCCGGCGGCCACTTCCAGCCCGGCAAGCGAGTTCGCCCGCGGTAGCAGTTCGATCCGCCAGTGGTGAACAGTTGCGTTATCACCCGTAAATGGGGAGGTTCGCAAAAGCATGTTGTAGTGTACGCCCGGTACGACCGCTTCCAACCGCGAAATCAGCGCGTGTAATGCGCGGCCGGTGCGGTCGAGGCCTTCGCCGGCTTGCAGTTCGAACGCTGGCTCATGGCTCGTCGGCATCAGCCACACTTCGTGTGGCTGCCAACTGGCGAACGGGCAAAAGGCGATGAGGCCGTCGCGGTCGAGCACGATCCGGCTGCCGACTGAGCGTTCTTCGTCGATACGTTCGCAATAAGCGCACTTACCGGTCTTTTGCCAACGCGCAGTGGCCCGCTCGAGTTCCACGGCGACGGTAGCCGGTATAAACGGTAACGCGATCAACTGGCTGTGAACATGGGCGAGCGATGCCCCAGCTCGCGGCCCCTGGTTTTTGAATATCAAACCGTACCGCAGTGCAGCGTTCTCTCGCCAAAAACGTAGCCGTGCTACGTAGGCTTCGAGAACCACACGCATTTGTGCCACCGACAGTGTCGCCATACTTTCGGTATGTACGGGGCTTTCGATAATCACCTCATGCGCGCCCACGATCGGTGAGCACGCAACCGGCGAGCGTGCGACGGGCGAGGCCGTGACGGGCGAGGCCGCTTCAGCGGCCGCGGCATTTGGCGTCGCGTCGAGTGCAAGTCTTCGCTCGCCGCGCTCTCCCCAACCATCCACCGCCGGGTACGCATTCGGCACAACGCGCACAATCCAACTGCCGCCGTCGTCGCGTTGCTCGTAAACGGCGGGCGGTGTGCGGGCTTCGTTGCCGGCGCAGAACGGGCAGTTTGTCGCGTGGCTGCCGCCTGCTGAAGCAGGATCGCCATGAGCTCGTGAAGCTGAAACTTTGGACGAGAAATCGTCCGGGCGCAAGGCGCGATTTTCCGCGATGAGGACCGTCCGCCCGATGAGCCAATCTGTGCGCAGTTCGGGCATTGTCAACGGGCGAGAATCGCGGCACGGTTCAGCGTCCGCGCGTAAAGGCGTTCATACTCGCGGGCACTATGGTTCCACGACCAGTCCTGTTGCATGCCGGTGCGCATGAGCTGTTCCCACAGCGGACGATCGTGAAAGGCACCGCAAGCTCGGTCCAGTGCATCGGCTAGCGCGGTAACGTTGTACGTATCGAAACTGAAGCCGTTTGCCGTTCCGGCAGCAAGCGTTTCGTCGTTGGTGTCGGTGATCGAGTCGGCCAATCCGCCCGTGGCATGCACCACCGGCACCGTGCCGTACTTGAGACTGTACAACTGATTCAAGCCGCACGGCTCGTACCGGCTGGGCATCAGGAAGATGTCGGCACCCGCTTCAATGCGGTGGGCCAACTCATTCGAAAAACCCAGCCGCACGGCCACTTTTTCTGGGTGCTCGGCCGCGAGCTTGGAAAATAACTCGTGATACTGCGGTTCGCCGGTGCCGAGCACGACCCATTGGGCGGGCGAATTGGCCACCCTCTCGGGAATGATGCGGGCAACCAGATCGAACCCCTTCTGGTCGGCCAGCCGGCCGATCATCGCGACGAGCGGCACGTCCGCCGTTTGCGGCAGCTTCATTTCTTGCTGCAACGCTGCTTTGCAGGCCCGCTTGCCGTCGCCAAAATTCCGCACGCTATAGTTATTTCCTCCCAGGTGGGAGTCAATCGCCGGATTCCACTCGTTGTAATCGACGCCGTTGATAATGCCGCACAAGTCATCGTGCCGATGTTGCAGAATCCCCTCTAAACCGCACCCTAACGGCGAATGCTGAATTTCCTGAGCATAGCGTGGGCTAACCGTGGTCAGTGCGTCGGCGAAGGCGATGCCGCTTTTGAGGAAGCTGAGGTTGCCGTAGAACTCCATCTGCCGCCAGTTGAAGTACTTCCAATCGATGCCCGTGAGCTCCATGTCCCAGTGCCAAAAGTTGCCCTGATAGGCGATGTTATGGATCGTCATGAGGCTGCGGATCGCATCGAACGGCGGCACGCCGGCCAGTTCCGTCTTCAAGTACGCCGGCACCAGGCCCGCTGGCCAGTCGTGGCAGTGAACGAGCTCGGTCTTCAGGTCGAGTAGCTGGATTGCTTCGAGCACGGCCCGGCAGAAGAACACGAACCGCTCGCAGTTGTCTTTGTAATCGTGGCCGTTTTCGCGGTAGAGTTCCGGCCGATCGAAATATTGCGGCTGATGAACGAGGTAAACCGGCACCTCTTCGCCCGGCAGCGAACTGCGCAGCAGCGTGCCGGCGACCGTCTTGCGGCCGATGGGCACTTCAAACCGAATGTTGGTCGATTCAATGGGCCGGCCGCAGTGAAACGTCTGCCGAAATGCCGGCAAGATCACGACCGGCTCATGCCCGAGCCGGGCAAGTTCGAGCGGCAGGCTGCCACACACATCGCCCAAGCCACCGGTCTTGCAGAACGGAACCGCTTCGGTCGTAGTGAATAGTATTTTCACGGCAACGTCCCACATAGCCCGGCCGTCTCGGCCGGAAAAAAATATAGCCCGGCCGTCTCGGCCGGGAGGCAACGTCCAATCATCGCGCCGGGTGGCTGGGGTCGAGCCGAAGGCGAGCCCCCAGCTCGCGGCAGTTGTCTCGGCCGAGCAGTTCCCGTGGCCGACGATCGGTCGGAAGTTACTTCAGGAAAGCGACGGCAATTTCTTTGCCTCGCCGCCCCGAAACGGGTCGGCTATCTAGTTCATCTCTGCCAAGAGCCTAACACAACTTTCCAGATCGGCATAGTTTGCCGCATCGATTGAATTTACCACTCAGGCTCTACTTAATCCGCATACCTGATACAACCGCGAGCCCATAACGATAGGCAGCTTATCCCCAAATCGGCCACAGCCGGCCGCTGCTGGCTTCAATTCGGGCGAGCCGTGTTCGATAGACCGATTCGATGTTCTCCTTCGTGACGACATCCGCCGTCCGGCCCATCGCCCGCACGCGGCTGCCACTGAGGATCAGTGTATTTTGAATGCCGGGGACGATTTCTTCGATGTGGTGAGTCACGAGGACCGTCGTGGGAGCAACGTGATTTCGGATTTCGGATTGCGGATTGCGGATTGAATCCCCTAATCCGCAATCCGAATTCCGAGTTCCGAAATCGCTGTGGCCAAGCGTCTCATTGAGCCACGCCAAAAACCGCTCCCGCACGCCCGGGTCCATGCCGGCACACGGTTCATCGAGGACGAGCAGAAGCGGCCGCGCCATGCGTGCCCGGGCGATGAGCACCTGCTGCCGCTCACCTTGCGATAAAACACCAAATGGTTTTTCAGTGAGCGATTCACAGCCGAGCCGCACGAGCTCGGCAGCCGCATCGGCAAAATCGGCTTCGGTCGGCCCATATTCGGGGAATCGCTTGAGCCCCACTTGCCCCAGCCGGCCGCTCACGACCGTTTCCAGCGCCGTATCCGCGGGCGGAATCTCGGCAATCATGCCCGATGAAATCCAGCCGATGCTCCGCCGCAATTCCGAGAGATCGAGCAATTCCTCACCCAGCCGCAACACTCGGCCCTCCGTCGGCCACAAATAGCCGCAGGCGATTTTCAGTAGCGTCGTCTTCCCCGACCCATTCGGCCCCAGCACGGCCCAGTGCTGCCCAGATACGAGCCGCCAATCGATATCCGTGAGGATCTCCAACCCCCGCTGCCGATAGCCGACGGATTCACAAGTGATGAGGTCTTGCGTGCCGTTTATATCAAAACAATGCCGAGACATCTCAAACTACCATTGCCCAGCGTGGATCAGATTCAGCCCAACTATGAAACCCGCCAATTGTCGAGTCGCAAGGGATAACCCAGCACGCGTATCCGCTCGAAATGTTCGGTGCTCCCGGTGATAAGCGGCATAGATTCAGCAATCGCGATGGCCGCGATGAAAGGATCCGCATTTCCGATTGTCTGACCGCTGCGTTGCAAGTCGCCCAAGATATAACCAGCGATTTCCGCGGCTTCCACACCAAGCGGAATAACGCGGTGTTTACCTGCCCGAATATCTGACATTAGCGCCACGATTCGATCATCGCGCTGCTGTCTCCGCAAACCGTCCACCAATTCCGCAACCGTGATCACCGTGAGTGAGAAGCATTCAAAGACATCGAGGTAAGCTTCCGCTTTCGCTCGAATCAATGGGCTGCGGCCCCGGATGGCCTCGGAAAAGACATCGGTGTCAAGGATAGAGCGTTCCATTGGCACCTAGCCCGGCCATTCATGGCTGAATCCGTAACGGACGCGATCTGCGCTCCGCAACGGTTTCCAAAATGAAGTCGACTAACTCAGGCTCGTCGGCCAACAAACCTATGATTCGCCGTGCTGCTTCTTTATCAGTCGCTGGCGCTGCACCATCAGCTTTCACTTCCTCGATCGACAACGAGACGACCGTCTGATCACCCAGCTCGAGTGGCCCGAGCGGCCGAAATACCCCGTGATCATAAATCGCTTGGATGTGTTGAATCATGGTCCCATTATATCACGCCGACGCTGAAACTACACCGCTGCCGATAGCCGACGAATTCACAGGTGATGAGGTCGGTGATGGTGCCTATCCAGCGACCATATACCATGCTGTCCCCGCCAACATAATTGCAATGCAAATGGCAACTTGGCCGACGATAATCGGCCACCGCTTCGTCTGGCGGAGCCCAAAGTAATCGCGCACATTTCCTTTGAAGAAGTACAGGTACAAGAGAAGGCTGAACAGCGCCCGGAGGCTAAACTTGAGATAGTAATAACTTGGACCGCGCCCGGGCGATGGCAGCCCCTCCTCGGCAAACATGGCAAACAAATTGTCGACAGCGAGAAGTGCGTTTAGGTTCCGGATGATCGAATACATGTAGTAGAACGATCCGAGGTACCATCCCCATCGGGCACCTTTCCACATTCCAACTCCTGAAAGAATGCCAAGCAATGTTAGGACTCCAAGCGATGCGGCAAGCAGCGGGATCGGAATGCCAATCTTGGCAATAGCTTCAGCGACCTGCGGTTCACGCACCATTGCCGCGCCGCATATTGCGAGCATGCCAAAGAGAATACCACTGGCAAAATGGAGTACAGACAACAGCGTTATGCCGATAGGACGATCTTGTCGCTGCATCATGTAATCTGGCATTACCATGGATTCTCCAGCAATTTTGTGCGCGTATTCCTACCCCTTCACCACCTCCGCAATCGCCTCGCAGAGCGGGCGGACGTTTTGGTCGGTGATGCCGGCCACGTTGATGCGGCCCGAGCTGACGATGTAGATCGCGTACTTTTGCTTGAGCTGCTCGACTTGCGGCGGCGTCAGGCCCGAGAACGAGAACATGCCGCGTTGCCGGGTGATGAACGAGTAATCGCCCGGCACGCCTTTGGCCTTGAGCGTCTTCACGAACAGTTCGCGCGTGCCGTTGATCCGGTCGCGCATCGTGTTGACTTCTTTCTCCCAAGTCGCGCGCAACGCTTCATCGCTCAACACCGTCGTGACGAGTTCGGCCCCGTGAGCGGGCGGATTCGAGTAGTTCGACCGGATAACCACTTTCACCTGGCTCTGCACTTTGTCGATGGCCGCCTTGTCCTTGGCGACAATCGTCAGAGCTCCGACCCGCTCGCAATACAAACCAAAATTCTTGGAGAACGAACTACACACGATCAACTCCGCGCCTGGCCGACATAGCGCACGCAGCCCGGCCGCATCCTGGTCGATTCCCTCGGCAAACCCCTGGTAGGCGAAATCGAGGAATGGCAACAGGCCGCGACCGTAGATCACGTCGGCCAATTTGCTCCATTGGGCTGGCGTGGGGTCGATGCCGGTCGGATTGTGGCAGCAACCGTGCAGCATGATGACGTCACCGGCCGGAATCTTCTCGATGGCCGCCAGCGCTTCGTCGAACGCGAGGCTATTGGCCTTGGCATCAAAGTACGGATAATTCTTCGTCGGCACGCCGGCCGCGGAAAAGATCTGCGGATGGTTCGGCCAAGTGGGCTGCGTGAGCCACACGGTCGCCTTCGGTAAATGTTGGTGGATGAAATCGGCCGCCACCCGCAGTGCGCCGGTACCGCCCGGCGTGTGCGAGGTGGCCGCCCTGCCCGACTTCACCACTTCATGTTCCTTGCCGAACATGAGCTGTTGCACGGCCGCCGCGTAGGCTGGCGAACCGGGAATTGGCAAGTACGACATCGACTTTTGCCGCTCGAGCACGAGCTGCCCGGCTTTTCGCACCGATTCGAGAATGGGTGTCTTGCCGCTGTTGTCTTGGTAAACGCCAACGCTCAAATTAATCTTCTTCGGATTCGGGTCGGCCTTGAATGCTTCACTGAGCCCGAGAATTGGATCTGGCGGCGCAGCTTGAATGTGTTCGAACATGATCTCCGTCCTTCCTATAAGTAGGGTGGGCACCGCCCACCATTCGCCCCCGCTCGAAGCTCGCAGCGCAAGCAAGAGCAATCAAGTCGCGGGATTATTTGCACTTGCTCGCGCTGCGTGCTCCGATCGATGCTTCTGATCATTGTTTCTGACCGTGGTATTCGTTCGCGGGCGTAACTTGACGCCCGCACAATACCCGTGGGACAATCATAGGACTGGCCGCGTTCGCTTCCTAGTGGCCTAACCTATCGGAGTGGCTTCACCAGTGTAGCCGGATTCGCAAGAATCCGGTCGACAGCCAACCGAATTCTTGCGAATTCGGCTACCCCGCCTGCCTGCCCCTTGCCTCCCGCCGAAATGTCTTCACCCCGTATTGGCATCTGGTTGATTGGGGCTCGCGGCGGCGTGGCAGCCACCGCAACGCTGGGGTTGGTGGCACTCCAAAAAGGGTTAGCCGAATCCAATGGCCTCGTGAGTTGCCTGCGGCAGTTCGACGGCCTCGATTTTGCCGATTGGAGTTCTTTCATCATCGGCGGCCATGAAATCCGCGAAGGCACGCTGGGTGACTCGCTTCAGCGACTGCACACCGAGAGCCGCGTTCTTGATTCCGCAGTCGTCGAAGCCTGCCGCACGGAACTTTCGGAGATCGACAGTCGCATTCGCCCTGGCACGCTCGCCAACTGCGGGACAACGATTGGCGGCCTCGCTGGGCCGCTGATGGGCCGCTACTCCGAGGAACACCCTTCCGCCACCGTGAAGCGTCTCCAACAGGATCTTCGCGACTTCCAGCAGCAGCACAAACTCGAACGCATCATCGTGGTGAATGTGGCTTCCACGGAACCAGCCAACGACGATTGGCAGCTACCAAATGAGTGGCCGCAGCTCGCGAAACGGCTCGCCGACGATAAACTTCCGCCCGTTCCCGCCAGTTCGCTCTACGCCATCGCCGCTCTGGACCTAGGAATGGCGTACATCAACTTCACGCCGTCGCTAGGGTCGGCCCCCGCGGCCATTCAGCAGCTCGCGACGCTACGTGGCACCTGCCACGCCGGCCAAGATGGCAAGACGGGTGAAACGCTGCTCAAGAGCGTGCTGGCACCCATGTTTGCCGCCCGCAACCTCGAGGTCCTAAGTTGGGTTGGCCACAATATTTTCGGCAACCTCGATGGCCTCGTGTTGGACGACCCCGCCAATAAAGCGGCCAAGATCAAAAGCAAGGACCAACTCGTCAAAAGCATTCTGGGCTACGACCCTCAGACGCTCGTTTCGATCGAATACATCCGCAGCCTGGGCGACTGGAAAACGGCCTGGGACCACATCCACTTCAAGGGCTTTCTCGGCACGCCGATGACCCTGCAACTCACTTGGCAGGGTTGCGATTCGCTCCTCGCGGCACCATTGGTTCTTGATCTGGTGCGGTTCGTCGAGCTGTCGCAGAGAAAAAAAGAAGTCGGTGTTCTCACGCATTTGGGAAGTTTTTTCAAAAGCCCATTGGGGCTTGCCGACCACGATTTTTCGCGACAATTCGCGCTCCTGTGCGAATGGGCCGCTCGTCACAGGAAGTGATATCTCGACTTCATCCGCACAAGAAATTTTTCTCGTTCAATTCAGTTTGTTCAGCGGTCGGCCGATATTAGCTCCGTTGCAAAATTCACTTGCGGTCAAAAACAGGACTGCAAATCGCAAGTGGAAATGATGATTTTGGCCGGATTCGCCTTGACGCGCACGCGCAAAACTTGTTTCAATGCGCGCGACGGCCAATGGACGGCCAATGGAAACACAACAACTTGGCTCACGGATGAGTTGAGTTGCCGCTTGATCGCCGCTTCTGGGCGGTGTGAAGCAGAACTTGAATTGGATGTCTCTCCCCGTTCGCCGGCGCCCTCGGGGGATAGACCAACTGGTGTCATGCGGGCGCTAAACCGGAAGGAGCCACTCGAAATGCCAACGAAAAAGGCCGCCAAGAAGACCGCCGCCAAGTCGCCCAAGAAAAAGCCAGCCGGCAAAAAGCCCGCTGCCAAGAAGTCGCCCAAGGCGCGCGCTGCGAAACCAGCCGCCAAGAAGTCGGCGGCCAAGCGGTCCTCCAAGGCTGCTCCCTCGGCCACCCCAAGTTCCACGACCTAGTGGTGCCCCAAACCCCGGCCATTTGGCCGGAATTCCCGGGTAACTTGAAACAACGATGAAAACCGGCTGACCGAGCGCTTGCCGCACGGTCCGCCGGTTTGTTTTTGTAGCCGCTGTCGCCAGACGGCTGAAAACCCCGTCGAGATGCCTCCAATTCAATGATCCACGCTCTGGCGAGCGTGGCTACATCGAGAAAGCCCCGTGCCGGGGCTGATTTCTCCGGCTTTTCACCTTGCCTTCGCGACCCATCTGCCGATATTCTGCAGTGCTATCACCCTCCCCGAATTCCCTTTCGCTAGCTTATCTGCCAGTGCCTTCCTCGGATAAGAACCACCCCAAGCCCGCGGCTGCTGCAAGTTTCGAACAATTGGGGCTGTCCGAATCCATGCTGGCCGCCCTTGCCCGGGCAAATTACTCCGAACCCACTCCCGTTCAATCGGGCATCATTCCCCACGCGCTCGAAGGGCTCGACGTTCTTGGCCAAGCCCGCACCGGCACCGGCAAGACGGCGGCGTTCGCCATCCCCATCATCGAAACGGTGAAGCACGGCGGCAAGGGAGCACCGCCCGCTGCCTTGGTGTTGGTGCCCACACGGGAACTCGCGGTCCAGGTGAAAGACGAGTTCGAAAAACTCGCCCACGGCAGCCGCCTGACGAGCGTCCCCATTTACGGTGGCAAACCGATTAAGAGCCAGATCGCCAAACTCGTCCGCGGCGCCGACATCATCATCGGTACGCCGGGCCGCGTCATCGATCTCATCGGCCGTGGTGCCCTCGACCTGCGGTCCATCGAAATCGTGGTGCTCGATGAAGCCGACCGTATGCTCGATATCGGCTTCCGGCCCGACATCGAGAAAATTCTCCGCCGCTGCCCCAAAGATCGCCAGACGTTGCTGCTCAGCGCCACGGTCGCTCCGCCGGTCGAACGACTGGCTCGTACCTATATGTACGAACCCGAGGTCATGGATTTCTCGCCGAAGACCAAGGCCGTCGACACGATCGACCAATACTACTTCACGGTCGATCAAGAAAAGAAATTCGATTTGTTGGTGGCGCTGCTCAAGCGCGAAAATCCCGAACAAGCGATCGTGTTTTGCCGCACCAAGCGCGGCACGGAAAAGATCCATCGTCGGCTATCCAAGCATTTCCATGACACCGACATGATGCACGGCGACATGGCGCAAGGCGCCCGCGACCGCGTGATGAAAGCCTTCCGCGCCGGCAAGGTGCAAATACTCGTCGCGACAGATGTTGTTGGCCGCGGCATCGATGTGAGCGGCATCTCCCACATCATCAATTTCGATATCCCCCAATCATCCGACGATTACGTCCACCGCGTCGGCCGCACCGGCCGCATGGGCCGCGAAGGCATTGCCTATACGTTCGTCACCACCGAAGAAGGTGCTGAACTGACGCGCATTGAAATTCTCATCAACCGCCTACTCAAACGAGACGAGATCGAGGGTTTTGCCACGGTGGCGACCGTGGTCCCAACATCACGGCAATCGACAAATGCCGCCGAGAAATCGGCATCGGACGCTGAAGCCGAAGCGGAACAGCCGAAGCGGCCTGCCGCCTCGCCACCCGGCCGGCGTGCGCCCAAGCGCCATCGCCGGGCACTTTGAGATAGCACATTTCGGCCTTAGAGCCAAATCGCCCTCTTTCGCCGTTCGCTCGCTCCGCGGCTCAGTGGTATACTGGAATAAGAGGAACCAAGCCATGCAAACCGCCTTCATTCGATTCGTGACCGAAGATGATCGCGCGCGCGGTTTTGCCATCCTGGCGAAGCGCTCGCGCATCAGCAGCCTCCCCGGCCAGGTCTACCAGGTTCCCATCAAGGATCTGCAGCTTCTCGAATCCGAGAACATCTACTACCGCAGGGCCACGGATCACGAGGTGAAGACCGCGAATGACGGCGTGCCAAGTCCGAGTTGCTGGCTATTCACGAGTGCCCTGCAATCCGAAGTTCAAGAAACTGCAGCAGTTTGACCAAGTGAAGTTGAGGTGGTCTTCCTAAGCGAGCGCCGTTCACGGCCCTTCGCCGCGCCAGCGGTAATAGGCCCGCCGTTTACGGCGGGTACTGAAGTGATTCAACATGCCGTTAGCCCCATTCATGGGGCTTCTCGCCGCGATGGCTTAAGCCGCCCAGTGAGACGCCCCGTAAACGGGGCTATTGATCGCTCAATCGTTCGACCCGCCGTAAACGGCGGGCCTATTATACGAAAAGCGCCGTAATCGGCCCTGCAATCGGCTAAACTGTTACAAAAATCTCGTTCTTCACTTCGCGGCCGCGAATTCGCCCTTGAGAAACTCCGCCGTCGCATCCCATTTCTCTGCCGCCGCCGACCAGTCGACCGTCATCGCCCGAATCTCGGGGGGCGTTTTCACCTTGGGTGAAGCCGCGAGCCCACTGCGCAACGGGATCTGGGCGCTGGGCCCTTCTGCCAACTTCTTCTCGACTTCCGCCGACAACAAATAATCGAGTAGTTGTTCCGCTTCTGTGGGGTGCGGCGAGTCTTTCACCAGCGAAACCGTATTCGGAATGTACAGCGTGCCCACCTGATCGGTGTTTTGATCGGGGTACACAATCGTCACCGGCATGGCCTTCTCGATTTCCACGAGCGCATCGTCGGTATCGGTTAAGCCAAAGGCCAGCGCACCGGCCGCTACCGCTTCCGCGACTTGCTTATTGCCAGACATGATTCGCGCGTTCTGTTTGACGCCGCGGAAGAATTCCTTCGCCTTCTCATCACCCCACACGGCAAACAGGCAGGTGGCATGCGTGGCCGTCGTACCAAACAGCGGCTTGGCAATGCCGCAGCGTTCATACCACTGCGGATCGGTTAGGTCTTTAATCGATTTCGGCCGGCGCTCTTCCGGTACTTGATTGGTATTTACAATGAAGACGCGTGCCCGCGCCGCCAGGCCGAACCAGAGATTTTGCGGCGAGCGGTCTTTGGCCGAAAATGCCGCCGCCTGCCGCGAATTATAGGGACGCAACAAACCCGCGCGTGCCAAACGAATCGTATTGAGAATCTCGTTGTTCCAAAACAAATCGCACCGCGGCCGCTCTCGTTCGGCAAGAATCTCTTGAGCCAAACCAACGCTCTTCGTCGATTCCACATCAGGCTTCGACCTAACAACCACTTGAGTTGCCTGCGTGAAGTCATCAAATATTGGCCGTGAGAATTCCTCGTCGAGAGCCACGTAGACATTGACGACTGGCGGTTCAGCCTTGCCACAACCCAAATACGGAAGCAGCGCAACGGCCAGAACGACTAAATATCCACAACAATAATTCGATTTCATGCAATCCGCCTCCAACGCATTTTACCGTGCGTTGCTGCCCCATTAATTCCTTGATAAATTCAACACCTAAGTGACTTCATTCGCCGGCGTCGATCAATTCTTCCATTGCACTCGAGAACATGAAAATCGTGCTCCTGGGAACCGGTGGTTACTTTCCCACCAAACAGCGCCATACGGCCTGTTTCATGCTGCCCGAAGCCGGCATCGTGCTCGATGCCGGCACAGGCATGTGCGAAATTGGAAAGTACCTGCAGACCGATTATTTGCACGTCTATTTAAGCCACGCCCATCTCGATCACATTGTCGGTCTAACGTATCTCCTTAATCTCGTGCCGCAGCCAGTGCTCGCGAAGACCACCATTCACGGGGAGGCGGAAAAACTGGCAGCCGTTCGCGATCATCTGTTCGCCCCAGCGGTCTTTCCCGTAAACGCCGCCTTCCGGTTTCAGCCGTTATGCAACCCCGTACCCCTGCCCTTAGGCGGCACTCTAACATATTTTCCACTAGCGCATCCAGGCGGATCGCTCGGCTTCCGGCTCGATTGGCCAGGACGCTCGCTCGCCTACGTCACGGATACGACCGCAGCCGTTGGCGCACCCTATATCGAAAGTATTCGGGGAGTTGATCTCTTACTGCACGAAGCATATTTCCCAAACGACAGCGATAACCTGGCACAAGTTACCGGCCACAGCGCGTTGGATGCGGTCGCCGCCCTCGCGGCCGACGTCAAACCGAAACGGCTGATTATTGTGCACGTCGATCCCAATCGCGAGGCGGTCCCTCCGCTCGATCTCCGGGCGGCACGTCGCGTCTTCGCGCCTCTCGAAATCGGCGAAGACGCTGACGTGATCTGCTTCTGATTCGACGTCGCTCGGGCGGCGGCGGCAATGCGCCCAGCTGCAAAATTGTCCCGTAGCTTGTTAGGAATTTTTCCATAAAAACGTTGGGGCATTCGCGAACCGATTGACCCAGCAAACCACTCGGGGGTAAGCTTTTCCCCCATATTTTGTCGATAATTACCTCATCTTGCTTAAAAAAGTCCAGCATTTCACGGGGAATTAGCGACTATGACATGCCTTGCGGCACGGTTGACAGCACAATTCAAAACGGGAAGAATTAGATAGGGGGATACACCCCTCACAAGCGGGGGACAGTTTGGCCGGGAACAGCCGAACCGCCCATCGCGGAGGTTCGTAGTAATCTATCGCGGTAATCCGCCTACGGACTCGAAGAACAGGAAAGAGGCAACCAAACACGACTTAAGGTCTACATCTGGTTGATTTCAGGAGGATTAAACATTTAATCATGGAGCACCAGAAAAATGGCGAGAAAAGCCATCTCGAATGATCGTTATCGTTTGATCGGCACGTACGAACGACTCCGGAAGGCTCTCGTGGAACGTCCGGACGATGGACGACTCGATAAAGCACTTTCTTACTGGGTACTGCCCACCGATCGCCGGCTGCCCATCGCATTCCTGGATCGGCCGTTGCGCGAGCTGTTGTCTCAGCCTTTTGACGAGCTGATGTCGACGCCGGGCGTCGGGCATAAGAAGATTCTCGGTTTCTTTGACCTGCTCAAGCGAGCAGCGAAAGCCGCCACACCCGACGCGCCCTTTGGCATGGCGACTACCGAGTCGAAGCGGCAAAAGCCGGCGGCTCCCACGCCAGGCTTCGACGCCTCGATTGTCTCGGAATTGCTGTGGTCGCAATGGTGCGAAACCGTTCGCCACTTCGAATTGGGCGCCGAAAAGCTGGGCCGACTCGCTCCAACCTTGCAAACGTTGCCGACCGTCATTTGGCATTCGCGCTTGGAAGAATATGCCGACCGTTCGCTGGCCGATATCCGTTCCCTGAAGACGCACGGCGAGAAACGCATCAACGCCATTCTGGAAGTGTTCTGCACCGTGCATGAAGCGTTGGCCACGGCCACCCTGCCCGAAAACATCGATGTGGCGATCGTGCCGCGCTTTGTTCCGCCCATTACGCGCTGGCTCATTGAGGTGGTCAATCAACCCGATTTGCCGCCCGTGGAGGAAATGCACAAGCATATCGTCAAACCGATGATCCAGCAGATTCGGATCGATCTAGGCGATCAAGTCGCCGGCCTGGCCGCCTCGCGCCTTTGCCTCGACGAAAATTCGCCGAGCGTTAAGCAACAGGCAGAAACGATTGGCGTTACTCGCGCCCGCGTCTACCAGCTTCTCGAGGATTGTGCCAAGGTGATGGATGTCCGCTGGCCGGAAGGCCGTTGGCTCTTTGCGCCGTTATCCACGCGCTTTGGTTCCTCCGACCCAGAAACCATCGGGCTGGTTCACGGCATCGTGGACTTATTCTATCCGCCGGAACGGCCGTCAGTTTCGGTCGAAAGTGAAGAGGAAGAAGAGCTGTCGCTGTCGTAACTTTCGAGTTCGCGATCTGCGTTATGGCTCCATTACTTCCGACACCCCAACATCAATATACTGCCCGCCACCGGTTTGGTGGCAATGGACGGCGAGCGTGTTCTCGCCTTTTCGCAGTAGTTTGCGCGCTGCTTCACTCAGAATGGTTGGTCCGTACTGCCGCGTATACCCCTTGAGCGCGCGAACCAGCGTTCCATTGACGTATACCTCCGCGTCTTCGTCGTGATGGGCCACCAACATCAATTCGCCGCCGCCGGCCGCGTTCAAGTCCTCGATCTTGAAAGTACGGCGTAACCAGATATCCGGCGTGCTCCACTCGGTATGCAATTTGGCTCCGGGAGTGCCCTTCGTGCCGAAGCCGCCGGAACCTGTTTTCCACGCAGCGTCGTCGAAGCCTGGCTGCTCCCAGCCGGTCGCCGGGCGCTCGAATGTATATCGCCAGGGCTGCGGCGTAAGCTCGCTCGTTGCCACCAGTTCCTTCATTTTCGGCGGCGGCAGATACAACTTCTGGGCTGCCTCAACCATTCGCCGCTCGTTCATCTTCACCCGGGCGCGATCGTACGTCATCAGCCCGTTGACTTCGATTTCGCAATCGGTCGTCTGCGTGTACACCGCCGCCGAGAGCCCTTTCTGAATGAGCGGCCGCAACATCGTCAGCAAGTCGACATAAGCACTGGTGAGTTCATCGGCACTGGTGAACGAAACGTACCCCCAATTCTTTTCCGCCTGCCAGGTATGGCCAGTTATGGGCATGCCGAGCCCACCAAACTCGCCGAGCACGCCGGCACGTTGCGGCTCGGGCTTGCGCATTCCCGGCCCCGGGTAATTGTGCATGTCCGATACATCGCCACTTCCCTTGTCGTCCCAACCACTGGCCTCATTCACGAGTCGGGTTGGATCCAGCTTCTTAACCCAAGCGGCAACTTCCGGCGTATCGTGTTGTCCCCAGCCTTCATTAAACGGCACCCACATCACGATCGATGGATGATTGCGCCGGGCCTCGATCATCGCCTTTAGTTCGCGGCGATAATTGGCTTTGCTCTGGGCATCCTTGTGGGCATCGCCCGAAGGCATGTCTTGCCACACCAGCAGCCCCAGCTTATCGCACCAATAGTACCACCTGTCCGGCTCGACCTTCACATGCTTGCGGGCCATGTTCATGCCCAGCCGCTTCGTCATTTCGATGTCGTACTTGAGTGCGGCATCGGTCGGAGCCGTGTAAAGCCCATCGGGCCACCACCCCTGGTCGAGCGGACCGAATTCAAAAAGCACTTTGTTGTTCAGCCACAGTCGGTTGAGACCGTCGGCATCCTTCCGCACCTCGATCTTGCGCATCCCGAAGTAGCTTGTGACCACATCGATGACTCGATCACCTTTCACAAGTTCGATTCGCAAATCGTATAAATGCGGGTCATCCGGCGACCACAACTTGGCCTCCGCAATTGGCAATTCAAGTTGCTCACCCACCGGCCCCGATTTCTCGGCCACCGTGCGCCCGCCATCGAGCACTTGCACATGCATGGTCCCGTCGCCAACGGTATCGGCGCTGACACGCACGATGCCGCGGTCAACGTCCGGTGTAATCTGCAGCGCCCGAATACTCGCCGCCGGCACCGGCTCGAGCCACACCGTCTGCCAGATTCCCGTCACCGCCGTGTAGAAAATCCCTTGTGGCTTGAGCACCTGTTTGCCGCGCGGTTGCGTGCCCGTATCCGTCGGATCGGTAACGGCAACGATCAACTCGTTTTCTTCGCCGACGGTTTTCAACGCATCCGTGATATCAAACGTAAACGGATCGTAACCGCCCGTGTGCTGCCCGACTTCTTTTCCATTAACCCACACCCGACATTCCCAATCGACCGCTCCGAAGTGCAGCAGCAGCCGGCCTCCTTTTTCAAGCTGTGGCGACGAAAAGGTGCGGCGGTACCACAGCCGATCCTCCGGCGTCACCGGTTTCTTCACGCCACTGAGCATCGACTCGATCGCAAACGGCACCAGGATTTCCCCATCCCACTTGGTCGGCTGCCCCTCTGCTGCCGGCCGCACCGCGTACTGCCACAGGCCGTTGAGATTTGTCCACTTTTCCCGCACCATTTGCGGCCGCGGATATTCGGGCCAGGCGTTCGCGGGTGAAACCTCCTTGGTCCACCGCGTCGCCAGCGGCCCAGCAGCGGGTTGCCAGGCTTGAACTTTGGCCACCGCCGTTAGCAGAAGCGAAAGTGTGAGCAGAATAAAGAGAATGCGGTCAGCAATTCGGCCCATGACGTATTTCCTCGCACAAGTTCGGCAAATATCCGCCGCGATTCGGCGTTGCCCGTTATTGTAAGCCGCTCCCCAACAACGTACTACCATTCGCCAGCGGTATACCGTGTGCCGCCTCGCCCGCGCTTTCCGTTCCCGTCGATCCTGGCATTGCGAATCAACGCCGTTTAGCCGCGACGCGGAGGCTTTGCGTAGCGGAGCGCGGACGGGTGGCATGCTCTCGCGCAGCGTGAGCATGGAATCTCTCGAGTAACATGGCCACGTCGGAGTACCTCCGAGGCCATGCCACCCCACCCCAACTTCCCCAAGCTGAAGAACGGATCGGCCCTGATCGCAATCGCCGCCCTCTTGACAGCGGCCGTCCGCTATAGTATACAGGTGTATACACTCGCTTGAATATCGGCCGATTGTTTCACCAACTCCTACGATTGAGCATTTCCCGTGGCCTCGACGTCGTCTCTCCACCAGAATGCCGCGACGGTTGCCTGGAACCTCCGCCGGATCATGGCCCAGGCGGACCTCACGTTCGAGGATGTGGTCGCCGCCACGGAGCTCGACGAACGCACGATCCGCTGCTTGGCCCGCGGCACAACCAATCCACACGCTCGTACACTCCACAAATTAGCTCGCGGCCTGGGTGTGCCGATCGATGATTTGTTTCGGCCCCTCGGCCGACACGCGCCGCGCCAGTTCGATCGGGCGACCAACACACTCGTCGAAAGCGTAGTCGCCCATCATCCAAAAAAATTTGCCAATTGGTCGGAAGCCGATTTCGATGAGCTCTACAGCCGGTTCGGCACCGGCGGCCAGTTGACCGAGGAGGGCGTGCTGGCCGCCGCTCAGGCCATGAATGCCAAGCGCGATGTATGGCGCCAGGTCAACGTCATTCTCGAAAGCGGCGAGGCTGAACTGCTTTCGCAATTCGTGAGCGTGCTGTATGGCCGCGTGACGACCAGTACGAACCTGCCTTCCGCCGCTGCTCACACCGCTCGACCAATCGCCACCACGATGCTACCCAGCGTCTGCCGTTCCACGAAGACAACGTTGTAGCCGTGGCTGTTTGCATCGGTGATGACATCGCCAACGGCTAGGGTCGACGCCGCCAGCGCGGTCCCCCCCAAATGAAAGATCACATCCGACACCTGCAAGTCGACGTATCGCTCGACATTACGCTGCCGCGACTGCGTGAGCGGCCGCCGCACGGCCGGCACATTACTCACGGCCGCCCCTGCCGCTGGTGCGTACGTTACTAACTCCTGCCCGTCGAATACCGGAAACTCAAATGTTGGTGATGCCATGCTTTCCCTCTCTCGCTCCACCGTAGGACGGACATTCCTGTCCGTCCGAAAGTAGTAGGCCAAACATTCCTGTCCGTCCAAAAGTAGCCACGCTCGCCAGAGCGTGGAGCGTGTAACATATAGCCTTTCCGCACTTTTCACCGTCTGGCGACGGTGGCTACAACGACAAGTGGACGGACAGGATTGTCCGTCCTACGTCACTCCTTGCGACCTCACTTCGAACGGCTCCGCCTCGACCAACTTCTGGTCGCACCAATCGACCGTCTTCCGCAGCGAGTCAACGTATTCCTCCCAATGCACCCGCTGGCCATCGATCCAATAGGTAGGCTTCGGCGTCGCTCGAATGGCATCGAGCTGCGCGAGCGTCTGGCTTCTAATTGAACGAATCTGTTCGATATCAGTCATTTTCGGTTACCCTTATGCGAAAGCGGACGACGGTTTCCTCGCCCGTCACTTGCGTAAACACGTAGCGTACTTCGTAACATCGACTTCCGCTCCCTTGGGGAGAGGGCTGGGGTGAGGGCGCGCCCGATGCGGCAACTCGTGGAATCATCACGCGGTGTCGGAAGTTGTAACCCGCATCATCCGAATCCCACCCGGTGTCGTGTCGCAACTCGGCAAATAGTACCTTGCCGATACACAGCGCCCGGCCGGCCCGAGAAACGTCCGCCTCCCGCGATGAGGCGCCATCACCCGCGTCTCGATGCAGCGAGCAGTCAATGGAACGAACATCCGCCGGGCCGATGGCACGCCCCAAACGGTCCACCAACCTGGCCATCAGCACGACCGAATAGCCCCGCCGGCTTCGCGTACCATTTAGAACCGTTGCCACAGCACACCTCAACTTATTCACGCAAGCCAAGAGCCGAGAGCCCGCCCCCTCGCGGACTCTCGCTCCTAGCTCCTAGCTCCTAGCTCCTCGCTCCTCGCCCCTTCCTCAGCCTGTGTTCTTCACCACGAACCGGGGGTTGAGCACCGCCGCGGCGCCGCGCTCGCTGGCTTTGAACCGCAACACGACGTCGTTGTTGAATTCCGCTTCGCTGCCCAGCGGGGCCTGAGTCACCGTGATCGGCCAGTTTTCCATATAGGCAAACGCCTTGCGGAAATCACCGACGAACCAATACTTTTTGGCCGTCGCTGCGGCGATGCCGGAAGCAATGACCCGTCGATACGCCAGCCGGCTGTCGTACACGCGATAGCCGCTGAGCGGATTGGCCGCCACCGTGGCGGTCGTGGAACCGGCCGCCGTGAACGTGAGTTCCGCCGCCGAAAACACCCGGTGCGCCGCATGTCGGTACGCGGGCATGACCAACACCGTCGTCCCTTTCACCAACACCGGCTCACCCGTGTTCGGGTCGAGCATGTCGGCGAACAACTGTTCGGCCTTATCGACGTTCGTCCAATCGACCAATTCGTTCGACGCCAACAAATTGATCCAGGGCGAACTGGCTTGGTAGGTGTTGTAGGTCGTGCCCTTCCACTTGTAATTGTTGGTCGCGCCGATCACGAGATCGATCAACCGCTTCTCCTTGTTGAGCCCGAGTACTTCGCCCACTTCCGCCGCGCGGCTCAAGATGAGATGCGTCCGGTCGAAGAAGATCGCCTCCTTGGTCACCGGCACAATGAAGCCACGCTTGGTGGTCGATGGCGTCTCGATATAATCTTCGCCGAAACCAAGGTGCGGATACGGCATGCCAGGCGCGACATCCTCGATCGTATCGGCAACGCGCGAGATGCTCGGAATCTTCTCGCCATCCAGCCGCGTCGGAATGGTGTCGACGAGCTTCGAGACGACGAAGGCTTCCTGCTCGTAGGCTTCCATGATTTTCGAGTAGATCACCTGGCCGGTGATGTTCAGAAAGGCGGTCACGTCGACGCCGCCGGCCGACTCCAGCACGCTGACGTTTCCGGCACTGCGCGGGTCGAGCAGCCGCACCCATTCGTGGCCATCGGGCACCAGTGCTTCGGCCAAATCGCGAATGCTGAAATCCTCGGGCTGCAAATGCCCTTCGCGCAGGGCCTCGGAAAGATGCGTTACGGTCTGCTCGGCGCCGTCCATTTCGTAGCGCCGCTTGAGTTCACGGTATTTCAGGGTCATGGTTGGAATTCGCTCCTATTAGTGATTGTGAGTTTGATTTGTTTCAAGGGAGCTGGATGCTGGATGTTGGATACTGGACGTTGGATACTGGATGCTGGGAACCGGGGCCAAACAAAAATGCCTTGTCCCCGCTCCCTGCATCCCGCATCCTCACCCCTCCACTACAGCACCGCTTGCGTCCCGCCCTTGAGCATCGAGCTGACGACGTCGACAAGCACGCGTGTGCCGGCCGGATTCAACCGCTTCGCACAACGGCCAATCGCGGCGTTCGCGTTGGTGACTTTGGCCACCGTCTGATTCAAGAGCGCCACACCTGCCACGTTCTCGTCCGATCCCAATAGGTCGCCGACTTCGAGCGTGGTGGAGAGGATATCGAATTCGAATACACCCGTGGTCGCGACGCGGATCGGTTGCGTATCGCCGGCACGCGAGGCCTGCATCGCCACGCCCGCGAAGATGTCGTGAAACAACTGTTGATTGGCCAAGTCGGTGCCCTGGTCCACTTGGGAGGAAGCCGGTTTCGCATCATCCGTATCGAGCAGAACCATGTCGCCAATTTCAATGACCGTTGCCGAGTCCACGGGCAACATCACCGGGCACGTATCGCCGTACCGCCAACGCATTGTGTTTGCCATCGAGTTATTCTCCTGTGTTAAGAAAGTAGGTAATTGGTTAGGGTTGTGTAGGACGGACATTCCTGTCCGTTCACTTGTCGTCGTAGCCACCGTCGCCAGACGGTGGAAAGTGCGGAAACGCTATATGTACGCTCCACGCTCTGGCGAACGTGGCTACTTTTGGACAGGAATGTCCGTCCTACGGATGGTTGTCATCTTCCGCGAACGGCCGCGGCGAATTCGACTGAATTGCGCACGGGCGGGACGCTTCGACCGTCGGCAACCGCAACCTGGTCCTTCGATTTGGGCCGGCCGCTTTCGCGTCGCGTGGCATCGCGCAACAGGGCCACACGCTCTTCCAGCAGCGCGCGTATTTCGCCTTCGTCGGCCGCGTGCATGAGCGACGAAACGAACCGTTCGCTAACCACGGCCGAATCGAAGTTGCCGGTCGGCGTGGGCAGCGGCAGGTGGTACTCTTCCAGGAGCTGATGGACTAAATCGCGCCGCCGATAGGTGGCTTCTTTCGCCGCCAGGTCGTTCAACTGACACCGCAGTTGCGTCACCTCGGCTTCCAGCGGTCGTTCGATTTCGCAGATCAATTCCGGTCGCTGCCGGCGCAACGATTCCAGCGTGATCGCTTCCACCGTAGCGACAGGCGGCTCGCCTGTCGCGCTGGCAGCAGCCGAGCCGGCCGCTGCCAGGTCGTTCGCCGTCTGCTCGTACAGGCCCGTGGTTGTGGCCGGATCGGCGACCAGGTCGATGCTCTGCACTTTCGTGATGGCTTCGACAACCGTCTCATTGCCATTCTGTTTGGTGCGGGCCAGCACATTGTGCGACATGCCGACGTTTTGCGGCGCGTGTTCGGCATCCCATACCAATTGTTCCGAGAGCGCATGCCGCGGGTTGAAATGCAAGTCGCCGAACAATCCCTCGCCAGGCCGGAATTGCACGCCGCGAACCATGCCGAGGCGGTCCTGATAATCGCGCGGCGCCAGCGGATGGCCCTTCGGATGATTGATGTTGACCTTGGCACCTTCATAGAGTGCCACGGCTTCTACTAGAGCGTTTTCGCGGTAACGCCGGCCGTTTCGCGATGCCAGCCCGAGTAGCTTAACGCCGCGGATTACGCCGGCATCGCGGTCGACCCGCAGCCGCTGGCTGCCGGAATCGACGTATTCTTGTAAGAGCTCAGACATGGTTTCCTCCGGAATTTGGTGAGTGGGTGAGTGGTGAGCGGTGAGCGGCGAGCAGTGAGTAGGTGAGTAGGTGTTTCGCAATTCGGAACTTACTCACTTACTCACTTACTCACTCACCCAACCTCGCCAACAAAAAAGCCCATCAACAGGCCGTCGGCCTTTCGATGGGCTCGATTCGATACTCGCTCCGCAATCGCGGAAGCGGGCTCGATGCGATACCTGGGTTAGTCGTCAGTCGTTAGTCGTTAGCTGTTAGCTGGTAGCCAGAAGTAGTCTGGTCGTGGATTTCACCTAACGCCTAACGCCTAACGCCTAACGACTAACGGCTAACGACTAACAGCTACTTAATCATTCTCTCCAGCGCTACGCGAATATGCTGGATGCGGCCGTCTTGCACGCTCATCGTGAGCCCGGCTTCGCCGTAGAACCCACGTTGCGACAGGTCCGCCAGCAGCTTTGCAAGCGCCGTTTCGATTTGTTCGATCTTATTTCCTTGAGGGATCATTTGTACACGTGCTTGAATCATGGCGTCACTATAGCAGTTTCCAATTTCAATTCCACAAGAATTTTTGGCCACTTTGGATTTTCAAAGAGGGGGAGAGGGGGAGATTGGGAGAGGGGGAGACATCAGTTACCAGCATTGCCAATGAACCTCCCCCTCTCCTTGTCTCCCCCTCTCTGCTTCCAACTCAAACCGCAGCTCCCCTGCACACGGTTAGATTCTGCTGCTCCTGGTCGTAGTCCAGCCCCAAGTGTTGGCTCCACGTTTGGGGAGACAGGATTCCGTTCTTGAATGCAATGTGATCGACTTGCGCTTGCTGCAATGGATCGCGCACGTTGAGCGATGGCGGTACGACTTGAATATGGACAAACTCGTGCACGTCACGCGGCAGCTTCCCTACAGCAATCGCATTGTCGATCACGCGTCGCAGCACCGCTTTGTCTTGTTCGACCAGGCTCATTTGGAGCCGCTCGAACATCTTCATCGCGGGCCCCTCGGCCACGAGCGTCGAGGCGAAATTCGCGTTCGACGCGTCCGAAGTGAACATGAATTCTGGCATCACCAGCCGGGCCGCAATTGCCCGCAATTCCGCCTGCAACACAGCGACGAAATTCGACGCGTCGAGTCCGCGAGCTGGAAAATCGTATTCCATGCCGGCCGGGGCATCGAGGATCGTGCCTGGCCCGTATTGGGAATAGTGCCGCGTGCGACCGGTCGTGCCGTTCGTTGTGGAAGCATCGGCATTGGCTGCCACGAACTGCTCGATGCCGCTGCGGCTGGCGCCGCGATGCTTGCGGATCAAGGCAATGGCCGATTGAATCTCGGCCACCACGCTCATGTTCCGCAGCAGCCGCTCGGCACGCCGCAAGTTCTTCCGCACCGGCGCATACAAGGGCAGACCGCGTTTCACGTTGAAATCGACGTTCGCGCGACGGTGCTGTACGTCGGCGGCATCGACCAATTCGCCATCGACGTAGTAACCCAGCACATGCTCCACATCATCCACATCGGTTTGAATGCCAAAGCTCGCCGACGGGTCGCCGGCACGATCGGCCGGCGTTGCCACTTGGTCGGGCTCGATGAATCGCACATGAGTCAGGCCTTCGTGATCGACGAAGAACCGCAAGAAGGCTTCGCCATCGCGATCCATGCGCCGCACGATTTCCTGCTGCCGCTGTTGCCAATGGTTCTCGAGCAGAAACCGATCCAGCAGCTTCTGCACTTGTAGCGCCACATCTTGCGATGAATCGGTCCCTTTGCAGACCGCGGCTCGATAGCTGTGGCCCGATCCGACGATGTAGCTGATGCGGTTCTCGTGGCCGTTGATGGCAAATTCGTTCGTGGCGGCCAAGCCGCGACATTGCCGCCGCAGATCGCTCAACGTTTGTTCGTTCCACGCGCTACAGGTGGATTGCACGCCATTGCCCGATACTCCTACCGGCAGCCACCAGCTTCCATCATTATCGAGGTACGCCTCGCGCGGATCGACGAGGTCGTCCCACAAGGCGTCGAAGGCTTCGAGCAGGCTATGTTCGATGGAATGATGCTCGCCGTTCGAACGTGCATGGTTGGCCATAGGATTCATCTCCGGGGTTGAGGCCTGAAAGGCCGGAATCCGATAGCCCAGGGCGCAGCCCTGGGTAGGGGGTCGTATGATCAAACGCTAGCCCTACAAGGGCGGAATTGTCGTTGCCTCGCGAATGCTCGTGTTGATTTCGCCCTTTCAGGGCTTCGGGAATTGTTGCTGGATCGTTGACCCAGGGCTTTGCCCTGGGCTTTCTTAGGTCGGCCTTTCAGGCCGATTGTTTTTTGTGGCGTCAACATGTAGGGTGGGCACTGCCCACCAACGATACTTTGGTTACTCCGCAGGAGTTACACCCGCTTGCTAGTCGTTCGCCGTGTGTAATGCCTTCGGCGTAGACGTCACCATTTCCTCGTTCACCCAGGGTGCGGTCGCCACGGCGACCGACCCTGGGCTTTGTTGTGCAACCGCTTCGCGGTAAAGCCGCTTGCCCTTCGCTTCTCCTTCATTCTTCAGCCGAATATCAACCGATTTCCCAACCCGTCATCGTCGCCGCGGGTGTGCCACACGTTTTCGGCGAGGCGGATGGCCATTTCGAGTGCATCGGGGCCGTCGTCGTGGGCTCCGGTGGGGAAGTCGCGCAGTTGGTCCACCAGCATTCGCGTCGCCGGTGAGGTGACCAGGAACCGCAGCCGCCTCTGCGAAAGGTACGGCCCCAGCCGGCGAATGCGCACCACCTTGTTCACGTGATTGTGAATCGCGGCCGGAATGATGTAGCTCAACTGATTCTTGGCTAGCTCGGCCGCGAGCTCGCCACACAGCAGTTCCTGAAATTGGTTCGCTTCGACGCCGAAGGCGTGCGGATCGAATCGCCGACACAATTCAATACCGTCCGCCACCATCTGAGGCGTGGGTCGGCGGTCGATATCGGCCTCAACGAACATCACGCCGCTTGCATCAACTCCGAGTAGAACGTAGGCCGAGTAGTCGCCCCGCCCGGCTTCGCGCCCCTTGCTGGGGTCGAGTGCGATCGTGCGCACCAACAGATTCTCCGGCCAAGCGTCGAACCAAATGTGATCGCCAAAATACGACTCCGGCCATTCGCAGAACTCGGGATTGACGGGTGAACCTTGCTTCTCGCGTTCAAACGCCGTGTGGCCGATCTCGACCCGCATTTGCATCAGCGTGTAGAGGTCTTCAACCGCCGGCCACAACACAGCGGCGCCGGCGTTCATCGCTTCTTGCCGTGCATCGTAGAAGGCGCGTGCTGTTAATTTGGCCTGGCGATTATCCACGTCGCAATAAAGCGTCTCCCATTCCTGCCAGAGTTCGGTATGGGTTGGCCACGATTCAATGGCGGGAAAGTTGCGCGATGTCCAACCCGCCGTGCGATGCAACTGCAGCGCCAGGGCCTCGCGATGGAGCGCCGTCGCCAGGTTGACGATATTCGTGTGCTTCGTACCGGCGTTGAGCAGCGTGCCTTGGAACCATTGGCGCGAGGCCTCCCGCTGCGCGGCGGAGGAAATGTGCGAATCGTTCTGCAGATCATCGCACACGATGAGCGACGGCCGATCGGCCGACCGGCGGCGTCCACGAATACTTTGCCCCGTGCCATACGATTCGATCACCGCGCCATTGGCAAGTTCAATCGAGTTGGCCCGCCACCGGCGGCCGTGCCCGACGGCGTGGGCGTAATCGCGCCGCATGCGGCGGTTGTCGACGAGCTCGGCCTTCACGTTGTCGAGATGCGTTTCGGCTTGCTCTTTCGTATCGGAAACGATCCAGATGTATCGCTCCCAACCTTCCACGGCCGCGTGCAGCACGTGACAGAGCGTGGCCACGGTGGATTTCGCGCTGCCCCGAGGCCCGATCAGGTTCACGCGCGCACCGCGATTTGCCCGCATGGCGTCCAGCTCGGAACCCAACCACTCGTGCATGGTCGAGGCGGGCTTCGCGAAATGCGCCGGCAGATACGCGCGGCCCCAGGCCAGCGTCGTTCGCGGCCGATCCACCGGTGCCGATGGTCGCAACCGCGCATCGCCGGCGATCATGGCGGTGCCCAGGTCATTGCGTAGACGGCAAAACGTCTCGTGTGGCAAGGAGTTCTCGTCGAGCTGGATTGGTTGCAAGTCCATCGCACATCCTACCGTTCAAGTTCCGCGTACTCGTCATTCAAAAACTCGTCGTCTTCCGCCGCCGGATCGCCGTCGGTGCTCTCGCTCGGCAACTGTTCATCATCGTGTGATTCCGCGTCATCGTCCTTTCGCCACAGATCGTTCACCAGATTGTCGGCGAGCGAATCGTAGGCGTTGAGCCGGGCCAGCACGCGCTGGCGGTCGTCTGGATCGTGGATCTCCTCGTTGAGCAGGTCGCCGATGATCGTCAGGAACACGCGGAGTTGCCGCGTCGTGACGGTTCCGGCGCCGCGGCTGGCGAATCGCTCTGGCGAGCGACGTTCCAACCACCACACGGCCGCCCGCCAAGTCTTTACATCCTTGGCGGCGTCGAGGACCGTCCGCATGCAGGTGAGTTCCGCTGCCGCTTCGGTGCGACGCACCACGGCGCCGAACGCGGAATCGACCTGCATCGCCCGGGCGATCTCGGCCGCGGTGCAGCCGACGAAACCCGCCGCCGTTTCACGGTCGCAACCGACCGAAAGAATGCCAAGAACCTGGCCCTGCTGTTCAGCGCTAAGTCGCATAGATTGAAGTGTTGCGGTTGTCATAGTCAGCTGTTTTTTGTGGCTAATTCATATCCGAGGTTCAGATCTCACGTTTGGCGTGGGAGGTGATGCGTGTTTCTCCCCTCTCCCTATCTCCCCCTCTCCCCCACTTGCTTCTTCGCGCTCCGTTCCGCGTCGCGGCTAAACGGGATGGCGGAAAGAGGATTGCGCGTGGGGCCGGCACCCAGGTATTCGAACGACACGACGGCTCGACCGGCGGAGTTGCGATAGTTGGGGTAACGGGTACTTCGCCGTGAACCGCCCGACTTTCTCACATTCACGGTCCGCCACGACGGCGAACGCTGACAATGGCGAATGAGCGCGGGGTGGCTGCTCGTCACGTTGATTCGATAGCCTTCAGCACGATGCAATTCCGCCACGGCGGCCACGGCGCGCATGCCGATGCCAATGCCCTGGAAATCGGGCAGCGTGACGATCCGCGTGAAGCGCCGGTGGCCCTTCTTCATGAACATCGGCATCGTCGCACAAAAATTCACCGGTACGCCGTTCCACGTGGTGAGGTAACACCGTGCCGCGGGCGCCAGCGAGCCACTCAAATAGTGATGACGCTTAAACAGTTGCCAAGCCGCCAATCGGCAGCGATGGATTTCGAGCTCGATCGGTGGCCGCCGAAATCGCCCCCCGGCAGAGCCGGGGGCTGACCTCTTCAATTCGCAGGTGGCCATGTCCACGATCCAATCGGGTTCGAGCCATTCCGCCACATCGTAATGGCACGTCACCGCCACGAAGCGACAGGGCAAGTGCCCGCGGCGGATGCCCTTGGCGATCGCGGCCGAACACACCTTGGCCACGTTGCGATCGACGACGCTGGTGAATTCGTCGAAAACAATCAGTCGAGAGTCAAGAGTCGAGAGTCGAGAGCCAGAGGTACCTTCCGGCTCTTGACTCTTTGCTCTTGACTCTTGACTCCGTGCTAACGCCCGCGCCAAATCGCACCGAAACCGCTCGCCGTTGCTCAGCACGTGATACGGCTTCACCCAGGAGGGCGGTGAACCGAAGCCGACGGCCGCGAACAAGTCGACGACATGCCGCACGGAGATGTCGTCGAAGCAATCAACCACCGCGCGGTCGGTTGGCCCATTCGGCACTTTCATATACGTGCGGTTTGAATGCGTGCCGAGCGACCGTGCTCTTGCCGCTGCCGGAAGGACCGACGATGAGGCCGATCTGCCATTCTTCGTCGGTTCCGGGCACGTCGACTTCGAATCGTTCGGCGGCCCGTTCGGCCAGCGGCACATCGAACATGCCGGCGACTTGCTGCACGCGGAAGGAATCGTGAATTGGGCAGGTTACGGTGAGGTCAATGGCGGGCATGATGGTTGGGGGCTGGGGGTTGGGGGCTGGGGGCTGGGGGCTCGGGGAATTGAGGCCTGTGATTGTTCATGGTTTGGGTCGATAGGGCGAGCGACTTGGTGACGGCCAAATACTTGGATGCGCACGCGATTGATGAAATCGCGGACGGGCTGGCCGCAGGTGGCGTAGGTCTGGCCATCGCGCTGGCCCCAGATGACGCCGACGACGTTGCCGCTGCCGTCGAGCACGGCGCCGCCGCTATCGCCTGGCCTTACGACGCACGATATCGTCAGTGATGGAAACGTAGCGCCGACGGCCACCACCTGCCCCATGATATTGCCGACGACGCCGCGGAAAACGCCATTCGGTCCGAAACCACACGCGGCCAGCACGCCGGACGGTTCGCCGTCACCGACGGCAAGCGGTTCGATGTTCGGACGCTGAATCGCCACGATGGCCAAGTCGTTCGCTCGATCGATTTCCACGAGCTTCGCGGCGAACTTCTCACCGCGGGGAAACGTGACGAGAATTTGCGACGAGTCACCATCGAACAGGTGAGCGCAGGTCAGAATCAGCCCGACCGACTCATTGCGATCGACGAGCGTGCCACTGCCGAGCGTGCCATCGCCAACGCGAATTCGGCAGTGGGCGAATGAAGTGATATTCGGCACGCTCGAGCCGGTAGCGGGCGGACAATTGGCCGCTGGCCGAGCGCAAATTCGTTGGCCCGAGTAGGGATCGACGTAGCATTGTGCCGAGGCGCTGTGGGCCAAGCCGGCAACAGCGGCAAGGAGTAAGAATTGAACAGGAGGAAACAGAGAGAACGGAGGAGTGTGTTTTTTCTGCTCCGACGACATGCTTGCGAACTTTGCAACGAGGCTGAAGGGAAAACTCTGTTTTCTCCGTTGCCTCCGGTTCCTATCAGTAGAGTGGGTGCTGAGATTCATCGAGTGGCCTGTTACGGTTGGGTAGGTGAATGCGTGAGAAGTTAGCGGTTTGCTGGTTTCTTGTCGGAAGACAGTTTGCGTCAGGCTGAAGCCTGACATACAGGGTTGTGGTGGGCGGTGCCCACCCTACGTGAGGGTGAAGGCGTATTCGTAAAAGGGGCTGCGGGCGAGGTCGGCGGGTTCGGTGAGGCGGTCGGCAAGGTGGGGCACCGGGTCGACGCCGCCGCCGATGCGGTCGGCCATCGCACAGGCCTGGCTACAAAAGGGTGGCCGGCGATCGATCGCATCGTCTTCAATTTCTGCCCGAACCGCCATCCGGATGAATGGCAGGTGGAGCATGGCGGCGGCCAGCACGGCCGTGTAGCCGTAGTCGCAACCGGCCAGACGCCGCATCATGGTGGTTGCCCGCGTTCGATCGTACTCCGGCCACCGATTCGCCGGGTTCGTGTGGTACACATCGATATGTCCTGGGTATTTTTTTACTTGGCTGGCAAGCGTTATCGCTCGGCCGCCGTGCCATTCGCGGACTTCGACGCAGAACAGTTCATCCTCCCACCAGGCTGCCTTGGCGGCGTGCGAGTGGACGCCGCGGCCGGCGACCGAAATGAGGCTGCGGCGGCGAAATAGCAGGAGGTCGCCATCGCTGATGCGGAGGCGGGCTTCGGCCAAGCTCAATAGTCGAGTTTGCAGTTGTTGCGATGTCATGGAGACCGTCGGTCGGTGTTGTGTAGTGAGGCGGGAGACCCACGCACAACGAGTCAGGGTTGTGATGTTGTCGTTTAACCTGGAGCCAGCGGCGACGGCGTCATGGACCATATGCTTCCGTCGCCGGTGGCTCCGGGTTAAACGAATCCGTTGCACTTGCGCGGCATAGCCCCCGGTCAGTGACCGGGGGCTAAATGCTGGGCAATAAAAAAAGCCCGAGGGCGGACGCGATCGTCCGCTCTCGGGCTCTGGGGGATAGTCGCCGGGGGCGACCTCCGCTGGATACCGTTCAGCGTTGGGAGGAGCTTAGCATAGGTCGTGGCACAATTTCAACAATAAATTTGGCCGTGTACAGATATTTACATAAGGCATTGCTGCCAAACGGTTTGCGACGGGTGGCTGGGGTCGAGCGCAGCGAGCCCCCGGCGAATCAGGGTTAGCGCAGGCGCGCTGGGGGCTCGCCTTTGGATCGACCCCAGCCACCCGCCGGTTGCGGGAGGGGAAGGGCGATGACGGCGGAATTCTTACGAATTCCGCTACGGGGGGTGCGCGAGAATTCTTAAAAAAGGCTGTTGACATGTCGTTGGAATCGGCTACGATAAAACCAAATCTAAATAACCAAACATTATTCAACCACGGAGGTTTCGCCATTATGCCTCGTCCGCGTGCCAAGGAATTGACCGAGCGTGAACTGGAAATCATGCACGTGTTTTGGAAGCAAGGGGAGCTAACGGCGGCCAGCGTGCGCGAGCAGTTGGCCGAGAGTGGCCGCGACCTGGCTTATACGACCGTGGCCACGCTGATTCGCATCCTCACGGATAAAGGGTTTTTGAAACAGACGAACACCGAGCGGCCGTTCGTGTATCGGCCGCTGCGGTCGTTCGACGATGTGTCGGGCAGTTTGCTGACCGATCTGTTGGATCGCGTGTTCGGCGGTTCGCGGCGGCAGTTGTTGGTGCGGCTCATGGAGGAGCATGAGCTAACGGCCAAGGAGCGCGAGGTCCTCGAAAACATTTTGAAGGAGCAGCGGCGATGAATGCTCTCGGCGTAGCGCTGGTCGGTTGTGTGCTGCAAGTAACACTTTTCGCCCTGGCCGTGGGCGCGATTTACGCGGCCGCATGTCGGCGCGATCCGGAACGCGCGGTGCGGACCGTGCTCGGCGGCATGGTGGGTGTCGCGCTGCTGACGGCGGCGTGCTGGAGCCCGTGGCCAAATTGGTCGAATGTGTTGGCGAGCGCGGCACCTTCGGTGGAGGTAGAGCACAGGGACGAGGCGCGAACCTCCGCGACGACGGCCGGTGAACCGGCCTCGCCGGTGAACCGCCCGGCGACGAGCGCGGCGAGCGATCTGTCGGTGGCGACGTCGGCGTCGACGCTTGGTTCGTTGTGGGAGGGGATGCGCCAAGTTTGGTCGGGCGAAGTCGTGCCGGAGCGCACCGTGAATTGGACCTGGCTGGATATCGTTACCGTGGCATTCTTGCTGGCGGCGGTGCTGGGGCTGACGCGGTTGGCCGTTGGTTGGACGAGCGTGGCACGGCTCGCGCGTGGCGGCATACCAATGAACGAACCGCGGCTAATGGAGTTGGTCGACACGTTGCGGGCGGAGCTCGGCTGCACGCGAAATATCGTTCTCATCGAGTGTGGGTCGCTGGCGACGGCCGCCACGATTGGCTGGCGACACGCGCGGATCTTGTTGCCCAGTAGCTGGCGGCAATGGAGTGCGGCGGAACTACGGGCGGTGCTTGCCCATGAGATCGCCCACGTTGGCCGGGGCGATTTTGGTACTCACCTCGTCGCGCAAGTAGGGCTGGCGTTGCACTCGTACCACCCGCTGGTTCACTGGCTGGCCGGACGGTTGCGGTTGGCACAGGAATTGGCGGCCGACGCGGCGGCGGCGCGGGTGGCCGGCGGCCGGCGGTCGTATCTCATGACGCTTGCTGGTTTGGCGCTTGCGCAGCCGGCAACGCGGGTGGCCTGGCCGGCGCAGGCGTTCATTCCATCTCGACACATGTTTTTGAGGAGAATCGAAATGCTACGAGATCAGAAGGCGGTTGGTTTGGGATCGGGTGCGGCAAGCGTGCGGGGGCGTATCGTTGGATGGCTCGCGGTGGCGGCGCTGTGCGCGGTGGGGCTGGGTGTGGTTGGTTTGCGGCCAACGAATGTGGCCCGAGCACAAACTCAAGTGGCGGGAGCGGAATCCGCGGCGAAATCCACCACGCCAAAGAATGACAAGACGGAGTACGACTTCTCGTATGTTCCCGAGAACGCGATGGCCTTCGTGGCGATTCGGCAAGCGGAGTTGGCGGCGGACCCGCGGCTGCGGCCATTATTGGATTTGTGGGAAGAGAACACGCGGCCAGGATTGCCGTCGAAGTTAGTCGAGCAGGCAACACTGCTGTTGGTTGCGCCGGAGTTTGATGAGAAAGGAAACTTCCAAGTGGGGAGCGGCGGCGAACAGATCGTCATTCACACGACGGAGCCAGTTGACTTTAGAGCATATCTGAAGAAGGGGGGATATCCAGATATTACAACGGCGCAGGATGGTGGGCGCGAACTGCTGGTGATGAAGTCGCAGCCTGCGGCGATTAGCTTCTTCATGCCAAACAAGCAGACTTTGGTGGGGAAGGTGCGGGCCGGCCTAAACAGTTTGCTCAACCGACCCAATGCGGCCAATCCGCCGGCTGATGCTGCAACTTGGAACACGACGGCCCAGGGACCAATTCTCATGGTGGCCAAGAGCGCCCACATCCGCGACCTAGTTAAGGGTCAACCCAACACGCCCACGATCATGATCATGATGATGCCGCTACTCAATAGTGCGGACACGTTCATGCTGTGGGTCGAGCCGAAGGACGATTTGCGGATTATAGGCCGAATCAGTTGCAAATCGCCGGACGACGCAAAGAGGGTGGTGGAGACGTTAAACGGGTTGGCCGGCATGGCGGAAAATGCCGTTCAGATGCAAGAGAACTCAGCGGCGGCAGGCCGGCCGGGATTGGCGCAATTGAAACCGATCTGGGAATTGGCTAAGTCCGGATTGGCAAAGCGGAAAGTCACGGCGAACGATAAGAATGTCGACATTGAAGTGCCGCTAGGCAAGACGGCTGAGTCGGTCAAGTTGATCGCCGAAACGCTGACGCCGCCCATCAAAGCGGCGCGGGCAACGGCGCGGCAAAACGTGAACATGAGCAATCTCAGGCAAATCGCGCTGGCCATGCATAACTATGCCGACGCGAATAAACACTTTCCACCGGCGGTGCTGATTGGCCCCGACGGCAAGACGCCGTACAGTTGGCGGGTCGCGCTGCTGCCCTTGTTGGGTTACGACGCACTGTACAAACAATATCGGTTCAACGAACCTTGGGACTCGGCCGAGAACCGCAAGGTTTTGGAGCAGATGCCGACCGTGTACCGGCATCCGAACAATGAATCGGCTGCGAATTCGTCCTATTTCGTGCTCACGGGACCAGATACCGTGTTTCCAGATGGCAAAGGCACGAGCCCCGCGGACATCACCGACGGGACATCGACGACGATATTGGCGATCGAAGCAAAGCGGGATATTCCGTGGACGAAGCCCGAGGACATCGTGTACACGGCCAATGGGCCAGCGCCGCAACTCGGTGGCTGGTCGGAGCGCGGAGCCAATGTTGCATTTTGCGATGGCAGCGTGCGATTTCTGGCCAATGATGTCGATGAGAAACTGCTGCGGGCGATGATCAGCAAGGCGGGCGGAGAGAGAATCGATGGTTCCAACTTGGACAGGGGAGCGACATCCACCGAGCGAATGCCCGTGCAGCCGGCACGATGACCAGGGGCGAGTTCACAAAAAACGTAATAGTTTTTTGGCCGATTGAAGTCGCGGTAGCGGAATTCGTAAGAATTCCGCCGAGCTACCTCGCGACGGCACTGCGGAATTCTCACGAATTCCGCTACACCTTTTGCTCCACTTCATACGGCTAAAGTATTACAAAAAAACATAACGAGGGAGGCTTGCGCGGCGAAAGGGCTGTGGAATTCTTACGAATTCCGCTACGGGTGAGGTGGGAGTTCAGTGGCTCGGGCGTGTTCCGGGCCGTCGAGCGGGATGAGTTGGCGATGGATTTCTTGTTGGCACGGCTTCCACGCGGCGCCGGTGGCGTTGTCGACAACCAGGCCGGGGATGCCGCCGAACACGATATTGCCGAGAATCCACGGATTCATGGTTGAGGTAATCGGCACTTGCGCTGGTTGGAATCCTGGTGATTCGATCGTAGCCGTGTAGCGCGCGGGCAGGAAGTATTTGCGGTTGCGCTGGAGCGCGACGACGCCTGGCGTATTCAGCGAGGCGACGGCCTTGCCGTCATCATCGCGCACGGTGACACGCGCGTTGGCGGGATAACTATCGATCGACACATCGGCTCGCCGACCACTGACGATCGATGCGCAACCCAGGCATGTCGAACCCGCAAAGCCGATCAACACCGCGGAAATGACAGCGTTCTTCATTTCGGCCCCGGCGCAAGAGAAGAGGAAGAAAGGGTGGTGCGGTGAGTGCCGCGATGAGTGCGCGAAAGACAAGCAAGTCACCACGACGCGGCCAGATCAGTTGCGGTCGACCGCTGTGGTAGCAGTAGCGGCAAGCCGCCCAGCGATGTTGAGATGGACTCGATTTTTTGCGTATTTCAGCGTCACGATGGCCCTTTTTGCGGGCAGTCCTGCCAGCGCCTGCGCTTGTGGTTACGGGCATTTTCTGCTATCTTAGTTTTTTCCGGCGCCATGCACGCCAGCACTTCTGGGGCTGGCTTCTGTTTGCCGACGGGGTGTAGCTCAGCCTGGCTAGAGCGCTTGGTTCGGGACCAAGAGGTCGCATGTTCAAATCATGTCACCCCGATTTTCCGTAAGTCAACGCTGAATCGAGACTGAGATTACCTGCCAATGGTTGGCGGTGCGGCGTTTCCCACAAGCGCAAGCGGGTACATACCCGCTTGCGCGACCACGAGATCTGGGAGACACGCACCGTGCCACGTCTAGCGCAAGCCGTTCCGAAGTACCGTAAACACAAAGCCAGTGGGCAAGCGTTCGTCGAGCTAAATGGGCGACGACACTATCTTGGCCCCCATGGCAGCAAGATTAGCCGAGACGAATACGATCGGCTAATTGCCAAATCCGTCCCTGCACATCGATCGCACCGGTGATGTCTGGCAATATCACCCCGCACGCTCCCTCCTGATCTTGCCAATCGCCCTGATGGACCACCACGGCCAACAACATCCCTAGCGTATCGACGGCCAAGTGCCGCTAGCGTCCGGTGATTTTCTTGGCCGCATCGTAGCCTCGTGCTGCTCTTCCCTCGGCCGTGCGGATCGATTGGCTGTCGATAATGGCCACCGTGGGCGTCGACTTCTGGCCTTCCGCCCGGCGTACTTTCTCGCGGAGGGCATCGTGAATTCTCTCTCACGTACCATCGTTTCGCCACCGCCAGAAGAGGCCGTACACCGTGCTCCAATTCGGAAAATCCTTGGGCAGCATCCGCCATTGGCAACCAGTGCGGACCACGTACAAAATCGCGTTGGTCACCCGTCGCCGGTCGATCGGCCGCCGGCCGAGATGGGCTCGTGGCGGCAGCAACTGGCGAATCAACTGCCATTGTCGGTTCGTCAACTCGCTGGGATACTGGCACTCCGTTTTCATCGCTACGGCTCCTTCCTAAGGCTGGTACCAAAGGCTGCGAGCCGTAGCGATTCTTCTTCATTCAGTCAATTTCAAAACACGTTCTAAGAAATACTTTACGGCCCACCAAGTGGTCGAAGGCATCGTAGCTGTACGTCACCTTTTGCGTTTGCGTGCCATTGACGCTCGTCTTATCGGTCACGGAAATCAGCCGGTTGCGGTTATCCCACTCGTACACGCGGTAGGTGCTGCCATCGCCCTCCGTTCCCGTGATCCGCGTCCGACTCGTGATGTTCCCTTCAAAATCGTAGGCATAATTGTACGTGCCGTCGGTTAGAAGTTGGTTGTTCGTGGTGGCGACGAAGCCCCCATTATTGCGGTTGCCGTTATCATCATACGTGTACGACTCGTTGGCGAGGCCGCCCGCACCATAGGTCACGCTTGCCAGTTGCCCGTCGGCATAGTAACCGTAGACGGCGCTTTCGCCGGTATGGAGGGCGTTGGTGAACGTGGTCAGCCGACTCGTGGCATCGTAGGTCCAGGCGTAATTGGCCAGCGTCGTGGCACCTTGTTTGTGGACGAGTCCGGTGAGCCGGCCCGTGGCGTCGTAGGTGTAGCTGCTCGCGGCCACGAGCTGCGTGCCAGCCGTGTTCGCGTAGCGGCTCACGGTCTTGTACTGGCCATCGAGATAGTAGCTGAAATCCACCCGCTTCTGGGTCACGCCGTGGCCGCCCGCACTGTGCTGGCTGATGCTCGTTTCGCGGCCCAAGAGGTCGTACGTGTAATCGTTCGTGAAATCGGCCACGTCGCCGATCGTGCTGGCTAGCTGCGTGTGGTTGCCAGTCGCATCGAACAATTGCGTGAAGCCCACGCTGCCCGTGAGGCCGGTGAAGTTCTCGACAATGGAGTTTGTGCGACCGAGGTTATCGTAGCCGAAGTCGTAGCTGGCGGAGTTATCGCCCACCGTATCCAATTGACCGGCCAGCGTATAGCTATAAGCAGCATCGCTGATTGGCGATTATGAACTCTTACTCACCGGGCGTCCACATCCAACAACATTTTCAAAATTCGTCAACGCGACATCATCAAGGCTCCGGCTGTTGGCGCGCAGTTGAGCGGCGAGATACAGAAACTATTGGGCGCATTGGTCGAACCGACGTTTGTTCGGCCACTGAAGCGTAATTACACACGCTCGCTGTAGAATCGGTTCGCAGCTTGAGTCGATTCGCGTGGGAGCCATATTCAATTATCGCCGCAGCCTGAGAGGCCAACTTGGTGATAGGGCGCCTTTGTAGTCACCTCAGCGCAGCCAAGTGCACACGAGTATAATGGCGGCAATTGACATGACGGCTGCTGTTGTCCAACCAAGAAAATTGATCAGCCAGCCGTTGACGCGGTTACCCATGATCTTTGGATCGTTTGAGACGATCATCAGAGCAACCAGCAAGGGTGGCGCGAGAAATCCATTGATAACAGCTGTCACAAACAGGGCCTTCATTGGGTGGATGCCCAGATAATTAATGAGCAAGGCACCGAGCGTACACCCGGCCATAACGAGATAAAATTCCTTGGCCCGTCCTGGTTTCTTGTCTAAGCCGCATTCCCAACCTAAAGCTTCGGCTACGCCAAAAGCTGCGGAGGCAGTTAAGATTGGCACCGCTAAGACGCCAGTCCCTATGAGCCCAAACGACATGAGTACGAACGCGGCTCGGCCAGCGATCGGTTTCAGAGCTTCCGCTGCTTGCGTTGCCGTCTCGATCTCTTGGTTCTCGGACTTGTGCAGCGTGGCGGCGGCCGACAGGATAATAAAGAACATCACGACGTTTGACAGCAGCATTCCAGCGTTCACGTCCCAAGCCGCGTGCTTTAGTTCGGAACTCGTGGCATGGCCGCGCCGTAAGTCTCCACCGCGCGGATTCTTCTTCTTTTCTTCGACTTCATGGTTCGACTGCCAAAAGAAGAGATAGGGTGAAATAGTTGTTCCAAGAATCGCAACGAGCGTCGACAAAAATTCGCTATCGAGGTGAAACGTTGGTAGCACTGTTCCACGAAGCACTTGGCTCCAGTCCGGTTTCGCCAAGAATGCAGCCCCGATGTACGCAAATAATGATAGCGTGAGCCAGCGAAAGATTTTGATGATCGTGCCGTAGGAGCCCCATACTTGCACAATGAGGATAGCGACGGCAATCGGCAAAATCAAAATGATAATTGGGACCGGAATCAACAAGTTAATGCCGGCCGCGATTGCTTGGATGTCGGCTGCTGCATTGATGGTGTTGGCGATGACAAGCGCGGCAATGGCGGTATAAACCAGCTTGCGAGGGAAACTCTTGCGCATGACTTCGGCGAGGCCACAACCATAGACGAGCCCGATCTTCGCGCAGATAAACTGCACCGAGGCCATCAAGGGGAAAGACACCAGAGACGTCCAAAGCGTGGCGTAGCCAAATGCGGCGCCGGCCATGGAATACGTGACAATACCAGACGGATCGTCGTCGGACGCGCCGGTGATTAGGCCGGGGCCTAATGTCTTAAGAAACTCGGCGACGCCCGCAAACGAACTCGACTTCGGCTCACTCTTAGTTGGGTCTTTGTCGTTGAGGATAGTTGAAACGCGGACGCTCACTTGGTACTCTCCGTGACGCTTCTGCTCGATCGACCGTACAACGAAGTCGACGAGCCGCATAGCAGCCCTTCGTCAATTTGCGATGCCGATAGGCCGCGCTTCCAGCTTTGCCTATTAGCCTTCGGTCACCTGTGCGGCCTCGACATTTATCTCGCTCATCGCCAGTTCCGTGAGCTTCGCGTCGGTTTCCTTTTCCTCATCCAACGTTTGTTGCAGGAGCTTCATGGCGTTTTCTTGTCCGAGCAGCTCAGCAATGGTCCGGGCTGTGCCGTAAGCGGAGATTTCATAGTGTTCAACGCGCTGGGCAGCTCCAATTAGAGCGGCGTCCTTCACCATCGAGTCACCTTCCTCGTCGAGCAATTCGGCGCCTTCCTTCACCAAGCCCTCCATGGCTTTGCAATGCTCGGCGCGGGCGGCTTTACCCAAGTCCTCGAAGATTGTCTCCAGGCGCTCAACATGCGTCTTTGTTTGTTCCAGATGGTCTTCAATGGCCTCCTTGAGCGCGTCGCTCGACGCGCCCTTTGCCATTTTCGGCAGGGCTTTGACCAGCTGTTTTTCGGCGCTCAAGAGATCTTTCAATTCGTGGACAAACAAGTTTTCCAGTGAGTCGAGTTTCATCGTGTAACTCCGTATGAAGATGGTGGTTGATGTTTAGCCAATTTGGTCGCAGCCTGTCTACAGCGGGGAGGTATCGTTACCCGCGATCTCCTCGATCGCCTTGACCGGTTTTGACTTTCGTCTTGGCGTTCTTACGCCGATCCTGGCTCAACGAACGTCCCTGATCGTCGACTTTCTTAAATTTGCCTTCAACATCACGGCGGACGTAGCGTTTATCGCTGCCGGTATCGATTAGTTCCCGTTTTCCGGCTTTCTTTTTGGCCATCGCCTGTTCCCGTTTCAGTTAATGCGAGCCGACTGCGACACCGTCCCACGAGCAAACGGCATACCGCGTTCGGCGCGGCCTTTGCTTAGTCGAGGCTACTATTGCGACGTTTGTCGCTTTGACCAAATTTGCGCCGGGGCAGGCCATCGGAGAGTGAAATGGCGACCAATCGCAAGAAGTCCAAGTCGCGATCGAAGTTCCGCGCCAGTTGGCGGGGGCAACTCCGTTTCGGACTTGTTTCGTTCGAAGTTCAAGCAGTCAATGCCGAGAACAAGGAAAACGCCGAAGTGCACTTTCACTTGCTGCATGAGCCGGACCACGAACGAATCCATTACGCCAAAATCTGCCCGAAACATGGTGAAGTGCCGAACGACGAAATAGTCGAAGGCTTTGAATACGCAAAGGGACGATATGTCGAGTTCGACAAAGAGGAGCTTGACATTTTGCGAACGGACCAAGAGAAGGCCCTCTCAATCGACGCATTCGTGAGCGCGGACGAGATTGACCCCATCTACTTCGACGGTCGCATGTATTATTTGACGCCCTCGGGTGCTACCGCCGCCGAACCGTATGCCCTGTTGCAGGCGGCGATGGAAAAAAAGAAACGCTGGGGCATTGGTCAGGTCGTCTTTTCGGGCCGCGAGCAATTGGCTGTAATCCGCTCGCTAGATGGCCTATTGACCATGGCCATGCTGAATTATGACGCAGAGATTCGCAAGCCGTCTGAGATCAAAGGCGAGTTCTCGCGACCTCGCACGACGGCTAGCGCGCTGCGCCTGGCCGAAGATCTCATTTCCAAGTGGCAAGACGGTAAGTTCGATTTCGGCGCGTACAAGGACCGCTATCGGCAGAAGGTAACGCAAGCGATTGCAGCGAAAAAGAAAGGCGCCGTTCTGGAGCCGCCGGAGGAGGAAGAGCCGAAAGTCATCAACCTCATGGATGCGCTCAAGCAGAGTGTTGCCAATGCCGGAAAAAAGAGCCGGCGTGGCGGGAAGACACGTGCCACGCGTAAACCTGCGGCTCGGCGCAAGCGAGCCTGACAAGAAGTGTTAGCCGTGCTGAACTACCGCGCTAATACTCCCAAAGACCGCACCAGGTGCATGATGAAATTCTCAGATGTTTGGACGCTGTTGCGGCAGACATTTGCCGCATGGTCAGAAGACAAGGTGCCTCAGCTGGGTGCGTCGCTCGCTTTTTATTCGGCGCTGTCCATTGCGCCCCTTCTGGTCATCGCGCTCGCGGTCGCGGGCCTCGTCTTTGGTAAAGAGGCGGCAGGAGGTCAAATCGTCGCTCAGCTCACTTCACTGGTCGGCGAACAAGGTGGCAAAGCAATCGAAGACATGATCCAAAGTGCCAATAAGCCTGGTGCGGGAATCTTAGCCACGCTGCTGAGCATTGCCACGCTCGTCTTCGGAGCATCCGGCGTCTTTGGTCAGCTCCAGGATTCTCTCAATACAATTTGGGAAGTGAAACCGAAAAGCGGTCTCGGCATCATGGGCTTCATTCGTCACCGGTTTCTCTCTATTGCTATGGTGATGGGAGTTGCGTTTCTGCTGCTGGTGTCTTTACTGATTACAGCCGCGCTATCGGCACTTGGTTCCTTCGCAGGGCATTTGCCTGACAGCGTTCAGTGGGTCGCTCAGATGGTCAATTTCGTCGTTTCGTTTGTGGTGATCACGGCACTATTTGCCATGATGTTCAAGCTGCTGCCAGACGTCAAAATGGCCTGGGGCGACGTGTGGCTGGGTGCGGTTGTCACCGCCATCCTGTTCACGGTCGGAAAATTCGCAATTGGCCTCTATCTGGGCCACAGCAGCATGGCATCCTCCTATGGAGTTGCCGGTTCGTTCGTCGTCCTTCTCGTGTGGGTCTACTATTCTGCGCAGATCCTGTTTTTTGGCGCCGAGCTGACACAAGTCTATGCAGACAGGTATGGTTCCCGCATCGTGCCGGCCGAAAACGCGGTTCCGCTCACGGGGAAGGGTCGCGTCCCACAAGGCAAACCCCACCGTTAACGACAATGGTGATCGCACGCTCATTCGGAAACGCTGTTCGTGCAACGCATGTTTTGCTTATCGAGTGCCTGTAAGCGCAAGCTGCGCCAATACGTCGGCGGACATCTCGGTCGAGAGAACTATATCGGCTTTGAGCACGGACTCCATTTGGCGAATGGCATAATCGTTGAGTGCCTTTGTATTGGCGGCGACACAATCTGCGGGCACGATAATTTTCAGGTCGCGCATGTATGCGTCATTAGCGGTGAAGAGGACGCAAATATTCGCCGCGATTCCTGTCAGAATGATGGCCTCAGCCCCCAGATACTCCAGCAACGTATCGAGCGTTGTCGAGAAAAAGCCTGAGTGCTTAGGTTTCAGTACAAAGTAGTCCGTCTCCTTGGGGTGTAATAATTCGACAATCCTGCGGCCACGAGACGTCGTCTCCAGGCAATGCTTGATCTGGGCCTTAAAGTCGGAGCGCCATCTCCCAAAGTTATCGTTGACATACACGACGGGCAGCTTCACAGATCTGGCGCGTTCACATAGCTCAGCGATTCGTTCCGCCATTGGCTCGGCAAACTCAAGCAGCGATTCCGCCTCTTCAAAGTCGAAATCGTTGATCACGTCGATTAGTAAGAGTACCGATTTCGATTTATCAGGCGCCGAGCCATAGAGATCCGCGGCATTCTTCGTCATCCTGCCCTCCCACGACCGCGGAGCGCCCTCAAAGGAGATGCTTTTGCAGACAAGCCCAGGCACGCTTCGGACCACGGCTTGCTAAAACCTCAAAACTCTTGCCCGACGTCTCATTATACGACTTGAAGAAATGCTCCAACTCCTCAAGAAGCTTACTGCTGAGGTCCTGCAAAGTCCGAATGTTGCCATGGTCGTGTGATTCACAGGCGACAGCCACGAGTCGGTCGTTGCGGGTTGTCTCGCCGCCCTCCGTCTGCTCAGCTTCGATGACGCCGATTAGCCGCGCTTCGATAACGCATCCCGGATAGGCCGACTCATCCATGAGGACTAAAACGTCGATTGGGTCGCCGTCCTCGGCTTCGCTGCTTGGCACGAAGCCAAAGTCGTAGGGAAATGCTGATCCGGCCGGAAGCACCTTCTTAAGCCGGAATAAATCCATGACCTCGTCGTAGTGAAATTTATTGCGTTTTCCTTTGGGAGTTTCGATAACTCTTAGGATCTTATGCGAAGTGCCACGGTAGGTGAGGCAGTACGAGCACGGACGACGGCACTTTGCATAAGATCTGCTGGACGAAACCGGCGGGGGCCGCTGCTATGGGAATTCAATGTGGCCGAGATGGGCAGCAAACCGAACGTGACCGACAATTGCGACTGTCCGTGCAGGTGTTTGGCGGAAGTGAGGTGG